>NZ_PTJD01000006.1 GCF_002934625.1 Kineococcus xinjiangensis | reverse complement strand
AAGCTGCGGTCGGGGAGCTACTTCCCCGACTGGTTGCTGGAGCGGCGCAAGCGGTCCGAGCGGGCACTGACCAGCGTGGTCGCCACCTGCTACCTGCTGGGGGTCTCCACCCGCCGGATGGAGAAGCTGGTGGAGTCCCTGGGGATCACCAGGCTTTCGAAGTCGCAGGTCAGCGAGATGGCCAAAGACCTCGATCAGCAGGTGAAGGCGTTTCGTACTCGACCGCTGGATGCCGGGCCGTACACGTTCGTGGCCGCCGACGCGTTGACGATGAAGGTGCGCGAGGACGGGCGCGTCATCAACGTCCACGCCCTGCTCGCTGTCGGGGTCAACGCCGATGGCCACCGCGAGATCCTCGGCCTGCAAGTCTCCTCCGCCGAGGACGGCGCCGGCTGGCTGTCCTTCTTCCGTGACCTGACAGCCCGCGGCTTGACCGGCGTTCGCCTGGTCACCTCCGACGCCCACCGCGGCCTGCTCGCAGCCATCGGCGCCACCCTGCCCGGCGCGTCCTGGCAGCGCTGCCGGACGCACTACGCCGCGAACCTCATGGCCGCGACGCCGAAGTCGGCCTGGGCCTGGGTCAAGCCGCTGCTGCACTCCGTCTACGACCAACCCGACGCCGCATCCGTGCACGCTCAGTTCGACCGCGTCCTGGACGCCGTGGCGGAGAAGCTGCCGGTGGTCGCGGAGCACCTGGATGCCGCGAGAGCCGATCTCCTCGCGTTCACGGCGTTCCCCAAGGAAGTCTGGCGCCAGATCTGGTCGAACAACCCGCAGGAGCGGCTCAACCGCGAGATCCGCCGCCGCACCGACGTGGTGGGGATCTTCCCCGACCGCCACGCACTCATCCGCCTCGTCGGCGCGGTGCTGGCCGAGCAGCACGATGAGTGGACCGAAGGACGCCGCTACCTCGGCCTCGACCTCCTGCACCGCTGCCGTCTCACCCTCCACACCAGCGAGAGCGCCGCCGCCGACACCGTGACGGAGGTGAACACCGACACCACCTTGCAGGCCATCACCGCCTGACCATCACAAGATCACGCGAGAAACCGCCGTACACCACGCCCCTGGACTTGACCCGCCCGAAGTCCTGCACCTGTGTCGTGACTCTCTGCCAGGATGCATCCGCCGATCCAGGCATTCACATGGGGGGGAACTCATGAGGACATCCATCAGGCTCGTGGCTGCTGCGGCCGCGGTGCCGCTGGCCCTGCTCACCGCTCCGGCCGCCACCGCCGCCGGACCCACCGCCACGGCGGTCACCTGCGGTTCGGAGGTGAGCGGCAAGGTCGTGCTGACCAAGGACCTGAACTGCACCGGCAGAGGGCTCATCGTCAGGGCCTCGGGCACGACGATCGACCTGAACGGGCACACCCTGCGCCGCGTCGGGGGAGAGGAGGTCTTCGACAATCGCGGCATCGAGGTCGGTTTCGACAGCCCGGAGCTGCCTCGCACCCACGACGTCACGATCCGCAACGGCACCATCGAGGGCTACGCGTACGCGGTGTACGCCAGCTACACCGAGGGCCTCACGGTGGAGCGCCTGACGACGGAGGACACCCTCCGCAGCGAGGTCGGCCAGGACCTCACCGTCCGCAAGTCCCGCATCGCCGAGATCGGCTTCTACTACCACGGCAGCGCTCTGATCGAGGGCAACACCCTCCGCTACGTCGGTGGCAGTGGCGGGAACATGCGCATCCGCAACAACCGCTTCCCCGGGGGCGGGGTCCAGCTCTACGAGAGCAGCGACGTCGAGGTGACGGGCAACCGTTTCGCCCCCGGCGGCGTCAGCGTGAACGATGACACCTTCAACATCACGATCGCGGACAACGTGATGACGGGCGTGTCTCTCGACGGCACCAGGATCGAGGGCATCACGATCCGCAACAACCGGATCCGCAACAACCCCGCGTCCGGGATCACCGTGGACTCCAGCTCGCAGAGCGTGTACGACGTGCTGATCGAGAACAACAAGATCACCCACAGCGGGTTCGGGCCGCACGGGGACTGGGCGCCCACCTACGACGGCATCCACGTTCCCGCCCCCACCATCGAGGGCGACGTGCGCGAGGTCACCTTGCGCGGCAACCGGGTTCGGAACAGCGCCGGGCACGGCATCTTCGCCCCCGGCGCCATCGACGGCGGCGGCAACAGGGCCAAGGGCAGCAAGGCCGCGCCGGAGTGCGTCGGCGTCATCTGCAGCAAGTAGTCCGGCACCGAGCCGGTCGCCGGGTGGGGCGCGTCACGGCGACGCGCCCCACCCGGCACGAGGTCTCGGCGGGGTGCCGTGTCCACGTCGCTGTCGGGGGAGCAGTTGAGGGGCCCGAGGCCCTGCCGACCGCGCTTGCGCGGGCGTCCCGGGCGGCGGCCTCGGGCAGGGGCACGGTTCCTCCGTCGACTCCTGGGGTGCATCCACCGCGGGCGACCAGCCTCCGTCTCCGGCGCCGAGGCGGTCGCTCCGGTGCAGGATGAGCTGGTGGCTGACGTGACGGGATCCGGGGACTCGTGGGCCTGAGCCTCGTCACCGATGGCGGGCCGGTGGCCGTGGCGTCGACCATGAGGTTCTACCTCTACGGCAACGAGACGTTCCCGACCCCCATGGCCGACAGGTGCGCGAGGGGCGGCGAGGGGATCGACCGGTGGCGGGTCGACCCGCACCCGCACTGGGAGCCTCGCGTCGGTTCGGCGGTCCGGGCGGTGAACTGCTTCTGGTGGCACGTCGCGTTCGGACCCGTCACCACCTCGGACGGTCGGGTGGTGCATCCCCGCATCGAGCGTGACGTCCCGGTGGCCATCCGTCTCGACGTCGACGCGGGGCCCGTCTGGCTCGTCGCGGGCCATCCGCTGTGCCCGGGCGACGATGGGGCGGCGGTGATCGGGGACGAGGTCGTGGTGGTGTTCACCTCCGAGCGCATGGCGGCCTTCGGGTTCCCGCCGGGCCCGTTCATCGGCACTTGACCGGGAGTTCGACCACCCGGGTTCCTGCCATTCGCCGGCAGGAACCCGAGCCCCATGCCCGGGTTCCTGCCGGGCGATCCGCCGGCGGGGTGCGCTCACCGGACCCGTTGTGCCGCAGGCGGGACGACCGACCGCCGGGTGGTCCGTCGTCCCGCCCCTGCCGTCTGCACGTCAGGAGCGGCGACCGTGGGCCAGGAAGAACCGGACCATCTCCGCGGATGCGTCGGGACCCATGGGGTCGGTGCACGACCCCACCGGGCTCCCTCCGTACCAGGCGTGCCCACCGCCGTGCACGATCCACGACTCGGCGACGACGGCACCGTCGGCGGTGGCGTAGGTGGTGCGGGTGGCTGCGCGCTCGGATCGCTCGTCGCGCTCACTGGTGGTGGAGACGGGGCTGGTGGCCGTCGCGAGGCGGGCGGTGATGAGCCTCTCGGCGTTCACCGGCGTCACGAGGCCGTCGGCGTCGCCGTGGAACACGATCAACGGCACCCGTCCACCCGGGAGGGGGGAACCGCCGCTGCGCATCGCCGCGAACGCCGATCCGACGTCACGCGCGGCGCCGTAGGCGAGCCCGGAGTGCACCCCGACCCCGGCGTACAGCTGCGGATGGGTCGCGGCCATCACCGCAGCCATCGCCCCGCCCGCCGACAGGCCGGCGACGAAGACGCGGTCCGGGTCGACGTGGTGCTCGGCCATCACCTGCCGGGTGATGCCGGCGATGATCGAGGGCTCACCGGCTCCGGCCTGCTGGTCGGCCGGGTTGAACCAGTTCCAGTAGCCGCCGGCGTTGGCCGAGGTGGGTTGCTCCGGGTAGGCGACGAGGAAGGTCTGCTGCTCGGCGAGGTCGTTCATGCGGGTACCCGCGGCGCAGTCGAGGGCGTTCTGCTTGCCGCCGTGCAGCATCACGACCAGCGGCACGGGTGCACCGGTGTAGCCGGTGGGGATGTAGAGGTCGTAGCTGCGGGTGCCGGCCGCCTCGGTGTGGCTGAGGTGACGGATCTCGCCGCCGGGGGCCGCGGCCGCCACTGCGGCCGCCGCAGAACCTCCAGCGCCCGTGCCGGGGAGGTTGCCCATGCCCGGAAGGTTGCCCATGCCCGGAAGGTTGCTCAAGCCGGGGAGGTTGCTCAAGCCGGGGAGGTTGCCCAGTGGGCCGGACGGGCCGGACGGGCCGCCGCCGGTCGAGCCGGCCGGGGCGGTGCCCGGACCCGGCGCGCCGCGGAGCCTGTCGAGCAGGCCGCCCACCTGGGGTGGGGCCTGTCCGGTGCCGGGTCCGCGTCGACCACCTCGGAGCAGGCCGGTGGACCGCGGAGCGGAACCTGCCGTTCCACCGCGCGTCGCGCCGGTCGCCGGGGCGGGGAGCCCCGAGCCGAGGGTGCGCTGCAGGATCGCGGTGGCCTCGTCGAGGCGCCCCGCGCGGATGAGGCGCAGTGCTTCGGGCATGCCCGTGGTGTGGTTGTCGTCCATGGGATCCCCCTTCGGGGGCAGGTGGAACCTCGGCGCCGGCCGGGCGGCCGTGCCGTACTGCAGTGGTTCGTGCGCCGTCGCGGGGTGCCGCGCGCGGTGTCAGGTGATGCGGGGGGCCAGTGCGGTCTTCACCGCTCGTGGCGCCCGGAAGGCGCCGAGGACCTCCACCGACGCGATCGTGGCAAGGGCCAGTTCCGGGCTGACGTCGTCGGCGATGGTGGCCAGCCCGAGGACCCGCAGCTCGATCTGCCGCCCGGCGTCCCGCAGCGCCTCGAGTTCGCCGCGGCTGAGGTGCCGGGTGCCGAGCGTGAGCGCTCTGCGTTCCACGGTGTCGTTCACCGCCGAGGCTCGGCTGTCGAGTTGGCGGCGGATGGCTGTCCGGATGAAGTCCGTGCGGTTGGCGTAGAAGCCCTCGTCGACCAGGAGGTCGATCTGGCCGAGGTCGACCAACCCGAGGTTGATGGTGATCTTCTCGCTCTTCTCGACCTCGGCCATCGAGCACCCCTTCCCTGTGTCCACCATCCTACGACCATCCTGTGGGATGGCAAGGGGAGTCCGTGTCTTGTCCGTGGGGCTCGGTGCGGCGAGCGTGCCGAGCGGGCCGGTCAGTGGTGGCGCGTCCTGTCGGGGGAGGGGGGCGCCGTCGCCCGTGACGAGCCTGCTCCCGGCCGAGACTAGAGTTGTCGTGCTAGCCACTCGGCCTGAGGAGATCGCGGCATGAGCCGAGGACCGGACGCCCCCCACGACGTCCAGGTGGGTGTGGCGAGCGAGGCGGCGCGACGCCGCACGCTGGCGATCATCAGCCACCCGGACGCGGGCAAGTCCACGCTCACCGAGGCCCTGGCGCTGCACGCGCACGCCATCCGGCAGGCCGGCCACGTCCACGGCAAGGCCGGGCGCGCCGGAGTGGTCTCGGACTGGCAGGAGATGGAGAAGGCCCGCGGGATCTCCATCAGCTCCGCGGTGCTGCAGCTGCACCACGAGGGCCACGTCCTCAACGTGCTGGACACCCCTGGTCACGCCGACTTCTCCGAGGACACCTACCGGGTCCTCGCCGCCGTGGACAGCGCGATCATGCTGGTCGACGCGGCGCGTGGCATGGAACGGCAGACGCGCAAGCTCTTCGAGGTGTGCCGTCATCGGCGCATCCCCGTCATCACCGTCGTCAACAAGTGGGACCGCCCGGGCCTGGAGGCCCTCGCCGTCCTCGACGACATCGCCGCCGCGACCGGCCTGCGCCCGACGCCGCTGAACTGGCCGGTCGGGATCGCCGGGGACTTCCGGGGCCTGCTCGACACCCGCCGCGGGGACTACGTGCGCTTCACCCGCACCCCCGGCGGCGCCAGCCTGGCGCTGAGCGAGCGGATGGACGCCGCCACCGCCGCACGGGAGGAGGGTGCGGCGTGGGCGCAGGCGCAGGAGGAGGCCGAGCTGCTCGCCGTCTCCGGTGGCGAGCACGACCGGGAGGCGTTCCTGGGCCACGAGAGCACCCCGGTGCTGTTCACCGCGGCTGTCGTCAACTTCGGCGTCGCCCAGGTGCTGGACGCCCTGGCCGAGCTGGCGCCGGCCCCTACCGCGCAGCGCGTCACCGGCGGCGGGTCCCGCGAGGTGGACGATCCCTTCAGCGCGCAGATCTTCAAGATCCAGGCGGGGATGAACCCCGCCCACCGCGACCGCCTCGCCTTCGCCCGCATCCACTCCGGCTGCTTCCAGCGCGGCATGACCGTCGTCAACGCCCGGACCCAGCGCCCGCTGGTGCTCAAGCACGTCCAGACCGTCTTCGGCTCGGACCGCCAGACCGTGGACGAGGCCTGGCCCGGTGACGTCATCGGCCTGGTCAACGCCACCCACATCCAGGTCGGGGACACCCTCGCCCAGGCGCCGGTCGTCGCCTTCCCGCCCATCCCCGCCTTCGCCCCGGAGCACTTCGGCGCGGCCCGGGCCCTCGACCTCGGCAAGGCCAAGCAGTTCCGCCAGGGCCTGGCCGCGCTGGACGCCGAGGGGGTGGTGCAGGTGCTGCACTCCGACCGACGAGGCCACGGCGAGCCCGTGCTGGCGGCGGTGGGGCCCCTGCAGTACGAGGTGGCCGTCCACCGCATGGCGCACGAGTTCCACGCCCCGCTGCAGATCGACCCCCTGCCCTACTCCGTCGCCCGCCGCGTCGACACCCGCCACGCCACGCTGATCGACTCCGGACGAGGCAGCGAACTCGTCGTCCGCAGCGACGGGCAGGCGCTGGCGCTCTTCCTCGACGAGTGGCGGCTGGGGACCTTCCAGCGGGCCCACCCGGACGTCGAACTGCTACCCGTCATGGGCGCCGACTAGCTCCTGCCCCGCGGATCGTGACCGCGACGCCCCGCTCTCCGGGAGCGGCTGAGCCCGGCCGACCCCGGGGCGGACCCGTCGGTGCCGGACCTCGGCTCGCCGTGGACGGTCACTCCTCGGCGCAGGCCGGCCGGCCGTAGGGTCGCGGCGTGCTGCGGGTGCTGATCACCGGGATGTCGGGGACGGGGAAGTCCACGGTGCTGACGCGGCTGGCTGCCCTGGGGCACCGCGTCGTCGACACCGACAGCGACGCGTGGAGCCGGTGGACCACCGACGAGCACGGCCGCGCGGACTGGGTGTGGCGCGAGGAGGCCATCACCGGGCTGCTGACCGGGCACCGCGGCGGCTCGTTGTTCGTCGCCGGCTGCAAGAGCAACCAGGGGCGCTTCTACCCCCTGTTCGAGCACGTCGTCCTGCTCAGCGCTCCCGCCTCCGTCCTGCTGGAGCGGATCGCCGAGCGCACCACCAACGACTACGGCAAGGACCCCGCCGAGCGGGCACTCGTCCTCCGGCACATCGCCGAGGTCGAGCCCCTGCTGCGCCGCACGGCCACCCTGGAGATCGACACCACCCTTCCGCTGGACGTCGTCGTGCACCGGCTCCACCTCCTCCGCTGAGCGCCTCGTGCGGCCGCCGTCTGTGTCAGCATGGGCACGCTGGCGCTGGACCCCTCCCTGGGGAACCCCGCCCGCCCTGACTGTGCGCAGGAGCCCCACCCGGTGCCGGCCCGACAGCGGTCGCTGTCGCTCACCCGCCGGGCTGTCGGCCCCTCGCGCCAGGAGGTTGCAGCATGTGCGTGATGACTGAGCACGACACCGTGCCCCGGCCGCCGTCGCCGTGGAAGGGCTCCGAGCACCACGTCCGGCACCGGTGGCAGATGGACTGCGCGACCGCCCTGCCCGGGGCCGCGGCGCTGCTGCGGGAGCTGGCCGCCGAGCTGCGCTCCGCGCACGGCGCGGGCTGGTGGCTCGTGGAACCGATGCTCAACGGTCACCTGGTCGCCGCCCGTGCGTCCCGCCGCCAGCGGGCCCGACGGGCGCCCGGCCCTCACGGGGTTCCGCCCGGCCTTCACGGGGTTCCGCCCGGAGCGGGCCCGGCGGTTCCCGGATGGCGCCTGAGGGTGGTCCAGGAGCCCGCCGTCGCAGGGGAGGAGCCCCTCGACAGCGCCGCGGCGCCCCGCACCGCGGTCCTGCTGTGGACGGGGCGATCGCTCGAGCAGGTGGGTGGGCCCGAGGTCCCCGTCGACGTCCTCGCGGAGATCGCCCGGCAGGCGGCGTCCCAGGACGTCACCGCCGGGCGGTGGGCCGTCGGCGCGGCCCGCGTCGGCCCGGGCTTCGACCTGGTCGCCGACGGGAGCGCGCTGCGGGTGCACGCCGTCGTCGACGGTGCGCTGGTGCGGACTCGGGAGGTGCTCTCGTTCCAGCATGCCGCCGACGGGGCAGCCGACCTGCTGCAGGCCGCGACCGCCTACGAGGGCCTCGCGGAGGAAGCCGAGGCGATGGCCGCCGTGGGTGGTCGGCTGATCGGCGCCGACGACGGCTTCCTCCACATCGGCTACGACGGGCCGAGCCGCTGACGCGCCCCCACCGGCGTGGTGGTCGCTGCCCCTCCGGCTGCTCTCAGGCCTGCGCCTCCTGGGCCGACACGTCGCACCACACCTGCGTGCGGCCCGGCAGCCTGCGCCAGCCCCACTCCCGGCTCAGCCCGTTCAGCAGCTCGGCCGCCTCGTCGGCGACGTCGACGCGATCCAGCCCGTCGAGGTCGACGAGGACGGTCAGGTGGCCCCGGTGCTGCCGGACGGCGACGGCGGTGACCCGGTGGGGTCCCCCGCCCACGGCCATCAGTTCCGCCGCGGCCTGCACGAGGTCGTCGGCGCGCTCCTGGGCGAAACCGGACTGCTGGGCGTAGCGGCCGAGGAACCGCCGTGCCTGCGCCAGGCCGTGGGCGCCGGGGGCCGGGTCGATGCGGACCCGGTCCGCGGCGCGGGTGTCCACGCTCACGATCGAACCTCCTCGTCGTGCTGGGCGGGGGGTGTTCCAGCGCCCACCTCGCCGGTGAGGTGGGCAGGGGCGTGCTGTGCCCTCCGGCAGGGCGACGAGGACGAACCGGTGGGGGAGTGCGCACCCCGGGGCGAGTCGGCGGGAGAGCGTCCGCGACCTCGATGTGCGGTGGTGGCCGGGCCTCCCTCGGGGCCGCGGCGGGGATGACGATACGGCCGCTCCGCCACCCGGGCAAGCAGTGGAACCCGCGTTCTTCGAACACCAGTTCGACGCGGGGGCGCGGTTTCGGTAGCGTCGCCCCGTCGCTGGCCGGCGCCGCGGGAGGGGAAGCCCTACGCGTCGGTCAGCGACCCGGCCGACCGGCCGGCGTTGGAGGTGAGGACTCGTGCGGTGGGGTCGATGATGGGGCGATGACTGCTTCGCGCTGGCCCGCCGCCCTCCTCCTCGCCGGTCTCCTCGCGGGGTGCAGCGCCGCCGAGGACGCCGCCCGGTCCGCCTCGGAGGCCACCAGTGCCCTGCCGGACGCGCCCTCCCTGCCCGCGGTGGAGATGCCCTCGGGTGAACGCCTCGAGCAGCTCGCGAAGGACGTCGAGGGCGTCGCCCCCGAGGTGGCCGCCGATCCCCAGGCGCTGGCGCGGGGTGCGGCGGAGGTCTGCGCCCGGGTGGCCGCCGGGCAGGACACCACGGCGATCGTGCAGGAGGCGAAGGGGTTCTTCGGCGGCGCCGCCGCGGATCTCTCCCCGGAGCAGACGCAGCAGCTCGTCGACGCGGTGCAGTCCGCCGTCTGCCGCTGACCGCCCGCTGCGGGGCCGCGTCCCGCCCGATTGACGGACCAGTCCGGGTTGATGCCACACTGCGCGCGTGACACCAGCGCGCATTGATGTGAAACCACCGGCCGGCACCTCCGCCGAGGAGGGGACGGCTGAGCTGCTGCAGGTGGTCGCCGATCCCGTCCGCTGGCGCATCCTCACCCTCCTGGCGGGCGAGCAGCTGTGCACCACCCACCTGCAGGACCTCCTCGGGGCGAAGCAGACGCTCGTCTCCCACCACCTGAAGGTGCTGCGCGAGGCCGGCCTGGTGGACACCGAGCCGTGCGGGCGCTTCACCTACTACCGGCTGCGCCCCGGAGCCCTCGACGGCCTCGCCGAGGTGGTCGCCGGCATGGCGGCGGCCAGTCGCGGCGACGTCGACCGGCGAGCCTGCTGATGGCCCCGCAGGCCGCCGGCGCGCCCGCGCGCCCTCCGCTGCGGCGCCGGCTGCTGGCCGAGGCCGTGGGCACCGCGCTGCTGGTCGCCGTCGTCGTCGGCTCCGGCATCGCCGCCCAGACGCTCTCCCCGGACGACGTGGGCCTGCAACTGCTGGAGAACTCCCTCACCACCGTCTTCGGGCTCGGGGTGCTGATCCTGCTCTTCGGACCCGTCTCCGGCGCCCACTTCAACCCCGTCGTCTCCGCCGTCGACTGGCTGCTCGGCCGCCGCGCCGGCACCGGCCTGCCCGGCGCGGACGTCGCCGCCTACGCCGTCGCGCAGATCGGCGGCGGCATCGCGGGGGCGTGGCTGGCCAACGCCATGTTCGACCTGCCGGTGTGGCAGGTCGCCACGACCGAGCGCATCACCACCGGGCACCTGATCGGCGAGGTCGTCGCCACCGCAGGCCTCATCGCGCTGATCTTCGCCCTGGCGCGTTCCGGGCGGGCGGCGCTGTCCGCTGCGGCGGTGGCCTCCTACATCGGCGCCGCCTACTGGTTCACCAGCTCCACGTCCTTCGCCAACCCCGCCGTCACCATCGGGCGGATCTTCTCCGACACCTTCGCGGGCATCGCCCCGGCGTCGGCGCCCGGCTACGTCCTCGCCCAGGTGATCGGCGCCGGCCTCGGGGCCGGGCTGGTCCTGGCCCTCTACCCCGACGCTGGCGAGAGCGCCGGTGAGGCCGTGGTGCCCACCGAGGCCCCCGTGCACGCCGCCCTCGACCGTCCAGCTCGTCACTCCTGAGAGGTTCTCCATGTCCGTGAGCTCTGCGCCCGCCAAGCCCAGCGTCCTGTTCGTCTGCGTCCACAACGCCGGCCGCTCCCAGATGGCCGCCGGCTGGCTGCGCCACCTCGGCGGGGACGCCGTGGAGGTCCGCTCCGCCGGCTCCGCGCCGAAGGACAGCGTCAACCCCTCCGCGGTGCAGGCGATGGCGGAGGTCGGAATCGACATCTCCGCGCAGACCCCGAAGATCCTGACCACCGAGGCGGTGCAGGACTCCGACGTCGTCATCACCATGGGCTGCGGTGACGCCTGCCCGATCTTCCCCGGCAAGCGGTACCTGGACTGGCAGCTGGAGGACCCCGCCGGCAAGGGCGTGGAGGCGGTGCGCCCGATCCGCGACGAGATCCGCGGGCACGTCGAGCGGCTCCTCGCCGAGCTGCTGCCCGAGCGGGCCGCCACGACCGCCTGAGCAGCGCGTCCCGGTCGAGCCCGGACCCTCCGCGGGTCCGGGCTCGACGCGTCCGCGGCAGCGCGCGGAGGGCGGGGGAGCCGCACTCAGCAGCAGCCACCGCCGGCCGCCGCGGGGACCGCCCCCGCCGGCACGGGATCGTCGACCTCCACGCCGTCGGCGTCCACGCCGTCGGCCTCCGCCGTGGACGGGGTGCTGGAGCAGGCGCCGGTCGCGGGCAGGTCGAGGCGCACGTCGGCCGCCGCCTCCGCGTCGCCGGCGAGGGCAGCCGCGATCGAGCGCACCTGCTCGTGGCCCGTGGCCAGCAGGAACGTCGGGGCACGGCCGTAGCTCTTCATGCCCACGACGTAGAAGTCCTGCTCCGGGTGCGCGAGCACGCCTGCGCCGTGCGGGGGAACCGTGCCGCAGGAGTGGAACTCCGGATCGATCAGGGGTGCGAGCGCGCGGGGCGCCTCGACTCCCGGGTCCAGGTCGAGGCGCAGCTCGCGCAGGATCCCCAGGTCGGGCCGGAAGCCGGTGGCCGCGACGACGACGTCCACGCGCAGCTCGCGGCGACCCGCCGGGGTCTCGGCGACGACGGTCACCCCGCCCTCCACCTCGCCGGGTTCCAGCACGCCGGGTTCCAGTGCGGTGACGGTGACGCCCGTCCGCAGTTCGATGCGCCCGGCCTCCACCGCCGCTCGCAACCGGGAACCGAGCAGGCCCCGGGCGGGCAGGGCGTCGGCAGCACCGCCTCCGTAGACGCGGGTGACCGAGTTCCCGCGGACCGCCCAGGTGATGCGGGTGCCGGGCGCCCGCTCCGCCAGGCGCACCAGGTCCAGCAGGGTGTTCGTCGCGGAGTGGCCCGCGCCGACGACCAGGGCGTGCCGCCCGGCGAACCTCTCGCGGTCCCGGCCGAGGACGTCGGGCAGCGGGCCCGCCAGGAACTGCGCGGCGCCGTCCTCCCCGAGTGCGGGCAGGCCACCGGCGCCCAGGGGGTTGCGCTGCTCCCAGGTGCCGGTCGCGTCGATCACGGCGCGCGCCAGGTGGTCGACGACCCCGCCGCCGGTGACGGTGCGCACGAGGAAGGGGCGCTGCTCGCGGCCGAGGCTGCGGGTCTTGTCCGTGCCCTGCCGGGTGACGGCCACCACCCGGGAGCCGGTGCGGATGCGAGGGGCCAGCTCGGGTGTGGCGGCCAGCGGCCGGAGGTAGTCCTCGACGAGTTCGGCGCCGGTGGGCAGTCCGGTGAGTTCCGGTGCGCTCCAGCCGGTGGGTTCCAGCAGGCGTCGGGCGGCGGCGTCGAGGTCGTAGCGCCACGGGGAGAACAGCCGGACGTGCCCCCACGCGGCGACGCTCGCGCCGACCTGCTCGCCGGCCTCGAGGACCAGGGGTTCCAGGCCGCGCTCCAGCAGGTGGGCGGCGGCGGCGAGCCCGACGGGCCCGGCGCCGAGAACCGCGACGGGCAGGCCGGGCGGGGTCGTGGCGGCAGGGACGGTGGAACTGCTCATCGAGGGCTCCTCGGGTCTGGTCGCGTGGTGGTCCTCGACGCCGGGCCCGGCGGTGCCGGGGTGGGAGCCCGGCGACGCAGCTGGTCGGTGAGGCGCCGCACGACGCGGCGGGCGTCGGGTCCGGCGCCGCGCAGGGTGGCGGAGGCGAGGCCGTGCTGTCCGGGCAGGCCGACGTAGCCGAGCCCCGGAACGGTGGTGCTGACGCCCCGGCGGTGCATCGGGTCCTGCCGTGCGTCGAGGGCGCTGCGGCCGTCGGGCAGCACCAGGTCCCGCAGGTAGCCGAGGTCCGGGCGGTAGCCGGTGGCCAGGACCACCGTGTCGACGTCCTCCTCGACGCCGTCGGCCCAGCGCACGCCGGTCGGTGTGAGGGTGGTGAACATCGGGCGGCGCCCGGGGCGACCGGCGGCCAGGGCGGCGCGGTAGCGCCCGTCGTCGAGCACCCCGACGACCTGCTGGGCGTGGCGCCCGAGGGGGAGGGCCTCCACGCCGCTGAAGCGGGTCCAGTGGTGGACGTCGACACCGAGGGGTCGCTGGGACCGCCACCGGACCGGGGCGCGGCTGGCGAGGGTGACGGTGGCGACCTCCGCCAGTTCGGTGGCGACCTGCACCGCCGAGTTGCCCGCGCCGACCACCACGACCCGCTGCCCGGCGAAGGCCGTGGGGCTGCGGTAGCGGCCCACGTGCAGCATCTGCCCCCCGAACTCCCGCGCACCCGGAAGGTCCGGCAGGTGCGGGGCGCCGAAGCCGCCGCTCGCGGCGATGACGGCTCCGGCCCGCAGCGACGATCGGGCACCGTCCTCGCCGCGGGCGGCCAGGGAGACGCTGAACGCGGCGCCGTCCCAGCGCACCCGCTGCACGCGGGTGCCGGTGCGCACCGGCAGGGCGAAGTGCTCGGCGTAGCGGCGCAGGTAGGCGGCCACCTCGTCGCGGTGCGGGTAGCGGCCCGGATCGCCGGGGAAGGGCAGGCCGGGAAGGGCGGAGCGCCCGGCCGGCGAGAAGAGGGTGAGGCTGTCGTAGTAGCCCGCCCACGAGCCGCCCACGTGTGCGGCCGCGTCCACCAGCGTGAAGCTCACTCCGGTGCGGCGCAGGGCGTACCCGGCCGCCAGGCCGGCCTGGCCGGCCCCGATCACGAGGACGTCGACGTCCGTGCCGGGGCGCGCCCCCTGCGGCGAGCAGCAGCCGAGCGCGTCGACCGGTTCCGCCCCTGTGGTGGCCACGGCCCTGCCGACCGCCTGGCCGGTCGTCGTGGGCTGGAGCATGATTCTCCCCTCTTCATCGACGCATGTCGATGTCCTGTGGGGCGACTCTGGCAGCTCATATCGATGCTCGTCAACATAGGCGGCGATCGATGGGTGGGGCCATACTGGGCGCATGGCCACGTCCCGGACCCTCGAGCCGACCCCCGCTCCCGCCACGGCCTGCTGCGCCCCGCTGACCGGAGCCCCCCTCAGCGCCGAGGCCGCGGCCGCGCTGGCCCGCACCCTCAAGGCCGTCGCCGACCCCGCCCGCCTGCGGTTGCTGTCCCTCATCGCCACGCACGAGGGCGCGAGCGCGTGCGTGTGCGACCTCACCGGCCCCCTGGGCCTCAGCCAGCCGACGGTCTCCCACCACCTCAAGGTGCTCACCGAGGCGGGCCTGCTGACCCGCGAGAAGCGCGGCACCTGGGCCTACTTCACCCTCGTCCCCCGGGCTCTCGACGCGCTGGCGGCGGTGCTGAGCAGCCGCACCCCGGGCAACGCCCCGGCATGAGCCGGCAGGGCGCCGCCAGCGGCGGCGCGGGGGAGCTGCGGACCGCGCCAATGGACCCGCGGCACTGGCCCGCCGTGCGCGACGTCTACGCCGCCGGCATCGCCACCGGGCACGCCACCTTCCAGGACTCCCCGCCGGCCTGGGAGGTCTTCGACGCGGCCCACCTGGAGGAGCACCGCCTCGTGGCCCTCGACGCTGCGGCCGCGGTGCTCGGCTGGGCCGCCGTCTCCCCGGTCTCCTCCCGCGCCGTCTACGCCGGGGTGGTGGAGCACTCCGTCTACGTCGCCCCGGCGGCCCGCGGCCGGGGCGTGGGGCGACTGCTGCTGGACGCGCTCATCGCGTCCACCGAGGCGGCGGGCGTCTGGACGTTGCAGGGCAGCGTGTTCCCCGAGAACAGCGCCAGCCTCGCGCTGCACACCGCAGCGGGCTTCCGCCTCGTCGGGCGGCGCGAGCGCATCGCCCTCATGAGCCACGGGCCCCTGGCCGGGCGGTGGCGGGACACCGTCCTGCTGGAGCGCCGCAGCGCCGCCGCCGGGCGCTGAGCGGTTCCCCGCCGCGCCCGGCGCCGCTCGTCCACCGGCGCCGCTCGTCCCCCCCCGGGGTCTCCGGGGGCCGGCACGAGCGCGGGGCCGTGGGCACCCCGCGCCCACGGCCCCGCCCCGCCTCGCTCAGGTGGTGCTGCCGCCCGACATCTGCCTCGACCCCGCCGCGTCGCGCACGTCCACCGACTGCGGCGCGTCGGCGCGGTGGGCGCCGCCCGTCGGCCCCGCACCGCCCGTCTCCGTCGTGCCGCTCGAGCGCCCGCCGCCGGCCAGGTCCACCTGCTGCGCGCGGTCGGCCGCCACCTGCCGGGTGAGCTCGGCGCCGGCCTCCTCGTCGCGGGTCAGGTTCTCGCCCGTGCGCGGGTCGAACACGTGGATCTTGCGGAGGTCCACCCACATCTCGGCGGTCTGACCCTCGCGGATCCGGCTGGACGCGTCGATCTTCACGACGGCCTGCGTGCGCAGCTGGTCGCTGTCGAGCTCCTGGGACAGCTCCCGCAGCCGGTCCCGCACCTCCGGCTCCGCGTCGAAGGGCAGGTACGCGAACTGCGCGTCGCCCAGCCACTCCGTGAAGTCGATGCGGGCCTGGAACGTGCTGCCGTGCGGACGCTTGGCGTCGTCCACCAGCGAGGAGTCCTCGAAGTACTCCGGCCGGATGCCGACGAGGAGGAGGTCCCGCCCGGCCACCGCGTCGGCCCGCTCGCGGCTCAGCGGGATCGGCCCGAAGGGGGTGTCGAGGCAGTCACCCTCGACGTGGGCGGGCAGGAAGTTCATCGGCGGCGAGCCGATGAACCCGGCCACGAACAGGTTCGCCGGCTGCTCGTACAGCTCCCGCGGGGAGGCGACCTGCTGCAGGATCCCCTTGCGCAGCACCGCTACCCGGTCGCCGAGCGTCATCGCCTCGGTCTGGTCGTGGGTGACGTAGACCGTCGTGGTGCCGAGGCGGCGCTGCATCCGGGAGATCTCGCTGCGCATCTGCCCGCGCAGCTTCGCGTCCAGGTTGGACAGCGGCTCGTCGAAGAGGAACGCGTCGGCCTGACGGACGATGGCGCGCCCCATCGCGACGCGCTGGCGCTGACCCCCGGAGAGCTGTGCGGGCTTGCGCTCCAGCAGCTCACCCAGCTCCAGCAGCCCGGCGGCCTCGTCCACGCGCCGCCGGATCTCCTCCTCGGGAACGTCCTTCTTCAGCCGCAGCGGGAAGGCGATGTTCTCCCGGACCGAGAGGTGCGGGTAGAGGGCGTAGTTCTGGAAGACCATCGACAGGTTGCGCTCGCGGGGGGCCTTCTCGTTGACCCGCTTGCCGTCGATGCGCAGCTCCCCGGAGGTGATGTCCTCCAGGCCGACGATCATCCGCAGCAGGGTGGACTTCCCGCAGCCCGAGGGCCCGACGAGGATCACGAACTCTCCGTCGGCGATGTTCAGGCTGACGTCGTTGACCCCCTTGAAGCCGTTCGGGTACTGCTTGACGAGGTGGTCGATCTCGATCGCTGCCATGGGATCAGCCCTTCACTGCGCCGTTGGTGAGCCCCGCCACGATCTTCTGCTGGAAGAGCAGGACGAGGATGATCACGGGGATGGTGACCAGGACCGACGCCGCGGCGATCGGGGCGGTCGGCTGGGAGAACTGGCTCGCGCCGCTGAAGAACGCGAGTGCTGCGGGCACCGGCCTGGCCGCCTCCGTGGAGGTCAGGGTGATGCCGAAGACGAAGTCGTTCCAGATGGCGAAGAAGGTGAGGATCGCCGCCGTGAAGACGCCGGGTGCCGCCAGCGGCACGATCACCTTCCGGAAGGCCTGCCACGCCGTGGCGCCGTCCACCTGCGCCGCCTGCTCCATCTCCCACGGGATCTCGCGGAAGAACGCGGAGAGGACGTAGACCGAGAGCGGGATCGAGAACGACAGGTAGGGGATGATGAGCCCCAGCCAGGTGTCGTACAGTCCGATGGTCCGCCACATGTTGAACAGCGGCGTGGCGATGGAGATGACCGGGAACACCGTGATGGCCAGCGCCACGCCCAGGATCAGCTTCTTGCCGGGGAACTCCAGCCGGGCGATCGCATAGGCCGCCAGGGTGGCGAGCACCACGGAGATCGTCGTGGCGATGGCGGCGATGCCGACCGAGTTGCGCAGCGCCGAGAGGAAGATGTCCGAGGACAGGACGATGCGGTAGTTCTCCAGGCTGACGTCGCTCGGCAGGAAGCGCTGGTTGTTGATGTCGTCGCCGGCCTTCAGGGACAGCGAGAGGATCCACGCCACCGGGATGAGCGCGTAGGCGATGATGACGATCGCCCCGACGAGCCACAGGATCTGGCTCTTGCGCTCGCTGGAGGACACCTTCGGGGAGCGCTTGCTGCTGGTCTCGGCTGCCGGAGGGGCGCCGGCCTCTCGTTCCATGGTGGTCATGGTCACCCCTTCTGCTGGGACAGGTTGGTCTTGAAGCCCTTGACGAACATCACCGCGATGAGCACGACCAGGATGGCCAGGATCACGCTCACCGCCGAGCCCAGGCCGATCTGCACGCGCGAGATCGTCTGCCGGTAGGCCAGGAAGGACAGGGTCTCGGTGCCCTGCGCGCCCTGGGTCATGATGAACACGTTGTCGAAGATGCGGAACGCGTCGAGCGTGCGGAACAGCAGGGCGACCATGATGGCCGCCTTCATGTTCGGCATGATCACCCTGCGGAAGCGCTGCCATGCGGTGGCGCCGTCGACCTTGGCGGCCTCGAGGTAGTCCTCGGGAATCTGCGCCAGGCCCGCCAGCAGCAGCAGCGACAGGAACGGCGTGGTCTTCCAGATCTCGGAGAGGCAGATGACCACCAGGGACGGGACCGTGTCCCCGAACCAGTTGTAGCCGCCGAGGCCGAGCAGCGGGTTGACGAAGCCGGAGGCCGAGGCGAAGGCGTACTGCCAGGCGTAGGCGGAGACGACCGTGATGATGCCGTAGGGGATGAGGATCGCCGTGCGCAGCGTGCGCCGCAGGAACAGCGCGCGGTGCATCACCATGGCGAGGGCGAAGCCCAGGACGAACTCCACCGCGACCGTCACCACGGTGATCGCCGCGGTGACGCCGAACTGCCGCCAGAACAGGCCGTCGCTGAGGATCAGGGCGTAGTTGCTCAGCCCGACGAACTCCCGGTCGTCCGGAGCCGTGAGCCGGTAGTCGAAGAGGGACAGCCAGACGGCGTTGAGGACGGGGTAGCCGGTGACGGCCACCATCAGGACGAACGCGGGCCCGGCGAGCATCCAGCCGAGGCGGCGCTCGTGGCGGGCCCGGTCGCTCAGCTTCGGGCGTCCGTGGTGGGTGACGGAGAGGTCGTCGCGGACCTCGCCCGCGGCGGCGGGAACCGTGGTGCTCACTGGGCCTCCTAGAGGAGCTGCTCGTTGGAGAGGACGCCCTCGATCAGCTCGGCCGTCCGCTGGGGCGCCGTTTCGGGGGAGATCTCGCTCGGGGGGTGGTAGCCCTGCTGGATCGCGCCGGTGACGTCGCCGTAGAAGGGGGTGATGGGGCGCGGTGCGGCGTCGACGAGGCCCGTGCGGATGGCCTCCCACATCGGGAACTGCTCGCGCACGCGGGGATCCTCGAAGACGGCCGCGTTGGCGCCCGGCTCGCCGCCGGTGAGCATGTGCTCGACCTGGCTCTCGACGGAGCGCAGGCAGCGGATCGCGTCGACGGCCAGGTCGGGGTGCTCGCTGAAGGCGCCGACGCTGAGGCCGACGCCGCCGATGGGGGTCGCGGCGGGGGTGTCGGCGTCCACCCGCGGGTAGACGGCCCAGCCCACGTCCTCCCGGAAGCCGGCCGGCAGGGTCCCGTCCTCCTCGCCGGCGGCGAAGGCGTTCCAGACGTAGGGCCAGTTCACCATGAAGCCGCCGCGCTCCTCCTGGAAGGCGGCTCGCGAGGTCTCCTCGGCCGCGGTGCTCAGGGCGGGCGGGGCGGCTGTCGAGTCCGCGATGCGGGTCATGATCTCGGCAGCCCGCTTCCCGGCGGGGCTGTCGATCGTCGCCTCGACGTCCTCGGCGTCGGCGCCCTGGCTGTCGGGATCGATGATCGCCCCGCCGGCGGACTCCACGAGCGCGTTGACCCAGACCATCAGGCTCTCGTTGCGCTGGCCCTGGACCGCGACGGTGCTGTCCGTCTGCTCGGCGGCGTCGATGATCTGGTCCCAGGTGACCGGCTCGCTCATGTCGAGGCCGGCCTCCTCGGCGACCGACTTCTTGTACCAGAGGAGCTGGGTGTTGGCGAAGAAGGGAGCGCCGAACATCGTGTCCTCGTACAGCGACTGCTGCAGCGGTCCCTCGAGGACGTCCTCGGAGAACTCCTCCCGCTCCTCGCCGGTGAACGGGCGCAGGAAGCCCGCCTCGGCCAGCTCGGCCATGTACGGGGGGTCGAGGCTGAGGATGTCCATCGAGGAGTCGTTGGCGGCGAGGCGGCGCAGGATCTGCTCCCGCTGTCCCGCGGCGTTGTTGGGCAACTGCTCGGTCCTGATGTCGTACGCCTCCGCCTCCTCCGAACAGCGCTCACCGATCGGCGCGTCGAAGGCGTTGTTGATGTACCAGGTGAGCGTCGGGACGCCCGTGCCCGTGTTCGCCTCGCCGCAGGCGGTCAGTGCGGTGGCGCAGAGCGCGAGGGTCGCAGCGCCGCCGAGGACGCGGCGGCGCGTGGTGGGTGGGGGGCTGGCGGAACTGCTGGTCTCCGGTGCGCTCATCGGCTTCACCGTTCCTCCTAGGCCGGTCCGGTCGTCATCGTCCGTACTCGCCGTCGGCCCGCCGGAGCGCCTCCTGTTGGAGCGGTCCGCCGGGTCGCGCCTAGCGTGCTCCTGCGACCAACCCAACGCCACATCAAACACACCCTCTGTTGCGTTGTGGCGGCCGAGAACATCACTGGGTAGTCGGAAGATCACACCGCGTGATCATTTGGCTGATCTGGCGCGGTCCGGTGCCTTCGCCGGAGGCTCTCGCGCGACGCGCCCCGTGCCGCCGAGCGCGGGCGGTGCGCGCCGGTAGGGTCACGACCATGACGATGACCACGGCCGGCCTCGTGATCCTCGGAGCGCTGGCCGGGATCTCCCTCTGGGGACTGCTGACCTCCAAGCCCGGCGACGTGGCGCGACAGCAGTGGTCGGGCATCGTGGCGCTCGCCTCGGTCGTCGGCATCGCCATCCTCGTCCTCGTCGAGGGCTGAGCGGCGCGGCGCCCCGGGCCGATCCGGGGAGGCCGCCGCGCAGCCGCCGCTCGCGCTTCGTGCGACGGCCCGCGCGGCCGCTGGAAGGCCCCCGCCCAGGTCACCGGGCTGCGGCCCGGCCCCGCGGTGACCCGCGCCACCCGGGCAAGATCTTGCTGAGTCCTTGCAAAGCTTGCAGCTCCCTTTCCAAGCGTCCCTCCCGCGGGTTACCGTTCGCGCCAGTCGCTCACCGTGGAGAGGACATCCGTGCGCACTGCTGGGCCGCTTCGCCCCCACCGTTCCCCTTCCCTGCGTCCCCGGGGCACCCGTCCCGTCTCCGCCGTGGCCGCCGCCGCGGTCACCCTCGCCCTCGCCTCGGCGGCCAGCCCCGCCGTGGCCGCCGACCCCGCCCCGTCGCGGGTCAGCCTCATGGGCACCCTCCAGGACGAGATCGGCTGCGACACGGACTGGGACACGTCCTGCACCGTCGCCGACCTGACCGCCGTCGAGGGCGCCGCCTCCCGCTTCGAGCTGGTCGCGGACGTGCCCGCCGGCACCTACGAGTACAAGGTCCGCCTCGACGGCGCCTGGGACGAGAGCTACGGCTGGGGCGCCGACAACGCGCCCCTGGTCCTCAAGGCCCCCGCCAAGCTGCGGTTCACCTACGACCACGAGGCCAAGACGGTCTCCGTTGCGGCCGCCACCGCCCAGCCGGGCGTGCAGGCGTCCGACCGCGAGCTGGCCAAGTCCTCACTGCGCGAGGACCTCACCCGCGAGCGCTTCTACTTCGTCATGGCCGACCGCTTCGAGAACGGCACCGCCGCCAACGACTACGGCGGCTACGAGCGCGACCGGCTCCAGAGCGGCTTCGACCCGACCTCCAAGGGCTTCTACCACGGTGGCGACCTCAAGGGCCTCACCGACCGGCTCGACTACATCAAGGGCCTCGGGACGACCGCCCTCTGGCTCACGCCGTCCTTCAAGAACAAGCCCGTCCAGGGCTTCGGCAGCAACGCCTCCGCCGGCTACCACGGGTACTGGGTCACCGACTTCACGCAGATCGACCCGCACCTCGGCACCAACGAGGAGCTGAAGAAGCTCGTCGACGAGGCCCACGGCCGCGGCATGAAGGTCTTCTTCGACATCATCACCAACCACACCGCGGACGTCATCGCCTACGAGGAGGGATCGAGCGCCTACATCACGAAGGACGCCGAGCCCTACCGCGACGCCGCGGGCAACCCCTTCGACGACCGCGACTTCGCGGGCACGGAGACCTTCCCGGAGCTGGACCCCCAGGTCTCCTTCCCGTACACGCCGTACTTCCCGAACCCCGCCGAGAAGGACATCAAGGTCCCGGCGTGGCTGAACGACGTGACGCTGTACCACAACCGCGGCGACGCCAAGTTCAACGGCGGCGAGTCCGACCAGTACGGCGACTTCGTCGGCCTGGACGACCTCTTCACCGAGCAGCCCAAGGTCGTCGACGGCATGGCCGACATCTACAAGGCCTGGGTCGACTTCGGCATCGACGGCTTCCGCATCGACACGGTCAAGCACGTCAACACCGAGTTCTGGCAGGAGTTCGCCCCCGCCATCGAGCAGCACGCCGCGGCGCAGGGCAACGAGGACTTCTTCTCCTTCGGCGAGGTGTACGACTCCAACCCGCGCAACCTGTCGAAGTTCACCACCGAGGCGGAGCTGCAGGCCACCCTCGACTTCGCCTTCCAGGCGCGCGCCACGGGCTTCGGCAACGGCCGGCCGACGACGGACCTGCAGGACCTGTTCGCACACGACGACCTCTACACCGACGCGGACAGCAACGCCTACTCGCTGCCCACGTTCCTCGGCAACCACGACATGGGCCGCATCGGCAAGTTCCTCGCCGACGGCGGTGCCACCGGCGACGAGCTGCTCAAGCGCGACCAGCTCGTGCACTCCCTGATGTACCTGACCCGCGGCCAGCCCGTCGTCTACTACGGCGACGAGCAGGGCTTCACCGGCGACGGCAACGACCAGGACGCACGGCAGGACATGTTCCCGTCGAAGGTCTCGACGTACAACGACGACGACCTCATCGGCACCGACGCCACCACGGCGTCCTACAACTTCGACCGCAAGCACCCCATGTACCGCTGGATCTCCGAGCTGGCGGAGCTGCGGGAGAAGCACCCCACCCTCGCGGACGGCGCGCAGCTGCACCGGTACGCCGACGAGAAGGCCGGCGTCTACGCCTTCAGCCGCATCGACGACCGCAAGGACGTCGAGTACGTGGTGGCGGTGAACAACTCGCAGGAGAGCCGCACGGTCACCTTCGACACCGCCCAGACCCGCGAGCGCAAGTTCAAGGGGGTCTGGCCCAAGGCCACCGGTGACGTCCGCACCGACGCCGACGGCCGGATCACCGTGACGGTCCCGGCCCTGTCCGCGGTCGTCTGGGAGGCCACCGGCAAGCTGAAGAAGTCCGGCGCCGCCGCGGTGCCCACCTTCACCACCGACGCCGTCGAGCCCACCACCGGTGGGCGCGTCGAGATCGGCGTGGACCTGGACAGCAAGAGCCTCAACCAGGTCAGCTTCGCCTACCGCCCGGTGGGCACGCAGGAGTGGACCTACGTCGGCACCGACGACAACGCGCCCTACCGGGTGTTCCACGACGTCTCCGACCAGCCCGTCGGCACGCTGCTGGAGTACCGCGCCGTCGTGAAGGACCACTCCGGCAACCTCTCCGCCTCCGGTGCCTCCGTCACCGTCGGCATGGAGCAGGCGGCCCCCAGCGGCCCCTCGACCCCCGCCTCGGCGGTCTCCGTCCCCGGTGACCTCAACTCCGAGATGGGCTGCCCGGCGGACTGGAGCCCCGCCTGCGACCAGGCGCAGATGACGTACGACGCGACCACGAAGCTCTGGACGCTGACCGTCGACCTGCCCGCGGGCAGCTACTCCTACAAGGTCGCGATCGACAAGGCCTGGGCGGAGAACTACGGCGCCGACGGCGCCCGCGACGGCCAGAACATCGCGCTCGACTGGAAGGGCGGGCCGATCACCTTCACCTACGACCACGCCACGCACCTGGTGACCACCAGCGGCTGACGCGAGCGTCCCGTGAGACGGGCAGGGCCCCGGAGGATTCCCTCCGGGGCCCTGCCCGTTCGTGCGCTTCGAGCCGTCAGGCCCCGAGGTTGAACTCGTCGGGGTGGGGGCCGACGCGACCGTCGCGGTCCAGTCCGCCGATCTGCCCCAGCTCGTCCTGCGTGAGCTCGAAGTCGAACACGTCGATGTTGGCCGCGATCCGCTCCGGCGTCACCGACTTGGGGATGACGAGGTGGCCCTGCTCGACGTGCCAGCGCAGCACGACCTGGGCCGGGCTCCTGCCGTGCGCCTCGGCGATCGCGGCGATGACCGGATCGCGGAGGACGTCACCGCCGGAGGCCAGCGGGCTCCACGCCTCCAGGACGGTCTGGCGCCGGTCGCAGGCCGCCCGCAGTTCGCGCTGCTGCAGGTAGGGGTGCAGTTCCACCTGGTTGACCGCCGGCACGACCTCGGTCTCGGCGGCGAGCCGGTCGAGGTGGTGCGGCTGGAAGTTCGACACGCCGATCGCCTTGGCGCGGCCCTCGGCGTACAGCCGTTCGAAGGCCCGCCACGTCTCGACGTAGGCGTCCTTCTGCGGCAGCGGCCAGTGGATCAGGTACAGGTCCACGTAGTCGAGCCCGAGCCGCTGCAGGCTCGCGTCGAACGCCCGCAGGGTGGAGTCGTAGCCCTGCTCGGTGTTCCACAGCTTCGTGGTGAGGAACACCTCCTCTCGCGGGACGTCGGAGGAGGCGAGGGCGCGTCCGACGCCCTCCTCGTTGCCGTACACGGCGGCGGTGTCGATGAGGCGGTATCCGGCGCCTAGGGCCGTCGTGACGGCCTTGTCCGCCTCGTCGTCGGGCACCTGCCACACCCCGAATCCGAGCTGGGGGACGGGCAGGCCGTTGTTCAGGGTGATCGTGGGGACCGCGGGGGCCATGGGGATGTCCGCTCCTCGGGTGGGCTGCATCGGGCTGCGGAGGCCTCGCCGGGCGGCGCCCGTGCGGCTGCCTCCGCGTCGTGACCGTGCCAGGTGCATGCACGTGCACGAAGTCACGGCTCGACGCTAGCGCCGTCACCCGGTGCCCGCGCGGCGGGGCCGGGGAGGAGGGGAGCGGAGAGGACTGGGGGCGTCGGACCGGGAGCGCCTCTCGGCACACGGCCGCTCGAAGCGGCTTCATCAAATGGGACCCGGGGCTACCGCGGCCCGACGCCTCCACCATTGTAACTGCGGCCTCGCGCATCGTGCAGGAGCGCCCGCGGGAGGGGGCCGGACGGGTGGCCCGTCCCCGCCTGCGCGCGCGCCCCGGTGCGAGGTCAGGAGGGCGCGGGTCCCCGTGCCGGCGCGGTGCCGCCGGAGCGCCGCCACTCCAGCACCGCCAGCACCCCCACGGCGGCGGAGGTGCCCACCACGGCCAGCACCCCGGCCGTCGTGAAGCGGGCGCCCGCGACCAGGAGCACGACGGCGCTGCCCGCGACCCATGCGGCGTCCAGCACGGCCAGCACCCGCCCGAGCCGCGCCGAGGCGCTGCGCCAGCCCAGCAGCGCCACCGTCGCGGCGAACAGCACCAGCGCCGCCCCGAGACCGGCCAGCGCCCCCTCGCCCACGTCCCCCAGGTGGCGCGCGAACACCGGAGCGCCGGCCACCGCGAGGACTCCCGTGGTGGCGGAGAAGGCGACGTTGGCCCGGACGGCCGCGCGCAGGGGGGTGTGGCCACCCGCCCGCCGCCCCGCCGCCGGGGCCTGCCTCTCGATGCTCTGCTGGATGCGCATGGTGGACTCCGTCCCTCGGGGCTCGACCGGCTGCTGCGGCGCCCAGTGGAGCCGGCCCCGGGGCATGAGGTCGATTCCCCGGCAGGGAATGGAAGTCCTTCCCCGCGTGCGCCACGCTGTCGCGGTGACCAGCGTGCAGCCCTCGCCGCCGTTCGCCGCCGCCCTGCGCTCCTGGCGGCGGCAGCGCTCCACCAGCCAGCTCGCACTCGCCACGGCGGCCGGCACCACCACCCGCCACCTCTCCTTCCTGGAGACGGGACGCTCCCGCCCCAGCGCCGCGATGGTGCACCGGCTCGCGGAGGCGCTCACCCTGCCGCTGCGCGCCCGCAACGACCTCCTGGCCAGCGCCGGCTTCCCGCCCGCCTACGAGGAGAACCCGCTGGGCGCGCCGGACCTGCAGCCCTTCCGCGCGGTCGTCTCCCGGCTGCTGCAGCGCCACGAGCCCTACCCGGCCTTCGCCGTCGACGGCCGCTGGAACCTCGTCGACGCCAACGCCCCCGCAGCCGCCCTGCTCGCAGGGGAGGAGCGCAACCTCGTGCGCCTGCTCTTCACCGGGGCGTGGCGGCCGATGGTGGACAACTGGGACGAGGTCGCCCTGCTCGGGCTGCGCCGGCTGGAGGACGACGTCGCCCGTCACCCCGGCGACCCGGAGCTGCTGGACCTGCTGGACCTGGCGACCACCGCCACCCGGGGGATCCCGCCGCGCACGCATCCCGGCTCGCCGCTGGTGCTCTGCCCGCACTTCCGCATCGACGGCCGCATCGTGCGCACCGTCGGGATGGTCGCGCGCTTCAGCTCCGCCCGCGACGTCACCCTGGACGAGCTGCGCGTGGAGCTCGTCTACCCCGCCGACGCGGAGGCCGAGGCCTTCTTCACCGGCGTGCAGCCCGGCTGAGCCCCTGCGGGACGGCCGTCGTCCCGGCGCCGGGAGACCTCAGAGCGGCTCGTCCTCGCGCCAGCGGTGCGCCGCGGCCTCCAGCTGCTCCGCGGTGCGCAGCAGCCGCCCCGCCGAGCGCGTCATCGCCGTGGCGGAGTCGTGGCCGTCCTCCGCGTCGGACCCGCCGTGCCGGACGTCGAGCTCGTGGGGGCGCCGCCCCGCGCCGACCTCGTCGGCGTGGTGGGCCCGGCCGACGGCGACGACCCGGCAGAACGCCGCCGCCCGCTCGAACGTCACGGCGAGGTCGCCACCGGCGACCCCCGTGAGGACCGCGTCGACGAGGGCCGCGACCTCCGCCGGCCCCGGCGGCTCCGCCACCCCCGCCACGACCTCGTGCACGGGAGCGCGCTTGCGCCCCTCGCGGAACTGCCGCGCCACCGCGTCGGCGTCGGAGCGGACCCAGGTGCGCAGGGCGTACAGCCGCCACAGGGCGCCGGGGAGGGAGTCCGGCGGGGCGTCCGCCCACAGGGAGGCGATCAGGTCGAGGCCCTCGTCCTCGGCCAGCTGGACGATGCGGCGGGTGACCTCGGCATCGTCCGCCGAGCGCGCCCCGCGCACCAGGGCGGCGGCGACGGCGTGGGCGGCCTCCTCCCTTTCGGCGGGGTCGAGCCCGCCGGCCATCTCCGCCAGAGCATCGGGGCCCCGCAGCACGGGGCGGTGGTAGCGGTGCGGCTCTCGGGCGTCGGGCACGTTCCGATGCTCGCAGGCGCCGGCGGGGCTGTCCCGTGCGGGCCGCCCGGCGGGTGGAGCGCCTGCGGGGGACCACCGTCCTCCGCGCCGGAGCGTGGCGGCATGCCGGCGACGTGACGCCGGGTGACGCGGATCGACTGCGGCCGGAGGAGCCGCCGAGGGCTTCGGGCCGTCGGCTGCTCCTGCCGCCCGCCGCCGCTGCGCTGGTGGGCTGCTGCGCGGGTCCGCTGCTGTACGCCGCCGGCGTGCTGGCGGCCTTCGGCACCGTCCTGGCGGCGGTGGTGCTTCTCGCGGTGGTGGTCGCCCTGGGGAGACGGCGCTGCTGGCCGGCGCCCATCGCTGGAGCCAGCCCTCGGTGCGCCTCTCACTCTTCCGGCGGGACCACGGCGCCTCCCGTCTGGCCGCCGCGCTCGTCGTCCTGGGCGGCGGGTGCCTGCTGGCGCTGCTGGCGACCCCGGTCGTCGGCATGTCCTCCGCAGTGGTGAGCGCCGGACCCGGCGTGGGGACGTGGCTGCTGACCGGGGCCCTCTTGGCCGGCATCGCCGGGGAGAGCTCACCCCGCCTCCGCCAGCGGCTCCTGACCTCCCCGGGGCGCCGGCGGTCCTGACTGCCGGCGCCGGCTCTCGGCAGCCGCGCGGGATCAGCAGGACACTGCAATGAGTAGCGAATAACATACCGAGAGTGAGCGCAGAGCCCTACGGGCTTGCACGGCTGGGCATGGCCGGGGTGGGCTGGCGCCCTCTGACGGTGCGCGCGCACCGCGACCTCTCGGCCTACGAGGCCCTGTACGAGGGTGTCCCGGCGCACCTGCGTCCCAGCCTGCGGCGCTGGTTCCTGACAGCGGTTCCCTCGTACCGGCGGGCACTGGCGCTGCAGCGCCTGCTGCGGTGGGACCTGCGCCTCGACGGACTGGCCGACCTCCACCGCCACCTCGACGAGGCGGACGGCGACGCGTGGCTCGACGCCGTCGACTGCGCGCTCCACCTCATCCGCGAGGAGGTGCGCTGCGCGTGCGAGGGGACCCCCGGCGACGACCTCGTCCAGCTCGTGGAGGAGGCCACGGTGGTCGTCGGCTCCCTGTCCGACATGCTCGACGACGCGGGCTCCGCGTGGACCGTCGACGTGAGCGGAGTCTGGGGACTGGAGCGTCGTGCGACGCCCCTGCAGCGAGCCGGCTCCGACGCTCCCGACCTCCACGATCATGAGGCCCGCGCGGTGCGGCCGGTCGGGGCGGACCGTCGCACGCTCCCGCGGGACGGACCCTAGTACCGGAAGGGCGGGGGCGGGCTGGCCAGCACGGCGCGGGGGCAGTCCTGCAGGCGCAGGTCGCCGTGGCCGAGGGCCTCGTCGGCGAGCGACTCGACGGACCAGCCGAGCTCGCTGCCGAAGTGCGTCACGGTCACGCGGTAGACGGTGATCTCGTACTTGGTGGGAGTGCCGTAGGCGACGTGGAGGCGGCCGATGAGCTCGGCGCCCGCCGGGTTGTCCGGCCCGTTCCAGGGCCGGTCGTAGCGGCTCCACAGGCTCGGCTGCGCGCGCCACACCCCGCCGTTCTGCACGTCGCGCAGGGCCAGCTCGACGAGGATCGCCCTCGCGGCCTCCTCCGGCACGATCGCCGCCGGGCGGATCACCTCGGAGATCTCTCCGGCGGTCTCGGCGGGACCGGAGTCACCGCGGTGGCCGTTGTGGTGATCCATCTCGGACCGCTCCCGTTCCTCGCTGCTCGTGGGGTTGCCGGCGTGGGGACGTGCGCGACGACGCCCCCGCCCGGGGAGCGTGCGGGCGCGCAGTCGCCCTGCGTCCTTGCATCGGCACGGCCGGCCGCGCGGTTGAGCCCCGCACGCCCACCGCCCGTCGCGGGAAGGGCGGTGGGAGCGGTCCACGACGCGCCCGCCGCGACGCGCCGAGGTGCTGGTTCCGGGTCGGGCCGTCGGGCATGATGGCCCGGCGAAGAGCTGAACACGAGAAGTCGAACCGAACGTGGAGTTCGTCCGCTGCAGTGCGAGGTCGTTTTGGGGAAGGCGCCCTCACACCGACGCAGAGGAGGAACGCATGTCCGGTGCGACCACACGTGGCGTGCTCTTCGTGCACTCCGCACCGCGAGCGCTGTGCCCGCACATCGAGTGGGCCGCCAGCGGTGTCCTCGGCATGCGCGTCGTGCTCGACTGGACGCCACAGCCGGTCGCTCCGGGCTGCCAGCGCACGGAGCTGATCTGGCAGTCGCCCGCCGGCACCGGCGCGCGCCTCGCCTCGGCCCTGCGCGGCTGGGCCCACCTGCGCTTCGAGGTGACGGAGGAGCCGAGCCCCGGCGTGGACGGCGGCCGCTGGAGCCACACCCCGGCCCTCGGCATCTTCCACGCCACCACTGACGTGCACGGCAACGTCCTCGTCCACGAGGACCGCATCCGGGCGGCCCTGGAGCTCGGTGACCCGCAGCGCGTACGCGACGCCCTCCAGGTGGCCATGGGCGAGCCCTGGGACGCCGAGCTGGAGCCCTTCCGCTACGCAGGCGACGGCGCCGACGTCCGCTGGCTCCACCAGGTCGGCTGACCCGGGCGTCGGCGCGCCGGCCGGGGAGGCGCCCCCGGCCGGCGAGGCCCCACGCAGACGACGGAGCGCCCCGCCCCCGGGGAAGGGGCGGGGCGCTCCGTCGTCTGCTGCCGGCGGGGCCGGGAGGAGTCCGCTCAGCCCGCCGTGCGGAACGCCAGGCTGACGTTGTGCCCGCCGAAGCCGAACGCGTTGTTGAGGGCGACGAGGTCGCCCGTCGCCGGCAGCGGCCGCGGGTCCTTGCGGACCACGTCGATGTCCACCGCGGGGTCGAGGTCGTCGATGTTGATCGTCGGCGGCGCGATCCGCTCCCGCAGCGCGAGCACCGTCAGGACGCTCTCGATCGCCCCCGCCGCACCCAGCAGGTGCCCCGTCATCGACTTGGTCGCCGAGACGGCCACCTGGTCCAGCGCCGAGCCCAGGCCCGCCCGCAGCCCCTGCACCTCGGCGACGTCACCGATCGGCGTCGACGTCGCGTGCGCGTTGACGTGGATCACATCGGACGGCTGCAGGTCGCCGGAGCGCAGGGCGTCACGGAGGGCGCGGGCGGCACCCGCGCCCGTCGGCTCCGGAGCCGTGATGTGGTGCGCGTCGGCCGACAGGCCCGCGGAGACGAACTCCGCGTGGATCCGCGCCCCGCGGGCCCGGGCGTGCTCCTCGGCCTCCAGCACGAGGATGCCCGCGCCCTCACCGAGGACGAAGCCGTCACGGGAGCTGTCGAAGGGCCGGGAGGCGTGCTCCGGGTCCTCGTTGCGCTGGGACATGGCCCGCATCGCGGCGAACGAGGCGATGGGCAGCGGGTGGATCGCCGCCTCGGTGCCGCCGGCGATCACCACGTCGGCGCGGCCCGAGCGGATCATGTCCAGGGCGTAGGCGATCGCCTCCGCGCCCGAGGCGCACGCGCTGACGGGCGAGTGGGCCCCGACCCCCGCACCGAACTCCAGGCTGACGGCGGCGGTGGAGCTGTTGGCCATCAGCATCGGCACGGTCAGGGGCAGCACGCGGCGCGCGCCCTTCTCCCGGAGCGTGTCGTACGCCGTCAGCAGCGTCCAGATCCCGCCGATGCCCGTGCCGATCGCCGAGCCGAGGCGGGTGCTCTCCACCTCGGGGCTGCCGGCGTCGCGCCAGGCCTCACGGGCGGCGATGACGGAGAACTGCGCCGAGGGGTCCAGCCGCTTCACCTCCTGGCGCGTCAGGACGTCGACGGCCGGCACCGCAGCCTGTGCCGCGAAGCGGATCGGCAGGTCGTACTCCCCGATCCAGTCCGCCGTGATGGGCCTGGCCGCGGAACGGCCCACCAGGGCGGCCTCCCAGGTGGACGCCACGTCGCCACCCAGGGGCGTCGTGGCTCCGAGCCCGGTCACGACGACGCGCCGTGGGGTTGCGGTCATGGTCGGTCAACTCCTTCACGAGCGGTCAGCGAGGGGATGGGGATGGAGGGGGACGGTGCGCCGGGGCCGCGGAGGCGGCCCCGGCAGCGGTTCAGCCCTGGGCCTGGGCGATGTAGGAGACGGCGTCGCCGACCGTCTTGAGGTTCTTGACGTCCTCGTCCGGGATGCGGACGGAGAACTTCTCCTCGGCGTTCACGACGATGGTCATCATCGACAGGGAGTCGATGTCGAGGTCCTCGGTGAAGGACTTGTCGAGCTCGACGCTGTCGGTCGGCAGGCCGGTCTCCTCGTTGATGATCTCCGCGAGACCGCTGAGGATCTCCTGCTCGCTGGCCATTCGCTCTCCTTCTGTCGCGGACGGGACCCGACGGTCCCGCCGTGGTGCCCGGAGCGCGGGAGCGCGCGCCGGGAGTCGGACGTGGCCACCCGTGAGGCGGGTGGCCGGGGCTACGGCAGCCGGACCACCTGCGCCGCGTAGGACAGGCCCGCGCCGTAGCCGATGAGCAGCGCCAACCCGCGGGACGGCGCCTCGCCATCGGCCAGCACGCGCTCCATCGCCAGCGGCACCGACGCCGCCGAGGTGTTGCCCATCTCGGTGATGTCGCGGGCCACGTGCACCGAGTCGGGCAGCTTCAGCTGCTTCACCATGGCGTCGATGATCCGCGCATTGGCCTGGTGCGGGATGAAGGCGTCGAGGTCCTCCGCGCGCACCCCCGCGGCGTCCAGCGCGCGCTGGGCCACGGGCGCCATCTGCCACACCGCCCAGCGGAACACCGTCTGGCCCGCCTGCTCCAGGTACGGCCACGGAGCGGCCTCCGGCGCGGCGGCCGCGGCCTCCACGGCCACCTGCTCGCCCAGCGGAACCGCGCCCCGGCGCAGCTGCAGCCACGAGACCTTCGACCGGATGGCGTCCGCCTGCCCGCCGTCGGAGCCCCAGACCGTCGGGCCGATCCCGGCCTCCTCCGAGGCGCCCACCACGACGGCCCCGGCGCCGTCGGCGAACAGGAACGCCGTCGAGCGGTCGGAGACGTCCGTGAAGTCGGACAGCTTGTCGACGCCGACGACGAGCACGTTGGTCGCCGTGCCGCCGCGCACCAGGTCGCCCGCCAGCGCGACGCCGTGGCAGAAGCCCGCGCAGCCCGCGGAGATGTCGAAGGCCGCCGCCGGGGTCGCCCCCAGCCGGTCCGCCAGGATCGCCGCGGCCGCGGGGGTCTGCTGCAGGTGCGACACCGTCGCCACGACGACCGCGTCCACGTCCTGGCCCGTCAGGCCCGCGGCGGCCAGCGCCTTGGCGGCGGCGTCCTCGGACATGTCCACGACGCTGACGTCCGGGGCCGCCCAGCGGCGGGTGACGATGCCGGTGCGCTGCTGGATCCACTCGTCGGAGGAGTCGATCCAGGTGCACACCTCCGCGTTGTCGATGATGCGGGGCGGGCGGTGCGCGCCCACCCCGAGGATGCGCGCCTGCCGGGACGGCGCGGTGCGCAGCTGCACGGGGCCGCTCACAGCGCACCCGCCGCGGTGACGTCGGGGGAGGGCGCGCCGGTGCCGCCGTGCTCCGCGACCAGGGCGCGGGCCCGGTCGAGGTCCTCCGGCGCCTTCAGCGCCAGCACCTCCACGCCCTTCAGCTGGCGCTTGGCCAGGTTGACGAGGGTGCCCGCCGGGGCCAGCTCGAGCAGGGCGGTCACGCCCAGCTCGGCGAAGCGCTCGGTGCAGAGGTCCCAGCGGACCGGGCGGCTGACCTGCGCCACGATGCGGCGCAGGACCTCCGGTCCGTCGGTGAGCACCGCGCCGTCGGTGTTGGAGACCACCGGCGTGCGGGCGGGCTGCGGCTCCAGCGCCGCGGCGTAGCCGGCCAGCACCTCCACCGCGGGGGCCATGTGCTCCGTGTGGAAGGCGCCCGCCACCTGCAGCGGCACGACCCGCGCCTTCGCCGGCGGGTCCCCGGCCAGCGCCTGCAGCGCCTCCAGCGTCCCGGCGGCCACGACCTGCCCGCCGCCGTTGGCGTTGGCCGCGGTGAGGCCGTGGCGGGCGAGGACCTCCGCGACCTCCTCGGCGTCGCCGCCGAGGACGGCGCTCATGCCCGTCGGCGTCGCGGCGCTCGCGGCGGCCATCGCCCGGCCGCGCTCGCGCACGAGCACGACCGCCTGCTCCGGGGTGAGGACGCCCGCGGCGGCCGCCGCGGTGATCTCACCCACCGAGTGGCCGCTGGTCAGGGCCGCCGGCAGCGCCCCGCCGGCGCCGGTGAGCTCGCCCAGCACGGCGAGGCCGCTGGCGACGATGAGGGGCTGCGCCACCGCGGTGTCGCGGATGGTCTCGGCGTCCGACGTCGTGCCGTGGGCCACGAGGTCGGTGCCCGCGACGGCGGAGAGCCAGCGCAGGCGGGTGGAGAAGCCGGGCAGCTCCAGCCACGGGGCGAGGAACCCCGGGACCTGGGAGCCCTGACCCGGACAGACGATGACGAGCACGAACCCAATCTCCCCTGCCGTCGAGCGCCGACGCGGTCACGACGCTCACCAGTTTCGACCCGCGTTGTTGTGCGGATCCTACAAACACGCAGGCGTCAGGCCACCTGCCCGTCGGCGCGCCGTCACGGTGTGTTCGACCGTGGTGACGATGGAGCGGCCAATCTGCCCAGGAGCAGCGCCAGTTGCAGCACGAACCGCTCCCGGGGGACCACCGGGTTCCAGCCGCAGACCTCGCTCACCCGGCGCAGCCGGTACCGGACGGTGTTGGGGTGGACGAACAGCGCCCGCGCGCAGCCCTCCAGCGACGCGCCGTGCTCCAGGTAGGACGTCAGCGTCTCCAGCAGCGCACCCTGCGCCGCCGCCAGCGGCCGGTGCACCCGGTCCACGAGCGCCCGCCGCGCCGCGACGTCCCCCGACAGCGCCCGCTCCGGCAGCAGGTCGTCCGCCAGCACCGGGCGGGGGGCGCCGGGCCACGCCCGTGCGGCCACCACCCCCGCCAGCGCAGCCCGCGCCGAGCGCCCCGCCAGCGGCAGCGCCGGCACCTGCGGGCCCACCACCACCGGCCCCGGCCCGAACGCCGACTCCGCCAGGGCCGCGGCCACCTCCAGCGGGTCCGCCACCGCCCCCAGGACCACCACCAGCCGCTCGCCCTGCACGCCCACGAGGCAGTCCCCGCCGGCGCCGCGGACCACCCGCCGCACCCGCGGCACGACGCCGTCGACGTCACCGGCGCTGCCCGCCACCACCGTCGCGGCCGCGTCCAGGTGCCAGCCCAGCGCCGAGGCGCGCGACCCGATCGTCTCCTCGGGATCCCCGCGCAGCACGGCGTCCACGACCAGCGCCTCCAGCCGCGCGTCCCAGGCGCCGCGCGTCTCCGCGGCCCGGGCGTAGACCCCCGCGGCGCCGAAGGCGACCTCCCGGGAGTAGCGCAGCAGGGCCTCGCGCACCCGCGGCAGGTCCTCACCGGTCACGACGGCGTCGACCCCCTCCTCGCAGGCGTCGATCGCGGTCCGGACCAGCTCCACCGTCTGCTCCAGCGTCACCGCCCGCGTCAGCTCCCGCGGCGCCGTGCCGAAGACGTCCGCGCCCGGCACCACCGCCACCGAGGGGTCCTGCAGCCAGCGCATGAACGACGCGAACCCCGCCTGGGCCACCAGCGACACCCACGAGCGCTCGCTCGGCGGCAGCGCCCGGTACCAGGGCAGCGAGCCCTCCATCCGGGCCGCGATCGCCGAGCCGAACGCCGAGCTCGCGGCCTCCAGCCGGCGCACGGTCTCCACCGAGAGGGCGGTGCGGGCCGGATCCACGGGCGGGCAGCGTAGTGCGCCGCCCCCGGCGCTCCCTCGCCGCCCGCACGTCCGTCCCGCGGCCCTCACGATGCGCGAGGCCACCGTCACCCGTCTGGGCTAGGGTTCGAGCGCCTGGACGACCACCGCCACCTCGGCACAGCCGACGGAAGGGGACGCATGGGACTGCTCGACCGCCTGCGCCGCAGGTCCGCACCACGCGGTGCGCGAGCGGGGACGGACGCCCCCGCCGGACCGGCCTCGCAGCGGGCCCGGCGCGCACAGGGATCCACCGCGGCGCCGGTCGTCACCGAGGCCGGCCTGCGCGAGGCCCTGCGGGAGGACCCCAACGACGGGGCCGCGTTCTCCACCCTCGCCGAGCTCGTGCGCACCCGCGCCGCCGAGGGGCACGAGGCCCAGCAGTCGGGCGACCCGCAGCGCGCGGCCGACAACGCCGTGTGGGCCACCGCGGAGGAGCTCGCGCAGAGCCCCCGCGCGTGGCGGCCGCTGCTGGAGCTGGCGCGGCTCTCCGTCGCCGACGACCGCGACGGGGCCTTGCGCCGCCTCAGCATCGCCGCCGACCGCGACCCCAGCGGCGTGGCGCTGGCCGAGGGGCTGTCGATCCTGCGGGACGCGGGCATGCCCGACGAGGCCCTCAGCCTCGGGGTGGGGCACTGGCGGCCCCGGGAGCACGACGTGGAGGCGGGCCGCCACCTCGTCGCCGCAGCCGTCGACTCCGGCCGCTACGGGGAGGCCCGCCGGCACCTGCGCGCTCTCGGAGAGCACCCCGACCGCGGCCGGGTCGCCCCGCTGCTGCGTGAGCTGGAGGAGCAGATCGCCCGGGCGGACCGCTCCGGGCGCTGATCCGCCACCCACCCCGGGCCTCAGCCCTCAGCCCTCAGCCCTCAGCCCTCAGCCCTCAGCCCCGGAAAGGACCCTTTCCGGGGCTGACGCGCGTCCTGGAGCCGGAAAGGACCCTTTCCGGGGTCCAGGGGCCGTCTCCGACCCCGGAAAGGGTCCTTTCCGGGCGCGAGGGCGGGAGGGCGCGAGGGCGCGGGGGGCCGGGGGAACGGGTGGACGTGCGAGGAGGGCCGGTCCCGACGGGGACCGGCCCTCCTCGGAGGCGCTCAGCGCAGGGTCACGACTCGCCGCCGGCGTTGCCGGAGCGGCCGGCCCGCACGTCGTGCAGCCGGTACTTCTCGATCGCGTGGCCCGGAGCGCGCCAGTCGCCCTCCCCGCGCTTGGCGATCATCTCCAGCGCGCGCACCACCACCGACGGGCCGTCGATGTGGAAGGCCCGCCGCGCCGCCGGCCGGGTGTCGGAGAAGCCGAAGCCGTCCGCGCCCAGGGAGGCGAAGTCCGTCGGCACCCAGTTGCTGATCTGGTCCTGCACCGCGCGCATGTAGTCGCTGACCGCCACCACCGGCCCGGAGGTCTCCTTCAGGCGCCGCGTCACGTACGGCACCCGTGCCTCCTCACCTGGGTTGAGGAAGGTGTGCTCCTCGCACTCGATGGCCTCCCGGCGCAGCTCGTTCCACGAGGTCACCGACCACACGTCCGCCGCCACGCCCCAGTCGTCGCGCAGCAGCTGCTGGGCCTCCAGCGCCCACTGCACCCCGACGCCCGACGCCAGCAGCTGCACCCGCGGCCCGTCGTTCTCGGCCCGCGAGATGCGGTGCATGCCCTTGAGGATGCCCTCGACGTCGACGTCCTCCGGCTGCGCCGGCTGCACCATCGGCTCGTTGTAGACGGTGATGTAGTAGATGACGTTCTCGGCGTTCTCCCCGTACATCCGGCGCAGGCCGTCGCGGACGATGTGCCCGAGCTCGTAGCCGTACGCCGGGTCGTACGTGACGACCGCCGGGTTGGTCGACGCCAGCAGCGGGGAGTGCCCGTCGCCGTGCTGCAGCCCCTCACCGGTCAGGGTGGTCCGGCCGGCCGTGGCCCCGATGAGGAAGCCCCGCGTCATCTGGTCCGCCGCCGCCCAGATCGCGTCGCCCGTCCGCTGGAAGCCGAACATCGAGTAGAAGATGTAGATCGGCACCATCGGCAGGCCGTGCGTGGCGTAGGAGGACCCGACGGCGGTGAACGCCGCGGTGGCCCCGGCCTCGTTGATGCCGACGTGGAGGATGCGCCCCTGCGGGGACTCCTTGTACGCCAGCATCAGGTCGCGGTCGACGGACGTGTACTCCTGCCCGTGCGGGTTGTAGATCTTCAGCGTCGGGAACAGGGAGTCCATCCCGAACGTGCGCGCCTCGTCGGGGATGATCGGCACGACCCGCTCGCCGAACTCCTTGTCCTTCATGAGGTCCTTGAGCAGGCGGACGAACGCCATCGTCGTGGCGATCTCCTGCTTGCCGGAGCCCCGCTCGACGACCTTGTACGAGTCCTGCCCCGGCAGGTGCAGGGCGGAGCTGGTCGTGCGCCGCTGCGGCACCGGGCCGCCGAGGTCGGTGCGGCGCTTGCGCAGGTACTGCACCGTCTCGTCGCCGTCACCGGGGTGGTAGTACGGCGGCTGGTACGGGTCGCGCTCGAGGTCCTCGTCGGAGATCGGGATGCGCAGGCTGTCGCGCAGGAGCTTCAGGTCCTCCAGCGTCAGCTTCTTCATCTGGTGGGTGGCGTTGCGCCCGGCGAAGTGCGGGCCCAGCGCGTAACCCTTGATGGTCTTGGCGAGGATCACCGTCGGCTGGCCGTGGTGCTCGGTCGCGGCCTTGTAGGCGGCGTAGACCTTGCGGTAGTCGTGCCCGCCGCGCTTGAGCTGCCAGATCTGCTCGTCGCTGAGGTTCGCCACGAGCTTCGCGGTCCGCGGGTCGCGGCCGAAGAAGTGCTCGCGGATGAAGGCGCCGTTCTCCGCGCGGTACGTCTGGTAGTCCCCGTCGGGGGTGGCGTTCATGAGGTTCACGAGCGCGCCCTGGGCGTCGGCCCCCAGCAGCGGGTCCCACTCCCGGCCCCACACGACCTTGATGACGTTCCAGCCCGCACCGCGGAAGAACGCCTCCAGCTCCTGGATGATCTTGCCGTTGCCGCGGACGGGCCCGTCGAGGCGCTGCAGGTTGCAGTTGACGACGAACGTGAGGTTGTCCAGCTCGTCGTTGGCGGCCACGTGCGCCAGGCCGCGCGCCTCCGGCTCGTCCATCTCGCCGTCGCCGAGGAACGCCCACACGTGCTGCTGGGAGGTGTCCTTCAGGCCGCGGTTGTGCAGGTACTTGTTGAACTGCGCCTGGTAGATGGCGTTGATCGGGCCGAGGCCCATCGACACCGTCGGGAACTCCCAGAAGTCCGGCATGAGGCGCGGGTGCGGGTACGAGGACAGCCCGCCGCCGGTGTGCGAGCGCTCCTGGCGGAAGCCGTCGAGCTGGTCCTGCGTGAGGCGGCCCTCGAGGAACGCGCGGGCGTAGACGCCGGGGGAGGCGTGCCCCTGGATGTAGATCTGGTCGCCGCCGCCGGCGTGGTCCTTGCCCCGGAAGAAGTGGTTGAAGCCGACCTCGTAGAGCGTCGCGGAGGAGGCGTAGCTGGACAGGTGCCCGCCCACGCCGATGCCCGGGCGCTGCGCCCGGTGCACCATGATCGCCGCGTTCCAGCGGATCCAGGCGCGGTAGCGGCGCTCGACCTCCTCGTCGCCGGGGAACCACGGCTCCTGCTCCGGGCCGATGGTGTTGATGTAGTCCGTCGCCGTGAGGCTGGGGACGCCGACCTGGCGCTCCCGAGCGCGCTGCAGCAGCTGGAGCATGAGGTAGCGGGCCCGGTTCTGGCCGCGCTCGTCCACCACACCGTCGAGCGAGGCGAGCCACTCCGCCGTCTCGTCCGGGTCGATGTCCGGCAGCTGGCTGGGGAGCCCGTTGAGGATCGGGCCGGGGTTGGCGGCGCCGCTCCTCGAGCCTGCTTCGTCGCGTCTGGCCACGGTCGTGGTCCTCCCGCTGTCGATGGGGACAGTCCCGCGGTCCGCGGGGTCACCCACCTAGGCTAGGCGTCCGTGCTCACGACTGTCCTACAGGTCCGCACCGGCGGCCACCAGCGCGTCGTCGACCTCACCGACGAGTGCGCCTCCTTCGTCGCCGGAGCGGGTGGCGCACCGCCCGACGGGCTGCTCAACGTCTTCGTCCCCCACGCCACCGCCGGCGTCGCCGTCCTGGAGACGGGGGCGGGCAGCGACGAGGACCTGCTGCGGGCGCTGGAGGAGCTCCTGCCGTCCGCCGGGCCCGGCGGCGGGGGCTGGGTGCACCGCCACGGCAGCCCCGGCCACGGCCGCGACCACGTGCTGCCCGCGATCGTCGCCCCGACCACCACGGTGCCGGTGCTCGGCGGCCGCCTCGCGCTGGGGACGTGGCAGAGCATCTGCCTGGTGGACACCAACGTCGACAACGCCGTCCGCGAGGTGCGCCTGTCGCTGCTCACGGGCTGAGCGGGCGCCGTCCGCCCGCCGGACCGCTCAACCCGTCACGGTGATCCGGTGGGCGCCGGCGTAGGCGTTGGCGCGCGGGGGCCGCACGAAGCCCAGCAGGGTCATGCCGCTCTCCCGCGCCAGCTCCACCGCCAGCGACGAGGGCGCCGAGACCGCGCAGAGCACCGGGATGCCGGCCAGGGCGGCCTTCTGCACCAGCTCGAAGGAGGCGCGCCCGCTCACCACGAGCAGGCAGGAGCGCAGCGGCAGCCGCTCCTCGCGCAGCGCCCAGCCCACCACCTTGTCCACGGCGTTGTGGCGGCCGACGTCCTCCCGCACGCACAGCAGCTCCCCGTCGCGGTCGAACAGCCCGGCCGCGTGCAGGCCCCCGGTCCGCTCGAACACCGCCTGCGCGGCCCGCAGCCGCCCGGGCAGCTGCGCCACCAGGCCCGCGGGCACCCGCACGTCGTCCCCGTGCAGGTCGTGGCGGCTGCGCCGGCGGACGTCCTCCACGCTCTCGGTGCCGCACACCCCGCACGCCGAGGTGGTGGCGAAGGAGCGCGCGGGCAACCCGCCCAGCAGCGGCGAGCCGGGCGCCGGGGTGACCTCCACGACGTTGTAGGTGGGGGAGCCGTCGGGGCCGGTGTCGGTGCAGTGCCGCAGCGCCCGCACGTCCTGCGCCGAGTGCAGCAGGCCCTCCGCGTGCAGCAGGCCGAGGACGAGGTCGAAGTCGTCGCCGGGGGTGCGCATGGTCACCGTCAGCGGCTCCCCGCCGACGCGCACCTGCAGGGGCTCCTCGACGGCGAGCGTGTCGGGGCGCTCCGCCGCGCTGCCGGCCTCGGCGTCCAGCCGCAGCGTCCGCACCCTCGTCGTCACGCGTCCCATGGGGCCACCCTCGCCCACCGCGCGGCCGTCCGCACCCGCCCGCGCCCCGGGCCCCGCAACCCCCGGCGCCGGCCCTGCGGCGACGGCACCCGGACGGGTCAAGACGGCGCCGCAGCGGTGGCGGGGCACCTTGCGCCGTGGTGGGATCTTCTAGTGCACTACCTTCGTCGGACGGGCGGTCGAGGAACGGCTGCCCGTCGCGGGCGGGGTGGCTGGGCGGAGGGCCGCCGCAGACGCCGGCCCGCCGATGACGACAGAGTTCCGACGGTGTCGGGACCGGGACGAAGGGCGAGGACTCGTGGGTGCGACCGCGGACCCTGCGGCTGACCAGACCGCGGTGGCCAAGCTGGGCTTCAAGCACGGCCAGGTGGTGCAGGAGCTGGGCTACGACGAGGAGGTCGACCAGGACTTCCGGACGGCCGTGGAGGCCGCCATCGGCGGTGAGCTGCTGGACGAGGACGCCGACGAGGTCGCCGACGTCGTCATCTGCTGGTTCCGCGACGGCGAGGGCGACCTCGTCGACGCGCTGGTGGACTGCTCGCCGAACCTCGCCGAGGGCGGGATCGTCTGGCTCCTGACGCCGAAGAAGGGCCGGCCCGGGCACGTGCCCGCCGGGGAGATCGAGGAGGCCGCACCCACCGCCGGGCTGCACGCCACCACCAGCGTCAGCGCCTCCGGGGACTGGGCGGGCACCCGGATGACGACCCCCAAGGGCTCCCGGCGCTGACGTGAACGCGACGGCCGCGGCGGGCGTGCTCCCCGCCGGCGCCCCCGTCCCGGACGTCGAGCTCGTCGACCAGCACGGCCAGCGGCTGCGCTGGTCGGAGCTGTGGGAGGGGCAGCACGCGCTGCTGGTCTTCTACCCGTTCGCCTTCTCCCCGACCTGCACGCGGGAGCTCGACGAGCTGGCCGAGGACCTCGCCGCCTTCGACGCCGCCGCCGTGCAGGTGGCGGGTGTCTCCTGCGACCCGGTGCCGGCGCTGCGCGCGTTCTCCGACGCCCGCGGCTACCCCCTGCCGCTGCTGTCGGACTTCTGGCCGCACGGCGCCGCAGCGCGCGCGGTCGGGGTCTTCGACGGGGGGCGCGGCGTCGCCCGGCGCGGCTCGCTGCTGGTCGATCCCGCCGGACACGTGCGCTGGTCCGCGCTGCAGGAGGACCGCGCCGGGCGCCCCGCCGGGCTGCACCGCGCGGCGCTGGAGGCGCTCCCCGCCCCCTGACGGGCGCGACCCCGGGCACCCGCGGACGACCACGGCCCCCGTCGTCGCGACGCAGGCCGTACCCTCGCCTGCACGCACCCCGCAGGGACGCGGCCGGTGCGAGGGCCTGTAGCTCAGCTGGTAGAGCACCGCGCTTACACCGCGGGTGTCGTCGGTTCGAACCCGGCCGGGCCCACCGCCGCGGCACCGTCCGCCACGCCCGCAGCGGCCGGTGCCGCTAGGTTCAGCCGACGTGACGGCCGACGGGAACACGCCCCTGCTGCGCGACGTCCTCGCGGTGCTCGAGGACCTCTACCCCGCCCGCTGGGCCCAGCCCTGGGACGCCGTGGGCCTCGTCTGCGGCGACCCCGACCAGCCCGTGCGCCGGGTGCTGCTCGCGGTCGACCCGGTCGCCGAGGTCGTCGAGGAGGCCGTCGGTTCCGGCGCCGACCTGCTGCTGGTCCACCACCCCCTGCTGCTGCGGCCGGTCACCTCCGTGGCCGCCACCACCGCCAAGGGCCGCGTCGTGCACCGGCTGCTGCGCGCGGGCTGCGCCCTGCACGTCGCGCACACCAACGCCGACGCCGCCAGCCCCGGGGTCTCCGACGCCCTCGCCGCAGCCCTCGGCCTGCGCGAGCTGGAGCCGCTGCAGCCGCTGGCGACCGAGGCGCAGGACACCCTCGTCACGTTCGTGCCCGTGCCCGACGCCGAGCGCGTGCTCGACGCCGTCGCCGCCGCGGGCGCCGGGCGCGCCGGCAACTACGAGCGGGCCGCCTGGAGCACCACCGGCACCGGGACCTTCACGCCGCTGCCCGGCGCCGCCCCCGCCATCGGGGAGGTCGGCCGCCGCGAGCACGTGGAGGAGGTGCGCCTGGAGCTCGGCGTGCCGCGGGCCCGCCGCCGCGCGGTGCTGGCCGCGCTGCTGGCCGCCCACCCCTACGAGGTCCCCGTCGCCGCCTTCACCGAGCAGGCGGGGCCCGACCCGGTGCGCGGCATCGGCCGGGTGGGTCTCCTGCCGCAGCCGGTTCCGTTGCGCGCCTTCGCGGAGTCGGTCGCCGCGGCGCTGCCGGCCACCGAGCAGGGGGTGCGGGTGGCCGGGGACCTCGACGCGCCGGTGCAGCGCATCGCCGTCTGCGGCGGCTCCGGCGACAGCCTGTTCGGCGAGGTGCGGGCCGCCGGCGCCGACGCCTACGTCACGGCCGACCTGCGCCACCACCCGGCCTCCGAGGCGAGGGAGCACTCCGGCGCCCGCAGCCCCGCCCTGGTCGACGTGGCCCACTGGGCGAGCGAGTGGCCGTGGCTGGCCGACTGCGCGTCGCGGTTGCGGCAGGGGCTGGCCGAGCGGGGCTCTACGGTGGACCTCCACGTGTCCACCACGCGCACCGATCCCTGGACGGCGCGCGTCCCCAGCCGAGGAGAGTGACCGGCGGATGCCTAAGGCCCCCGCGATCGACCAGCAGCGGCTGCTGGACCTGCAGGGCGTCGACACCCGCCTCGCCCAGCTCGCCCACAAGCGCGCCACCCTGCCCGAGCAGGCGGAGCTCGACGGGCTGCTGCGGCAGCACCGGGCGGTCTCCGACGAGGCCGTCGCCGCCCGCACCGCCGTCTCCGACATCGAGCGGGAGGTCGCCAAGGCCGAGGCCGACGTGGCCGTGGTGCGCCAGCGCTCCGACCGCGACCGCAAGCGCCTGGAGTCCGGGCAGGGCAGCCCCAAGGACCTCGAGGCGCTGCAGCACGAGCTCGTGAGCCTCGCCCGCCGCCAGGGCGTGCTGGAGGACGCCGAGCTGGAGGTCATGGAGCGGCTGGAGGCCGCCCAGGAGCGCGCCGCCGCGGCCGAGGCCCGCCTCGCCGAGATCGCCGTGGAGGTGCGGGCCGCGGAGAGCCGCCGCGACGAGGTCCTCGCCGGCATCGCGCAGGAGGAGACGGCGGCCAAGGCGCGGCGGCAGGCGATCGCCATGGGCATCGACGCCGGTCTCATCGCCACCTACGAGAAGCTGCGCAGCACCCGCAGCGGCGTCGGCGCGGCGATGCTGCGGGCCCGCCGCTGCGAGGGCTGCCACCTGGAGCTGAACACCGTCGACATCAACAACCTGCGCGCGGCGGCACCGGACGAGGTCGTGCGCTGCGAGGAGTGCGGCCGCATCCTCGTGCGGACCCCCGAGTCCGGGCTGTGAGCCGGCCGCACCCGGCAGCGGCCTCGTCGGTCGCCGGTCCCGCGACCGGCCGGCGCCCGTGAGCGCCCGCCGTCTCGTCGTCGAGGCCGACGGCGGCTCCCGGGGCAACCCGGGTCCGGCCGGCTTCGGCGCCCTGGTGCGCGACCCCGCGAGCGGCGAGGTCCTCGCGGAGGTCGCCGAGGCCATCGGCACCGCCACCAACAACGTCGCGGAGTACCGCGGGCTCATCGCGGGGCTGCGCGCGGCCGCCGAGCTGGACCCCGGTGCCGCCGTCGAGGTCCGGATGGACTCCAAGCTCGTCGTCGAGCAGATGTCCGGGCGCTGGAAGGTCAAGCACGAGGACATGCGCCGCCTCGTCGACGAGGCCCGCACGGTGCTGCCCGGTGGGCGGATCACCTACACGTGGATCCCGCGCGCGAAGAACGCCGCCGCCGACCGGCTGGCGAACGAGGCGATGGACGCGGCCGCCGCCGGACGCTCCTGGCAGCGCGCGGCGGGCGCCGCTCCCGCCGCGCCACCGGCCGCACCGGCGGCCGACGCGGACCCCGGCGAGCCGGTCACCCTGGTGCTGGTGCGCCCGGGCTCCACCCCGCTCACCGAGGAGCGGCGCCTGTCCGGCCGGGGCGGCGACGACCCCGCGCTGAGCGAGCGGGGACGGGCCGAGGCGGCCGCGGCGGCGACGTCGTGGGAGGTCTCCCACGCCGACGTGATCGTCACCTCCACCCTGCGCCGGGCCCGGGAGACCGCCCGCCTGCTGGCCGCCGCCCGCGAGGTGGAGGTGCTGCCGGACCCGGCCTGGGACGCCCCCGACCTGGGGGAGTGGGAGGGGCTGACGGCGCCGGAGGTCACGAGGGCCTGGGCCGCGGAGTTCGCCGCCTGGCGCACCAGCGCCGCGGTGGCCCCTCCGCAGGGGGAGTCGCTGGACGCGGTGGCCGCCCGGGTCGCGCAGGCCCGCGAGCGCCTCGTGCGGCGCTGGGCGGGGCGCACGGTGGTGGTGGTGACCCACCTCGACCCGCTGCGGCTGCTGCTGCGCACCGCGCTGGACGCGGGCCCGGCGGCCCACCGGCGACTGCGTGTGGACCCCGGTTCCCGCTCGGTGCTGCGGCTGTGGGCCGACGGCGGCGCCGAGGTCTGGGCGGTCAACCGGGCCTGAGCGGCCCTCCGGACCCGCCGCCCACCCGGACGCGCAGGGTGCTCAGGGCGCCTCGACGTCCAGCACCCACGCCCGCCCGGCGCGCGCCGGCGGGTGCAGCTCGGCCCGGAAGGCGTCCGCCACCGCGTCGCGGACCTGCTCCACCGTGCGCGGAGCCCGGCCGGGCCGGGTCAACAGGTGCCGGGCGAGGAGGCCGCGGGTGTGCTTGGCGCTGTGCGAGACCACCCTGCCGTCCTTGCTGACCCGCACCGCCACCGTGCGCGCCAGCACGTTCGGGCCGGGCTGCCAGGCGGCGGCGTAGGCGGCGGAGCGGCAGTCCACCACGACGTCCTGCGGTGCGAGCGCCGCCGCCAGGTGCGGCCGCCAGAACGTCGCGAGGGGGCCGACGCCGGGCAGGTCGGTGCCCATCGAGAGGCGGTAGTCGGGGATGCGGTCCAGGGGGGCCAGCGCACCCCACAGCGCGGAGACCACCAGCACGCGCCGCTGCGCCGGGGCGGGCAGCGACGGCAGGTCCAGGGCGTCGTAGAGCACGCCGCGGTAGACCTGCGCCGCGCGCGCCGCGGGGCGGGTGCGCAGGCTCGTGTTGGCGGCCACCACCTCCGCCAGCCGGGGCCCGGCACCCAGCAGCGCCGCCGCGTCCGGCCGGGCGGAGACGGCGACGAGGGCGTCCAGCACCTGCTCGCGGGCGGCGGTGAGCTGCGGGGAGGACAGCGCGGGCAGGTCGACGGGAGCGCCGCGCCGGGGCCCCCACTTGGTCTCCGAGGGCGGCAGGACGACGAGCACGAGGGAGCACCCTAGGGGGAGGCCGGGGCCTCACCGGTGCCCACCCGACCCGGGTCCGCCGGCCCGCGACCGCCCGCCAGGGCCTCCCGCGCAGCGCGGGCCACCGAGCGCCGGGCCCGTGCGTCGGTGCGGGGGCCACGTGCCAGCTCCAGGTGGACGAAGGAGGCGCCGCTCTCCCGCGCGGCCAGCCCCTGGGCGTTGCGGGTCCCGGCGAGGCGCGAGCAGTCCTGCCGGTGCTGCAGGCAGACGTCGAACCCGCGCTCCGACAGCGCCTCGGCCAGGCGTGCGCTGTCCGGGCTCGGCGCCGAGGAGCGCGTCCGGGCCCTCCCGTCCGAGACCACGACGTCCCCGTAGCGGTCCGGGTGGGAGTCCGCGTCGAAGCCGTGCACCTGCAGCACCACGCCGCGGGGGGCGAGCAGAGCCTGCTGGACCGCCTGGAACGCGCTGTCCGGTTCGCCGGCCACGTCGGCGCCGTCCGTGGCGTCCCGGTGGGCGCCCGCGACGAGCAGGGCGGCGGCCCGCGCCTCGACGAACACCTCCGCGCCGACAAGTTCCGTGCGCAGGTCGGCCCCCGGGTGCGGCACCTCGACGAGCAGGTCGGAGGGCGCTCCGGGGCGCACGACGTAGCGGCCCCACCCGGCGTCCTCGGCGCCGCCCCCGTCGGCGGGCTCCACCAGGACGAGGCGCTGCCCCGTCCCCGCCTCCTCGACCTCCTCGAGGCGGTAGCCGACGTCGTCGAGGACGTCGCGGGCCTCGGCGAGGCGGTCGTCGCGGACGAGGCCCACCCCGCGTGCGAGGCGCGCGGCCTGCTCGGGGGCGGGCGGGGAGTAGGCGCCCTCCGCGGGCGGGGGGAGGTCGCGGGTCCACCGGCGGACCCGGTCCCGGACGTCGACCTCCGCGGCGGCGCAGCTCACGAGGAGGAGCGTGAGGGACGTCAGGGTCGCCGTCACGCGCAGGACGACGGGCCCGGTCGTCGCAGCGGCGGTCGGGCGCCTCGTGCTCCGGGGGGCGGGTGGCCGTTGCGTGGGCTGCACGGCTCGATCCTCACCGAGGCGGCGACCCGGCACACCCCGCCCCCGTCCCCGGCCCCGCCGTGACCGCCGGCGCGCGGTACGGGCGGACACGCCGCCGTTAGGTAGATGAACGTGCAACTGGATACCGTCCCGCCATGCATGGTGCCGAACCCTGGATGCCCGAGGCCCTGCGCGGCCTCGGCGCCGCGACGGCGTTCCTGCTGCTCTTCCTCGGCGCGCGCTACCGCTGGAGGGGACGCGGGGAGAAGGGCGGCGACAGTGGCCTGGACTGAGCGCCACTCGGTCGCGGCGACGGCACTCGCGGCCGCGGGCGCGGCGGGGGTCCTGGGGGCCGGGGCTCCCGGCGCCCTTCCGCTGGTCGTGCTGGCCGCCGTCCTCGTCACCGCCGTCGCGGCCCTCGCCCTGGACGCCTTCGGCGGGCTGGTCGTGGGCCTGGCGGCCGCAGCGGCCGTCACGCTCGCGAAGCAGCTCGGGCGGGCGTGGACGCCCGACGTCTTCGGCGAGTCGCTGGCCACCACGGCCGTCCTGCTGCTGCTCGGCTGGAGCTGCGGCCGCCTCGGCCGGCGCCTGCGCCAACCACCCGCGGATCCCGGCGCGCCCCGCGGCGAGGAGCCGGCGTTCGGCTCGCTCGGGCTGCTCACCGCTGAGGTCGCCGAGACGAGGATCGACGAGGAGGTGGCGCGCGCCGGCCGCCACGGGCGACCCCTCGCCGTCATCCTCGTGCGCACCGTCCTGACGGACGACGCGCTCGGCCCGGCGGCACGCACCAAGGCGCACCGCACCGTCGCGCGGTTCCTGGAGACCCTCCTCGGGGAGAGCGACGTCCCCTTCGCCCTCGCCGCCGACTGCGTCGGCGCCGTGCTGCTCGAGACCGACGCCGACGGCGCCTGGGACGTGCTCGCCTCGATCCTGCACTCCGCCGCCGACGCCACGTTCAGCGACCGCGAGGGCGGCCGGCGGCTGCGCCTGGCGGAGACCGCCGACGTCGCCGCCGGGATCGCCGTCTTCCCGGAGGACGGTGCAGACGCGCGCTCCCTCATCGACTCCGCCCGCCGAGCCCTCGAGGCGGACGCCGGGCACACCCCCGGCGCCGGCGCCCCGCAGGACCCGCGGTGACCGGGCAGTACCTGAGCATCGGCCTGCTGCTCCTGGTGGCCGCCGCGCTGTTCACCTACTGGAAGGTCTCGGTCGACCGGCACCGGCGCCGGCTCCAGCAGCTCGACGTGCGCGTGCACGTCAACGGCATCCGCGGCAAGTCCACCGTCACCCGCCTCGTCGCCGGGGTGCTGCGGGAGGGCGGGATGCTGACGGTGGCGAAGACGACGGGGAGCGCGGCGCGGGTCATCGGCCCCCGTGGTGAGGAGACCCCCATCTCCCGGCGCGGCGCCGCCACGATCAACGAGCAGATCGACGTGGTCGCCGCGCACGTGCACGAGGACGTCGAGGCCCTCGTCATCGAGTGCATGGCGGTGCGTCCGCTGTACCAGCAGTTCTCCCAGGACTACATGGTCCGCTCCGACATCACGGTGATCACCAACGTGCGGGAGGACCACCAGGAGGAGATGGGCGAGACGCTGGAGGAGATCGCCGACAGCCTCGCCGTCACCGTGCCGCGGGGCGGGGTGCTCATCACCTCCGAGGACCGCCCCCACCTGCGCGAGCGGCTGCGCCGGCGCGCGGAGGAGCGGGGCAGCCGCCTCGTCTACGCGGACCCGGAGTCGGTCGCCGACGAGGACATGCGCGGCTTCGACTACCTGCAGTTCAAGGAGAACGTCGCCATCGGCCTCGCGGTGGCGCGGCTGCTGAACATCCCCCGCGCGGCGGCGCTGCGCGGGATGTGGAAGTCCGTGCCCGACGTGGGGGTCGTGCGGTTGCGCACCTACGACGTCCTGGGCAAGCGGGTGCTGTGGGTGCCCATGTTCGCGGCCAACGACCGGGAGAGCGTCGTGCTGACGTTCAGCACGCTGAAGCCGATCTTCCCGCCGGGCGCGCCGGTCATCGGCATCCTCAACAACCGCCGGGACCGCGGACGCCGCGCGGAGCTCTTCGCGCACATGGTGCCCACCGACCTGGCCCCCTACCTCGACCACCTCGTCACCTTCGGCGCCTACGAGGAGCAGGTCAGCCGCACCATCGTGGAGGAGGGCTACCCCGCCGAGCGGGTGCACCTGCTCGGCGAGACCGTGCAGCCGGACCTCGACCGGATCCTGCGGACGATCACCGGCCTCGTCCCCGGGCGCGACGCCGTCCTCGTCGGGATGGTCAACATCCACACCGACCAGGCGGAGCTGCTCATCGAGTTCTTCGAGCACCTGCAGGGCACCGAGCACCGCAGCGAGCTCGACGAGTCCCGCGACCCCCGGCGGATGCCCCCCGGAGCGGTGCGGATGCTCGGACAGCAGGCGCGACGACGCCCGGAGGCCCGCGGTGCATGAGTACCTCTTCAGGCCGGAGGTGGTGCGCGTCGCGCTCATCGTCGGCGTGGTGGTCAGCGTGCTGTTCTACGAGCGCGTCCAGCTCACCACCGGAGGCGCGATCGTCCCCGCGTACCTGGCCGTGAGCCTGCCCGCCCCGCTGCACGTCGCGAGCACCCTCCTGGCGGGCTACGTCACCTACCTCGTCGTGACGGTGCTCCTGAGCCGCAGGTTCATCCTGTACGGCCGCCGGAAGTTCGAGGTGGAGGTCCTCGTCGGGCTCGCGGTCGGGGGGCTGCTCCTGCTCGCCGCCACCGCTGCGGTCGGGCTCCACCCCGCCCTCTACGGCATCGCGGCCCTGGGCTTCCTCGTGCCGGGGATCCTCGCGCACGACATGTCGCGGCAGCGGGCCGGGCGCACCGTCGTGGCCGTCCTCGTCACCACCGGGATCCTCGGCCTCGTCGTCTACCAGCACGCCTCGCTGCTGGCCATCGTGCCCGGTGCGGGCGGCGGCGCGCCCGCACCGGCACCCCCGGCGGGCTACGCGCGCGAGCTGGTGATGCTGGCCGCCGCGGCCAGCGTCCTCCTCGGCATGCTCACCTTCGCCCGGCTGGGGCTGCGCTCCGGCGGGTTCGTCTCCGCCGCCTACCTGGCGCTCGTGGCCCCCCGCTGGGCCGACCTGGTGTTCGCGCTCGCGGTCGCCGCCCTCACGTGGCTCGTCGTCGTCAAGGGGCTCATGCCGCGCCTGCTGATCTTCGGCCGCCGCAAGCTCAGCACGATGGTGCTGGTGGGCGGCGTGCTGGCCTGGACGGCGGAGCTCCTGCTCACCGCAGCGACCGGCGGGGAGTACGTGCCCTGGCGCGACCTCACCGTCATGTCCCTCATGGTCCCCGCCCTGCTGGCCAACGACGCCCAGCGGCAGGGCTGGGAGCGCACGCTGTGGGGTGCCGCCCTCACCACGACCGGTGTCTACGCCGTGATGAACCTCGCCACGGCCGCCGGTGAGGGGCTGGGGCTGCTCTGAGGGGGCTCAGTCCCCGGCGAGGGCCCAGCGGGCCGTCACGTGCAGGCCCGCCGCCGGGGAGGCCGTCGCCCGCACCCCACCGCTGGCGGCGACCACGGAACCGGCGTTCATCCGGATCGACGCGGACCGGCGCTGCTCGCCCTCGTCGCCGCGCTCGGCGCGGTCCAGGCGGGCCACCACCCGGCCCAGCTCGCCCGTCGGCACCCGCGCGGCGGGCGCCCGCACCTCCAGCACGGCGGTCCGGCCCTCGCCCCGGCGGACGGCGACGCTGAGTGCCCCCTCGCCGCCGTCGCCGTGGTGCAGGGCCGTCACCAGGAGGTGGCTGACCGCCCGTTCCAGGTCCAGGGCGTCGCAGCACACCGGCAGCGGCTGCGGGTCGCGCTCGAACAGCACGAGGACGCCCGCCAGGGCACGGGTGCTGTCCACGACGCGCTCCAGGACCTGCCGCACGTCGACCGGCTCGCGGGCGGGTCCGGGCGGCGTGTCGTCCAGCTGGGACCGCAGCTCCGCGGCGGAGCGGCAGACCCCCTCCATCCGGGAGCGGGCCAGGGCCGACCACCGCTGCATCCGCGGGTCGTCCACCCGGTCCGCGAGCGCGGCCAGCGAGTCGACGGAGTCGCGGGCGGGCTCGATGCGCTCGAGCAGGGCCGCGGTGCTCGCGCGCAGCCGTGCGAGGTCCCGGGCGGTGCTGCGGTGCTCGATCTCGTCGAGCACCAGGGTGCTGAGGTCGCGCAGCGTGGCGACGTCGTCGTCCGTCCAGTGGCGGGGTCGGCGGTCCGCCACGCAGAGGGTGCCCAGCACGTGTCCCTGCCGGGTGGTCAGCGGCCAGCCGGCGTAGGCGCGCACGCCGTTGGCCTGCAGCCGCGGTTCGTCGCGCACCAGCGGGTCGCGCTGGAGGTCGTCGATGACGAGGCCCTCGCCGGTGGCGACGGCGAACTTGCACAGCGACTGGGACATGGGGAGGGCACGGGCACCGCCGGCGGGCTCGTCGAGCGCCGCCCCGGGCATGACCTGCTCGTCCAGCCCCACCATGGAGACGTAGGAGACCGGTGCGTCGAGAGCCGAGGCGGCCAGCCTGGCGAACCGGTCGAACGTGTCGTCCGCGCCGGCGTCGAGGAGCTCGGTCCGCTGCAGCGCCGCGAGCCGCTCGGGATTGCGCACCGCAGGGAGGACGTCCTCCTGCACGTCGCCCGCCTGCATCACGAGCCCACCGCCTTCCGCCTCCGGGAGCGGGTGCCGGACGGCCCCCGCTGCGCCCATCATCGGTGCGGTCTCGCGGGGCCGCCATGCGGCGCGGTCCTCCGGCCGGCGCACCGGGCCGCTGTGCGGGCACGGTGCGCCGGGGCGCGGTCAGAGCCTGCGGACCGCCCGGAAGGAGGTCGCGTAGAGCCCGGTGCCCTTGAGCACCGACTTGCCGCCCGTGTCGCCGAGCGTGGGGCCGTCGACGGTCTTGCGGCTGGAGAGGAACCGCGGCGCCCCGGCGCTGTCGACGCCGAGGTAGATCCCGACGTGGTCCACGGCGGTGCCGTCGTCGGTGCTGGCGTCGAAGAAGAGCAGGTCGCCCGGCGCGAGGGCGGTGGGCACGGGCGGCCTCGTGCCCAGGTCCGGCTGCACGACCACGCCGGGGGCGGAGGCCAGCATCTCCACGGCCCGGCGCGGCAGCCCCGCACCGTCCGGGCGCAGGACGAGGGGGACCCCGCCGCGGTAGCCGAAGGCCATCCGGACGTAGCCGGAGCAGTCCAGGGAGCGGAACTGGCGGGTCTCCGGTGCGTCGGTGGTGCTGCCGTAGGACCAGGCGACGCCGAGGTAGTCGTTGAAGTCCGACCCCTCCTCGCGGCCGGTGGCGGTCAGCGGGCCGTAGGAGGCGTCGCCGGCGATCTGCAGGCCCTGCTGGTCGTGGACGGCCGGCGCGGAGGTCGTGTACTGCATCGCCAGGGCGAGCACGTCGGGCGCGGTGCTGGCCAGCGCGGTGCCCAGCCACTCCCAGTCCGCGGTGCCCGCCGAGGGCTGGGGGAGCAGGCGGACCCAGGTCGTGCTCCGCACCACCGCGCTGGTCGTGCTCTCCGCGAAGACCCGCTCGGGACCCCGCAGCGTCACGGTCCGCGAGCCGGCCGTGAAGACCGCCACGACCCCGCGGTCGTCCTTGACGATCGTGCGGGCCGGCGAGTCGGCGGTGGTCGTGGTGACGGTGCCCGTCGTCCCGGGCAGGGCGGGTGCCGTCGTGCTGGTCGTCGTGGTGGACGTCGTGGTGGTCGAGCGCGTGGCCCGGGAGACGCGCGGCTCCCCGGCCGCGGCCGGACCGGCGGCGACGAGCCCGGCCCCGACCATGACGAGGGTGACGGCCGCGCCGAGGAGCGCTCGCGGACGGACGGACGTGGGCATGGGACCTCCCGGTGGGATCGACCTGGGAGACGTCGACCCGGGGGAGGTGCGGCGGGAGGGGCCGATCGGGGGTCACCCGTTCGGCCCCCCCGCGTGCCGGCCACCCGGCGAGGGAGGCGGCGGTGCCGGGAGTCGCTACGCTGGAGGCGGACGAGTCGGCCGGGCGGTCGCGTCGGGCCTCCCCCTCCGGGGGTGGTCCGCCGAGGAAAGTCCGGACTCCACAGGGCAGGGTGGTGGGTAACGCCCACCCGGGGTGACCCGCGGGACAGTGCCACAGAGAACAGACCGCCGGTGCCGCGCGAGCGGTGCCGGTGAGGGTGAAACGGTGGTGTAAGAGACCACCAGCGCACCGGGTGACCGGTGCGGCTCGGTAAACCCCACCCGGAGCAAGGTCAGACAGGCAGCGTTCGAGGGCGGCCCGCCCGAGCTGCCGGGTAGACCGCTGGAGGCGTGCGGCAACGCACGTCCTAGAGGGATGACCGCCGCCCGGCCCGACCCGCGAGGGGACGGCCGGGGCACAGGATCCGGCTTACAGGCCGGCTCGTCCACCACCCGCCCCGCCCGCCGCGCGGGCGCGCCGGCGCGCCCGCCCACCGCCCCGGCCCGCGGCAGCGGTGGCGCCTCGGCCGTGCTTCGCCAGACTGGCGCGGTGGACCAGGCCAGAACCCCCCGACCCCGCACGTGGCTCGCCGCCCTGCTCACCGCCGCGGCCGTCCTCCTGACAGGCCCTGTTCCGGCCGGTGCCGTCCCCCCGACCCGCCTCGACCAGCAGGTCACCGACGAGGTGGGCGCCCTCAGCGGCGCGGAGGCGCAGGTGCGCACCGAGCTGCAGGAGCTGCAGGCGGAGGACGGCATCGAGCTCTGGGTCGCCTACGTCGACGGCTTCGACGGCCTCAACGGTCAGCAGTGGGCCCAGCAGACCTTCCAGCTCAACGGCTTCGGCGCCGACGACGTGCTGCTGGCCGTCGCGGTCGGGGAGCGCTCCTACGGCTACTGGGCCGCGCCGGACGCGCGCATCAGCGAGGCCGAGCTGGACGCCGTCGCCCGCAGCGCCGTCGAGCCCGAGCTCGCGCAGGACGACTGGGCCGCCGCGGTCGTGGCCGCCGCGGACGGCATCGGCGACACCGTCGGCGCCGGTGCGGGCGGTGCCGTCGAGGAGGGCGTCGCGCCCGGTGGTGCCACGCCCGGTAGCGCCACGGCCGGTGGCGCGACGTCGGGCGGGGGCCTGGGCGGCGCGCTGCTCCTGCTGCTGCTCCTCGGCGGGGCGGTCCTCCTCGTCGTCGTCTTCCTGGTGCGCCGCCGCGGCTCCTCCTCCGCCCCGGCCCGCGCGGCCGCGCGCGAGCAGGACCCGTTCGCGGGGGAGCCGACGGACGCCCTCGACCAGCGCGCCAACGCCCTCCTCGTGCAGGCCGACGACGCCGTGCGCTCCAGCGCGCAGGAGCTGGAGTTCGCCCGGGCCGAGTTCGGGGACCAGGAGACCGCGGCGTTCGCGGCGGCCCTGGAGCGGGCCCGGGCCGCGCTGACCGCCGCCTTCCAGATCCGCCAGCAGCTCGACGACGAGCAGCCCGAGACCGAGCCGCAGCGGCGGCAGATGCTCGCCAGGATCATCACCTCCTGCACCGAGGCCGGTGAGCAGCTCGACGCGGAGGCGCAGCGGGTGGAGGAGCTGCGCGACCTCGTCGGGAACGCGCCGCAGCGCCTGGAGCGGGTGCAGGGCGAGGCCGCGCAGCTGCGCGCGCAGGTGGAGCCGGCCCGCCGCCAGGTGGAGCAGCTGGTGCAGCGCTACGGCGTCGAGGCGCTCGTGGGCGTGGACGACGACCCCGACGAGGCCCTGGCCCGCCTCGAGGCCGCGGAGGCCGCCGTGGCCGAGGGGCGCGCCGCCGTGGTGGACCCCAACGCCGGTGCGGCCGTGGTGGCCGCCGTGCGGACCGCGCAGGAGGCGTGCGCCCAGGCCCGGCAGCTCCTGCAGGCGGTGCCCAAGGTCGCCGCGGACCTGGAGCGGGCCCGCGAGGAGCTGCCCGTGGCGGTGGAGCGCGTGCGGGCCGACCTCGCGCAGGCGGAGGACCTGCGCTCCGGCTCGAAGGTGGTCGTGGAGGCCGTGGCCCGGGCCCGGGCCGCCCTGGCGACGGCCGGCGCGGAGGGCGGCCGCAACCCCCTCGGCGCGCTCCACCGGCTCGTGGAGGCCGAGCGCGGCCTGGAGGGCGCGCTCGGGCAGGTGAGGGAGGCGCAGGAGGCGCGGCGGCGGGAGGCGGCCGCGCTGGAGCAGGCGCTGATGGTGGCCCGCGCCGAGATCGACGCCGCCGAGGACTTCATCGCCACCCGCCGCGGCGCCGTGGGCGGCACCGCGCGCACGCGGCTGGTGGAGGCGCAGCGGCACTACTCCCGCGCGGTGGCGCTGCACGGGGACGACCCGCGGCAGGCCCTGGAGCACGCCCGCACCGCCGTGGCGCTGGCCGAGCAGGCCACGCAGCTGGCGCACGCCGACGTCGACGTGTGGCGCAGCACGTCCTCCTACGGCTACGGGGGCGGCTACGGGCGCCGCAGCAGCGGTGGCGCCGACGTGCTGATGGGCGCCGTGCTCGGCGGGATCCTCGCTGGGGGAGGCACGCGGCGCAGCTCCGGCTGGGGCGGCGGCTTCAGCGGCGGCGGCGGCTTCGGCGGCGGCGGCTTCGGTGGGGGCGGTTCCTTCGGCGGCGGCGGTGGCGGTTTCGGGGGCGGCGGGCGCTTCTGAGGGATCCTCCGGCTGCGCGACCGGCCGATCGGCGGCATGCTCCGAGCGGAGCACATCGCCGTCGGCCGGGCGCAGCACCGGTGGCGGGCGGCAGAGCCGGAAGCGAGCGCGCCGGGCCGTGACCCGGCGGGGAGGAAGACCACCGTGGCGGACAAGCAGTCGATCCTGGGCCGCATCGCCCAGCTCACGCGGGCCAACATCAACGCCTTCATCGACGAGGCCGAGGACCCGCAGAAGATGCTCGACCAGATGATCCGCGACTACAGCGCCAGCATCCGCGAGGCCGAGGCAGCCATCGCCCAGACCATCGGCAACCTGCGCCTCGCCGAGCAGGACCGCACCGAGGACGAGGCCGCCGTACGGGAGTGGGGCGCGAAGGCCACCGCCGCCTCCCGCAAAGCGGACGAGCTGCGCGCCGCGGGCAAGGCTCCCGAGGCCGACCGCTTCGACGAGCTCGCCAAGGTCGCCCTGAAGCGGCAGATCTCCTTCGAGAAGGAGGTCCAGGACGCCGGCCCGCAGATCGCCGCGCAGACCGAGGTCGTGGAGAAGCTGAAGTCCGGCCTGAACGGCATGAAGCAGAAGCTGGACGAGCTGAAGACCAAGCGCGACCAGCTCGTCGCCCGCGCCAAGGCTGCCGAGGCCCAGTCGCGGGTGCAGGAGGCGGTGGGCTCCATCAGCCTGATGGACCCCACGTCGGACCTGTCGCGCTTCGAGGACCGCATCCGCCGCGAGGAGGCGCGCGTCGCCGGGCACGCGGAGCTGCAGGCGGACTCCCTCGACGCGCAGTTCGCCAGCCTCGAGGTGGACGAGGTGGACCTGGACGTGGAGGCGCGGCTGGCAGCGCTGAAGGCCGGTTCCGCCGGCTGATCCCGGTGTCCACCGATCGTCGTGGCGGCTGAGGCCGGTGGCGCCCGGAACCCCGCGGGGGCCGGGCGCACCGGCTGGCCTCCGGCCTCAGCGAGGTGCTGTCCGCGAGCTGGATGGTCACGGTCGTCGTGGCGACCGTGACGGGGCTCGCGGTGGTGTGGGGCGCGGTGGCCTCGGGCGGGTGCCGGTGCAGCCAGGGCGTGCGTGGACGGTGACGGACGGCAGCCGCTGGGCTGGACGGGGTGTGCCGCTGCGCCGCGGGTGTGACGCTGCGTGGCGGGTTCTTCTCCGGAGAGTCGGGCCGACCTACGTTCGGGGGACCGACCCCGACTCTCCGAGGACGACATGCACCAGCCTTCCGGCACCCCCGACTGGCGGGACTTCTACGCCGGCGCCCCCCAGCCCGGCCACTCCGCCGTCCCGGGCCGCTTCGGCGCATCGTCGTCGTCTCCCGGAGCCACCCTGCCCCACCTCCAGTCCGGCTCGCAGCAGTTCCCGCAGTCGCCGGCTCCGCAGTCCTGGGGGCAGCCGCAGTGGGGAGCGAACGCGCCGAACGCCTCGCTCGCAGTGCGGCTGAAGCCGGTGCGCGGCCTGGGCACGGCCACGATCGTGCTGGGCTGCGCGTTGACGGGGGCCCACGTCCTCCAGGCGCTCACGAGCTTCTCCGCCGCGCGCCAGTACTCGGAGGCCCTGACCACCTGGGGGAGCACGGCGCAGGTGCACACAGCGTATGACGCGGTCAGCGCCTTGACCGCCCTGCTGGGGCTCGCGACGTTCGTCGTGGCCTGCCTGTGGCTGCACCGCGCACGCGGCAACTCCGAGGTCATCCATCCCGCGCAGCGGCACGACCGCTCCCGGTTCTGGCTCTGGGTCGGCTGGTTCGTGCCGATCGCCTGCCTCGTGTACCCCTACCGGGTCGTGCGCGACGTCGCGCACGGCTCGGACTCCTCCCGGAGGCTGTCCGGCCTGCCCTCGCTGGACCTGTGGTGGGGGTTGTGGGTCGCCGGGCTGGTGACCAGCCGCATCGCGGACCGCACCTTCCCGTGGAGCGGCGACCCGAGCCTCGAGCGCCTGAGCCGCCTGGGCGCCGTGGAGTCCCTCGACGCGCTCGTCACCGTCGCCGCCCTGGTGGTCTGGGTCGGCATCGTTCGTTGGATCACTGCCCGGCAGGAGGAGGCCCGTGTCGGCGCCGCTTCGGCGCCGGGCGTGCCGCCCGCGTGGTGACGCGCAGCTGACGGCAGAGGGGGCCGTGCCACGGGCACGGCCCCCTCTGCCACGTCGCGGGCGGTGCGCCCGCCCGGCTCAGCGCTGCTCGGCCGCCAGCGCCGCGGCGCCGATGATCCCCGCGTCGTTGCGCAGCTTCGCGGGCACGATGGGGCTGCGCAGGTCCAGCAGCGGCAGGAACTTCTCGTGCTTCTTGCTGACGCCCCCGCCGACGACGATGAGGTCCGGCCAGAGCAGGTCCTCGAGGTGCTTGTAGTAGCGCTGCAGGCGCTTGGCCCACTGCTCCCAGCTCAGGTCCTGCCGTTCGCGGGCGCTGTCCGCGGCGCGCTTCTCCGCGTCGTGGCCGTCGACCTCCAGGTGCCCGAACTCGGTGTTGGGCACCAGCGTCCCGTCCACGATCAGGGCGCTGCCGATGCCGGTGCCCAGCGTCGTCACCACGACCACGCCCTTGACGTCGCGGGCGGCGCCGAAGCGGGCCTCCGCCAGACCGGCGGCGTCGGCGTCGTTGACCACGAGGACCCGGCGGCCGAGGGCGTCGGAGAAGACGCCCTCGGCGTCGGTGCCGATCCAGGACTTGTCGACGTTCGCGGCCGTCCTCGTGATGCCGTGCTGCACGACCGCGGGGAACGTGATGCCCACCGGGCCGCGGTAGTCCGGGAAGGAGTTCACGGCCGTCGACACCACGGGCGCGATGTTTGCCGCGGTCGCCGGCTGGGGGGTCGGGATGCGGACGCGGTCCGCCGCGAAGGAGCCCGCGTCGAGGTCGACGGGGGCGGCCTTGATGCCGGAACCGCCGATGTCCACCCCGAGCCCGCGGCGGGGGCTCCCACCGCCGGTCGCGTCGGAGGTGCTGGAGGGAGTCGTCGTCGCCACGGCGCGAGCCTAGGGGCTGGTGATCGCCGGGGCACGGTGGCCGTGCCCCGCCGTCGCGCCGGCCGCCAGGGAGGCGCCGGCGCGACGGCGCCGCGTCAGGAGCGCCCCGTCAGAAGCGCCGCTGTCCGCCGTCGACGGGCATGACGGCCCACAGCACCAGGTAGGCGATCACCTGCGGGCCCGGCAGCAGGCAGGAGAGCAGGAAGAGCAGGCGCACGACGTTCGGGCTCATGTCGTAGCGGCGGGCCAGTCCGGCGCAGACACCGGCGATGACCTTGCCGGAACGGGGGCGGGCGAGCACGGTCACGGTTCCTCCTCGGGTGGGCGCTGTCACCGGGACAACGCACCGGGGCGGCCCCGGGTGCCCGGCCCCACCGCAGGGTCACGGCCCCACCGCAGGGTCACGGCCTCACCGCAGGGTCACGGCCTCACGGGAGGGTGAGGACCTCCGCGCCCGTGTCGGTGACCACGAGGGTGTGCTCGAACTGCGCGCTGCGGCGGCGGTCCTTCGTCACGACCGTCCAGCCGTCCTCCCACATGTCCCACTCGTGGGTGCCGAGGGTGAGCATCGGCTCGATGGTGAAGACCATGCCCGGCTCCATCACCGTGTCGTGGGCGGGGGCGGCGTCGTAGTGGGGGATGACCAGGCCGGTGTGGAAGGCCGGGCCCACGCCGTGGCCGGTGAAGTCGCGCACCACGCCGTAGCCGAAGCGCTTCGCGTAGGCCTCGATGACCCGGCCGATGACGTTGACCGCGCGGCCCGGCACGACCGCCTTGATCGCCCGCTCCAGCGAGGTCCGGGTGCGCTCGACGAGGAGGCGGGACTCCTCGTCGACCTCGCCGACGAGGTAGGTGGCGTTGTTGTCGCCGTGGACGCCGCCGAGGTAGGCGGTGACGTCGAGGTTCACGATGTCGCCGTCGCGCAGCACGGTGGAGTCGGGGATGCCGTGGCAGATGACCTCGTTGACGCTCGCGCACAGCGACTTCGGGAAGCCCCGGTAGCCCAGCGTGGACGGGTAGGCGCCGTGGTCGCAGAGGTACTCGTGGGCGACGCGGTCCAGCTCGTCGGTGGTGACGCCGGGGCGGATGTGCTCGGCCGCGGCCGCCATCGCGCGGGCGGCGACGCCCCCGGCCACCCGGATGCGCTCGATCGTCTCCGCGTCGAGGACGTGCGGGCCCTCGTAGCGGCGCGGTGCCGGGCGGTCGACGTACTCCGGGCGCTCGATGCCCACGGGCACGGCCCGGCGCGGGCTGAGGGTGCCGGGGACGAGGGGCGCGGCGACGGGGGGCATGGGGCCAGTCTAGGAGGGGCGCCGGGGCGCTCCCCGGAGCCGTCCGTCGCGTGCGCGAGCGCCGCGGCACCGCCACGATGTGCCCATGAGCGAGCGCGCCTTCTTCTACAACGTCCGCACGAACCAGGTGGAGGAGCTGGAGCGCAAGAGCCAGGCCAAGGACCTCATGGGGCCCTACCCGAGCAGGGAGGCGGCCGCCGCGGCCCTGGAGACGGCGCGCGCCCGCACGGAGGCGTGGGACCGCGAGGACGCGGGCGAGGACGCCGGGGAGGACTGACCCGGCGCCCCCGCGGCCGCGCTCAGCGCTTCAGCTTCGGCAGGACGTCGCGGCCGAAGACCTCGATCCACTCCGCCTGGTTGCGCCCGACGTTGTGCAGGTAGATGCGGTCGAATCCCAGGTCGACGTACTTCTGGATCTCCGCGCGGTGCGCGTCGGGGTCGGCGGAGATGACCATCCGGCCCTCGAAGTCCTCGGGGCGGACGAGCTTGGCCATCTGCGCGAAGTCGTGCGGGGAGCGGATGTCGGCCTTGGGGAACTTCATGCCGCCGTTGGGCCACTCCGTCATGGCGTTGGCGAGGGCCTGCTCGTCCGTCTCGGCCCAGGACAGGTGCAGCTGGAGCACCTTCGGCATCGCGTCGGGGTCCTTGCCGGCCTCCCGGGCGCCCTCCGCGAACTTCTCGAACAGGCCGCCGATCTTCTCCAGCGGCGCGCCGACCGTGATGATGCCGTCGGCGTACCTGCCGGTCTTCTTCGCGTTGATCGGCCCGGCGGTCGCCACCAGGATGGGCGGCGCCTGCTCCGGCATCGTCCACAGCCGGGTGGTCTCCATCTGGAAGTGCCTGCCGGAGTGCTTGACGTCCTTGCCCGCCAGCGAGGCGTCGAAGAGCTTGCGGATGACCTCGATGGCCTCCCACATGCGCAGCGAGCGCTCCCCGGCCTCGGGCCAGTACCCGGGCACGACGTGCTCGTTGAGGGCCTCGCCGGTGCCCAGGCCCAGCCAGTGCCGGTCCGGGTACATCGCGGCCAGCGTGGCGGAGGCCTGCGCGACGATCGCCGGGTGGAAGCGGAAGCTGGGGCAGGTCACGCCCGGGCCGAGGTCGCCGCGGGTGCGCTCGCCGACCGCGGTGAGCACGTTCCACACGAACGCCGCCTCGCCCTGCTGCGGCACCCACGGCTGGAAGTGGTCGGCCGCCATGCACCCGGAGAAGCCGTGCTCCTCCGCCAGCGCGGTGTAGCCCACGACCTCCTGGGGCCCGAACTGCTCCAGCATCGCCGCGTAGCCGATCGTCAAGTCGCTCATGCGGGCATCCTGCCCGGGTGCCGGGCCGGCGGGCAGCCCCCGCACCGGGGTCGGGGTCGGTCCGGGGTCGGTCCGGGGTCGTCCTCGGGGTCGGGCGGGGGGAGACCCCCATCGACACGGGCGCCGGAGCCTGGTGCACTGCGGGGACCGTCCTCCGCACGACGGATGCGCACCCGCCGCGCGCTGCGGAGGATGGGGGCGAGCACCGCCCGGAACACGCGGGGCGCCCCGGACGTCCTTCCGGAGGAGGGCGACCGCGCAGCACCGGGCGGAGGCCCGGCAGCACGAGCACCACGAGCAGCACGGACGAGGGGAAGCCGATGTCGGAGTCGCTGGACCTGAGCAAGCCGCTGGCCCCGCCCGCGGGCCCCGCCCCCGCCGCCGTGCCCGACCTGCAGCTGACGCCACCCGCCCCGGTGCCCGTCATCCCCGACGAGCAGGCCGAGGGGATGATCCCCCTGGACGAGTCGACGAGGGCGGAGCTGGCCCGCAAGGCGAGGTCCTTCGTGGACGACCTCGCGGCCCAGGACCCCCGCAGCCCGGCGTTCCAGAAGCGCGTCGACGACATCGTCCGGATGGGCGAGCAGGAGGTCCGCTCCAGCGCGCAGGCGTCCAACCGGATGCTCGAGCGCCCCGCCTCCTCCCTCGCCGGGGCCAAGGGCGCCAAGGCCGCCGGGCCGGGGGCCGACGCGCAGGTGAAGGTCGCCAACACGCTGCTCGAGCTGCGCCGCACCGTCACCGACCTCGACCCCGGCCGGGCCGACCTGCGCGGCGCGAAGAAGCTGCTCGGCGTCATCCCGATGGGCAACAAGATCCAGCGCTACTTCGAGCGCTACCAGTCCGCGCAGTCCCAGCTCGACGCGATCATCAAGGCGCTCGCGTCGGGGCAGGACGAGCTGCGCAAGGACAACGCCGCCATCGAGCAGGAGAAGGCGAACCTGTGGGCGACGATGGGCAAGCTCACCGAGTACGCCACCCTGGCCAAGGCGCTCGACGCCGCCACGGTGGAGAAGGTCGAGCAGTTGCGCGCGAGCAACCCGCAGGCCGCCGACGCCCTGACCTCCGACGCCCTCTTCCCGATCCGCCAGCGCCACCAGGACCTGCTGACCCAGCTGTCCGTCAGCGTGCAGGGCTACCTGGCGATGGACCTGGTCCGGAAGAACAACATCGAGCTCATCAAGGGCGTCGACCGCGCGCAGACCACGACGGTCTCGGCGCTGCGCACGGCGGTCGTGGTGGCGCAGGCCCTGGCCAACCAGCGCCTCGTCCTCGACCAGATCAACGCGCTGAACACCACGACGAACCAGATGATCCTCTCGACGTCGGAGATGCTGCGGCAGCAGACCTCGCAGATCCACGAGCAGGCGTCCACGGCGACCGTGGACGTGGCCACGCTGCAGCGGGCCTTCGACAACGTCTTCGCGACGATGGACGCCATCGACACCTTCAAGCAGCAGGCCGTGCAGAGCATGGCCACGACGGTCGACGCGCTGGAGGGCCAGGTGCACCGCTCCCGCGGCTACCTGGAGCGGGTCCGGGCGGGGGAGGAGGAGCGGTGAGCACACCGGCGTCCCTGCGGCGGCGGGCCGGCCACTCCGGGGGCTCGGTGGCGCGCCGCGGCACGGTCCCCGCGGAGGTCGTCAGCCGGCGCCTGCGCAGCCGGCGGTGGCGGGCGGCGAACAGCTCCTGGCTGCTGATGCCCGCCCTGGGCGGCACCGCGCTGAGCTGGATCGCCTTCCTCTACATGGGCCTGAAGGGCCGCAAGGCGTCCTGGCTGCTGGCGAGCCTGCTGTACTTCCTCACCACCGCCGCGACGGCGGGGCTGTTCATCGCGGCCGCCGCGACGACCGCGGAGTGGCTGGCGTTCATCGGAGTGCTCCTGGCCTTCGCGGGCTGGGGCGGGGGGTTGGTGCACTCGATCATGGCGAATCCGACGTGGCTGCGGATCAAGGCGGCGCTCGGCCTGGAGGCGGAGGTCCCGCCCGCCCCGGTGGTGCCGCCCGCACCACCGTCGCCCGGTGAGGTCGTCGCCCGCCTGCAGGAGGACCTGCGCGGCCTCGTCCGCCGGGTCAACGCCGCGGGCGGGAGGCTGCCGGACGGGGCGGTGCCGAAGGTCCGCGAGATCGAGGACGTCCTGCGCCCGCTCCTGGCACGCGCGCAGAAGCGCACCCCGAACGTGGAGGAGATGCACAACCTCGAGGCGATCGTGCGCGAGTACCTGCCCTCCGCGGTGGACCGCTACCTGGACCTGCCCGAGCAGTACGCCCTCACCGGCCGCACGTCCGAGGGGACCACGCCCGCGGAGGAGCTGCTCAAGCAGCTCGGCCTCCTCCACGAGGGCGCGCTGCAGCTGCAGCACGCCGTCTACGACTCGGACGCGCAGGCGCTGACGACGCAGGGCCGCTTCCTCGACGCGAAGTTCCGCCGCTCCGACCTGGACCTGTGAGGCGGTGACGATGGAGCCGCTGCACGGCCCGGCGCCCGGCGGCAGCAAGCGGCGCCGCCGCCGGCGCCGGGCCGCGCTGCCCGCCGCGACGCCCGGTCACGCGGACCTCCACCACCTGGACGTGCCGGTGCTCGGACACCTCAGCGGGCCGGTCGTGCGGACCATCGGCTGGATGTGGCTCGGGCTGTGGATCACCTTCTTCGCCCTGGACCTGGAGCAGCTGGCGCTGCCGCTGATGTTCCTCTGGATCTTCGCCTCGATCTCCTACGAGGACGCGGTCGGCAAGCGCCGCCGGGCCGCCCGCAAGGCCGCCCGGCACGGCGGCCGGCAGGGGCGGCCCGACGCCGCGCCACCGGCCGCGACCGCACCGCCCGCGGCCGACCGCGCCCCGGCGGCGCTCGGCCCGTCCGCTGCGAACGCCGTCGCCGCCGAGGGCGCCACCGCGCCGCCCGACCGCGGCACCGGGGCGCTGCGGGCCCTGGAGGCCGCGGTGCGGCGCGCGCAGGCCGCCGCCCCGGACCTGCCGCCGGGTGCCGTGGCGACGGTGCTCGACATCGCCGCCACCGTGCGGCCCCTGCTGGCCCGGGCGGCCGAGCCCGGCGCGGACGCGCGGGTCGTCCACGACCTGCACGCCCTGGCCGGGGAGTACCTGCCCACCGCGCTGGAGGACTACCTGCGGCTGCCGCCCGACGTGGCGGCCGCGCCGACGGCCACGACCGGGCGCACGCCGGCGGAGGAGCTGACGGAGCAGCTGGAGCTGCTGCGGGAGGGGGCCGCCGGGCTGCGCAGCGACCTGCACGCGGCCGACGCGGAGCGGCTGAGCACCCAGCGGCGGTTCCTGGAGACCAAGTTCCACCGCTCCGACCTCGACCTGTAGAGGGCCGGCCGGCCCCCGCGGGCGCCTCGACGGGCGGGGGCACTCCTCATCGGACACGATCGTTGGGCCGAGCGAGCGGTGGGGCCGACCCTGTGCCCCGCCGGGGGGATGCGGTAGGAACGTCTCGCACCACCCGGCACACGAGCTCGACGCGCGGCCCCAGGTGGCCGCGACGAACGCTGCGCAGCGCGCAGCACCGACGACCGACCACGGAATGGAGCAGCACGATGGGCGTCAGCCTCAGCAAGGGCGGGAACGTCTCCCTCACCAAGGAGGCCCCCGGCATGACCCGCGTGACGGTCGGCCTGGGCTGGGACTCGAACACCTTCACCGGCACCGAGTTCGACCTCGACGCGCAGGCCATCATGGTCGGTGCCGGCGGCAAGGTGCCCGGCGACGGCTACTTCGTCTTCTTCAACCAGCTCAAGAGCCCCGAGGGCTCCGTCGAGCACCTCGGCGACAACCGCACCGGTGAGGGCGAGGGCGACGACGAGCAGATCAACGTCGACCTCGCGGCGGTCCCCGCGGAGATCGACAAGGTCGTCTTCACCGTCGCCATCTACGACGCCGACACCCGCCGCCAGTCGTTCGGGCAGGTCCGCAACGCCTTCATCCGCGTCGTGAACTCCGACAACGGCACCGAGGTGGCCCGCTACGACCTCTCCGAGGACGCCTCCACCGAGACCGCGATGGTCTTCGGGGAGCTGTACCGCAACGGCGCCGAGTGGAAGTTCCGCGCCGTCGGCCAGGGCTACGCCAGCGGCCTGCGCGGCATCGCGCAGGACTTCGGCGTCAACGTCTGACCCGCCCCGCCGCACGGGACGACCCCGCCCCGCCCGGATCCGGACGGGGGCGGGGTCGTCCCGTGCGCGCGACGAAACCCCCCAGCGGCGCCCCCCGGCCCGGCGCCGCCCTGACACCGCACGCCCGTGAACGAGACGCCCCCAGCCCGGAGCCCACCTGATGCTCAAGACCTACGGATGGTCCTTCGCCGTCCTCATCGCCGGCCTCGTCGGCGTGTTCATCTACGACAGCTGGGAGGCGCTGCTGCTCGCGGCGATCCTGGTCGTCCTCGAGGTCAGCCTGTCGTTCGACAACGCCGTGGTGAACGCCACGGTGCTGAAGCGCATGAACGACTTCTGGCAGAAGATCTTCCTCACCGTCGGTGTGCTCATCGCCGTCTTCGGCATGCGCCTGGTCTTCCCGGTGCTCCTGGTGGCCGTCACCGCGAACCTCGGGCCGATCGAGGCCATCAACCTCGCGCTGGAGCAGCGGCCGGAGAGCGACCCGACCTCGTACGCCGCCATCCTCAACGAGGCGCACCCCACGATCGCCGCCTTCGGCGGGATGTTCCTGCTCATGCTGTTCCTGGACTTCATCACGTCCGAGCACGAGGAGTACTGGCTGCCCGGCGAGCGGCTCCTCGCGCACGCCGGCCGCCTCAACGGCCTGCCGGTGATCATCGCGGGCACCCTGCTCGTCGTGGCGGCGGAGACCTTCGCCCAGGACCACGAGACGACCGTCCTGCTCAGCGGTCTCCTCGGCATCCTCACCTACCTGCTCGTCAAGGGCCTCGGCGACATGTTCAACATCGACGAGGAGGACTCCGACGACGAGCGCGAGCACGTCGACCCGACGGCGGAGGCGGCCTCGGGTGCCACCCACGGGGCGCAGCACATGGCCGGTGCGCCCGCCCGCAAGGGCCCGAACGAGGTCGTGCGCGTCGGCGGCAAGGCGGCGTTCTTCCTGTTCATGTACCTCGAGGTCCTGGACGCGTCGTTCTCGTTCGACGGCGTCATCGGTGCCTTCGCGATCACCTACGACCCGATCATCATCGCCGTCGGCCTCGGCGTCGGTGCCATGTTCGTCCGCTCCATGACGGTGCACCTGGTCCGCGAGGGCACCCTCAACCGGTACCCGTACCTGGAGAACGGCGCGATGTGGGCGATCGGCGCGCTGGCGATCATCCTCATCGTCAGCATCGAGGTCCACGTGCCCGAGGTCCTGACCGGCCTCATCGGTCTCGCGTTCATCCTCGCGGCGTTCGCGTCCTCGGTGGCGCGCAACCGCCGCGACCCGGAGCACGCGCACGTCAACGCAGGCTGAGCACCGGACGCACCGGAGGGGAGGGCCGTGCCGATCGACTACTCGCACGAGGGGACGCACCGGCCCTCCCCGGACGTGCACACCTTCCTCGGGCGGCCCGGGCCGGCCCGCAGCGCCAGGACGCTGACCGACTACCTGGCGCCGCGGCCGGCCCCTGCCGCCCCGACCCGGCCGGCGGGGGCGCGGCCCGGGCCGGCGCCCCGGTCGCCGGGCTCCCGCCCGCCCGCCGGGCCGGTCCGGAAGCCCCCGGTGCAGCAGGCCCCGCCGGTGCAGCCGACCCCGGTGCACGAGGCGCCGCCGGTGGCGGAGGCGGTCGTCGGGGCCCCGCGACCCTCCGAGCGGCGCACCGTCCTCGACGAGGACCACCCGAGCGTCACCCTGTGGGCGTCGGAGCGCTCCGGCGGGACCGTGCATGCGGTGCTGACCTGGCAGCCGCGGCTGTCGGCAGCGGGCGTGCGGCTGTCCACCGACGTGCACCTGGGCTGCCTGTGGGAGCTGCGCGACGGCCCCGCCGGCATCGTGCAGGAGCTGGGCGGCACCTTCAGCGCCCCCGGCTTCGGCTCCCGCCAGGTGCTGCGCCTCGGCCCCCGCTCGGAGGAGGCCGGCGAGGAGCTCCTCCTCGACCTGCGCCACGTCGACGTCCTGCGCCGGATGGTGCTCTTCGCCACCGGGCGGCGCGGCGCACCGGACTGGGCGTCGCTGCAGGCGATCCTCTCCCTGCGCCTGCCGACGGGCGAGCGCCTGGAGACCGCCCTGGAGCCGCCCGGCTCCCCGGCGGCGAGCTGCGCGGTGGTCAGCGTCCACAACGTCGGCGGGGACCTGGTCCTGCGCCGGGAGCTGGAGTACCTCGACGGGCCGCAGCGCGCGGTCGCCGAGGCGTACGGATGGGACCTGGACTTCGACGCGGAGGGCACGGTCCCGCGGGTGGCGACGCGCTGAGGCGACGGCACCCGCAACGAGTGCAGCAGCCGGCGCGAGCGCGCCGGCCCGACGGAAGGACGACGACGTGGCAGTGAACCTCGGCAAGGGGCAGAAGATCTCGCTGGCGAAGTCCGGCGGGGGCGGCGGCGGCCTCAGCCGCGTGGCGATGGGCCTGGGCTGGGACGCGGTGAAGAAGAAGGGCTTCTTCGGCCGGATGAAGTCCGCGGACATCGACCTGGACGCCTCGTGCCTCCTCTTCGACGCCGGGCGCAACCTGGTCGACCAGGTGTGGTTCTCCCAGCTGCGCAGCAAGGACGGCTCCGTCCTGCACACCGGTGACAACCTCACGGGCGCCGGCGAGGGCGACGACGAGGTCATCCAGGTGGACCTCACGACGGTCCCGCCGCAGGTGCAGACCCTCGTCTTCGTCGTCAACAGCTTCACCGGCCAGGACTTCAGCCAGATCGAGAACGCCTTCTGCCGCCTCGTGGACTCCACCACCGGCACGGAGGTCGCCCGCTACGAGCTGTCGGGCTCGGGCACCCACAACGCGCAGGTCATGGCCAAGCTCACCCGTGAGGGCGACAGCTGGGCGATGACCGCGCTCGGCGAGCGCGCCCAGGGCCGCACCTTCCGCGACCTGCTGCCCGCCGTCACGCCCCACCTGTGAGCTGCGCGCGGGCGGCGCCCGGGTGGCGCCGCCCGCGCGACGCCGGGGCCCGGTCACCTGCGGCGCGCCGCCGCCGCGGGCCGTCCCCGCGTGAACGCGAGATGAAGCCCGGCAGGAGGTGCCGCGGCCGGGACGGCGGCTCCCGTAGCCTCCGTCCTCCTGTCCCCGCCGATGCGGTCCGGCCAGTGGCCCAGCGAGGAGGCCCCGTGCAGCACTTCTCCCACCTGCCCCCGGACGCCCGGGAGCGCCTCTTCCTCCGGCCCCCGCAGCCCGTGGGACCCGACGCGCCGCCGGTGGTGCTCGCCCACGCCCTCGGCGCGACCCTGTACTGCCCGGCCACCCGTCCGGCGATGGCGGCCGACCTCGCCCGCCTCAGCGGACGCGGGCTGCTCAGCGCGGTCGCCTGCCTGGAGGACTCCGTGCCCGACGACCGGGTCACGGAGGCCGAGGAGGTCCTCGTCGGCCAGCTCGCGCAGCACCGCAGGGACGTCGAGGACGGCCTGGCCCGGCCGCTGCTGCTCTTCGTCCGCGTCCGCACCCCCGACCAGCTGCGCTGCCTCGCCGAGCGCCTGGGGGACGGGCTGGAGCGCGTCGCGGGCTTCGTGCTGCCCAAGTTCGGGGCTCACGGCCAGCCCGAGCCGGAGGAGCACCTGGCGGCGGTGGCCGAGGTCGCGCGGGCGGCTGGCCGGCGGATGTGGGCGATGCCGGTCGTCGAGACCGCCGACGTCCTGCACCGGGAGACCCGCCTGGAGGCGCTGCTGCGGGTGCGCGATGTCCTGGCCGCGCACCGGGAGCGCGTCCTCGCGGTGCGGACCGGGGCCACGGACCTGTCCGCGGTGCACGGGCTGCGCCGCCCGCGCGGCACGACCGTCTGGGACGTGCGCGTCGTCGCCGACGCCCTCGGCGACGTCATCAACGTGCTCGGTCGCCTCGACGGGACCGGCTTCCCGGTCACGGGGCCCGTCTGGGAGCACTTCACCTCCGGGGAGCGGCTCTTCCGCACCGAGCTGCGCCAGACGCCGTTCGAGGAGAACGACGTCCGCGAGCTGCGCACCAGGCTGCTGCGCGACGACCTCGACGGGCTGCTGCGCGAGGTCGAGCTGGACCGCGTCAACGGCCTCGTCGGCAAGACGGTCATCCACCCCTCGCACGTGCCGGTGGTGCACGCGATGTCGGTGGTGCCGCACGAGGAGTGGTGCGACGCCCGCGACGTGCTGGGCGCCGGCTCCGGCGGGGTCATGGCCAGCGCGTACGGCAACAAGATGAACGAGGCCAAGCCCCACCGGGCGTGGGCGGAGCGGGTGCTGGCCCGGGCCGACGCCTTCGGGGTGGCGAGGGAGGGGATCTCGGTGGTGGACGTCGTCGCCGCGCAGGTGGACGCCGTGGAGGGCGTGCGGGTGGAGCTGCCGGTCGTGGCGCAGCGGTCGGTGGAGGTGCCCGCGTGAGCGCGACCCTGCAGCAGCCGGCGCCCTGGGCGGGGACGTGGGTGGCGCGGCGCCTCGGCGTGGCCCTGCGCACGCGCGCGTCGGTCGACGGGCTGGACCTGGCGGACCTGGCCGGTCTCGCGGTGCGCCGCAACCCGCGACGGGCGCACCTGCTGGTCTCCACGGTGCTGGGCAAGCACGTGCCGACCGACCCGCGCCTGGTGCGGGCGGCCGGCCTGCGGCTGGGGGAGGTCGTGGCGGGCGCCCTGCGGGAGGAGGCGCCCCCGGCGGGCCCGCCGGCCGCGGTGTGGCGGTCGGCCCTGGCCGGGGACGGCGCGGCCGCGGCGCGGCTGGAGTCGGTCGTGGCCGGGCGCCTCGCCGCCGCGGCGCCGCCGGTGCCGCTCCTGGTCGTCGGCTACGCCGAGACCGCGACCGGGCTCGGGCACTGCGTCGCCGACGCCCTGCGCGCCCCGTACCTGCACTCCACGCGCCGCGCGGCCGCAGCGGACGCCGGGTGGGCGCCCGCCCCCTACGCGGGGTTCGCGGAGGAGCACTCGCACGCCACCGACCACCGGCTGCTGCCCGCCGACCCGGAGGTGCTGGCCGCGCTCGCCGACCCGCAGCGCCCCCTGGTCCTCGTCGACGACGAGCTCAGCACGGGGCGCACGATCGCCAACACGGTGCGGGCCCTGCACCGCAGCACCCCCCGCGCCCGGTACGTGGTGGCCAGCCTGCTGGACCTGCGCTCCGCGGCGGACGCGGGCGCCCTCGACGCGCTGGCCGCGGAGCTGGGGTGCCGCATCGACGCGGTGGCGCTGGCCGCGGGGAGCGTGGACCTGCCCGCCGACGTGCTGGCGGCGGGCGCCGCGCTGGTCGCCACCGTCGAGGGGGCGCCCGTCCCCGCGCCCGCGGCGGTGGCGGAGGCCGCCGCCGTCCCGGTCGTGGACGTCGGCTGGCCGGGCGGGCTGCCGACGGGGGGCCGGCACGGGGCCGCGGCGGCGGGCCACGAGCAGCTCGCGGCCGGACTGCCGGCGATGGGCGGCAGGCTCGCGGACGCGGTGCTGGCGGCTGCATCGAGCCCCGGCGCCGCTGCCGGATCGGGTGCGGTGCTGGTGCTGGGCTCGGAGGAGCTGATGCACGCGCCGCTGCGGCTGGCCGGCGCGCTGGCGGAGGAGCTCGCCGCGCGGGGCAGCGACCTGGTGGTGCGCTCCTCCACGACGACCCGCTCGCCGGTGCTGGCCGTGGACGACCCCGGCTGCGCGCTGCGCTCAAGCGTCGCCTTCCGCTCCAGCGACCCCGCCGTCGACGGGCCCGGCCCGCGCTACGCCCACAACGTCGCCGCGCCGGCCTCGGCGGGACCGGGCCCCGCCTGGGACGTGCTCGTGCTCGTGGTGGACGACGCCCACCACGCGGCTGACCTGCGCGCGGCGGACGGGCCGCTGGCGGCGCTGCTGCCGCACGCCGGGCGGGTGCTGCTCGTGAGCCTGCCCGCCGACGTGCCCGCCCCGCCCGTGCCCGCCCCGCCGGTCCCCGTGCCGGCCCCCCGGCCGGAGCCGGCCGGCGGTGTCGCGCCCGTGCCGGCCCCCCGGCCGGAGCCGGCCAGCGGTGTCGCGCCCGAGCCGCTGCCGGAGCCGCTGTCGGGCCCGGGGTTCGGCTCCTATGCGCCGTCCGACGTGCGCTGGCTGCTCACCGACCTGTCGGGGGTGCGGCTGGAGGCTCCCGCGGAGGAGCGGGAGGAGGCCATCCAGTCCGGCGGCGCCCACTACGCGGAGTCGCTGCCGGTGGAGTACCAGCCCAGCGAGGAGTACTCGCGGTTGTTCGCCGCGGCGCTGGAGCGCGGCGCCGAGCGCGTCGCCCTCGGGGTGGGCGTCGTCGCGGAGCTGCTGCGCCGTGAGCGCGGGGACGGCGTCGTGCTGGCGTCGCTGGCCCGGGCGGGCACGCCGGTGGGCATCCTGCTGCGCCGCTGGGCGCAGCGGCGCTGGGGCCTGGACTGGCCGCACCTGGCGGTGTCCATCGTGCGGGGGCGGGGCATCGACCCGGTCGCGCTGCGCTGGCTGGCCGCGCACCACGACCCCGCGGCGGTCGTCTTCGTCGACGGCTGGACCGGCAAGGGCGCGATCGTGCGGGAGCTGTCGGCGGCCCTGGAGCAGCACGCCGCCCGGCACGGGCAGGTCTTCAGCGACGACCTCGCCGTGCTGGCCGATCCGGGGGAGTGCGTGCGGACGTTCGGCAGCCGGGAGGACTACCTCATCCCCTCCGCCTGCCTGAACAGCACCGTCTCGGGGCTGGTCTCGCGCACGGTGCTCAACGACCGGCTGCTGCGGCCGGGGCAGTTCCACGGGGCGAAGTCCTACGCCGAGCTCGCCGGGGCGGACGTCTCCGCGCACTTCCTCGACAGCGTCTGCGCGCACTTCGACGCGGTCGCGGCGCGGGTGCCCGGCCTGGCCGGGGAGGTGACGGCCGGACAGCGGCGGGCGACCTTCGCGGGCTGGCGGGCGGTGGAGGAGGTCTCCACCGCGTACGGCATCGGCGACGTGAACCTGGTGAAGCCGGGCGTGGGGGAGACGACGCGGGTGCTGCTGCGGCGGGTGCCGTGGCGGGTGCTGGTGCGCCCGGCGGCGGAGCTGGCCGATCCCGGCGCGCTGGAGCACCTGCGGCTCCTGGCGGAGCAGCGGGGGGTGCCGGTGGAGGAGGTGCCGGGGCTGGCGTACTCGGCGATGGGCCTCATCCACCCCCGCTACACCCGGGGGGCCACCGGCGCCGACGGCAGGAGCGCCGGCTCCGGTGCGCGCCCGGGTGCCGGGGCGGGCTCGTGAGCGCGCTGCTGGCAGCCAGCGACCTCGACCAGACGCTGGTGTTCTCCGCCCGCTCGGCGGGCACCGACGTGGCGTCCCTGGTGTGCGTGGAGACGTACGAGGACCGGCCGATCTCCTACGTCACCCCGGCGGCGGCGCGGGTGCTGGAGCGGCTGGCGGGGACGGGGCGGCTGGTGCCGGTGACGACGCGCACGCCGGCGCAGTACGCCCGGATCCGGCTGCCGGGGCCGCCGCCGCGCTACGCGGTGTGCGCCAACGGCGGGGTGCTGCTCGTCGACGGGGCACCGGACGCGGAGTGGACGGAGCGGGTGCGGGCGGAGCTGGCCGGGTGCGCGCCCGTGGCGGACGTGCGGGCGGCCCTGGCCGACCTCGCCGCCGAGCTGCACGCGGCGGTGCCGGAGCCGGGCCCCCCGGGCGTCCACGAGGTGCCGGGGCTGTTCGCCTACTGCGTCCTGCGCACCGGCCAGCGCGACGCCCTGGGCGAGGGGCGGCTGGAGGAGCTCGCCGCGCTCGCCGCCGGCTGGGGGTACGGGCTCTCGCTGCAGGGCCGCAAGCTCTACGCGGTGCCCCGCGGGCTGACGAAGTCGGCGGCGGCGGTGGAGGTGGCGCGCCGCTGCGGCGCCGACGGGTTCGTCGCGGCGGGGGACTCCCTGCTCGACACGGACCTGCTGCTGGCGGCGGTGGAGGGGGTTCGTCCGCGCCACGGGGAGCTGCTCGCCGCGGGCTGGGACGCCCCGGCGGTGGCGCTGACCGGGGCGACGGGTGCCGCGGCGGGCGAGGAGATCGCCCGCTGGCTGCTGGAACGGGTCGGCTCCGCGGTGCCGGCGCTCACGGGGGGCTGACCGGGCCCGCGGCACCGACGAGCCGGTCGAGGGCGTCGTCGAGCGCGTGCCGCTGGGCGTCGGGGGAGTAGGTCGCGGGGTCGGCGGCGGCCAGGACGTTGAGGCCCTCCACCAGTGCCACGAGGCCCGTGGCCGCACGGGTGCAGCGCGCCGGGTCCCAGTCGAGGCGGCAGGCGGCCAGGAGGCGGGTGGTGCGCCGCAGGAACGAGCGGTTGCCGCGGACGTGCCGCTCCGCCAGCTCCGGTTCGGCGAGGGCGGCGGCGAGGAAGCCGATCCAGACGCGCGCCTCCTCGTGCTGCTCGGGACCGAGGGCGACGGCCTGGTGCAGCAGCGCCCGCAGGACCTCCTCCGGTGCGGCGCCGGTGGCCTCCAGGGCGTCGGCGCGCGCGGCGGTGCGCTGGTGCAGCAGGTCGCGGGCGTGCAGGAGCAGGGCGCGCTTGTCGGGGAAGGTGTGCAGGAGCAGGCCGGTCGAGCAGCCCGCCCGGGCGGCGACGGCGCGCAGGGTGAGGCCGGGCAGGCCCGCCTCGGCGAGCACGGACCAGGTGGCCGCGGAGATCCGCTCCTGGTGGGCGGTGAGGTCCCGCTGTCGTGCCATCGCGTCCTCCACGGGGTCGAAACACGGCCGTAACCATCGTTACCGGAACAAGCGTTACGTTACCGGCTGACCGCTCCACCAGCCGTCCCGAGGAGGAACCGTGGCCACCACCCCGTCGAGCACCCTGTCGAGCGCCCTGTCGAGCACGGGCCTGAGCATCGCCCGTGAGCCGTTCGACGCCCCCGACGGCGCCCGGCTGCGCGCCGCCCAGCGCGCCGAGCTCGACGTCCGCTACGGCAGCGACGACCACGAGCCGGGCACCCCGCCGAGCGCCGCGGACGTCCCCGTCTTCCTCGTCGCCCGCGACCGCGACGGCACCGCCCTCGGGTGCGGCGGGCTGCGGCCGCTGGAGCCCGCGGTCTCCGGGGTCCCCGCCGTGGAGGTCAAGCGCATGTTCGTCGTCCCCGCGGCCCGCGGCACCGGCGTCGCGGTCGCCCTGCTGCGGGCGCTGGAGGAGGAGGCCCGCCTCCTCGGCGTGCGGCGCGTGCTGCTGGAGACGGGGACCGCCCAGCCGGACGCCGTGCGCTTCTACGAGCGGGAGGGCTACCTGCGCACCGAGGCCTTCGGTCCCTACCGCGGCCAGCCGCTCTCGGTCTGCTACGCCCGGGACGTGTGATCCCCGCCGGTCCGCTGGCGGGGCGCGCACCCGGCTCGGGCGGCGCGGCGGCCCTCCTTGTCCGCGTACATGGCCGTGTCCGCCCGGTGCAGCAGGTCGCCCAGGGCCTCCCCGGGGCGCCACTGCGCCACACCGCTGGAGCAGGCCAGCCAGCCGGCGCCGCCCATCATGCGCCCGATGACCTCCGCCGCGGTCGAGGCGTCCGTGCCCGTCAGCAGGACCCCGAACTCGTCGCCGCCGAGCCGGGCCAGGACGTCCTGGCGGCGCAGCCCCTCGCCCCACGACCGGGCGGCCTCCTGCAGCAGCCGGTCGCCGGCCGCGTGGCCCTCGGTGTCGTTGATCGTCTTCAGGCCGTCGACGTCGAGCAGGGCGACGCTCACCGGGGCGCCCGAGCGCTCGGCCTGCGCGACCTCCCGCTCCAGCTGCTCCTCCCACGCCCTGCGGTTGGGCAGGCCGGTCAGCGGGTCGTGCAGGGCGTCGGAGCGGAGCCGGGCCAGCAGCTCCGCGCGGTCCAGTGCGGCCGCGGCGTGCCCCGCCAGCAGCGGCAGCAGCCGCCGGGCCTGTCGCGGGGCGGCGGTGAGGGGCCGGCGCCAGCTCACCGTCAGCACGCCCCGCACCCGGTCCCCGAGGACCACCGGCTCCACGACCGCGCCGCGGACGCCCGCCGCCCGCGCGGTGGCCTGCTGCGCGCGGGGGTCGGACCAGAAGTCCTGCGTCCAGCGCTGCTCCCGGCTCCGGAACGCCTCGTCGGCCAGCGACGGGCCCTCGTCCAGGTCGATGCGGGTCGCCTGCGGAGGCGCCGAGCCGCCCGCGGCGTGCGCGACGGCGGTCTGCCGCAGCAGGCGCCGGCCCCGGGCCAGCTCGTCGGGGTCCAGCTCCAGCAGGTACGCCAGGTCCGCGCGGGCCAGCGCCACGGCGGCTTCGCAGAGCAGGTCGCGGGCCTGCTGGACGTCCTCGGCGAGGACGAGGGCGCGGGTCAGCTCGCCGAGGAGGACCGTCTCCGCCTCCCAGTCCCGGCGCAGCTGCTCCACGGCGTCCGTCTCGTCGACCGTCGTGCTCATCACCAGGTCCTCGCCCAGGCAGGTGAAGGCGATGCGCAGGCTGCGGCGGGCCTCGACGGTGTAGTCGATCGACTGCCGGCGGGTGATGGGGCGGCGGCTGCTGCGGCAGCGCTCCAGGCGGTCGCGCAGCCCGGCGCCCTCGGGCCCGAGGATGTCGGTGGGGCCCTGCCCGAGGTAGTGGGAGATGTCGCTGTAGGGCACCGCCATCGCCGCGGCGTTGTAGCCCACGAGGGCCCACTGCGCGCCCGAGCCCCGCCACAGGTAGGAGGGGTCCGGCAGTGCCTCGAAGAGCTCCCCGAAGCCGGGTTGCACCTCGACCGTGATCGCTCCGGCGCCGGGTCGCCCCGCCGGCTCCCGCGTCGTGCCGTCCATGTGCCGCTTCCCGAACGTTCCGTCGCGGCACCGTCCTCGGCCGCTGCACGAGCGGTCAACAGTAGGTGGTACCTCCGGTACCTGCACGCAGGTGGGCCGTCGGGACACGGGCGCGGCGGCGCGGCGGCCGCCCCTCAGTACACGTCGCGCACGTAGCGCCGCTCCTTCGCCAGCCGCTTCACGAAGGCCGCTCCCGCGTCCTCGCCGAGGCCGCCGTGCACGGCGGCGACCCACCGCAGCGCGGCGTCGACGTCCTTCGCCATCCGCGCCGCGTCGCCGCAGACGTAGACGTGCGCGCCCTCCCGCAGCCACGCCCACAGCTGCCTGCCCTGCTCCCGCATCCGGTCCTGGACGTAGACCTTGGCCCGCTGGTCGCGGGAGAAGGCGGTGTCCAGGCGCGTCAGCGTCCCCTCCCGGAACAGCTCGTCGAGCTCGTCGCGGTAGTAGAAGTCGCTCGCCCGGTGCTGCTCCCCGAAGAACAGCCAGTTGCGCCCCAGGTGCCCGCGGGCGCGCCGCTCCTGGAGGAAGCCCAGGAACGGGGCGATGCCCGTCCCGGGGCCCACCATGACGACCGGCGCGGACGGGTCGGCCGGCGGGCGGAAGTGCGGGGAGCGCTGCACGAACACCCGCACGGGGCTGCCCGCGGGGGCGTCGGCGAGGTGCGCGGAGGCCACCCCGGTGCGCGGGCGTCCCGTGGGCGCGGTGTAGCGCAGCACCGAGACCGTCAGCCGCACCCGGTGCGGATCGGCCAGGGGGCTGGAGGAGATGGAGTACTGCCGCGGCTGCAGGGGCTTGAGGATCCCCGTCAGCTCCTTCGCGCTCACCTCCGGCCGGTGCTCAGCCAGCACGTCGACCACCTGCCGCCCCCACGACCACTTCGCCAGCTCGCCGCGGTTGTCCGGGCGCAGCAGCCCCTTGAGGTCGCGGCTGCCGGTGCGCTCGGCGACGAAGCGCAGCAGGTCCGGGCCCAGCCGGCAGACCTCCAGGTGGTGCTGCAGCGCCTCGCCGAAGGGAACGCCGCCCGCGCCCGCTACGTCGACGACCTCACCCGGGTCGAGCCCCGTGACCTCCAGCAGCTCCGCGACGAGCCCGGGGTCGTTGCAGGGCAGCACCCCGAGGGCGTCGCCGGCCTCGTAGTCCAGCGGCACCTCGCTGCCGCCGGTGTCCAGGACCAGCTCCCGCACCTCCTTCGCGGCGCCCGGCAGGCTGAGGAGGCGGTTGCCGACCAGGTGCGCGGTGCCCGTGGCGCTGCGGCCGCTGCGCGGCGCCGGGTGGGCGGTGGGCGGGGCGTCGGGTGGGGTGGGAGCGGATGGGGTGGGAGCTGGGGTGGGCTGCTGCTGGGAGGATGGGGACGCCGGAGCCGGCGGTTCCCCCGCGAGCGCGGCGAGCACCGCCTCCAGCCAGCGCTGCGGGGTCTCGTCGCCCGGTTCGCTGTCCGCCCGGGGCAGCAGCCGCGCCGCGCCGAGGTCCGCGAGCCGCTCGTCCAGACGCCGGCCGTGGCCGCAGAAGTCGCCGTAGCTGGAGTCGCCGAACGCCAGGACCGCGAACCGGCTGCCCGCCAGGCGCGGCGCGCCAGGGGCGCTCAGCGACTCCCAGAACGCGGCGCCGTTGTCGGGGGCGTCGCCGTCGCCGAACGTGCTGCTCAGGACCAGGAGGTCGGCCGCTGCGGGCAGCTGCGCCGGCGCGCAGTCGTCCATCGCCACCAGCTGCGGGGCCAGGCCCTCGCGCTGCAACCGCTCCGCGACCGCGGCGGCGGTCTCCTCCGCGGTGCCCGTCTGCGACGCCCACAGCACGAGCAGCGGCCGCCCCACGCGGGGCGCGTCCTGCGCGGCGCCGGCGACCGGCGCGCCGCCGGGGGCGGACTCGTCCGGGGCGGGCCGGGGCCGGGGCAGCCCGGGAGCGGCCGTCGCGCGGGAGAAGGCGCCCGCGAGCAGCCCGTCGACCCAGAGCGCGACCTCGGGCCGCAGCGGGGCGCCCGAGGGCAGGACCGGAACGCCGCCCCGCCCGCCGCTGCCCTCCGGTGCTCCCGGCAGGGCGCCGGAGAGCCCCGCCAGGAAGCCGGCGAGGTAACGGCGCTCGGCCTCGTCGAACACGGGAGCCGGCCCGGCCAGGCCGAGCAGCCCGCCCAGCGCCCCCGCCGGCTCGGCCGCGCCCCGGGGCGCCGGAACCGCCCCCGCGGACACCGCCACCGGAGGCGCTGCCGTGGACACCGCCGCGACCCGGGCCAGCGACACCGCGCACACCTTCAGCTCCGGCTGGAAGGACACCGGGTCCACCGCGTCCGAGGTCACGGCGTTGACGCTGACCCCCGCGGCGAACAGCTCCCCCCAGTGGAACGGGGCGAAGCAGCAACCCGGCAGCACCCGGTCGCTCACGACCGCAGGCAGCACCGCCCGCCCCCGCCGGGAGACCACCTCCACCGCGTCGCCGTCGCCGACGCCCAGGGCCTGCGCGTCCGCGGGGTTCACCTCCAGGAACGGCCCCGGGTTCAGCCTCTCCAGCTTCGCCACCGTCCCCGTCTTCGTCCGGGTGTGCCACTGGTGCTGGACGCGGCCGGTGTTGAGCACGAACGGGAACTGGTCGTCGGGCATCTCGGCGGGGTCGATGTGCGGGCGCGGCCAGAACACCGCCCGTCCGTTCGGCGTCGGGAACACCGGTCGTGGCCGGGCGCCGTCCGGCGGCTGCCCCGCAACGCCGCCCGCCCCGCCGTCGACGTAGCGCACCGGGTTGCGGACGGGACCGGCCGGATCGGCGGCGGGCCACTGCACGCTGCCCCCGCGCAGCCGCTCGTGGCTGACGCCCCGCAGGTCCCAGCCCGTCGCGGGGTTCCACGCCTGCTTCAGCTCCTCGAACACCTCCTCCGCGCTGCCGTGGGAGAACGCCTCGCCGTAGCCCATCTCCCGCGCGACGCGGGCGATGAGCAGCCAGTCCGGCAGCGCCTCACCGGGAGGGTCCACCGCCCTGGGTGCCAGGGTGAGGTTCCGCTCGCTGTTGACCATCACCGCGTCGGCCTCCGACCACATCGCGGCGGGCAGCACGACGTCGGCGTGGGCGTTGGTCTCCGTGGCGGCGAAGACGTCCTGCGTGACGACGAAGTCCGCGCGCCGCAGCGCCTCCACCACGGTGTCGCGGTTGCCGACGGAGGCGACGGGGTTGGTGCAGATCACCCAGCAGGCGCGGATCTCCCCGTCCGCCATGCGCTGGAACATCTCCACGGTGCCGCGCCCGCTGCCGTCGGCGCGGATCGTCCCGGCCGGCAGGCCCCACAGCTCCTCGGTGAACGCGCGGTCCTCCGCCACCAGCACGGAGCGCTGCCCCGGCAGGCCCGGGCCCATGTAGCCCATCTCCCGCCCGCCCATGGCGTTGGGCTGGCCGGTCAGGGAGAACGGGCCGCTGCCGGTGCGGCAGATCGCGCCGGTGGCCAGGTGCAGGTTCACCAGCGCGTTGGTGTTCCACGTGCCGTGGGTGCTCTGGTTGAGCCCCATCGTCCAGCAGCTGACCCAGTTCCCGGCGGTGCCGATGAGCTCCGCCGCGGCCCGCACGTCCGCCTCCGCCAGCCCGGTGGTCCGCGCCACCTCGGCGGGGGAGTAGTCCGCGAGGAACTCCGCCATCTCCTCCCAGCCCTGCGTGCAGGCGGCGATGAACTCCTCGTCCACGTGGCCGCCCGCCACCAGCAGGTGCAGCAGGCCGTTGAGGAGCGCCAGGTCGGTGCCGGGGGCGATCTGCAGGAACAGGTCCGCCTTCTCGGCGGTGGCGGTGCGGCGGGGGTCGACGACGATGAGCTTCGCGCCCGCCTTGACCCGGTCCATCATCCGCAGGAACAGGATCGGGTGGCAGTCGGCCATGTTGGAGCCGATGACGAGGAACACGTCGGCGGCGTCGAGGTCGTCGTAGGAACCCGGGGGGCCGTCGGCGCCGAGGGACAGCTTGTACCCGGCCCCGGCGCTGGCCATGCACAGCCGGGAGTTCGACTCGATCTGGTTGGTGCGCCAGAACCCCTTGGCGAGCTTGTTCGCCAGGTACTGCGCCTCCAGGCTCATCTGCCCGGACACGTACAGCGCGAGCGCGTCGGGGCCGTGCTCGTCGAGGACCTCCCGCAGCCGCCGCGCGGTGAGCGCGATCGCCTCGCCGACGGCGGTGGGCACGGCCTCGGCGCCGCGCCGCGCCCGCACCAGGGCGGTGCCGAGGCGCCCGGGGGCGGTGAGCACCTCCGCGCTGGTGGCTCCCTTGGTGCAGAGGCGGCCGGCGTTGGCGGGGTGCTGCCGGTCGCCGGTGGCCTTGAGGGGCACCCGCCTGCCGTCGGCCTCGACCCGCACGTCGAGGACGATGCCGCAGCCCACCCCGCAGTACGAGCACACCGTCCGCACGCGCTCGGTGCAGCCACCGCCCACGCCAGCTCCTCCCGCACCGGCGCTCCGGCGGCGCCTCCCGCCAGCACGGTAGGAAGGTGCCGTTGCGGACGCGTGTCCCCGCGGACCTCCCGCGGTTACGCCGGTTTCACGCCCGTCACATCGCGGCGTGAGGGCGCGGCGGCCTCAGCTCTCGAACGACTGCGCCGCGGTGGGGAACGCCCCGTCGCGCACCTCCGCCGCGTACGCGCGCGCCGCCCGCTCCAGGTCCCCGCGCAGGTCGGCGTAGCGCTTCACGAAGCGGGGCGCCCGCCCGCCGCGCAGCCCCGCCATGTCCTGCCACACCAGCACCTGCGCGTCGCAGTCGGGGCCGGCACCGATGCCGACGGTGGGGATGTCGAGCTGCTTCGTGATCCCCTGGGCGACCTCGGCGGGAACCATCTCCAGCACCACCGCGAACGCCCCGGCCTCCGCCACGGCGACTGCGTCGGCGATGACGTCCTCCGCGGCCAGGCCGCGGCCCTGCACCCGGTAGCCGCCGAGGATGTGCTCGCTCTGCGGGGTGAAGCCGACGTGGCCCATCACGGGGATGCCCGCGTCGACGAGGGCGCGGATGCGGCTGGCGGAGCGGCGCCCGCCCTCCAGCTTCACCGCGTGCGCCGGGCCCTCCTTCATCATCCGCACGCCCGCGCGCACGGCGTCCTCGTCGCAGACCTCGTAGGAGCCGAACGGCAGGTCCGCCACCACCAGGGCGTGCGGTGCGCCGCGCACCACCGCCCGCACCATCGGGACCATCTCGTCGAGGGTGACGGGCAGGGTCGTCTCGTGGCCGAGGACGTTGTTGCCGGCGGAGTCGCCGACGAGGAGGACGGGGATCCCGGCGGCGTCGAAGATCTCCGCGCTCATCTGGTCGTAGCTGGTCAGCATCGCCCACTTCTCCCCGGCGTCCTTCCACGCCTGCAGGTGGTGGACGCGGGTGCGCCGGCGTGCGGGGTTGGGCGCGGCGGCCGGGCCGCTGCCGTAAGGGGCCTGCTCGCTCACTGCTGTGCTCCGTCCGTGCGGGTGGTGCCGAGGTGCGCGTCCTCCGGTGCGACCGGGGGAGCCAGCTCCGCCGGGGCGGCGGGCTCGCGCCAGCGGCTGGTGATGGGCAGGCGCCGGTCGCGGCCGAACGCCTTGAGGGAGATCTTCGTACCGGGGGCGAACTGCCGCCGCTTCCACTCGGCGCGGTCCACCAGCGTCACGACCTTGTCCACGACCTCGGCGGGGAAGCCCCGGGCGACGAGGTCGGCGCGGCCGCGGTCGCCCTCGACGTAGTCGTCGAGGATGTCGTCGAGCACCGCGTAGTCGGGCAGGGAGTCCTGGTCGGTCTGCCCGGGGCGCAGCTCCGCCGAGGGGGGCTTGGTGATGCTGGACTCGGGGATGGGCGGGACCTGCCCGCGCGCGGCGGCGTCGGCGTTGCGCCAGCGGGCCAGTTCCCACACGAGCGTCTTGGGGACGTCCTTCAGCGGGGCGAAGCCGCCGACGGAGTCGCCGTAGAGGGTGGAGTACCCCACCGCCAGCTCGCTCTTGTTGCTGGTGGCGAGCGTGAGGTGGCCCTCCTGGTTGGACAGCCCCATCAGCGTCGTGCCGCGCACCCGCGCCTGCAGGTTCTCCTCCGCGACCCCGGTGAGCTCCACGGTGGCGAGGAACGTCTCCACCATCGGCGCGATGGGCACCTGCCGGTGGTGCAGGCCGGTGCGCCGGGCGAGGTCCGCGGCGTCGTCCTTGGAGTGCTCGGAGGAGTACGCGCTGGGCAGCGAGATCCCGTGCACGGCGTCGGGACCGAGGGCGTCCACGGCCAGCGCCGCCACGAGGGCGGAGTCGATGCCGCCGGAGAGGCCGAGCACCACGGAGCGGAAGCCGTTCTTGCGCACGTAGTCCCGCAGGCCCGTCACCAGCGCCGCGTACACGTCCGCCACGGCGGGCAGGGGTTCGTGCCTCGGGGCCTGCCGGGCGTCGTAGGCGGGGACGGGTTCCGTGGAGAGGAACACGCGGCGCACCGCGGGGTGCTCCACCGGGACGGCCGCCACCGGCAGGTCGAGGTCCACGGTGACCAGGCCCTCGCGGAACTGCTCCCCGCGGGCCAGCAGCTCCCCGTCGGCGGTCACCACGAGGGAGTCGCCGTCGAAGACCAGCTCGTCCTGCCCGCCGACGAGGTTGACGTAGGCGAGGGTGCACTGCGCCTGCGCGGCGCGGCGGGTGACCAGCTCCAGGCGGACGTCGTCCTTGTCGCGCTCGTACGGGGAGCCGTTGAGGACCGCGAGGAGCCCGGCGCCGGCCTCGCGGGTCAGCGACACCGGCCCGCCCTCCTGCCAGAGGTCCTCGCAGATCGCCAGCGCCACGTCCACGCCCCGCACCCGCAGCACGACCAGCTCGTCGCCGGGCACGAAGATGCGGGCCTCGTCGAAGACGCCGTAGTTGGGCAGGTGGTGCTTGGCGTAGCGGGCGACGACCTGCCCGCGGTGCAGCACCGCCGCGCAGTTCTGCGGCAGCCCCCGCGGCCGCCCACCGAGGACGCCGGGGCGGGTGTCGACCTCGGCGCGGTCGAGGTAGCCGAGCACCACGGGCAGCTCCCCGTGCCCGGCGGCGGCCAGCTCCACGGCCAGGGCCCGCAGCCGCTCCCGCGACGCCTCGACGAAGGAGGAGCGCAGCGCGAGGTCCTCCACCGGGTAGCCGGTGAGCACCATCTCCGGGAACACGACGAGGTGGGCGCCGTCCGCGGCGGCGCGCCCGGTCCACTCCACGACCCCGGCGGCGTTGCCGTCCAGGTCCCCGACGCAGGCATCGATCTGGGCCAGCGCGACGCGCAGCTGAGGCATGCGGCCAGCGTAGGGGGTGCGGGGGAGGGGGCCGGGACGGCCGTCGGGGGCCCTCGGCGGGCGGGCCGGCGTGGACGTGCACGGCGCGGCGGCGAACCGGTGAAGAGCATGGACAGCCGCCGCGCTGACCCGGTGCCGGCAGGCACACTGACGAGACGGGGAACCGCGCCCCGCCGGCCCGCCACCACGAGGGAGCATGTCCGTGTTCGACCTCCAGGACGACGTCTACCTCGTCGGCTCCCTGTACGAGCCCGCCGTGTGGGAGGGCGAGGACCCCACCCGCCGCTACTGCGGGGTCCGGCAGGGAGACGAGGTGCTGGGCTTCCCGGAGGAGCGCTTCGAGGTGCTGCACCGGCTGCGTCTGGGCACCCGGGTCGGGAACCTGCTCGGCCTGCTGGGGGCGGACGGGCAGCGTCAGCTGGGGGAGATGGTGCAGGCACGCCTCGTGGTGGTCGAGCCCACGTCCGATCGGGAGGTGCTGGACCGGTTGCTCCTGCGCGCGGTCTACACGGATCTCGGCCCGGTGGAGGCGGACGGCGTCATCCACGCGGTGCGCTTCGGCGACGGCAGCGACGGGCACCTCAGCCGGCACACCCTCGCCCTCATCGAGGAGTGCGACGAGGGCAAGCCCCTCGGCGCCACGATCACCGAGATGGAGGGGCGCGGCGCCCCGCCGCGGCTGTTCGCCACGATGCTGGCGCAGGACCTGCACCGGCTCTTCGGGGAGGGGCACGCCTTCTTCGACTGGACCCCCACCGCGTGAGCGCCTCCGAGGGCAGCGCCTGGCGCAGGGACTTCAGCCGCGACGCCCGGAAGCTCGGGATCACCGCCGCCGTGAAGATGGCCTTCGAGGCGTGGCAGGGCGATCGCCGCGCCCGCACGACGCGCCAGGGCGCCGTCATCGGTGGTGGCGTCGCCAGGGCCGCCACCGGGGGAGTGCGCTTCGCCGCCGGGGACTGGATGGGCGGAGGCGCGCAGGTCGTGTCCGGTGGCCTCCAGGTGGTCGGCGCCGGCAACGCCGTCCACAAGGACCGAGCGACCCTCGACGCCGCCGTCCTCATCGCCGACGGGCTCGTCGCCTCCGCCAGGGCGGACTGGCCCCGGGAACTGGACAAGGTCCTGCTCGGTGTCCAGCGCCAGCGCCAGGACCTGCTCCACGACCGCCCCGGCCCAGCGGCCACCGAGACCCCGGTGGGCAGGGGGCGGCAGATCACCTGGGCGCTGCACGCCGCGGGACTGCCTCCGGGATCAGCCGCTGAGGGCTACCGCCACGTCTGCGCCGAACTGCGGAGGCTGCACGCCGAGGCCCCGCCGCGGACGCCGTCCGTGCAGCCGGAACGAGCGCAGTCGACGCGGTCGACGCTCAGCGTCGTCCGCGCGGCTCTCAGCCACCGGACCGCGCCCGCCGCAGCCCCCAGCCCCTCAGGTGCGTCCGAGGCCGCCGACGCACGCCGGCAACCCCCCGCCCGTGCTGCGTCCGTCGTCCACCGCCCCCGGGGAGCGTTCGAGCGCTAGGTCGGGACGAGTCCGCACTTTCCGTGCCGACGAGGAGCCCTCGGCGGTGGGACTCCGCCAGGGGCGCTCCTCGAGACGTCCAGGACCTGGGGGATCCGCTCCTGACGAAGCCTCAGCCGAGATGGAGGCCGCCGTCCTGGACGCCCTGCGAGCCAACGAGGCGGCTGCCCGGGCCGTGGACGGGATCGCGACCGAGATCCCCGACATGGACATCGGTTCCGCCGCGCAGCCGGCGGCGGCACGCCCCGCCGGGGCGCCGCCCGGCGCAACTCCTTCTGCAACGCCGTCGCCCGTCTGGGCGACGGCGCGTGGCGGGGCGGAGTGGGCCTCGTCGGCGCTGTCGTCGGCCTGCTGCCCTGGGAGCCGGCTCAGGACCTGCACCGCGGCATCGGGGACGCCCACGACGACCTCGAGGCATGGGCGGCGCCGGACACCCACTCGACCGCCTACCGGGGCGGTGGACTCATCACCGGCATCGGCACCATGCTGGTCGGAGGGGGGCGCAGTGCGCGGGGGAGCCGTTCTCGCGGAGCGGACGGCGACCCGGAGCACCGAGCGCGCCGGCGCGGCCGCGCTCACACCTCAGGCGCGCGCCGCTCTGCGGGCGGCCAAGGTGGTGGATGTGGAGCGACGAGTCGGCACCCGAGGTGAGACGGGGGTGCGGGTCATCGTGAGCAACGACGGGCGCATCATCAACGCCTTCCCGGCGCGGATCCCGTGATCGCTCTGGAGGTCTCGGACGTCACGGCGAATCCCGCCGTCTTCGAGACGAAGCACGATCTCGTGGCCAACGTCTTCGCCACCGTCAGGCTGGCCGACGGTGACGGGATCCACCTCGTGGAGGAGGACATGTCTGTCGTCGAGCTGGCCCGCGCCCTCGGCGCTGGTGGATCGGCGCGGCGGGCGAGCGGCGCGGGGAGCGGCCCGACTTCGCGTTCGACTCCATCTTCGAGGAGGAGCCCGGGATCCTGTGGATCCGTCGCCACGACGGGAGTGGGGGGATCGGCAGCATCCTCGACGGCGTCTCGCCGGCGGGACCCTACGACGACGACGCCGTGAGCGCCCTCGTCTCGCGCTTCCGCGACGACGTGACCGAGCAGGTGCGCACCGCCCCGGCGGTCGACGTGAGCGAGGTCGTCTCCGGACGGTGGTGAGGGCCAGGCCGGCCGGGGCACTCCGGAGAGCGCGCGGGACCAGGCGTCGCCCACCGCCCGGCACGGGAGGGGCGTGGTGCAGTATGCACACGGCGCCGGTGCGGCTCACCGCCCGCTCCGGGGCACCGTGGACAGCCGGCCAGCGGCGACGACAGCGACGGGAAGGGTGCCATGGACCGCCAGCAGGAGTTCGTGCTGCGCACCATCGAGGAGCGCGACATCCGCTTCGTGCGGCTCTGGTTCACCGACGTCATCGGCACGCTGAAGTCCGTGGCGATCGCGCCGGCCGAGCTGGAGGGCGCCTTCGGGGAGGGCATCGGCTTCGACGGCTCCGCCATCGAGGGCCTCTCGCGCGTGTCGGAGTCCGACATGCTGCTGCGCCCGGACCCCTCCACCTTCCAGGTGCTGCCCTGGCGCACCGACGCCGAGCACCCCGGCACCGCCCGCATCTTCTGCGACGTGCACACCCCCGACGGCGAGCCGGCCATGTCGGACCCGCGCAACGTCCTCAAGCGGGCCCTGGACCGCGCCGCCGGCCTCGGCTACACCTTCTACACGCACCCTGAGATCGAGTTCTACCTGTTCAAGGGCCCGCTCGAGCGCGGCGCGGTGCCGGAGCCGGTGGACTACGTCGGCTACTTCGACAACGTCCCCGGCGGCACCACCCACGACTTCCGCCGCACGGCCATCTCCGTGCTGGAGAGCATGGGCATCTCCGTGGAGTTCAGCCACCACGAGGGCGGGCCGGGCCAGAACGAGATCGACCTGCGCTACGCCGACGCCCTCACCACCGCCGACAACGTCATGACCTTCCGCACCGTGCTGAAGGAGGTCGCCGGCGAGATGGGCCTGTACTGCAGTTTCATGCCGAAGCCGCTGCAGGCGCAGCCGGGCTCCGGGATGCACACCCACCTGTCGCTGTTCCAGGGCGACACCAACGCCTTCTTCGAGGCCGGTGCGCAGTACCAGCTCTCCACCACGGGGCGGCAGTTCATCGCGGGCATCCTCCGCCACGCCGCGGAGATCACCGCCGTGACCAACCAGTTCGTGAACTCCTACAAGCGGCTCTGGTCCGGCGGGGAGGCGCCCTCCTACGTCTGCTGGGGGCACAACAACCGCTCCGCGCTGGTGCGGGTGCCGATGTACAAGCCGAACAAGGGGCAGTCGGTGCGGGTGGAGTACCGCGCCCTCGACGCCGCCGCCAACCCCTACCTCGCCTTCGCGGTGCTGCTCTCGGCCGGCCTGAAGGGCATCGAGGAGGGCTACGAACTCCCCGAGGGCGCCGAGGACGACGTCTGGTCGCTGACCTCGCAGGAGCGCCGCGCCCTCGGCATCCACCCCCTGCCCAGCAGCCTCGACCACGCCATCGCGATCATGGAGGACTCGGAGCTCGTCGCGCAGACCCTCGGCGAGGGCGTCTTCGACTTCTTCCTGCGCAACAAGCGCCAGGAGTGGGCGGAGTACCGGGCCCAGGTCACGCCGTTCGAGCTGCAGCGGTTCCTGCCGCTGCTCTAGGAGGCCCCGTGGCAGTTCCCCCGCCCGGTCCCGGTGGGCGGCCCGCCCCCGGCCGCCGCGCCACCGGCCCCGCACTCCTGGCCCGCTGCGGCTTCGACGGCGCGGAGCGGGCGCTGCGGCTGCTCGAGGACGCCGCCCTGCGCGAGGTGCTCACCGCCGGGCGGGAGCCCGCCGTCTCCGCGGACGCCGACCGCCTGCTCGACGAGGCCAGCGCGTCGCTGGTGCGCGCCCTCGGCCTCACCGCCGACCCCGACGCCGGCCTGCTGGCGCTGGTGCGCTGGTGCAGCGGCGTCGTGGCCGGACCCGACGTCGAGGACGTGCGGTCGCTGCTGCAGGCCGCCACGGAGGAGGAGGCCGCGGCCCGGGCCCGGCTGCTGGCCGTCCTCGGCGGCTCCGGCGCCCTCGCCGACCACCTCGTGCGCCACCCGGCGCACTGGCGGGCGCTGCTGGCCGCGGACCCGCCCGCTCGCGGGCACGCGCGCGCGGAGCTGCTCGCCGCGGTGGGCGCCGACCCGGACGCCGACGTGCCGGTGGCGGGCCGACGAGACCCGGCGGCCGACGGGGGCGCGGGGCAGCCGGAGCCCGTCGACGCGCTGCGCGTGGCCTACCGCCGCCGGCTGCTGGCGCTGGCCGGGCGGGACCTGGCGTCGGAGGAGCCGACCGCCGCGATGCCCTCCGTCGCCGCGGAGCTGGCCGACCTCGCCGCCGCCGCCCTGGAGGCCGCCCTGGCGATCGCCCGCTCGGAGCTGCCGGACGGCGGGGCCGGCTGCCGCCTCGCGGTGCTCGGGATGGGCAAGACCGGCGGGCGGGAGCTGAACTACCTCAGCGACGTCGACGTCGTCTACGTCGTGGAACCCGCCGAGGGCGCCGACGCCGCCGAGGCCCTCGCCACCGGCGGCAGGCTGGCCGCGGCCCTGCAGCGCGCCTGCTCCGCGCACACCGCGGAGGGTAGCCTCTGGGAGGTCGACGCCGGCCTGCGCCCGGAGGGCAAGAACGGGCCGCTGGTGCGCACCCTCGACAGCCACCTCGAGTACTACCGCCGCTGGGCGAAGACCTGGGAGTTCCAGGCGCTGCTGAAGGCCCGCCCCGTCGCCGGCGACGCCGAGCTGGGCCGCGCCTACGTCGAGGCGCTGCGGCCCATGGTGTGGAGCGCCAGCGAGCGCGAGGGCTTCGTCGAGGACGTGCAGGCGATGCGCCGCCGCGTGGAGTCGCACATCCCCGCCAAGGACGCCGGGCGCCAGCTCAAGCTCGGCCCCGGCGGCCTGCGCGACGTCGAGTTCAGCGTGCAGCTGCTGCAGATGGTGCATGGGCGCGCCGACTCCCGGCTGCGCAGCCCCAACACCCTGGAGGCGCTGGAGGAGCTGACGGCCTACGGCTACATCGGCCGCCACGACGCCGCCGAGCTGGACCGCCACTACCGCCTGCTGCGCTCCCTGGAGCACCGCCTCCAGCTGCACCGGCTGCGCCGCACCCACGTGCTGCCGACGGCGGAGGCGGACCTGCGCCGCCTCGGGCGGGCCCTGGGGCTGCGCGCGACGCCGGTGCAGCAGCTGGAGGACCTGCTGCGCGGCACCCGGCGCGACGTGCGCCGCCTCCACGAGAAGCTCTTCTACCGGCCGCTGCTGTCGGCGGTGGCGCGGCTGTCCGTGGCGGACGCGGGCCTCGACGTGCGGCTGACCCCCGAGGCGGCCCGGGAGCGGATGGCGGCGCTGGGCTACCGCGACCCCGCGGGCGCCCTGCGGCACCTGGAGGCGCTGACGAGCGGGGTCAGCCGGCGCGCCAGCATCCAGCGCACCCTGCTGCCGGTGATGCTGCAGTGGTTCGCCGACGGCGCCGACCCCGACGCCGGGCTGCTGGCCTACCGGCGGGTGTCGGACCACCTCGGCGGCAGCCAGTGGTACCTGACGATGCTGCGCGACTCCGGCGCGGCCGCCGAGCGCCTCGCCCACGTCCTCTCCGCGGCGGAGCTGCCGGCGGAGCTGCTGCTGCGCAGCCCCGAGTCGGTGGCCGTCTTCGCCGACGACGACCGGCTGGCGCCCTACGACCGCGAGCAGGTGGTGGAGGCGATGGAGGCGGCGGTCCAGCGCCGCCCGGAGACCCCGGCCGGGTCGGCCGCCGGGCCCTCACCGGTCCTCGCCGCGCGGGGCGTGCGCCGCCGGGAGCTGCTGCGCACCTCCGTGGCCGACCTCGTGGGCCTGCGCGACCTGGACGGGGTGGGCCGTGCGCTGGCCGACGCCGACGACGCCCTGCTGGAGGTGACACTGCGGGCCGCCGTGCGGACGGTGGAGCGGCGCGAGGAGCGGCCCCTGCCCACCCGGCTCCTCGTCGTCGGCATGGGCCGGCTCGGGGGGCGGGAGACCGGCTACGGCAGCGACGCCGACGTGCTGTTCGTGCACGAGCCGGTGCCGGGCGCGGACGAGGGGCAGGCGCAGGCCGCCGCGCAGGCCGTGGTGGCGGAGCTGCGCCGCTCCCTGTCCGAGGCGGGCCCGGAGCCGGGCCTGGACGTGGACGCGGACCTGCGCCCGGAGGGCAGGCAGGGACCGCTGGTGCGTTCGCTGGAGTCCTACCGCGCCTACTACGCGCGCTGGTCCGCGCCGTGGGAGGCGCAGGCCCTGCTGCGCGCGCGACCCGTGGCCGGTGACGTGGCGGGCCTCGGCGCGCGGTTCCGGGAGCTGGTGGACCCGCTGCGCTGGCCGGCGGCCGGGCTGTCGGAGGCGAACCTGCGGGAGGTGCGCCGCATCAAGGCGCGCGTGGAGGGGGAGCGGCTGCCGCGCGGGGCGGACCCGCTGCGCCACATCAAGCTCGGCCGCGGCGGCATCGCGGACGTGGAGTGGACGGTGCAGGTGCTGCAGCTGGCCGGGGCGGCGGAGCACCCGGGGCTGCGCACGACGTCGACGGTGCCCGCGCTGGCCGCCGCCGTGGAGGCGGGCCTGCTGGACGCCGCCGACGGGGCGGAGCTGCGCGCGACGTGGGAGTTCACCTCGCGGGTGCGCAACGCCGTGGTGCTCTGGCACGGCAAGGCGAAGGACTCCCTGCCCGCGCAGCGCAGCGCCCTGGACGGCGTGGCGCGGATCATGGGCTGGCCGCCGGGCTCGGCCCGGGAGTTCGAGGAGGAGTACCTGCGCGTCACCCGGCACGCCCGCGCCGTCGTGCAACGCGTCTTCTACGGCGACTGAGGAGGACGCGCAGCCGCCGTTCGTCGAGGGTGGTGGGCGCCGGTCGGCGGATCCGGTGCCGGGCGCCGGCTCACTAGCGTCGCGGCCGTGCACCGCCCCGCGCCCGCCGTCGTCTCCGTCACCGACCTCGTCGTCGGCCACGGCACGCCCCTCGGCCCGCCGCTGTCCTTCGACCTCGCGGCAGGGGAGGTCCTCGCCGTGGTGGGGGCCAACGGCTCGGGCAAGTCCACGCTGCTGCGGACCGTCGCGGGCCTGCTGCCGCCGCTGGCCGGGCAGGTGCGGGTGCTGGGGGCGCCGCTCGACGCGCGCTCCCGGTCCTTCCGCGCGGCGGTGGCGACCGACCTCGGCGACGACGCCTTCCTGCCCGGGCTCACCGTGCGCGAGCACCTGCTGCTCGTCGCCTCCGGGCACGCCGTGCCGGACCCCGTCGCGGTCTGCGAGCGGCTGCTGGCCGAGTTCGGGCTCACCGACCGCGCCGACGCCCCGCCGACGGCGGTCTCGTCGGGACAGCGCCGCCGTCTGCTGATGGCCGCGGCGTTCGCGCGCCCGCGCGCGCTGCTGCTCCTCGACGAGCCCGAGCAGCGCCTCGACCCGGGCATGCGCCGGGCGGTGACGGCCCGGCTGCGCGCCGAGCGGGACGGCGGCGGTGCCGTCCTCGTCGCCACCCACGACGGTGACCTCGTGCGCGGCTGCGCCACGTCGGCGCTGGTGCTGGCGGAGGACGACGTCCGCTCGTGCGCTCCGGAGCAGGCGGCCGCCGCGATCGAGGCGCTGTGAGCGTCGCGCCGCTCACCCGTCCGTCGCCGGGGCGGTCGGGCCCTCCGTCGGGGCGGGCCGTGCGTGGCTGGACCCGCCGCCGTGCCCGGGCCCGTTCCGTCCACGGCCTCGGTGCCCTGCTGGAGGACCTCTACACGGCCCTGCTGGCGTTCGCCATGACGGCGGCCTCCCTGCTCTCGGTGGCGGAGGACCTCGGCGCGGACCTGCGCGTGGGGCGGGGCGCCCCCGTGGTCGACGGGCCGTTCCTCGACCCCGGCTGGATCGCCGTGCTGCTGGCGGCGGCCGGGGTTGTGGCGCTGGCGGGGCTGGCCGCCCGGACGGGCCCGGTGTCGCTGACCTGGGCGCAGTCGGCGTGGTGGCTGCCGCTGCCGGTCGACCGCCGCACGCTGTTGCGCCCAGCGGCGCTGCGCTGGCCGGCCGTGGCGGCGGTGCTCGGCGCCGCCCCGGGGGCCGGGCTCGTCCTCGTGCTCGCAGCCCGTCCCGATGCGACGGCCCTCGCCTGCGGTGCGGTGCTGGGCGCCGCGACGGCCGCCGCTGCCGTCCTGCTCCCCGCGCTCGCGCAGACGGCGGGGGCCGAGCAGGCCGCCCGCCGGGTCGCGGACACCGCACTGGCGGCACTGCCCCTGGCCGGGGTGCTCGTCGCCGTCCTGGCGGTGCCCCGGCTGGTCCTGTCGGTCCCGCCGGCCCTGCCGGTGCTCGTCGTGCTCGCCACCTGCGGGGCCGCGTTCGCGGTGGACGTGCTCAGTCCGATGGTGCGGGACCGCAGCCTCCGCGAGCACGGTGACACCACGGGGCAGGCGCACCTGGCGCTGCTGTCGTTGGACCTCGGGGGCCTGTCGGCGGCGCTGTCGGCGCAGCGCCGCGTCCGGGTGCGCCCGGTCTCGCGGTTGCTGGCCGCGTCCCGGTGGCCGACTGCGCGGTGGCGGGCCCCCGCGGCGCTGGTCTGCGCGGACCTGCTGCTCCTGCTGCGCACCCCGCGGGCGCTGCTGCGGCTCGCCGTCACCGCGTGCCTGCCGGTGGCTGCCCTGGCGGCGCCCTCGCCGTGGCCGGTGGTGCTGGCGGTCCTGGTGGGCGGCTACGCGGGGGCTGCGCCCACGGCGGCGGCCGTGCGGGCGGCGCAGCTGTGCCCGGCGCTGGATGCGCTGCTGCCGCTGGGGGACGCGGCGGTGCGGGCGCACCGGATGGTGGTGCCGGTGGCGGCGACGGCGCTGTGGGGGGCGGCCGCGGGCGCGCTCCTTGGCCTCTCCACCGGCGGGGTGGGGGAGTGGGTGCTGCTGGGGGCGCTGGCCGGCCCGGTGTGGGGGGCGGCGGCGGTGCGGGCGGCGCGGCGACCCGCTCCCGACTTCGCCCGCCCGCTGATCGCCACGCCGATGGGGGCGGTGCCCACGGGGCTGGGGGCGGCCCTCGCCACCGGGCCCGACGTGGCGCTGGTGGGCGCGCTGCCGATGCTCCTGGCGCTGGTGGGCTCCGGGCCGTCCCCGCTGCTGGTGCCCGTGCAGGCGGTGCTCACGGTGCTGGCGCTGCTGGTGGCCGCGGCGACCGGGAGTTCCCGCCCGCGCTGAGGCGCGGTGATCCCCACGGGATTGACGGATGCGACGTTGCGGTGTCGCGTCCGTCGATCCCGTGGGGATCACCGCGGCTCGTCCCCCAGGTGCCGCAGCAGCGCCGCGTACTGCCGCGGTGTCAGGTAGGACGGGTTGCTGCCGGCGGGCATCCGCAGCACCTCCGCGTCGGCGAAGGCGGCGTCCGCCAGCAGGGCGGCGCGCGGCACCGGCGCCGGCAGCCGCCGGAGGTCGACGTCCACGGCGTCGCCGCCGCCGCCCGGTTGCGCCGCAGCGCCGCTCGCCACGACCCCCAGGGCGTGCACGCCGGGCTCGTGGCGTCCGGGGACGGGGCGCCCGCTCAGCCACAGCAGGCAGGGCTGCCCGGGGGTGAGGAGCCCCAGGCGGTAGGAGGGCCGCACGCAGCGGCTCAGGGTCCTCGTCGCGCCGGCCTCCCACCCGGGCGCCACCTGCCCCAGGGGCACGGCGCTCTTGAGCACCCAGCAGGCAACGTCGGCGGGGCTCAGGCGGGGGCGGGCGGGCACTCCCGGATCCTCCGCTCGGGCCGCCCGCCGCGCCAGGCGGAGCGCGACCCGGCGGCTCGCGCCCGGCTCAGGAGGCCTGCTGCAGGGCGGTGATGCGCTGGAGCTCGCCGGTGCGGCCCTCGTCGACGAGCCAGGCCAGGTTGCGCGCGTCGGCGTCGCGCCCGTGCTTCTGCTGCGCCTGCGCCAGCTCGATCGTGGCGCGGTGGTGCTCGGCGACGAGGTCGAGGAACAGCCGGTCGAAGGCCTCGCCCTCCACCTCCAGCAGAGCGCCCACGGCCGTGCCGGCGGCGGGGTCCTCGTCCACGGGGGCCGCCGCGAGCGCGTTCTGGGTCTGCAGCCAGGTGGCGGCCTCCGTCATCTCCCAGCCGTGGACGCGGACGAGGTCCTCCGCGAGTGCGCGGGTCTGCGGGTCCGACGCGCGGGCGACGGCCAGTCCCGCGAGGTCGACGGCCCGCTGGTGGCGGGCGAGGACCTGCTGCACGAACTCCGTGTCCGCCGGGGAGACGGCCGCGACGGGGCCCGACGGGGCGGCGGCCACCGGCGCGGCGGGTGCGGGTGCGGGCAGGGGAGGCAGTTCCGGGGAGGCCGTCCCGCACCCGGTGAGCAGCGCACCGGCGAGCAGGGCTGCGCCCGCGCCCAGGAGTCGGGGGGTGATCGTCATGGGTGCTCCCGGAGCCGTGGGCCGGGCCACGTCCCGGTGCCGGTCGAACTGTGGCACACGGGTGGGGCGGGTGGGGCGGGTTCCGTGCGGACACGCCCGGCGGAATACTCCCTGGGGGTACCTGGTTCACTCGGGTGACCGAACGAGCCGAACCAGGAGGACGCCGTGACCGACGCCAGCACCCCCGCAGCAGGGCCCCACGGCTACATCCAGGAGAAGGACGCCTACCTCAAGCGGCTGCGCCGCATCGAGGGGCAGGTCCGGGGGCTGCAGCGCATGGTGGAGGAGGAGCAGTACTGCATCGACATCCTCACCCAGGTCTCCGCGGTGACGAAGGCCCTGCAGTCGGTGGCCCTCGGGCTGCTGGAGGACCACCTCGGCCACTGCGTCGTCGCCGCCGCCACCACCGGCGGGGAGGAGGCCGACGCCAAGGTGCGGGAGGCCGCCGACGCGATCGCCCGCCTCGTCCGCTCCTGAGCGGGCACCCCACCGACCCCGACACATCCGACACATCCCGGGAGGACCCCATGACCGAGCAGACCAGCACCAGCCGCTACGGCGTCACCGGCATGACCTGCGGGCACTGCGTGAGCGCCGTGCGCGAGGAGGTCTCCGCCCTGGACGGCGTCCGCGCCGTCGACGTGGAACTCGTCACCGGCGGGACGTCCACCGTCACCGTCACCTCCGACGCCCCGCTCCCGGAGGAGTCCGTGCGCGCCGCCGTCGACGAGGCCGGCTACGAGCTGACCGGCCCGCTCGCCTGACGGGCAGCCCCACCCGCCCCGGCCGCCGGCCGGGCCGCACCGAGCCCCTGGAGGAAGCGTGTCGACCCGCCGAACCCCGTCCGAGCCCACCGCCGCGGCGTCCGCGCCGGTCCAGCCCGCGCAGGCCGTGGAACTGCTCATCGGCGGGATGACCTGCGCCTCCTGCGCCGCACGGGTGGAGAAGAAGCTCAACCGGATGCCGGGCGTCAGCGCGACCGTCAACTACGCCACCGAGAAGGCGCGGGTGGAACTGCCCGCCGGCACCGACGTCGCCGACGCCATCGCCGTGGTGGAGGCCACCGGCTACACCGCCACGCCGCCGGCGCCCCCCGCGCCCGCGCGGCCCGAGCAGGGCCCGGACCGCGGCGAGGGCGACGGCGGCGGGGACGCCCGGGAGGACGAGGCACTCCTCACCCTGCGCCGCCGCCTCCTGATCTCCGCCGCCCTGTCCCTGCCCGTCCTGGTGCTCTCGATGGTCCCCGTCTGGCAGTTCCCGAACTGGCAGTGGCTCGCGCTCACCCTCGCCGCCCCCGTCGTCGTCTGGGGGGCCTGGCCCTTCCACCGGGCGGCGTGGACCAATGCCCGCCACCGCGCGGCGACCATGGACACCCTCATCAGCATCGGCGTGCTGGCCGCGTTCGGCTGGTCGCTCTACGCCCTCTTCCTCGGCCACGCCGGCATGCCCGGGATGCGGATGGAGTTCCACCTGCTGCCCGAGCCCGGTTCCTCCGGGGCGGGCGAGATCTACCTCGAGGTCGCGGCCGTCGTGACCGTCTTCGTCCTGGCCGGCCGCTACGCCGAGGCGCGCGCCCGCAAGCGCTCCGGCGCCGCCCTGCGCGCCCTGCTGGAGATGGGCGCCAAGGACGTCACCGTGCTGCGCGACGGCACCGAGCAGCGCGTGCCTGCCCAGTCGCTGGCCGTCGACGACCTGTTCGTCGTCCGCCCCGGGGAGAAGATCGCCACCGACGGGGAGGTGGTCGAGGGCGCCAGCGCCGTCGACGCCAGCATGCTCACCGGGGAACCGGTGCCCGTGGAGGTGGGCGTGGGGGACGCCGTCACCGGCGCGACCGTCAACGCCGGCGGCCGGCTCGTCGTGCGCGCCACCCGCGTCGGCGCCGACACCCAGCTCGCGCAGATCGCGCGCCTGGTGGAGGACGCCCAGTCCGGCAAGGCCCCCGTGCAGCGCCTCGCCGACCGCGTCTCCGGGGTGTTCGTGCCGGTCGTGCTGCTCCTGGCGGCGGCGACGCTGGCGGGCTGGCTGCTCGCCGGGGCGGGGCCGGAGGTGGCCTTCTCCGCCGCGGTCTCCGTCCTGATCATCGCCTGCCCGTGCGCCCTCGGCCTGGCCACGCCCACCGCGCTGCTCGTGGGCACCGGCCGCGGCGCCCAGCTCGGCATCCTCATCTCCGGCCCCGAGGTGCTGGAGTCCACCCGCCGCATCGACACGGTGGTGCTGGACAAGACCGGCACCGTCACCACCGGGCGGATGAGCCTGGTCGAGGTCGTGCCCGCGGCCGGGACGAGCACCGCGGAGGTGCTGCGCCTGGCCGGTGCGCTGGAGGACGCCTCGGAGCACCCCGTCGCCCGGGCGGTGGCGGCCGGGGCCCGCGCGGAGCTCGGCGCGCTGGCGCCGGTGGGCTCCTTCGCCTCCACCGGCGGCCTGGGGGTGGCGGGCGTCGTGGACGGGCACGCCGTCGTCGCCGGGCGCCCCTCCTGGCTGGTGGAGCAGTGGTCGCAGCACCTCGACGCGGACCTGCGCGCCGCCGCCGAGCGCGCGCAGGCCGCGGGCCGCACCGCGATCGCCGTCGGCTGGGACGGCGCCGCCCGCGGTGTCCTGGTCGTCGCGGACACGGTGAAGCCGACGAGCGCCGCGGCGGTGGAGGCCCTGCGCGGCCTCGGGCTGCGCCCCGTCCTGCTCACCGGCGACAACGCCGCGGCGGCGCGGGCCGTGGCCGAGCAGGTCGGCATCACCGAGGTCGTCGCCGACGTCCTGCCCGAGGGGAAGGTCGCGGAGGTGCGGCGGCTGCAGCAGGAGGGCCGGGTCGTGGCGATGGTCGGTGACGGCGTGAACGACGCCGCGGCCCTGGCGCTGGCCGACCTCGGCATCGCGATGGGCACCGGCACCGACGTGGCCATCCAGGCCAGCGACATCACCCTGGTGCGCGGCGACCTCACCTCCGTCGTGGACGCGGTCCGGCTGTCCCGGCGCACGCTGGGCACCATCAAGGGCAACCTGTTCTGGGCCTTCGCCTACAACCTGGCGGTCCTGCCGCTGGCGGTGGCGGCTCTGATGAACCCGCTGCTGGCGGGCGCGGCGATGGCGTTCTCCTCCGTCTTCGTCGTGACGAACAGCCTGCGGCTGCGCGGTTTCACCCCCGCGCGGGTCTGACGGGGGACGCCGGGCCGGGGACACCCGGCCCGGCGGGTGCGGCGCCGGTGCGGGATCCCGCACCGGCGCCGCTGCGTTCGCGCCCGGGCAGCCGCCTGCCGCCTCAGGTGAGCAGGCGCGTGCCCTCCGGCAGCGCGCCGCCCGCGAGGATCGACTCCCCGGCCTCGGCCAGCGCCGTCAGGGCGACGCGCTGCGGCCACGGGCCGTAGGAGACGCGGGCGACGCCCAGCGCAGCCAGCCGAGACGGCGGCGGGGTCCCCGGCACGCCGACGACGCTGACCCGGCGCTCCCCGATGCCCTCCACCAGCCGGGCGACGGTGTCCTCGTCCAGCCTGCCGGGCACGAACACGCAGGCTGCGCCCGCGTCGAGGAACGCCCGGCCCCGTTCCACCGCCTCGGCGACGAGCACGTCGAGGGGTTCCTCCCCGGCCAGCAGGAACGCGTCGGTGCGGGCGTTGAGGACGAACGGCACGCCCTCCGCCTCGCCGGCGGCCACGACGGCGCGCACCGCGGCCACGGCCTGCTCCAGCGGCGCCATGCGGTCCTCGATGTTGGCACCGACGACGCCCACCCCGATGGCGCGGCGGACCGTCTCGCCCGCATCCCCGTAGCCGGCCTCCAGGTCGGCGCTGACCGGCTGCTCGACCGCCGCCGCGATCCGGCCCACCATGTCCAGCATCGTCTCCAGCGGGATCTGCTCCCCGTCGGGGTAGCCGAACGTCGCGGCGATCGAGTGGCTCGCCGTCGCCAGTGCCCGCGTCCCCGGCAGCGCCGCCACGGTGGTGGCGCTCGCCACGTCCCACACGTTGACGAGGACCAGCAGCTCCGGGTCGGTGTGCAGGCGCAGCAGCTCGGCTGCCTTCTCCTGGGGCGTCATGGCGCGACGCTAGCGGCGCGGCACCGCCCGCCGGAACGGCGCACGGGCTGAGTCCGCGGACCGCCGCGCGCGCCCGGCAGCTCTCCCCTCGGCACCCGACGGGGTCAGCGTCCCGTCGCCGGGACCTCGCGGCGAGGGCGGGTGCCGATGTCCTGGGTGATGCGCAGGAGGTACCCGTCCGGGTCCTGGAGGGCGAACTCCCGGACACCGACGGCGTCCTCGGCGCGCTCGTACCAGCGCTCTTCCATCGGCCGGAAGAGCTCGTAGCCGGCCTGCGCCACCGCGGCGTGCACCTCGTCGACGTCGTCCACGTCGATCGAGAGGTTGATGCCCCGGCCGTAGGGGTGGACGAGCTCGGCACGGGGATGGAGGCGGTCACTGGGATCCCGCTCCTCGAGCATCAGGTCCACGCCGTCGCGCACGAGGTACGCGAAGCGCTCCTCCGGCCGGGAGTAGAGCACCGTCAGGCCGAGCGTGCGGTAGAAGGCGAGACTCGCGCAGAGGTCGGAGCAGATCAGCTCGGGGATCAGGCGCTGCATGCCCGGCGACACTAGGGCGTGCCCTGCTCAGACCGAGGGTCCCGCCTGGCGCCGGGCGGCCGCCTTCCTCCACGCGAGGGCGACGGGAGCAGCCAGCAGGACTCCCGCACCACCTGGGAGGCGTCGGTCGACCGGGCGAGCCTGCCGCGAGGCGGCACGGGCCGGCGGGGAGGGCCCGCCGGTTCAGCGGGGCTGCAGCGACTCCGGAAGCGGTGTGGTGGCGGTGACGTCGGTCAGGCTGCCGTCGGGTTCGACGCGCACGGCTCCCCAGTGGCCCTCGGCGATGCAGCCGGGGCCGTTGACGTCGGAGCTGACCGCACGAGCAGCGACCGCAGTGCTGGCCGCGCGGGTGACCGGGCCGCCCTCGTCGTGCAGGCGCAGGTGCGCGGTGGGCGTGGCCGTCATGTCCGGGTCGAAGATGAAGGCGCTGCGCATGTCGCCTCCGCCGGTGACCGCCGGATCGGCGCTGAAGAGGCGCACGTAGGTGCCCTGACAGGCGTCGTCGGCGCAGTAGTCGGCCACGATAGGGCTGTCGGCCGGCTGGGGCGGGCCGTTCAGCGCCGTCATGTCGAAGGTCAGCCCGAACGGCGGGCCGACGGAGGTGCACGCGACCCCGGGGAGCGGGCCCGCGCAGGCGGTGGCGAGCAGCAGCAGGGCAGCGCCGCTCGCGGCGAGGACATGGGCACGCACAGCCCTCAGACGCCGGGGACCGCCCGTGCGTTCCACCTCGACGCCCCTGCCCGGCCGACAGCACGAGGGCCGCCGCCCGTGCCGCGCGGTGAGCGCGGACGGGCGACGGCCCCGAGGTGGTGCAGCGGCAGGCGCGGGGCGCCGACCGTCAGATGTCGAAGTACAGCTCGAACTCGTGGGGGTGCGGGCGCAGGCGGATCGGGTCCACCTCGTGGGTGCGCTTGTAGTCGATCCACGTCTCGATGAGGTCGGACGTGAACACGCCGCCGTCGAGCAGGTACTCGTGGTCCGCCTCGAGGCGGTCGAGCACCTCGGGGAGGGAGTACGGGACCTGCTTGATGTTCGCGTGCTCCTCCGGCGGGAGCTCGTAGAGGTCCTTGTCGATCGGCTCCGCCGGCTCGATGCGGTTCTTGATGCCGTCGAGGCCCGCCATGAGCTGCGCGGAGAACGCCAGGTACGGGTTCGCCGACGGGTCCGGCACGCGGAACTCGATGCGCTTGGCCTTGGGCGAGTTGCCGGTGACCGGGATGCGGATGCACGCGGAGCGGTTGCGGGCCGAGTACACCAGGTTCACCGGCGCCTCGTAGCCCGGGACCAGGCGGTGGTAGGAGTTCACCGTCGGGTTGGTGAACGCCAGCAGCGACGGCGCGTGGTGCAGCAGGCCGCCGATGTACCAGCGGGCGATGTCGGACAGGCCGCCGTAGCCGCGCTCGTCGTAGAAGAGGGGCTCGCCGTCCTTCCACAGCGACTGGTGGCAGTGCATGCCCGAGCCGTTGTCGCCGAAGAGGGGCTTCGGCATGAAGGTGACCGTGCGGCCGTTGCGCCACGCCACGTTCTTGATGATGTACTTGAAGAGCAGGACCTGGTCGGCCGAGTTCTTCAGCGTGTCGAAGCGGTAGTTGATCTCCGCCTGGCCGGCGGTGCCGACCTCGTGGTGCGAGCGCTCCACCTGCAGGCCGGCCTTCGCCAGCTCCACGCACATCTCGTCGCGCAGGTCCGCGAAGTGGTCGACCGGCGGGACGGGGAAGTAACCGCCCTTGAACCGCGTCTTGTAGCCGCGGTTGCCGCCCTCCTCCTCGCGCCCGGAGTTCCAGGCCGCCTCGACCGAGTCGATGTGGTAGAAGCTCGACTGCGGGCTCGTCTGGAAGCGCACGTCGTCGAAGATGTAGAACTCGGCCTCGGCACCGAAGAAGACGGTGTCGGCGATGCCGGTGCTCTTCAGGTGCGCCTCGGCCTTGGCCGCGATGTTGCGCGGGTCGCGGCTGTAGGGCTCGTCCGTGAACGGGTCCACGATCGAGTGGTTGATGACCAGGGTCTTCTCGGCCCGGAACGGGTCGATGAACGCCGAGGTCGGGTCCGCCACGAGCTTCATGTCGGACTCGTGGATGGCCTGGAAGCCGCGGATGGAGGAGCCGTCGAACATCTGGCCCTCGGTCAGCGCGTCGGCGGTCACCGACTCGGCAGGCACGTTGAAGTGCTGCATGACGCCGGGCAGGTCGCAGAAGCGGATGTCGACGAACTTCACGCCTTCATCGCGGATGTACTTCAGGACCTCTTCGGAGTTGCTGAACATCCAACCTCCAGGGACGGGACCGACCCCTGCTCGGGGCCGCCGTGGACGCGCTGACGCTAGGCGCCGGCCGTTTCACATCGGTGACTGTCGTGTTTCCGGCACGTTACCCGGCTGGTCGCGCCCGCGGGGACGCCGGGAGGTTCACCCGGGCGGCGGTGCGCGGTGCGAGGGGCGGGGGGAGCGCGGCTAGCCTGCCAGGGTGCCCCGAGCTGCCCGCGTCCCGGCCCCGCAACCAGACAGCCACCCCGGTGCCGGTCTCGGACTGCCGGCGGAGGGGCCCGGCTCGATCGGGGGCTGGGGTCGCCGCATCGTCGGGCTGTGCATCGACTGGGCGGTGGCCTCGGTCATCGCCCACGCCTTCGTCAACGCCACGCTCGGCCGGGAGCTGGGACCGCTGGCCGTGTTCGCCCTGATGCACGTGGTGCTGGTGGGGACGACGGGTTTCACCATCGGCCACTTCCTGGCCGGCCTCGTCGTGCGCCGGGCCGACGGTGGTTTCGTGGGGCCGCTGCGGGCGCTGCTGCGCACCGCACTGCTGTGCCTGGTGATCCCGGCGGTCGTCTCCGACCCCGACCAGCGCGGCCTGCACGACCGCGCGGCCGGGACCGTCATCGTGCGCCGCTGAGGGAGCCGCCACGGCCCCGGCGGCCGTGGCGGGCGGCCCGGGCGTCAGCGGCCCCGGGTGGCCTTGCGGTCGGGGCGCGCCCGCATCGGGTCGATGCCCTTGGGGATCGGGGGCTTCACCGCACCCATCGCCCGCAGCCGCTTGGTCACGTGCTCGACCTCCTGCTTGGTCAGCTTCGGCCGCAGGCGGGTGAGGGTCCGGGGGAGCTTGCGCAGGGGGACCTGGTCCTCCCCGTCACCGGCGTAGATGGTGTGCACCTCGACGTTGGGGACGAGGCGGTTCACCTTGCGCCGCTCGTCCTCCACGAGCCGGCGCACCCGCGGCGCGGGGCCCTCGCCGACGAGGACGACACCAGGGCGCCCGACCGCCCGGAACACCATGTCCCGGGTGCGCGGGTTCATCGCGACGGGCTCCTGCTCGAAGTTCCACCCGCGCCGCAGCGTGCTCAGGGTCGCCCCCGTGGCGCCGGGCTGGCCCTCGATCTGCCGGAACGCCGCCTTCTGCGCGCGCTGCGAGAGCACGAAGGTCGCGGCCAGCAAGCCGATCATGAGGCCCAGCAGCGGGAAGTAGATCCAGTGCCCGGAGAGGATCCCGATGACGATCGACAGCACCAGCGGCAGGCCGAACGCCAGCAGCAGCCACCAGCGGGTCGCCGGGTCCGCCTTGACCGTCATCCGGTAGACGGCGCGGATCTGCTTCAGCCGGCCCTGGCGGCGCCCCGGTGCGGGGGAGGACCCGCGGCCCCGGCGCCAGCGGGGCTTGGCGGTCGGGGCGGGCTCGGGGGACGACTTCGTGCGGGCCATGCCGGACAGGATACGTCCGGCGCGTGTGCCCCAGAGGCCCCCTCGCGCGGGCCGCGGAGCGCTCCTCAGGCGCGGCTGAGCCGGGCGAGGACGCTGGAGGCCTCCTGGCTGGCCGGGGACTCCTTGTCCAGGTGCGCGAGCTCTGCCGGGACCTCCCGGCCGCGGCGGCGCATCGCCTGCGCCCACAGCCGTCCGGCCCGGTAGGAGGAGCGCACCAGCGGCCCGGACATCACCCCGGCGAAGCCCATCCGCTCCGCCTCCGCGGACAGCTCCACGAAGACCTCCGGCTTCACCCAGCGCTCCACCGGGTGGTGGCGCGGGGACGGCCGCAGGTACTGGGTGATCGTGATGATGTCGCAGCCGGCGTCGCGCAGGTCCTGCAGCGCGGCCACGACCTCCTCGTCCGTCTCACCCATGCCCAGGATGAGGTTCGACTTCGTGACCAGACCCGCGTCGCGCCCCTGGGTGATCACGTCGAGGGAGCGGTCGTAGCGGAACGCCGGGCGGATCCGCTTGAAGATGCGCGGCACGGTCTCCACGTTGTGCGCGAAGACTTCCGGGCGAGCGTCGAACACCTGGCCCAGCAGCTCCGGGGTCCCGGAGAAGTCCGGCACGAGGATCTCCACGCCGGTGCCGGGATTGAGCCCGTGCACCTGCCGGATCGTCTCGGCGTACAGCCACGCGCCCTCGTCGGGCAGGTCGTCACGGGCGACGCCGGTGATGGTGGCGTAGCGCAGGCCCATCGTGCGGATGCTCTCCGCCACCCGGCGCGGCTCGTCGGTGTCCAGCGGCGCCGGCTTGCCCGTGTCGATCTGGCAGAAGTCGCAGCGGCGCGTGCAGTCGCTGCCGCCGATGAGGAAGGTGGCCTCGCGGTCCTCCCAGCACTCGTAGATGTTGGGGCAGCCCGCCTCCTCGCACACCGTGTGCAGGCCCTCCCGCTTCACCAGGCCCTTCAGCTCGGTGTAGTCGGGACCGGTGCGCGCCTTCGTGCGGATCCACGACGGCTTGCGCTCGATGGGCGTCTCCGCGTTGCGGGCCTCCACGCGCAGGAGCCTGCGGCCTTCCGGTGCGATCGTCACCGGCTCAGAGTACGTCTCCGCTCCGACGTCCACCGGGGGTGCCCGGCCGCCACCCCGCCGGGTCCACACCGCCGGGCACCAGGTCCGCCTCCTCCAGCGGGTACGGGCTGCGGGTGATGCGGAAGCTGGCCAGGTCCAGGGCCCGCACGGCCCCGTCCGGCCCCCGCAGCACCCGCAGCGGCTCCCCGGCGTAGTAGCCGTCCAGCCCCACCCAGTCGCCCTGCTCCCCGGCGCGGGCGCGGCGCAGGCGCGAGGCCCGCGCCCGCTGCTGCATGCCCGCCAGCCGCAGCCCGCCGTCGGCGGTGGCGCTCAGCACCAGCGGCGCCGGTCCCCAGTACCAGGGGCCGACGAGCTCCAGCACGTCCGCGTCCACCCGCTGCGGCTGCCACTCCGCGGCCAGCGGCGGCTCCGCCTCGGCGTAGGCCGCCAGCAGCCGCGCCGGCAGGTCCCCGAAGCCGGTCGTGGAGTTCGTCAGCGCCAGCACCGCGTCGCCGCTGGAGACGTCGGCGCGCAGCATCGCGACGAACCCGGGCATCGAGCCGGAGTGCCCGGCGTGCAGCCGCCCGCCCTCGTTCCACAGCTGCAGGCCCAGCCCGTAGCCGGAGCTCCAGCCCCCGCCCGGCTGGTCGTCGGCGGCCTGCAGCTCCCGCATCGACGCCGCCACCGCCGGGTCCAGCGCGCCCGGCTCCCGCCCGGCCAGCGCGCCCGCCCACCGGGCGAGGTCGCCGACGGTCGACCACAGCTGCCCCGCCGGCGCCATCGCGCCCGCGTCGTGCTCCGGCTCGGGCAGCACCACGTCCGCCCACGGGTGCACCGCCAGGCCCGGCGCGTGCTCACCGCTCGGGCGCAGCGTGGTGCGCCGCATCCCGAGCGGGCGGAGGAACTGCTCCGCCACGACCTCTGCCCAGCCCCGCCCGCGCAGCCGCGCCACCAGCTCGCCGAGGATCGCGTAGCCGACGTTGGAGTAGTGGAAGCGCGTGCCGGGGCGCAGCCGCACCGCCTCCTCGCCCAGCTGCGGCAGCAGCGTGCTCCAGTCCCCGCCGGGCGTCCGCTCCCACCACGGGCCCTCCGTCTCGGCACGGACGCCGGAGGACTGCGCCAGCAGCTGCCCGACGGTCAGGGCGCCGGTGCCGGTCAGCTCCGGCAGGTGCGCGCCGACCGGGTCGTCCAGGCCGGCCAGGCCGTCCTGCACCGCCCGCAGCACCGCCGCCGCCACGAAGGTCTTCGTGATCGAGCCGATGCGGTACTGCGTCGCGGGCGTGGGCCGCGCACCGGCGACCAGGCCCCGCGAGGCCCACCAGACCAGCTCGCCGTCGCGGACCAGCCCCACCGCCACCGAGGGGAGCCGGTGCTCGGCCTGCGCGCTCGCCAGCAGCGCCGTGAGCCGGCGCGCGGTGCCGGGCAGGACGGCGGCGGGGAGGTCGGGGGAGGCGGGCGCGGTGGTCACCCCCCGAGGCTGCCAGAGGGGGCGGACGGGACCGGCGGGCACCCCGTGGGCGGCCCTCGGCAGGATGGGCGGCATGGACCTGCGCATCTTCACCGAGCCCCAGCAGGGCGCGACCTACGACGACCTGCTGCGGCTCGCCGTGGCCACGGAGGACGCCGGCTACGACGCCTTCTTCCGCTCCGACCACTACCTCGTCATGGGCGAGTCCACGGGGCCCGAGGCCGGGCTGCCCGGTCCCACCGACGCCTGGACCACCCTGGCGGGCCTCGCCCGCGACACCACCCGGCTGCGGCTGGGCACCCTCGTCACCTCCGCCACCTTCCGCCACCCCGGGGTCCTCGCCATCCAGGTCGCGCAGGTCGACCAGATGTCCGGCGGCCGCGTCGAGCTGGGCCTCGGGGCCGGCTGGTACGAGGCCGAGCACACCGCCTACGGCATCCCCTTCCCCCCGACGCGCGAGCGCTTCGACCGCTTCGAGGAGAAGCTCGCCGTCATCACCGGCCTGTGGTCGACGCCCGTCGGGGAGACCTTCGACCACCACGGTGAGCACTTCCAGCTGCGCGACTCCCCGGCCCTGCCCAAGCCCGCGCAGCGCCGGGTGCCGATCATCATCGGCGGCATGGGCAAGCGCCGGACCCCCGAACTGGCGGCCCGCTACGCCACCGAGTTCAACGTGCCCTTCCAGCCGCTGGACGGCGTCCGCACCCAGTTCGGCCGCGTCCGCGACGCCTGCACCGCCGAGGGCCGCGACCCCGAGGAGCTCGTGTACTCCGCCGCCCTCGTGCTCTGCTGCGGCCGGGACGAGCGGGAGCTGGGCCGCCGCGCCGGTGCCATCGGCCGGGAGCCGGACGAGCTGCGCCGCAACGGCCTCGCCGGGACGCCCGCGGAGGTCGTCGAGAAGATCGGAGCGTACGCGGAGGCGGGGGTGCAGCGGGTGTACCTGCAGGTCCTCGACATCGCCGACCTGGACCACGTCGAGCTGGTCGCCGCCGAGGTCGCCCCGCAGCTGCGCTGAGCCCTCGGCGGGGACGTGGCGGGGACGTTCGGCCGGGCGGCACCGGCGTGTCGCCTGCGCGACGTCCCCGCCCGGGGGTGGGGGTGCTCAGCGGGGGAGCAGCCCGGGCAGGTCGGCGTCCGGCACCCGCCGCGCGAGCAGGTCCGCTGCCTCCGCCACCCCGACCCGGCGGCCCACCTCCGCGGTCAGCGACGTCACCCCGGCGTCCGTGATCCCGCACGGCACGATCGTGGAGAACCCCGCCAGGTCCGTGTCGCAGTTCAGCGCGAAGCCGTGCATGGTCACCCCGCGGGCGACCCGCACGCCGATGGCCGCGACCTTCCGCGCGGGCCGCTGCCCGTCCTGGGGCACCCACACCCCGGTGCGCTCTGCCACCCGCACCGCCTCGACGCCCAGCTCCGCGCACACGTCGATGAGCAGCTGCTCCACCCGCCGCACGTAGCGCACCACGTCCACCGGCTCCGCCAGACCCACGATCGGGTAGCCGACGAGCTGCCCCGGCCCGTGCCAGGTGATGCGCCCACCGCGGTCGACGTCCACCACCGGGGTGCCGTCGGTGGGGCGCTCCCACGAGTTCGTCCGCCGGCCCGCCGTGTACACCGGCTCGTGCTCCAGCAGCAGCAGGACGTCCCCGCGCTCGCCGGCCGCCCGCTCGGCGTGCAGCCGCCGCTGCAGCTCCCACGCCTCCGCGTAGGGGACGAGGCCCTCCCCGAGCCGGACGCGCTCGACGGCGAGCGGCTCGCGGGCGGTGCCGTCGACCGGGCCGTGGGCGGAGCCGCCGTGCGTGGTGGTGCTCACGCCCGCCACGGTACGCCGCGCGCCGCGCCCGCCCGGAGCGACCTCGGACGGGCGGCTCAGGCGAGGGGCAGCCGCCGGGTGGGGAGCCGCTCCTCCACGGCGCGGCCGTCCTCGCGGCGCACCACGTAGGCCGCCGCCGCGCCGTCCACCTCCCGCACCGCCTCGACCAGCCGCGTGCCCCGGTAGACCAGGCCGACCCCGTCGTCGGTGCAGTGCGCCTCGGGGAGGGTGCCGGCCGCGACCAGCCGGTGCACCAGGGGGCGGCGGCCCGCCTCGGAGTCGTAGTGCACCCCGTTGCCGTACGGCAGCAGCCCCAGCGCGTCCGTCACCGGTCGCAGCTCGGGGCCGAAGGAGTCGGTCGTGCCGCCGCGGAACCAGCAGATCGACCCGGCCGACACCCCCGCCAGCACCACCCCGGCCTCCCAGGCGCGGCGCAGCACCGCGTCGAGGCCGTGCGCGCGCCAGACCGCGAGCAGGTTGACGACGGAGCCGCCCTCCACCCACACCACGTCGCAGGACAGGACGTGCTCCGACACGTCGTCGACGGACGGCATCGGGAACAGGTGCAGCGGCGCGACGTCGAAGCCGGCCCGCTGCCCCGCGTCGACCGCCTCGGCCGTGAACCAGCGCTGGTCGCCGCCCGCCGTGCCGAGGTGGCACACCCGGGCCCGCCCGGCCGCACCGGACAGCTCCACGGCGTGGTGGAGCAGCGGGCCGGCGTCGAGGAGGCCCCGCACCCCCCGCCGCCACCCGCCGGAGGTGGCGACGATCGTGGGGGCGTCAGCGGGCACGGGCGGGCAGCACCCCGAGGTCGCGCAGCACGGCCAGCGCGGCGCGCCGCCCGGAGACGAGCGCCCCCTGCTGGGAGGCGTTGTCGCGGTGGTCGCCGCAGACGTAGACGGAGTCGCCCAGCGCCACCGGCTGCGGACCGGTGAAGGGGGCACCGAGCGCGGGCAGGGCGTGCGGCAGGGCGTGCACGGCCAGCAGCTCCCAGTCGCGGGTGCCGGTGCGGTAGATGCGGCTCAGGTGGGCGCGCACGTCCTGCTGCACGAGGGTGTCGCCGCGGTCGCCGAGCACCAGCGCCGAGACCAGCGCGCGCTCGTCGAAGCGCTGCAGCGCGTAGCTCGGGGCGACCTCGCTGACGACGGCGCTGGTGATGACCGGGCCGTTGCGGTCGCCGTCGACGTGGATCAGCTTCGCCCGGGAGGGCGGCGCGGGGGAGGACGGCGCCGCGAACCAGAAGGTCGTCAGCGGGTGCATCTCCGGCTCGGGCAGGCCGGTGAGGTGCGCGGCGTTCACCGGGTCCGTCGCCACGACCACCGCCCGGGTCGCGACCCCGCCGGCCGTGGTCTGCACGAGGAGCTCGCGCGGGCCGCGGAACTGGTGCTCGGCCCGGGCGCCGGTGACGACGGTGCCCGGGGGCAGGAAGGCGGCCAGCTGCGCGGTCACCGCGCCCATCCCGGCGGCGGGCAGGCCGGGGGTGGCGCGCAGGAAGCTGCGGACGAGGAGGTTGACGAACCTGGCGGAGGTGGTGCCCGCGGCCTCGCCGATGACACCGGCGAGGAAGGGCTCGACCACCGCGGTGCGCAGCTCGCCGGTGACCCCGGCGGCGTCCAGCGACTCGCGCCAGCCGGTGTCCGGGCCCTTCAGCGCGGCCGCGGACTCCGTGCCGAGCGCCCAGCGCGCGGCCGCCAGCTTCTCGCGCAGCGTGCCGATCGGGAAGCGCAGCGCCTCCAGCGCCGCGGTCGGGTGCCGGCGCGGGTCGCGCACCTGCACGACCTCCCCGGCGCGCTGCACGGCGATGCCCGCGTCGAAGTGCTGCAGCCGCAGGGCGGGGACGTCGAGGACCTGCCGCACCTCCGGATAGGCGGGGTTGAGGACCTGGAACCCCCGGTCGAGGCGGAAGCCCCCGACCTCCTCGCTGCGGATGCGGCCACCCACGGTGTCCTCGGCTTCGAGGACCACGACGTGCAGGCCCTCCGCGACGAGGTGGCGGGCGCAGGCCAGCCCCGCGGTGCCCGCACCGATCACGGTGACGTCGACGGAGGTCGGCAGCCCGGCCGACGGAGATCCAGAGCTCACCCGGGGAAGACTATCGACGCTGTGGACAACGCACGCGGCGCCTCCCCGGCGTGCGGTTCGCTCCGTGCATGCAGGAACGCGACCAGACCCGGCGCGGGCGCCACCGCGGGACCGCGGAGCCGGGCCCGGCGGCCACGGCTCCCGACCGCCCCGGCGCCCCGCCGCCGCAGGTGGACGGCTACGCCGTCGGGCGCATGCTGGGCGCCGGGGGCTCGGCGAGCGTGTGGGAGGGCACCGGGCCCGACGGGCTGCCCTGCGCCCTGAAGGTGCTGGAGGAGACCCCCGCCGCGGCCGGTGCCGCCGACCCGCTCCTGCGGGAGCTGTCCCTGCTGCGCCGGGTGCGCCACCCGAGCGTCGTGGCGGTGCGCGACATCAGCACCACCGCCGAGGGCAGGCCCGTGCTCGTCCTCGACCTGGCGGCGGGCGGCAGCCTCGCCGCGCTCGTCCGTCGCCGGCGCCTGGTGGTCGGCGAGGTCGTCACGCTGCTGCTGGAGCTCGGCCCGGCGCTGGAGGACCTGCACGCCACCGGCGTCGTGCACGCCGACATCTCCCCGGGCAACGTCCTGCTCCGCGCCGACGGCACCCCGCTGCTCGCCGACCTGGGCGTCGCGCGGGTGCTGGGGGAGGCGGGCGGGTGGCTGCACGCCACCACCGGTTACTGCGACCCCGCCGTCGCGGCGGGAGGCAGCCCGGGTGCCGCGTCCGACGTCTACGGCCTGGCGGCGGTGGCGTGGTTCGCGCTCACCGGCTCCCCGCCGCCGGCCGCTGGCCGGCTCGGGCGCCGCCGGGCAGGGCGCGCGCTGCCGGAGGGGGTGCCCGCCGAGCTGACCGACCTGCTCCTGCAGGCCCTCGACCCCCCGCCGAACCGCCGCCCCGCGCCCGTGGAGCTGGCCGTGGGCGCCTCCGAGGCCGCCCCGGCGCGCCCCCTGCGCGTGGTCGCCGCCGGCCCCGCCCCGTACCCGGACCCGTCGAGGGGACCCGACCCGTTCGGCGCCGTCGCGGCCGGCGGGGAGCGGCCAGCCCCCGGTGACGTTCCGTCGGGTGCCGTGGTCCCGGGTGCGGTGGCCTCGGGTGTGGTGGCCTCGGCTGCGGGGCCGGAGCCCGCCGCCCCGGACGAGTACGCCGTCACCCGGCGGCTGCGGGCGCTCGCTGTGGGCCCGGCCGAGGCCGCACCCACCGGCGAGCCCGGCCCGGACGGCCGTCGCACCCGCCGCCTCGGCGCGGAGGGACGAGCCGGCCGCCGCGGTGCGCGGGCGGGCGGGGACGCCCCCGCGCGCCGGCGCCGCTCCGCGGACGGCGCCCGTTCCCGCCGGACCGGGCGCCTGCTGGGCGGCGGTGCGGTGCTCGCGCTGCTCGCCGCGACCGCAGTGCTCCTGCTGCCCCAGACGGGCGACGCGGCCGCGGGGAGCACCGCGGCACCCGGCGGGAGGGCCGGAGCCGCCAGTCCGGACCGCGATGCGCCCACCGAGCCCGGAGGCACACCGCCCGACGCGACGTCCCCCGCCACAGCCCGCACGACCCCGGAGGCAGGCGCACTCCCTGCGGTGGACGCCGCTCCCGCGCTCGACCCGCCGCCCGCGGCGGCGCCGGCCGACGAGGACCTGCACGCGGTCGTCGTGGAACTCGCGCAGCGGCGGGCTCACGCCCTGGAGGCCGGCGACTCCGAGCTGCTCACCGCGGTGGACTCCCCGGGATCGCCCGCGCTGGCCGCCGACGTGGAACTGCTGGCTGCGCACCGCGAGCAGGGCACCTCCTGGCGGGGCCTGAGCTTCGACGTGCGCTCGGTGCAGGTGGAGGTGGCCGGCCCGGAGCGGACGGTGCTGCTCGCCGACGTCGTGACGAGGGCGCACCAGCGGGTGGACCGCCACGGCGCGGTCGAGGAGGTGGCCGCGACGGACCCGCGGCGCTCCCGCGTGACACTGGTGCGGGTCGAAGGGGAGTGGCGCGTCAGCGCGATCGGCTGAGGCGGCTCCCCGTGCGCCCGCCGGTCGAGGCGCGGGTCAGGGCAGCGAGGGGTCGGCGGCCCACTGCGCGATGCTCGTGACCTCGGGGTGCCGGAACGTGAACCCCGCCCGCAGCAGCACCTCGGGCAGCACCCGCTGGCTGGCGAGGACCTCCCCGGCGAACCCGCCGAGCGCCGCCCGCAACGCCGGCGCCGGCACCGGCACCAGGGCAGGGCGGTGCAGCGCCGAGGCCAGGGCCTCGGTGACGATCGCGTTGTGAGCCGGGCTCGGGGCCGTGAGGTTCACCGGCCCCTGCACGTCCGCGCTCAGCAGGAAGGCGAGGGCGGCGACCTCGTCGGGCAGGGAGATCAGGCTCCACCACTGCCTGCCCGAACCCAGGCGACCGCCCACCCCGGCCCGGAAGAGGGGCAGCATCCGCCCGAACGCGCCGCCGGAGCGGCTGGCGACGAGACCGGTGCGCGCGTGCACCACCCGGATGCCCGCCGCCTCGGCCGGGGCCGTGGCGGCCTCCCACTGCCGCACCACGTCGGCGAGGAAACCGTCCCCGGCGGCGGAGGACTCCGTCAGCACCTCGTCGCCCCGGTGGCCGTAGTAGCCGATCGCGGAGCCGGAGACGAAGACCTCCGGGACCGGGTCCAGCGCCGCCAGGGCCCGTGCCAGCGTCGCCGTGGAGTCCACCCGCGAGCGGAGGATCACGTCGCGGTAGCCGCGCGTCCAGCGCCGGTCGGAGACCCCCGCCCCGGACATGCTCACGGCCGCCTGCACCCCGCGCAGCGAGCGCGGGTCCAGCAGGCCTGCGCCGGGGTTCCAGCCGATCTCGTCGGCGGCTCGCGGTGGGCGCCGCACCAGGCGCAGCACCCCGTGCCCGTGGGCGCGCAGGTGGTCCACGAGGGCCGTGCCGATGAGCCCGCTGGCGCCGCTGACGACGATCTTCACCCCGTCATCCTGCCCAGTGGTGGGGCAGCGCGCGATCGGACGGCCCCCGACGGCACGGGACGGGAGCGCCGCAGCGGCGGGCCACCCCCCTCCGGGGGCGACCCGCCGCTGCGGGTTTCGGCGTCAGAGGCCGAGTTCGCCCTCGAACTCGCCGGCCTCCAGCCGCTGCTTCACGGTGTGCAGGAAGCGGGCGGCGTCGGCCCCGTCGACGATGCGGTGGTCGTAGGACAGTGCCAGGTAGATCATCGACCGGATCGCGATGGAGTCGTTGCCGTCCGCGTCGGGGACGACGACCGCACGCTTGACGACGGCACCGGTGCCGAGGATGGCGACCTGCGGCTGGTTGATGATCGGCGTGTCGAAGAGAGCGCCGACGCTGCCGGTGTTGGTGATGGTGAAGGTGCCACCGGCCAGGTCGTCCGGCGTGATCTTGTTGGACCGGGTGCGGTCCGCCAGGTCGGCGATCTTGCGGGAGATGCCGGCCAGGTTGAGGTCCCCGGCGTCCTTGATGACGGGGACGATCAGGCCCTTCGGCGTGTCCACGGCGATGCTGACGTTCTCGCTGCCGTGGTAGACGATCGAGTCGCCCTCGACGCTCGCGTTGAGCACCGGGTGCTGCTTGAGGGCCTCGATGGCCGCCTTGACGAAGAACGGCAGGAAGGACAGCTTCACGCCCTCGCGGGCCTCGAAGCCGTTCTTCGCCTTCGCCCGCAGCTTCGCGATGCGGGTGATGTCCACCTCGATGACGGTGGTCAGCTGCGCGGAGGTCTGCAGCGACTCCACCATGCGCTGCGCGATGACCTTGCGCAGGCGGGACATCTTCTCGGTCGTGCCGCGCTTGGCGGAGGCGGCCGGGTGGGCGGGAGCGCCACCGGCGGCGGGCGCGGGCGCGGCCGCCGCGGGCTGGCTCGCCTTGGCCTTCGCCTCGGCGTCCTTGGCGTCCTTGGCCCGCTTGGCGGCGGCCTTCGCCTCCTTCGCGGCGCGCTCGGCGGCCTCGAGGACGTCCTGCTTGCGGACGCGTCCCCCGACCCCGGTGCCCTGCAGGGTGTTGAGGTCGACGTTGTGCTGGGCGGCCAGCTTGCGCACGAGCGGGGTGACGTAGGTCGTGCCGCCGGTGGCGGGCGCCCCGCCCGACTGCGGCGCGGGCTCCGTCTCCTCCTCCGGGGCCGAGTCCGCGCTGCCCGTCTCCTGGGTCTGGCGGGTGTGCTCCTGCTGGGCGTCGGGCGAGGTGGCGCTGGCGGCCTGCTCGTGCGCCTGTGCGCGCTCCTCCACCTCGTCGGCGAGGGTCTCGCCCTGGTCGGAGTCCTGCTCCTGCGCGTCCTGCTGGGGCGCCTCGTCCTGGCCGGCGTCGTCCTGTCCGGAGTCCTGCTGGCCGCCGCCGCTGCCGTCGCCGATGCGGGCGAGGTCGGTGCCGACCTCGACGGTCTCGTCCTCGCCGACGAGGATCTCCTCCAGCACCCCGGCGACGGGGGAGGGGATCTCGGTGTCGACCTTGTCGGTGGAGACCTCCAGCAGGGGCTCGTCGACCTCGACGGTGTCCCCGACCTGCTTCAGCCACCGCGTGACGGTGCCCTCGGTGACGCTCTCACCGAGCGCCGGCATCTGCACGGCGGTGCCACCGCCGGAGGCTGGCTTCGCCTCGGCCTGCGGTGCCTCGTGCTTCTCCTGCTGCCCCGAGTCCTGGTCGGAGTCCTGCTCCTGCGCGTCCTGCTGGGGCGCCTCGTCCTGGCCGGCGTCGTCCTGCCCGGCGTCCTGGCCGGCGTCGTCCTGTCCGGAGTCCTGCTGGCCGCCGCCGCTGCCGTCGCCGATGCGGGCGAGGTCGGTGCCGACCTCGACGGTCTCGTCCTCGCCGACGAGGATCTCCTCCAGCACCCCGGCGACGGGGGAGGGGATCTCGGTGTCGACCTTGTCGGTGGAGACCTCCAGCAGGGGCTCGTCGACCTCGACGGTGTCCCCGACCTGCTTCAGCCACCGCGTGACGGTGCCCTCGGTGACGCTCTCACCGAGCGCCGGCATCTGCACCGAGTTCGACATCTGCTTCGTTCTCCTCACGGACGACGGGCTAGCTCAGCGCTCCGGGGGAACGCCGGGTTGCTGGGGGGTCAGCGGCGGGGAGGCGTGCGGCCGCCGTCGGGACGACCTGCGGGCATCCTCCCCACCGGCTATCAGGCGTGCGAGTGCAGCGGCTTGCCCGCGAGCGCGAGGAACGCCTCGCCCAGCGCCTCGTTCTGCGTCGGGTGGGCGTGGACGAGGTTCGCGACCTCCTCCGGGTACGCCTCCCAGTTCACGATCAGCTGGGCCTCGCCGACCTGCTCGCCGATGCGGGTGCCGATCATGTGGACCCCCACGACGGGGCCGTCCTTGCGCCGGACGAGCTTGATGAAGCCCTGGGTGCCGATGATCTGGCTGCGGCCGTTGCCGCCGAGGTTGTACTCGACGACGTCGACGTCGCCGTACTGCTCGCGCGCCTTCGCCTCGGTCAGCCCGACGGAGGCGATCTCGGGGTCGCAGTAGGTGACCTTGGGGATGCCGGTCTCGTCGATCGGCACGGGGTTGAGGCCCGCGATGTCCTCGGCGACGAAGATGCCCTGCTGGAAGCCGCGGTGGGCCAGCTGCAGGCCGGGCACGATGTCACCGACGGCGCGGACGCCCTCGACGTTGGTGCGCAGGCGCTCGTCGGTGAGGACGAAGCCGCGGTCCATGGTGACGCCCTGCTCCTCGTAGCCGAGGCCGGCGGTGTTGGGGCCGCGCCCGACCGCCACGAGCAGGAGGTCGGCCTCGAAGGTCTTGCCGTCCTCGAGCTTCACGACGACGCCGGAGTCGTTCTGCTCCACTCCGGCGAAGCGCACGCCGAGGCTGGACTTGATGCCCCGCTTGCGGAAGGCCCGCTCCAGCGCCTTGCTGATGGACTCCTCCTCCAGCGGGACCAGGCGCGGCAGGGCCTCGACGACGGTGACCTCGGCGCCGAAGGACTTCCAGACGCTGGCGAACTCCACGCCGATCACGCCGCCGCCGAGGACGACGACCCGGTCGGGCACGTGGTCCAGGCCGAGCGCCTGCTCGCTGGTGACGACGCGCCCGCCGATCTCCAGGCCGGGCAGCGAGCGGGAGTAGGAGCCGGAGGCGAGCACCACGTTCTTGCCGGTGTAGCGGGTGCCGGCGACCTCGACCGCGTTCGGTGCCACCAGACGGCCCTCGCCCTCCACGAGGGTGACCTTGCGGGACTTCACCAGTCCCTGCAGGCCCTTGTGGAGGCGGGCGATCACACCGTCCTTGTACTTGTTGACCCCCGCCATGTCGATCGACTCGAAGGTCGCCCGGACGCCGACGTGCTCGCTCTCGCGCGTGGAGTCCGCGACCTCGGCGGCGTGCAACAGGGCCTTGGTCGGGATGCAGCCCCGGTGGAGGCAGGTGCCGCCCAGCAGGTCCTTCTCGATGAGGGCCACGGACATGCCGAGCTCCGCGGCGCGGAGCGCGCAGGCGTACCCACCGCTGCCCCCGCCCAGGATGACGACGTCGTACTCCGGCGCATCGGCCACTGGAGGCTCCCTCGCTCTTCGTCCAGCTCTTGGTCGCTCGACATCCTGTCACCTCTGCTCACGCACGCCCCAGTGGGGGACGACCTCGGCGTGGGAGGTGTCGCCGCGGCGGGCGTCGTCGTGGCGGGGCGCGACGCACGACGACGGCGCCGCGGGAAGTCCGCGGCGCCGCCGTCAGGGGCTGGTGCGTGTCAGGTGCACGCCTGGGAGAGGTCAGCGGGGCCACTCCATGGCACGGGGCCACTCCATGGCGCGGGGCCACTCCGTCGCGCGGGGCCACTCCGTCGCGCGGGGCCACTCCATGGCACGGGGCCACTCCGCCGTCGAGGCGCTGCTCTTCTCGAGGGAGATCGCGGAGGAGGTGTCGGCGGAGGCCGTTCCCGCCGCGGCGACGAGGGAGACGGCCGCCAGTGCGGTCGCGGCGGTGGCGAGGGCGGCGCGACGTGCGGTCGACGAGAGCGACATGGTTCCTCCTGCGGTTCGGCCGCCGTGCGAGGGGCGGGTCGAGGGGTGGCGCCGGGACGCCACCGTCACTCTACGGTCTGTAGTCACTAGATCGCACTAAGTACTCGAACCTGCCAGGGACTCGGCCAGCGCGACCAGGCTTCGCACGGCGACGCCGGTGCCGCCCTTGGGCGTGTAGTCGTGCGGGGAGCCGCTGTTGAAGGCCGGGCCCGCGATGTCCAGGTGGATCCACGGGCGCGGCCGGCCCTCCGGTCCGGCAGGCACGAACTCCTGCAGGAACAGGCCCGCCACCAGCATCCCGCCGAAGCGGTCGCCCATGTTCGCGATGTCCGCCACCTGCGAGTCCATGCTCGAGCGCAGCTCCACCGGCAGCGGCATCGGCCAGAACTGCTCCCCGGCGGCGGCCGAGGCCGCGAGGAAGCGCTCCCGGAGGGCATCGTCGTTGCCCATCACCGCGGACACCCGGTTGCCGAGGGCGACCATCTGCGCGCCGGTGAGGGTCGCCACGTCCACGATGTGGTCCGGCTCCTCCTCCCCGGCCGCCACCAGCGCGTCGGCGAGCACGAGCCGGCCCTCGGCGTCGGTGTTGAGGACCTCCACCGTCTTGCCGCCGTAGGTGGTGAGCACGTCGGAGGGGCGCTGCGCGGTGCCGGAGGGCATGTTCTCCGCCATCGCCAGCCAGCCCGTGACCCGCAGCGGCAGGCCGAGGTCGGCCACCGCGCGCACGGCGGCGAGCACGGCGGCCGCGCCGGCCATGTCGCACTTCATCGTCTCCATGCCCGAGGCTGGCTTCAGCGACAGCCCGCCGGAGTCGAACGTGATGCCCTTGCCCACCAGTGCGAGGTGGCCGGTGGCGCCCTTGGGGGCGTAGTCGAGGACGACCAGCCGCGGCGGGCGCGAGGAGCCCTGCCCGACCCCGAGCAGCCCCCCGTAGCCGCCCTCGGAGAGGTCCTCCTCGTCGAGCACCCGCACGCCCACGGAGGTGCCCGCCAGGTGCTCCACCGCAGCCGCGGCGAAGTCGGCGGGGGGCAGGTGGCCGGGCGGGGTGTTGACCAGGTCTCGGGTGACGGCCACGGCGCGGGCCAGGATCCCGGCGCGTTCGACCGCGGCGGCGACGTCCTCGTCGCGCGGCTTCGCGCCGAGCACCGTGACCTCCGCCAGCGGCTGCGACGCCGAGGCGCCCTCCGCGCCCGCCGAGGAGCGGAAGCGGGTGAAGGCGTAGGCCCCGAGCGCAGCGCCCTCGGCGACCGCCCCCACCCCGGCGGCGTCGCCGGCGGGCAGCAGGAAGCCCGCGCTGGCACGCCCCGCCAGGGCCCGCGCTGCGCGGCCGGCGGCCCGGCGCAGGACCTCCGCGTCGTAACGGCCGCCCTCGGCGGCCGCACCGAGGCCCACGAGGGCGACGACGCCGGCGCTCACGCCCTCCACCCCCGGCACCAGGTCCACGGAGTCGGCGGCACCGCTCACCCGCAACCGGGCGGCCGCCTCGCCGAGCGCGGCGCGCACGGCACGGGGCAGGCCGTCGGCCACCACCACCGCCGCGCCGTCGCGCTGCGCAACGCCCACGACCAGGGCGTCGCCCGCGTAGCTCTTGGGGTTCTTGCCGGACAGCATCAGCTCGACCACGGTCGCATGCTAGCCAGCCACCGCCCGACGGCGACCGCTGGAGCGCCGCGCGCCCTCGCGCCCCGGAGCCCCGCGAAGGTCTGGATAGGGTGCGCGCCCATGGCCCTCGACGACGAGATCCGCACCTCGCCCCTGCACTCCCGCCACGTCGCGTCCGGCGCCAAGATGGCCGACTTCGCCGGCTGGAGCATGCCCCTGGAGCACGCCGGGCGGGGGGTGCGCCGCGAGCACGAGGACGTCCGCACGGCGGTCGGCGTCTTCGACGTCAGCCACCTCGGCAAGCTGTCCGTCACCGGCCCCGGCGCCCGCGCCCTCCTCGACTCGACACTGACCAGCGCGGTGGGGCGGCTCGGCCCGGGCCGCGCGCAGTACTCGCTCTGCTGCGACGACGCGACCGGCGGCGTCGTCGACGACCTCTTCGTCTACGTGCGCGGCGACGAGGACGTGCTGCTGGTGCCGAACGCGGCCAACGCCGGCGAGGTCGCCCGCCGACTGCGCGAGGTGGCCCCCGGCGACGTCGAGGTCCGCGACGCGCACACCGACCACGCGGTGCTCGCCGTGCAGGGGCCCCGCTCCGACGAGGTGCTCCAGGCGCTGGGGCTGCCGAGCGGGCACGAGTACCTCTCGTTCGTGGAGGCCACCTGGCGCGGCGCCCCGGTCGTGGTCTGCCGCACCGGCTACACGGGCGAACGCGGCTACGAGCTGCTGCCGCGCTGGGAGGAGGCGGGGGAGCTGTGGGACGCCCTGCTCGCCGCCGCGGCGGAGGCGGGCGGTGGCCCCGCCGGCCTCGGTGCCCGCGACACCCTGCGCACGGAGATGGGCTACGCCCTGCACGGGCACGAGCTGAGCCTGGACGTCACGCCGGTGCAGGCGCGGCTGGGCTGGGCGGTCGCCTGGGACAAGCCCGCCTTCTGGGGCCGGGACGTCCTCCTGCGGGAGCGCGAGGCCGGCGCGGCGCGGCGCGCGTGGGGGCTGCGGGCGCTGGAGCGCGGGGTGCCGCGCGCGGGCATGCCGGTGCGGGCGGCGACGGCGGACGGGCCCGGGGAGGTGCTGGGGACGACCACGTCCGGCACCTACTCGCCCACGCTGGGCGAGGGCGTCGCGCTGGCGCTGCTGGCGCCGTCGGTCGGGGCGGGCGACGAGGTCCTGCTGGAGGTGCGCGGGCGGTTCCTGCGCTGCGCCGTGCAGCGCCCGCCGTTCGTGCAGCCCTCCGCGGCGAGCTGAGGCGAGGGCCGAGCGACGCCCGCGGAAGGAGCGCGGGCCCGCGCTGCCGTTCCGCGGCGAGCATCGAACCCCCTACCCGGCGGCGCTCCCGTCGAACGTCCCCGACAGCGGGTCCGTCGCCGCCGCCTGCAGCAGGGCGTGTCCCGCCCGGACCAGCGGCAGCGCCGCCAGGGCCCCGACCCCCGAGCCCGCGGCGACGCCCAGGTCCGTCAGCGGCTCCGAGCCGAGGCGGTTGAGCGCCAGCGCCTGCGCGGGCTGCGCCGAGCGCGAACCCACCCGCCACCACTCCTTCGCCGTCAGCGAGATCCGGATCGCGACCAGCCCCGCCGCCACGGGGCCGAGGCCGTCGAGGAGGACGGGGGTGCGGCGCACGGCGGCCTGCACGAGGAAGCCCGTCGCGGCGGCGGCGGCCGTCCCGCCCACCGCCGCGAGCAGGGCGAGCGGGTCGTGCGCCACCGGGCGGCTGCGGCGCAGGGCGTCGCGCACGGCTGCGGTGCGGCGCATCCACGTGGCGTCGTCGAGCAGGCCGACGTCGCGGCCCAGGACCTCCAGCGGCCCGTTGCGCAGGCAGGCCCCGACGACGACGGCGGCCACGGCCGAGCCGCCCACGCCCGTCTCACCGAGCAGGAGCAGGTCGGCCCCGGCGTCCACCTCCTCGTCCACGGCGGTCGCCCCCGCCCGGAAGGCGGCCGCCGCCTGCTCCAGCGTCAGCGCATCGCCGGTGCGGGCGTCGCCGGAGCCGGGGCGGACCTTCCACGCGGTCACCTCGGGGGGCAGGTCGCCCAGGTCGGCGTCGACGCCCACGTCGAGCACGCGCAGGCCGACGCCCGCCTCCCGCGCCAGGACGGCGGCCGGGGCGGTCCCCGTGTGCAGGGCGCGCACCTCCTCCGCCGTCCAGCCGGCCGGGTGCCGGGACAGGCCCACCGCGGCCATCCCTGCGTCGGCGGCCAGGACGACCAGCCGGATCCGCTCCAGCGGGCGGTGCGCGTCGGGGCCGCGGACGGCGGCCAGCCAGGACGCGAGCTCGCCGAGGCGCCCGATCCCGCCGTGGCGGGCCGCCAGTGCGGCGAGGGACTCCTCCGCGGCGGCCGCCGCGGCGCGGTCGGGCACGGCGACCGCGGTGCCCAGCCGCCGCAGGTCCAGGCCGCCGGAGTCCGCGCCGCCGGACGCGTCGTCGGCGTCGTGCCGCGCGTCGTCCTCCCCGGCGTCGAGCTGCGCGTCGTGCCAGGCGTTGTGTCCGACGTCGTGCAGCGCGCCGTGGGCGCCGCGCTCCGCCTCGGCTCCCGCTGCGGTCGCGGTGGTCGGGGAGTCCTGCTCGCTCAACGTCCTGCCTCCGTGCGGTGGGGGCCTGCATCGTCCCACCGCGCGGTGCGCCCGGGCGGGGGAGGGCGCCGGAGCACGCCCGTCGCCGCGTTCCCTGTTCCCGGGGCGGTGCGGCGCCCTACGCTCCGTGCTGCCCCGCGCCGGCGGGTGCCGAGCGGGGCAGCGACGACGACGTCGACGGGAGCGGAGCCGATGGGCAGCGCGGGGTCGCGGTCGCAGCCGGTGCTCCCGGCCGGGCATCGCGCCGACCCGCACGAGCGCCGCGAGGACTGGCTGGAGCGCAGCCGCCGCTGCCTCGGAGCCGGTGCCCGCCCGCAGCTGCCGGGGGCGCGTCGCGTGGTGGCGGACTCCTGGGGCCGCAGCGTCCTCGGCGGCCTCGACCCCGAGCGGCTGCTGGCGCCGGTCCCCCTCGACGCCGCGGACGTGCGCTCCCTGCGCCGGGAGCACCCCCTGCGCCTCGTGCTGCCCGCCGTGCGCCGGCTGCTGCTGGAGCAGCCGCTGGGGGTGCCGGTCCTGGTGGCGCTGAGCGACCAGGACGGGCACCTGCTGTGGGTGGAGGGGGACTCCTCGCTGCGCGCGGCGGCGGAGGAGATGCGCTTCGTGGAGGGAGCGCGCTGGAGCGAGGACGCGGCGGGCACGAACGCCCCCGGCACGGCTCTGCACCTCGGGCGGCCCGTGCGGGTGGTGGCGGGGGAGCACTACGCCTGCGCCGTGGCCCGCTGGAGCTGCTCGGCGGCGCCGCTGCGAGACCCCGGCACAGGGCGGTTGCTGGGCGTGCTGGACGTGACCGGCGGCGACGAGCTCGGCCGGCAGCGGGCCCTCGACCTCGTCCAGGCCGTCGCGGCGGTGGCGGAGGCGGAGCTGAGGGTGCGGGCCCTCACGGCCCCCGCGGCCGGTTCCGGGCTGCTGCTGCCCGGCGGCGCCGCGCCCGCGGCGACCCGCGCCCCGGCGCGGCTGCGGGTCCTGGGGCGGGCGGGGGCGCTGCTGGAGCCGCCCGGGGCTGCCGGCCCACCGGCCGCGTCCGGCGCGGCGGGGCTCGGCCTGCGCCACGGCGAGCTGCTGCTGCTCCTGGCGGCGAGGCCCGAGGGGTGGGGCGCCGCGGAGCTGGCCGTGGCGCTGGCAGAGGAGGACCTGGCGCCCGTGACCGTGCGGGCGGAGCTGACCCGGCTGCGGGCGGTGCTGGAGCGCGCCACCGCCGGGCGCCTCGGGGTGGGCACCCGGCCGTACCGGCTGAGCGGGGCGGTGGAGTGCGACGCCCTGGCGGTGCGGCGGGAGCTGCGGGCGGGCCGGGTGGCGGCGGCGCTGGCCCTGCACGCGGGCCCGGTGCTGCCGCGCTCGGTGGCGCCCGGCGTGGTGGAACTGCGGGAGGAGCTGACCCTCGGGTTGCGCACCGCCGTGCTGGTGTCGCGTGATCCGGCGCTGCTGCTGCAGTGGGGCCGCTCGGTCGCCGGGCGCGACGACGAGGAGGTCTGGGAGCGGCTGCTGCGGTGCGCCGCGCCCGGGGACCCCGCCCGCGGTGAGGCCCGGGCGCGCCTGGAGCGGCTGCGCGGCTGAGACCCCGAGTGCTACCCGGTGCCGCTGCAACGTCCCTGCAACGTCCGCCCGCCTAGCGTCGCCGCCGCGGCGCCACGACGAGGTGGCGCCGGTGACGAGTCGCACGGAGGTGCCGCATGACGGTCTACCAGGCTCCCGGGCGCGAGGGCAGCCCCGCGCGCTACGCCCCCCGCTACGACCACTGGATCGGCGGGGAGTCCTCGCCCCCCGCGTCGGGGCAGTACTTCGAGAACCCCAGCCCCGTCACCGGCGAGGTGTTCTGCGAGATCGCCCGCGGCACCGGCGACGACGTCGAGCGGGCACTGGACGCCGCGCACGCCGCCGCCGGCGCCTGGGGCCGCACGTCGGTGGCGGAGCGAGCCCAGGTCCTCAACCGGATCGCGGACCGCATCGAGGCGAACCTCGAGATGCTGGCGGTCGCTGAGACGTGGGACAACGGCAAGCCGGTGCGCGAGAGCCTCGCGGCGGACCTGCCGCTGGTCGTCGACCACCTGCGCTACTTCGCGGGGGTGGTGCGGGCGCAGGAGGGCGGCATCTCGGAGATCGACGAGAACACCATCGCGTACCACTTCCAGGAACCGCTGGGAGTGGTGGGGCAGATCATCCCGTGGAACTTCCCGCTGCTCATGGCGGTCTGGAAGCTGGCACCGGCCCTCGCGGCGGGCAACGCGGTGGTCCTCAAGCCCGCCGAGCAGACCCCTGCCTCGATCATGGTGCTGATGGAACTCATCGCGGACCTGCTGCCCGCGGGGGTCGTCAACGTGGTCAACGGGTTCGGGGTGGAGGCGGGCAAGCCGCTGGCCTCCTCGAACCGGATCCGGAAGATCGCCTTCACCGGTGAGACGACGACCGGGCGCCTCATCATGCAGTACGCCAGCCAGAACCTGATCCCCGTGACGTTGGAGCTCGGGGGGAAGAGCCCCAACCTGTTCTTCGCCGACGTCGCCGCGGCCCGCGACGAGTTCTACGACAAGGCGCTCGAGGGTTTCACGATGTTCGCGCTGAACCAGGGCGAGGTGTGCACCTGCCCCTCCCGGGCGCTGATCCAGTCCTCGATCTACGACGGGTTCCTCGCCGACGCGACCGCCCGCACACGGGCCGTCAAGCAGGGCGACCCCCTGGACACCGAGACGATGATCGGTGCGCAGGCGAGCAACGACCAGCTGGAGAAGATCCTCTCCTACATCGACATCGGGAAGCAGGAGGGCGCCCGCCTCGTCACCGGCGGCGAGCGTGCCGACCTCGGCGGAGAGCTGTCCGGCGGGTACTACGTGACGCCCACCATCTTCGAGGGCTCCAACCACATGCGGATCTTCCAGGAGGAGATCTTCGGGCCGGTGGTCTCCGTGACGAGGTTCGACGACCCCGACGACGCCCTCAAGATCGCCAACGACACGCTCTACGGCCTCGGGGCGGGGGTGTGGTCGCGCGACATCAACCTGGCCTACCGGATGGGACGGGGGATCCAGGCCGGACGGGTGTGGACGAACAACTACCACGCCTACCCGGCGCACGCGGCGTTCGGCGGGTACAAGGGCTCCGGCATCGGCCGGGAGAACCACCGGATGATGCTCGACCACTACCAGCAGACGAAGAACCTGCTCGTCAGCTACTCCCCGAACAAGCTCGGGTTCTTCTGACCGTGCGCGGGGTGGGGGAGGGCGACGCCGTGGTGCCCGCGGACATCGAGCGCGTCGCGCTGACCCCGGCGGCGGCGGCGGTGCTGCGCCGGCTCCGGGCCCTGCACGGGGAGCTGATGTTCCACCAGTCCGGCGGCTGCTGCGACGGCAGTTCCCCGATGTGCTACCCGGACGGGGAGTTCCTCACCTCCGACGCCGACGTCCGCCTGGGGGAGCTGCGGGTTCCGCGGACCGCGGGCGGTGACGGGACCGACGACGGGGGCGTCGCGGTGGGGGAGGGGTTCACCGTGCCGGTGTGGATGTCCCGGGAGCAGTTCGAGCGGTGGGCGCACACCCACCTGACGATCGACGTGGTCCCGGGCCGGGGCGCCGGCTTCTCGCTGGAGGCGCCGGAGGGGGTGCGGTTCCTGGTCCGTTCCCGGCTGCTCGGGGCCGAGCGGGGGTGAACCGGCGACGGGGGTGAACCGTCGGCGGGGGTGGGGGCCGTGCGGGGGCGCGGTCCTCCCGGGTGGCGCGGTGCCGGGCGGCCGGTGCCGCGCCACCGCCGATCGGGGGTCCGGTGCCCCGATGCGGGCCGGCGCGGTGCGGCAGCCCCTACTGTGGTCAGCTCGCCGGGACGGCAGGTCGTCAGCACCTGCACCGCGGTGAGCGCGGCGAGGACCGGCTTCGGCGCGGCGTCGTGGTGGGCTCCGCCGGTCGGCGGGGGAGGGCGACGCAGTGGTCGCTCCTCCACCGGTGCTCGGGGCCCGACCGCGGCGCATCACTCGACGGGGTGCACCCGGGCGGTGGAAGGGAGCATCCATGGTCAAGTCGCATCGATCGGCGGCCGAGGAAGCTCCCATGACGTTCTCCAGGTGGTTGGGCAGTCAGGAGGGACCTCCCCGGTCCCCCCTGCTGGCCTCCCTGGCGCTGGTCGGCACCCTCCTCGCCATGGGCGCCCTGGTGGTCACGGCCGACCACCGCGTCGCCACCGCCCTGGTGAAGCAGGACGCCGCTCTCGGCCTCGACGCCGCCTTCACCCGGGCGCAGATCTCGGTGGCCAACGAGGCCATCGCCGTGCGCGACTACCGGGTCGAGCCCTCACCGGTGAACGCCCAGCGGCTCACGCGCACCCTGCGCACCGCGACCGAGGACCTCGCCACGGCGCTCGTGCTCGCGGAGCAGTACGGCGCCCAGGACAGCGAGGTGCTCAGCCACCAGCAGCAGCACTTCGCCGACCGCGCCCGCGACTTCCTCCTGCTCGCGGAGGCGGACAGCCCGTCCGCGAGCAGGATCGCGGACGTGGAGCTGGTTCCGACGCACCGCGTCCTGAGCGTCCGGCTGGAGGCCTTCGCCGCCGGCTACCAGGTCGACGCGCAGCAGCGCCTGACCGAGCTGCGCCGCGTCCACGACCTCAGCCGGACCGTGCAGAGCATCGGCGGCCTGGTGACCGGGTTCATCGTCGCCGTGGTGCTGCGGATGCTGCTGCGCTTCTCCCGGCGCGTGCACGCCGAGGCGCGCAGCCACGAGCGCGCATCCCTGCACGACCCGCTGACGGGGCTGCTCAACCGCGCCGGGTTCCGGCGCAGCCTGGAGGAGCCCCGGGCCGGTGGCGCCGGGGTCGCCCTGATCGACCTCGACGCCTTCAAGGCCGTCAACGACACCCACGGCCACGCGGCCGGGGACGCGGTCCTCGTCGCCGTGTCCGACCTGCTGCGACGGCGAGTGCGCTCGTGCGACGCGGTGGCGCGCCTGGGTGGTGACGAGTTCGCGGTGCTGCTGCCGGGGATGGCCTGCCGTGAGGACGCCGGCCGGTGGGCGGAGTCGCTCGCCGCAGACCTCCGCTTCGAGCTGCACCTGGACTCCGACACGGTGCCCGGTGGCGCCAGCGTCCAGGTGGGCGGCAGCGTGGGGGTGGCCGTGGCGACCGGCCCGGAGGACCCCGACGGGCTGCTCAACCGCGCCGACCGCGCGATGTACCGGGCCAAGGGCCGCTTCGACAAGACCGGCTGCCCCGGGTGGGCCCTCGACGTGGGGCATGCACCGGGTGCGGCAGCTGCTCCGTGCCCTGCCGCTGTGCCGCCTGCCGCTGTGCCGCTGACCCCTTCGCACTGACCCTCCCGTGCCCGCCGTCCCGTGCTCACCGGCGGGGGCCGCGTCGGGCGGGGGCCGTAGCCTCCGACCATGACGAGCGAGGACGACGCCTGGCCCACTGCGGAGGAGCTGCAGGCGCAGGAGCGGGAGCTGGTGTGGCCGGCGTTCGGCTTCGAGGACGCCTGGCGCCTCGGGTGTGCGCTCGTCGAGGAGGGCCGCCGGCGGGAGCTGCCGATCGCGGTGCTCGTGCAGCGCGGCGGGCAGCGGCTCTTCGCGGCTGCCCTGCCCGGGAGCGTGCCCGACAACGACGCGTGGCTGGAGCGCAAGTCGCGGGTGGTGGCGCGCTTCCACCGCAGCTCCCTGGCGGTGGGCCGGCTCTGCGCCGAGGCGGGGCTCGGGCTGGAGGAGATGTTCATGGTCCCCGAGCGGGAGTTCACCGCCCACGGCGGCGCCTTCCCCCTCACCGTCGCGGGGACGGGCGTGGTGGGCTCGGTCGCCGTCTCCGGCCTGCCGCAGCTGGAGGACCACGCCCTGGTGGTGGACGTGCTGCGACGGCAGCTGGCGCAGTGATCCGCCGAGGGCGGTCCGTGTGAGCGGGGAGAGCAGCCCTCCGGTGGCCGCCCCCGCCGCCGATGCCTGCGCGGCCGGTCCCGATCTGCCGTACCACCTGCTGGCGCGGCGGGGCCGGACGCAGTGGTGGCGTCCGCTGGCGGAGCTGGGCATCTTCCTGGGCCTGCTGGCGGTGCTGGCCCTGCTGGTGCTGGTGGTGGGCGTCGTCCAGGCCCTGCTCGGCGGGGCGGAGGAGGTCAGCTTCGGGTCGCCGCTGCTGGGGGTGGTGATCGTCTTCGGCTCCCTCGCGCTGCTGCTGCCGCTGATCGCGCTCGCGGTCCGCTGGGGCGGCAGGCGCCCCTTCGGCACCGTGTCCAGCGTGGTGGGCCGGTTGCGGTGGCGGTGGATGCTCTCGTGCGTGCCCGCCGCGGTCGTGGTGGTCGGCGCCCAGCTCGCGGTGGTCGCCGTCTTCGGCGCGGTCCACGGGGAGCCCGTCTCCCTCGACGCCCCGGGCTGGCCGGGGTGGGGCACGTACCTGGCGCTGGCCGCGGTCGTCGTGGCGGTCATCCCGTTCCAGGCCGCTGCGGAGGAGTAGCTCTGCCGCGGGTGGCTGCTGCAGACGCTGGTGACGTGGGTGCGCTACCGCTGGGTCGCGGCCGGCCTCACGTCCCTGCTGTTCGCCTCCCTGCACGGCCTCTTCGACCCGCTGTCGATGGCCTACTTCGTGTACTTCGCCCTCGTCGCGTGCTGGCTCACCTTCCGCACCGGTGGGCTGGAGGCGGCGATCGTGCTGCACACCACCCTCAACGTGCTGATCATGCTGATCGCCGGCACGCAGGGCGTTCCGGACGTGTGGGCCGAGCAGCCGCCGGCCACGCCGCTGCTGCTGGTCACCGACGTCGTCGCCACCACCCTCTTCGCAGTCTGGGTGCACCGCGCCTGGACGCGGCGGGAGCTGCGGGACCGGCAACGGCGCCTCCCGGGCGCACCGGCCTGACCGCGACGCGCAGCCGGCGGACGCAGCGGGCGGAGCGCGGGCGCGGACCCGGTGGTCTGCCGCGCGGCCGGAGCAGTGACCCGCGGCCGTCGTTTCCACCGATCGCTCCCGCAGCGCCGGGCGTGCGGGCTAGTCTCGCGCAGCAGCTCCGGCAGGCGCCGGCACTCCGCTGCGGCACCCCCGAGAAAGGCACCGACGTGTTCCGCCTGCCCTTGACCGCCGCCGCGTCCCTGACCGCCCTCGTGCTCTCCGCTCCGGCGGCGCTCGCCGCGGCCGGGGACCTCGACCGGACCTGGGGTCAGCAGGGCAGCGTCGACGTCGCCCCTGCCGCTGCGGGAGACCAGCTCGTCGGCTCGGAACTGGCCCGCCAGTCCGTCGGCACCGTGGTCGCGTCGACCAGTTCACGCTACGACGAGACCACGTGGACCTACTCCGCCCGCGTCCAGCTGGGACGCCTGGATGCCGCCGGGCGCTTCGACCCGCGGTTCGGCGCAGGTGGGGCGGCGCTGGTGGACTTCGGCCGCCCGGCGGTCCTGCGGGAGACGGCCGTTCTCGCGGGCGACGAGATCGCCGTGCTCGCCGCCGTGGGAGGGGGCGCGTACGAGGAGGTCCAGACCGGCCTGGCGATGCTCTCGCGAGACGGCTCGCCCGTGCCGGCCTTCGGCAGCGGCGCGCCTGTCGTGGTGGATCCGGCCGCGCCGGCGCTGAGCCCGACCGCCCTGCTCGCCGACGCGGGCGGAGGGCTCCTGGTGGGCTTCGACCAGGACGGTCGCGGGACGAGCGACTTCGCCCTCGCGCGCTTCCGCGCTGACGGGCGGCTGGATCCGACCTTCGGTACCGGTGGCGTGCGGTTGCTCGACGTCGGTGGCGACGATCACCTCACGGACCTGGTTCGTGGTCCGTCCGGGGAGCTGTTCGCCGTCGGCTTCAGCGCGGCGGCCGGGAGGCAGGAGGGCGTGCTGGCCCGCCTGCGCGCGGACGGGACGCTCGACCGGCGCTTCGGCAGCGGTGGCGCGGTCCGCTTCGCCCCGGCCGGGCGCGACGTCGTCACAGGCGGTGCGGTGGTGTCCGGGCGCAGCCTCGCGGTCGGGGGGACGGCACGCGTCCGGGGCGGTTCCGAGTCGGCTGCTCTCGTCACCCGCCTGTCCCTCCAGGGCCGGGTCGAGAACGCCTTCGGGGCGCGGGGCCACCTCCTGCTCGACGAGCCCGGCCAGGAGGAGGGAGCCGGGGTGTTCCTCACCCCGCGCGACACGCTCCTCGTCGTCCGCAGGGTCGGCGACGGGCCCTTCACGTCACGCCTGCACGAGGTCCGCGCACGCAGCGGGGCCCCGGTGACCTCCTTCGGCGTGGGCGGGACCGTGGAACTCGGGGAGTTCCTGGCCCGTGACGTGCTGGTCGACGGGACGGGTCTCCTCATCGCCGGTGCCCGCTTCGACCCGTGGGCCCCCACCGAGGTCGTCCAGCGCCGCCTCTGACGCCGCGGCTCCCGGCGCGGACTCGGTAACCTGCTGCCGAGTCCGCGCCGGTCGCCGGCCAGCGCCCCGCACCCCGGAGGACCACGGTGATCTACCGGACCCTGTACCGCCACGTGCTGACCCGCGTCGACCCCGAGCGGGCGCACCACCTCTCCTCCACCGCCCTGTGCGCGCTCTCGCGGGTGCCGCTCGCGCCGGCGCTGCTGCGGCGGCTGTTCGTGGTGGCCGATCCCGGTCTGCGCGTGCGGGTGCTCGGCATGGACCTGGCCAACCCCCTCGGCCTGGCCGGCGGCTTCGACAAGAACGCCGCGGGGGTGGAGGCGCTGAGCCACCTGGGCTTCGGGTTCGTGGAGGTCGGCACCGTCACCGCCCTGCCCCAGCCGGGCAACCCCCGCCCGCGCATGCACCGGCTGGTGGCCGACCGCGCCGTCGTCAACCGGATGGGCTTCAACAACGACGGGGCGCAGGCCGTCGCGGAGCGGCTGAAGCGCCTGCGCGCCGTGCCGCCGAGGCACCCCGTGGGCGTCGGCGTGAACATCGGCAAGTCCAAGGTGGTGCCGGAGGAGCGGGCCGCGGAGGACTACGCCACCTCGGCGCGGTTGCTGGCCCGCTACGCGGACTACCTCGTCGTCAACGTCAGCTCGCCCAACACCCCCGGCCTGCGCGACCTGCAGTCGGTGGAGCGGCTGCGGCCGGTGCTGCAGGCGGTGCGGGAGGCGGCGGACTCCTCCTCCGGCCGCCGCGTGCCGCTGCTGGTGAAGATCGCTCCCGACCTGGCGGACGAGGACGTCGACGCGGTGGCGGACCTCGCGCTGGAACTCGGCCTGGAGGGGATCGTGGCGACGAACACGACGATCTCCCGTGCGGGCCTGGCCTCCTCGGCGGCGGAGGTGGAGGCCGCCGGTGGCGGCGGGCTGTCGGGGGCGCCGCTGAAGCAGCGCTCGCTGGAGGTGCTGCGGCGGCTGCGCGCCCGCACCGGGGACCGCCTCGTCCTGATCGCCGTGGGCGGGATCGAGACGGCCGCGGACGCGCAGGCCCGCCTGGACGCCGGGGCCTCGCTGGTGCAGGGCTACACCGGCCTCGTCTACGAGGGCCCGGCCTACGCCGCCCGGATCCTGCGCGGGCTGCGCCGCCCGGTGGCGGCTGCGGCGGTGGCGGCCGCTGCGGCGGTCGCGCGCTGACAGCGGGTCTGCGGGCGGCGCCGCCCGGCCGGAGCGTCGGCCCCTCCGCGAGCGGCGTGTCGCGCGCTGCCCGCAGGCGGGCTGTCACGGGCACCCGCTCCGCCCGGCGGCTAGCGTGGGCGGGGTGACCCCACCGACGAGCTGGACGTGGCGCTTCGAGGATGCCGACGGCAGGCAGGTCGGGGTGGAGGAGGCGTCCGCGCAGTTCCCCACCCAGGCCGACGCCGAGTCCTGGATCGGGGAGACGTGGCGCAGCCTGCGCGAGCGCGGCGTCGACGCGGTGCGGCTCTTCGCCGACGGGGAGCAGGTCTACGGGCCGCTGAGCCTGCGCACCGTGGAGTGAGACCTCGCCGCTGAACCGTCCCGCCGCACTCCGCAGGAGCGCCGCAGGGGCGGCACCCCGTGGGGTGCCGCCCCTGCGGCGGCCGGACTCAGGCGGGGCGCCGCTTCGGGGCGTTCTCCGCCGTCCGCGCCGGGTCGGTCTCCACCACGTCGCCGAGCACCCCGTCGATGCGCTCCATCACCTCCGCCGGGATGCGCACCCCCGACGCCTTCACGTTCTCCGTGACCTGCTCCGGCCGGGAGGCGCCGATGATGGCGGCGGCGACGTTGTCGTTCTGCAGCACCCACGCCACGGCGAGCTGCGCCATCGTCAGCTCCAGCTCCGCCGCCACGGGCGCGAGGTCCTGCACGCGGGTGAGGACGTCGTCGCGCAGGAATCGCTTGACCATGTCCGCGCCGCCCTTCTCGTCCGTGGCGCGGGAGCCGGCGGGCGGCGGCTGCCCCGGCCGGTACTTGCCGGTCAGCACGCCCTGCGCGATGGGCGACCACACGATCTGGGACACGCCCAGCTCGCGGCTGGTGGGGACGACCTCGGCCTCGACGACCCGCCAGAGCATGGAGTACTGCGGCTGGCTGGAGATCAGCTGCACGCCCAGCTCCCGCGCGAGGGCGTGCCCGGCGCGGATCTGCTCCGCCGTCCACTCGCTGACGCCGATGTAGAGGGCCTTGCCCTGCCGCACGACGTCGGCGAAGGCCTGCATCGTCTCCTCCAGCGGCGTCTCCGCGTCGAAGCGGTGCGCCTGGTAGAGGTCGACGTAGTCGGTGCCGAGCCGCCGCAGCGACCCGTTGATCGACTCCATGATGTGCTTGCGGGACAGGCCGACGTCGTTGGGGCCCTTCGGCCCGGTCGGCCAGTAGACCTTCGTGAAGATCTCCAGGCTCTCCCGCCGCTCGCCCCGCAGGGCCTCGCCGAGGACGGTCTCCGCGGCGGTGTTGGCGTAGACGTCGGCCGTGTCGAAGCTGGTGATGCCCGCGTCGAGGGCGGCGCGCACGCACGCGCGGGCCGCCTCGTTCTCGACCTGCGACCCGTGCGTGAGCCAGTTGCCGTAGGTGATCTCCGAGATCTTCAGTCCGCTGTTGCCGAGGTACCGGTGCTCCATGGCGAGACCGTAACGGGGTCTGGGAGCGCTCTCGCCCCGGAGGTGCGGCTGAGGGTGGCCCTGCGGGAACTAGGCTCCGCTCGTGCCCAAGGACCTGCGAGCCACGACCGCCCGCGCCCGCCGCTCCCGCGTCGACGCGGTCGACAGGGAGCTCATCCAGCACCTGCAGGACGACGGCCGGATGTCCTACGCGGCGCTCGCCAAGGCCGTGGGCCTGTCCGAGGCCGCGGTGCGCCAGCGCGTCCAGCGCCTCCTCGAGGGCGGCGTCATGCAGGTCGTGGCCGTCACCGACCCCATGACCGTCAACCTGATGCGCCAGACCATGATCGGCATCCGCGTCGACGGCGACACCCGCCAGGTGGCCGCGCGCCTGGCGGAGGTGCCGGAGGTGGACTACGTCGTCCTCTGCGCCGGGTCCTTCGACGTGCTCTGCGAGCTGACCTGCGCCGACGACGAGCAGCTCCTGGAGCTGCTGAACAGCCAGATCCGCAGCATCCCCGGCGTGCGCAGCACCGAGACGTTCCTCTACCTGGAACTGGTCAAGCAGACCTACGCCTGGGGCGGCGGCCCGGTCGAGCGGATCGCGGCGGAGCAGTAGCCCCGCCGCGACCCGCTCGGCGCACCCGCTCAGAGGTGGGCCGAGGCCCCCTCCAGCACGGCGCGGATGATCTGCTCCATCTCGTCGAAGTGCGACTGGTCGCACACCAGCGGAGGGGCGAGCTGGATGACGGGGTCGCCGCGGTCGTCGGCGCGGCAGTAGAGGCCGTTGGAGTACAGCGCCGAGGACAGGTAACCGCGCAGCAGCCGCTCCGCCTCGTCCCCGCTGAACGTCTCCTTCGTCGCCTTGTCCTTCACCAGCTCGATGCCGTAGAAGAACCCGTCGCCGCGGACGTCGCCCACGATCGGCAGGTCGAGCAGCTTCTCCAGCGTCGAGCGGAAGGCGCCCTCGGTGGAGCGCACGTGCTCGTTGAGGCCCTCGCGCTCGAAGATGTCGAGGTTCGCCAGCGCCACCGCCGAGGACACCGGGTGCCCGCCGAAGGTGTATCCGTGGGGGAAGTAGTTCGTCCCCTGCAGGAACGGCTCCATCAGGCGGTCGGTGGCGATCATGGCGCCGATGGGGGAGTAGCCCGACGTCATGCCCTTGGCGCACGTGATGATGTCCGGCTGGTAGCCGTAGCGCTCGCAGGCGAACATCGTGCCCAGGCGCCCGAAGGCGCAGATGACCTCGTCGGAGACGAGCAGCACGTCGTGGCGGTCGCAGATCTCGCGGACGCGCTGGAAGTAGCCGGGCGGCGGGGGGAAGCAGCCGCCGGAGTTCTGCACCGGCTCCAGGAACACCGCCGCCACCGTCTCGGCGCCCTCGGCGAGGATCGCGACCTCGATCTGGTCGGCCGCCCAGCGGCCGAACGCCTCGGGGTCGTCGCCGTGCTCGGGGGCCCGGTAGAAGTTCGTGTTCGGGGCCTTGTGCGCGCCGGGCACGAGCGGCTCGAAGTACTTCTTGGCGTCGGGGATGCCGGTGATGGACAGCGCTCCCTGCGTGGTGCCGTGGTAGGCGATCGCCCGGCTGATCACCTTGTGCTTGTAGGGCCGGCCGGTGAGCTTGAAGTACTGCTTGGCCAGCTTCCACGCCGTCTCCACGGCCTCGCCGCCGCCGGTGGTGAAGAAGACCCGGTTGAGGTCCCCCGGGGCGTAGCCGGCCAGGCGCTCGGCCAGCTCGATGGCGGCGGGGTGCGCGTAGGACCACAGCGGGAAGAAGGCCAGCGTCTCCGCCTGCCGGGCCGCGGCCTCGGCCAGCTCGCGGCGCCCGTGCCCGGCCTGCACGACGAAGAGGCCCGCGAGGCCGTCGAGGTAGCGCCTGCCCGCGTCGTCGTAGACGTAGGGGCCCTCGCCGCGCACGATCACGGGGACGTCGCTGCTCTGGTAGGTGGACATCCGGGAGAAGTGCAGCCACAGGTGGTCGCGGGCGCTGGACGCCAGGCTCCCGCTCCGGGGCTCCGGGACGAGCTGGGGGGTCGCGGTCATGCCTCAGTTATCGCACGCCGGTCCGCGGCCAGACAAGGGCACGACCCGTGGGATCGGCGGACCGAAGGACGATCGATCGCGGAATCCGAAGCCGCCGGGCTCCGCCGCGGCGGGTTCCGCGACTCAGCGCGGCGGTGCGCCGCGCCGGACCATGACCACGGGCCGACGCAGCCTGCGCACCTGCAGGGCGCGGGAGACGGCGTAGCCGCCCAGGCCCCGCTCGACCGTCCCGAAGCGCTCCGCGGCCTCGCGCTTGACCCTGCGGCTGACGACGATGCTGTCCACCACCACGACCACGAGGGTGGAGTAGATGAGCACGGTGGAGGCGAAGAGCACCTCCGGGCTGCCCAGCGTGGGCGCGATGAACGACAGCACCAGCGCCACCAGGGCGATCATGAGGAAGTACTCGCCGACGTTGCGCCGGGAGTCGACGATGTCGCGCGCCAGCCGCTTCTGGGGCCCCTTGTCACGGGCCGGCAGGTGCTTCTCGTCGCCGGTCAGCAGCGCGTGGTGCATGCGTGCGCGCTCCTCGCGCACGGCCGCCCGGGCGGCCGTGCGGGCGGCCTTGCGGTCGGCCGGCACCAGGGGACGGCGCCGGGCGGCCTGCGCCTCGGCGCGGCTGGGCGTGGGGCGCCCCTTGCCCGTCGGCTTCACCGGGTGCGAGCCGGCCGGGGCCGTCTGCGCCACCTCGCCCGGGACGGGGGATGCCTGCTTCTCCTTCGCGCGACCGAACACGCACGAAGCCTACGGTCTCGCCGGGGCGCTGCGGGCCGAGGCGGCGGAGGGTCCGTCGGACGGGTCAGGCGCGCGCGTTAGCGTCTGCCCATGACGCCGGAGCAGCCGTCCCCCCAGCCCGTCCCCGCCCCGCAGGGCCCCGGTGGCAGCGCGCGCAGCGGGGAGCTGCGCGCGCGGCTGGCCGAGCTGCAGCCCGGCCTGCGGGCGGACCTGGAGCGCCTGGTCCGCATCCCCAGCGTGTCCGCGCCCGCCTTCGACCCCGGGCACGTGGCGGCCGGCGCCGAGGCCGTCGCCGGGCTGCTGCGGGACGCCGGCCTGGACGACGTGCGCATCCTCACCGCCGAGCAGGACGGGCGCACCGGCGCGCCCGCCGTCGTCGGCCGCCGGCCGGCGCCCCCCGGCCGCCCGACCGTCCTCCTCTACGCCCACCACGACGTGCAGCCGCCGGGGGCGCCCGCGGACTGGACGAGCCCGGCCTTCGAGCCGACCGAGCGCGGCGGGCGCCTCTACGGGCGCGGGGCGGCCGACGACAAGGCCGGGGTGATGGCCCACGTCGCCGCGCTGCGCGCCCTCCTGCCGCAGTGGGGCCCGGGCGACGGGGTCGGGGTGACCGTCTTCGTCGAGGGGGAGGAGGAGATCGGCTCGCCCACCTTCTCCGCGTTCCTGGCGCAGTACCGCGACGTGCTCGCCGCCGACGTCATCGTCGTGGCCGACTCCGCCAACTGGCGCGTCGGCGTGCCCGCCCTGACCACCACCCTGCGCGGGCTCGTCGACTGCGTGGTCCGCGTCGACGTCCTCACCCACGCCGTGCACTCGGGCATCAACGGCGGCCCGGTCGTCGACGCCCTGACCTGCCTCTGCCGCCTCCTGGCCACCCTGCACGACGAGGCCGGGGACGTCGCGGTCGCCGGCCTGCTCAGCGGGCGGGCACCGGAGACGGACCTGACGGAGGAGCGCTTCCGGGCCGACGTCGGCGTCCTGGACGGGGTGCGGCTGGCGGGGACCGGCTCCCTGGAGTCGCGGCTGTGGACGAAGCCGGCGCTGTCCGTCATCGGCCTCGACGCCCCGTCGGTCGAGCTGTCGAGCAACACCCTGCTGCCCACGGCGCGGGCCAAGCTGAGCGTGCGGCTGGGCCCCGGCCAGGACCCGGCCGCCGCGATGGCCGCCCTGCGCGCGCACCTGGAGGAGCGGGCGCCCTTCGGTGCGCGCGTCACCGTCGAGGAGGGGGAGCTGGGCGCGCCCTTCGCAGCCGACACCTCCACGGCCGCCCACGCCACCGCCCGCCGCGCGTTCACCGAGGCCTACGGCGTGGAGGTCGTGGAGATGGGGATGGGCGGCTCCATCCCCTTCATCTCCGAGCTGGCGGCGGTCTACCCGCACGCGGCGATCCTGGTGACGGGGGTGGAGGACCCGGACTCCCGCGCCCACGGCGCCGACGAGTCCCTGCACCTGGAGGACTTCGCCCGCGCCTGCCTGGCCCACGCCCTGCTGCTGGACTCCCTGGCGGGCGGGCCCGCCGGACCGGTGCCGGCCGCGGACGGCGCCCGGGCCGGCTGAGGCGCCGTACCCTGGTCCCGCCCGCGCGGCGCCGCCACGGCGGACGGCGGCGGGCGAGCAGGACGGCGGGAACAGCGCGGGCCGCGCGCTGGTTCTCGCAAGAGGCGGTCCGGGGAGTGCCCCCGGACGTGCCCACGAGCTGTCGAGCGGAGCGGAGACGACACCGATGACCGTCCAGGACGGAACCACCGCGACCCACGGGGTCGAGCTCACCGAGGTCGCAGCGGCCAAGGTCAAGGCCCTGCTGGAGCAGGAGGGGCGCGACGACCTGCGCCTGCGGATCGCGGTGCAGCCGGGCGGCTGCTCCGGCCTCATCTACCAGCTCTACTTCGACGAGCGCGAGCTCGACGGTGACGCGCTGCGCGACTTCGGCGGCGTGGGCGTCGTGGTGGACAAGATGAGCGTCCCCTACCTCGAGGGCGCGACCATCGACTTCGCGGACACCATCGAGAAGCAGGGCTTCACGATCGACAACCCCAACGCCGGCAGCAGCTGCGCCTGCGGGGACTCCTTCAGCTGAGCCGCGGCTCCTGCTGAGGACGCCGTGACGCTCCCGGTCGACCGGCCGTCCGCCGCGCCCGCGGCCCGGCCGGTCGACCCGGGACCGTCGCGGTTCGACTTCGCGTCGCTGCGCCCCCTGCCGGGCGAGGACCTGGTGGGTGCGGGCGGGGACCTGCGTCCCGCGACGCTGCTGGCCGCCTACCGGGCCGGCTACTTCCCCATGGGCCTGGGCCGTCGCGGACGGGGGCCCGTCGGCTGGTGGTCGCCCGACCCCCGCGGCGTCCTGCGGCCCGAGCGGCTGCACGTCTCCCGGTCCCTGCGCCGCTCCCTGCGCCGCTTCGAGGTGCGTGTGGACACCGCCTTCGAGGACGTGGTCGCCGGCTGCGCCGACCCCGGACGCCCCGGAGCGTGGATCACGCCGGCCGTCGCTGCGGCGTACGCGCGGCTGCACCACCTGGGCTGGGCCCACTCCGTGGAGACGTGGGAGGACGGCGAGCTCGTCGGCGGCCTGTACGGGGTCGCCCTCGGTGGTCTGTTCGCGGCGGAGTCGAAGTTCCACCGCACCACGGACGCCTCCAAGGCCGCGGTCGTGGCCCTCGCCGGGCTGATGGCCGACGGCGTGCGGGGCCGGCTCGTCGACGTGCAGTGGCGCACGGACCACCTGGCCACCCTGGGCGTGGAGGAGGTCGCGCGCGTCGACTACCTGGCCGCCCTCGGCCCCGCGCTGGCCCTCCCGGCGCCACGCGCCTTCGCCGCGCGCCCCGACCAGTCCCCGCCGGAGAGCGGGGGGTAGTCTCAGGACCGAGTGCCGTGCGCGTGGTGACGACCCTTCGAGGGCCGGCCCCGACCGCCCGGCCGGATCCGATCGAGGGACGTGGAGAGGCCGACGTTGGGCACGCGAGACTCGTACGCAGTACGGCGCCGCCGTTCGTCCTGGGCGCTGCGCGCGTCCGCGGCGGTGGGAGCCACGCTCTTCCTCGCCGCCTGCGGTGAGCGGCAGGCCGAGAGCGACTTCGCCCACGGCTACCTGCCGATCGTGAGCGACGGCGCGACGAACATGACGCCCCGCATCCAGACGCTGTGGAACGGCTCCTGGATCGCGGCGCTGCTGGTGGGCCTGGTGGTCTGGGGCCTCACCCTGTGGTGCGTGGTGGCCTACCGCCGCCGCAAGGGGGACCCGCAGCTGCCGCCGCAGGTCCGCTACAACATGCCGATCGAGATCCTCTACACGGTCCTGCCCGTGATGATGGTCGGCGTCCTGTTCTTCTACACCGCCCGTGACGAGGCGGCGATCCTGGAGAACGACGGCCCCGTCGACGTCAAGATCGACGTCATCGGCAAGAAGTGGGGCTGGGACTTCAACTACAACGACGAGGACGTCTACGTCGCCGGCCGCCAGGCCGTCCTGACGGGCGTGGAGGGCGTCGAGGAGACGCTGCCCACCCTCGTCCTCCCGGTCGACCAGACGGTCGAGGTCGAGGTCTACGGCATCGACGTCAACCACTCCTTCTGGGTGCCTGCCTGGCTGTTCAAGATGGACGCCATCGCGGGTGCGCCCAACGAGTTCCACGTCACCCCGACCAAGATCGGGATGTTCCAGGGCAAGTGCGCCGAGCTGTGCGGTGAGTACCACTCGGAGATGCTCTTCAACGTCCAGGTCGTCGAGCAGGACGAGTACGAAGCCTTCATCGAGAGCCTGCGCGACCAGGGCAACACCGGCCAGCTCATCACGGAGCTCGCCGGCGCGTTGGAGCGCGAGGCCGCCACCCCTCAGCCCGAGGGCGAGTCCGAGGCCGCAGAGGAGCTGACCCCCGATGGCCACTGAGAGCACCTTCCCGCCCGGCTTCGCCGCGCGCACCACCACCAGGCAGCCGGCCGGCGTGAGCGTGCCCCGGTCCCGGGGCAGCGTGGTCACCAAGTGGGTCACCAGCACCGACCACAAGGTGATCGGCAACCTCTACTTCATCACCTCCTTCATCTGGTTCCTCATCGGCGGCGTCATGGCGCTGCTGATCCGGGCCGAGCTCTTCGAGCCCGGCATCCAGGTCGTGAACTCGAAGGACCAGTACAACCAGCTCTTCACCATGCACGGCACGATCATGCTGCTGCTGTTCGCGACGCCGCTCTTCGCGGCCTTCGCGAACGCGATCATGCCGCTGCAGATCGGCTCGCCGGACGTCGCGTTCCCGCGGCTGAACATGCTGTCCTACTGGATCTACCTGTTCGGCGGGATCATCGCCGGCGCCGGCTTCCTCACCCCGCAGGGCGCGGCCAGCTTCGGCTGGTTCGCCTACACGCCGCTGTCGGACGCCGTCCACAGCCCCGGCCTCGGCGGGGACCTGTGGGTCTTCGGCCTCGCCTTCGGCGGCTTCGGGACGATCCTCGGCGCCGTCAACTTCGTGACGACGATCCTCTGCATGCGCGCCCCGGGCATGACGATGTTCCGGATGCCGATCTTCACCTGGAACATCCTCATCACCAGCGTCCTGGTGCTGATGGCCTTCCCGGTGCTCGCGGCGGCCCTCCTCGCCCTCGGCGCGGACCGGGTGATGGGTGCCCACGTCTACGACGCCGCGCACGGCGGACCGATCCTGTGGCAGCACCTCTTCTGGTTCTTCGGGCACCCCGAGGTCTACATCATCGCGCTGCCCTTCTTCGGGATCATCACCGAGATCATCCCCGTCTTCAGCCGCAAGCCCGTCTTCGGCTACAAGGGCCTGGTCTTCGCGACGATCTCGATCGCCGGTCTCTCGGTGTCGGTGTGGGCGCACCACATGTACGTCACCGGCAAGGTCCTGCTGCCGTTCTTCGCGCTCATGACCATGCTGATCGCGGTGCCCACCGGCCTGAAGTTCTTCACCTGGATCGGCACGATGTGGCGCGGGTCGCTGACCTTCGACACGCCGCTGCTGTGGGCCATCGGCTTCCTGGTGACGTTCCTCTTCGGCGGCCTGACCGGGATCATCCTGTCCTCGCCCCCGCTGGACTTCCACCTGTCCGACTCGTACTTCGTGGTGGCCCACTTCCACTACGTCGTCTTCGGCACGGTCGTCTTCGCGATGTTCGCCGGCTTCTACTTCTGGTGGCCGAAGTTCACCGGCAAGATGCTCGACGAGCGCCTCGGCAAGATCCACTTCTGGCTGCTCTTCATCGGCTTCCACACGACCTTCCTCATCCAGCACTGGCTGGGGGCCTCCGGCATGCCGCGCCGCTACGCGGACTACCTGCCCGAGGACGGGTTCACGCTGATGAACCAGGTCTCCACGGTGGGTGCCTTCCTGCTCGGCGCCTCCACCCTGCCGTTCCTCTGGAACGTGTGGCAGACCGCGGTCAAGGCGCCCAAGGTCGAGGTCGACGACCCCTGGGGCTACGGCAACTCCCTGGAGTGGGCGACCTCCTGCCCGCCGCCGCGGCACAACTTCACCTCGCTGCCGCGCATCCGCTCCGAGCGGCCGGCCTTCGACCTGCACCACCCCGAGGTGCCGGGCCACGACACGCCGACGAGCGACAAGAACCTCCTCGACCACGTGTACGGCGAGGCCGACCTGACCGGTCGCCAGGAAGACCTGCCGCGGAAGGGTGGCCACTGACATGAAGTCCGAGATCTGGCTGTTCAGCGGGGGACTGCTCTTCTTCCTCCCCATCGCCTTCGTCTACGGCCTGCTGACGCAGTGGAACGAGCCCGTCGGCTTCGTCTGCCTCCTGCTCACCGCGGGGCTGGCGGTCCTCGTGGGCGGCTATCTGGCCGTCACGGGTGCCCGCATCGACGAGCGGCCCGAGGACAACCCGCGGGCCGACATCACCGAGGGCGCGGGGGAGCAGGGCTTCTTCAGCCCGCACAGCTGGTGGCCGCTGGCCCTGTCCTTCGGCGCCGCGCTGGTCTTCGCCGGTGCCGCCATCGGGTGGTGGCTGTCGATCATCGGCGTCGCCTTCTCGATCGTCTTCCTCATCGGCTGGGTGTTCGAGTACTTCGTGGGCGAGCACGCGCACTGACGTTCGGACCGGCTGAGCCGAAGGGCCGGTCACCGCGGGCGGAAGCCCCGGTGGCCGGCCCTTCGGCATGTCCGCGGTGCGTCGACCGCTCGGCGCAGGTGCCCGGCGCCACAGCTACCTGGACCACGGGGCCGGGCCGGTCCACCCGCCCGGACCGGCCGCGCCCGGTCCTGCCCCGCCTGGTCCCGCCCCGCCTGGTCCCGCCCCGCCTGGTCCCGCCCCGCCTGGTCCCGCCTCGCCCCAGGGGGCATCGTCGCGGGGCTGCAACGGAATGGCCCCTGTGCGCGTCATGCCGCCGAGAGTGGTTGCTGCGGGCATCGATGGTCGGTGTGAGCCGACGACCGACGAGCAGCAGCGGAAGCGGAGGCAGGGGACGCGTGAGGAGCAGCACGAGCCGGTGGGGCATCGCCGTCGCGGTGGTGGGGGCCGTCCTCGCAGTCAGCGGCTGCCAGGGCGGTGCGGGTAGTGCCGCCCCGAGGCGCGAGGCGCCACCCCTGACGCCACCCCGAGCGGCACCACCCCGGCGCCGACGCCCGCGGCGGTGCACGTTTCACCCGCCGACGCGGCGGCCGGGGTGCCCCTCGACGCCCGCATCCGGGTCGCCGTCACCGACGGCTCCCTGCAGGCCGTGGAGGTGACCGACCCCGCCGGCGCCCCGCTCAACGGCCTCCCAGGCCACCACCTACACCGTGCACGTCACCGCCCTCAGCGACTCGGGCCTGCGCACCGAGCGGACGAGCAGCCTCAGCACCGTGGAACCCACCGCGCTCGTCAGCGCCAGCGTCGCGCCGCTGGCCGGGTCCACCGTGGGCGTCGGCATGCCCGTCCTCGGCCTGCTCGACGAGGAGGTCGCCGACGATCGCCGCGCGGCCGTCGAGGAACGGCTGGACGTGAGCACCCGGCCGGCAGCGGTTCAGGGCTCCTGGCGCTGGGTCTCCGGCCGGCGGGTGGACAGGCGTCCACGGGAGTACTGGCCCGCCGGCACGGCCGTGCACGTGGACGTCGACCTCGCCGGCGTCGAGGTTGCGCCCGGCGTCTGGGGCAAGGCCGACCGCGACATCGACTTCCAGGTCGGATCGGCGGTGGTCAGCACCGTGGACGTCGACGCCCACACCCTCACCGTCCGGGAGGACGGGCAGGTCGTGAGGACGATCCCCGTGACGACGGGGAAGGGCGGCAACGGCGGGAGGTACCTCACCCGCGGGGGAGTGAAGGTCATCATGAGCCGCGAGGCGGAGCGGCGGATGGACGCCGAGACCACCGGGGTCAGCGAGGACGACCCCGAGTACTACGCCCTCGACGTGAAGTACGCGATGCGCCTGACCAACTCCGGCGAGTTCCTGCACGCCGCTCCCTGGTCCGCCGCGTCCCACGGCTCCGCGAACGTCAGCCACGGCTGCACCGGCATGAGCACCGAGGACGCCCGCTGGCTCTTCGAGCACTCCACGGTCGGCGACGTCGTCGAGTTCGTCGGCTCCGAGGGGGGGATGGAGCCCGGCAACGGCTACACCACCTGGAGCTTGCCGTACGAGGAGTGGAAGGCCGGATCCGCCCTTCCCGCCGCCCAGCCGGCCTGAGGACCCACCCGAGGGCCGCGCCGGGGCAGCGCAGCCCTCCAGGGCTCTCCGCGGCCGGGAGCGGAAAGCAGTGGACCGCCCGGGTGGCGCTGCGGCAGGGTCACCCCTCGTGACGATCCCCGAGGCGGCGGTGCGGCTGCGCCGCGCCACCGCCGCCGACGCCGCCGTGGTCGCTGCGCTGAACGAGCCGGTGCAGCACCTGCACCGAGACGCCGCCCCGGGGCGGTTCGCGCCCCACGACCCCGCAGCGGTGGCGGGCTTCTTCGCCACGCAGGTGGCCGGGGACGGCCTCGTGTGGATCGCCGACCTCGCCGGTCGCCCGGCCGGCTACCTCTACGCGGTGGAGGTCCACCGGGCCGCAGGTCCCTTCACCGCGGACGAGCACGTGCTCTTCGTCCACCACCTCGGCGTCGACCCGGCCGCCCGCCGGCGGGGCGTGGGCTCCGCCCTGCTCGCGGCAGCGGAGGACCACGCCAGGGCCCACCGGCTGAGCGGCCTCCGGCTGGACAGCTGGCTGTTCAACGACGGCGCCCACGCCTTCTTCCGCGGCCTGGGCTTCGAGCCCGTCCGCACCCGCTTCGCCCGCGACCTCTGAACCCCCGGTCGGACGGCGCCCTGCGCGTGGAGAGCGGGCGCGCCCTTCTCAGCGCCGATACCTCTCGACGAAGCGGCGCAGGAGCAGCGAGGGCATCTCGACCCGCGAGCGGCGCAGCCGGGCGACGACCTCGTCGTACTCCTCGGGCGGGAAGTAGCCGGCCTGCCGGTAGACGGTGACGCGCCCGATGATCCCCTCGACGTCCAGCTCGGGGTGGAACTGCGTCGCGTAGAGGTTCCGGCCGACGCGGAAGGCCTGCACCGGGCAGGCGGGGGAGGAGGCCAGCACCACCGCGTGCGGGGGCGGGACGCGCATCGCCTCCTTGTGGCCGACGAAGGCGTCGAAGGTGACCGGCAGCGCACCGAACAGCGGATCGGCGCAGCCCGCCTCCGTCAGGGTCACCGGCACGGTGCTGATGGGCTCGCTGAAGGTGCCGTCCACGACCCCGCCCTGGTGGACGCCGAGCGTGCCGACCCCGTAGCAGGCGCCGAGGAACGGCATGTCCGCGGCCACCACCCGGTCGAGCAGCACCGCCAGCTCCTGCTCCACGCGGCGCTGGGTCTCCGACTTCGACGACTCCGGATCGCTGGTGCAGTAGGGGCTTCCCCCGACCACGATCCCGGAGAACGCCTCCAGGTCCACCTCGGGCATCGGCGCCTGCTCGAGACGCACCCGCACCAGCTCCTCGGGGTGCAGGCCGCCGTAGCGCAGGACAGCGGCGTACTCGGCATCGGCGACGGTGTCGTCCGCGCGGGTGGCGAGCAGGAGGAACGGCCTCACACCGGCACGCTAGCGGCGTCCGGGTCGATGGCCTTCCCGGGGCCTGGGGCGGGAACGCGAAGGGCCCGGCAGGACGAATCCTGCCGGGCCCCTCGCGTGCGCTGGTCCGGGCTCAGCCCTGGGTGGTCAGCGAGTTGGTGGTCTTGGCGCTGCCCTTCTCCGAGGGGTCGATCGCCGCGTGCTCACCACCGTGACCGTGGTGGTGGTGCGCCGCCTCCAGCTCCGCCGGGGTGACGGGCTCCACCCGGTCGTCGAAGTAGAAGCGCGACAGGGCGTGCTGCACCTTGCCGAACAGGGTGTCGGGGTTCGCCCCCGCGGCCGGCTGCAGCTCCAGCGGACGCTGGCTCTCGTGCTGGACGAGCATCCACCGCTCGTACTCGTCGAGGGGCGCGTGGACCTCGATGAACTCACCGTGGGGGAGGCGGACGATGCGGCCCGTCTCGCGCCCGTGGAGGGCCTTCTCGCGGTCGCGGCGCTGGAGGCCGAGGCAGATCCGCTTGGTGACCCAGAACGCGATCGGCGGCAGGACGAACAGCAGCAGGCGCAGACCCCGGGTGAGGTCGTTGATGCTGAGGTTCAGCATGTGGGCGATGATGTCGTTGCCGCCGCTGATGAGCAGGATGACGTAGAACGTCAGCGCCATCACGCCGAGACCCGTGCGGGTCGGCTGGTTGCGGGGGCGGTCCAGCAGGTGGTGCTCGCGGTAGTCACCCGTCGCGATCTGCTCGATCCACGGGTAGGCGACGAGCACCGCCATCACCACGAGGATGATCACCGTGGTGGGGATGAAGATGTTCATCGAGAACGTGAAGCCCCAGAGCGTGAACTCCCACCAGCCCGGTGTCAGTCGCACGGCGCCGTCGAGCCAGCCCATGTACCAGTCCGGCTGGGAGCCGGCGGTCACGGGGGAGGGGTCGTACGGGCCGTAGGCCCAGATCGGGTTGATCCCCACGAACGCGGAGATCAGCGCGATCACGCCGAACACGATGAAGAAGAAGCCGCCCATCTTCGCCATGTAGACGGGGAAGAGCGGGAAGCCCACCACGTTGTCGTTCGTCCGGCCCGGGCCGGGGAACTGGGTGTGCTTGTGCAGCACCAGCAGGAACATGTGCGCCGCGATGAGCGCCAGCATGATCGCGGGCAGCAGGAGGATGTGGATGACGTAGAAGCGCGGGATCAGCACGTGACCCGGGAACTCGCCGCCGAAGAAGAAGAAGCTCAGGTAGGTGCCCACCACGGGCACCGCGAGCATGATCGCCTGGGCGATGCGGATGCCGGTGCCGGAGAGCAGGTCGTCGGGGAGGGAGTAGCCGGTGAAGCCCTCGAAGACGGCCAGGATGGCGAGCAGCGCACCGATGACCCAGTTGATCTCACGCGGCTTGCGGAACGCGCCGGTGAAGAACACCCGGAACATGTGCACCACGGTCGACGCGACGAAGATCAGCGCCGCCCAGTGGTGGATCTGCCGGATGATCAGACCGCCGCGGACGTCGAAGGAGATCGCCAGCGACGAGGCGTACGCCTCGGACACGATCTGCCCGTGCAGGGGGGCGTAGACGCCCTCGTAGGGGATCTCGCCCATGCTCGGCACGTAGAAGAAGGTCAGGAACGTGCCCGTCAGCAGCAGGATGACGAACGTCCAGAGCGAGATCTCCCCGAGCATGAAGGACCAGTGGTCCGGGAAGACCTTGCGGGCGAAGCCGTTGACGATCTTGCTGGCGCCGACGGAGTCGTCGGCGAAGTTCGCGACGCCCGCAGCGGCCTTGTCTTGGCGCGACGCCGGGCGGCTTGCAGTGGTGCTCATCCGCGCTCCCAGAAGCTCGGTCCGACGGGCTCCTGGAAGCCAGCCCTGGCCACCAAGTATCCGTCCTCGTCGACCATGATCGGCAGTTGGGGGAGCGGCCTCTTGGCCGGTCCGAAGATGACCTTGCAGTCCTGCGTCACGTCGAAGGTCGACTGGTGGCACGGGCACAGCAGGTGGTGGGTCGTCTGCTCGTACAGAGCGACCGGACATCCCATGTGGGTGCAGATCTTGGAGTAGGCGACGATCCCGTCGACCGCCCAGTCCTCCCGGCCTGCCGGCGGGTTGAGCTCCTCGGGCTTCAGACGCAGCAGGATGACCGCGGCCTTGCCCTTCTCGGCGAGGAGGTCGTGACCGGCCTCCTCGATCGTCTCGGGCATGACGTGGACGATCGAGCCGAGCTGCACGTCCGCGGCGAGGATGCGACCGCCCTCGGGGTCCTTGATGAGGTACTCGCCCTCGTCCCACCACGTCTGCTCCAGCGCCGTGCCCGGCAGAGGACCGGTGTCGCGGAAGAAGAAGAGCGCAGACAGCGGCAGCAGGGCAGCCGCGCCGATCAGGGTGTTGCGGATGAGCGGGCGACGGCCGAGGCCCGTCTCCGCCACGCCGTCCTTGAGGATGGCGACGGCCCGGGCGCGCTCGGCGTCCGTGCCGCGCTGGCGGTGGCGGTAGTCCACGCGCTCCTCGTCGGGCATGAGGGTCTTGGCCCAGTGGACCGCGCCCACGCCGAGGCAGAACAGCGACACGAACAGCGCGAAGCCGATGGCCTTGGTCGAGAGGCTGACCGCGGCCAGGCGGTCGAAGTACTCGTTGTGGCCCTCGTACTCGATGCCGATGATCGCGGCGAGCGTCCCGAGGGTGCCGATCATCGAGAGGATGAAGAGCGTCGCGACCTGCCGCTCCGCGCGCTTGGCCGCGCGCGGGTCGACGTCGACGAGGCGGTGCCGGTGCGGCGGCAGCCCCGGGTCGGTGAAGCGCTCGGCGGAGTTCGCCTCCGACACGGAGCTGACGGCGGTGCTCGAGCCGTGTGCCGGGTTCGGCGGCTGCTCAGCCGGCTGGATCTGCTGGGTCATCGTTCCTGTCCTGTCCCTGCGCGGGGCTGTTCCGTCGCCTGCACCTGCACGTTCCGCATCCGGCGGCCGCTCACGAGGACTTCATCCCCAGCCACACCGCGCAGCCGATGAGGAGGCCGATCCCGGCCACCCACGCGAAGAGGCCCTCGCTCACCGGCCCGAGGTAGCCCAGCGGCAGACCGCCCGGGTCCGGCTGGCTGTGGATCGACTTCAGGAAGCCGATGATCGCCTTCTTGTCCTCCGGCGCGATGGTGTTGTCGTTGAACACCGGCATCGACTGCGGGCCGGTGGTCATCGCCTCGTAGATGTGCCGCTCGGTCACGTTGAAGAGGGCGGGTGCCTCCTTGCCCTTCGTCAGCGCCCCGCCGGCCCCGGCGAAGTTGTGGCACATCGCGCAGTTGGTGCGGAAGATGTTCGACCCCCGGGAGATCTCCTCCTCGGTGAGGGCGGTGATGTCCAGGAACTCCTCCGCCGGGATGGCCGGGCCGGGGCCCAGGGAGGCCACGTAGGCCGCCATCTGGTTGATCTGCTCCTGGGAGAAGCGGATCCGCTCCGCGGGCACGGCCTGCGGGCCCTGGTACGGCAGCGGCATGCGCCCGGTGCCGACCTGGAAGTCGACCGCCGCGGCGCCGACGCCGACGAGGGAGGGGCCGGTGATGCCGTAGCCCCACCCGGTGGGCTGCGGGTCGCCGCCCTCGCCGTTGAAGCCGTGGCAGGTCGCGCAGTTGGCGATGAAGAGCTTCTCGCCCTCGGCGATGTCGGTGGCCGACGCCGACTGCTCCGGCTGCGCGCTGGCCGGCTGGGGCACGAGGGCGGCGTACAGGCCGCCGGTCAGGGTCAGGGCCAGTGCGATCAGCAGCACGACGGCCAGGGGGTGGCGGCGGCGCGCGCTGAGCGCGGAGAGGGTCCTGGTCACGGTCGTCGAGCTCGCTTCCGTCGTTGCTGGGCTGGCGGGTGCGCTGGTCGCGGGCAGCCGGTCACTTGAGGATGTAGATCACGGCGAACAGGCCGATCCAGACCACGTCCACGAAGTGCCAGTAGTAGCTGACCACGATCGCGCTGGTCGCCTCCGCGTGGCCGAAGCGGCGGGCGGCGAAGGCGCGGCCGATGACCATGAGGAAGGCGATGAGGCCGCCGACCACGTGGAGGCCGTGGAAGCCGGTCGTCAGGTAGAACACCGAGCCGTAGCCGTTGGTGCTGATCGAGAGCCCCTTGTGGATCAGCTCCGCGTACTCCAGCACCTGCCCGGCGACGAAGATCGCGCCGAAGATGTACGTCAGCACGAACCACTCGATCATTCCCCAGCGCTTGAAGTCGAGGAGCCCGCCCGTGCGCCGGGGCTGGAACCGCTCGGCGGCGAAGACGCCGAACTGGCACCACAGCGACGAGACCACGAGGATCGCCGTGTTCACGCTGGAGAAGGGGATGTTCAGCAGCGTCGGTCCCGTCTCCCACATCTGGGGAGCGACGGCCCGGATCGTGAAGTACATCGCGAAGAGGCCGGCGAAGAACATCAGCTCGCTGGAGAGCCACACGATCACCCCGACCGACACCACGTTGGGCCGGTTCACCGACCCGTGCGCCGGACTGGGTGTGCTGCTCTGGACTGCCTGTGCGCTCGCCACGACCGTCATTATTGCCCCAAGCGGGTGGCGACGCCCCGCCCGCCCCGGCTCAACGCGCCGCGGGGGAGGGTGAGACGCCCCACAGCCGCCCGGCAGCCGCCGCGCAGCCCCTCCGCCGGTGCGGTCCCGGGCGCCGGCGGACACCGGTGCCACGGCCCCGCAGGAGCGCCCGCAGAGGTCTGCGCGGGCACGACGGAGGAGGGGTCCGGAGCGGTCTGCCCGCGCGCCGGCGACGTCGGTACGCTCGGCGCCGCCGGGACGCGCCCGCTCCCGCTCCGCCAGCGGCCGGAAGGCACCATGACGAGCTCCGCGCAGCCCCCCGCCCCCGCCACCCCCGGTGCCGGCCGCCGCACGTGGACCGACCTGATCGCCCGCCTCGTCGCCGGCGAGGACCTGGACGCCGCGAGCACCTCGTGGGCCATGGACCAGGTGATGGCCGGGGAGGCGAACGAGGTGCAGCTCGCGGGCTTCCTCGTCGCCCTGCGCGCCAAGGGCGAGACGGTCGCGGAGCTGGAGGGGCTGGCCGCGGCGATGCTCGACCACGCCGTGCCGATCACCGTCCCCGGCCCGGCCGTCGACCTGGTCGGCACCGGCGGCGACGGGGCGCGCACCGTCAACATCTCCACCATGGCCGCGCTCGTGCTCGCCGGGGCCGGGCACCGCGTCGTCAAGCACGGCAACCGGGCCGCGTCCTCCGCCTCCGGCTCCGCCGACGTCCTCGAGGCCCTCGGGGTGCGCCTGGACCTGCCGCCGGCGCGGGTCGCGGAGGTCGCCGTCGAAGCCGGCATCACGTTCTGCTTCGCCCAGGTCTTCCACCCCGCGATGCGCCACGCGGCCCCCACCCGCCGCGCCCTCGGCATCCCGACGGCGTTCAACGTCCTGGGCCCGCTCACCAACCCCGCGCGCCCGCAGGCCGCGGCGATCGGCGTCGCGTTCGCGGCCATGGCGCCCCTGGTCGCCGGGGTCCTCGCCCGCCGGGACGTCTCCGCCCTGGTCTTCCGCGGCGACGACGGCCTCGACGAGCTCACGACGGTCTCCCCGGCGCGGGTCTGGTCCGCCACCCCCGGCGGTGGGGTCCGCGAGGGACGCCTCGACGCCGTCGCCGAGCTGGGCATGGCGCCCGCCGTCCTGGAGGACCTGCGGGGCGACGACGCCACCCACAACGCCGCGGTGGCCCGTCGGCTCCTCGACGGCACGCGGGGTCCCGTCCGCGACGCCGTCGTGCTCAACGCCGCCGCCGCGATGCTCGCCGCGGGCGTGCGGGCACCCGGGGCCGGGGGGCAGGAGGTGCTGGACGACCTGCCGGCGCACCTGGCGGAGGGGGTGCGGCGGGCGGAGGAGTCCCTCGACTCCGGCGCCGCGGCAGGCGTCCTCGAGCGCTGGGTCGAGGCCAGCGCGGGCTGAGGGCGTCAGCTCCGGCGGGACCCGTCAGTGCAGCACGGAGCTGCCCGCGCCCCGCGGGACGGGCGGCTCCGGCGGGCGGCCCCGGGAGGGGTCCTCAGTCCTCCAGGCCGAGTGAGAAGGCGCTGGACAGGTCGTGGCGGGAGTAGGCCCGGAACGCGATGTTCGTCACGGTGCTCACCACCCCGTCGACCTTGTTGACCTGCCCGGCGATGACGTCGGCCAGCTCCTCGTGGCGGCGCACCCGGACCATCGCGACGAGGTCCACGTCGCCGGTCACGGAGTACACCTCGGAGACGCCCGGCACCTCTGCCAGCGCCTCCGCCACCTCGGGGATGCGACGGCCGTCGGTCTGCACGTGCACGATGGCGGTGATCACGCGGGCAGCGTAGCCGGGCCGGGCCCCGCCGTCTCGGGTCCCCGCGCACCGGACGGCTCGCCCGACGTCCAGCGGTGGCGGGCCCCCGCCGCACCGTGCACGGGAGACGCCCACGGCGCGTCCTCGGCGCCCACGACGTCCACCAGCCGCACGCCCGGCTGCTCCAGCCACGCCAGCACCCGCTCCGTCTCGGCCGCCAGCGCCGCCGTCGCCGGCGGCACCGGAGCCGCCACCGCCTCACCCGTGGCCCGCAGCGCCGCCACGTACGGCATCGGATCGGCGCCCGCGGGGGTCACCGTGGTGCCCGCGAGGCGGCCGTGGCGCACCAGCACCACCTCCCAGCCCCCGCTGGGCCACCCCGGACGGGCCGTGCAGCGCCGCGCCGCGACGAGCTCGGGGCAGGCCGCCAGCGGCGCCCGCCGCTGCATGGCGGAGGCCGCCCGCAGGTAGGCGTCGAGGCGGTCGCGCTGCTCGCCGGCCTCCTCGTAGCGCTCCTGCTCCGCCAGGAGGCCCATCCGCGCCCGCAGCGCCGCCACCGCGTCCCGGGCGTCGGCGACCATCGCCGCCCGCACCGACTCCACCACCCGCGCGTAGCCCTCGGCGTCCTGACCGCCGCGCTCCACCCCCAGGCAGGGCGCCCCGCAACGGCCCATCTCCGCCAGGACGCACGCCGCGGGCCCGTCCGCGGCCGGTCGCCGCGGGATGCGCCGGGTGCACTGCCGCAGCGGGAACGCCTCGTGGAGGGCGGCCACGGCCAGCTCCGCCGCGCGCGGGCTGGAGAAGGGGCCCAGGTACTGCGCACCCGCCCCTGCATCACCGCGCACCTCGCGCACCACCGACAGGCGCGGCCACGCCTCGGCCGTCAGCTTCACCCACGGGGAGCGCTCCGGTCGGCGGGAGCGGCGGTTGTACGGCGGGTCGTGCTCGGCGATGAGCCGCAGCTCGTGCACCTCGGCCTCCAGCGCCGTCGTGCACACCACCGGGGTCACCGACGCGGCCAGCCGCACCATCTCGGTGATGCGCGGGCGGGTCTCCGAGGCGGTGAAGTACGAGCGCACCCTGCTCCGCAGGTCCACCGACGTCCCCACGTAGAGGACCCGCTCGGCGGCGTCGCGGAAGAGGTAGACCCCGGGGGCCGAGGGCAGCCCCAGGGCCAGGTGGCGCTTGGCGCGGCGCGCGGCCGAGACCCGGGAGGTGAAGGTGGCCAGGTCCTCCAGCGTCTGCACCCCGCTGCCACCGAGGCGGGCCAGCAGGGCGTGCAGCACGTCCACGGTCGCGCGGGCGTCCGACAGGGCCCGGTGGTCCGGCGTGGTCGTCGCGCCGAACAGGCGCGCCAGCGTGCCCAGCTTGCGGTCGGGCGCCTCGTCGCGGCCCACGAGCAGCCGGGCCAGCCGCACGGTGTCCACGACCTCGGGGGCGGGCCACGCCAGCTGCGCCTTCGCGCACCCCGCCTTGAGGAAGGACACGTCGTAGGGCGCGTTGTGCGCCACCAGCACCGCGCCGCGCGCGAACTCCAGGAAGCTCGGCAGCACCTCGGCCAGCCGGGGCGCGCCCGCCACCATGGCGTCGTTGATCCCCGTGAGCAGCGCGACGAACGGGGGGATGCCCACCCCCGGGTTGACCAGCGTCTGGAACTCCCCGAGGACCTCCCCGCCGCGGACCTTCACCGCACCGATCTCGGTGATGCCCGCGTCCGCCGGTGCCCCGCCCGTGGTCTCCAGGTCGACCACGACGAAGGTCGTGGCGTGCAGCGGGCGCCCGAGGTCCTCGATGCTCGTCTGCACCGGCACGGGGACCGGTCGCAGCCCCGTGGTCGCGGGGGTGCCGCCGCGCGCGGCCGGCGGATGCGGAAGGCTCGGCACCGGAGGACGTGCGGTCGCGGAGCCGCCGGACCCGGTGCGCGGGGGAAGGGCGCCCATGGCCGTCACCATAGGTGCCGGTGCGGACAGCCCCCGCCGGCCGCGCCGGGCCCCGGTTCCCCCAGCGCACCGGAGCGGGTCGCGGGAAGGGCGGAGCGGAGGAGGAACGTGGTAGGCGCAGCGGTGCACGAGGACGACGGACGGGGCGGGAACGCGTCCCCCGGCGCCCTGCCGGAGCCCGTGCTCCGCCGTGCCCTCCAGGTCGCCGCGGAGGCGCTGGGCGCCCTGGACGAGGCCGACGTGCCCGCCCCGCTGCGCCGGGTGCGCGCCTTCGCCCCCGCCCGCCGGGCCCGCGCCGGGGCGCAGCCCCTGACCGCCTGCCTCGCCACCGACCCGGCGTTCGGGCGGGCGGTGGCCGACGCGTGGTCCACCGCGGGGCCGGGGGCGGCCGCGGTCGCGGCCGCGAACGGCGCCCCCGTGCCGGAGCCGACCGCGGCGCCGCTCGACGTCGCCGTCGCCGCCTACCTCCTGCGCGCCGGGGACTGGCGGGACCGGGTCCGGGCGGCCGCGGAAGGTGCCGCCGCCGAGGAGGCGCGGCGCGCCGGCGCCCGCACCGGCGCCCGGGAGGCCCGCGACCAGGCGCAGCTGGAGGCGCAGGAGGCGGCGCGCGCCCGGGAGCTGGCCGAGCTGCGGGCCCGGGTGGCGACCCTGGAGGAGGAGCTGACCGCGCTCCGGCGCGAGCTGCGGCGCTCCCGCTCCGACGCCGACCGGGCCCGGGCGGGGCAGCGCAGCGCGGAGCGGGCCGTGGCGCAGGCGCAGGAGGAGCTGGCCGCCGCGCAGGAGGACGCCGGCCGCCAGCGCGAGCGCGCCGACGCCGTGGAGCGGCAGCTGCGCGAGGGCACCGCCCAGTCGCAGCAGGCCGCCCGCCGGGCCCGGGACGTCGACGACGTCCGCGCACGGCTCCTCCTCGACACCCTCCTCGACGCCGCCGCCGCCCTGCGCCGGGAGCTGGCCCTGCCGCCCGTGGAGTCCTCGCCCGCCGACCTGCTCGCGGCGGAGCTCCTCGAGGAGGACGTGGCCCGCCCCGCGCCCGTGGACGTGCCTGGTGCCCGGGCGCTGGCCGCCACCGACCCAGCGGCCCTCGACCACCTCCTGGCGCTGCCGCGGGCCCACCTCGTCGTGGACGGCTACAACGTCACCAAGCTCGGGTTCGGCCAGCTGACGCTGCTGGAGCAGCGGCGGCGGCTGGTGGACGGGCTGGGGGCGATCGCCGCCCGCACGGGCGTCGAGGTGACCTGCTGCTTCGACGGCAACGACGGGGTCGGGCCCGTGCCCTCGCCCAGCACCCGCCGGGTGCGGGTGCTGTTCAGCTCCGCGGGGCGCACCGCGGACGAGCTGATCCGGCGGCTGGTGCGGGCCGAGCCCCCGGGGCGGGTCGTGGTGGTGGTCTCCGACGACGGGGAGGTCGTCTCCGGGGTGCGTGCCGCGGGCGCCCGGCCGGTGTCGTCGCGGGCGCTGCTGGGCCGGCTGAACCGCGGCTGAGCCTGTTCCCGGGCGGGGCCCGCCGCCGCTCGCGAAGTCGTGTCGGACCCTGCACCTAGCGTGCACATCGCTGGTCGAGGGACCGGTCGGGCGCGAGCAGCCCGCGACGGCGTGGGAGGTGCCGGATGCTCATCGACTGCAACAGCTGCACGGCGAGGCCGCTGGCCTGCGACGGCTGCGTCGTCACCGTGCTGCTGGGCACACCCGCCAGCGCGGCGCCCGACCTGAACGAGGCGGAGCAGGCCGCGATCGGTGTCCTGGCCGGCTCCGGTCTGGTGCCGCCCCTGCGACTGACCCGCGACGGAGGCTCCCGCCGCGCGGGCTGAGGTGCCCCCGGCGGCCGGGCCCGGCAGTGCCTACGCTGCGGGGGTGGCGGGCGCGGCGAGCAGGCGGGGCGTGCTGCTCGCCGCCGCCGCCGGCCTCGGCCTCGCCGGCTGCTCCACCACGGGCCGCGCTCCCGACCCCGGTGGGGCGCCGGTCCCCGCGGGAGCCCGGGAGGGCGTGCAGCGACTCCTCGCGGGTCGCTCGCACGCTCTGCGCTCCGGGGACGTGACCGCGCTGCTGGCCGGCATCGATCCCCGTGCCGCCGCTCTCGCCCGGGCCCAGGAGGCCGCCGCCACCGCCGTCACCGGCGTCGGCGTGGCGCAGTGGTCGGCGGAGGTGCTGCGGCTGCGGCGCGCACCGCGGCGGCGCGAGGAGGAGCTGGGAGCCCCGGCCGTCCTCGCCGACGTGGCGATCCGGGAACGCCTCGACGGCGAGGACGCCGTCGTCCGCCGCGCGGCCCACCTGACCGTCGTCGACCGCGGCGGGAGCTGGCTGCTGGCGTCGACCGCGGACGGCCCGACCACCCCCGCCCTGTGGGACCTCGGCCCCGTCCGGGCCGCCCGCAGCGGGCGGTCGCTCGTCGTGGCCGCCGCCTCCGCCCCGGAGTGGGCCGAGGAGGTCCCCGCAGTCCTCGACGAGGCCGCCGCCCGCGTCGACGAGGCCTGGGGGACCGGCTGGCCGCGGCGCACGGCCGTCCTCGTGCCCGCCACCGCCGCCGACGCCGCCCGCCTCCTGCACCGCGACCCCGCCTGGGTGGCGCCCCTGGCCGCCCTCGCGGTCGGCGACGCCTCCGTGCCCGGCTCCGGCGTGCGGGTCCTCGTGCAGCCGGAGCAGTTCGGTCGGCTCTCCGCGACCGGGCGCGCGGTGGTCCTCACCCACGAGCTGGTGCACGTGGCCGCCCGCACCGGCCTCGGCCTGCGCGGCACCGGCTCCCTCCCGCTCTGGCTGGTCGAGGGCGCGGCCGACCAGCTCGCCCGCTCCGGCCGGGGCCTGGACCCGGCCGAGCTGGCACGGCCGCTGCTGCAGCGCGTCGCGGCGGGGATGCGGCCGACCGTGCCGACCGACGCCGAGCTGCGCCCGGGGGGCGGCGCTCCCCTGGACCTCGCCTACGCGGCGGCCTGGACGCTGTGCGAGTCGATCGCCCGCCGCCACGGCGCGGGCGTCCTCGTGGAGCTGCAGCGGCGCCTGGCCGTGCCGGGCGCCCCCGACGTGAGCGCACTCGCCCCTGCCGTGCTCGGGGAGGACCTCCCCGCCGCCGAGGAGCGCTGGCGCGCGGAGGTCCACGACGGGTTGGCGGGCTGGCGGTGAGGACCCTCGTCGTCACCAACGACTTCCCCCCGCGCACCGGCGGCATCGAGTCCTTCGTGCTGGAGATGGCGCGGCGGATGCCCCCCGGCGACGTCGTCGTGCACACCGCCACCCAGCCCGGCGACCGCGCCTTCGACGCCACCCTGCCCTTCCCCGTGGTCCGCGACCCCAGCCGGATCCTGCTCCCGACGCCCGCCACCACCCGGCGCGCCGCCGACCTCGCCCGCGCCGAGGGCTGCGAGGCCGTCTGGTTCGGCGCCGCCGCCCCCCTCGGGCTGATGGCCCCGGCGCTGCGCCGCGCAGGGGTGCGCCGCAGCGTCGCCACCACCCACGGGCACGAGGTGTGGTGGTCCTCCCTGCCGGGCTCACGCGCGCTGCTGCGCCGCATCGGGGAGTCCGTGGACGTGCTGACCTTCCTCGGCCCCTGGTGCGCCGAGCGGGTCCGGCGGCCGCTGAGCCCCGCCGCGCGCGCCCGGATGCGCCGGCTGACGCCCGGGGTGGACACCGCCGCGTTCCGCCCCGGCTGCGGCGGGGAGGAGGTGCGCCGCCGCCACGGCCTGCACGACCGCCCGGTGGTGGTGTGCGTCTCCCGCCTCGTCGCCCGCAAGGGCCAGGACGTGCTGGTGCGCGCGCTGCCCGAGGTGCGCCGTGCCGTGCCGGGGGCGGCGCTGCTGCTGGTCGGGGACGGCCCGCACCGCCCGGCCGTGGAGCGCCTCGTGCAGCGCCTCGGCCTGCGCGGCGACGTGGTCCTGACCGGGGCGGTGCCGTGGGCGCAGACCCCCGCCCACTACGACGCCGGGGACGTGTTCTGCATGCCCGCCCGCACCCGCCTGGGCGGGCTGGAGCCCGAGGCGCTGGGCATCTGCTACCTCGAGGCCGCGGCCTGCGGGCTGCCGGTCGTGGCGGGCGGCTCCGGGGGCGCGCCCGACGCCATCGTGGCGGGCGGGACCGGCCGCGTCGTCGACGGCCGCGACCCCTCCGCGGTGGCCGCCGCCCTCACGGGCTACCTGCTGGACCCGGGCCTCGCGCGGCGCCACGGGGACGCCGGCCGCGCGTGGGTCAGCGACCGGTGGCGCTGGGACGTGCTGGCGCTGCGGCTGCAGCGGATGCTCGCCGGTTCCGACCCCGACGCCGCACCGGGTCCCGCGGCGACGGCCGGGGCGCCGCCGTCGCCGCCCACGCCGTGAGCAGCAGCGCCGCGACGAGCCAGTACTGGTTGTAGAACGCCTGCTTGTTCACGAGGTTGGCCACCAGCAGCACCGCAGCCGCCCACAGCAGCACCCCGTCCAGCCCGGGCGGTTGCCGGCGGACCTGCACGCACGCCGCCACCACGGTGCCCACGACCGCCACGCCCACCACCGGCAGCGGCAGCGCCACGCCCGCCTCGTGCACGAGGGCGATGTAGACGGTGTCGGCGAAGCGCAGCGGCGGCATGTCCTGCATGAACTGCACCGCGTCCCGCCACATCGCGGCGGGGGAGGCGAGCAGCCACGGCAGGACGAGCAGCCCGGCGACGCCACCGGTGGCCGCGGCGCGGCGCACCCCGAAGCGCGGCCACGCAGCCACCAGCGGCAGCAGCAGCACCGCGTGCTGCTTGGCCGCGAGCGCCACCGCCAGCGGAAGCACCGCCGCCCAGGCCCGCCCCCGCGCCACGAGCAGCGCCCACCCCGCGATCCCGACCAGCACCGTCGGCTCCGTCCACGCCTGCTCCACGAGGGTCGTGGTGCCGGGGGTGAGCAGCAGCAGGCACGCCGCCGCCACCCCCGCCGGGCGCCAGCGGCCGGTGGCGGCGACCAGCAGCGCGCAGGCCACGACGAGCAGCGCCAGCGCCCAGCGCACGTCCCCGGCCAGCCATCGGCCCGGAGCGGTCAGCACGGCCGTCATCGGCAGGTAGGCGAAGGCGTCCTGCACCCCCGGCGAGCCGGTCCAGACCTGCTCGTACATCGACTCCCCGCGCAGCATCCCGTCGGCCGCCTGCTGCAGGATCACCCACACGTCGATCCGCGGCTCCGGGTCGCCGAGCACCACGACCCCCGAGGACGCCAGCGACGTCACGACGGCGACGACGAGGGCGGCGGTGGGCGCCCGGCGCAGGCGCGGAACCAGGGCCCAGCAGAGCGCGGTGAGGGCCGAACCCGCCGCCAGTCCCGCCAGCAGCAGCCGGAGGGTGCCCGCGGGGACGTAGGAGAAGGCGGGCACGGCGACGTGGACGGCGGCCACCGCCGCCAGGGCCGCTGCGGCGAGGTGGTGCGGGGTGGCGGGGCGCCAGGGCAGGCCGGTGCTCCTGCGGGCGAGGAGCGCGGCGGTCAGGGCGGCGGCCACCAGGACGTACCCGGCGACGATCCACCACCGGTAGCGGACGACGCTGTACGTGGCCAGGGCCGTCAGCAGCCACCAGGCGCCCAGCAGCAGCGGCCACGGGCGACCCGTCGCGGGCCCACCCGGGACGGGGGCCGGCCGTGCGCTCACGCGAGGTGCGCGATCACGACCGGCCCGCCCCGCCGGCGGTCACGGGCAGCGCCTCACGAGTAGAGGGCCTCCACCTCGTCCACGTGGGCCGCCATCACGGTGCCGCGCTTCACCTTCAGGGACGGGGTGAGCATCCCGTTGGCCTCGGTGAGGTCGTCGGTCAGGACCCCGAACCGGCGGATGGACTCGGCCCGGCTCACGGTGGCGTTGGCGGCGTCCACGGCGCGCTGCAGCTCGGCGAGGACCTCCGGGTCCTGCCGGGCCGTGGCCACGTCGAGTCCCGGCTTGCCGTTGTTGGCGCCCCACACCGGCAGCATCTCCGGGTCCAGCGACAGCAGGCACGCCACGTAGGGGCGGTCGTCACCGACGACGACGGCCTGCGAGATGAGCGGGTGCGCCCGCAGGTGGTCCTCCAGCGGCGCGGGGGCCACGTTCTTGCCCGCGGCCGTGATGATGATCTCCTTCTTGCGCCCGGTGATGCGCAGGTAGCCGTCCGCGTCGATCTCGCCCAGGTCGCCCGTGGTGAACCAGCCGTCGCGGAACACCTCGGCCGTGGCCTCGGGGTTGTTGAGGTAGCCGGCGAAGACGTTGAGACCCCGCACGAGGATCTCGCCGTCCTCGGCGATGGCCACGTCCACGCCAGGCAGGGGCGGGCCGACCGTGCCGATCTTGATGCGGTCGGGGCGGCCGACGGCCAGGGGAGCGGCGGTCTCCGTGAGGCCGTAGCCCTCCAGCACGATCAGGCCGGCGCCGCGGAAGAAGTGCGACAGCCGCTCACCGAGCGGACCGCCGCCGGAGACGGCGTGGGTGACCCGCCCGCCCAGGCGCGCCCGCAGCTTGGAGTAGACGAGGCGGTCGAAGAGGGCGTGCTTCGCGACGAGCACCGGACCGGGCCCGCCGGTGTCGCGGGCCTGGCTGTGGGCGATCGCCGTCGCCGCGGCCGCCGCGAAGATCTTCGCCTTGAGCGGGCCGGCGGCAGCGGCCTTCTGCTCCGCGCCGTTGTAGACCTTCTGGAAGACCCGGGGCACGGCGAGGATGAAGGTGGGCCGGTAGGTCTCCAGGTCGGAGACCAGGTCCTTGATGTCGGCGGTGTGGCCCATGGTGATCCGCCCGGTCAGGCACAGCGCCTGGATGAAGCGGGCGAAGACGTGCGCCAGCGGCAGGAACAGCAGCGTGGTGGCGCCCGGGGCCTGGGTGATCTCGGCGATCGCGGCGTCGGCGTTGCGGGCCAGGTCCAGGAAGTGGCTGTGGTGCAGCACGCAGCCCTTGGGGCGGCCCGTCGTCCCGGAGGTGTAGATGATCGTCGCGACGTCGGAGGGCCGCACCGCGCGGCGCCGCTCCTCCAGCTCGGAGTCGAGGACGTCGCGGCCGGCGGCGTGCAGGTCCTCCAGCGAGCCGGAGTCGATGGTCCACACGTCCCGCAGCTGCGGCAGCCGCGCCCGCACCGAGGACACCGTCCCGGCGTGCGCGGTGGTCTCCACGATGCAGGCCACGGCCGCGGAGTCCTCCAGGATCCACGCGAGCTGCTCGGCGGAGGACGTCTCGTAGACCGGCACCGTCACAGCGCCGGCGAACCAGATGGCGACGTCGGTGAGCGTCCACTCGTAGCGCGTCCGCGACATCAGCCCGACGCGGTCGCCGGGCTTGACCCCGGCGGCGACCAGGCCCTTCGCGAGGCCGGTGACCTCGTCGAGGAACTGCTTGGCGGTGACGTCGACCCAGCGGCCGGTGGCGTCCTTGCGGCGGATGCTCACCCGCCCCGGGTCCGTCCGCGCCGCCTCGACGACGCAGTCGGTCAGATTGCCGCTCGTCGCCAGGGGCACCATCAGGGCCTCGCTGATCGTGCGCACGGTGTCCTCCTCCAGGCCCTCGGCCGTCGTCGTCGATCGGGCAGCGAGCTGACCTCCGCTCGGACACTACCCGTCGGGCCGCCGCCGCGGAGGGTGGTTGGAGGGAGTGTCGCGCCCCGTCGGCGGGCGGGCCGGGACGGGGCTGCGGGGGGCGGTGCCGCGGCGCTCGGACCCGCGGGGCGCGCGCGTCCGGGCGGGGACCGGCGCGCCGTCGGTTCAGGTGGGCCCCGGCCGTGCCGATGCCTCCAGTGCCATGTCCGACACCGCCAGCGCCCCCCGCCGCAGCCCGGTCGCCCCCGACCCCGTGCGCTGCCCCTCCTGCAGCGCCCGCGTGCGCCCTCGCCAGGAGTGGTGCTCGCTCTGCCACGCGGCGCTGCGGCCGGAGCCGGCGGTCGCGCCGGTCCCGTCCGCGGCACCCCCGGCGGCCGGACCGGCCGAGCCCGTGGGGAGCGCGCCCGGCGACCCGGCGCCCACCGCCTTCCCGGCCGGCGCGGAGGGCGAGCAGCTCGACCTCTTCGCCGACGGCCCCGGCGCCGGCGGGGAGCGCCCGGACGTCGACGCGGTCGCCGAGCGCCTGCTCGCCGAGCTGGCGGCGAGCACGAGCAGGCCCGTCGCCGCGTCCCGCGGCCGGCAGGCGCTCATGGCGGCCGGCGGCGCCGCGGCCCTCACCGCGCTGATCCTGCTCGTCCTGACGATCGTGGGCCTGCTCGTCTGACCCGGCTCGTCTGACCCGGCTCGTCCGACCCGGCTCGTCCGACCCGGCTCGTCCGACCCGGCTCGTCCCCGCCCGGCGTCCCGCACCGACCCCGGCGCCGTGGGACCGGTCCCTGGCGCCGGACGCGGGCCGCTAACCTGCTCCGGTCCCCGTTCGGGGAGAGCGGGTGCCGTCGGCGCGCCGCAGGGCAGAGAGGGGCGCGGTGCGCACATGGCCGGCCGGACGCAGTCGACCGCCGTGGTGGCGGCCGCTCCGCAGGCGGTCCTCGCGACGATCTCCGACTTCGAGGCGTACCCGCAGTGGGCCTCCTCCGTGCAGGAGTGCGAGGTGCTCGGCCGCGACGGCCACGGCCGTGCCGAGCGCGTGCGCTTCGTCCTGGCCGCCGGGGTGCTCAAGGACACCTACGTCCTGCGCTACGCGTGGGACGTGACCGCCGCCGGGACCGGCGCGGTGTCCTGGACGCTGGAGACCGCGACCTTGGTGACCGCACTCGACGGCGCCTACCGGCTGGCGCCGGCGGCGGGCGGCGGCACGGAGGTCACCCACGAACTGGCGGTCGCGCTGCGGCTGCCGCTGCTCGGCGCGCTCAAGCGCAAGGCGGAGAAGACGATCATCGACACTGCGCTGCGCGAACTCGGCCAGCGCGCGGGGAACTGAGGGAGACCAATGGTGCACACCGTCGGCGTCGACATCGGCGGCACGAAGATCGCCGCCGGCGTGGTGGACGAGCAGGGGGCCCTGCTGGCCACGACGCGGCGCGAGACGCCGGCGAAGGCCGCGGCGGACATCCAGGCGGCCGTGGCCGACGCCGTCGCGGAGCTGTCCGCCGCCCACCCGATCTCCGCCGTCGGCGTGGCTGCGGCGGGCTTCGTCGACGCCTCCCGCTCCACCGTGGTCTTCGCGCCGAACCTCGCCTGGCGGGACGAGCCGCTGCGCGCCGGGCTGGAGCAGCGCCTCGGCCTGCCCGTGGTCGTCGAGAACGACGCCAACGCCGCCGCCTGGGGCGAGTACCGCTTCGGCGGTGCCGTCGGCGACGACGGCCGCCTGGCCGACGACGTGCTCCTCCTCACCGTCGGCACCGGCCTCGGCGGCGGCATCATCGCCGGCGGGCGCCTGCAGCGCGGCGACAACGGCGCGGCCGCCGAGGTCGGGCACGCCCGCGCCGTCCCCGGCGGGCACCTCTGCGGTTGCGGCAACCGCGGCTGCTGGGAGCAGTACGTCTCCGGCAGCGCCCTCGTGCGCGAGGCCCGCGCCCTCGCCAGCGCGGGCGCCCCCGGCACCACCGCGCTGCTCGCCGCGGCCGACGGGCACCCCGAGGCCATCACCGGCCCGGTCGTGACCCGGCTGGCCGCCGAGGGCGACCCCACGAGCCTGCGGCTGCTCGCCGACCTCGGCCGCTGGCTGGGGGAGGCCGTGGCGAGCTTCGTGGCGATCCTCGACCCGGAGGTCATCGTCATCGGCGGTGGCGTCTCCGCCGCCGGCGACCTGCTGCTGCAGCCCGCCCGCGAGAGCTACGCCGCCAACCTCTCCGGCCGCGGCTTCCGCGAGCCGGCGCCGCTGCGTCTGGCCAAGCTGGGCAACGACGCGGGCATCATCGGGGCCGCGGACCTCGCGCGCACCGCCTGAGCCCGCCGGCGCGCCACCGGCCCGCGAGCCGCCGCCGGACCGCCCGTCCAGGGCCCGACCGCAAGGAGCACGCGTGGCCGCTCCCCACCGCACCCGCGTCCACCCCGACCCCCGGCGCGAGGCGCTGCGGCAGCGCCTGCGCCAGCAGACCCGGCGTGCTCTGATCGGCGACGGCCCGGCGGTGGGTGTCGACATCGGCGGCACCAAGGTGGCCGCGGGGGTCGTCGACGGTGACGGCCGGGTGGTGGCGCACGTGCGCCGCGAGACCCCCACCAAGAGCCCCCAGGCCGTCGAGGACGTCATCGCCGAGGTCGTGGAGGAGCTCTCCGCCCGCCACGAGATCGTCTCCGTGGGCATCGGCGCGGCCGGCTTCGTCGACGCCGACCGCGCCACCGTGCTCTTCGCCCCGCACCTGGCGTGGCGCCACGAGCCCCTGCGGGAGGCGGTGGAGAAGCGGGTGCGCGCCCGCCTGGGCCGCCGGGTGGGGCGGCGCACCCTCGTGGAGAACGACGCCAACGCCGCCGCCTGGGGGGAGTACCGCTTCGGCGCCGGACGGGGGGAGAGCCGCCTCGTGTGCGTGACGATGGGCACCGGGATCGGTGGCGCCATCGTCAACTCCGGCAGGGTGCAGCGCGGCAGGTACGGCCTGGCGGGGGAGTTCGGGCACATGATCGTCGTGCCGGGCGGTCACCGCTGCGAGTGCGGCAACCGCGGCTGCTGGGAGCAGTACGCCTCCGGCAACGCGCTGGTGCGCGAGGCGCGGGAGCTGGCGCGCGCCGACTCGCCGGTCGCGCACGGCCTGCTGGAGCGGGCGGGCGGCGACCCGGAGGCGATCACCGGCCCGCTGGTGACGGCGGCCGCCCGGGCCGGCGACGCCGCGGCGGTGGAGCTCTTCGAGGACGTCGGGCGCTGGCTGGGCATCGGCATCGCCAACCTCGCCGCCGCCCTGGACCCGGGCACGGTCGTCGTCGGCGGCGGGGTCTCCGACGCCGGGGAGCTGCTGCTGGGCCCGGCGCGCGAGGCGTTCCGCCGCACCCTCACCGGCCGCGGCTTCCGGCCGGAGCTGACCATCGTCCGCGCCGAGCTGGGGCCCTCCGCGGGTCTGGTCGGCGCGGCAGACCTCTCCCGCGGCTGGGGCTGAGCCGGTGGCCGGGGACGGGCGCGCGCCCGCCGAGGGGACTCCGCCGGGCGCGCAGCGGACCGGGGGACCGGTGCCGCTGCGGGTCCTCAGCTACAACGTGCACGAGCTGGCCGACGACACCGCCGCGCTGGCGCGGGTGCTGCTCGCCGCCGCTCCCGACGTCGTCTGCCTGCAGGAGGCACCCACCCGCCTGCTGACCGCCTCCCGGCTGCAGGACCTGGCGGCCGCCACCGGCCTGTGGGTGTGCGCCGCGGGCCGCGCCGGCGCGGGGGCCGCCCTGCTCGTCTCGGGGCGCGTCGACGTGCGGGACGCGCAGGTGCGCGCGCTGCCTGTGCCCCTGCTGCGCCGCGGGGTGCCGGTGCGCCGGCGGGGGTGGGCGGAGGCCCTGGTGCGGGTGCTGGGTCCACAGGGCTGGTCGCAGCCGGTGGGGGTGCGCAGCGTCCACCTGGGCCTGGATCCGGCGGAGCGGCTGGACCACTGCTGGCGCCTGGCCGCGCAGGACGACACCGGCAGCTCGCTGCTCGCGACGGCGGGGGAGCGGGTGGTGGTGGCCGGCGACCTCAACGAGGAGCCGGACGGTGCGGCGCAGCGCTTCCTGCGCTCGCGGCTGACCGACCCCCTCGGGGAGGCGCCGCGGCCGGCGACCTTCTCAGCGCGGCGGCCGCGCCGGCGCATCGACGCCGTCCTCCTGGGCCCGGGGCTCGCGGTGGCGGACGCGGGGGAGGTGGCCGCGGCGGAGGCGGACCTGGTGGTGGCCAGCGACCACCGGCCGGTGCGGGTGGACCTGCTGGTCCCCGCGGCCGGCTGAGCTCCCGCCCGCGAGGGCGAACACCCGGGGGTCACGGCCCGGGCGTGGTCTCAGACCACCGCGCCGTCGTCGTCATCGTCGTCGCGGCGCTCCGGCAGCCGCGCGACGAGGGTGGCGAAGCCGGCGACGAACGCCGCCACCGCCAGCGCGGCGATGATCCCCGACAGCCGCTGCCGCACGAGCGTCGCGATGAGCAGCACCGCCGGTCCACCCAGCACGCCGCCCCAGGCGAGCCATGTGATCACGTCCCGCGGCAGGGGCGGCGGCTCGGGGGGCACGAAGCCCTCCTCGCCGAGGAGCGCCTCGTCGCGGGCCGCCGCGCGGGCCTCGTCGTCGTCGTGGCGGGCGCGGGAGGCGTGCGCGGGCGGGGGGAGGGGGCGGTCGCGTGCCGCGGGTTCGAGCGGGGCGGGCGGCAGCGGCGGCACCGGGCGGGCGCTGGAGGACTCGGGTGGGGCGGGGTGCGCTCCGCCGGCGGGGCCGGTCGTGCCCTCGCCGGGTGCCTCCCCGGCGGGCGTCGCCCCGGCGTGGCCGGGGTCCTCGTCGAGGGGCGGGTGCGGCCGGTCCTCGACCGTGGCGTCGTGCGGCGCCGGCGAGCTGCCGGAGCGGCGGCGGTCGGCCTGCTCGTCCCAGTGGGACACGATCTCGGCGAAGACGGCCTCGACGTCGAGGTCTCCGCCGTGGTCGTCCGGGTTCGCGGGCACGGCCCATGGTGGCACGCCGCACCCGCACCGTCGAGGCGCCGGGCCCCTGCCCGTCGGCGAGTCCCCGTCCCCCGCCCCGACCGGTGCCCCGCTGCCGGGGTGCGCCCGCGCGACGGGCCACCCGCGACGTCGTAGAGTCCGCGGCACGGCCGGCTGCCGGCGCCGGGCCACCGGCGACTGGGAGGAGGCGGGGAACCGCCCGTGCTCTACTGGCTGATCAAGCTGCTGCTCGCGGAGCCGGTGCTGAAGTCGGTGTACCGGCCCTGGGTCCGGGGCCTGGAGAACGTCCCCGACTCCGGCCCGGCCATCCTCGCCAGCAACCACCCCTCCTACGTCGACCCCGTGTTCCTCCCGGTGGTCCTGCGCCGGCGCATCACGTTCATCGCCAAGTCGGAGCTGTTCACCGGCAGCGGCCTCAAGGGCCGGCTGGCGGCGCGGTTCTTCCACGGCATCGGGCAGCTGCCCGTGGACCGCTCGGGCGGGCGGGCGGGGGCGGCGCTGGAGAGCGGGGCGCGCCTGCTCGCGGAGGGGGAGCTGTTCGGCATCTACCCGGAGGGCACCCGCTCGCCCGACGGGCGGCTCTACCGCGGCCGCACCGGCGTAGCGCGGCTGGCGCTGGAGACCAAGGTCCCGGTGATCCCCGTGGCGATGATCGGTACGGACTCCGTGCTGCCCGTCGGGGGGAAGCTGCCGCGCATCCGGCGGGTGGGCGTGGTGATCGGCCAGCCCCTGGACTTCTCCCGCTACGAGGGGATGGAGGACGACCGCTTCATCCTCCGCTCCGTCACCGACGAGGTCATGTACGAGATCATGAAGCTGTCGGGGCAGGAGTACGTCGACGTCTACGCCTCCACGGTGCGCGGGGGCGGGCGCTCGCACGGCGCCCGGAAGGACCCGCCGCCGGGTGCCCCCGGCGGCCGGTCCGCCCCCGCCGCCTGAGCCCCGCCCGAGCCCCCGCCCGAGCCCGCCGACGGCGCTCCCGAGGACCGCGTCGCGCCCGTCGGGCGGCACCGGGGACCGGCCGAGCGCCGCGTCCCCCGGTGAGTCCCCGCGCGGATCCGTGCCCGCGGTGGCAGCATCGCCCGCGCGACGATCTTCACCGGCCCCGTGGCCGGGAGGGACACCCCAGGGCGCGTGTGGCCCGCGGGTGCGGAGCGGCCGCGTCGAGGGAGACCGGAAGTAGGGAGTGCGCGTGCGCGTCGGAGTGCTCACCGGAGGCGGGGACTGCCCCGGGCTCAACGCCGTCATCAGGGCCGCCGTGATCGCCGGTGCCCAGCGGTACGGCTACGAGTTCGTCGGCTTCCGCGACGGGTGGAAGGGCGTCCTCGAGGGCCTCACCACCCCGCTGGACCCCGCCCGGGTCCGTCCCATCCTCGCCGTCGGCGGCACGATCCTGGGCTCCAGCCGCACCAACCCGCTGGGGATGGAGGACGGCATCGAGCGCATCCGCGCCCAGATGGAGCGCCTGGGCGTCGACGCGCTGCTGGCGATCGGCGGCGAGGACACCCTCGGGGTGGCCACCGCCCTGCACGAGGCGGGCGTCAAGGTGGTCGGCGCGCCCAAGACGATCGACAACGACCTCTCGGCGACCGACGCGACGTTCGGCTTCGACACCGCCGTGCAGACGGCCGTGGACGCCTGCGACCGGCTGCACACCACCGGCGCGTCGCACCACCGCCTCATGATCGTGGAGGTGATGGGGCGGCACGCCGGCTGGATCGCCCTGCACACCGGGATGGCCGCGGGGGCGCACGTCACGCTGCTGCCGGAGGAGCCCGTGGACCTCGACCACGTCGCCGCCACCGTCGCGGAGGTCCTCGAGCGCGGCGAGGCGCCGCTGGCGGTGGTGTCCGAGGGCGCCCACGTCGGCGGCGAGGAGAGCACCGCCCACACGGAGCGCGACGCCTTCGGCCACGTCCAGCTCGGCGGTGCGGGGGAGCGGCTCGAGAACGAGCTGAAGGCCCGCATCCCGGGGCTGAGCAGCCGCGTCACCGTCCTCGGGCACCTGCTGCGCGGCGGCACGCCGTCGGCGGGGGACCGGATCCTGGGCACCCGCTCGGGGCTGTCGGCGATCACTGCCGTCGCGGAGGGCCGCTTCGGGACGATGGCCGCCCTGCGGGGCACCGACGTCGTCCAGGTGCCGCTGTCGGAGGCCACCGGCGTGCTCAAGACGGTGCCCGGGAGCCGGGTCGCGGAGACCTCCGACCTGAGCTGGTGACCGGGCGGGGGCGGGGCTGCTGAGACCCGCTCTCGTCTGGGTCCGGGCGCCCGCTCCCGCCCCCGTTCGCCGGGGCGCGGGAGCGGGTGCTCCCCATCGCGGCGCGGGTGTCAGACTTGCCCCGTGAGCACGCTAGGAACCGCCGCCCCGCCGGCGCCGATCCAGTGGCCGGACCTGCCGGCCGCCCAGCAGCCCGAGTGGCCCGATCCGGTCGCCCTCGACGAGGTCCGGGCCGAGCTCGCCTCCTATCCTCCGCTCGTCTTCGCGGGTGAGTGCGACGAACTGCGCACCCAGCTCGCGGCGGCGGGGCGGGGCGAGGCGTTCCTGCTGCAGGGCGGTGACTGCGCGGAGACCTTCGCGGCGGCCACCGCCGACGGGATCCGCCGCCGCCTGAAGACGATGCTGCAGATGGCGGCCGTCCTCACGTACGGGGCGGGGCTGCCGGTCGTGAAGATGGGCCGGATGGCGGGGCAGTTCGCCAAGCCCCGCAGCAGCGGCACCGAGACCCGCGACGGGGTGACCCTGCCCGCCTACCGCGGGGACGCCGTCAACGACTACGCGTTCACGCCCGAGGCGCGCATCCCCGACCCCAGGCGGCTGCTGCGGGCCTACCACACCTCCAGCGCCACGCTGAACCTGATCCGCGCGTTCACCACCGGTGGCTTCGCGGACCTGCGCCAGGTGCACGAGTGGAACCGGGGCTTCGCCGCCAACGCCGCCAACGCCCGCTACGAGGCGCTGGCCCGCGACATCGACAAGGCGATGCGGTTCATGGCCGCCTGCGGCACGGACTTCGAGGCGCTGCGCAGGGTGCAGTTCTGGGCCAGCCACGAGGCGCTGCTGCTGGACTACGAGCGTCCCCTCACCCGCATCGACTCCCGCACCCAGACGCCCTACGACGTCTCGGGGCACTTCGTCTGGATCGGCGAGCGCAGCCGCCAGACCGACGGCGCGCACCTGGACTTCGCGGCCCGCATCCGCAACCCCCTCGGGGTGAAGCTCGGCCCGAAGACCTCCCCGGACGACGCCCTGGAGATCGTCGAGCGCCTCAACCCGGACAACGAGCCCGGCCGCCTCAGCTTCATCACGCGCATGGGCGCCGGGGCGATCCGCGACGTGCTGCCGGACCTGGTGCGCAAGGTCACCGAGTCCGGGGCGGCCGTCACCTGGGTCTGCGACCCGATGCACGGCAACGGCATGACGTCGGCGAGCGGGTACAAGACCCGCCGCTTCGACGACATCGTCGACGAGGTCCGCGGCTTCTTCGAGGTCCACGCGGCGCTGGGCACGGTGCCGGGCGGACTGCACATCGAGCTCACCGGCGACGACGTCACCGAGTGCCTCGGCGGGGCCATGGACATCGACGACGCCGGCCTGGCGCACCGCTACGAGTCGTTGTGCGACCCGCGGCTGAACCACCAGCAGTCGCTGGAGCTGGCCTTCCTCGCCGCGGAGATGCTCTCCCAGCGCTGAGCCGCCGCGGACGCCGGCCACGGCGGACGCGAGAGGGCCCCGGCCGCTTCGTGCGGCCGGGGCCCTCTCGCGTGCGGAGCCCCCCGCGTCCGGCGGGGTCGCTCCGGCGGGGTCACACCACGAGCAAGTTCACCACGGAGCCCTTGGGGATGCTGGTGCCCGCCGACGGGGTGGCCTGGCGGACGGTGCCGAAGATGCCGCCGTAGGCCCGCTCGACCTTCACCTGGAACCCGAGGCCCTTCAGCAGCGCCTCTGCCTCCCGCAGCTGCATGCCCTGCACCTCGGGGACCTTCACCAGCGGCGGGCCGAGGGAGACGGTCAGGCGCACCGGGTCGCCGCGGAAGAGGGTGCCGCCGTTCGGCTCCTGGCCGAGCACGGCGCCCTTCGGGACGGTCTCGCTGTGCTCCTCGCCGGCGCGCTCGGGCGTGAGGCCGGCCTCCTCGAGGGTGGCGGCGGCCTCCTCGTACGGGGTGCCGACGAGGGCAGGGACCTCGATGGGCCGGGGGCCGTCGCTGACGACGAGGTCGACGGGCGTGCCGCGGCGGTGCTGCGTGCCGGGCTCCAGGCTGCTGGAGATCACCCGGCCCTCCTCGACGTCCTCGGAGAACTCCCGGCGGACCTCCCCGACGGCGAGGTCCGCCTCCTGCAGCATCCGATCCGCGTCCTCCTGCGTCTCCTCGACGACCGCCGGCACCGCGAACAGCTCGGGGCCCTTGGACAGCACCAGGGTGACGGTGCCCTCCTTGCGGACGCGGCGACCCTCGCCGGGGTCGGTGCTGATGACGGTGTCCGGTGCGGCGGTGTCGTGGAACTCCTGCTCGACCTCCGCCTGCAGTCCGGCCGCCGTCAGGATCTGGCGCGCCTCCGGCTCGGTGCGCCCCACCAGGCCGGTGGGGGTGTCGGTGTAGGCGCCGGGGCCGGCGCCGAAGAACCACACCACCGACCCGGCCAGCGCGAGCGTCAGCACGAGCGCCACCATGGCGATCATGCCGCCGCGGCGGGTGCGCCCGCCGGGGCCGTAGCCGATCTCCGTCGGGTCGGCCGGGCGCACGGGCGCCGGAGCGACGGGTGCCGCCCCGGTGCCGTCGTCGGGGACCAGCGGGATGCGCATCGTGGAGCCGGCGACGACCGGGATGGCCTCCGTCAGCGGCTCCGAGCGCTGCGACAGCCCCGAGGGGTCCATGCGGTGGTGCACCGCCCGGACCTCCTCCAGGAAGCGGCCGGCGTCGGCGGGGCGGTCGTCGGGGTCCTTGGCGGTGGCCCGGGCGACCAGCCCGTCCAGCTCCACCGGCAGACCGGGGACCAGCGACGAGGGCGCGGGCACGTCGTCGTAGACGTGGCGGTAGGCGAGGTTGACGGGCACGTCGCCGGTGAAGGGCGGGCGGCCCGTGAGCATCTCGAAGAGGAGAACCCCGACGGCGTAGACGTCGCTGCGGGCGTCGGCGATGCCCCGGGCCACCCGCTCCGGGGCCAGGTACTCCGCGGTGCCGATGAGCTCCGTGGCGCCGGTCATGGCGGTCGTGGCGGCGGCGGCGGAGCGCGCCAGGCCGAAGTCCGCGACCTTGATGCGCCCGTGCTCGCCGACGAGGACGTTGGCCGGCTTCACGTCGCGGTGCACGATGCCCTTGGCGTGCGCCTCGGCCAGCGCGTCGAGGACGGCCTCCAGGACCGTGAGGGCCTCGCCGGGCGTCAGGCTGCCCTTCTCTGCGACGGCGTCGCGCAGGGTGCGCCCCGGCACGAGCTCCATCACGAGGTAGGCGATCTCCCCGTCGGTGCCCTGGTCGAGGACGCTGACCACGTTGGGGTGGGCCAGGCGGGCCGCGGCCTTGGCCTCGCGCACGAAGCGCTGGCGCGCCTCCGCGTCGTGGGCGAGGTCGCTGCGCAGCACCTTCAGCGCCACCTCGCGCTCGAGGCGGTCGTCCTCGGCGCGGTAGACCACGCCCATGCCGCCGCGGCCGATGCGCGACAGGACCTGGTAGCGGGAGTCGATGCGTCGGCCGACGAGCGGGTCGGACAGGGTGGCGTCCATCCGGTGGAGTCTAGGCAGCCCGCGGGCCGCTGCCGTGCAGCGCCGTGCCGGGCGTCGCGCAGAGCCCGGCACGGCGGAGGATCACGGCGGCGGGGATCAGCTGAAGCGGGCCCGCAGCGTCTGCACGTTCGCCACGTAGCGGCGGGTGTCGTCGTACATGCCCCGGGCGCGCACGGAGGCGTTGCCCTGGTAGTAGGACGCGATGGCGATGTCGTCGGGGTTGTTGCGCGTCAGGTGGCGCAGGATCGCGACCCCGGCGGTGGCGTTGTCCTCGGCGTCGAAGAGGTCGAGGTGGCGACCGACGAGCTGGGAGGCCCACTCGCCCGAGGTCGGGATGACCTGCATGGCGCCGATGGCGTTGGCGTAGGAGACGGCGCGCATGTTGAAGCCGGACTCCTGGTGCGCGATGGCGAGCGCCAGGGCGGGGTCCAGCCCCTGCCGCAGCGCCTCCCGCCGCACGATCTCCCGCATCGCCTTGCGGCTGGGGACCTGCTGGCGGGCGAGGTGGGCGCGGTTGGCGGCCGCGGCCTCCGCCACGGAGCCCGCGCGCACGGGGGCCACCGCGGCGGGCTTGGCGCCTGCGCGGCGCGCTGCGCCCTCGGGGATGGTGAGGACCTGGCCCTCGCGGATGAAGCCGCGGGCGTCGAGGCCGTTGGCCTCGCGCAGGGCCTTGACGGTGCTGCCGGTGCGCCCGGCGATCCCCGACAGGGTCTCCCCGGCGCGCACGGTGTGAGTGGCCGCGGAGGGGGCCGGCGCGGCGGGTGCGCCGGCTCCGGCCGGCAGGGTGAGGACCTGGCCCTCGCGGATGAAGCCGCGGGCGTCGAGGCCGTTGGCCTCCCGCAGGGCCTCGACGGTGGTGCCGGTGCGCACGGCGATGTGGGAGAGCGTCTCCCCGGCGCTGACCGGGTAGGTGGCCGGCGCGGCAGGGGCGGCCGCCGCGGCGGCCGGGACGGTGAGGACCTGGCCCTCGCGGATGAAGCCGCGGGCGTCGAGGCCGTTGGCCTCGCGCAGGGCCTTGACGGTGGTGCCGGTGCGCGCGGCGATGTGGGAGAGCGTCTCGCCGGCGACGACGGTGTGCCGGGCGCCCGCCGGCGCGGCTGCGGGCACGGCGGCGGTGGGCAGGGCGAGGCCGGGGAGGGTGACCGTCGGCAGCGCCGAGGCGGGCGGAGCGGTCGCGGGGGCCACCGCGGGCACGGCGGCGGAGGCGGGTGCGGGCATCACGCCCGGCGCGGCCGCACCGACGAGCGCGGCGAGCAGCCAGGGGCTGCGGGCGCGGGCCTCGCGAGCGCCGGAGCGCTGCTGCTCGGGCTCCTGTCCGGCGGGAGGCCGCCGCTTCCCGGTCTGCGGCGGCGTCTGCGGCTCGGTGGTGGGCTCGAGGGGCATGGCGCTGGTGTCCTCCGCTGACGGGTCGAGGCTGCTGGACCGGTGGTGCTCGTCGGGCTCGGCACGGGTGGTGGGCACGGGTGGTGCTGCTGGGCACGGTGGTGCTGGTGCGTGCTCCCGCGGCCCGGCGAACCTACCCGATGCCCGCGGACGCCACGCGGTAGCGCCGCGCGGCGCGCCGGTGCCGATGTGAGCGTTCCCCGGCCGTTCCCCGCGCCGCGACCGCCCGCTCGCCGCCGTCCGTCCCCGGGTGCGCGCATGGCGGGGGGACGGCAGGTGCGACCGGCGGCTCCGGTCGTGGCAGGCTTGAGGGGTGGTGGCACCGCAGCGCGCAGAGATCGCCTCAGAGCAGGGCGACGAGATCCTCGACCTGGTGGGCGAGTGGCTCACCGTCCCCGACGCCGGGGAGCAGATGGGCTCCGACGCCCGGGCCGTCCGGCAGATGCTCCAGGAGCGGCAGCTCCTCGCCGTCCGCCTCGGGGAGCGCCGCGTCGTGCACGTGCCGGCGGCCTTCATCACCGAGACGGGGCCGCTGCCGGCCCTGCGCGGCACGCTCACCGTCCTCGCCGACTCCGGCCTCTCCGACGTGGAGACGCTGCGCTGGCTGTTCACGCCGGACGAGACCATCCCGGGCAGCCCCGTCGACGCGCTCCGCGCCGGGCACAAGACGGAGATCCGCCGCCGCGCGCAGGCGCTGCTGCTCTGACCGCTGCGGCCGGGGCGTCACGCCGGGGCGCTCACCCAGCGCGCCTGCTCCCGCCGCGCCCGCACCGCGCGCACCAGCGCGGGCCCGGCCACGGCGACGCGGCGCGCCGGCCCCACCGACACGCGGCGGTCCAGCACGCAGTACCCGGACCGCTCCACGGCGCCGAGGATCCCGCCGTACAGGTCGAATGCGGTGCGCACGCAGTCCCGGCTCGTGGGGTGCAGCATCGCGATGCCGGGCTCCGCGCGCCGGTACAGCTCCCGGGTGCGGGCGACCTCGAAGGCGAGCAGGTCGCGCACCGGGCCCGGCACGGTGCCCTCGCGCTGCGCGGCGAGCAGGTCCTCGCGGGTCACGCCGTGGGCGTCGAGGTCCTCCTGCGGCAGGTAGACCCGCCCGCGGTGCAGGTCCTCGCCGACGTCGCGGATGAAGTTCGACATCTGGAACGCCTCGCCCAGCAGCCCGGCGGGTTCCGCGGCCTCGGGGGTCAGCGGCTCCAGCAGCGGCAGCATCTGCAGGCCGATCACCGACGCGGAGCCGTACATGTACTCCCGCAGGTCCGCGTACGTCGCGTAGCCGGTGGTCGTGATGTCCATCCGCATGGACGCGAGGAACGCCTCCACGTGCACGCGGGGGATCCGCCAGCGGCGCATGGTGGCGGCCATGGCGCGGCCCACCGGGTCCGGGGGGTCGCCGCTGTCCAGGCCGCGCAGGAACTGCCCGCCCCAGTCGAGCAGCGCCTGCGGGTCCGGGTGCTCCAGCGAGTCGACGAACTCGTCGGCGTAGCGGGCGAAGCCGTACAGCGCCCACACGTAGGGCCGCTTCGCCGCGGGCAGCAGCAGCGTCGCCAGGTAGTAGGTGCGGCCGTGCTCGGCGTGCAGCCGGCGGCACTGCTCGAACGCGGCCCGCAGCCGGGGGTCGCGCAGTTGCGGGTCGGTCGCGGCGGCGGCGTCGAGGTCCGCGGCGTGGTTCAGCACTGCCCTCACGGGCGACATCCTGCCGTGGCGGCCGGGGCGGGGCGCCCCGCCCTCCCTCAGCGCCGGGCCCTTCCTCAGCGCCACGCCCGCGAGCGGTAGGCGCGGTCGCGGCCGGTGACGCGCTCGGCGGCCAGGCGCCCCGACACCAGCACCATCGGCACCCCGACGCCCGGCTGGGTCCCCGAGCCGGTGAGGACGACGTTCTCCCCCCACAGGTTGCCGGGCCGGAACGGACCCGTCTGCCGGAAGGAGTGCGACGCGGCGAACGGGGCGCCCATTGCCATCCCGCGGCGCTCCCAGTCCAGCGGGGTGGTGACGTGCTCCACCTCGATCGCGTCGCCGAAGCCGGGGTAGCCGCGCTCGGCCAGCGTCGTCAGCACGTGCTCCCGGTAGCGCGGGGCGATGCGCTGCCAGTCGATCGGGGCGCCCGTGTGCGGGGTGGGGAACAGCACGTAGTAGATGTGCCGCCCGGGCGGCGCCAGCGACGGGTCCGACGCCGTGGGCCGGCTGACCAGCAGCGACGGGTCGCTCATGAGCCTGCCCGACAGCAGCTCGTCGAAGACGCCCCGCCACGACTGCCCGAAGTGGATGGAGTGGTGCACGGGGTCGGGGTAGTCGGCGCTGGAACCGGCCAGCAGCAGGTAGCAGGAGGGGGAGTAGTCCAGCCGGCGCAGGTTCCAGGAGTCGCGCCCGAGCAGCTCCCGGTGCGCCACGGGCAGGTCCGCGTTCAGCACCACCACGTCGGCCGGGATGCGCCGCCCGTCGGCGGTGTGCACCGCGCTGGCGCGCCCGCCGGAGTGCTCCACGCGCACCACCTCGGTGCCGTAGGAGAACTCCACCCCGTGCTTGGCCGCGGCCTCCGCCATCGCCCGCGGCAGCGCGTGCATGCCCCCGCGGGGGAAGAACACCCCGGCGACGGAGTCCATGTAGGCGATGACCGCGTAGAGGGCCAGGGCGTCGTAGGGGGACAGCCCCGCGTACATCGCCTGGAAGGAGAACATCTTCTGGGTGCGGTCGTCCTTGAGGAACCGCGCCACCTCCGGCGCGAGCTTCGAGAAGCCCCGCGCCTTGACCAGCCGCAGCAGGTTCGGGGTCAGCAGGTCCAGCGGGGTGTCGATGTTGCGGTCGATGAAGTCGCGCAGCTCGTAGCGGTACAGGTCGGAGACGTGGTCGACGAAGCGCAGGTAGCCCTCGGCCTCGCCCTGCCCGCACAGCGCGGCGATGTTGGCGGCGGTGACGCCGACGTCGGCGGAGACGTCCAGGGACGAGCCGTCGGCGTAGTGGCCGCGGTAGAGGGGGTCGACCGGGTCGAGGTCGAGGAAGTCGGTCATCTCCTCGCCGAGCGCGTCGAAGCAGTCGGCGATGAGGTCCGGCATGGTGAGCACGGTGGGGCCGGTGTCGAAGCGGTACTCGCCCTCCGGGGTGGTGCTGGTGACCAGGCCGGCGCGCCCGCCGGGGACGTCCTCCCGCTCCAGCACCGTGACGCGCCGGCCCGCCCCGGCCAGGCGCATCGCCGTCGACAGCCCCGCGAGCCCCGCCCCGACCACGACGACGTGCTCGGTGGGGCCGGAGACGGTGCGCACCCGCCCGGGCAGCCAGTCCGCAGCGCGCGAGAGCCGGCTCACGACTGCCGCGCCGTGGCCGCGACCAGCAGCTCGTGCAGGGCGGTGCGGGTGGTGTCGTCGACGTCGGCGGCCTCCAGCGCGTCGCACGCCTCCTGCACCAGCGCCTCGATGCGCCGCTCGACGTCGGCGGCGGCACCCGTGTCCACCAGGACGCCCCGCAGCCGCTCCACGCCGTCACGGTCGAGGTCGGGGTCCCCGAGGAGCTCGTCCACCACGGCCGCCTGCGACGGCGTGGCCTCCTGCAGCGCCAGGGCCACCAGGACGGTGCGCTTGCCCTCGCGCAGGTCGTCGCCGGCGGGCTTGCCCGTGACCCCGGGGTCGCCGAACGTGCCGAGGACGTCGTCGCGGAGCTGGAAGGCCTCGCCGAGCGCCAGGCCGATCGTCGAGTACGACGCCAGCAGCTCCTCGCCGGCGCCGGCGAGCCGCCCGCCGAGGAGGAGGGGGTGCTCCATGCTGTACTTCGCGCTCTTGAACCGCACGACGCGCCGGGCCCGCTCGACCGCACCGGCGGGGTCCGCCCCGGCGGCCGAGGCCTGCTCCAGCACGTCGAGGTACTGCCCGCCCATGAGCTGGGTGCGCATCAGCGAGAACACCGACCGGGCCCGCGCGATCGCCTCGGCGGGCAGGCGTGCGGTGGAGAACAGCTCGTCGCTCCAGCCGAGGCACAGGTCGCCGCTGAGCACGGCGCCCGCGAGGCCGAAGCGCTCGGCGCCGCCGGACCAGCCGGAGCCGCTGTGCAGCGCGGCGAAGCGGCGGTGCGACGAGGGCAGCCCCCGCCGGGTGTCGGAGTCGTCCATCAGGTCGTCGTGGATGAGGGCGGCCGCCTGGAACAGCTCCAGGGCCGCCCCGACGTCGACGATCCCGTCGCCGTCGGCACCGCCGGCGCCGCGGTAGCCCCAGTAGCAGAACGCCGGGCGCAGCCGCTTGCCGCCGCGCAGCAGGTCACGGATGCCGTCGAGGAGGTCGGCGCACTCGGGCGCCACCTCGGCCAGCACCTGCGCCTGCGCCGCGAGGAAGTCGTCGAGCGCCGCCTGCACGCGGCTCGGCAGGCGGACCGCCGCTGAGGCGGGGGAGGCGGTGGAGGTGGGAGCCACGCCCGCACTGTAGGTGCGGCCCGCAGGCCCGGCGAGCGCTGCCCCCTAACCTGCGGGCGTGAGGCGCGACACGTTCCTGCGGAGGTGGTCGCAGCTGCACGGGGGCGCCGCGGCCACGGGCCTCGTGCGCTGGTGGCTCGGCGGCGTGCACGCGCTGGCCTCGCCGCTGGCGGGGGCGGGGGTGGCGCCGGCGGTGCTGACGCTGCTGGGCCTGGCGGCGGCGGTGTCGGCGGTGGCCGCGGGCGCCGCGGGCGGCGGGTGGCTGGCGGGCGCGGCGGCGCTGGTGGTGCTGGCGGGGGTGCTGGACTCCCTCGACGGGGCGGTGGCGGTGCTGTCGGAGCGGACCAGCCGGGCCGGTGCGGTCCTCGACGCCGTCTGCGACCGGCTGGGGGACGCCGCGTGCGCGGTGCTGCTGTGGGTCCTCGGCGCTCCCGCGCTGCTGCTGCTGGTGGGGGCGGGCAGCTCCCAGGTGCAGGAGTACGCCCGTGCCCGCGCGCAGGCGGAGGGGGTGCGCGAGGTGGGGGTGGTCAGCGTCTGCGAGCGCCCGGTGCGCCTGGCGCTGGCCGCTGCGGCGCCGGCGGCGGTGCTGGCGCGGCCGGACCTGCGCGAGCCGCTGCTGCTGGCGGCCGCGGGGGCGTGGGCGCTGCTGGGGGTGGTGGCGCTGGGGCAGGTGCTCGTGGCGCTGCGGCGGGGGCTGCGCGGCGCCGGCTCGTGATCCCGTCGGCGTCGACGGATGCGGCACCGCAACGCCCCATCCGTCGACGCCGACGGGATCACGCCGCCGGGCGACCGGGTCACGCGCGCCCGACGAGCTCCGTCACGATGCGGGCGGACAGCCCCACCAGCGGCAGGCCGCCGCCGGGGTGCGCGGAGCCGCCGACGAGGAACAGCCCCGGCACGGGGGAGCGGTTGGCGGGACGCAGGAACGCCGCGCGCGCCCCGTCGCTGGAGCTGCCGTAGATCGCACCGCCGTCGCTGCGGGTGTCGCGCTCCAGGTCGGCGGGGGTGCGGACCTCCCGCCACAGCAGGCGGTCCCGCACGTCGAGGCCCCGGGCGGCCATCACGTCGAGGACCCGGTCGGCCTGCGCGGCGGCGACGCCGGGCGCGGTCCAGTCGGTGCCGCGCCCGGGGTCGTGGGCGGGCGCGTTGACGAGGACGAACCACGCCTCGCAGTCGTCGTGCGGGCGCAGCGCGGGGTCGTCGGGAGCGGAGACGTAGACGGTGGGGTCGGCAACGGGGCGCCCCGCGGCGAGGTCGTCGAACTCCGCGTCGTAGTCGGCGGGGAACAGCACCGTGTGGTGCCGCAGGCCGGGCGTGCGGCCACGCAGCGCGAGCAGCAGCACCAGGCCGGAGCTGGAGCGCCGCCGCGGGGAGGGCCGCAGCCGCGGGCGGGGCAGCAGGTCGCGGTAGAGGTGGGTGGCGTCCACGGCGGAGACCACGACGTCAGCGGGCAGGCGCTCCCCGTCGCCCAGGCGCACCCCGGCGACCCGACCGCCGCTGGTGAGGACCTCCGCGACGTCCGCGCCGGTGCGCAGCCGGGCCCCGCGCTCCAGCGCCCGCTCGGCGATCGCCGTGCCGAGCCGGTGCAGGCCACCGCGCACGTACCAGCCGCCGAAGGACTGCTCCACGAACGGCACGGTCGCCAGCGCTGCGGGGGCCCGGCGCGGGTCGGAGCCGGAGTAGGTGGCGTAGCGGTCCAGCAGCGTGCGCAACCGGGGGTCGTGCAGGTGCTGCCGCCCGAGGGAGCGCAGGCTGCGCCAGGGCGCCACCGTCCGCACGGCGTCGAGGTCGCGGGCCAGCCGCAGCAGCGTGCGGGGGCCGTCGAGGGGGTTCTCCAGGAACGGCTCGCGGCTGACGTCCCAGATCCGCCCGGCCCGCTGCAGCAGCGCCGACCACTGCGCCCCGGCACCGGGCCCGAGTGCCTCGTCCATGGCGGCGGCGACCCGCGGCAGCGTCGCGCCGGGGACGTCGAGGCGGGTGCCGTCGCCGAAGCGGTAGGAGCACAGCGTCTCCAGCGGCACCAGGTCCAGCACTGACTCCAGGGGGGCGCCGGTCTTGAGGAACAGGTCGCGCTGGATCGCGGGCAGCGTCAGCAGGGACGGACCGGTGTCGAAGGCGAAGCCGTCCCGGCCGAACCGGCCGAGCTTGCCGCCCACGTCGTCGGCCTGCTCGCAGACGGTCACGTCGTGACCCAGCGCCGCCAGCCGCGCCGCGGCCGACAGGCCACCCAGCCCCGCCCCGACCACCACCACCCGCGCCACGGGCGGGAACCCTACGCGGGCGCCCGCAGTCGAGCGCGCGGCACCGCCCCTCAATCGAGCGCGCGGCCCCGCCCCTCAGCCGAGCGCGCGGCCCCGCCCCTCAGCCGAGCGCGCGGCCCCGCCACGACAGCGTGCCGCGGGCGCGCCCCACCCAGGAGTCGGCCAGCAGGCCCAGCAGCAGCGCGACCGAGACCGGGTGGGCCAGGACGTCGGGCAGCACCCGGGCACCGGTGCGCCGCGCCGTCAGGGCCCGCCCCGCCACGGCCGCCGCGTACCCCAGCGCCCCGGCCCGCGAGCCGGCCAGGGCAGCCAGCGGCGGCACGACGTAGGCGGTGGCGAGGAGGGCGGCCGCGGCGGCCGAGCCGGCGGGGGACCCGAACGCCGACCACAGCGACTTGCCGTAACCGTGGCGCAGCTCCGCCCAGCCGGTGTACATCCGGCAGGTGGCCAGGTCGGTGCCGTCGGCCATGCCGCCGCGCCCGCCCGCCGCCTTCACCGCCCGCACCAGGGCGATGTCGTCGAGCACCTCCCCGGCGACCGCGGCGTGCCCCCCGGCGCGGCGGTAGGCGGCGGCGTCGACGAGCAGCAGCTGCCCGTTGGCCGCCGACAGCGACGGGCGCCGCGAGGTCTCCGCCGTCCGCAGCGGCAGGGTCGTCAGCCACGACCACTGCAGCAGCGGCTGCACGAGGCGCTCTGCGGCGGTCGCGGCGACCTGGCGGGGGTAGGGGCTGACGAGGTCCAGGGGCCGGCCGCCGTCACCGCCGCGCAGGAGGTGGACGGCCGCGGCGAGGGCGTGCGGGGCGCACACGACGTCCGCGTCGACGAAGGCGAGGACGTCGCCGCCGGCCGCCGCGGCGAGCTGCGCGCAGGCGTGCGGCTTGCCCAGCCACCCGGGCGGCGGCGGTGCGCCGCGGAGCAGCCGGACCCGGGGGTCGCCGGCCGCGACGGCGAGCACGACCGCGGCGGTGCCGTCCGTGGAGCCGTCGTCGCAGACGAGCACCTCCATCCGCGGCACGCCCGTCTGCGCCAGCAGCGCCCGCAGGCACGGGGTGACGCGCGCCGCCTCGTCCCGCACGGGCAGCAGCACGCTGACGGCTTCGGCGCACTCCGGTGGCGCGTCGGCCGGGGTGCGCAGCAGGCGGGCGTTGCGGGCGCTGTGCACGGTCAGCGCCGCGGACAGCAGCGCGCCGGCGCGGGTCCAGCCGCGGCAGAGCGCGCGCAGCCGGTGCGCGGACCTCACCCCCGCCGCCGGCGCAAGCGCCACAGGTAGGGCGCCACCGTCAGCCCCATGGCGGCACCGCCGTAGGCGGCGACGACCGGGCGGCGGAAGAAGACCGCGTTGCCGAGCGCGGAGCCGAGCCAGGTCCAGCCGAGCAGGGTGGCGGGCACGGCGGGGGAGGCGTCCGCCCGGTCCGGGGGGAGGACCCGGTCCAGCGCGGCCGTCATGAGCAGCGACACCAGCAGCCAGCCCGCGTAGTTGCTCAGCGGGATGCCGGGCACACCGGGCAGGGCGGGGGTGGGGTTGTCGAAGCGCCAGTGCCCCGCGGCGGTCATCTGCGGGTCCAGGAAGAGGTCCCAGCTCGCCAGCGTCCACGCCGCGGCCCCCGCGGTGGCGGCCCGGCGCAGCCGCGGGCCGGGCACGGCCTGCGCGAGGATCCGGCCGAGGTGGACGCTCGGCACGGCGAGCATCGTCCAGGCCAGCGGCACCACCACGGGGACGTCGGCGACCTGGGGCCCGAGGGTGCCGGCGTAGCGGTAGGGGCCGAAGGGCCGGCCGGTGCGGGTGCCCACGACCTCGGCGGCCAGCCCGGTGCCGCCCGCCGCCAGGAGCGCCGCCGCCGCCGCGCGCGGAGCCGTCCGGCAGGCGAGGTCGGTGAGGGCGGCCCCGGCGAAGAGGGCGACGGAGGCGGTCGTCGCCCGGTGCAGCGCCCGGCCGCGCAGCAGGGGGTAGGCGACCTGGCTGAGGACGGCGGCGCCGCAGAGGGCCGCGGGCAGCGGTGCGCGCGTCCCGCGGCGGGCGGGACGGGGCAGCGGCACGCGCGCCACTGTAGGACGCGGTCCCCCGCCCGGCGGTGCGGGCCGCACCGGCGCTGTCGGGCGCCCGGCGGTGGCTGGGATGCTGCGGGGGTGCAGACCGATGCCTCCTCCGCCCACCAGGGCACCGCTGCGCCGTCGGGCGTGCGCGTCGTCGTCAACGCCGCCGCGGGCCGGGCGTGCGCCGAGGTCGTCAAGCGCGTCGTGGTGGAGATCGGCAGGGCGGCGCCGGTGGAGCTGTGCGCCACGGCCGGCCTCGCCGACCTGCGCGAGGTGCTGCTGAGCGCCGAGGGGCGCCGGCTGGTGCTGCTCGGCGGGGACGGTTCCGTGCACGCCGCCCTGCAGGAGCTGCACCGGGCGGGGGCGGCGCGGGAGGTCGGGCCGATGGGCCTGGTCCCGCTGGGCACGGGCAACGACCTGGCCCGGTCGCTCAAGCTGCCGCTGGACCCGGTGGCGGCGGCGCGGGTCGCGGTGGGAGGGCGGGCGCGCGACGTGGAGCTGCTCGTCGCGGACACCGGGCACGTCACGGTCAACACCGCCCACGTCGGCATCGGCGCGGCGGCGGCCGCGGCCGCGATGGCGTTCAAGCGCCGGCTCGGGCCGCTGGCCTACCCGGTGGGGGCGGTGATCGCCGGGGCCCGCCCGCACGCCGGCTTCCACCTGCGGGTCGAGGTGGACGGGCGGGTGGAGGCCGACGGGGAGGACTCGGTGCTCATGGTGGGCGTGGGCCTGGGCGGCACGATCGGCGGCGGGGTGCCGCTGGTGCCCGGGGCGGACCCGCACGACGGCAACGCCGACGTCGTCATCGCCGGCTCGACGGGCCCGGTCGCCCGTGTCGGGTACGCCGTCGGCCTCCGCAACGGCCTGCACGTGGCGCGGCGGGACGTGCGGACCGTCCAGGGCCGCACGGTGGAGATCACCGCGGTGCGCGGGCGGCCCTTCCAGGTCAACTCCGACGGTGAGATCTCGCCGCCGCTGACGCACGTGCGCTGGACGATGGAACCCGCCGCGTGGCAGGTGCTCTGCCCGGCCTGAGCCTCCTCGCCGGTTCCGCGGACGGGGCGGCGGGACCACCAACCGGCCCTCCCGGAAAGGACCCTTTCCGTGGTTCCGCACCCTGGGGCCACCACGGAAAGGGTCCTTTCCGGGTTCCGGATTCCGGGCCGGGCCGGGGCGTCAGGCGCGGTGGACCTCGACGAAGTGCTCGACGAGGGGGAACGGCTCGTAGAAGGAGTGCAGCAGCTCCCGCCACTGCTGGTAGCGCGGCGACTGCCGGAACCCCTCCGTGTGGTCCTCCAGGCGGTCCCACTCGACGAGCAGCAGGTAGGTGTCGGCGCGCTCCAGGCAGCGGGACAGCGTCAGCCGCCGGAAGCCGGACGTCCCGGCGATGATGGACTTCGCCCGGCCGAACGCCTCCTCGAAGTGCTCGGACCGTCCCGGCCGCACGTTCAGGACCGCGTGTTCGAGGATCATGTCGGCAGCCTGCCAGGCCCGCGGCGGCCTCAGCCGGCCAGGACCGCGACCGCCGCGTCCACGAGCGCGCGGTTGCCCGGTGCGGGGGTTCCGTCGGGCAGCACCAGGACGTCCTCCAGGCCGATGCGCGTCGCGAGCCCGAGCCGGCCGGCCCGGTGCAGCACCGGCCAGCAGGTGCCGTCCTCGCCGTGGAGCAGGACCCCGCCCGGCGGTGCGGCGTCGCCGAGCGCGCGCAGCAGGTCCTCCGCAGCCCGCACGGCCGCGTCCCCACCCGGCCCCGGCTGCACCTCCAGCAGGACCCGCGAGCAGTCGGCGCGCAGGCCGGAGCGCCGCCACGCGGCGACGGCCCCGGGGAACCACAGCCCCGCCTCGACGCCGACGCCGCGCTCCAGCAGGAGTGCGGCGAGCTGCTCCGCCCCCTCCTCGTGCCAGTTCACGGACGCCACGTCGGGCAGCTCGCCGGGCCCGTCGAGCCAGCCGCGCACCGCCCGCAGCCGCGCGGCCGGGCCGGCCGCCGCCCACGCACCCGTCGTGACCCCGACCTCGACGCCGGGCACGGCCGCGCGCACCCGCGTCACGGCGGCGGCGACGTGCGCCGGTTCCAGGGAGTCCGCGCCGGAGAGGGCCTTGGGGTGCAGGTGGAGGGCGGCGGCACCGGCCGCGACCATCTCCCGCGCGTCCGTCGCCAGCTCCTCGGGGGTGCAGGGCAGCGCGGGGTGCGCGCCGGGGAGCCGCGGCCCGTCGGGGCAGCCCTGCAGCAGGGCACCGGGCTGCGCGTCCGGGCGCCACCGTCCCTCCGCCGGGCCCGCCATCCGGACAGGGTGGCAGCCGGGCCGGGACGCGGGAAGGGGCTGCCTGCCGCAGTTCCGGCGCGGTCGTCCACCACCCGGTGACCGCCGGCCGAGCGCCGCGGTCCCGGGCGGACCGGCGGTTCCTCCGCGCGCGGCCGGCATGAGCGCAGCGGCCTGGTCAGCGACGCGCGTCGAGGTCCTGCGGGGTGAGGCGGTGGGAGCCCACGTAGTAGAGGACGTCCCCTGCGCTGACCGGTTCCTGCCAGCCGGGGCTGATGCGCAGGCCGTCGCTGCCCCGCAGCGCGAGGACGGTGGCGCTGTGGTGCCGGCCGAGGTGCGTCTGGCAGTCGCCGAAGCTGGTCCCGGGGAAACCCGCCGGTACGCGCAGGGAGTACGTGTTGCCGTGTTCGCCGCTGCTCATCAGCTGGGTGTAGACCTGCGTGATGCCCGGGTCGAGGGCTTCCTCGGTGAGCAGGTACGGCATGTGCCACTGGGTGCACTGCACGCGGGGGTTGACGTAGTGGAAGTGCTCGCTGCGCCGGAGGTCGCGCAGCGCGGCGACGAGGTGCACGTCGGGGTTGGCGTGGTCGACGGCGACAGCGATGGTGAGGGCCTCGTCGTCGCTGCGACCGTCGATGATGACGGTGCGGGCCCGGGCCACGCACGCGCGGCGCATCACGTCGGCGTTGGAGAGGTCGCCGCGCACGAAGTCCACCTCGGCGACCTCCGGCAGCGGGTCGGTCGCGACGGCGTCCTCCCACGCGCACAGCACGACGCGCAGGCGGCGCTCGGCGGTCAGCTCGGCGACGATGCGCTCGCTGCGCCCGGGGGTGTAGCCGAGGAGGACGACGTGGCCCTCGAGGTCCAGTTCCACGGCCCCGCGCATGCGGTTCCCCCTGATCGACGTGATGTGGTCGGCGAGCCGGGTGAACAGCACCGTGAGCGTCACGATGCCACCGACGATGACGTAGACGCCCACGAGCCGGCCCGGTGTCGTGGTGGGTGCGATGTCGCCGTAGCCGACGGTGGCCGCGGTGACGACGAAGTACCACCAGTAGTTCTCCGGGCGGGCGATGCCCGTGTCCGCCGGTTCGGCGAACACCATCGCCGCCCAGCTGGTGAGGAAGACGAAGACCGCGATCGCCAGCGGCAGCCGCCAGCCCGTCAGGCGGGCGCGCACGAGGCAGGACAACCGGTGGACGAAGGTCAGCACGGCGCCTGCCGCGTCGCGCCTCGGAGGACCATGGAGGGGATTCTGGCAGGACGCCGCGGCGGCCGCGGGCGTCCGTTCCGGCTCCGGCCGCGGGCGACGCCCGGGCGGGGCGTCACGCCGGTGATCGAGCGGCGGGGGCTCGGCTAGCATCCGAGCGCACCGCACGACCGAGAGCTGGGGGAGGCGCATGCTCCGGGCCCTCGCCGCGCCCTACGCCGACGTCACCGCCGCGGGTCTCACCTGGCGGCTGGGCGGGCCGGCGCCCGAGGCGCTCGCGGAGCTCTCGGTCCGGGACGCGGCCGGCGGCACCCTGCTGGTCCTGCGCGTCCTGGGCGCCTCCCACGAAGTCCTCCTGGGCGATGCCGGACGGCCGTGGCTCACCGAGGTGGTGGCGTGCCTGCCGGGAGTGGGACCGTTCCTCCCCGAGCGCGTCCGGCAGGAGCTGCCGGTCCCGCCGGAGCCGGGTTCCGCCCAGCCGCCCGGTGCACCACCTGCACCGGGCCGGTCGGCGCACTACTCCTTCGACAGCGCCGTCGCCCGGCTGGGTGCGGGCGAGTTCGCGGCTCGCGTCGAGGAGTTGCGGGCGTCGCTGGAGCGGCGCGAGCACGCGCTCGTCGGCGTGTTCCCCGGTGCGGCGGACGCGCTGACGGCACTGGTGGGCGAGGTGAGCCCCGACGGCCGGTGCGCGCGATGGCAGACCTGGCACACCTACCCGCAGGCGGGCGAGATCGTGAGCACCTCGACGAGCGTCGCCCTGCCGGCGCCCGTGGTGGACAGCCGACCGACAGATCTGGGAGCGACGGTGTGAGAGAGCACGTGCGTGCGTTGCAGCGGGCCGGGCGGGGTGCGGCCGCGGCTGCGCTGGCGGCGGTCCTGCTCGGCGGCTGCGGCATCGGTGGCGGTGTCGAGGACGAGGCGGCCGAGCTGTTCCAGCGGCAGTCCTCGGCCGACGTGGGGACCGCGGCCGCGTACACGGCCGATGCCGACCCCGCCGGTGCGGCCGCCCGCCTCAGCGAGCAGGTCCGCCCTCTCGACCGCGTGCAGGCCCAGGACCGGATCTACCTGCGCTACGAGGACGACATCGTGCGCTTCGAGCCGCGGGGCGAGCAGACCCTGGTCCTCGTGGACGGCTACGAGGAGGGCCGCACCCGGTGGTCGGAGGACGTGGGCCAGCAGTTCGGCCCCGGCGACGGCGGCGCGGAGGAGGGCGAGGGCAAGTGAGCACCCCGCACCACCCGTGCGCGAGGCGCGCGGAGCAGACACCAGAGCTGACAGTTGAGCAGCCGGCCACCGGGCCGGCACACGAGGGGAGCCGGCAGAGATGATCGAGGACCTGTTCGAGGGAACGGTCGCGAGCGTGGCCTACCTCGCCGTCGGCCTGGTGCTGATGGCGATCGGCTACGTCGTCATCGACCTGCTGACGCCGGGCAAGCTCGGGGACCTCATCTGGACCCACCGCAACGCCAATGCGGCGCTCGTGCTGTGCTCCGGCCTGCTCTCGGTGGCCACCGTCATCGTGACGGCCATCATGACCAGTGAGAACGACCTGGCCGACGGGCTGCTGTCCACGGCCGTCTACGGCGGCCTCGGACTGCTCATGCTCGCCGTCACGTTCTTCGTCGTGGACATGGCGACGCCCGGCAAGCTCGGTGACACCCTCATCTCGGACCGCCTGCACCCCGCCGCCTGGGTCACCGCCGTCGCCCACCTCTCGGGGGGCGCGATCGTCGCCGCCTCGATCTCCTGACGGGAGCCGTGCCGTGACGGCGCTCGAGGAGGGCAGCGCGAGCCCGGACACCTCGCCCGCGCTGCTCCCGGTGGGTGTGCGGCCCGCGCGGTTCCTCGTGCTCACCGCCGTCTTCGTCTGCGCCGCATGCGGACTGGTCTACGAGCTCGCCCTGATCGCCCTCGGTTCCTACCTCGTGGGCGACACGGTGGGGCAGGCCTCCGTCGTGCTCGCCGTCATGGTGTTCGCGATGGGCGTGGGCTCGCTGCTGGCCAAGCGGTGGCAGCCGAGGGCGGCCGCCGCCTTCGCGGCCGTCGAGCTGGCCCTGGCCCTGCTCGGCGGGGTCAGCGTGCTCGTCCTCTACGCCGCCTTCGCCTGGCTCAAGCTGTACTCCCCGGCGCTCGTCGTCGTCTCCTTCCTCGTGGGGCTGCTCATCGGCGCGGAGATCCCGCTGCTCATGACGCTGCTGCAGCGCATCCGCCGCCAGGACGCCGGCTCCGCGGTGGCCGACCTGTTCGCCGCCGACTACGTCGGGGCCCTGCTCGGCGGTCTCGCGTTCCCGTTCCTCCTGCTCCCGCTGTTCGGCCACATGCGCGGCGCCCTCCTCGTCGGCGTGGTCAACGCGCTGGCCGGATCCCTGGTCGTGCTGTGGCTCTTCCGCGCGGACCTGGGGCGGCGGCTGCGGCTGGCCCTCGGTGCGGCGACCGTCGTCGTGGTGGCCGTCCTCGCCGGGGTGCTCGCGCTCGTCGGGCCGTTCGAGGTGGTCGCCCGGCAGGCGCTCTACCGCGATCCCGTCGTGCTGAGCGAGCGCACGCCCTACCAGCAGATCGTCGTCACCCGCGGGCTGACGCTCACCCGCCAGCCAGAGCTGCGGCTCTACCTCAACGGGGACCTGCAGTTCTCCAGCACCGACGAGTACCGCTACCACGAGGCACTGGTGCACCCGGCGATGGCGGGCCCGCACGAGCGCGTGCTCGTCCTCGGCGGGGGAGACGGGCTGGCGGCGCGCGAGGTGCTGGAGCACGGCTCCGTGCGCTCCCTCACCCAGGTCGAGCTCGACCCCGCGATGGTGCGGCTCGCGCGGGAGTGGGAGCCGCTGCGCTCGCTCAACGGGGACTCGCTGAGCGACCCCCGGGTCACCGTGCGCACCGCCGACGCCTTCACCTGGCTGCGGGAGCCGAGGGGCCCCTACGACGTCGTCGTCATCGACATGCCCGACCCCGACGCGGTCGCCACGGCCAAGCTCTACTCCGTCGAGTTCTACGGCCTCGTGCGTCGCGCGCTCGCGCCGGGCGGCAGGGTCGTCGTCCAGGCCGGTTCCACGTCGTTCGCCCCGAGGACGTTCGCCTGCATCGAGGCGGGGATGCGGGCGGCGGGCCTGCAGACCCGGCCCTACCACGTCAACGTGCCGAGCTTCGGGGACTGGGGCTACCTCCTGGCCTCCGCGGAGGCGGTGCCGGAGCTGCGGCTGCCGGACGGCGGACCCTCGCTGCGCTCCCTGGACGAGGCGACGCTGCAGGCGGCGGGCGTGTTCGCCCCCGACCGCGTGGTCGAGGACGCCGAGCCCTCGACCCTGGACCGACCGCGCATCCTCGACCTCGTCCGCACGGAGTGGCGGACCCGCTGAGGAGGCGGCCCCGCCGTCGCGGGCGCTTCCCGGGTGCCAGCCGGTCCTCTCCCGGAACCCGGCCCGGTTCCTACGGGGTGCGCCCGTCGAGGGTGCCCTCCACGTCGAGCACCTGGAAGCGCGCGAACAGCTCCTCCGCGTACCAGTGCTCGGCCGCGGTGCGGCGCACCACCTCCAGGTGCGGGCTGCGCCGGTGCGCGAAGTGCCGCAGGGCGGCGTCGTCGTTCCACAGCGAGAACGTCCCCTGCAGCCCGACGGGGGCCTCGCCGATCCCCACCGCCAGCCGCAGCCCGGGGGCGCGCTGCAGGTCCGCGGCCACGGGCGGCACCGCCCGGTAGAACGCCGGTGCCTTCAGCGCCCGCAGCCGAGCGCGGGTGATGGACGCGACGGGGCCGGGGCAGCGGGTGCGGCCGGGTGCGCCGAAGGGCCGTGCCCCGGACCAGGTGCCGCGGCTGGACAGCGGGCGCATCCGCACCCGGAGCCGCTCGCGGGCCAGCTGGCCCCAGGCGCGCACGGTGCGGCCGTCCTCGAAGGCGTCGGCGTCGGCGGGGGAGTCCCAGGCGACGAGCAGCGCCCAGCGGTGGGGGTCGGCGTCGGCGACGGAGAAGGTGTGACCGGAGCCGGTGCCCAGCAGCTTGGCGAAGCGCACCCCGGAGGCGCGGGCCAGGTGGCGGCGGTCGAGGGCCATCCGGGCCGCCGCGGCCACCACGGCCCGGGTGGGGACGCTCCACAGGTGCAGCGTCACGAGGCCGGGGGCGGGGGTCACGTGCGCCGAGCCTACGAGCCCGTGCCCCGGAGCGCGATGCGGTGCAGTCCGCTCAGCCATCCGCTCGGCCATCCGCTCAGCCACCGCGTCCCGCCGCCTCCGCCACGACCTCCGCGATGAGGCGGGCGCAGTCGGCGGGGCGGTCCCACGGCGGGACGTGCCCGCAGCGGTCCCACACCAGCCACCGGCACGCCGCGGGGGCCGCGGAGCGCAGCTGGGCGCGGGGAGCGGGCAGGACCCGGTCGCGGATGCCGAAGGCGACGGCCGCGACGGCGCGCACGTCCGGGCCGCGGGTGAACCTGCCCGCGGCGATGCCGGCGTCGGCGGCGCGGTACCCGGCGGCCGACTCCACCGCGGTGACGGCGTCGAGGGCGACCTCCTCGGGCAGGCGGCCCGGGGCGGCGCTCGTCGCGACGAGCACGAGGCGGCGTGCCCAGCGCCGCCGCAGCAGCGAGCGGGGCAGCCGCCGGCCCAGGCGGGCGAACTGCTGCCCCGTCGGGACGAGGGGCGGGCGGCGCCGCGGCCGCTCCCACAGCCCCGCGGGGGCCAGTGCGACGACGCTCGCCACGACCGGCGCGGCGCCCTCGCACGCGGCGGCGCCGTCCTCCGCGGCGGCCTCCAGCGCGACCCAGCCGCCGAGGGAGTGCCCGGCGAGGTGGACGCGGGGAACCCCCAGTTCGCGGCAGGCCCGGACCAGCCGCGCCCCGAGCGCGGCGGGGCGCATGACCTCCAGCGGGTCCTCGCCGTCGGGCAGGGGTGCCGCGCCGTGACCGGGCAGGTCGACCAGGACGAGGGCGAAGCGCTCCGCGAGTGCGGGGGCGACGAGGTTCCAGACGGTCGTGGAACTGCCGAGGCCGTGCACGAGCACGACCGTCTCCGCCTCCTCCGGTGGACGTCCGGCGCGGGTCACGGCGAGTCCCGCAAGCAGTTGCGGGGGTTCCCGGGTCATCCCACTTCGACGGGCTGGCCTCCGGTGAGGCGCAGCAGTTCGTCGTAGCGGGTGGGGAAGACGGCGCGGGGGTGCCCGGCGCCGACCCACACCACGCTCTGGGGGGCGAGGGCCACGTCGACGAGGGTGGTCATCGGAACCGGCTGGCCGAGGGGGGCGATCGCGGCGGAGCCGGTTCCGTCCGGGCCGGTGCCGGCGACTTCGAGGGCGGGCATGCCGAGGACGTCGGCGACCTGCTCGGGGACGACGCGGTGGATGCAGGAGGTCACCACGAGGACGGCGGTCTCCGCGTCGTGCTCACCGCGCACCGGGCGGGGGCTCCACAGGTGAGTCCGGTACCAGGGTTCGCGCTGCGGTGCCGGCGCCGGGGGCGGCACGAGCAGCACGCACGTCGCCAGCGCCGCGCGGGGAACCCCGAGGTGCTCGGCGACGTCCGTGGGTGTGCGCAGGCCGGGGGGAAGGATCTGCACCCTGCCGGTGGAGCGCAACGACTCCAGGGCGGCGGCGACCGCCGCGACTGCCGGTTCCTCCAGCAGCCGGGACTCCTCGGTCGTGCGGGTGCCCGCCTCCACGGTTCGACGGTAGGGGGTTTCCGCCGGTTCCGCAGATCACGGGCCGCCCGGCGCGGCGGGGTCAGCCCGAGCGGTGCGGCAGCACGGGGAGCAGGGCGAGCGCGAGGTGGAGTTCGAGCCGGTCGCGGCCGTCGTCGAGGTCGAGGCCGGTGATCGCCTCCAGGCGCCGCAGGCGGGAGTACAGCGTCTGCCGGTGCACGGGCAGTTCCGCGGCGGTGCGCTGGGCGCTGCCGGCGGCGTCGAGGTAGGCGCGGGCGGTGCGCAGGAGTTCCGCGTCGCCGCAGGACAGCAGCGCCCGCACCCGCGGGGTGAGGACGGCGTCGGCGAGGTCCTCCGCGCGTCCGTGCGCGAGCAGCCGGGCCACCCCTGCCCCGGACCACTCCACCGCCGCGGCCGGTGCCGGTTGCTGGGCGGGCTGCTGGGCGGCGAGCAGCGCCGCGGCCCTCGCCTGCCGCCAGGCCGCGCGCACGTGCGGCAGGGTCGGGACCGGGTCGGAGATCCCGGTGGCGGCGGTGCGGCTGCGCTCGGGCAGCAGGTCCCGCGCGCGCCGGGCCACGCTGCGCGCGGGCGCGAGGAGGGCGTCCTCGGCGGGGCCGGAACCCGTGCGGGGGCCGCTGCCGGTGGCCGGTTCGGGGCCGAGCGGGACGAGGAGCACGGCCCCGTCGTCGCGGCCGGTGGCGAGCACGCCGCGGGGCAGGCGCCAGGCGTTGACCTCCTCCAGGGGCCCGGTTCCGGAGGGCGGGAGGAGGACGACCACGGCCAGCGCGCCGGCGGGCAGGGCGTGGGTGTCGGCCAGGTGCTCGGCGGCCCGCTCCCGCCGCGCCGGGTCGGCGGACAGCAGCGCGTCGAGCATCCCGCTGAGGTCGGCGCGACGGCGTGCGCGGCGGGCGAGGACGGCACCGGCCTCCTCCGCCAGGGGCCGCACCCGGGCCACGTCGGCCTCCGGCAGGCGCCCGTCGTCGAGGAGCCACAGGTAACCGTGGGCGACGCGCTGCCAGCGCACGGGCACGCACCAGCGGGCCAGCAGCCCCTGCGCGGGATCGGCGGGGATGCGGACGGGAGCGGGGGAGCGGGCGATGCCGTAGGACTCGAAGCGGGCGCGGACGGCCGCGGTGGCGCGCCGGTGCAGGACGGTGTCCTGGCGCACGGCGTCGATGGGGCCGGGGTGCCCGCTGGCGGCGACGAGGTGGAACGCGCGGTCCTCCAGGGTGACCGGCGCACCGGTGAGGTCGGCGACGGCGTCGACGAGTTCCTGCAGGTCCGCCACCGCGTCCCCCTCCTGCCACCGGTCCCGCCCTCGGGGCCCGCGCCCGCTCCGGTCATACGGATGTATGAGGAGACGGGGGCATCATCCTCCAGATGTCGCTACGAGCGGCGAGCAGGAGTACCTACGGTTTCCAGACCGGCCACCGCCGGGAACCGCGTCCGCCCGCCGACACCCCTGGGGGTCCCCGTGCTCGCTCCTGTCATGCGCACCGCCCTCCTCGGTGCCGCCCGCAGCGACGCCCTGCGCCGCGCCGTGACCTCCTCGCCCGCCACCCGGCCCGTCGTGTCCCGCTTCGTCGCCGGCGACGACCTCGACGCCGCGGTCCGCACCGTCCGCGAGCTGACCGCCGCGGGGCTGACCTTCACGCTGGACCACCTGGGGGAGGACACCACCTCCCGCGAGCAGGCGGAGGCCACCCGCGACGCCTACCTGCACCTGTTCCGCCGCCTCGCCGACGAGGGGCTGACCGCGGGCGCCGAGGCGTCGGTGAAGCTGTCGGCGCTCGGCCAGGCCCTGCCGCGCGACGGGGTCCGCGTCAGCACCGGGCTCGCCGCCGAGCTCGTCGCCGCCGCCACGGAGAACGGCGTCCTCGTCACCCTCGACATGGAGGACCACACCACCGTCGACGCCACCCTGGAGACACTGCGGACGCTGCGCGCCGAGGTGCCCACCGTCGGGGCCGTCCTGCAGTCGATGCTGCACCGCACCGAGGCCGACTGCCGCGACCTCGCCACCGCCGGCTCACGCATCCGCCTCGTCAAGGGCGCCTACGCCGAGCCGGAGAGCGTCGCCTTCCCGGACAAGGCCGACGTCGACCGCGCGTACGTGCGCTGCCTGCGGATCCTCGTGGAGGGGCAGGGCTACCCCATGGTCGCCACCCACGACCTGCGACTGGTGCGCATCGCCCGGGAACTGGTGACCAGGACGGGGCGCGACGCGGACAGCTACGAGTTCCAGATGCTCTACGGCATCCAGCCCGCCGAGCAGCGCCGCCTCGCGGAGGAGGGCGCCACGGTCCGCGTCTACGTGCCCTACGGCACCGACTGGTACGGCTACTTCGTCCGTCGCCTGGCCGAGCGCCCCGCGAACGTGGGGTTCTTCCTGCGCTCGCTCACCACCCGCTGAACCCCCCCCCGCCCCACGAGCAGTCCGGCCCGCCGAGACCACCACACCCCACGAACCCGACCGGAGGTCGCCGTGCAGTCCGTCTCCCAGGTCCCCGCGCCCGTCAACGAGCCCGTCCACTCCTACGCGCCCGGCAGTCCGGAGCGCGCCCGCCTGGCGGGCAAGCTGGCGGACCTCGCCGGACTCGACCTCGACCTGACCCACACCATCGGCGGCGACCAGGTCACCGGTTCCGGCGAGCGCCGCCCGGTCGTCCAGCCGCACCGGCACGCCGCGCGGCTGGGCACGTACGCCGAGGCCACCTCCGAGGACGCGGCCGCCGCCGTGCGGGCCGCGAAGGCCGCGGCCGCGGACTGGGCCGCGATGGACTTCGAGGACCGCGCCGCGGTGTTCCTCAAGGCCGCCGACCTGCTCGCCGGGCCGTGGCGGGAGACGCTGGCCGCGGCGACCATGCTCGGGCAGTCGAAGACCGCGCAGCAGGCGGAGATCGACACCCCCTGCGAGCTGGTCGACTTCTGGCGCTTCAACGTCGGCTTCGCCCGCCAGGTCATCGCCGAGCAGCCGATCAGCGCGCCCGGCACCTGGAACCGCACCGACCACCGCCCCCTGGAGGGGTTCGTCTACGCGGTCACCCCGTTCAACTTCACGGCCATCGCCGGGAACCTGCCGACCGCCCCGGCGCTCATGGGCAACGTCGTGGTGTGGAAGCCCTCGCCGACGCAGGCGTTCTCGGCGCACTTCACGATGCGCCTGCTGGAGGCCGCCGGCCTGCCCCCCGGGGTCATCAACCTCGTGCACGGCGCCGGGCCGGTGATCTCCGACGTGGTGCTCTCCGACCGCGACCTGGCCGGGATCCACTTCACCGGTTCCACTGCCACGTTCCAGCACCTGTGGCGCTCGGTGGGGGAGAACATCGCGAACTACCGCACCTACCCGCGGCTGGTGGGGGAGACGGGCGGGAAGGACTTCGTCCTCGCGCACCCCTCCGCCGACCCCGGGGCGCTGAAGGTGGCGATGCTGCGCGGGGCGTTCGAGTACTCCGGGCAGAAGTGCTCCGCGGCCTCCCGCGCCTACGTGCCGCGCTCGGTGTGGAACCGGATGGGGAAGGACTTCTGCGCCGAGGTCGACGCCCTGCCCGTCGGCGACGTGACCGACCTGTCCAACTTCACCGGCGCCGTCATCGACGCCCGCGCGTTCCGCAAGAACGCCGACGCCATCGAGCGGGCCCGTTCCGCCGGGCTGGAGATCGCGGCGGGCGGCACCTACGACGACTCGGAGGGCTGGTTCGTCCGGCCGACCGTCATCCTCTCCGACGACCCGGGCGACGAGTCCTTCCGCACCGAGTACTTCGGGCCCCTGCTGTCCGTGCACGTCTACGACGACGGCGACTGGTCCCGGGTGCTCGAGACGGCGGAGTCCACCTCCGAGTACGCCCTCACCGGCGCCGTCATCGCCCAGGACCGCGCGGCGGTCGCGGAGGCGATGCGGGCGCTGCGCTTCGCGGCGGGGAACTTCTACGTCAACGACCGCCCCACGGGAGCGGTCGTGGGACAGCAGCCGTTCGGCGGCAGCCGCGGCTCCGGCACCAACGACAAGGCGGGTTCCCCGCTGAACCTGCTGCGCTGGGTCAGCCCGCGCTCGCTGAAGGAGACGTTCGTGCCGGCCACCGACCACCGCTACCCGCACATGGGCTGACGCCGCTCCGTTCCCCCGGGGACGTTGCGCGGGCGACGCGCCGGTGTCGCCCGGCCGAACGTCCCCACCCGGGTGAGGGTGTCGCGGGGCGGGGACGTTGCGCGGGCGACGCGCCGGTGTCGCCCGGCCGAACGTCCCCACCCGGGTGAGGGTGTCGCGGGGCGGGGACGTTGCGCGGGCGACGCGCCGGTGTCGCCCGGCCGAACGTCCCCACCCGGGTGAGGGTGTCGCGGGGCGGGGACGTTGCGCGGGCGACGCGCCGGTGTCGCCCGGCCGAACGTCCCCGCCCGGGTGAGGGTGTCGCGGGGGCGACTCCCCTTCCGTTGACGCGACGGAGGGTGATCGGTGTATCTTCGAAGCGTTCGAACAGGTGTTCGAACGAGGCGGGTACCCGGCTGCGGCTGCGAGAGAGGGGAAGCTCCCGCAGACCGCACGCCGGGTGCCCCGTCCTGGGCCGTCTTCCCCCGGCCCGTCGGCTGCGGGCCGTCAACCCCGACGTGTCGTACCCGTGGGGTGTGATGGGTGCAGCGACGGGACCGTGGCCGTCACCGGAGCGGTCGGGGGAGGTGGGCGGGGTGCGGCGGTTCGCCGAGGCGGTGCACGTCAGGACCGGGGTCGTCGGGGGAACAGCGCCCGCCCCTGCGCAGTTCCTCTGGAGGGGCCGGTTCTACGTGGTCCACGACGTCCTGGCCTGCTGGCGCGAGCGCAGCGCCTGGTGGGAGGCCTCGGTCGCCGCCGTCCACGGGGCCGACCTCCCCACCGGGGACCCGGTGGAGGACACCCTCGCGGAGGTGGAGCGGGAGGTCTGGCGCGTGGAGGCCAGCGCGGGCCGCAGCAGCAGCGCCGGCGTCTACGACCTGTGCCGTCCCGCCGCTCCCGGGACCGCGGCCACCCCGGCCCCGCTCGACGACGGCGCGTGGCGGCTGCTGCGCGTCAGCGACTGAGGAGGACCCGATGCCCACCCCCCGCACCGCTTCCCCGCGGCCGCGCAGGACGGCCGTCCCCGCCGCCGAGCCGGTGGTGGCAGAGCGGATGCCCGTCACCCCCGCGGCCTTCGACCTGCTCGAGCGCTCCCGGCAGGACCTCCTCGCGGCATGGGACGGCGACGACGTCGCCGAGCGCTATCTCCACGCCCACCTGGCAGCCCTGCGCTGCGCCGCAGCCGTGCTCGCGGTGCGCGGTTCCGCGGCTCCCCGGCGGCGAGGCAGCACGCCGCGCAGCGCCTGGGAGACCCTTCCCCGCGTGGCGCCGGAGCTGACGGACTGGGCGGCGTTCTTCACGGCCAGCGCCCGGCGCCGCTCCGCCATCGAGGCGGGCCGGCACGACGTCGTCGACGCCGAAGCGGCCGCGTACCTCATGCGTCAGGCCGAGGCGTTCCACCGGGCCGTGGAGGCCGTCCTCGGCCTGCCGCCGATCCCCCTGCTCCCCGACGCCGCGCAGGCCGACGCCGCGCGGGTCGACCCCGTGCAGGCCGGGTTCCTGCGGCCCGGCTCCGGTACCGCGAGCTGATGCCCGCCCCCGGCGGCTGAACGCCGCACCCCACCAGGTCCGTCCTTCCCCACGGGCGCCGACGGCTCACGACGAGCCCAGCACACCAGGGAACAGGACGACCCGACATGCCCCCCGCACCGCAGTTCACCCACCTCCACGTGGCCTCCGGCTACTCCCTGCGCTACGGCACGGCGACCCCGGCGGCGCTCGTGGCCCGGGCGGTGGAACTCGAGATGGACGCCCTGGCCCTGACCGACCGCGACGGCCTCTACGGGGCGGTGAAGTTCGTCCTCGCATGCCGGGAGGCGGGCATCGCCCCCGTCCTGGGCGTCGACCTCGCCGTCGAGCCCACCGAGCTCGTGCGGGGGCTGCCCGCCTGGGCCGACCCCTCCGCGGCGGCGCAGCGCCCCCACCCCCGCGTGCCCGTGCGCGGGGGCCGCAGCGTCGACCCCCGCCACCCCCGCGTCCTCGTGCTCGCCACCGGCAGCGGCGGAACAGCCGCCCACGGCTCGCCCGCGGACCCCGGGGCGGGCTGGGCCGCGCTGTGCCGGCTGGTGAGCGAGACGCACCTGCGGGGTGAGCGCGGCCACCCCGTCAGCAGCGCCGAACTCGTCGCGGCCGCAGCCGGCGGCGGGAACCTCGCCGTCCTCCTCGGCCCCGCCTCCGAGGTCGGCCGCGCCGTCCTCGCCCGCCGCGACGACCTCGCCCGCGCCGTCCTCGAACGCTGGCGGGCACTGCTGCCCGAGGGCTGCCTGCACGTCGAGGTCGTCTGCCACCACGGCCCCGAGCGCCGCCCGGCGAGCCTGCCCCACGCCGCCCGGATGCTGGCGCTGGCGCGGGCGGTGGGCGTGCCGGCGGTCCTCACCAACGCCGTGCGCTCACCGGCGCCCGGCGGGGCGGTGGTCACCGACCTCCTCGACGCCATCCGCCGCCTCGCCCCCCTCGGGGAGCGCCACCTCGACCGGACCACCGGGCAGGCCCACCTGCTCCCCGCCGCCGACATGGCCCGCACCGCACTGGCCGTCGCGCGCACCGCCGGGCCCGGGGCCTCCCGCACCGCCGCGGAACTCCTCGCCACCACCGCCGACCTCGCACAGCGCTGCCGCACTGACCCCGTCGCCGACCTCGGCCTGGGCCGGCCCCACCTGCCCGACCGGGCCGTGCTCGGCCTGGCCGGGGGAACCGACGCCGCCGCCGTGCTGCGCGCGCGCTGCGAGGCGGGGATCCCCCGCTGCTACCCGCACGCGGGGACCGGGCTCACCGCCGCCGTCCACCGCCGCCTCGACGCCGAGCTGCGCACCGTCGCCGCGACCGGTTTCGAGACCTACTTCCTCACCGTCGCCGACGTCTGCGACCTCGTCCGCGGCCTCGGCGTGCGGGTCGCGGCGCGCGGCTCCGGGGCCGGCAGCCTCGTCAACCACCTGCTCGGCATCTCCGGCGTCGAGCCGCTGGAGCACGGACTCCTCATGGAGCGCTTCCTCAACCCCCGCCGCGCCTCCCTGCCCGACATCGACCTCGACGTCGAGTCCGACCGGCGCGCGCAGGTGTACGAGGCGATCCTCGCCCGCTTCGGGGCGGAACGGGTCACGTGCGTGTCGATGATGGACACCTACCGGGTCCGCCACGCCGTGCGCGACGTGGGTGCCGCCCTGGGGATGCCGCCCGAGGAGATCGACGCGATCGCCACCGCGTTCCCGCACATCCGTGCCCGCGACGCCCGCGCCGCCATCGCGGAACTGCCCGAGCTGCGCCGCAGCGGGCTGGGGGAGCGGCGCCTGGACCGGCTGTTCACCCTCGTCGAGCAGCTCGACGGCCTGCCCCGCCACGTCGCCCTGCACCCCTGCGGGATCGTGCTCTCGGACCTGTCCCTGCTCGACCGCACGCCCGTGGAGGCGAGCTGGTCGGGGTTCCCCATGAGCCAGTTCGACAAGGACGACGTGGAGGCGCTGGGCCTGCTGAAGCTCGACGTGCTCGGCATCCGCATGCAGTCGGCCATGTCCCACGCCGTGGCGGAGGTGGAGCGCGTCGAGGGCGTCCGCGTCGACCTCGACGACCGCGCGCAGGTCCGGCTCGACGACGACGCGACGTTCCGCCTCGTCCAGTCCACCCGGACCCTCGGCTGCTTCCAGATCGAGTCACCCGGGCAGCGGGAACTGGTGGGCAGGTTCGCCCCCGAGACCTTCGCCGACATCGTCGTCGACATCTCCCTCTTCCGCCCCGGGCCGGTGAAGTCCGACATGGTCACGCCGTTCCTGCGGGCGCGGCAGGGCTGGGCGCCGCCGGAGTTCCTGCACCCGCGGCTGCGGCGCGTCCTGGAGCAGACGTGCGGGGTGGTGGTGTTCCACGAGCAGGTCATCGAGGTGATCTCCGCGACCACCGGGGTCGACCTCGCCGAGGCCGACGAGGTGCGCCGCCGTCTAGGCTCGCGCGACGGGCAGGCCGCGGTGGAGCCGTGGTTCCGCTCGGCGGCGCTGGAGCACGGCTTCGAACCCGCTGCCGTGGAGCGGATCTGGGACGTGCTGCGCTCCTTCGCCTCGTTCGGCTTCTGCAAGGCGCACGCGGCGGCGTTCGCCCTGCCGACGTACCAGTCGGCCTGGCTGAAGGCCCACCACCCGGCGGCGTTCCTCGCGGGCGTCCTCACCCACGACCCCGGCATGTACCCCAAGCGGCTGATCCTCGACGACGCGCGCAACCTGGGCATCGAGGTCCTCGGCCTCGACGTCAACGCCTCCGACGCGGTGTACCGGGTGGAGCGGGTGGAACCGCCCATCGACCCCGGCCCGCGGGGAACCGGCGGGCAGGGGGTCCTGGAGACCGCCGGGCCCGGCCGGGGGGACGGGCAGTGGCCGTGGGGGGTTCCCGACGGGCGCGGCTACGGCATCCGGCTGCCGCTGGCGGAGGTGCGGGGCATCACCGACGAGGAGGTCGCCCGCATCGTCGCCGCCCGCCCCTACGACTGCCTGGCCGACCTGTGGCAGCGGGCCCGCCCCTCCCGCCCCGTCGCGGAGCGGCTCGTCCTCGCCGGGGCCCTCGACGCCGTGCACGGCATGGGCGTGCCTGCCCGGGGGCGCTCCCCGATCCCGCGGCGGGGCCGGGCGACGCGACGGGACCTGCTGCTGCAACTGGCGGAGCTGGAACGGGCGGAGCGGGCCCTGCGGCCGGCCGCACCGCGGCGGAGCAGGACCGGGGGAACCGGGGCAGGAGGAACCGCGGCCGGCGGCGCAGCGGGCGGCGGGACGACGGCGACCAGGGCGACGGTGGCGGGGGCGACGGTGGGGCGGGCCCCGCGCAGCGCGGACGTGCGGGCGGCGGCCCGCTCGCAGTCGCAGGCACCCGCACCCGCACCCGAGGCGGCCGCCCTGCCGGTCCAGCTGGCGCTCGACCTCGGCGGGGCACCCGCCGACCCGCGCCCGAGCGGGCTGCCGGAGATGACCGGAGCTGACCGCGTGCGCGCCGAGCTGGACGTCCTCGGCCTCGACGCCAGCGCCCACGTCCTCGACTTCTACGCGGCCCTGCTCGCCGACCTCGGCACCACCCGCGCCCGCGACCTGCTGCGCCGCCGCAGCCGCAGCGAACTGCTCGTCGCCGGGGTGAAGGTGGCCACCCAGACGCCGCCGGTGCGCTCCGGGCGCCGGGTGGTGTTCCTCACCCTCGACGACGCCACCGGCCCCCTCGACGTCACCTTCTTCGAGGACGCCCAGGGTCCCTACGCGGCGACCGTCTTCCACTCCTGGTTGCTGCTGGTGCGCGGGGTGCTGCGCCGCACCGGCCCGCGCGGGGTGTCGTTGCGCGCCACGGGTGCCTGGGAACTGCCGCCGCTGCACGGGACGTGGCTCACCGGTGGCCGGGACGCGGTGCACGCGGTGCTCGCGGCCTCGCCGCTGCCCGGGGCGGTCTCGCCGGAGGCGGTGGCCGGCGCCGCCGCCAGCCGATCCACCAGGCCCGTCGTGACCCGCCCGCCGAGCGCGGAGTTCGGGGCGCGCACCCTCGGCGGGGACCGGGCGGACGCCGCGGAGGACGGGCGGCGCGCCGGGGGGATGGGCGGGCGCCGGGTGCTCGTGCACCCCAGCGGCTTCCGGCAGTCGCCGTACGCGGACGTCCGCCCACCAGGGGACGATCCCCGAGGCGGCGGGGGGCCCCGCAAGGTCTGGCACGCCAGCCCCGGCAGTTCCGGGCGGTGAGCGCCGCCGTGACGGCCGTCCCCACCGGCCCGGCGGCTGCGCCCCGGCCCGTCGCGGGCGGCGTCCCGCGGCGGGCCGGGCGGACCTGTCTAGGGTGGGCGCGGGGTTCGGGCGACCACCGCGACCCGGCGGCGGCGCCGCCCCGACGAGCACCCAGGAGGAACGCGTGTCCAAGGACCGGAGCGGGTCCCGGGCGGCGGGCGTGCTGTGGGAGGGCGTGCAGCGCCTGCTGGCCCAGTGCCCGGCTGCGGAACCGGACGGGACGGGCGGGGCGTCCGTGGTCGACCTCGGCGGCGGCACCGGCGGGCTCGCCGTGCGCATCGCGGCCCTCGGCCACCGCGTCACCGTCGTCGACCCCAGCCCGGACGCCCTGGCCGCGCTGGAGCGGCGCAGCGCCGAGGCCGGGGTCACCGACCGGGTGCGGGCGGTGCAGGGCGACGCCGCCGACCTCGCCGTGCTCCTCCCCGAGGCCGGTGCCGACCTGCTGCTGTGCCACGGCGTCCTGGAGGTCGTCGAGGACCCGCTCGCCGCGCTGCGCTCGGCCCACGCCGCGCTGCGCCCGCAGGGCCTGCTCAGCCTGCTGGTGGCGCAGTGGACGGGAGCCGTCCTGGCGCGGGCGCTGTCCGGTCACCTCGCGCAGGCCCTCGAGCTCGCCGCCGGCCCCGACCACCGCTGGGGTCCCGCCGACCCGCTGCTGCGCCGCTTCGACCGCGCCTCCGCCACCGACCTCACCGAGCGCGCCGGGTTCACCGTCACCGCGGTGGAGGGCACCCGCGCCTTCAGCGACCTCGTGCACAGCAGTTGCGCGGAGTCCGAGTCCGACCTGGCCCTCCTGCACCGGCTGGACGCCGAGGCGGCCCGCTCGGAGGAACTGCTGTCCGCGGCGGGCCACCTGCACGTGCACGCCCGCCGCTGACCTCACGCCCAGGGCTGCGCCCCTCGGGCCCCGCGTCCGGCTCCCGTCGTGGCGGGGACGTCCGGCCGGCGACGCGCCGGTGCCGCCCGGCGGAACGTCCCCGCGCGGCCGGCGGCCGTGAGCCGCCGGCGCGTCCCCCGGCCGGTCCAGCCCGCCGGGGAGGTGCCCGACGACACCGGGTGCACCGTCCTGCACGTCGACATGGACGCCTTCTTCGCCTCCGTGGAACTGCTGCGCCACCCGCACCTGCGGGGCCGGCCGGTCATCGTGGGCGGTGGGCGCCGCGGCGTGGTGCTCTCCGCGACCTACGAGGCCCGCCGCGCCGGCGTGCACGCCGCCATGCCGATGGGGCGGGCCCGGCGGCTGTGCCCGCAGGCGGTGGTCCTGCCACCGCACCACGAGGACTACGCCCGGGTCTCGGCCGGGGTGATGGCCGTCTTCCGCTCCACCACCGAGCGCGTGGAACCGCTCAGCCTCGACGAGGCCTTCCTCGACGTGGCCGCCGCGCGGCGCCGCCTCGGCGGACCCACCGCGATCGCCCGGCTCCTGCGCGACCGCATCGCCGACGAGCAGGGCATCACCTGCTCCGTCGGGGTGGCCGCCACGAAGTTCGTGGCCAAGCTCGCCTCCGCGGCCGCCAAGCCCGACGGCCTGCTCGTCGTCCCCCGTGCCCGCACCGTCGAGTTCCTGCACGAACTGCCGGTGGCGGCGCTGTGGGGGGTGGGGGAGCGGACGGAGGAGACGCTGCTGCGCCTGGGGCTGCGCACCGTCGCCGACATCGCGCACACCCCTGTGGAGACGTTGCGCCGCGCCCTGGGCGAGGCCACCGGCCGCTCCCTGCACGAGCTGTCCTGGGGCCGGGACCCCCGGCCCGTGCACGCGGAGAGGGAGGAGCGCAGCGTGGGTGCCGAGCAGACGTTCGCACGCGACGTCGACGACCCCCGCCTCGTGCACCGCGAGATCCTCCGCCTCGCCGAGCGCACCGCCGGCCGGATGCGGGCCGCCGGCCTGGCCGGGCGCACGGTGGTGCTGAAGGTCCGGTTCGCGGACTTCACCACCCTCACCCGCTCCCGGACCCTGCCCGAGCCGACCGACGTCACGCGCGTCGTCCACGCCACCGCCCACGGGCTGTACGAGGCGCTCGGGCTGCAGCGGGCGCGCATCCGCCTGGTCGGCGTGCGGGTGGAGGGTCTCGTGCCGGCCTCCGCCCAGCACCGCCAGCTGGTCCTGGGGGAGCGGCCCCAGGGGTGGCGGGAGGCCGACGAGGCCGTGGACCGGGTCAGCGCGCGCTTCGGCCGCGGGGCGGTCCGGCCGGCGAGCCTGCTCCCGCCGCCGGGTGCGGAGGGCGGGGACCCGTGGGCCGCGGCGGCCCCGCGGTGAGCGGCGGACCGGGTGGCGTCGCGCCCCGGCCGGCGACGCCCGCCGGGCCCGCTTCGGGGGAAAGTGGCGACGGCGCGCTGCCGGGCCGTTTGAACACTGCTCCCGGCGGGCAGGAACTCGACGCTGGGCCGATCGTTGGACATGCGAGGACCTGCAAGGAGGCAGAGTCTTCGATCGAGTTTCCCGGACGTGACGGGAGACTTATGGTTGTAGCTCACCGTGCGCATGCCAGGAGGTACAGGTGCCGCTCTCGGACCATGAGCAGCGTCTGCTCGAGCAGATGGAGCGCGCGCTGTCCGCGGACGATCCGAAGTTCGCGTCGGCCATGCGCGGGTCGCACCGCGCCCAGGCTGCGCGTCGACGACTGCTCGTGGGCGGCGTTGCCCTCGTCGTGGGTCTTGTCCTGCTCGTCATCGGAGTAGCCGTCCGCGAAGTGTGGGTCGGTGCCGGTGGCTTCGTCATCATGCTGGCTGGGACGGTCTGGGCGTTCACACCGCCACGGGCCGCCTCGACCCCGGCGGCACCGAGTCCCGCGGCGGGCGGTGGGCGCCTGCGGGCCGCCCGCGATCCCCGGCCGCGCGGGGGTTTCATGGCCCGCATGGAGGAGCGCTGGGAGCGTCGCCGCAACCAGTGGTGAACCTGCGCCTCCTCGGGTGAGGGGGCGGACAGCAGGAGGGGCCGGACACCAGTGGTGTCCGGCCCCTCCTGCTGTCCGGGGTCGGGGGCCGGGGCTTCGGCCGCAGTGCATCCGCCCACAGCCGCGCGGACCAGCCTGGCTGCGCGCAGTCCGGGCCGCCGCGACCCCGTCGGCCGGGCCCGCCCGCCCGGCCGGCCGCCGAGCCCCGTCCGGGCTCGCCGCCCGGGGAGGGGGTCTCAGCGCGAGGAGCCGACCCGCTCCCGCTCCCGCGGTGCCGGCTCGGCACCGCGGCCCGGCGCCTGGTCCGGACCGCGTCGCGACCAGGGCACGGGCACCTCCGTGCGGGACAGGGCACGCATCCCCGCGGAGGGCCACAGGCGGGCCCGCCACTGCACCGACCGGGGCTGCTGGGCGGCCACCGCAGCCACGATGCGGTCCACGTCGGCCCGCGCCAGCCGCTCCCCGCCGTCGGCCCCCGGCGCGAAGCGCGCGCGCTCCACCGCCCGGCGCAGGCGCGTCAGTGCTGCGGACTCCTCGGGCTGCAGCTCGGCGAACTCCCCGAGGCGCTCGGCGGCCTGCCGCGGGGTGGCCGAGTCCGGCCACGCCGCACCGAGGTCGCGCGTCCGGTCGGCCAGGTCCGCCCACGCCGCCTCGGCGGAGTCGTCGGCGCCGCGCACCGACGCCCAGCGCCGCCGGCGCAGCACGGTGTCGGAGAGGACCGGCAGCAGCAGGCTCGACAGCAGCAGCGCGACGATCACGAACCACGCCCACGGCAGCTCCTCCACCGGGTCGCTCCAGGCGCGCTCGCCGGTTCCGAGCTCGAGCTCCTCCTCTGCCGCCGCGGTGCTGGGCGCCGCGCTGGGCGCCGCGCCCGGGGACTCGCTGGGCTGCAGGGCGGCCTCGGGCGGCACCTGGCCGTTCGTGCCGGGCGTGACGGCCGGCAGCGACCACGGCGGGGCGTTGGGCGTGCGCGCCGCGGGCGTCGGCTCGAAGCGCACCCACCCGGTGCCCTCGAAGTACAGCTCCGGCCAGGCGTGGGCGTCCTGCGCGCTGATGCGCCAGCGGCCGTCGCCGACGCGCTCGCCGGGCAGGAAGCCGATCGCCAGGCGCGCCGGGATGCCGAGGGAGCGGGCCATGACGGCCATCGCCGAGGCGAACTGCACGCAGAAGCCGGAGCGCGAGTCCAGGAAGGAGGCCACGGCGTCGCTGCCGCCGTCGTCGGCGACCTCGGTGGAGTAGGTGAAGCCACCGGTCGTGCGGAAGTAGCGCTGCAGCTGCACCGCGCGCTCGTAGTCGTCCCGGGCGCCCTCGGTCACCGTCCGCGCCGCCTCGTGGACCGAGGCGGGCAGGGTCTCCGGCAGGGCGGTGTAGACGTCGCGGATGCCCTCGGGGGCGGGCGGGGCCTCCCGCAGCGTCGACTCCTTCGGGGTGACGCGCAGGTGGGCGACCGTGTAGCGGCGGCCGAGCGTGGTCTCCCCGTCGCCGACGACGTTGAGGGTGTCCTGCTCGTAGAGCCAGTCGCCCTCGATGGCGACCCGCACGGCCGGGTAGGGCAGCGGCAGGTAGTTCTGCTGCAGGTTGCGCACGGTCACGCTCGTGGTCTCCTCCACGGCGGCGCTGCGCACCTCGTCCGAGAGACCGGGCGCCGTCGGCATGCCCGTCTGGACGCGCTGAATGCGGGGGATGTCGGTGCCGGTGCGCGGCGCCCACGTCTTCCCGTCGAAGACGTCGGCGGTCACGATCCGCAGCGGGGCCGGGGCGTCCTCGGTCGTCTCGTAGAGGAGGACGGTGGCGTCGGAGCGGGCCCCGAGGCTGTCCTTGAGGTGGAGGATCGGGTTGATCACGGTGATCGACTCGCCCTGCCCCAGGTCGAAGGTCAGGGGCTTCTCGTCGAGGTCCGGCACCGCGGCGGGCACCACCACGGCCACGGCCACGGCCGCGGCGGCCAGGCCGAGCCCGTTGACGCCGGCGCGACGCGCGGCGGCCGGGACCCAGCGGCGCTCGCGGCCGCTGACGTCGGCGCGCAGGAGCAGCAGGTAGCAGAGGGCGGCGAGGACGAAGGCGAAGGCGCCGGAGCCGCCAGGGGCCAGGGCGACGGGGACCGCGTAGGTGGCGGCCAGCGGCAGCCCGGCGAGGGCGGGGTGGCGCAGCCGGGTCGCCAGCACGTCCACGGCCAGGGCGAGCAGGCCCGCACCGGCGACCATGAGGGGCTGCAGGCCCCGCAGGTCGCTGACGGGCACGCTGTAGCGCTGCACCGCCAGGGCGCCGTCGGTCGCGAGCGCCGCCAGCCGGCGCAGGGTCTCCCCGGTGGGCACCACCCCGAGGAGGGCCGTGCCGGGGGCGTACAGCAGGACCAGCAGGGCGCCGAGGACGAGGGCCTGCGCCGCCACGGCGGGGGCGTGGCGGCGGCTCAGCCGGTGCACGGCGATCCCGGTGCCCGTCACGGCGACCACGACCAGCAGCGCGTCGGCGAACCACGCGCCGGACGAGACCAGCGGCCGGAGCGTGAGCAGCGTCGCGGTCGTCGCGGCCGCCGCGAGCAGTGACGTGCGGGTGCTGCGGTTCACGCGGGCCTCCTGGCAGGTCCACCGCGGGCCAGGGAGGCCCACACGTCGGCGATCTCGTCGCCCGGCGAGGCGGTGGCGGTGCGCCACCCCGCGCCGGACAGCACCAGTTCCGCGCGCTGCAGCGCTGCCTCGGGGGCCGGTGCGGTCGTGAGGGCACGCCCCCACAGGTGGGTGCGCTGCAGGATCGCCACGGCAGGCGTCGAGCGGTCGCGCAGGGCCACGAGGGGGAGGGTGTCCTCCGAGTCCACAGCACCGAGGAGGGCCACCAGCATTCCCGCCGAGGAGCGCCCCAGCGCCTGCACCGCCAGTCGCAGGTCGTCGTCGTCGCCAGGTCGCAGCGCCGCCAGCTCGTGCAGGAGGGCGCGCGCCTGCGCCTCGGCGGGAACGGCGATCCCCCGCTCGTGCGCACGGGAGCCGCCGTGGACGAGCCGGACCGGGTACCCGCGCCGCTGCAGGTGGGCACCGATCGACGCGGCGGCGGACACCGCCCACTCCAGCGACGAGGCGGGCCCGCGGCCGGCGTGGGCGCCGAGGCGGCGGTCGACGAGGAGGACCACCTCGGCCCGCCCGCCGCGCTCGTCCTCCCGGACCATCACCTCGCCGCGCCGGGCGGTGGAGCGCCAGTGCACGCGGCGCAGGTCGTCGCCGGGGCGGTACTGCCGCAGGGCGATGTCGTCGGCCTCGGCGGACGCCGAGCTGCTGCGCGCGGTGCCCCCGCCGCTGCCGGGGGAGTCCCCGAGGGGCACGGCCGGCAGGGGGTGGACCGCGGGGAGCACGTCGACGGCGGTGGTGCCCCGCAGGGTGCGCCGGATGTCGCAGAGGCCGAGGGGGTCGCCGATCCGCAGCACCGCCGGACCGGTGCGGTAGGCGCCCCGCACCTCCGAGCTCACCGTGTACCTGAGGTCGAGCGTGCGGCCCGGCGGCAGGGGCGGGACCGGCAGGCGGGGGGCGGTCCCGAGCACGAACGGCACCGTGTCCTCCAGCCAGACCCGCACGCCCGCGCGACCCCCCGTGCCCCGCACGGTCAGGTCGATGCTGCCGCGCTGGCCCGCCGGCAGCGTCAGGGGTCTCGACCTCTGGTGGAGGGTGAGAGAGGAGCGGGCGCGTGCCGTCAGGACCAGCGCGACCACCGGCAGGGCGAGCAGCAGCACCCCCAGGCGCAGCAGGTCCCGCTGACCGAGCTGCACGGCCGCGACCGACGCGACGCCCCCGGCCAGGACGAGGGCCCAGCCGCGCGCGGTGAGGGGCCCGAGACGGCGGCGGCGGGCACGCGCCCGGCCCGACCCCCGCCGCAGCCTCCTCATCGCCGTGAGGGGACGGGCACGGCGGTGCGCCGGAGCACGTCCGCCACGACCTGCTCCTCCGAGTGCCGTGCGAGCATCGCGTCCGGCGTCAGCAGCACGCGGTGCGCCAGCACCGGCACGGCGAGCAGCTGGACGTCGTCGGGAAGCACGTGGTCGCGCCCGTCGAGCGCTGCGTGCGCCCGCGCGGCGCGCAGCAGGTGCAGCGCGGCCCGGGGCGAGGCCCCCAGTCGGAGGTCGGGGTGCTCCCGGGTGGAGCGCACCAGGCCCACGACGTACTCCTTGAGGGCGGGGGCGGCGTGCAGGTGCCGCACCGCCGCGCTCATCCGCCGCAGCGACGGGGCGTCGGTCACCGGTGTGAGGCGCTCCAGCGGCGGCTCCTCGCCGTGCTGGTCGAGCATCGACAGCTCGGCGTCCGCCGAGGGGTAGCCCAGCGAGATGCGCGCCATGAAGCGGTCCCGCTGCGCCTCCGGCAGGGGGTAGGTGCCGTCCATCTCGACGGGGTTCTGCGTGGCGAAGACGATGAACGGTGCCTGCAGCCGGTGGGTGACCCCCTCGACCGTGACCTGCCCCTCCTCCATGCACTCCAGCAGCGAGGACTGCGTCTTGGGGGAGGCGCGGTTGATCTCGTCGCCGAGCACGACGTTGGCGAAGACGGCGCCGGGGCGGAACTCGAACTGCGCCGTCTCCCGGTTGTAGACGCTGGAGCCGGTCACGTCGCTGGGCAGCAGGTCCGGGGTGAACTGGATGCGGCGCACCGTGCCGTCGATGGCGCGGGCCAGGGCCTTGGCGAGCATGGTCTTGCCGACGCCCGGGACGTCCTCGACGAGGAGGTGCCCCTCCGCGTAGAGCACCGTCAGCGCGAGCCGGACGGCCTCCGCCTTGCCCTGGATGACCGTCTGCACCGCCTCGGCCAGGCGGGCGCCGGTCGCGGCGATGTCCTCCAGCGACGGGCCCTCCGGCGCCACGGCCTCCGGCACGCCGCCGGCTCCGGCCGGCAGGTGCGCGGACCCCGTCGCCGGGTCCGGCACGTGTCCGTTGGCCTGAGCGCTCGTGGTCGTCACGTGGTCCCCGTCTCTCCGTCACCGCGGCAGGTGCCCGGGCCGGTGCCGGGGTCCTTCCCGCATCGTCCCCCACTTTGCCCCACCGCAGCCCTGGAAGCCTGCCGACCGTCGACTTCCAGCCCTCCGGCTCAGCACCGCCGCCGCCGGGGTCCGCAGCGGTCCCCGCGGCGACCCCGCCGGCCCTCCACCGCCCTGACCTGCGGGGACCCCGCCGCAGGGGACGTCGCGCAGGGTGACGTTGGTTGACGGTGGGGGGAAGTGGAGTACTGTGGGGCGCGGTGGCTCACCAGGGTGCGGCTCGCAGGAGACGGGCCCCGGAGAGGCGCCGCATCGGGCAGTGCGTCGGGCGCTGAACAACGGTCGAGTCGGGTCGGTCCGCGGATGTCCGGTCGTGGAGGTGGGTCGTGTTCCTCGGCACCCACACCCCGCGGTTGGACGACAAGGGTCGCCTGATCCTTCCTGCGAAGTTCCGCGACCAGCTGGCCGATGGCCTGGTCATCACCCGGGGGCAGGAACGCTGCCTCTACGTCTTCCCGACCGCGGAGTTCGAGCGCATGCACGACCAGTTGCGGCAGGCGCCGCTCAGCAGGAAGGAGACGCGGGACTACCTCCGCGTCTTCCTCTCCGGCGCCTCCGACGAGCTCCCGGACCGGCAGGGCCGCATCACCATCCCGCCCGTCCTGCGCACCTATGCCGGCTTGGACCGGGACGTCGCCGTCATCGGTGCCGGCTCCCGTGCGGAGATCTGGGACCTGCCCACCTGGGAGTCCTACCTCGCCGCGGCGGAGCAGCCGTTCGCCGACCAGGCGGAGGAGGTGCTGCCCGGCATCGTGTGACCGCAGTGCCCGGGACGGCCCGTCCGTCCCGACCCCCGGCTCGTGGGCCGGGGTCTCCACCCGCCCCACCGTCCTGGCGCACTTCCCCGGTGCCAGGCCGGCGCCCGCGAGGGCTCGGGGCGGATGGGGACCCGGGCCCATGACGCGCCGCACTGTTTCGCGCCCCTGCAACCGCTCCGCACCTCCTCTCCCGTACCGACGACCGCCGGACACCGGCGCAGCACCACCCGCTCGTCCCTCCGGGGGCCGGCGAGCAGAGCACTGAGGAGCAGGAGGAGCGGGAATGGCGGGCGAGGGGCGCGTTGCGGGCGCTCGGGCGGACACCGTCGACGGTGCGCCGGTGGAGCGCGAGGCGCCCGGGTCCGGCGTCGAGGACCAGGGCCTCGAAACCCGGAGCATGGACGGACCCGACGTGGCCGGCCGCCACCTCCCCGTGATGCTGCGGCGCTGCACCGAGGTGCTGGCGCCCGCGCTGCAGCGGCCCGGGGCGATCGCGGTCGACTGCACCCTCGGCCTCGGCGGGCACGCCGAGGAACTCCTGCGCACCTGCCCCGAGGCCCGGCTCGTCGGCATCGACCGCGACCCGCAGGCCCTCGCCCTGGCCGCCGAGCGGCTGGCGCCGTTCGCGGACCGCACGACGTTCGTGCACGCCGTCCACGACGAGCTGCCGCAGGTGCTGGAGGAACTCGAGATCCCCGCGGTCGACGCGGTGTTCTTCGACCTCGGCGTCTCCTCCCTCCAGCTCGACGAGGTGGAGAGGGGTTTCTCCTACGCCCGTGACGCCGCGCTCGACATGCGGATGGACCAGACCTCCGGGCGCACCGCGGCCGACGTGCTGAACACCTACTCCGAGAACGACCTCACCCGCCTCCTGCGCACCTGGGGCGAGGAGCGGTTCGCCCCGCGCATCGCCGCGGCCGTGGTGCGCGAGCGCCGTCGGGAGGAGTTCTCCACCAGTGCGCGCCTCGTCGACCTCGTGCGCGACGCGATCCCGGCGGCGGCGCGGCGCACCGGTGGAAACCCCGCCAAGCGGACGTTCCAGGCGTTGCGCATCGAGGTCAACGACGAACTGCGGGTGGTGGAGCGGGCGCTGCCGGCGGCGTTCGAGGCGCTGGTTCCCGGTGGGCGCCTGGCCGTCCTGACGTTCCACTCCCTGGAGGACCGGATCACCAAGAAGTTCCTCGCGGAGGTCAGCCGCAGCACCGCGCCGCCGGGTCTTCCCGTGGAACTCCCAGGAACCGCCCCGCGTGCGCAACTGCTCACGAGGGGTGGTGAAACGGCCGATCCGGAGGAGTTGCAGCGCAATCCGCGCGCTGCGTCGGCGCGCCTCCGCGCAGCCGTGCGCGCCGACGCCGATGATCGGGGAGGGGCCGGTCCACACTCGGCCCCGGTTTCGGGGAAACTGCACGACCGGGCGGGACGCAGGCGGCCCGCAGCCGGGAACCGGACGGTTCGGGAGCAAGGAGGGAGTTCGCGGTGAGCCAGCCTTTGATCGCGGCCCGCAACGCCTCCGTGCGCGCGTTCCGGCACCGGCCCCTCCACGACGCCCGCCCGGCGCTGCGCGTCGTCGCCCCGCCCGCCGCCCTCGCCGCCCGGCTGCCCCTTCCGCTCACCTGCGTCCTGCTGCTGACCGCGGGCCTGCTGGCGCTGCTCATGATGAACATCGCGATCGCCCGCGACGCCTTCACCCTCAGCGAGCTGGAGCGGGAGGCCACGCTGCTCGCCGAGCAGCAGCAGGCCGTCGACGAGGGGATCGCCGCCAAGGCGGCCCCGCAGGCGCTGCACGAGCAGGCCACGCGGCTCGGCATGGTGCCCGCCCCCGCGCCGACCCACCTGGCCCGCGACGGCCGGGTCGTGGTGCCGCTGCCCGTGGTGGAGGAGCCCGAGCCCGTCGTGGCCGAGGAGTCCCCCGTCGCCGAGGAGCCCCTCGCCGCGGACGAGCCCGCCGCCGCCGAGGACCCCGCGGGCGCCGGTGAGCCGGTGGGCGCGGAGGCGGCCCCGCAGTGACGCCGCCCCGCCGGCCGGCACCCGGCCGGCGGGCACCGCGAGAGGCACCCAGACCAGCGCAGCCGCACGAAGGAGGACCAGCAGTGGCCCAGGCCCCCGCCCGGCGCCGGGCTCCCCAGGCCGCCGCCGGCCCTCGCGCCGACCGGCGGCTGCGGGCGTGGGTGCTCGCGGTCCTCATCGTGCTGAGCCTCTTCGGAGGGCGGCTGGTCCAGCTGCAGGGGATGGACGCCTCGGAGCTCGCGGCCGTGGCGCTGCAGACGCGCCAGGGCCAGCAGCTCACCCTGCACGCGGACCGGGGGGACATCGTCGACGCGAACGGGGTCCTGCTCGCGACCTCGGTGGAGCGGCGCGACGTCGTGGCCGACCCCACGGTGCTGCGGGACTTCAACAAGAGGAGCGCCACCGACCCGAGGCCCCGCACGAAGGAGCGGGGGGTGGGGTTCGAGGGCGCTGCCGCCCTGCTGGCGCCCGTCCTCGGCGCCGACCCGGCCGTCCTCGTGGAGAAGCTCGCCGCGGCGGGGGAGAAGGACCGCTACGAGGTGCTGGCCAAGGGACTGACCCCCGAGGCGTGGCGCGAGATCCAGGCCCTGCGCATCCCCGGCATCGCCAGCGAGCGCTCCAGCCTGCGGGTCTACCCCACCGGGCCGGCGGCGTCCACGCTCGTCGGGGTCCTCGGGCCGAGCCCCGACGGCACCTCCGAGCTGGTGGGAGCCTCGGGCCTGGAGCTCAAGCTGGACGACCGGCTGCGCGGCGTGGACGGCTTCGAGCGGTACGAGCGCACGCCCCAGGGGCAGCAGATCCCGCTCGGCGTCAGCGAGCGTCAACCTGAGGTCGACGGTGACACCCTGCACCTGACCATCGACCGCGACCTGCAGTGGAAGGCCCAGCAGGCCCTGCGCGGCGTGCGCGAGCAGACGCAGGCGCAGAGCGCCACCGCCGTGATCATGGACAAGCAGGGCAAGATCCTCGCCCTGGCCAGCGACCCGAGCGTCGACCCCACCAACCGCGCCGGGGCGAGCGGCACCTCCTTCAACAACACCGCCGTCACCGAGCCGTTCGAGCCGGGCTCCACCGCCAAGGTCGTCACCCTCGCCGCCGGCCTGGAGGAGGGCGTCGTCGACCCCGCCAGCCGCTTCACCATCGAGGCGAGGTTGAAGCGCTCCACCAAGGAGTTCAAGGACTCCCACGTGGCCAAGAACCCGCAGATGACCCTGGCCGGGGTGATCGCCCAGTCCAGCAACATCGGCACCATCCTCGCCGGCGAGCGCATGTCCGCCGAGACGCTCCACGAGTACCAGCGCAAGTTCGGCTTCGGGGAGAAGACCGGCCTGCCCCTGCCCGGGGAGACCCGCGGCATCGTGGCCGAGCCGGACGACTACAGCGGCACCCAGCGCTACACCGTCATGTTCGGTCAGGGCCTGTCCGTCAACGCCGTGCAGGCCGCCTCCGTCTTCGCCACCATCGCCAACGACGGTGTCCGCGTGCAGCCGCAGCTCCTGCAGGGCTGGACCACGCCGCGGGGTGGTTACACCCCGGCCCCGCCGCCGGAGGAGAGCCGGGCGGTCAGCGCCGCGACGGCCCGCACGATGCGCGACATGCTCCAGGCCGTCGTCAGCGAGGAGGGCACCGCCGCCATGGCGCAGATCCCGGGCTACCTCGTCGCCGGCAAGACCGGCACCGCCCAGCGCTACAACGACGAGTGCCGCTGCTACTCCGGCTACACCGCCTCCTTCATCGGCATGGCCCCCGCCGACGACCCCCAGCTCGTGGTGGCCGTGATCGTGCAGGACCCCAAGACCACCTACTACGGCGGCTCCGCGGCGGGCCCCGTCTTCAAGGAACTCATGACCTACGCCCTGGCCCAGCGCAAGATCCCGCCGTCGACCGCAGCCCCGGCGACGCTTCCGCTGTACTGGTGAGAGGTAGCCTCCCCACCGTGCCGACCAGCGAGCCTCCCCCCGGCCACCCCCGGGACCCCCGCTCCACCGGCGCCCCGACCCTGCGCGACCTGGCCGCCCTGCTGTCCCTGCCCGCCCCCGCCGGCGCGGAGGACGTCGTCGTCACCGGGGCCACGCTGGACTCCCGCGCGGTCGGCCCCGGCGACCTGTACGCGGCCCTGCCCGGCGCCCGCGCCCACGGGGCGGACTTCGCCGTGCAGGCGGCAGCCTCCGGTGCCGTGGCCGTGCTGACCGACCCGGCCGGTGCGGAGCGGGTGGTGGCGGCCGGCCTGCCGGCGCTCGTGGTCCCCGACCCGCGCGCGGTGCTGGGCGAGGTCGCCGCGACCGTGCACGGCCACCCGGCGCGGGAGCTGACCACCGTCGGCATCACCGGCACGAACGGCAAGACGACCACCGCCTACCTCCTCGAGGCGCTGCTGGCCGCCGCCGGCTGGCGCACCGGCCTGATCGGCACCGTGGAGACCCGCATCGGCGAGGAACGGGTCAAGAGCGTGCGGACGACGCCGGAGTCCCCGGACCTGCACGCGCTCTTCCGGCGGATGCGCGACGCCGGGGTGCGCGCCTGCGCGATGGAGGTGTCGAGCCACGCGCTGCGCCTGCACCGCGTCGACGGCGCCGTCCTGGACGTCGCGGTCTTCACCAACCTCAGCCAGGACCACCTCGACTTCCACCGCGACATGGAGGACTACTTCGCCGCCAAGGCGGAGCTGTTCACCCCCGCGCACTCCCGGTGCGGGATCGTGGCCGTCGACGACGAGTGGGGCGAGCGCCTCGCGCGGACCGCGACCGTGCCCGTCACCACCGTGCGCACGAGCGGCGGGACCGGCTGGGCGGACGGGGCGGCCGACTGGCACGTGGCCGACGTCCGCGCCGAGCGGCCCGGCAGCACCTTCTCCCTCGTCTCGCACGACGGCCGCCGCCTGCGGCTGCGCTGCCCCCTGCCCGGCGCGTTCAACGTCTCCAACGCCGCGCTGGCCGCCGTCGCCGCCCTGGAGGCCGGGGTCCCCGCCGAGGCGGTCGTGCGCGGCTCCGCCTCGGCGGGCGCGGTCCCGGGCCGGATGCAGCCCGTGACCACGGGTGCGCCCGGCGAGCCCGTGGTCGTCGTCGACTTCGCACACAGCCCCGACGCGCTGGAGCGCGTGCTGGCGACGCTGCGGGCGGACACCCCGGGCCGGCTCGTCGTCGTCCTCGGCGCCGGGGGCGACCGGGACGCGGCCAAGCGCCCGGGCATGGGCGCCACTGCCGTGGAGGGCGCCGACGTCGTCGTGGTCACCGACGACAACCCCCGCTCGGAGGAGCCGGCCGCGATCCGCGCCGCCGTCCTCGCCGGGGCCCGGGCCGCGCTGGCCCGGGGAGCCGCGGCCGAGCTGCTCGAGGTCCCCGACCGCCGCGCCGCCGTCGCCGCCGGTCTCGCCGCCTGCACCGGCGGGCACGACACCGTCCTCCTCGCCGGCAAGGGCCACGAGCGCGGCCAGGAGGTCGCGGGGCGCGTGCTCCCCTTCGACGACGCCGAGGTGGCCGCCGAGCTGCTGCGCGAGCGCGCCCGGCCCCTGCCCGCCACCGATCCCGAGGCGGTCCCCGCACCGCACAGCACCCCCCGAGGAGGCACGCAGTGATCCCGCTGTCCAGCCGCGACGTCGAGCAGCTCACGGGCGGCCGGCTCGTCGCGGCGGCCGGTGACCCCGACGAGCCCGCCGTCACCGGCCCGGTCGTCGTCGACTCCCGCCTCGCCGTCCCCGGTGCCCTCTTCGTCGCGCTGCCGGGGGAGCGCACCGACGGCGCGGAGCACGCGGCGGCGGCCGTGGCGGCCGGGGCGCGCGCGGTCCTGGCCCAGCGCCCGGTCGACCTCGGCGGCGGCAGCGCCGCGGTCGTGCTCGCCGACGACTGCGTCGCCGCGCTCGGCCGGCTCGCCCGCGGGGTCCTGGAGTGGCTGCGCGAGGCGGGGCGGCCCACCGTGGTCGGGGTCACCGGCTCGGCGGGCAAGACGACGACGAAGGACCTGCTGCGGGCCGTGCTGGCCGTGCGCGGGCCCGTCGTGGCGCCGCGCGGCTCCTACAACAACGAGATCGGCGCGCCGCTCACCGTGCTGCAGACCGACCCCACCGTCGAGCACCTCGTCGTGGAGATGGGGGCGCGCGGCCTCGGGCACATCCGCTCCCTGTGCGAGATCGCCCCGCCGCAGGTCGGCGTCGTGCTCAACGTCGGCGCCGCCCACGCCGGGGAGTTCGGCTCGGTGGAGACGACGGCCCGGGCCAAGGGCGAGCTGGTGGAGGCGCTGGCCCCGGACGGGCTGGCGGTGCTCAACGCCGACGACGCCCGGGTCCTCGCGATGCGCGAGCGCACCCGCGCGCGGGTCCTGACGCACGGGCGCGGCGAGGGCGTGGACGTGCGCGCCGTCGACGTGCAGCTCGACGGCGCGGCCCGCGCCCGCTTCCGGCTGCTCAGCACGCTGCAGTCCGGGCCGGGCACCGCCGGGGAGGCCGACGTCGCGCTGCGCCTGCACGGGGAGCACCAGGTCTCCAACGCGCTGGCGGCGGCGACCGCGGCCCTCGGGCTGGGCGTCCCGCTGGCGGACGTCGCCGCGGCGCTGTCCGCGGCGGAGGCGGCCAGCCCGGGCCGCATGCAGGTGGTGCAGCGCCCCGACGGGGTGACCGTCGTCAACGACGCCTACAACGCCAACCCGGACTCCGTGCGCGCGGCGCTGAAGGCGCTCGTCGCGATGGCGGAGGGCCGGCGCAGCTGGGCGGTGCTGGGGGAGATGCTCGAGCTGGGCGAGGCCTCCCGCGACGAGCACGACTCCGTGGGCCGCCTCGCGGTGCGCCTGGACGTCTCGCGGCTGCTGGCCGTGGGGACGGGGGCGCGCCCGGTGTTCACGGGGGCGGTGATGGAGGGGTCCTGGGGGGACGAGGCGGCCTTCGTGCCCGACGTCGCCGCGGCCTGGGACTTCCTCAGCGCCGAGCTGCGTCCCGGTGACGTGGTCCTCGTGAAGTCGTCCAACGGTGCGGGGCTCGCCGCCCTCGCGGAGAGGCTGGTGGCGACTCCGTGAGGACCGTCCTCATCGCTGCGGCGGTGTCCCTCGTCCTGGCGCTCTTCGGGACGCCGCTGTACATCCGCTGGCTCGTGCACCGCGGCTACGGGCAGTTCGTCCGCGACGACGGGCCCACGAGCCACCACACCAAGCGCGGCACGCCCACGATGGGCGGCGCGGTCATCATCCTCTCGACGCTGGGTGCCTACGCGGTGGCGCACCTGGTGACGCAGCGGCCGCCGACCGCCTCGGGGCTGCTCGTGCTGTTCCTGATGACGGGCCTGGGCGTCGTCGGCTTCCTCGACGACTTCATCAAGATCTCCAAGCAGCGGAGTCTCGGCCTGCGGGCGGGGCCGAAGGTGATCGGCCAGGTCCTGGTGGGCGTGGTCTTCGCCGTGCTGGCGCTGCGCTTCCCCTCCGACTCCGGCCGCACGCCCGCCTCGACGGAGATCTCCTTCCTGCGCGACATCTCCCTGCTGGACTTCGCCGAGGCAGGCACGTACGTCGGCACGGGGCTCTTCGTCCTCTGGGCCCTGATCATGATCGCGGGCACCAGCAACGGGGTGAACCTCACCGACGGCCTCGACGGCCTCGCCACCGGCGCCTGCACGATGGTCTTCGCCGCCTACGTCCTCATCGGGACGTTCCAGTCGAACCAGAACTGCCTGATCCCCGACCAGGCGCGCGGCTGCTACGAGGTGCGCGACCCCCGCGACCTCGCGGTCGTGGCCGCGGCGCTGCTCGGCGCCTGCTTCGGCTTCCTGTGGTGGAACGCCTCCCCGGCGAAGATCTTCATGGGGGACACGGGCTCCCTCGCGCTCGGCGGGGCCCTGGCGGCGCTGGCGATCCTCAGCCGCACGCAGCTGCTCCTCGTGCTGCTGGGCGGCCTGTTCGTGATCATCACCCTGTCGGTGATGATCCAGGTGGCCTCCTTCAAGCTCACCCGCAAACGGGTGTTCCGGATGGCCCCGCTGCAGCACCACTTCGAACTGGCCGGGTGGGGCGAGGTCACCATCGTCATCCGGTTCTGGATCATCGCGGGGCTGTTCGTCTCCCTCGGCCTCGGCGTCTTCTACGCCGAGTGGGTGGTCGGCTCGTGAGCGGCGGGCCGCTGTCCGCGCCGCGCGCCGCGGACACCGAGCGGGTGCGCCGCCTCAGGTCCGCGGCCTCGGACTGGGCCGGGCTGCGCGTCCTCGTCACCGGCATCGCCGTGTCCGGCTTCGCCGCCGCCGACGCCCTCCTGGAGCACGACGCAGAGGTGGTCGTGGTCGACGCCCGCGAGGGCGAGGCGGAGCGCGAGAAGGCGCAGCTGCTGGAGGTGCTCGGCGGTCGCGTCCACCTCGGGCCCGCCTCCCTCGGCGAGGCCCCCGGCGGCTGGGACGGCTACGACCTCGTCGTCACCTCGCCCGGCTGGCGCCCCGACGCCGACCTCCTCGTCGGCGCCGCCCTGGCCGGGGTGCCGGTGTGGGGCGACGTGGAGCTGGCGTGGCGGCTGCGGCCGGAGGCCGGCGCGGCGTCCTGGCTGACGCTGACGGGCACCAACGGCAAGACCACGACGGTGGAGATGACGGCGGCCGTCCTGCGCGCGGGCGGGCTGCGGGCGGCGGCGGCGGGCAACGTCGGCACCCCCCTGATCGAGGCCATGCGCCACCCCGACGCCTACGAGGTGCTCGCGGTGGAGCTGTCCAGCTTCCAGCTGCACTGGCTGTCGACGGACGCGGAGGCGTCGCTGCGGCCGCTGGCCAGCGCGTGCCTCAACATCGCCCCCGACCACCTGGACTGGCACGGCTCCCTGGACGCCTACGCCGGCGCCAAGGGCCGGGTCTACGAGAACACCCGCCTGGCCTGCGTGTACTCCACGGCCGACCCGCGCACGGAGGAGCTCGTGCGCGCGGCCGAGGTCGAGGAGGGCTGCCGGGCCGTCGGCACCACCCGCGGCACCCCGTCGGTGGGCATGCTCGGCCTCGTCGAGGACGTCCTCGCCGACCGCGCCTTCGTGGCGGAGCGGCGCACCAGCGCGGCCGAGCTGGGAACCCTGGCCGACCTCTCCCGCGACGGCGCCCCCGTGCCGCCGCACACAGTCGACAACGCCCTGGCGGCCGCGGCGCTCGCCCGCGCCGCGGGGGTGGCGCCCACGGCGGTGCGCGACGGCCTGCGCGGCTTCCGCCCCCAGCCGCACCGGGTCGAGCAGGTCGCCGAGGCGGGCGGTGTCCGCTGGGTCGACGACTCCAAGGCCACCAACGCCCACGCCGCCGCGGCCTCGTTGGCGGCGTTCGGCTCGATCGTCTGGATCGCCGGCGGTCTCGCCAAGGGCGCCCGTTTCGACGACCTCGTCGCCGCGCACGCCTCCCGCCTGCGCGCCGCGGTCCTCATCGGCCGCGACCGCGACGAGATCGCCGCGGCCCTGGCCCGACACGCGCCGGATGTGCCGGTGGTGACCGTGGAGCCGCCGCAGACTGGGGGCGTGGAGGCCTCGCCGGAGCAGCTGCCGGACTCGCTGATGGACGCCGTCGTGGAGCGCGCCGCCGCCCTCGCGCAGCCCGGTGACACGGTGCTGCTCGCGCCGGCGTGCGCGTCGATGGACCAGTTCACCTCCTACTCCCACCGGGGGCGGGCCTTCGCCGCGGCCGTGCGCCGCCGGGGACAGCGGTGACGGCCAGCGGGGGCGCCGCGGTTCCCCCCCGGCGCACGGCCGGGGAGATCGCCGGGTCCGGTCGCGCCGCCGCAGGGGGAGCGCTGTCGTGGCTGCGCTCCTACGCCGGGCGCATGGACAGCCCGCTCGCCACCCACTACGTGGTCCTGGCCACGACGGCGCTGCTGGTGGTCATCGGCCTCGTCATGGTGCTGTCCAGCTCGAGCGTGAAGTCGCTCGCGGACGGCAAGTCGGTCTTCGCGGGCTTCCAGAACCAGGCGCTGTTCGCGGTCGTGGGCGTCGTCGCCCTGCTGGTCGCCAGCCGGGTGGGCGTGCAGCGCTGGAAGCGGCTGGCCCTGCCGCTGCTGGTGGCCGGGATCGGGTTGCAGCTGCTGGTCTTCGTTCCCGGCATCGGCGTGCCGGTCAAGGGCAACCTCAACTGGATCCGCATCGGTCCCTTCACCGGGCAGCCGTCGGAGGCGCTGAAGCTCGCCCTGGTGCTCAGCTGCGCCCTCGTCCTCGTCCGCAAGCAGCACCAGTTGCACGAGTGGCGGCACCTGGTCCTGGCACTGCTGCCCACGGCGGCGACGACCGTCGGGTTGGTGCTGCTCGGCCGCGACCTGGGCACCGCCATGGTCATGATGATGATCGTCGCGGGGATGCTCTGGGTCGCCGGCGTGCCGCTCCGGTTCTTCGCGCTCGCCGGTACCGCCGGTGCCGCCATCGCGGTGTTGCTGATCGCCGTCAGCGACAACCGACGGCGGCGCGTGGCGCAGTGGCTCGACGGGACGCCCGTGCAGGGCGCCGACCTGCAGGGCTACGCGTGGCAGCCCGTGCACGGCCAGTACGCCCTGGCCTCCGGCGGCTGGTGGGGCGTTGGGCTCGGTGCCAGCCGGGAGAAGTGGCAGTGGCTGCCCGAGGCCGACAACGACTACATCTTCGCGATCATCGGCGAGGAGCTCGGCCTGCCCGGCACGCTGGTGGTGCTGCTGCTGTTCGCCGTCCTCGGACTGGCCTGCCTGCGCCTGGCGCGCCGCTCGGAGGACATGTTCGTGAAGCTGGCCACCGCCGGCATCATGACCTGGATCCTCGGGCAGGCGATGGTCAACATCGGCGTCGTCCTGGACCTGCTCCCGGTCATCGGCGTGCCGCTGCCGCTGATCTCCCGCGGCGGTTCCGCGCTGGTGATGGTGCTGGCCGCCATCGGCGTGCTGCTGGCGTTCGCGCGCTCCGAGCCCGGTGCCGCGGAGGCGCTGCGCACGCGCCCGTCGGTCGTGCGCCGCTCCCTGGCCGTGCTGCCGCGCCCCCGGGAGGCCGGCTCCGGTGCGCGCCGCCCCGCGTCCGGCAGCACCCGGGCTCCCCGTCCCACCCAGAGCCCCACCCGAACCGCCGGGGGCACCCCGGCGAAGAGCGCGAAGGCCGAGAACCCCGTGAGGAAGTCCCCGAAGACGGCTCCGCAGGCGCGGCGGCGGAGCCCGGCCCCCGGTGGGAAGCAGCGGTGAGCGGCCTGTCCGTCCTGCTCGCCGGCGGCGGCACCGCCGGGCACGTCGCGCCGCTGCTGTCGACGGCCGACTGCCTGCGTCGTCGCGATCTCGCCACCCGGGTGCTGGCGCTCGGCACCACCGAGGGGCTGGAGTCCCGGCTGGTGCCGCAGCGCGGCTACGAGCTGGCTGTGGTGCCCCGCGTCCCGCTGCCGCGCCGTCCGTCGCCCGACCTGCTGCGCCTGCCCGGGCGGCTGCGCGCGGCGGTGCTGGCCGCCGAGCGCGCGATCGAGCGGATCGACGCCGACGTCGTCGTGGGCTTCGGTGGCTACGTCGCGACCCCGGCGTACCTCGCGGCGCGCCGCCGCCGGGTGCCGGTGGTGGTGCACGAGCAGAACTCCCTGCCGGGGATTGCCAACCGCCTCGGCGCGCGGCTCACCCCGCACGTGGCGGTGACGTTCGAGGGCACGCCCCTGCGCGGGGCCGTGCACGTCGGCATGCCGCTGCGGGCGGAGATCCGGGAGCTGGCCGCAGCCCCGGACCGCGAGCTGCGCCGGCGCGCGGCGCGGGAGGAGCTGGGGCTGGACCCGGCCCGCCCCACGCTGCTCGTGACGGGCGGCTCCCTGGGCGCCCAGCGGCTCAACGAGGTGCTGGGCTCGGCGGCGCGGGAGCTGCTGGCCACGGGGGCGCAGGTGCTGCACGTCAGCGGCCGGGGCAAGACGGTGCCGCTGCCGGAGCTGGACCCGGGCCGCTACCGGGGCCAGTACGTCGTGCGCGACTACGTCGACGCCATGCACCTGGCCTACGCCGCCGCCGACCTCGTGGCCTGCCGCAGCGGTGCGGGGACGGTGAGCGAGCTGACGGCCCTGGGCCTGCCCGCGGTGTACGTGCCGCTGCCGATCGGCAACGGGGAGCAGCGCCGCAACGCCGAGCCGGTGGTGCGGGCCGGCGGTGGGCTGCTCGTCGAGGACGCCGCCCTGGACGCGGACTGGGTGCGGCGCGAGCTGCTGCCGCTGCTGGGCAGCCCGCAGCGGCTGCAGGAGGCCGCCGCCGTGGCGGCGCGCTTCGGCGTGCACGACGGCGACGAGCGACTGGCCGACCTGGTGGAGCGCGCCGCGGCCGGCGGAGGGGCGGGCGCGTGAGCGCGGACGTGCGGCCGGACGCGCTGGGCTCCCTCGGGCGCGTGCACTTCGTCGGGATCGGCGGGGCCGGGATGTCGGGCATCGCCCGGCTGCTGCTGGCGCGCGGGATCCCCGTCTCCGGCAGCGACGCCCGGGACTCGGCGGTGCTGGCGGACTTGCGGGCGGCGGGCGCCCGCGTGGAGGTCGGCCACGCCGCAGAGCACCTCGGCGACGCCGACACCGTGGTCGTCAGCACGGCGGTGCGCGAGGCCAACCCGGAGCTGGCCGAGGCCCGCCGCCGGGACCTGGCGGTGCTGCACCGCTCGCAGGCCCTCGCGGCGCTGATGGCGGGGCGTCGGGCCGCGGCGGTCGCCGGCACGCACGGGAAGACGACGACGTCCTCGATGCTCGCGGTGGCCCTGCAGGAGGCCGGTCTGGACCCCTCCTACGCCATCGGCGGGGAGCTGACCCCTGGGCAGCCGCAGCAGGGCCGCGGAGCCCGCGACGGCGGCGGGGACGTGTTCGTGGCGGAGGCGGACGAGTCCGACGGCTCCTTCCTGGCGTACTCCCCGGCCGTCGCGGTCGTTACGAACGTGGAGCCGGACCACCTGGACCACTACGGGACGGCGGAGGCGGTGGAGGAGGCGTTCGCGGCCTTCACCCGGCGGATCGTGCCGGGCGGGGTCCTCGTGGCGTGCGCCGACGACCCCGGGGCGGCGCGGCTGGCGGAGCTCGCCCGGTCCGAGGGCGTCCGGGTCCGCACCTACGGCAGCGCCGAGGGAGCGGACGTCCGGCTGCTGGGGCTGACCGCCGAGGGCGGGGGCGTGCGCGCCGAGGTCGTCACCGCTGCCGGCAGCCTGGGGGAGCTGCGGTTGCGGGTGCCGGGCGAGCACAACGCGCTCAACGCGGCGGCCGCCCTGACGGCGGCGGTGGAGCTCGGCGCGGCGGCGGGGGAGGCCCTCGCGGGGCTCGCCACGTTCGGAGGGGCACGTCGTCGCTTCGAGCTGCGGGGCGAGGTGGCGGGCGTGCGCGTCGTGGACGACTACGCCCACCACCCGACGGAGGTCCGGGCCGTGCTGCGCGCGGCCCGCGAGGTGGCCGGGGGTGGCCGGGTGCTGGCCGTCTTCCAGCCGCACCTGGTGAGCCGCACGCGCATCTTCGCCGCGGACTTCGGGGCGGCCCTGGCGCTGGCCGACGAGGTGGTCGTCCTCGACGTCTACGTCGCGCGGGAGGACCCCGACCCGGCCGTGACGGGTGCGCTGGTGGCGTCCGCCGTCGCGCTGCCCGCCGCCGCGGTCGCCTACGAGCCGGACCGGGGGGCCGCCGTGGCGCGCCTGGCCGGGCGGGCGCGGGCGGGCGACGTGGTGCTGACCCTGGGAGCGGGTGACGTGACGGACCTCGGGCCCCGGCTGCTCGACGCGCTCGGGGCGCGGCCGTGAACCGTCGCCCCACGCCCCCGCGGACCCCGCCGGGGGGCGCGCAGGCGCCGGAGGGGGCCGTCCCGCAGCCCTCCGGTGGCGCGAGGACAGCCGCTGCGGCGGGCCGGCCGGGGAGGAGGCCCGCAGCAGCGGCACGGGAGCGCTCCGGTGCCTCGCAGGCGGGCGGGCGGGCGGGGGCGCCCCCGTCCCCGCTGGCGCCGCGCCCGACGGGCGGCAGCGCCCAGCGCCGTCGCAGCGAGCGGGCGGCGGGTGCGGGCAGTCCCGCGACGCGGTCGCGCCGCGGGGCGGGGAGCATCGCGGTCGCCCGGGCGGCGGGGTCCTCGCTGCGCCGGCGTCCCCGGTGGCGTCCGCTGGGCTGGCGGGGCCGGCTGCTGGCCGCTCTCGCGGTGGTCGCGGTGCTGGCCGGGGTGCTGGTGTGGCTGCTCGTGACCGTGCCGGCCTTCGCCGTCCGGGAGGTGCGGGTGACGGGGACGGAGCGGGTGCCGGTGGGCGACGTCCTGGCGCTGGCGGAGCGCCGCCGCGGCGAGCAGTTGCTGCGCGTGGACGTCTCGGCCCTGGCGGCGGAGGTGGCGGCGCTGCCCCTGGTGGCGCAGGTCCGGGTGGAGCGGAACTGGCCCGACGGGCTGGTCGTGCGGGTGCAGGAGCGGCGAGCGGTGGCGGCGGTGCCCAACGGTGACGGCCGGTTCCGCGTCGTGGACGAGGAGGGCACGGTGCTGGCGGTGTCGGAGACCGTGCCCGCCGCGGTGCCGCTGGTCGACGTGGACCTGGCGACGGCCGGCCGGGCGACCCTGCGGTCAGTGCTGGAGGTGCTGGGGGGTCTGCCGCGGGAGCTGCGGGCCGAGGTGGGAAGCACCGGGGCGCGGTCGCGGGACTCGGTGGTGCTGACGCTGCGCAGCGGGACGACGGTGCACTGGGGGAGCCCCGAGCGGGGGGCGCGCAAGGCGGAGGTGCTGGCGGTGCTGCTGCGCTCCGAGGCGACCCGGGATGCGGAGCGGCTGGACGTCTCGGCGCCCGACCACCCGGCGGTCCGGTCCTCCTGAGGGGACTCTCAAGGTCTGGTCGAGCGTTGCGTCCGGTCACGGGTGGGAATCGTGAGGACACGGCTCGTGACCTAGTGTGGCACGTGGGTCATTACCGCTTCCAGTGGGGTCTCCCCGCGACGACACGCCGGATCGGCAGTTGCACGCAGTGCACTCCGACTTCTACGGTCACCCGAGCGAAACGATGACATAACGTTAACCCTCGACCTGAGGGTGAAGGTTCATCACGGGATCGCCCCGGCCGGGGAGGCGCAGTCGGCCTCCCGGGCCCGCGGTCCCGGACAGACATCAGCTGAGAGAGGCGAGAGGCACTCCACGTGGCAGCTCCGCAGAACTACCTGGCAGTCATCAAGGTCGTCGGCGTCGGCGGCGGCGGGGTGAACGCGGTCAACCGGATGATCGAGGTCGGCCTGAAGGGTGTCGAGTTCATCGCCGTCAACACCGACGCCCAGGCGCTCCTCATGAGCGACGCCGACGTCAAGCTCGACGTCGGCCGCGAGCTCACCCGCGGTCTCGGCGCCGGCGCCGACCCGGAGGTGGGCCGCAAGGCCGCCGAGGACCACGCCGAGGAGATCGAGGAGGTCCTCAAGGGGGCCGACATGGTCTTCGTCACCGCCGGTGAGGGCGGCGGCACCGGAACCGGTGGAGCGCCCGTCGTCGCGCGCATCGCCCGTTCCCTCGGTGCCCTGACCATCGGCGTCGTGACGCGCCCGTTCACCTTCGAGGGCCGCCGTCGCGCCAACTCCGCGGAGTCCGGCATCGCCGAGCTGCGCGACGAGGTCGACACCCTGATCGTCATCCCCAACGACCGGCTGCTGTCGATCAGCGACAAGCAGGTCAGCATCCTCGACGCGTTCAAGTCCGCCGACCAGGTGCTGCTCTCCGGCGTCCAGGGCATCACCGACCTGATCACCACCCCGGGTCTCATCAACCTGGACTTCGCCGACGTGAAGTCGGTCATGCAGGGTGCGGGAAGCGCCCTCATGGGCATCGGCTCGGCCCGCGGCGACGACCGCGCCGTGCAGGCGGCCGAGAGCGCCATCAGCTCCCCGCTGCTCGAGGCGAGCATCGACGGGGCGCACGGCGTGCTGCTGTCCATCCAGGGCGGCTCCGACCTCGGTCTCTACGAGATCAACGAGGCGGCCCGGCTGGTGCAGGAGGCCGCCCACCCGGAGGCCAACATCATCTTCGGCGCGGTCATCGACGACGCCCTCGGCGACGAGGTGCGCGTCACGGTCATCGCCGCCGGCTTCGACAGCGGCACCCCCGCCCGCCGCCGCGACGAGCGCGGGCTGGGCCAGGCCGCGCCGCGGGTGACCGGCAGCGCCGTGCCCCCCTCCCGCCCGGCCCCCCAGCCCGTGCCGCAGCAGCAGGTGCAGGAGGCGCCCGCCCAGCCGCGCTACGAGGCCCCGCAGCAGCCGGCCTACCAGCAGGCGCCGGCTCCGCAGCCGGTGGCCCCGCAGCAGCCGGCCTACCAGCAGGCGCCCGCCCCGCAGTACGCCCAGCAGCAGCGCTCGCCCTACTCGCCCGACCCGCAGACGTACGCTCCGAGCCACCCGCAGCAGCACATCGAGCTGCCGCGCGAGGAGCCGCAGCCGGCGCGTCCGGCGCCGGAGCAGGTGCAGGTCCCGCGGGTCATCGAGCTGCCCCACGACTCCTCCGCCGCGAGCCGGCGCCCGGTGCGGGGCCGCCGCGACGAGGAGGACCTGGACGTCCCCGACTTCCTGAAGTGACGGGAGGGGCTGCGGCGGGAGGGCTCGACCTCCTCCCGGCGGGGTTCCCCGGCAACGTGCGCGGCGCCTTCACCACCCGCTCGGGTGGTGGGGGCGCCGCTCCGTTCGCCGGCCTCAACCTCGGCGACCACGTCGGTGACGACCCGGCCGTCGTCGGCGCGAACAGGGAGGCCGTGCGCAGGGCGCTCGGGGCCTCGGCCCTCGTCATCCCGCGCCAGGTGCACGGCGCCGAGGTGGCCCACGTCCGCGAGGCGCCGCCAGGGCCGCTGGGCGGCTCCGGGCTGGAGGTCGACGCCCTCGTCACCGACCGCCCTGGCATCGCCCTGGGCGTGGTGGTCGCCGACTGCGTGCCGGTGCTGCTGGCGGACCCGGCCGCCGGGCTGGTCGGCGTGGCGCACGCGGGGCGCCCGGGCATGGTCGCGGGCGTGGTGCCCGCGGTGGTCGCCGCCCTGCGTGACCTGGGGGCCCGCAGCGTGCAGGCGGTGACCGGCCCCGCGGTCTGCGGAGGCTGCTACGAGGTGCCCGCGGCGATGCGCGAGGACGTCTCGGCGCGGGTGCCGGCCGCCCGTGCGGTCACGCGCCACGGCACCCCGGCCGTGGACGTCGTGGCGGGTGTGACGTCGCAGCTGCTGGCCCTGGGGGTCGAGGTGCGGCGCGTTCCCGGCTGCACGGCGGAGGACGGCCGGTTCTTCTCCTACCGGCGCGACGGGCGCACCGGTCGCTTCGCCGGCGTCGTCGTCGCCGGGCCCGCGGCCGCGGGGCCGGGGCAGCGGTGAGCGGGCGCGCGCAGGAGCTCGCCGACCGCCTCGCCGCGGTCCGCGGGCGCATCGGTGCGGCGGAGCGCGCCTGCGGGCGCCCGCCCGGCGGCGTCCGGCTGGTCGTCGTGACGAAGTTCTTCCCCGCCTCGGACGTGCGCCTGCTCGCCGGGCTGGGAGTGGAGGACGTCGGGGAGAGCCGCGACCAGGAGGCGGCGGCGAAGGCGGCCGAGTGCGCCGGGCTGGGCCTGCGCTGGCACTTCGTGGGCCAGGTGCAGACGAACAAGGCGCGCTCCGTGGCCCGCTACGCCGACGCGGTCCACTCGCTGGACCGCCTGCGCCTCGTGGGGCCGCTGGGCCGCGCGGCGACCGGGGCGGGCCGGCAGGTCGGCTGCTTCGTGCAGGTGTGCCTCGACGCGGCCGCTCCGGGCGCGAGCGGTCGCGGGGGCGCGGCGCCGGACGACGTGCCGGCCCTGGCGGACGCGGTGGCCGGCACGGCCGGGCTGCGGTTGCTGGGGGTGATGGCCGTGGCCCCGCTGGGGGAGGAGCCGGACCGGGCGTTCGCGCGGCTGCGGGCGCTGGCCGAGCGGGTGCGCGGCGACCACCCGGGTGCGGTGGAGGTCTCGGCGGGCATGAGCGGCGACCTGGAGCAGGCCGTGGCGCACGGGGCGACTCTCGTGCGTGTCGGCGGCGCGATCCTCGGCCCCCGCCCCGCCGCACGGTAACGTCACCCTCTGTCCGACCCCGAGCGGTGGTGCCGGTCGAGCCCGGAGGGCCGGCGCGCCCACGTCGACGACTTCGAGGAGCAAGCGATGGCCGGCGCGCTGCGCAAGACGATGGTCTACCTCGGCCTGGCCGAGGACGACCGGTACGACGCCGAGGAGCTCGTCGAGGACGAGCCGCAGCGCAAGACCGCGCTCCCGGAGCACCGCAGCGCCCCGGAGCCCCGGGGTTCGCACGAGTTCCGCAGCGTTCCGGAGCACCGCACGGTCGCCGAGCTGCGGCCGGAGAGCGGTCCGTCCCAGGTGACCCCGATCAGGAGGCAGGTGGCGCAGGTGGTGCCTCAGTCGAGCGCTCCGGAGCTGCACCGGATCACGACGATCCACCCCCGTACGTACAACGAGGCGAAGACGATCGGCGAGAGCTTCCGCCAGGGGGTTCCCGTGATCATGAACCTCACGGACATGGACGACTCCGACGCCAAGCGTCTGGTCGACTTCTCGGCCGGCCTCGTCTTCGGGCTGCACGGCTCGATCGAGCGGGTGACGAGCAAGGTCTTCCTGCTGTCCCCGCAGAACGTCGAGGTGTCCGCGCACGAGGAGGAGCGCCCGCAGGAGCGCACCTTCTTCAACCAGTCCTGATGCGCTCGGCGCCGGGCGCGGCCGGGCACCGGAACCCCTGCGGCCGCCGGGACGTTGGGGCGGACGACGGCACGAGCCGACATCGGGGAGGATGACCGGGTGGACGCTGTTCTCGCGATCGCGCACTTCGTGGTCCTGGTCTTCTTCTTGACCCTCATCGGCCGCCTGATCCTCGACTGGGTCCAGGCGCTGTCGCGGGAGTTCCGCCCCCGGGGTGTGGTGCTCGTGGTGGCTGAGTCGGTCTACACGGTGACCGACCCGCCGCTGCGTGCGCTGCGCAAGGTGCTGCCGCCCGTGCGGCTCGGGCCGGTGAGCCTGGACCTGGGCTTCCTGGTGCTCTTCTTCCTGAGCTACATGCTGCTCACCTTCACCAATCCGGCGCGCTACTAGCCGTCGCCTTCCGGTTGCTCTGCGCAACACGAGACCGCGCGTCGAGATCGCCCCTGCGGGACTCGTGGACTAGCGTGATCCTTCCGAACCGGCTGTCGGGGCCGGCCTGTCGCGAGGTGGATGCACGATGCCGTTGACTCCCGAGGACGTCGTCAACAAGCGCTTCAACGCCACCCGTGTCCGCGAGGGGTATGCGCAGGAGGAGGTCGACGACTTCCTCGACGAGGTGGTGGAGGAGCTCCGCCGCCTCAACGCCGAGAACGACGACCTGCGCGAGAAGCTGCGCCAGTCGGAGGCGCGCATCGCCGAGCTCGACCGGACGCTGGAGGCGGCCTCCGGGGACGCCGGTGCCGGGGACGGGCCCACGGGCGGATCCGAGGAGGTGTCCGGGGCGGAGGAGCCTGACGCACCCTCCGAGCCCGCCCCGTCGCAGCCCGCGGTCCAGCAGGGGGCTCCGCAGCAGCCTGCGCCCGGAGCGGGGGCGGTGGAGCAGGCGGCGGGCATGCTCGCCCTGGCGCAGCGACTGCACGACGAGTACGTGCACGAGGCCGAGACGCAGCGCGACCGCATCGTCTCGGAGGCGCGCAGCGCCGCGGAGCGGCTGGTCTCCGAGGCCACGGAGGAGCGCGAGCACACGCTCGGGCTGCTGCAGTCGGAGCGCATGGACCTCGAGACGGCCATCGACCACCTGCGCAGCTTCGAGCAGGAGTCGCGTGCCCGCCTCGGCGAGTACTTCCAGACCCAGCTCGACCAGCTCCGGCGCCAGGCTCCGGTCGTCTCGGAGGGCCCGGCGGGCGACAGGTCCTGACCGGCGGGGCCGGCGTCTCACCGGCCACCGACCGACGCTTCTGACAGCGACGCCCCGCACCGCGCGGGGCGTCGCTGTGCGTGTACAGAACTTTTCTCTCTGCAATCACGATTTCGAGTTGCTCACAGAGGGTGACGTTCTCTACTGTTCCCGTCACTACGTCGGGTGAACAGCTGAGGGGGACTCATGGCACACGGAGTCGTGCAGGGCGCCACGAGCGTCGCCGAGGTGCCGGTCCGGCACAGCGAGCGCCCGAGCGCCCGCCGCAGGCCCGCACCGCGACCGCCGACCAGGGACACGGAGCTGGCCTGGACCGACGCGGAGCTGCGGGAGCAGCGCGCGGCGCTGGTGGAGGAGGTCGAGCGGCTGTCGGTGCAGCTGCACCGCGCCTCGCTGGCGTTCAGCGCGCTCGTCGCCTCCGGCGGTCAGGGTGCCGGTGACGACCAGGTCGACCACGGCGCGGCCACGTCCGGTCGCGAGCACGAGATGACCATCGCCAACAACGAGCGCGACCTGCTCGAGCAGACCGAGCGCGCCCTGGAGCGCCTCGACAACGGCACCTACGGCGTCTGCGAGTCGTGCGGCAACGCGGTGGGCAAGGCGCGTCTGCAGGCGTTCCCGCGCGCGACCCTCTGCATCGGCTGCAAGTCGCGCAGCGAGCGGCGCTGACGGCGAGGACCCGTTCCGCCGCGGGACGGCACCGCCCCTCCGGGCGCGCCCGGACCGCGGCGGCGGATCGGCGTGGGAGACTCCTCCTCCGATGAGCGCTCCCGCCCCGCCCCCGTCCGAGACGCCGCCCGGTGACCGGGACACCACCGCCGTCGACACCCGGCGCCGCTGGCCCGTGGCCGCAGCCCTGGTCGCCCTCCTCTACCCGCTCGACCAGGTCACCAAGTCGCTGGCGGTGGCCCACCTGGTGCCCGGCCGTCAGCAGCCGCTCGTCGGGGAGCTGCTGCAGCTGCGGCTCATCCGCAACCCGGGGGCCGCATTCAGTTTCGCCGAGAACCTGACCTGGCTCTTCACCCTCATCGCCGTGGTGGCGGCCGTCGTCGTGGTGGTCCTGCTGACCCGCGTGCGCAGCCGCGGCTGGGCGGTCGCGCTCGGGCTGCTGCTGGCCGGCGTGCTGGGCAACCTGACCGACCGCCTGCTGCGGGCGCCCGGCGTAGGCCGCGGGCACGTCGTCGACTTCCTGGAGCTGCCGCACTGGCCGATCTTCAACGTGGCCGACATGTGCGTCGTCTCCGCGGCGGTCCTCATCGGCGTCCTCGGCGTTCGCGGGCACCGGCTCGACGGCACGCGGGAGGGCGCGGAGGAGCCCGACGGGCAGGCCGGCGAGCAGACCCGGCGAGGGGGCTCCGATGCCTGAGCTGCGCAGTCTTCCCGTGCCGGACGGCCTGGAGGGGGAGCGCGTCGACGCGGCACTCTCCCGCCTGCTGGGCCTCTCCCGCAGCCGCGTCGCCGAGCTGGCCGAGGCCGGGCTCGTGCGCCTCGACGGGCGGGCGGCGGGCAAGTCGGACCGCGTGCGGGCAGGCGCCTGGCTGGAGGTGGAGGTGCCCGACCCGGCGGCCGCGCCGGTGGTGGTGGCCGAGCCGGTGCCGGGGCTGCGGATCGTGCACGACGACGACGACATCGTCGTGGTCGACAAGCCGGTCGGTGTGGCCGCGCACCCCAGCCCGGGCTGGACCGGCCCGACCGTCGTGGGGGGCCTGGCCGGCGCCGGGTACCGGATCTCCACGTCCGGGGCCGCCGAGCGGCAGGGTGTCGTCCACCGCCTCGACGTGGGCACGTCCGGCCTGATGGTCGTGGCGAAGAGCGAGTACGCCTACACGGTGCTCAAGCGGGCCTTCAAGGAGCGCACCGTCGACAAGGTCTACCACTCGGTGGTGCAGGGCCATCCCGATCCGCTGCGCGGCACCATCGACGCGCCGATCGGGCGGCACCCGGGCGCCGCCTTCAAGTTCGCCGTCACCGCGGCCGGCAAGCCGAGCATCACGCACTACGAGGTGCTCGAGGCCTTCCGCGGGGCGGCGCTGGTCGAGGTGCACCTCGAGACCGGCCGCACCCACCAGATCCGCGTGCACTTCGCCAGCCTGCGCCACCCCTGCGTGGGGGACCTGACCTACGGTGCGGACCCCGTGCTCGCGGCGCGCCTGGGCCTGCAGCGGCAGTGGCTGCACGCCGTCCGGCTCGGCTTCGAGCACCCGGGCACGGGAGCGCACGTGGAGTTCGAGAGCGACTACCCCGGCGATCTCGCGGCGGCGCTGGAGCGCCTCGCCGGCTGAGGCTCCCGCGGCCGCGCACGACCGGCGCCGCCTCCCGGCCGGTGTCGGATCCGGCGCCTAGGATCGACGCCGTCGGATCGGTGCCCGAGCAGGGCCGGCCCGCGCCACCGCACAGCACCACCCAGCACCATGAACATCCGAGGAGGCGCAGCCCACCCATGCCCGAGTCGTCGTTCGTGCACCTGCACGTCCACACCGAGTACTCCATGCTGGACGGCGCGGCGAAGGTGGACGACCTCTTCGCGGAGGCCGCCCGGATGGGCATGCCCGCGGTGGCGACCACCGACCACGGCTTCGTCTTCGGCGCCTACGACTTCTGGAAGTCGGCCAAGAAGCACGGGGTCAAGCCGATCATCGGGGTCGAGGCATACCTGACGCCGGGCACGGCCCGCAAGGACCGCACCCGCGTCAAGTGGGGCGACGAGCGCTCGACCTCCGGTGACGACGTCTCCGGCGGCGGCGCGTACACCCACATCACGATGCTGGCCAGCGACACGACCGGCATGCACAACCTGTTCAAGATGGCCTCCCTCGCCAGCCTGGAGGGGCACTTCTACAAGCCCCGCATGGACCGGGAGCTGCTCTCCACCTACGGCAAGGGCATCATCGCCACGACCGGCTGCCCCTCCGGGGAGGTCCAGACCCGGCTGCGGCTCGGCCAGTACGACGAGGCCGTCCGGGCGGCGGCGGACTTCCGCGACATCTTCGGCCGGGAGAACTACTTCTGCGAGTTGATGGACCACGGCCTCGACATCGAGCGCCGCATCCGCGACGACCTGCTCAAGCTCGCCAAGGACCTCGACCTGCCGCTGATCGCGACGAACGACCTGCACTACACCCGGGCCGAGGACGCCACCGCGCACGCGGCGCTGCTGTGCGTGCAGTCGGGCTCGACGCTGGCGGACCCGAAGCGCTTCAAGTTCGACTCCGACGACTTCTACCTCAAGAGCCCGCAGGAGATGCGGGAGCTGTGGCGGGACTTCCCCGAGGCGTGCGACAACACCCTCCTCATCGCCGAGCGCTGTGCGGTGGAGTTCAGCGAGTCCACCGGCGCCTACATGCCGCGCTTCCCCTGCCCGGAGGGGGAGGACGAGACGTCGTGGTTCATCAAGGAGGTCTGGACGGGTCTGGCCGAGCGGTTCCCGGCGGGCATCCCCGACGACGTCCGCAAGCAGGCGGACTTCGAGATCGAGGTCATCACGTCCAAGGGCTACGCCGGCTACTTCCTCGTCGTCGCCGACTTCATCAACTGGTCCAAGCGCAACGGGATCCGCGTCGGCCCGGGCCGCGGCTCCGGTGCCGGGTCGATGGCCGCCTACGCCATGAAGATCACCGATCTGGACCCGCTGCGCCACGGGCTGATCTTCGAGCGGTTCCTCAACCCCGAGCGCATGTCCATGCCGGACTTCGACGTCGACTTCGACGAGCGCCGGCGCGGTGAGGTCATCCAGTACGTCGTGCAGAAGTACGGCGACGACCGGGTGGCACAGATCGTCACCTACGGCACGATCAAGGCGAAGCAGGCCGTCAAGGACGCCTCCCGCGTCCTCGGCTTCCCCTTCTCCATGGGCGACCGCATCACCAAGACGATGCCGCCGGCCGTCATGGGCAAGGACATCCCGCTCGCGGGGATCTTCGACCCGAACCACAAGCGGTACTCCGAGGCGGGGGAGTTCCGCGAGCTGTACAAGAACGATCCCGAGGTGGTGCGGGTCGTCGACACCGCGCGCGGCCTGGAGGGCCTGAAGCGGCAGTGGGGGGTGCACGCCGCCGGTGTCATCATGTCGTCGGACCCGCTGATCGACCTGATCCCGATCATGCGCCGGGAGCAGGACGGCGCCATCATCACGCAGTTCGACTACCCGACGTGCGAGACGCTCGGGCTGGTCAAGATGGACTTCCTCGGCCTGCGCAACTTGACGATCCTCGACGACGCCCTGAAGAACGTCGTCGCCAACGGCAAGGACCCCGTCGACCTCGACGCCCTCGAACTCGACGACCCGGCGACCTACGAGCTGCTCGGTCGCGGTGACACCCTCGGGGTGTTCCAGTTCGACGGCGGGCCGATGCGCTCGCTGCTGCGGCTGATGCGCCCGGACAACTTCGAGGACATCTCCGCCGTCGGTGCGCTCTACCGCCCCGGCCCCATGGGTGCGGGCTCGCACACGAACTACGCGCTGCGCAAGAACGGCCAGCAGCCCATCACGCCCATCCACCCGGAGCTCGAGGAGCCGCTGAAGGAGATCCTCGGCACGACCTACGGCCTGATCGTGTACCAGGAGCAGGTCATGGCCATCGCGCAGAAGGTCGCCGGGTACTCCCTCGGCAAGGCCGACCTGCTCCGGCGCGCCATGGGCAAGAAGAAGCGCGAGGTGCTCGACGCCGAGTACGTCGGCTTCGAGGCCGGCATGAAGGAGAACGGCTTCTCCGCCGCGGCCGTCAAGACGCTGTGGGACATCCTCGTCCCCTTCTCCGACTACGCGTTCAACAAGGCGCACTCCGCCGCCTACGGGCTGGTCTCGTACTGGACGGCCTACCTCAAGGCCAACTACCCCGCGGAGTACATGGCCGCGGTGCTCACGAGCGTGCGCGACGACAAGGACAAGTCGGCGCTCTACCTCAACGAGTGCCGGCGCATGGGCATCAAGGTCCTGCCGCCGGACGTCAACGAGTCCGCCGCGAACTTCACGCCTGTTGGCACCGACGTCCGCTTCGGCCTGACCGCGATCCGCAACGTCGGCGCCAACGTCGTCGACGCGATCGTCGCGGCGCGGGAGGAGAAGGGCCGCTACGAGTCCTTCCCCGACTTCCTCACCAAGGTCCCGGCGGTCGTCTGCAACAAGCGGACGATCGAGTCCCTCATCAAGGCGGGTGCGTTCGACTCCCTGGGGCACCGCCGCCGCGCGCTCGTCGCCCGGCACGAGGACGCCGTGGACGCGGTCGTCGACGTCAAGCGCAACGAGGCCATCGGCCAGTTCGACCTGTTCGCGGGCCTCGGCGGGGACTCCGGGGCCGACACGAGCGGCTTCTCCGTGGAGATCCCCGACCTGCCCGAGTGGGACAAGGCCGAGCTGCTCGCGCACGAGCGGCAGATGCTGGGCCTCTACGTCTCCGACCACCCCCTCTTCGGCCTGGAGCGGCTGCTGACGCAGGCGTCGGACTGCTCGATCGCGCAGCTGATGGCCGACGAGTCCCGCCCGGACGGCTCGCAGCTCACCATCGCGGGCATGATCACCGGCCTGCAGCGCAAGCTGACCAAGCAGGGCAGCCCCTGGGCGATCGTGACGGTGGAGGACCTCGAGGGCGCCATCGAGGTGCTGTTCTTCCCCGCCACGTACGCCGCGGTCGCCCCGATGCTCGCCGAGGACCTCGTCTGCATCGTCAAGGGGCGGCTCAACCGCCGCGACGAGGTCCCGACGATCTACGGCTCCGAGCTGACCATCCCCGACCTCAACACGGCCGGGGACGGTCTGCCCGTGACGATCGCGATGCCCGTCACCCGGTGCATCCCGCCGATGGTGGAGAAGCTGCGCGACGTGCTGCGCACCCATCCCGGCGGCACGGAGGTGCGGTTGCAGCTGCTCTCCGGCGGCAACGGCGGCAGGGCCAGGACCACCCTGATGCGCCTCGACGACGGGTTGCGCGTGACCCCCTCGCCGGCGCTCTTCGGGGACCTGAAGGCCCTCCTCGGACCCTCGTGCCTGGTGTGATGCACCCGGCGGGGGACCGGTGATGCGGCGCGCCCGGGTGGCCCGTCCGGCGCGCGCGGCCCGCACCGTCCTCCTGGTGCAGGTGGGCGCGGGACCGCTCGTCGGAGCGGCCTGGTGGGCGATCACGCACGACCCCCCCGGCTGGCTGGGCGGCGAGCCGCACCTGACCCGGGGATCCCTCGACGCGGCCCGCGACGGGGCCCTGGCCGTCCTCGGCGGACTGCTCGGCTCCGCCGCCGCGCTGCGTGTGCTGCGCCGCCCCGGCACCCGGCCGCTGCGCACGCTGGCCGCCGCGGTGCTGGGTGCACTCCTGGGAGCGGCCCTCGCCGTGGCCACCGCGGCACTGCTGCCCGCCGGCGTCGACGGGCAGCGGGTGCTGCCGCGCGCCTGGGGCGTGGCGCTGTCCTGGCCGCTGCTGCTGGTCGGCGTGGTGTTCGTGCGGACGTTCGGCGAGTCCGTCGCGGAGTGGGTGCAGGAGGGGTCCCGGTCGCGGAGGGCGCAGGACGAACTGGAGGCGCCGCGCGAGACCTGAACCGTACGGGATTCGAAACCGTGCGGTGTTCGCAGTCGTGCGGGGTTCGAACCGGTGCGGGGTGCCGGCGGGAACGGAGACGGCCAGGGTGTGAGCAGCGCTGCTGCTCACACCCTGGCCGTCGTCGCCGCAGCGGCCCCGCTGCCGTCCCGCGGGGGGCGGGGCGTCAGCGGAGGCCGGTGCGGCGGTGGATCACCGGCAGGTCATCAGCCGAGGAACGTCTCGACCTTCACGGAGTCCACGTAGATGCGGACCTGGCTGGGGGTGGTCGCGTCGATCGGGTAGATCCAGTTCGTGCCCTTGACCCACGCCTCCGACTGGATGCCCAGGCGCATGGCCTGGCTCGGGACCCGCGAGTCGGCGACGGCCGCCCACACCTTGCCGTCGATCAGGTACTTGATCTGACCGGGGGTCCACTCGACGGCGTAGTCGTGCCACTGGGTGGAGTCGATCGCCGTCTCGGAGTGCTTGCGGGTGTGGTCGGCGAAGTGGGCCGTGGCCGACATCATGTCGCGGTCGCCGCCGTTGTCCTCGGCGAAGTCGATCTCCGGCGGCCAGCCGCCGGCGGTCGGCCAGAGCAGCGCCACCATGGTGATCCCGCGGCCCTTCTCGGCGCGGGCCCGCATCGTCCAGCGCCCGTAGGTCTGGTTCACGCGGTGACCGACACCGGCGCCGCGCCAGACACCGTCAGTGCCCTTGCGGGAGGTCAGGACCAGGTTGCCGCCGGTGACGCTGACACCGGAGGAGGCGTAGGGGGAGCCGGAGGCGGTGGCCACACCGCCGTAGCGCCACCACATGGTGTCGTTGAGGGTGCTGTCGAAGCCCTCGAAGGACTGCAGCTTGAACGTGGAGGGCGCGGGGGCGGTCCCGGCGGCCACCTTCGGGATGACGACGAGGCCGGCGATCACGGTGGAGTCGATGCGGCTGTGCAGGCCGAGGTTCAGCCAGCCGTCGGTGACGCCGACCTCGAAGGTGCGGGTGATCGGCGTGTTCTTGGCGCCGGCCGCGACGAAGGGGTCGAACGCGGTCAGGACGGGCTTGCCCTCCAGGCTGACGTCGAAGACACGCTTGCCGGGGGCGCTCCAGTAGTTCTCCAGCGTCTGGAACCGGACCTCGTAGGTGCCGTTGGTCACGGGCACCGTGTAACCGGTCGATCCGACGCGAATCTTGGAGTAGACCTCGAAGTCGGTGGTGCCGGCCGGGACCGCGGCGGTGGCGTTGCGTCCGCCGTTGCCGTAGCTGTCGGCCATGTACGTGATGCCGGAGGTGGTGGTGAACCCGCCGCCGGTGTTGACCGCGATCGTGGAGTTGACGTCCTCGGTGGAGCCGGTCGTCGGGGCCGGGGTGTACGGGGCGATGACCAGGCCGGAGACGATGGTGTTGTTGACGATGGCCTTCAGCCCGAGGTCGAGCTTCCCGTCGGCCACGCTCACCTCGAACGTGCGGTTGATCGGCACGCCCTTCCCGCCCGCCGCGGCGAACGGGTCGAAGGCCGCGAGGACCTGCTTGCCCTCGAGGTTCACGTCGAAGACCCGCTTGCCGGCCTCGGTCCAGTAGTTCTCCACCGTCTGGAGCGTGACGTGGTACGTGCCGTTGGTCACGGGGACGCTGTAGCCGCTCGAGCCGACCCGCACCTTCGAGTGCACGGCGGCGTCGGTGGTGCCCGTGGGAAGCGTCGCGGTAGAGCCCCAGCCGCCGAGGTTGAAGGCGTCTGCGGAGTAGGCGACACCCGAGGCGGTGACGGCCCCGCCACCGGCGTTGAGGGCGATGGGGCCGCTCGTGCTGGTGGTGGCTGCGACCGGCTGGACGATCAAGCAGGAAGTGGCGACGGTGGTGGCCACCGCCGTGGTGAAGAAACCGAGCAAGCGCATGATGGACCGTTTCGTGAGAGACCGGGGGACCCTTCCCTACATTCCTCGTCCCGGCTCATGCCGCTCTTGAGCGAAGGCACTCGAAGGACTCTCCCGGAAAACTCAGGGCTGCTATTCGCGGGGCCAATTCCGCCGAACGGGAGGATGCGCACCTTTCGGCCATGACTCCGTGTGACGAGAGGGCCGGTCCAGGGCGCTGTGCGGGCCCCGGAGCGGGTGGTCCAACCGCTCGGGGAAGGTCGAGGACCGCCGCCCGCCGCCCGGCGGGCGCCGGTCAGGAGCCCGCGCGGGTCTCGACGGTGACGGAGTCGATGAAGACCCGGACCTCGGCGGGGGTGGTCTCGTCGATCGGGTGGAAGAAGTCCGTGCCCTCCAGCCACGCCTCCGACTGCAGGCCCAGGCGCATCGGCTCCGAGGGCACGCGCCCGTCCACCACGGTGGCCCAGAGCTCACCGTCGATCAGGAAGCGGGTCTCGCCGGGGGTCCACTCCACGGTGTAGTCGTGCCACTGGGTGGAGTCGATCTCCCGCTCGTGGTGGACCTTGACGCCGTTCTCGAAGTGCACCGTGGCCGACATCATGTCCCGGTCCTCGGCGTTGTCCTCGGCGAAGTCGATCTCCGGCGGCCAGTTCCCGATGGTCGGCCACAGCAGGAAGACCATCGTGATCCCGTGGCCGCGCTCTCCGCGCGCGCGCACCGTCCAGCGTCCGTACGTCTGGTTCAGGCGCGAGCCGACACCGGCGCCGCGCCAGACGCCGTCGGCACCCCTGCGGGAGGTCAGGACCAGGTTCCCGTCGACGACCTCGACGCCCTCCTGGGAGTAGGGGGAGCCCGAGGCGGTGGCGATTCCGCCGTAGCGCCACCAGTGCTCGTCGTCGAGGCCCGAGCCGAAGTCGTCGAAGAAGACCTGCTCCCAGGCGGTGCCCGCGGTCCGCGCCAGCCCGCCGTCCTGGGGAGTGACGACGAGGCCGGCGATGATCGACTGGTCCTGGTCCGCGTCGAACTCCAGGTCGATGCTGCCGTCGGTCACGGTGGTGCGGAGGGTGCGGGTGATCGGTTCGTCCTTGCCACCGGCCGCCAGGAACGGGTCGAAGTCGGCGAGGACCTCGAGCCCCTCCAGCGTGACGTCGAAGACGCGCCGGCCGGGCTCGGTCCAGTAGTTCTCCAGCGTCTGGAACGTGACCTCGTACGTCCCGTCGGGAACGGGCACGCTGTAGCCCGTCGCCCCCACGCGGACATCGGAGAAGACCTCGGCGTCCTCCCGGTCGCTCGACACCGTCGCGCTGGACGTGCGCCCGCCCTCGGCGTGGGCGTCGGCCCCGTAGGAGAGGTCCCCGGCGGTGACCTCCTCGCCCCCGGCGTTGATCGCGATGCGGGGGTCCTCGACGCCCGGGTCCACACCGGCGGGCGGATCCTCGCCGCCGCGGCCCACCACGAGGGCGATCACCAGCGCGGCGACCGCGGCGACCGCGATCGCCGCGAGGATCCAGCGGGACGGGCGCGGGGCGGAGCCCTCGCGCGTCACCGCCCCGCGGTCCGGAGGGGTCATGGACCGGGCCGCGGACTCCGGGGGGGCCGTGCCGGCATCGGGGGAGGCGTCGCGGTCCGCGCCGGTTCCCCGGAGCGACCGCTGCTCGTCGTCCTCCTCGCCCGAGCGCGCCGGCGTCTGTCCCCGCGGTGCCTCCGGCATCCGCTCAGCACCGCCTGCTCAGGCGGCGGACGGCGTAGTAGGCCCTGTCGAGCAGCGTGCCCGTTCCGGACCCGTCGCGCCCGTAGCCGAGGCTGTGGCGCCAGTCCGGGCCGTACTTCGCGCAGAGCCCGGCTTCCATCTCCGCCTCGGCGTCGCTGTAGTAGCGGTTGGACAGCGCACCCGCCGTCACGGCCCGCGCGTGGTTCAGGTACGCCCTGCGGGTCACGAGGACCTTCAGGCCGACCGCGGAGGTCCGGGCGCAGTAGTCGGCTGTCGCGCCCCAGCCGTAGCGGCCGAAGTGCAGCGCGTCGAGCGGCCCGACCAGCTCGTGGCAGCGCCGGGTGATGAGCATGCTCGTCCCGTCGACGAGGCGGACCTCCTCGTCGCGCTGCTGGGCGGGGAACCGCGCCGCCGGGCCCGTCCAGTACCGGTGCTGGCTCTTGAAGCTGTCGTCGTAGCAGGGGGCGACCACCCCGACCTGCTCGGAGCTGGCGGCGGCGGCTGCCATGCCGGCGAAGAAGCCGCGGGAGAGCGTGACGTCGTTGTTCATCAGGACGACGGCCGACGCGTGCAGCACCTCGAAGGCGTGCGCCATCCCGACGTTCGATCCGCCCAGCCAGCCGAGCTTCTGCCCGCGGGACAGGACGACTTCGTCGCCGATGGCCTCGTAGTCGCCCTTGTTGTCGACGACGACCGTGTGGCCGGGCGCCAGCTCCAGCGAGCACGCGCGCACGACGCTCTGCGTCATCGGCACCTCCCCGTAGGCGGCGATGACGCAGATGAGGCCGTTCAGCATGGACGCGAGCGTACCCGCCGGAGAACCGCCCCCCGGACGGCTTGTGGACCGGTTCGACGGGACCCGGGGAGGCCGTTTCGTGATCGGCGAGCGTGATTCGTGCTCTCGGGGGACGGTGGGGGAGTCGGCCTCGCTCGAACAGCTTCACCCGAACGGAGCGCGGGTGTTGCGGACCGTAGCGACGGTGCCACGCGGTCTCGGCGGTGGCCCGGCGCCTCGACACGATCATGGGCCTTCGGGCCGGGCGCCGGGCTCGTGCCACAATCGGGGCCGCTTCACCGCAGTCGACGAGCCCACAGAACGAGCAGGCCCGGTCCGTGGACCGGCAGCCCGGCAGCGCAGCCCGGGCCCGAGGTCAGCACGCTGACCCTGGGCGCCGGGACTGCACCCTGCTGTCCGGGCGACAGCATGACGGGAGCCTTGACCGATGACCCCCAGCTCGTGGCCGCGCCTCGCCGTGGCGACCGCTCTCGGCCTGGTCGCCCTCTCGCTGGTCCTGCCAGCCCCAGCGCCCCTGCGGGCGGTCGCCGTCGCGGCGTTCTGGGCGTGGCTGCTCGGCGCCGCCGTGCGCTACGTCGCGGGCGGCCGCAACGACCACCTCCTCCCCGGAGCGGTCAACGCCGCGCTCGGGCTGGCCGGGCTCGCCGCGCTGTCCCAGCTGGCCATCGCGCTCGGCCTGGACGCACCCGCGGCGATCACCCTCGGGACGGCCCTGGCCGCCGCTGCGGCCGTCCTCCTGCGCCGCCCCTCGCCGGACGCGGCAGGGGAGGCGCCGCACGGTGACCACGCCGCCCTGCGCCCGGTGGCGGCCCGCCAGGCGGTCGGCGTGGGCGGCGCCGCGCACCACGACGCCCCCCACCTCGACACCGCGCACCACGACGGCGCCCCGCCGCGCGAGGTCCGTCCCGCACCCGGCGGGGCCGGTGCCGCCGCCGACGGCCGCGGTGGCCCGACGGCGCGGTGGACGACGTGGGCAGGCGCGGTGGGCGTGGCCGTTGCGCTCGCCCTGTGGGCGCTGTCCCTCGGCGGCGTGGACCTGGACCGGCTCAACGGCTACGGCCTCCTCGCCGCGGTGCCGCTCCTCTGGTACGTCGCCCTGGCGATCTGCGTCGCCGTCGCGGCGGTGACCGCCCTGCACCCGGCGAGGCACCGCGGGGCCTTCTGGGCCGCGATCGCGGGCATCGTCCTCATCCTGCACGCGACGCCCGCCGTCGCGTACGACATGCCGCGCTACACCTGGACGTTCAAGCACATCGGCGTCGTGGAGTACATCCGCGCCGCGAACGAACTGCCCCGCCTGCGCGACATCTACTACAACTGGCCCGGATTCTTCGCGGCGGCCGAGTGGTTCACGTCCGCGGCCTCGCTCGACGTCCGCACCGCGGCCCGCTGGGCACCGCCCTTCTTCGAGATCCTCAACGCGTCGGCGGTGTGGTACCTGGCGCGGTCGCTGACCCGCGACGCCCGCACCGTCCGGCTGGCCACGCTCGTCTTCGCGCTGACGATCTGGGTGGGGCAGGACTACTTCGCGCCGCAGCCGCTCGCCTTCTTCCTCGGCATCGTGCTCATCGCGGTCCTGGTCCGCGCCCACCGCGCGGGCGGGGCCCTCCACCGCGACAGCAGCAGCTCCGGCCGCGAGCGGGCGCTGCTCGCCGCCGGTGCCGCGCTGATCTGGATCGGCACGATGACGACGCACCAGCTCACGCCGGTGGTCGTCCTGCTCGTCCTCTTCGTCCTGACCGCGCTCCTGCGCTGGCGGGCGTGGTGGCTGGTCGTCGCCTTCGCGGTCCTGGAGGTGGCCTGGCTCGCGCTCGCGTGGCCATACCTCGCGCAGAGCCCGTACTCGCTGTTCAGCTTCAACCCGCTCGACGGCTCCTCCGCGGACGTGCTCTCGCGCTACGAGCCGATGGAGGGGGTGGTCTTCCGCCGGGCCACCGTCTACGTCCTCTACTTCGGCATGTTCGCGGTGGGCGGCGGCTGGGCCCTGCTCACCGGCCGGCGCTCCGTGGCGTCGCGGATCGCGCTCGTCGGTGCCTTCGCCCCGGCGCTCGTGCTCCTGGCGCAGGACTACGGCGGCGAGGGCCAGCTCCGCACCTACCTGTACGCGCTGCCGTTCCTCGCCTTCTCCGTGGCCCGGGCCGCCGTCGCCGGCCTCGAGCGCCTCGGTGCCGGCCTGCGCCCCGTCGCGACGGTGGCGGGGGCGGCCGTGCTGACGGCGCTCTTCCTGCCCGCGTACCTGGGCCAGGAGCGGGTGAACCGGGTGGTGCCCGCCGACGTCGCGGCGGCCGAGTGGTTCTACGCCAACGCGGCCCCGGGCACCGAGATGATCGGCCTGGCCCCCAACTCCCCGAGCCGCATCGACGAGCGCTACCTCGACTACCCCCTCCAGTCGGAGACGAGCCCGACCGCGTTCGTGTCCGAGGAGTTCCAGAGCAGCCCCGACGCGGCCGCCGTCGTCGAGTACCTGCGGACCCAGGAGGGCAACCCGTACCTCGTGGCCACGCCCAGCCAGGCGGGCTACCTGGAGTACTTCGGCGCGATGCAGCCGGAGCGCTTCTACGCGCTGCAGCGGGAGCTCGACCAGCAGCCGGGCCTGCGCCTCGTCTTCCGGCAGGACGGCGCATCGGTCTGGCAGGTCCTGCGCTCGTGACGGGCACGGCTCAGCACGGCGGCGAGCGCGACGGGGAGCCCGCGGAGGCGCCGGCGCAGGCCCCCGAGGCGCCGCGTCCCCGCTCCTTCATGCGGGACGTCGCGGGGACGGTCGCCGGCAACCTGGCGAGCCCGCTCATCGGCATCATCACCGCACCCGTCCTCGCCCAGGCGCTCGGCGTCACCGGGCGCGGCGAGTTCGCGGCCATCACCGCCCCCACCCTCCTGCTGACCCTCGCCGCGACCGTGGGGCTTCCGGAGGCGGCCACCTACTTCGTCGCCAGCGCCCGCATGCACACCCGGGTGGCGCTGCGGCAGGTGGTGATGATGTCGATCGGCATCGGCGTGCTGATGGCCGGGCTGCTGTTCCTCCTCGCCCCCGTCATCAGCAGCGGCGAGCCGGAGGTCACGCAGCTGATCGCCTACGGCGGTCTGTCCCTGCCCGGCGCGCTGGCCGTCGGTGCCATCCGCGGGGTGGCGGCGGGGCGCAACCGGTGGGGTCTCGTCAACGGCGAGAAGTACCTCAACAACGGCGCGCGGCTGGTCCTGGTCGTCGTCTTCGCCCTGAGCGGTGTCCTGACCCTGCCCGTCGCCACCGCCGTCTATCTGGGGTGCCCGATCCTGGGCGGCCTCGTCTACGTCCGCTTCCTCCGCCGCCTGCGGGCCGAGCCGTCGACGGCCCCGACCCCCAACGCCTCGGGGCTGCTCCTCAGGTACGGGACCAAGACGTGGGCGGGTGGGCTCAGCGGGATCATCGTGGCCCGGATCGACCAGGTGCTCATGGCGCCGCTGGTCGGTGCCCGCGAGCTCGGGCTGTACGCCGCCGCCGTCGCCATCGGGGAGATCCCCTTCGTCGTCAGCTCCGCCACCCGCGAGGTCATCACGGCGGCCGACGCCAAGGACCGCGACGACCGGCGGGCCGAGCAGGCGGCGCGGCTGACCCTGCTGGCCACGGCGTGCGTCTCCGCCGGACTGGCGCTGGTGGCGCCCTACCTGGTGCGCCTGGCGTTCGGGGAGGAGTTCGCGGAGGCGACCCCGATGCTGCAGCTGCTGCTCCTGGCCGCGGTGCTCAACACCCCGGGCTCGACGCTCGGCGCCATCCTCCTGGCGCGCAACCGGCCCGGCCTGCGCAGCGCGGCCCTGGCGATCGCCTGCGTGATCAACGTGGCGCTCATCTTCGTGCTCGTCCCGGTCTTCGGCGGGGTCGGCGCCGCGGTGGTGAGCTGCGTGACCTACGCGGTCATGTCCGTCCTGTGCCTGCTCTTCGCCCGGCACCTCTTCGGGCTGTCCGTGCTCCGCATGGTCGTCCCGCGTCCCAGTGACGTCCGGGACGTCGTCTCGTTCGTCCGTGCCCGTCGCGCCCGCTAGGAGGACACGACCAGTGACCGACCGGTCCATCGACGTGATCATCCCCGTCCGCAATGCCGCCGGGCTCCTCGGGGCCTGCCTCGAGCGGGTCCGCCCCCAGCTGGCCGGGGGCGACTCGATCGTCGTGGTCGACGACGCCAGCACCGACGACACCGCGGAGGTCGCCCGCCGCGCCGGTGCGCGCGTGCTCTCCTCGGCGCAGCCGCGGGGCCCGTACGCGGCGCGGCAGGAGGCGGCCACCGCGTCGACCGCCGACCACCTCGTCTTCCTCGACGTCCGCTGCAGGCCCCTGCCCGGCTGGCTGGACGCGCACCGGCGTCTGCTCGCCGAGCCCGGCACCGCGCTCAGCTGCTCCGTGGTGGAGGCGGTCGGCGGCCGGTCGCTGGCCAGCCGCGTCGCCGCCCACCAGCAGCCGTTCCGCCTGGAGGCCACCACCGGCGGCAGCCGGCTGCCGTACTACCCGACGTGCAACCTCGGGGTGCTGGCCTCGGCGTTCCGCGAGGTCGGTGGATTCCGTCCCGTGCGCAGCGGCGGGGACGCCGACCTGTGCTGGCGGATCCAGCAGGCCGGCCTCGGCCGGTTGGGCATCGACAGGCGCACGCTGGTCCACTGGCAGCCGCGGGACCGCCTCCGCGACCTCGTCGAGCAGTGGTACCGCTACGGCAAGTCGTCCGTGGAGCTCGACCGGTACGGGGCGGAGCCCGCGGGCCACATGGTGGGGCCTGCCGCCGCCGCGCCCGTCGCCGGGGCGGCCGCGCCGCGCGGCGGGGCGCTGGCCACGCTCGCGCAGACGGCGCAGGCGGTGCGCCGGCGGCAGGTCGACGCGTCGGTCGCAGCCCTGTCGGTCGCCATGTTCGGAGTCCAGCGGGTGGGCCGCCTGGTCGCCCTGCGCAACGCACGGTGACGACGTCCCGGCCGGGCTGCTCCGTCCGGGCGGGCCGGACACCATGATCCTCAAGAGGCCTCCGGGGGTCGTCGATGGGGGTGCGTGCACACCTCCTTCACCCGGCGCGCCGCGGCCGCTGCCGCGCTGTCGCTCCTGCTCGCGTCGGCGAGCTGGGTGAGCGCCGCCGCGGCGCCCGTCCCCGCGCGCACGACCGCGGTGCCCCAGGCGGCCGCGGACCTTCCCGTCCGCAAGCTCGCCACGAGGAAGAAGCGGACATCTGCGGTGGCGTCAGCGCACAGGTGGCGCCCCGTCCTCGTGGAGGACTTCGGCGGCAGGTTCGACGACCGCCTGTGGTGGCGCTACGGCGGTGTCTCGAAGGCGTCCGGCGCGGAGTTCGACTCCACGGCGGTGCGGATCGCGGACGGCGCTCTCGTCCTGACCTCGCGGAAGGGGCCGGACGGGATCTGGCGCGGCGCGGGGGTCGGGCAGCGCACCACCCTGGCCTACGGGCGCTGGACCGTGCGGGCGCGGGCGGAGCGCGGTCAGGGCGTGACGATGGTCGCCCTGCTCTGGCCCGGCGACAACAGGTGGCCGCCGGAGATCGACTTCGCCGAGGACAACGGCGCCGACCGCCGGATGATGTCGTCCACCGCGCACTTCGCGGACGGCAAGAGGGTGCACCACGAGACGGCGATCGACTCCACCCAGTGGCACGACTACGCGGTGGAGTGGACCCCCGGTCAGATCAAGTACCTGATCGACGGCCGGGTCTGGGCCACGGTCGCCGACGCCCGGGTGCCCGGCCAGCCCATGCGCCTGGCGCTGCAGACGGAACCCTGGGTCAAGGGCACGACCTGGTTCCGTCCCGTCGCGGACTCGACCCCCTCGCAGGTCAGCGTCTACGTCGACTCGGTGCGGATCGAGAGCCTGCAGCGCTGACCAGCCGAGGGCCCCGCGGCTCGCGCGCGGCGGCGCGCAGGTAGATCCCCGCACCGCGGGCGATCTGCAGCAGGCTCGCCGGTGACGTCGGCGAGCGCGCGGCGTCGGGCGCCCCGGCGGCTGCGGCGTCGGCCGCTCCCGCGGGTGCGTCGGCCCCCGTGGATGCGCCGGCGGCGGATGCCGACCGGGTGTCGGCGAAGGCGAGCAGCGGCAGCTTCAGCATGGCCAGCGCTCTGGAGGGCCTGCGCCGCAGCAGGGAGACGTAGAAGGCGCCCAGCCCGCGCTGGTACCCGTCCAGCTGCTCGTGCAGCGCGTTGTCGTCACGGCGGTGGTAGTGCCACGTGACGGCGTCGGGGGCGTACACGGCGGTCCAGCCGGCCAGCATGACCTCGGTGATGGCGGCGGTGTCCTCGGCGCCCTTCGTGGGGGAGCCCGCGCCGAGGTGGGGGTCGAACCCGTCGATCGCGTGCAGGGCCCCCACCCGGAAGGCCATGTTCGCGCCGACGCCGAACGCGGGGCGCGGGTAGAGCGGTGACTGGACCCGGCGCTGGTAGTCCTCGTCGAAGACGTCGCGGGCGAAGCCGCGGCCCTTGCTGTGGCCGCCGAACGTCTCGAACATGGCCTGCGCCTGCGTCTGGAGCTCCGCGGGGAGCACCAGCCCCGAGACGACACCCACCCGGGGGTCCTGGAACTCGGCGGCGAGGGCCACCAGCCAGTCCGGGTCCGCGCGCTCGTCGTCGTCGAGGAAGGCGATGACCTCCCCGGAGGCCTCGCGGATCGCCGTGTTCCGGGCGCGGGAGAGGCCCGCAGCGGGTTCCCGCACGTACCGCAGCGGGACGGAGCGCGCGGCGGCGGCGCACAGCTCGCGCGTCGCCTCGGTGCGCGGGGCGTTGTCCACGACCAGGATCTCCAGGTCGTGGTAGTCGAGCGCCGCGATGCTGTCGAGGCACCGCTGCAGCGACTCCGGCCGCTCGCGGGTGCAGACGACGACCGTGATCCGGGGCCCGCTGCCACGCACCGCCTCGCGGTGGTCCCGCACGGGACAGGACGGGTGGGGGAGCCCGCTCGCCGTCAGCGCCGTCGGCGCGAGGCCGTGGGCGGGCGCGAGGTCGGCGAGCGCGGGCCGCAGCTCGCCGTCGACGGCCTCCGCCAGCGCGGCCGGTGCGCACGGACCCGGGAGCAGGACCATCCCGACGGGCTGCCCGCACAGGCGCACGACCACGCACACCGGCTGGGGCTCGCCCGCCTCGGCCGCCGCGACGGCCGGCAGCGGCTGCGAGACGTCGACCTCGACGATGCGGGCCGGCTCGAAGGCGGCCGGGACGCCGATCAGGCGACCCGCCCGCGACGCGTCCCGGGGGCGGGCCTGGGCGGTGGGGAGCTCAGTGCCGGTCATGGTCGCCTCCTCAGCGCGCGGCGAGCGCGGGCCGGCGGGTGGAGCGGCGCCCGATCCGCCGGCGCTCCACCACGAAGCCCGAGCCCGCCACGACCGTGCCGGCCACGATCAGCGCCGAGCGCGCGAGCCCCCACAGGTCCCCGCGCACCGCCTCCGCGGCGCCGCGGAGCATCCCGGCCGGCAGCACCCGGGTGGTGTAGGCGCGTTCCGCGGTGAGGCTCTCCTGCTCACCGGCGATCCGGGCGAGCCCGGCCTTGCCGATCCCCTCCATCCAGCAGCGCCGCAGGAAGAAGGAGACGGTCGAGCGCTCCGCCGGGACCGCGTGCACCACCAGCGCGTCCGGTGCGTAGAGCCAGTGGCCCCCCGCGGCGGCCTGCACGCGCATGCACAGCTCCGTGTCCTCGGGGCGCGAGGCCTCGCCGACCTTCCCGAAGCCCTCGTCGAAGCCGCCGACGGCGCGGAAGTCGGCGGAGCGGACGGCCATGTTCTCGCTCCACACGTTGCGCACGGGAGCGGCGGACTCCGGCATCCCCGTGTAGGAGGCGCCCACGACCCAGCCGAACTCCATGGGGAACCACGGCGGGCGGCCGGTGTGCCAGTCCGGCAGCACCCCGCCGCCGACGCCGCAGACCGCCGGGTCGGAGACCAGCGGCTGGAGGAGCCGCCGCAGCCAGGTCGCGTCGGTGGCCGCTGCGTCGTCGTCGAGGAACGCCAGGTACTCGCCCGTGGCCGCCGCGGCCCCGGCGTTGCGGGTCGTGGAGGCTCCCCGCTGACCCTCGTTGAGGACGACCGTGGCGCCGGCCAGCTCGGCGCGCGCCCGGTCGAGGAGGGCGCGGTTGTTGTCGATCGCGACGACGAGCTGCACGGCTACGCCGTCCTGCTCGAGCGCCGAGCGGACCGCGCGCTCCAGCAGGGGCCAGCGGCCCTCGTCGTGCGCGGCGATGACGACACTGCACGCCGGAGCGGGAGCGTTCTCGTCGGCGGTGGCCGGGTGCGCTCCGGGCTGCGTCGGCATGTCACCTCTCGGGAGGGGATGGCGCCCCGCGGTCGCCGGGACGTCTCACTGCGGTCTTCGGGGGTGGACTATGCCGTGACGGCCGAGGAGTGTCGAGGTCACCCTGCGTGCTCGGCGGTCGGTCGGTGCCGCTACCGTGCCCCCGGCGGGGACTCCGGGACCCTGCTCCGCCGGCCTCGAGGGGCGCTGCGCGCCAGCACGAGACGCGCCGTCGCGTCAAGCAAAACGGTCGAAATTGCTCCGTCACCCATTTGACGCATCACCGCGCCCGCCGTTACGGTTCCAACACATTCTCGGCCTCACGTCGGTGTGAGCGACCCTCGAGCGGGTCTTGCTGGACCGAGTGCAGGGAGGTCTGCCGACCTGGGGGTCCGGCTGCGCTCGGGTGGGGATGGCCGAGCAGCAGCGACACCTGGGGGAAGCATGACCGAACGCAACATCGTGGACGTCAGTGACGGTCCCGGCGCCGCTTCGGCCGCGCCGAGGGTCAGCATCGTGGTTCCGACCTACAACGAGGCGGCGAACCTGCCGCACGTGTTCGCGCTGATCCCCGAGGACATCCACGAGGTCGTGGTCGTGGACGGGCGCAGCAGTGACGGCACCATCGAGACCGCCCGGGCGCTGCGCCCCGACGTGCGCATCGTGCTGCAGAACCGTCGCGGCAAGGGCAACGCCATGGCCTGCGGCTTCGCCGCCGTCACCGGCGACATCGTCGTCATGCTCGACGCGGACGGCTCCGCCGACCCCCGCGAGATCCCCAGGTTCGTCGCGGCCCTCACCTCCGGTGCCGACTTCGCCAAGGGCACCCGCTTCGCCCCCGGCGGCGGCAGCAGCGACATCACCCGCCTGCGCAAGGCCGGCAACTGGTTCCTCAACACCACGGCCAACATCCTCTTCGGGACCCGCTACAGCGACCTCTGCTACGGCTACAACGCCTTCTGGGTCGACTGCCTGCCCGCCCTGGAGCTCGACGCCTCCGGTGAGCGTGTCGACGAGAAGCGCTGGGGCGACGGCTTCGAGATCGAGACGCTCATCAACACCCGGATCGCCAAGGCCAAGCTGGCGATCCGCGAGGTGCCCAGCTTCGAGTTCGACCGCCTCCACGGCGAGAGCAACCTCAACACCTTCCGCGACGGCTTCCGCGTGCTGACCGCCCTGATCGTCGAGCGCTGCCGTCCCGGCGTGCAGCTGCCCGCCCGCATCCCGTCCCAGGGCCGGCGCGCCCTGCTGGCGCGCGCCGCGGCCCCCGTGGCCGCTGCGGCGCCCGAGGTCGTGGACGTGCGGGACTCCACGCTCGAAGCCAACCTGCGCTGAGGCGCCCGTGACCGCCTCCACCACCTGCCCACCCGGGCCGCGTGGAAGGCGGGAGGTCGCCCGTGCTCCGGCCGACGCGCGTCGCGCCGCGCCCTCGAGGCGCGCTGATGCCCGGCGTCGGCCGGCTCCCGCCCGCGCCTGCGGGGTCGCGTGATGCCCGTGGCGGTGCTCGCGAACCGCGCCGCGTGGCGCAGGTGGCGCGACCAGCGGCTGAGCGCCCTCCGGCACCTCGCCGGGGAGCACGCCTGGTCGATCCTCCCGCTGCTCGACCCGGCCTCCCGCTTCCCCGTGCCGCAGTGCCCCGCGGGGGCCGCGGTCGGCACCGAGCTCGCGGTGGCCGGGCGGCGCGGACTGCGCGCCGTCCTGGCCGCCTCCCTGCTCGTCTCGCCGCGCGGCCCGCACGGGCGCCTCGGGGTCCGCTTCCGCGACGACGTCGTGCTGGTGCTCTCCCTGGAGGTGAGCCGGCCGGTGGGATCGCCGCACTGGAGCGTGACCACCGGCTCCCGGGGCGATCTGGCCGCGCTCTCTGGTCCGGTCCCCGCGTTCCTCGCCGGCCTCCCCCCGCGGTCCGCGGGAGGGCGCGGCCTCGGTCCCGGGGAGTTCCTCACCGCGACCGGCGACGAACTGCTGTGGAGCAGCCTGCTGAACAGCCCCACGGACGTCGTGGCGCTCGTCGAGCAGCGCCTGGCGCTCCTGGCGGAGATCGCCGAGACGCTCGACGAGGGCCTGCGTGCCTGAGGTGGGCCGCCCCGTCAGTCCCGGCCCACCTCCGCCACCACCGCCGCGGTGACGCGGGCCAGGTCGGCGGGCGCCAGCTCGATCTCCAGGCCGCGCCGTCCCGCGCTGACGCAGATCGTCGGCCACTCCAGCGCGCTGGCGTCGAGCACCGTGGGCAGAGCGGTGCGCTGCCCCAGCGGGCTGATGCCCCCCACGACGTAGCCGCTGCTGCGCTCGGCGCGCGCCGGATCGGCCATCGTGGCGCGCTTGCCACCCGCCGCCGCGGCGAGCGCCTTCAGGTCCAGGCGCCACGGCACCGGCAGCACCGCGACGACGAGGCGGCCGTCGAGGTCCGCCAGCAGGGTCTTGAAGATCTGCTCCGGCCGGGCGCCCGCGAGCCCCGCCATGGCGCGGACGGCCTCGGCCCCGAAGTCGGTCTCCCCGTCGGCGTGCTCGTAGGCGTGCAGCCGGTGCCCGACGCCGGCGGCCGCGGCGGCGCGCACCGCGGGGGTCGCCCCCTTCTCGGCCTTCCTGCCCATGACCGCTCTCCCCACCCCGGCGCTTCCGGGTGCCGTCAGTTGTAGGTGTCGGGCAGCTGCGGCAGGTCCGTCGCCGGGACCGCGTGCAGGGCCTCGACGATGCCCAGCTCCCGCCGCAGCAGCTCCAGCTCCGAGCGCAGCCGGCTGCAGGTGTCGGGCTCCTCCAGCAACCGCTGCCGCTCCTGCGTCGGCAGGACCATCGCCGCGGCCACGAGGTAGGACAGCACCGAGGGGTCGTCGGGCGCCCCCGTGCCGCCGATGTCGAGGGCGTCGCGGTAACGGGCGAAGCGGTGCTGCACCGAGGTGGCCAGCAGGTGCGCCGCCGGGTCGTCCTCGTCCTCGGCGCCCGGGTCCTGCCCGTAGGGCTCCACGAGCGCCGTCAGGTACGGGGTGCCGGCGTCCTCGTCGATGGCCGTGACCCGGAACCGGGACGTGCCGACGGTGATGATCTCGTAGCGGCCGTCGTCCAGCTCGGTGACCTCCCGCAGCTGGGCGACGCAGCCGACGGAGTGCATGGAGTGCACGCCGCCCTCGCCGACCTCGTGCCCCGCCCGGACGGCGACCACCCCGAAGCCGCGCGGTTCCTCGCCCGCGTCGGCGACGAGGTCGGCCACGAGGGCCCGGTAGCGCGGCTCGAAGACGTTCAGGGGCAGCACGAGGCCGGGGAACAGGACCGTTCCGAGGGGGAAGAGGGGCAGTCGCCGGGCCACCGCGACAGCCTACGGTCCACCGGCCCGCGCCCCGGGCGCCGGCTGCAGTGCCCCGCTGCGCCCCTCCACGCTGCGCCCCGCCGCGGGCGCTCCTAGGGTGGCGGCCGTGCGACTGCGGATCATCGACGCCTTCACCGACCGGCCCTTCGCCGGCAACCCTGCGGGCGTCTGCCTGCTCGAGGAGCCCGCTCCCCAGGCGTGGATGAGCAGCGTCGCGGCGGAGCTGAACCTGTCGGAGACGGCGTTCGCGGTCCCCACGGGGCCGGGCCGCTGGGACCTGCGCTGGTTCACCCCCACCACCGAGGTCGACCTGTGCGGGCACGCGACGCTCGCCACGGCCCACGCGCTGCACTCCGACGGCGTGGCCGGGCCCTACTCCTTCGTCACCCGCAGCGGTGAGCTGCGCGCGCAGGTGGCCGCGGACGGCACGGTGCGGCTCGACTTCCCCGCGCAGCCCACCTCCCCGCTGAGCCCGGAGCTGACCGGCCCGCTCGTCGAGCACCTGGAGGCGGCGCTCGGCGTGCACCCGGAGGAGGTGGAGTCCAACGGGATCGACGTCGTGGTGCGGATCTCCGACGAGGGGCACGTGCGGGCCCTGTCCGCCGACACGGCCGCGCTGGCCGCGGTCGACGCCCGCTGCGTCATCGTCACGGCCGCGGTGGAGCGCCGCCCCCTCGCCGAGGACGTCGTCCTGGGCGGGGACGCCCCCGACGCCGGGGGCGTCCCTGACGCGGTCTCGCGCGTCTTCTGCCCGCGCGTCGGGGTTCCCGAGGACCCCGTCACCGGCAGCGCCCACTGCGCCCTGGGTCCGTTCTGGGCGCAGCGGCTCGGGCGCACCGAGCTGGAGTTCCACCAGGTCTCCCGCCGCGGCGGGCGGCTCGCGGTGCGCGTGCTGGGGGAGCGGGTGGAGCTGGCCGGGCGCGCGGTGACCGTGCTCGACGGCGAGCTGGCCGCGGGCCCCCGCTGAGCCGGCGGCCGGCTCGCGCCCCCGTACCATCGAGGCCGTGACCACCGCCCCCATCCGCCGCATCGACCTGCGCGGCGCGCCCCTGGACCCCGCGACCCTGCGCGCAGCGGTGCCTCGGGCCGACCTGGACGTCGCCGAGGCCCTCGAGAAGGTGCGGCCCATCTGCGAGGCCGTCCGCGAGCGCGGCACGGCGGCGGTGCTGGAGTACACCGAGCGCTTCGACGGTGTGGCGCTGGCGTCCGTGCGGGTGCCCGCGCAGGCGCTCGCCGACGCCCTCGACGGCCTCGACCCGCAGGTGCGCGCCGCCCTGGAGGAGACGATCCGCCGGGTCCGCCTGGTGCAGCGCAGTCTGCGCCGCCAGGACGCCACGACGCAGGTCGTGCCCGGCGGCACGGTCACGGAGCGCTGGGTGCCGGTGGGCCGCGTCGGGCTGTACGTGCCGGGCGGGCTGGCGGTCTACCCGAGCAGCGTCGTCATGAACGTCGTGCCCGCCCAGGAGGCCGGGGTCGAGTCGATCGCGGTGACCAGCCCCGCGCAGCGCGACTTCGGCGGCCTGCCGCACCCGACGATCCTCGCCGCCTGCGCCCTGCTCGGCGTGGCGGAGGTCTACGCCGTCGGCGGCGCCCAGGCCATCGCGATGTTCGCCCACGGCGCGCGCGACGAGGCGGGGGAGCTCGTCGTCGCCCCCGTCGACGTGGTCACCGGCCCGGGCAACGTCTACGTCGCCGCCGCCAAGCGGCTGGTGCAGGGCATCGTCGGCATCGACGCGGAGGCCGGTCCCACGGACATCGCGGTGCTCGCCGACGACACCGCCGACGCCGGCCACGTCGCCGCGGACCTGATCAGCCAGGCGGAGCACGACGTCCTCGCCGCGGCGGTGCTCGTCACCCCCTCCGAGGCGCTGGCCGCCGCGGTGGAGCGGGAGCTGCAGGCGCGCGTCGCCGCGACGAAGCACTCCGAGCGCATCCGCGCGGCCCTGTCCGGCCGGCAGTCGGCGATCGTGCTGGTCGACGACGTCGAGGCCGGGCTCGCCGTCGTCAACGCCTACGCCGCCGAGCACCTGGAGATCCAGACGGCCGACGCCCGCGACGTCGCGGCGCGGGTCCGCAACGCCGGGGCCGTCTTCGTCGGCCCGCACGCGCCGGTCTCCCTGGGCGACTACTGCGCCGGGTCCAACCACATCCTCCCCACCGGCGGCAGCGCCTGCCACACCGGCGGGCTGAGCGTGCAGACGTTCCTGCGCGGCATCCACGTCGTGGAGTACGACGAGGCCGCCCTGCGCGAGGTGGCGCCGCACGTGCTGGCACTGGCGCAGGCCGAGGACCTGCCCGCCCACGGCGAGGCCGTCTCGGCCCGCTTCCCCGCCCCGTGACCGGCGGGGGCGAGGCCGCCGAGCCGTCCCGCTCGGTGCTCGTCGTGCCGGTGGAGGGCGCCGAGCGCCTCTCCGCGGTCTGCACGCTGGCCCGGGTGCGCGGGCGGGTGGTTCCCGTCGAGGGCGCCGGCTGCGTCCTGCTGCCCGCCGCGCCGGCGGACGCGGAGGCGGCGGCGGCGAAGCTGTCGACGCTCGTGCAGGGCGCGGACGTCGTCGTGCTCACCTCCGCCGCCGGTGCCGTCACCGCCCAGCGCTGGCGCGGCGGGCGGCGCCAGGAGGACCCCAAGGCGGGGCTGCTGCTGTCGGTCTGGCCGGACGCCGTGCAGCGGTTGCTGCTGGGCCGGCTGGACCCCGCCGAGGTCCCCGGCACCCGTGACGGCGGGGAGGGCCCCCGCTGGCGGGCGGCGTGGTCGCTGGCGCGCAGCCGACGGCGGGGCTGAGTCGCGCCGCGCGCGTCTGGGACACTCGGGGCGTGACCGCCGAGCCCGCAACCCGCCTCCCGAGCGACGCCGCGGGGGCCCCGACCCTCGACGACCTCCCGCTGCGCGACGGCATCCGCGGTGAGCACCCCTACGGTGCGCCGCAGCTGGACGTGCCCGTGCTGCTCAACGTCAACGAGAACCCGCACGCCCCCTCGCCCGCCGTCGTCGCCGACATCGCCTCGGCCGTCGCGGAGGCCGCCGCCGGGCTCAACCGCTACCCCGACCGCGACTTCCTCGCCCTGCGCGCGGACTTCGCCGCCTTCCTGGCGCAGGAGTCCGGGGTGCAGCTGGGGCCGGAGCAGATCTGGGCCGCCAACGGCTCCAACGAGGTCATGCTGCACGTGATGCAGGCCTTCGGCGGACCCGGCCGCACCGCGCTGAGCTTCGCGCCGACGTACTCGATGTACCCCGAGTACGCGCGCGACTCCCTGACAGGCTGGGTCGCGGGCCGCCGCGAGGACGACTTCACCCTGGACGTGGACCACGCCCGCGCGATGATCGCCGAGCACCGGCCCTCCGTCGTGCTGCTGACCAGCCCGAACAACCCCACGGGGACCGCCCTGCCGCTGGAGGTGGTCGACGCGGTCGCCGAGGCGGTCACCGACGGGGTGGTCGTCGTCGACGAGGCGTACGCGGAGTTCCGCCGCGCCGGGGTGCCGAGCGCGCTGGAACTGCTGCCGCGCCACGGGCACCTGGCGGTCAGCCGCACCATGAGCAAGGCCTTCTCCCTGGCCGGGGCGCGGGTCGGCTACCTCGCAGCGGCTCCGGCGTTCGTGGACGCCCTGCGCATCGTGCGGCTGCCGTACCACCTCTCCGCCGTGACCCAGGCGGTGGCGCGGGCGGCCCTGCGGCACTCCACCGAACTCCTCGGGCGCGTGCACGAACTGCGCGGCCGCCGCGACGAGACCGTGGAGTGGCTGCGCGGCAAGGGGTTCGACGCTCCGACGTCCGACGCGAACTTCGTCCTGTTCGGCCGTTTCGCCGACCGGCACGCGGTGTGGCGGGGAATGCTGGAGCGCGGGGTCCTGATCCGCGAGACGGGCCCGGAGGGGTGGCTGCGCGTCAGCGTCGGCACGGAGGAGGAGATGCGCGCGTTCCGCGACGCACTCGACGAGGTCCACGAGGAGGTTCCCGCACGATGAGCACGGACACCACCCCCACCGCCCCCCGGCGGCGCAGCGCGCGCCTGGAGCGGACCACGTCGGAGTCCACCGTGCTGGTCGAGCTCGACCTGGACGGGACCGGCCGGACGGACATCTCCACGACGGTGCCGTTCTACGACCACATGCTCACCGCCCTGGGCAAGCACTCCCTGATGGACCTGACGGTCCGCGCCAGCGGCGACACCGAGATCGACGTCCACCACACCGTCGAGGACACCGCCATCGTCCTCGGGCAGGCGTTCCGGCAGGCCCTCGGCGACAAGTCGGGCATCCGCCGCTTCGCCGACGCCACCGTGCCGCTCGACGAGGCGCTGGCCCACGTGGTGGTCGACGTCTCCGGCCGTCCCTACTGCGTCCACACCGGCGAGCCGCCCGGGCAGGAGTACCACCTCATCGGCGGGCACTTCACCGGTTCCATGACCCGGCACCTGCTGGAGAGCTTCGCCTTCCACGCCCAGATCTGCCTGCACGTGCGGGTCCTCGCGGGCCGCGACCCGCACCACATCGTGGAGGCGCAGTTCAAGGCGCTGGCCCGGGCGCTGCGCTACGCCGTGGAGGCCGACCCGCGGGTGCAGGGCGTGCCGAGCACCAAGGGGGCGCTGTGAGCAGCACCGCCTCGAAGCCGGACGTCGTCGTCCTCGACTACGGCTCCGGCAACGTGCGCTCCGCGGTGCGGGCGCTGGAGCGGGCCGGGGCCGACGTCGAGCTGACCGCGGACCTGCGCCGGGCGATGGACGCCGACGGCCTCGTCGTGCCGGGCGTCGGTGCGTTCGCGGCCGTGGCGCGGGCGCTGCGCGAGGTGCACGGCGACCGGGCCGTGGAGCGCCGCCTCGCCGGTGGCCGCCCTGTGCTGGGCATCTGCGTCGGCCTGCAGGTGATGTTCGAGGCGTCGACGGAGCCCGGGGCGGGCGACGCGGAGGGGCTGGGGGAGTGGCCGGGCACCGCGGAGCGCCTGCCCGCGCCCGTGGTGCCGCACATGGGCTGGAGCACGGTGGAGGCGCCCGCGGGTTCCGTCCTCTTCGAGGGCATCGCCGACGAGCGCTTCTACTTCGTGCACTCCTACGGCGTGCAGCGCTGGGAGATGGTCGACACCACCGGCGGACGGATGACGCCGCCGCTGGTGACGTGGGCGGAGCACGGCGCGCCGTTCGTCGCGGCCGTGGAGAACGGGCCACTGTCGGCGACCCAGTTCCACCCGGAGAAGTCCGGCGACGCCGGCGCGGAACTGCTGCGCAACTGGGTGCGCTCCCTGCGCTCCGCCTGAGCGGCGCGGCACCCCGGCGCGGGACCGCGCACCGGGGTGCCGCGGTGCGGGGGCGAGCGTGGCGTCGGAACCGCACCGGGAGCCTCGTAGGCTGTCCGCCCGTGACCGACGCTTCCCAGCCCGCACCGCCCACCACCCCGCAGACCCCCGCCCGGCTGGAGCTGCTGCCGGCCGTCGACGTCGCCGACGGCCAGGCGGTGCGCCTCGTCCAGGGCGAGGCCGGCAGCGAGACCTCCTACGGCGAGCCGCTGGCCGCCGCCCTCGCCTGGCAGGAGGCCGGGGCGGAGTGGGTGCACCTCGTCGACCTCGACGCCGCCTTCGGCCGCGGCTCCAACCGCGTGCTGCTCGCCGAGGTCGTCGGCCGCCTCGACATCGCCGTGGAGCTGTCCGGCGGCATCCGCGACGACGAGTCCCTCGCGGCCGCCCTGGCCACCGGCTGCCGCCGCGTCAACCTCGGCACCGCCGCGCTGGAGGACCCGGAGTGGACCCGCCGCGTCATCGCCGAGCACGGCGACCGCATCGCCGTCGGCCTCGACGTGCGCGGCACCACCCTCGCCGCCCGCGGCTGGACGAAGGAGGGCGGCGAGCTGTTCGACGTCCTCGCCCGGCTCGACGCCGACGGCTGCTCCCGCTACGTCGTCACCGACGTCACCAAGGACGGCACGCTGCGCGGGCCGAACACCGACCTGCTGCGGGAGGTCTGCGCCCGCACCGACGCCCCCGTGGTCGCCAGCGGCGGCATCTCCAGCCTCGACGACCTGCGCGCGCTGCGGGAGCTCGTCGGGATCGGCGTGGAGGGCGCCATCGTCGGCAAGGCCCTCTACGCCGGGGCGTTCACGCTGCCGGAGGCCCTGGACGTGGCGGGCCGCCCGTGAGCGGAGTGCGGCGGATCTCCTCGGGAGGACCGTGGGAGGCGGCCTACGGCTACTCCCGGGCCGTGCTGGTGCCGGGCGGGGCGGCGCGCGTCCTCGTCAGCGGTTGCACCGCCGTCGTCGACGGTCAGGTGCAGGCCGTGGGGGACGCGCGGGGGCAGACCCTCATCGCCCTCGGCGTCGCGGAGGCGGCGCTGCGGGAGGCGGGCAGCGGTCTCGAGCACGCAGTGCGCACCCGCATGTACGTCGTCGGGCGCGAGCACTGCGACGCGGTGGGACTGGCGCACGGTGAGCGCCTCGGCGCCGCCCGCCCGGCGGCCAGCATGCTGCTGGTGTCCGGGCTCGTCGACGAGCGGATGCTCGTCGAGGTCGAGGTGGAAGCCGTCGTCCCGGCGTGAGCGGCTCCTCCGGGCCCGAGCGTCGGCAGGCGGACTCCGCCGGAGTGCCGTGGGCCGGCCGCACCCTGGCGCCGAACCCCTTCGCCGGTGACGACGGCTCCCCGGCACCGGCGGTGGACGCCGCCCTGGCGCGCTGGGCCGCGGTCGACCCCGTCGACGCAGCGGCCCGCCTGCGCGCCGCTGCCGAGGTGGTGGCCGCCCTCGCGGGCACGCGGGTGTTCGCCCCCGTCGTCGCCGTCCTGGGGGAGGCGGAGGTCGTGGCCGCGGGTCCGGCCGGCGACAAGAGCGCCGACATGGCGCTGGCCCTGCTGACCCGCGACGACGGCCGCCGCGCCCTGCCGCTGTTCACGGGGCTGGAGCGCCTGGCGGCCTGGCGGGCGGACGCGCGGCCGGTGCCGGTGGAGGCGGCCCGCGCGGCCCTGTCCGGGGTGCAGGAGCGCTGCGAGGCGCTCGTGCTGGACCCGGCGGGCCCGGTGCGCTTCGTGGTGCCGCGTCCGGCGGTGGAGGCGCTGGCGCGGCAGGGGACGTGGACGCCGGCGCCCTTCGACGAGGAGGTCGCCTCCGCGGCGAGGGCGGCGGTGGCGGACCTCCCGGCGGTGCGCTCGGTCGCCGTGGAGGCGGGGGAGCGGGCGGAGCTGCGGCTGGTGCTGGGCCTGGTTCCCGGCCTGGACCGCGAGGCGCTCTCGGCCGTGACCGCGCAGGCGGGGGAACGGCTGGCGGCCTCGCGGGTCGTGGCCGAACGCGCCTCGTCGCTGGAGCTGCGGCTCGTCCAGGCCTGACCCGTCCGCCGCGGCCCCCGGGCGACCCCCGGCGGGCCCCCGGCTGACGGGTCCTGCTCGCAGGGGAGCCGCCGCGCCCCGTGGGAGCATCGGCGGGTGCTCGACGACCGCCCCGGTGCCCCCGCCGGTCGCGCCCGGCGCGGTCCGCGCGGGGGCGTCCTCGCCGGTGTCGTGACTCCCTACCGGGCGGTGCTGTCCCTGCCCGGCGTGGCCGCGCTGGAGGCGGTGGCGGTCCTGGCGCGCATGCCGCAGCTGGCGCTCGGCATCGTCCTCGTCCTGCACGTGGTGGAGACCCTCGGCCGCGGCTACGGGGAGGCGGCGCTCGTCGCGGCGGTCGCGACGGTGGGGGCCGCCGTCAGCGGGCCCTGGCGGGGCCGCGCCGTGGACCGGGTGGGGCTGCGCCGGGCCCTGGTGCCGTCGGTGCTGGCGCAGGGCGCGGTGTGGGGCGTGGCGCCGTGGCTGGACTACCCGATGCTCCTGGTGGCCGCGGCGGTGGGCGGGCTGCTGGCGCTGCCGGTGTTCCCGGTGGTGCGCCAGTCCCTGACGGTGCTCGTCCCCGCGGGGCAGCGGCGCACCGCCTTCGCGCTGGACTCCGTGGGGGTGGAGCTGTCCTTCGTCCTCGGCCCGGCGCTGGCGACGGTGCTCGTGGTGCGCGCCTCCTCCGGCGCGACGCTGCTCGCGGTGGGTGCCGCCTCGGTGCTCTCGGGGCTGCTGCTGATGGCGCTGGACCCGCCGGTGACGGCGGCCGCGGCGGCGCGGCGCCGCGGCGCCGCGGGCGGCGGGGCTGCGGGCGGCGGGGCTGGCGGGGAGGCCGTGTCGGCGGCCGCACCGGTGCCGGGGCACGAGCCGCTGCCGGGGGTCCCGCCCACGCTGGCGCTGGCGCTCGGTCTGGGCTGCGCGGCGGTCGTCTCCGTGGTGCTCGGGGCGACGGACGTGGCACTGGTGGCGGTCCTGAGGGAGCAGGGGGAGAGCGGCTGGATCGCTGCGGCGCTGGCGCTGTGGGCGGCCGGCTCGGTCGTGGGCGGCCTCGTCTACGGGGTGCTGCCGCGCGGGGCGTCGCCCGCCGTGCTGCTCGCCGGGCTGGGGCTGCTGACGGCGCCGGTGGGGCTGGCCGGCACTCCGCTGCTGCTGTGCGCAGCGCTCTTCGGGGCGGGGCTGCTGTGCGCGCCCGCGATCAGCGCCACGGTGGAGGCCGTCAGCTCCGCGGCGGCGGAGGAGCGCCGCGGTCAGCTGATGGGCTGGCACGGCAGCGCCATCACGGTCGGTACGGCGGTCGGGGCCCCCCTGGCGGGTTTCGCGATCGACGCGGCGGGCGGCTGGGCGGGCTTCGCCGCCGCCGGTGCCGTCGGCGCGCTCGCGGGGGCGGGCGGCGTCCTGCTGGCCCGCTCCCGCCGGGGCCGGGGCTGAGACCGCGGGGCCGGGCGAGCGCCCGGTCCCGCGGCCGGCGCCCGGTCCCGCGGCCGGCGCCCGGTCAGACCGTGCTGCCGGTCAGACCACGCTTCCGGTCAGCCGCTCGCCGGGGCCCTTGCCCGGCGGGTCCGGGTGCGTCGACGCCTCGCGGAAGGCCAGCTGCAGCGTCCGCAGGCCGTCGCGCAGGGCCCGGGCGTGCGTGCCGCCGACGTCGGGGGCCGCCGCGGTGACCAGCCCGGCCAGGGCGTTGATGAGGATGCGGGCCTCGGCGAGGTCCAGGTGGGCCTCGGTGTCGGCGTCCTCCGCGAGGCCGCACTTGACCGCGGCGGCGCTCATGAGGTGCACGGCGGCAGTGGTGATGATCTGCGCCGAGGGGACGTCGGCGATGTCGCGCACCGCCGTGTCGGCGGGGTCGCCCCCCTCGCCGGGGAGGTCGCCGGGGGGACCGTCGGGGAAGCTGTCGGACTGCATCCTGCTACCCTGTCAGGTGACCGACCGGCACCAGTCAGCGGCATGCGCCTCGAGCGCTGCGCGGGCGAGGCGCCGGAACGCGAAGCGGAGGCCTCCTCCCACCCGGTGACGCGCGACGTTCCCGGGTCCCGGTCCCTCCCCGCGAGGGGAGTTGGCGACGCCGTACCCGAGCGTCGCCGGATCAGGCAGGCCTCCGTGCGCGTCCGTGCACGGGGGCCTTTCCCGTGTCCGGCGGACCACGACGGCGAGTGAGGAGCAGCACATCAGCGAGCCCCGCATCAACGACCGCATCCGTGTTCCCGAGGTGCGGCTCGTGGGCCCCAACGGGGAGCAGGTCGGGATCGTGCGCGTCGAGGACGCGCTGCGGCTGGCCCAGGAGGCCGACCTCGACCTGGTCGAGGTGGCTCCCACGGCCCGCCCCCCCGTCTGCAAGCTCATGGACTTCGGCAAGTTCAAGTACGAGTCCGACATGAAGGCCCGCGAAGCCCGCAAGAACCAGGCGAACACGATCCTCAAGGAGATCCGCTTCCGCCTGAAGATCGACCCGCACGACTACGCCACGAAGAAGGGGCACGTCGAGCGGTTCCTCTCCGCGGGCGACAAGGTCAAGGTCATGATCATGTTCCGTGGTCGCGAGCAGTCGCGCCCCGAGATGGGCCAGCGCCTGCTCCAGCGCCTCGCCGAGGACGTCGCCGAGCTCGGCAGCGTCGAGAGCCTGCCCCGGCTCGACGGCCGCAACATGGTGATGGTCATCGGACCGCACAAGAAGAAGGCCGAGGCCAAGGCGGAGAACAAGCGCCGCAAGGAGGAGGAGGACGCTGCGAAGGCGTCGGTCTCCGCGCAGGACGCCGAGCCCGTCGACGCAGCGCCCGCGGACGCAGCGCCCGCGGACGCGCAGCCCGTCGAGGCCGAGCAGGCCGCGACACCCGAGGGCGGGAACGAGACGGTCCCCGCCGCCCAGGAGACCACCAGCGCCTGACCCGGTCGCCGGGAACCGCGCAGACCCACCGTCCACCGCGCTCGCGCGCGGTGGACGTTCACCTCTGCACCACCGAGAACCTCAGGAGAGCAACGTGCCCAAGATGAAGACGCACAGCGGTGCCAAGAAGCGCTTCCGCATCAGCGGTGGCGGCAAGGTGCTGCGCGAGCGCGCTGGCAAGCGGCACCTGCTCGAGCACAAGCCCTCCTCCCGCACCCGCCGTCTGAGCATGGACGCGGTGGCCTCGCCCGCGGACGCCAAGAAGATCAAGAAGATGCTCGCCCGCTGAGCTGAGCCCAGCCCCGTCCAGATCCACCGCGGCCCCCGGCCGCGCACCGACAGCAAGGAGCACTACCAGTGGCACGCGTGAAGCGGGCGGTCAACGCCCAGAAGAAGCGCCGCGTCGTCCTCGAGCAGGCCAGCGGTTACCGCGGCCAGCGCTCGCGGCTGTACCGCAAGGCGAAGGAGCAGGTCACCCACTCCCTCGTCTACGCCTACCGCGACCGCAAGGCGCGCAAGGGCGACTTCCGCCAGCTGTGGATCCAGCGGATCAACGCCGCCGCCCGCGCCGAGGGCATGACGTACAACCGCTTCATCCAGGGCCTGAAGGCCGCGGGCATCGAGGTCGACCGCCGCATGCTCGCCGACCTCGCGGTCAACGACGCGCCCGCCTTCGCCGCCCTCGTGGCCGCTGCGCGCGCCGCCCTGCCGGCGACCCCGGCCGCTGCGGAGTCCGCGGCCTGAGCACGCCCTCCGGTCCCCGCGCCCCCAGGTCACCCGCCGGTGGCCGGGGGCCGGGACCGCACACCGAGCGCCCGGACGGCGCCGTGCTGACCAACCCGCGCTCCGAGCGGGTGCGGTCGGTGCGGGCGCTGGCCGGGCGCTCCGTGCGCCAGCGCGCGGGGCGCTTCCTCGCGGAGGGCCCGCAGGCCGTGCGTGAAGCGGTCGCCGCCCAGGCGGAGGCCCACGAGGTGTCTCGCTCCGGCGCCCGCCGGGTGCACGACCTCTACGTCACCTCCGCCGCGCTGGAGAGGCACGCCGGCATCGTCGACGTCGCCCACCGCGGCGGGGTGCGCGTGCACGAGGTCAGCGACGAGGTCCTCGCGGCGATGTCCGAGACCGTGACACCGCAGGGTCTCCTCGCCGTCTGCTCGCTGGTCACCGTGCCGCTCCCGCAGGCCCTGGCCGCCGCCCCGCGCCTCGTCGCGGTGCTCAGCAGGGTCCGCGACCCCGGCAACGCCGGGACCGTCCTGCGCGCGGCCGACGCCGCCGGGGCCGGCGCGGTGGTCCTCAGCGCCGACAGCGTCGACGTCCACAACCCCAAGTGCGTCCGCTCCACCGCCGGCAGCCTCTTCCACCTCCCCGTCGTCTCGGGCGCCCCGCTGGTGGAGGTCCTGGCGGCCGTGCGCGATGCCGGGTGCACCGTGCTGGCGGCCTCCGGCGACGGGGAGCACGACCTCGACGACCTCCTCGACGCCGCGGCCGCCGGGGACGTCCCCGCTGGGGCGCCGGACCTGCGCCGGCCCACGGCGTGGCTCTTCGGCAACGAGGCGCAGGGGCTCTCCGCGGACGAGCGGGAAGCCGCCGACGCGGTCGTGCGGGTGCCCGTCCACGGGCGTGCGGAGAGCCTCAACCTGGCGACGGCGGCCACCGTCTGCCTCTACGCCAGCGCCCGGGCCCAGCGGCGGCGCTGAGCGGGCCACCGCCGCGGCGGCTAGCCTGCGGGCCGTGGCCGACCGCTCGCGGACCCCGGAGCCGGACCCTCCGGTGCCCGACCCGACCCGCCCCCCGGGAGGCGATGCCGGTCTGATCGACCCCGACGACCTGCCCGACGGCCTCGTCGTCATCGACGAGCGCGCCGTCATCACCGCCGTGAACCGCACCGCCGAGACGCTCCTGCAGCGCGAGCGCGACGCGCTGGTGGGGGTGGACGTGCGCGAGGCCCTGCCCCTGCAGGACACCTCCGGTCGCCGCTGGTGGGACGCCACGGACCCGTGGTCGGGGCTGGAGACCCGCACCGGCCACCGCGAGCGCCTGCTCCTGCTGCCCGGCGGCTCGGAACTCCTGGTCACGGCGCGCTACCTGCGCGCCGAGCGCGGTGGCAGCGTCGAGCGGGTCGTGGTGCAGCTGCGCGGCACGGAGGCCCGCCAGCGCGCGGAGTCCGACGCCGCCAGCCTCATCGCCACGGTCGCCCACGAGCTGCGCTCGCCCCTGACCTCCGTCAAGCGGTACACCTCCGCGCTGCTGCGCCGCTGGGACCGCTTCAGCGACGAGCAGAAGCGGCTGATGCTGACGACGGTGGAGGCCGACGCCGACCGCGTCACCCGCCTCATCACCGAGCTGCTGGACGTCTCCCGCGTCGACACCGGCCGGCTGCGGGTGCACCTGCAGCCGGTGGACGTCGTCGCGGCCGTCGCGAACCACGTGGAGCGGCTGGTCACGGCCGGCTACGACGACGACCGATTCGCCGTCACCGCGGCGGCGGACCTGCCCGAGGTGTGGGCCGACCCCGACCGCCTCGACCAGGTCCTCGCCAACCTCATCGAGAACGCCGTGCGCCACGGCGCGGGCTGCGTTCGCCTCGACGTGCGGCCGCAGCCGGCCGCCGCCGGGGAGGCCGGCGAGGGTTGGCTCGTGCTCACCGTCGACGACGAGGGCGAGGGCATCAGCGAGGAGAACCGCCCGTACGTCTTCTCGAAGTTCTGGCGCGGCGGTGGCCGCGGCGGCACGGGCCTCGGCCTCTACGTCGTGCGCGGCCTGGTGGAGGCGCACTCCGGGCGCGTGGAGGTCGACCGCTCACCGGCCGGCGGCGCCCGCTTCCGGGTCCTGCTGCCCGCCGGGGAGCCCCCGCAGCGCGGCTCGGCGCGCTGAGAGCGCCGCGCGGGCCCCGGCAGCGGCCTGGCGGGAGCCGGTCCGAGCCGTCTGGGAGACTCGACAGCGCCGTCCGGACCGTCGGCCGGCCCCGCCCGCAGCCCGACCAGCAGCCCGACGAGGAAGCCGCCGCATGCCTGATCCCAACTCCGAGGTGCCCCCGGAGCTGTCCGCCGAGGCCGTCGACGCCGCCGTGGCCGCAGCGCTCGCCGCGATCGGGGCCGCCGGTGACCTCGACGAGCTCAAGCGCGTGCGCCTGCAGCACACCGACGACCGCAGCCCCCTCGCCCAGGCCAACCGCGCCATCGGGACGCTGCCCGGGCCGCTGAAGGCGGAGGCCGGCAAGCGGATCGGCGCCGCCCGCGGCCGGGTCCGCGCCAAGCTGGAGGCCCGCACCGCCGAGCTGGAGGCCGAGCGCGACGCCCGCGTCCTGCAGGACGAGGCCGTCGACGTGACCCTGCCGCCGCGCCGCGTCGAACCCGGCGCGCGGCACCCGCTGTCGACGCTGCAGGAGCGCATCTGCGACGTGTTCACGGCGATGGGCTGGGAGGTCGCGGAGGGCCCCGAGGTCGAGGCGGAGTGGTTCAACTTCGACGCCCTCAACTTCGACGCAGACCACCCGGCCCGGCAGATGCAGGACACGTTCTTCGTGGCGGGCGCCGACGGCGGGGAGGACTCCGGTCTCGTCCTGCGCACCCACACCTCCCCGGTGCAGGCCCGCTCCCTGCTGGAGCGGGGCGTGCCCCTCTACGTCATCTGCCCGGGCAAGGTGTTCCGCACCGACGAGCTGGACGCCACGCACACGCCCGTCTTCCACCAGGTCGAGGGCATCGCCGTCGACGAGGGCCTGACGATGGCGCACCTGAAGGGCACGCTGGAGCACCTGGCGCGCGCGATGTTCGGCCCCGAGGCGCGCATCCGCTTCCGCCCCTCCTACTTCCCGTTCACCGAGCCGTCGGCGGAGGCGGACGTCTGGTTCCCGCAGAAGAAGGGCGGGCCCGGCTGGATCGAGTGGGGGGGCTGCGGGATGGTCAACCCCAACGTGCTGCGCGCCTGCGGCGTGGACCCGGAGCGCTACTCGGGCTTCGCGTTCGGCATGGGCATCGAGCGGACCCTGATGTTCCGCAACGACGTGACGGACATGCGCCACATGGTCGAGGGCGACGTGCGCTTCAGCCGCGCCTTCGGCGTGGAGGACCTGACCTCTGGAGGAGAGCGCTGATGCGCGTCCCGCTTCCCTGGCTGGCCGAGCACGTCGACCTCGTCGAGGGCCACGGCGCCGATGAGGTGGCCGCGGCCCTCGTGCGGGTGGGCCTGGAGGAGGAGGCCGTGCACCGCTCGGGCGTCACCGGCCCCGTCGTCGTCGGCCGCGTCCTCGACGTCACCCCCGAGCCGCAGAAGAACGGCAAGACGATCAACTGGTGCCACGTCGACGTCGGCGACGGCGACGGGTCGGGCGCTGGGGGCGGCCGCGGGATCGTCTGCGGGGCGCACAACTTCGCCGCGGGCGACTCCGTCGTGGTCGCGCTGCCGGGCGCGGTGCTGCCGGGGCCCTTCCCCATCAGCGCGCGCAAGACGTACGGCCACGTCTCCGACGGCATGATCTGCTCGGCGCGGGAGCTGGGCCTGGGTGAGGACCACGCCGGGATCATCGTGCTGGAGCGGCTGCTCGGTGGGGACGTCCCGGCTCCGGGCACCGACGCGCTGGCGCTGCTCGGCCTGGACGAGGAGACCGTCGAGGTCAACGTCACCCCCGACCGCGGCTACTGCTTCAGCATCCGGGGCGTGGCCCGGGAGTACGCGCACGCGACGGGGCGACCCGTGGCGCAGGCCCTGCGCGACCCCGCCGACGTGCGGGTGCCGGCGGCCGGGGGCGGGCAGGGCCCCGCCGTGCGGCTGGCCGACGAGGCACCCCTGCGCGGGCGCCCCGGCTGCGACCGCTTCGTCACCCGCCTCGTGACCGGTGTCGATCCCACCGCCGCGTCCCCGCAGTGGATGCAGCGGCGGCTGCGGCAGGCGGGCATGCGCCCGGTGTCGCTGCCCGTGGACGTCACCAACTACGTGATGCTCGCGACGGGCCAGCCGCTGCACGCCTACGACCGCGACGCGGTCCGCGGTGACGTCGTGGTGCGCCGTGCACGCGCGGGGGAGCGGCTCAAGACCTTGGACGGCACCGAGCGGGTGCTCTCGCCGGAGGACCTCCTCATCACCGACGAGACGCCGGACGGCAGCCGCGTGCTGGGACTGGCCGGTGTCATGGGCGGCGCGGACAGCGAGGTCGGGGAGGGCACCACGGATCTGCTCGTGGAGGCCGCCCACTTCGACCAGGTGTCGATCGCGCGCACCGCCAGGCGGCACAAGCTGTCCTCGGAGGCGGCGCGCCGGTTCGAGCGGGGCGTGGACCCGGAACTGCCCCCGGCCGCGGCGGAGCTGGCGGTGCGCCTGCTCGTGGAGCACGGCGGCGGTACGGCCGCCGGTGGCGTGGACGTCGACGAGCACGGCTGGGAGCCGGAGGTGCGGCTGCCGCTGGACCTGCCGGCCCGGCTGGTCGGCGTCGGGTACGGGGAGGCCGAGATCCGCGACGTCCTCACCGAGATCGGCTGCGAGGTCTCCGGGGCCGGGGACGGCGCGCTGGTGGTGCGGCCCCCGTCGTGGCGCCCGGACCTGCGCCAGCCGGTCGACCTGGTCGAGGAGGTCGCGCGGCTGCGCGGCTACGACGCCATCCCCTCGCTGCTGCCGCCGGCCCCGGCGGGCCGGGGCCTGACGCGGGCGCAGCGCGCGCGCCGCTCCGTGGCGCGGGCGCTCGCCGACGCCGGCGCGGTGGAGGTGCTGTCGTACCCGTTCGTCTCCTCCGCCCTGCACGACGCGATGGGCCTGCCGGCGGACGACCCGCGACGGCACGCGCTGCGGCTGGTCAACCCGCTGTCGGAGGAGCAGCCGCTGATGCGCACCAGCGTGCTCGCCTCGCTGACGGAGGTGCTTCGCCGCAACGTCAGCCGGGGCACCCGTGACGTGGCGCTGTTCGAGGTCGGGGCGGTGACGCTGCCCGAGCCGGGTCGCGGGCGGGCTCCGGTCCCCGGCGTCGACGCGCGGCCGGGCGGGGAGGAGCTGGCGGCGCTGCTCGCGGCGGTGCCCGCGCAGCCGAGCCACGTCGGGGCGCTGCTTGCCGGTGCGCGCCGCGGCCCGGGTCTGGAGGCCGGCGGCTGGCAGCGGGCCTCGGAGCCGGTGACGTGGGCCGACGCCGTGGAGCTGGCGCGCGCCGCGGCGTCGGCCGTGGGTGTGGAGCTGGTGGTGGCCGCGGCGGACGTGGCGCCGTGGCACCCGGGGCGCTGCGCCCGACTGAGCACGGCCGACGGTGTGGAGCTGGGGTTCGCGGGCGAGCTGCACCCCCGGGCGGTGGCGGCCCTGGAGCTGCCCGCCCGCACCTGCGCCCTGGAGCTCGACCTCGACGCCCTGGTCGCGGCGGCGCCGGCGGCGGTGCCCGCCCCGGCGGTGTCCTCGTTCCCGCCCGCGCTGCAGGACGTCTCGCTCGTGGTGGACGCGGCCGTGCCGGCGGCGGAGGTCGAGGCGGCGCTGCGGGCCGGTGGCGGCGAGCTGCTGGAGGACGTGCGGCTGTTCGACGTCTACACCGGCGAGCAGGTGGGGGAGGGGCGCCGCTCGCTGGCCTTCGGCCTGCGGTTCCGGGCGGAGCGGACCCTGACGGCCGAGGAGGCCAGCGCGGCGCGGGAGGCCGCGGTGGAGGAGGCGGCGCGGCGCACGGGGGCGGTGCAGCGTGCCTGAGCTCCACGAGGGGGCCGCAGGGCCGGGCGTCGTCCCGCCGGCCCGCACCGCGCTGGTCACCGGGGCGTCCGGCGGGATCGGGCGCATCCTCTCCGTCGCGCTGGCCGAGGCGGGGCTGGCCGTGGGCCTGCTCGGCCGGGACGCCGGGCGCCTGGAGGCGACGCGGGCCGCGGTCGCCGCCGCGGGTGCTCCCGTCGCGGTCGCGGTCGCGGACGTCACCGACGCCGGCCAGGTCGCGGCCGCGGTCTCGGCGGTGGAGGAGCGCATCGGCGGCGTCGACCTGCTGGTCAACAACGCCGGGGTGATCGAGCAGGAGGAGGTCCCCGTCTGGGAGGCCGACCCGGAGGAGTGGTGGCACGTGGTCTCCACGACGCTGCGCGCCTCCTTCCTGCTGGCCCGGGCGGTGGTGCCGGGGATGCTGGAGCGCGGCGGTGGCAGGGTCGTCGACCTCAGCTCCGGCGCCGGCGCCCAGGACCGGGAGATCCACACCGGCTACTGCACGGGCAAGGCGGGGTTGTTCCGGATCGCGGGTGGCATCCACCTGGCGGGCTTCGACCGGGGTCTGCGCTCGTTCGAGATGTCGCCGGGGGTGGTGCGCACCGCCATGAGCGAGGGCATGTCGCAGCACCGGGGGCGGATGGAGTGGACGCCGGGGGAGGCGGTGGCGGAGCTGCTGCTGTCCATCGCGCGCGGTGAGCTGGACGCCTTCTCGGGCGGGTTCGTGCGCGCGGGGGTGGACACCCCGCAGGCGTTGCGCGCCGCCGCCTCGGCGGGCCTGCCCGAGGGGGCGCGGCGCCTGCTGGTGCGCCCGTACGGCCCGTCGGACCCGCTGGGCTGAGCGCCGCCGCAAACCGATCCGCATACTCACCCATAGCGGTGTATGGTCATTCACATGACTGCGGACGGAACGGCACCCCTGCGCGCGGCGGTCGCCGGCGCCAGCGGCTACGCCGGCGGTGAGCTGCTGCGCCTGCTGCTGCAGCACCCCCGCTTCGAGGTGGGGGCCCTCACCGCCGGCGGCAACGCCGGCAGCGCCCTCGGCGAGCACCAGCCCCACCTGCCGGCCCTGGCCGAGCGCGTGCTCGAGGCGACGACCCCGCAGGTCCTCGCCGGTCACGACGTCGTCTTCCTCGCGCTGCCGCACGGCGCCTCCGCCGAGATCGCTGCCGCCCTGCCCGAGGACGTCCTCGTCGTCGACTGCGGCGCGGACCACCGGCTCGGCGACGCCGCCGCGTGGGAGGAGTTCTACGGCGGCGCCCATGCCGGGAGCTGGCCCTACGGCCTGCCCGAGCTGCGGCGCGCCGACGGCTCCACGCAGCGCGAGGCGCTCAAGGGCGCCCGGCGCATCGCGGTGCCCGGCTGCTACCCGACGGCCGTCAGCCTCGCCCTGGCGCCGGGGTTCACCGCCGGGCTGCTCCAGGGCGACGACGTCGTCGTGGTCGCCGCCTCCGGGACCTCCGGCGCGGGCAAGGGCCTCAAGCCGCACCTGCTCGGGGCCGAGGTCATGGGGTCCATGACCCCCTACGGCGTCGGCGGGATGCACCGGCACACCCCCGAGATCGAGCAGAACCTCTCCGCCGCCGCCGGTGCGCCCGTGCGCATCTCCTTCACCCCCACCCTGGCCCCGATGCCCCGCGGCATCCTCGCCACCTGCACGGCGAAGCTCGCCCCCGGCGCCGACCCCGACTCGGTCCGCGCGGCGTGGGTCGACGCCTGCGCCGGCGAGCCGTTCCTGCACCTGCTGCCCGAGGGGCGCTGGCCCTCCACCGGGGCGATCCTCGGCAGCAACGCCGTGCAGCTGCAGGTGGCCGTCGACACCCGCGCCGGGCGCGTCGTGGTCGTCGCCGCCGTGGACAACCTCACCAAGGGCACCGCCGGTGGCGCCGTGCAGAGCGTCAACATCGCCCTCGGCCTCGACGAGGGGCTCGGCCTGAGCGCGGCGGGGGTGGCCCCGTGAGCGTCACCGCACCCGCCGGTTTCCGGGCGGCCGGCGTGACCGCCGGGCTGAAGGCGAGCGGGCGGCCCGACGTCGCGCTCGTCGTCAACGACGGCCCCCTCGACGCGGCGGCCGCCGTCTACACCTCCAACCGCTGCAAGGCGCACCCCGTGCTGTGGAGCGAGCGGGCCAGCGCAGACGGGCACGTCCGCGCCGTCGTCCTGAACTCCGGCGGCGCGAACTGCTTCACCGGCCCGGCAGGTTTCCAGCTCACCCACGCCACCGCCGAACTCGTCGGGGAGCTGACCGGGTGCGGGGCGGCCGACGTCGTCGTCTGCTCCACCGGGCTGATCGGCTACTCCTTCTCCCGGGAGAAGCTGCTGGACGGCGTGCGCGCAGCGTCCGCCGCGCTCGCCGCCGACGGGGGCGACGCCGCGGCCACGGCCATCATGACCACCGACACCGTCTCCAAGCAGGCGGTCGCGGCCGGCGACGGCTTCACGGTGGGCGGCATGGCCAAGGGCGCCGGCATGCTCGCCCCCGGCCTCGCCACGATGCTCGTGGTGCTGACCACCGACGCCGTCGCAGAGCCTGCGGAGCTCGACGCCGCGCTGAGGGCCGCGACCCGCACGACGTTCGACCGCGTCGACTCCGACGGCTGCATGTCCACCAACGACACGGTGGTGCTGATGGCCAGCGGCGCCTCCGGGGTCCGACCGCGGGCCGCGGACCTGCACGCCGCCGTGCACGCCGTCTGCGCCGACCTCGCGCGCAGGCTCGTCGCCGACGCCGAGGGCGCCGACCACGACATCGCCGTGGAGGTCGTCGGCGCGGCCAGCGAGGACGACGCCGTCGAGGTCGCCCGCTCGGTGGCGCGCAACAACCTCTTCAAGGCCGCGGTGTTCGGCAAGGACCCCAACTGGGGCCGCGTGCTGGCCGCCGTCGGCACGACCCGGGCGGCGTTCGACCCGCTGGCCCTCGACGTCAGCCTCAACGGCGTGGCGGTCTGCGTGGCCGGGGCGCCCGGCGAGGACCCGGCACTGGTCGACCTGGACCCGCGCGAGGTGCGCGTCCGCATCGACCTGCACGCCGGCGGGGCCGAGGCGACGGTCTGGACCAACGACCTGACCCACGCCTACGTCCACGAGAACAGCGCGTACTCGACATGAGCGGAGCAGCGGTGAGCAGCGACACGACCCCGCCGGGCGGAGCCGCCGACGCGGGTGCGGAGGAGGCCGAGGCGAAGGCGCGCGTCCTCGTCGAGGCCCTGCCCTGGCTGCAGCGCTGGCGCGGCGCGATCGTCGTCGTGAAGTACGGCGGCAACGCGATGGTCGACGACGAGCTCAAACGCGCCTTCGCCGAGGACGTCGTGTTCCTGCGCACCGCCGGCCTGCGCCCGGTGGTCGTCCACGGCGGGGGCCCGCAGATCTCCGCCATGCTCGACCGCCTCGGCATCGAGAGCGAGTTCCGCGGCGGCCTGCGCGTGACGACGCCGGAGGCCATGGAGGTCGTCCGGATGGTGCTGACCGGGCAGGTGGGCCGCGAACTGGTCGGGCTCATCAACAGCCACGGGCCGCTGGCCGTGGGGCTGTCCGGCGAGGACGCGCACCTGCTGCAGGCGGTGCGACGCCCCGCGGTCGTCGACGGGCAGCAGGTGGACGTGGGCCTCGTCGGCGACGTGGTGGAGGTCGACCCGAGCGCGGTGATGGACCTGCTCGACGCCGGGCGCATCCCCGTCATCTCCACGATCGCCCCGCAGGTCGACGGCGACGGGCAGGTGCTCAACGTCAACGCCGACACCGCCGCCTCGGCCATCGCGGTGGCCCTGGGGGCGCAGAAGTTCGTCGTCATGACCGACGTCGCGGGTCTCTACTCCGACTGGCCGGACCGCTCCTCGCTCGTGCGGGAGATCAGCGCCGACGCCCTGGCGGAACTGCTGCCGTCGCTGCAGTCGGGGATGGTGCCGAAGATGGAGGCCTGCCTGCGCGCCGTGCGCGGCGGGGTTCCCCGCGCGACCGTCATCGACGGCCGCCTGCCGCACGCCGTGCTGCTGGAGGTCTTCACGACCACCGGGGTCGGCACGATGGTGGTGCCGTCGTGAGCGCGGCCCGGGGCACCGGCGGGGACACCGGCGAGGGCACCGGCGAGACCACCGTGGCGCTGCCCGGCGGGGAGGTGCGGGTGCAGGCCTCCGACGCCCTGCCCGTGACGGAGGGGACCGGCGCGGCCTGGCTGGACCGCCACGGCGCAGCGGTCATGGGCACGTACGGCCGTCCGCTGCGGGCACTGGTGCGCGGCGAGGGCTGCTACGTGTGGGACGCCGACGGCACGCGCTACCTCGACCTGCTGGCCGGCATCGCGACCAACGCGCTCGGCCACGCGCACCCGCTGCTGGTCTCGGCGGTGACGGCGCAGCTGGCGACCCTCGGGCACGTCTCGAACTTCTTCGCGACCGCGCCGCAGGTGGCGCTGGCCGAGCGGCTGCTGGAGCTGGCGCGGGCCCCGCAGGGCTCCCGGGTCTTCTTCTGCAACTCCGGGACGGAGGCGAACGAGGCGGCGTTCAAGATGGCCCGGCGCACCGGCCGCACGAAGGTCGTCGCCGCGGTCGACGGGTTCCACGGCCGCACCATGGGTGCGCTCGCACTGACCCACAAGCCGGACTACCGGGCGCCGTTCGAGCCGCTGCCCGGCGGGGTGGTGCACGTCCCGTTCGGCGACGTCGCCGCGCTGGAGGCGGCCGTGGACGGCCGGACGGCGGCGGTCTTCCTGGAGCCCGTGCAGGGCGAGGGTGGTGTGCGGCCCGCGCCGGAGGGCTACCTGGCCGCCGCCCGGGAGCTCACCTCGCGGCACGGGGCGCTGCTGGTGCTGGACGAGGTGCAGACGGGCATCGGCCGGTGCGGGGCGTGGTTCGCGCACCAGCTGCCCGAGGTGGGCGGCGGTGTCCGCCCGGACGTGGTGACCCTGGCGAAGGGCCTCGGCGGCGGCATCCCGGTCGGCGCGGTGCTCGCCCTGGGCCCGGACGCCGGTGCCCTCCTGAGCGCCGGGCAGCACGGCTCGACGTTCGGCGGGAACCCGGTGGCCTCGGCGGCGGCGCTGGCCACCCTGCACGCGATCGAGCGCGACGGCCTGCTGGGGAACGCGGCGGCCGTCGGCGCGCGGCTGCGGAGCGGCATCGCGGACCTGGGGCACTCGCTGGTGGCGGGGGTGCGAGGTCAGGGGCTGCTGCTGGCGGTCTCGCTGACGCGGCCGCTGGGCCCGCAGGTGGTCGCGGCCGCCCTGGAGGCCGGCTTCGTCGTCAACGCCGTGCGGCCGGAGGCGGTCCGCCTCGCGCCGCCCCTCATCCTCACCGCCGCGCAGGCGGACGGCTTCGTCGCCGCCCTGCCCGGCATCCTCGACGCCGCCCTCGCCGCGGCCCCACCCGACGGAGGCACCCCGTGACCCGCCACTTCCTGGCCGACGACGACCTGAGCCCCGCCGAGCAGGCGGAGGTCCTGGACCTCGCCGTCCGGCTGAAGGCCGACCGCTTCGCCGAGCGCCCCCTGGAGGGGCCCCGGACGGTGGCGGTGCTGTTCGACAAGCCCTCGACCCGCACCAGGGTCTCCTTCAGCACCGGCATCGTGGAGCTCGGCGGCTTCCCCCTCGTGCTGGAGTCCGCCGGGTCCCAGCTCGGCCGGGGTGAGACGGAGGAGGACACCGCGCGGGTCCTCGAGCGGCAGGTCGCGGCGATCGTGTGGCGCACGTTCGCGCAGTCGCGGGTGGAGCGGATGGCCGCGGTCTCGCGCGTGCCCGTCGTCAACGCCCTCACCGACGAGTTCCACCCCTGCCAGATCCTCGCGGACCTGCTCACGGTGCGGGAGCGGCGCGGGTTCCTCGCCGGCGCGACCCTGGCCTACCTCGGCGACGGCGCGAACAACATGGCGCACTCCTACGCCCTGGGCGGCGCGGTGGCCGGGCTGCACGTGCGGATCGGCACCCCCGCCTCGGCGTTCCCGGACACCGCCATCATCGAGCGGGCGCAGGCGGTGGCCGCCACGACGGGCGGTTCCGTCACGGTCACGGACGACCCCGCGGCCGCGGCCGAGGGAGCCGACGTGCTCGCGACGGACACGTGGGTGTCGATGGGCCAGGAGGACGACCCCGCCCGCATCGCCGCCTTCGCGCCCTACGCCCTCGACGAGGCCGCCCTCTCCCGCGCGGCCACCGACGCGGTCGTGCTGCACTGCCTGCCCGCCTACCGGGGCAAGGAGATCGCTGCCTCGGTCCTCGACGGGCCGCAGTCGGCGGTGTGGGACGAGGCCGAGAACCGCCTGCACGCGCAGAAGGCGCTGCTGGTGTGGCTGCTGGCGCGCAGCGCCCGGGCATGACGTCCGAGCCGGGCGCCCGCGCCACCACGCAGGGCACGACGCAGGGCACCGCGCAGGGCACCGGGGCGCCCGGGACGGGCTCGACCGGCACCAAGGCCTACCGCCACGCGCGCATCGCCGAGGCGCTGCGCCGGGAGGCGGTGCGCTCGCAGACGGAGCTCGCCGCGCACCTGGCCGCCGACGGCGTCGCCGTCACCCAGGCGACCCTCTCCCGCGACCTCGTCGAGCTCGGCGCGGTGAAGGTCCGCGACGGCGAGGGCGGGCTCGTCTACGCGCTGCCCGCGGAGGGCGGTGACCGCACCCCCCGGCACGGGCTGTCGCAGGAGTTCCTCGACGCGCGGCTGGCGCGCTGGTGCGAGGAGCTGCTGGTGACCGCGGAGGCCTCGGCGAACCTGGTGGTCCTGCGCACCCCGCCGGGGGCGGCGCAGTTCCTCGCCTCCGCCATCGACCACTCGGTGATGCCGTCGCTGCTGGGCACCATCGCCGGCGACGACACGGTGCTCGTCATCGCCAGGGACCCCGACGGCGGCCAGGAGATCGCCGACCGGTTCCTGGCCCTGGCCCGCCGCGAACCGCCGGAGGCGCAGCCGTGAGGTGCACCCCGCGGCGCTCGCGGGCGCGCCGCGGGCCGAGAATGCAGGACGTCCCCCACGAGAAGGAGCCGCACGTGAGCGAGCACGTCCTCGCCCCCGCCGACGGGCCGGGCACCCCCGGAACCCGCAGCACCGGGCCGGTGAGCGCCGTTGTCTGAGACGGGGAGCGGCGCGGGGCGGCAGGCACCGGCCGAGAAGGGCCTGTGGGGCGGGCGCTTCGCCTCGGGGCCGGCGGAGGCGATGGCGGCCCTGTCGAAGTCGACGCACTTCGACTGGCGGCTCGCGCGCCACGACCTGGCGGGGTCGCGGGCGCACGCGCGGGTGCTGCACCGCGCCGGCCTTCTCGACGACGATCTGCTGCGGCAGCTCCTGGCCGGGATCGACGCCCTCGACGCGGACGTGGCCTCCGGGGCGTTCACCGCGGCACCCGACGACGAGGACGTGCACTCGGCGCTGGAGCGCGGTCTCGTCGAGCGGCTGGGCCCCGACGTGGGCGGGCGCCTGCGCGCCGGACGCAGCCGCAACGACCAGATCGCCACGCTGCTGCGGATGTACCTGCGCGAGCACGCCCGCACGATCGCGGAGCTGGTCCTCGACGTCGTCGACGCGCTCGTGGCGCAGGCCGCGGCCCATCCGGACGCGGCGATGCCCGGGCGCACGCACCTGCAGCACGCGCAGCCCGTCCTGCTGGCCCACCACCTGCTCGCCCACGCGTGGCCGCTGCTGCGCGACGTGCAGCGGCTGCGGGACTGGGACGCACGGGCGGCCGTCTCCCCGTACGGCTCGGGCGCGCTCGCCGGTTCCTCGCTGGGCCTGGACCCGGCGGCCGTGGCGGCGGAGCTGGGCTTCGAGCGCAGCGTGGAGAACTCCATCGACGGCACCGCCTCGCGGGACGTGGCCGCGGAGTTCGCCTTCGTCGCCGCCATGATCGGTGTGGACCTCTCCCGCGTCTCGGAGGAGGTCATCGTCTGGGTCACGAAGGAGTTCTCCTTCGCCACGCTGCACGACTCCTGGTCGACGGGGTCGAGCATCATGCCGCAGAAGAAGAACCCCGACGTCGCGGAGCTGGCCAGGGGCAAGGCCGGCCGCCTCATCGGCGACCTCACGGGTCTGCTCGCCACGTTGAAGGGCCTGCCGCTGGCCTACAACCGGGACCTGCAGGAGGACAAGGAACCGGTCTTCGACGCGGTGGACACCCTCGAGGTGCTGCTGCCCGCGGTCGCCGGGATGCTCGCGACCCTGACCTTCGACACCCAGCGGATGGCAGCGCTGGCCCCGCAGGGCTTCGCCCTCGCCACGGACATCGCGGAGTGGCTGGTCCGCCGGGGGGTGCCGTTCCGCGACGCGCACGCGGTGGCGGGTGCCTGCGTGCGCCGCTGCGAGCAGCGCAGCTCCGCCGAGGGGCGCCCGGTGGAGCTGTGGGACCTGAGCGAGGAGGACCTCGTCGGCATCTCCGCGCACCTCACCCCGGAGGTCCGCTCGGTGCTGAGCGTCGAGGGCTCCCTGGCCTCGCGCGACGGCGTGGGCGGCACCGCCCCGGCCCGGGTCGCGGAGCAGTCGGCGGCCGTGCGCGAGGCCGTGGCGGAGCACCGGGCGTGGGTGCGGACCTGACCCTGGCCGGCCCGCGGGCCGGTGGGGACCTGCCGCGGGCCTTCTTCGCGCGGCCGGTCCTCACCGTCGCCCGGGAGCTCCTCGGCTGCGTCGTCCGCCACCGCGGCGACGAGGGGGAGGTGGCCGTCCGCCTGACCGAGGTGGAGGCCTACGCCGGGGAGCAGGACCCCGGCTCGCACGCCTTCCGCGGGCGCACCCCGCGCACCGAGGTGATGTTCGGCGAGGCCGGGCACGCCTACGTGTACTTCAGCTACGGCATGCACTGGTGCGCCAACCTCGTGTGCGGGCCGGCCGGCGAGGCGTCCGCGGTCCTGCTGCGCGCGGGGGAGGTGGTGGACGGCCGGGACCTCGCGCGCAGCCGCCGCGCCGCGGCCCGCACGGACGTGGACCTCGCCCGCGGCCCGGCCCGGCTCGCGCAGGCGCTCGGGCTGTCCCGCGACCAGAACGAGGCGGACGTCTGCGCCGGGGGAACGCTGCGGGTCACGGCCGGCAGCCCCGTGGCGGAGGGGGCCGTGCGGTGGGGGCCCCGCGTCGGCGTCGCGGGGGAGGGGGCCGCGACACCGTGGCGCTGCTGGGTGGACGGCGACCCGACGGTCTCGGCGTACCGTCCGGCACAACCGCGTCGCCGTCGCAGCCGCTGATCGGGCAGGCTGTCCCGCGGGCGAGGGCCGCCCCGCCGGCCGTGCCGGTGGTGACCGAAGGAGCGGACGAGCTGTGAGCGACGTCTGGGACGAACTGCAGTGGCGCGGTCTGGTGGCGCACTCCACCGACGAGGTCGCGCTGCGCGAGGCGCTCGCGAGCGGCCCGGTCACCTTCTACGTCGGCTTCGACCCCACGGCGCCCAGCCTCCACGTCGGCCACCTGGTGCAGGTCCTCACCGCCCGGCGGCTGCAGCAGGCCGGGCACCGCCCGCTGGCCCTGGTCGGCGGCGCGACCGGGCTGATCGGTGACCCTCGGCCCACCGCCGAGCGGACCATGAACGACCCGGAGACGGTGGCCGGCTGGGTCGGCCGCCTGCAGGCGCAGATCGCGCCGTTCCTCGACTTCGACGGGCCCGCCGCCGCGACGATGGTGAACAACCTGGACTGGACGCAGGGGCTCTCCGCGATCGAGTTCCTGCGTGACGTCGGCAAGCACTTCAGCGTCAACCGCATGCTGGACCGCGAGGCCGTCGCCACCCGGCTGGCCTCCACCGGCATCAGCTACACCGAGTTCAGCTACGTGCTCCTGCAGAGCAACGACTACCTCCAGCTGAGCCGCCTGCACGGCTGCGCGCTGCAGCTGGGCGGCAGCGACCAGTGGGGCAACATCACCGCCGGCTGCGAGCTGATCCGCCGGGTGGACGGGGCGCACGTGCACGCGCTGGCGACACCGCTGCTCACCAAGGCCGACGGCACGAAGTTCGGCAAGACGGAGTCGGGGGCGGTCTGGCTGGACCCGGAGCTGACCTCGCCCTACGCCTTCTTCCAGTTCTGGCTCAACGCGGAGGACGCCACCGTGGCGGGCTACCTGCGCGCCTTCAGCTTCCGCGGCCGCGAGGAGATCGAGGACCTCGCCCGCCAGGCGGCGGAGGCCCCGGCGGCGCGGGCGGCCCAGCGGGCGCTGGCCCACGACGTCACCGCGCTGGTGCACGGCGAGGACACCGCTCGTGCGGTCGAGGCGGCCTCGCAGGCCCTCTTCGGCCGCTCCGACCTCGCAGCCCTCGACGAGCGCACCCTGCGCGACTCCCTCGCGGAGCTGCCGTCCGCGCAGGCCTCGGTGGCCGACGTGGAGGTCGTCGACCTCTTCGTCGCGGCCGGGCTGGCACCGAGCCGCTCCGCGGCGCGCCGCACGATCAAGGAGGGCGGCGCCTACGTGAGCAACGTGAAGGTGGACGCCGAGGACGCCCGACTGGCCGACTTCCCGCTCCTGCACGGTCGCTACGCCGTCCTGCGCCGCGGCCGCAAGGCCCTGGCCTCGGTGCGGCTCGCTCCCTGAGGGCACCGGAGCGCGGATCCCGCTGCCCTGCAGCGGGATCCGCATCCACCGTGGGGAGGATTTGACCGTCGGGAAGCCAGCCGGTTAACGTTCTACCTGTCGCCGAGAGGGGGACGGAGCCGGCCCGGAAGGGGCGGCCGAGTCCGCCGAGGGCGGCCCGAAGACCTGCTAAGGTTGGAGGAGCCGGTCACCGGTTCGGAGGATGTGGCGCGAGTCACAACTCCAACGCCCGGAGGATCGGTTAGAGTGTGAAGGTTGCCCCTTCGTCGTCTGCCCTTGGTGGGGTGGGGGTCGGGGTGTGCGTCCGATGTTTGAGAACTCAACAGCGTGCCGAATGTCGATGCCAAATCGATTTATCCCCGTCCATCAATCGTCTGGTTGG
>NZ_PTJD01000005.1 GCF_002934625.1 Kineococcus xinjiangensis | reverse complement strand
ACCTCAGCCCTGCCGAGTACGAAGCCCTTCACACCACACTGACTGCTGCGGCATGATCGAGCCACCCACCTGTCCGGGAAACCGGGTCAAGCTCCGTCTCCTGCGCGTCCGGGCGGTCCGCTGAAGGTCGCATCCAAGAGCCTGAGGTGGACTATCAGCCGGAGGCAGTGATCATCACCGTGCGGGTCAAGCGCGCTGGCGGGGACCAGGAGTGTCCTAGCAATCCGGACACCCCCTTCGTTGTGCACCTTTCGGAGCCAGTCGGCGCCAGAGCACTGGTCGACGGTGGACAGGCCCCGGCAGCGACGGTGAACCCGGCTCCACAGTGAGATCCGCACTGCGCGCACATCGACAAAGTCGCGCGTCCGCCAAAGTCGCGCGTCCGCCGGCCGCCCATGATCGCGCCCTCAGCGTGGCGTGTGCGGGCGTAGGGATGCGCTGAGGTGACCAGGTGGAGGCCTAGGCGCTGCTCGCGGGGTGTTGACGCTTGCGCAGGTACTCGCTCGCCTCGGCTCGCAGAGACTGCTCGATCCGCGAGTGGGAGCCGGGGACGTCGTCCCACTGGCTGATGTCGCCGACGAAGCCGATCAGCTCGTCGGGATGGTCCAGCCTGTGCCAGGCATTCCAGATCCGGTGCGCTGCGTCGTACGGGGTCAACGTGCCGTCGAGCATCGCCTGAGCCCAGTGGTGGGTCATCTCCCACATCGCTTCGGTCATCGTCAGTGGTGGTGCTCCCAGCTCGTCTACCGCAGTGTGGAAGACCTCCCGAACGGTGCGGGGATCGTGGGTGCCCATGCCGGCCAGTTCGGCCAGTGCCGGGGAGTCCAGCCCTTCGACTAGGGCCCGGGTGGCCCAGTCGGGCATCTCCTCCGGGGGCAGGTCCTCAGTGACGGCGCGGGCGCGGAGGGCACGCAGATCGCTCACCGTGACAGGCTGACATGTGCTCCGTCCCACCTGCACCTGTCGACCAACTGTGACCGCGCACCCACGGCGCCAAAATCGGATGTTCTGCGGCTGCGTGGCCCAGCCGGGATGGGTGTTCAGGCGCGGGTGTCGATGGTGTGGGTGCTGCGGGCGCTACCGGGGGATGCGCTCGGGGAGCCGGCCCAGATGCGCTGGCGGGCTTCCTCGACGGTGTCGGGAAGCTCGCGCAAGTAGGCGGTGACCGCTTCGAGGCTGGCCTGCCGCTCGGCGCGGCTGGAGCCCTCGGCGCTGCGCAGGTCTGCGCCCCTGACGAGGAAGGGCGCGGAGCCGTCACTGCGTTCGATGACGGCGGCGTAGACGGTGGTGGTGCCCCCGTCACCGATGTAGGTGACCTCTGAGTACCCGCCAGGTAGGGCGCCGGTGACCTTGGCGCCGGCTGCGGTGAGGGCAGCGAAGTCGGGTGCGCCGTTGGCCGCCATCGGCAACCCCAAGGCCGCCGCACCTCGTCCCGCGCCGGGACCGGAGGTGGAGGACTGCCACAGCGACAGCCGACCCCCGGAGCTCTCGAACGCGGCCACCGGCCCCGCGGGCACCCCCAGGGCGGTGGCAAGACCCGCAGCCAAGGACGCCCCCGCGGTGGAGGCAGCGGTACGGGCCGGGTGCGCGCCGGCACTTCGAGACAGGGCGGCGGTGAGGCTGGCAGCGGGGAGACCAGTGGCGTCCATGAGAGTGGTGTACGACCGGCCCGGTGAGGGCGTCTTCCGGCCGTCCATGATCGCGCCCGCAGGGCGGCATGAGCGCGCATCGGGCAGTGATCATTGCGGGTGCGGAGGTGCAGCGTCAGCGTGCTGATGTGCGCGGCGTTGTCCCGCGGGTCGTGGTCAGGGCTCGGGCGGTGCCAGCGCGCCGAGGACGGCGCCCACCACGTGGGTCACGGGGTAGTCGGTGGGGTCCTCGCCGTCCGCCCACACGTCCAGGTGCACCTCGGGATCGCCGTCGCGGGTGATGATCAGTGCGGTGCGGGGGTAGGCGCCCTGCAACTGGACGCCGGCCGGCTCCTGCACGACACCGCGGACGATTTCCAGCAGGTTCTGCTCCACCTGGCCCGCGAGTGCTGCGGCGTCGGGGTGGCAGCGGGACAGGGCCAGCTCCAGGGTCTGGGTGAACTCGTCCGCGTCCCCGGCCCACTCCTCAGCTAGGCGCTGCAGGCCGGGGTGCAGATCGGGGGCAGCCAGCGCGGCGGCGGCTTCCAGCTCGACGAGGCAGAGATCCCCGGAGGCGTCCAGGCGGGCCAGCAGGACGGGGTGGGCGCGGTCGTCACCAGCCGCGGCCAAGGCCTGGAGCGCTTCGCAACGGGCGTCGTGGTCGGGGTCGTGCAGCAGTCCGGCCAGCGCCTCACGTGCTGAAGGGCTGCGGGCCTGCAGCTGCCCCAAGCCGAAGGCGGCCCAGTCCCGCACGTGGGGTTCGGCGTCTGCGGTGAGCAGGATGAGCGCGTCGATCGTGCGGTCGCGCAGGTCGCCGGGGGTATCGATGCCACCGGGCAGTGCCTGCGCGAGCGCGAGGCGGACCTGAGGGTCGGGGTGGTCGGGCCGGACGTGGTCGAGCAGGGCGGCTGCGGCCGCGGGGTGCCAGGCGTGACCGAGGGCCGCGATGCAGGCCAGCAGCACTCGGGAGGCGTCGGTGGACGTCAGGATCCGGACCAGCTGAGGAAGCACCTCGTCGACGTGCTCGGGGTGGCCGTTGACGAGGTCACCGAGGCGGTCAGCTTCCCCGGCGAGCTGATCCGCGGGCTCGGCTGTGGGCACAGCAAGAGCCTGCCACGGGCGGCCCGCACTCGACGATCGTCGGCAAGGGGATCAACGACATGCCCATCGACGGCAGCCGACCGCTCGCTCATCAACACGGTCGGCGCCTGCCGGCCGTCAACGATCGCGCCCTCAGTGCGGCGTGTGCGGATGTTGCGCAGCTAGAGGCGTCGGGTAGTAGTTCAGCGCTCAACGTTGCCTCTCGTGGGCAGGGTCGGCGGGGCGGGGTGTCGATGCTGGACGGTGCGCGGCTCTGCTGCCGGGCGCGGGATGGGCGCGGGCGAGGGCAGCCGTGCTGGAGTGCGGCGGGATCGACCCTGCGCGCGATTTCGTCGCCTCTGAGGGAGCACCGATCACTGGACCATCGGCCACCGGTCCGGCCAGCGGTCCGGGTGCCGGTCTGGTGACTGGGCGGCGCCCACCGGAGTTGGCGGAAACCCCGGCGTGGCCCAGGCGCCGCTGCCAGACTGCCGCGAGCCGGTCGCTCGACCTGCACGCCGGGCGCCGACACGTCCGGCCCCCCGCACCGAGGAGTACTCCCGATCATGACGTTTCGCACCGCCGCGTCCAGGGCCGTCGCCGCGCTGGTCCTGCCCACCGTGCTGCTGAGCCACGCCGGTGCCGCCGCGGCCGCCCCGCCCGGGGACAATTCCAGGGACGGCCGGACCACCCAGTACGCGTCCCTGTCGTTCATCGAGAACGACCCCACCGATGCCCTCGGCCTGCCCGGCAACTTCCACGAAGGCGCCGTCTTCATCACCCGCGACGCGCAGGGCACGCGCCTGAGCGGCGGCATGCTGACCCACGCCTTCGTGCCGAACACCAACCCAGACGACGAGGTGCCCGACGGGGAGCTCGGCTACGAATACCTCGGCTACCACGTCCTGAGCAGCACGGAGGTGACCTTCACCCTCGACGCCAAGACCGCCACCTACACCGCCTCCGCGACCGTGACCGTGACCGACGACAACACCGGGCAGACGCGCACCTGGCCGCTGACAATGCGGCTGCGCAGCATCAAGGGCATGGAGACCCACATCCGCGACCAGTCCTGGAGCGACGGGGAGAACACCTACCGCGCCTGGACGCGCGTGGTGACCAGCGGCAACGCCTACACCGAAGGCGCGCTGGGCCCCATCGACTTCGCGATCGACGCCGACGACTTCGACAACCCCTACTGGAGCGAGGACAACATCAACGGCTCCTTCGAGACGTCCACGTACTTCCGGAACCGCCCGGGACGCTGAGGCTCTCTGCTGACACTCGCGGGCCGCGCGATGCGACGGCCTGCGAGTGCTGGCAGTCCCTGAGACCACGACCCGGGCCCGCGGTGCCCCGCGCAGTGACCGCAGCCGGAGGCGAACGACCCACACAGGCAGGTACCGCCCTCGTCGCGGCGAAGGCGGACGTTTGAACGGCCGTCGCTGTGTACGCCCGGCCTCCCCGTGCCGCTCACAGCGTCCACCTGTGCGGGACACTGACGTCCCCATCTCTGTGAGGAGTGCTCGTGGCTGGTCAGCCGGAGACTGCGTCGGTGCAATCAGCCGCGGCCAGGTGGGCCCCTGCCTCCAGCTCTCGACGTGCGGGTCGTCTGAGTCAGATCGGCGCGGCCATCCTCAGCCTTGCGGGCGTCGTGTTCCTGCTCGATGGAGCGGTCACCACCGAGGCGACGACCACCCTCGCGGGTGCCGGCTTGACGTGCATCGGTGCCGAGCGACTGCTGAGCGGTAGGCCGCAAGCCAGTGCCGGGCGACCACACCTCATCGGTGGTCTGCGGGTCTGCGGGCTCCTCGCCATGGCCGCCTACCTGGTGGTCCGTCTGACTGCTTAGGGCGCGCCCAGAGCCCACTGTCGGAACATCCGGAGATCGACATGTGAGTGCGTCCGGCGGTTGTCATGAACGCGCCCGCAGCGTGCGGTGACCGTGGAGTCGTCGGGCGGGGGCAGGTGCTCACCGCAGGGCCTGGCCGAGGCGCCGGACACCTTCGGCGATCGTGTTCGGGGGGTTGCTGGTGAAGGACAGCCGCAGGGTGGCGTGGTCGGGATCGGCTGCGTAGAAGGGGGCACCGGGCACGAAGGCGACGTCGTGCGCCAGTGCGGTCTTCAGCAGGGTCGCGGTGTCCACGTCCCCGGGCAGGCGGACCCAGCAGAACATGCCCCCCTCGGGGTCGCTGCAGCTGCTGCCGGCCGGCAGGGCGTCCCGCAGCGCGGAGACCATCGCGTCGCGGCGGGCGCCGTAGGCGGTGCGCAGCCGCGCGATGTGGGCGTCGAGGTCGCTGGCGGCTAGGTAGGCCGCGGCGGCGGCCTGGTCGATGGTGGAGGTGTGCAGGTCCGCGGCCTGCTTGGCCACGACCAGTGCCGGCAGCACGCTCGCCGGTGCGCGCAACCAGCCCAGGCGCAGACCGGGTGCGCCGATCTTGGAGAAGCTGCCCAGGTGCAGGGCGAGATCGGCTGCGGCGGGTTCGGCGGCCAGCGGGGCCAGCGCCTGCCCGCGGTAGCGCAACTGCCCGTAGGGGTCGTCTTCGATGATCCAGACGCCGTGGGCGGCGGCGAGTTCGGCGACCGCGCGGCGCCGCTCGGCGTCGAGGGTCCGGCCGGTGGGGTTGGCGAAGGTGGGCACCAGGTACAGCACCCGCACGGGCTCACGGCGCAGCACCTCGGCCAGGGCGTCGGGGTCGATGCCGCCCTCGTCGCCGTCGACCGCGACCACGCGGGCTCCGGCGAGTTCGAAGCACTGCAGGGCGGAGAGGTAGGTGGGGTTCTCCACGGCGACCACCGCGCCGGGGTCCAGCAGTGCGGTGGCCAGCAGGGTCAGGGCCTGCTGCGACCCGGTGGTGATCAGCAGGTCCGCGGGGTCGGTGGGCAGCCCCTGCCCGCTGAGGCGTTCGGCCAGGTGCTCGCGCAGGGCGGGGTTGCCCTCGGTGGGGGCGTACTGCAGGTTGCGGCGCCCGGTCGTGGTGGACAAGGCGGTGTCGAAGGCGGTGCGCAGTCCGTCGAGGTCGAACAGCTCCGGGGCAGGGAGCCCACCGGCGAAGGAGATGACGTCCGGGCGATCGATCAGTGCCAGCAGCTCACGCACCGGGGAGCTGTTCACGCCACGCAGGCGGGCAGCCAGAGCAGGAGCGGGGGCGGTGCGCACAGGACCGGACATCGCAGCAGTCTGCCCGTCGTCACCATCACCGACCGCCACACCCCCGGCGAACCGGCTCCGACTCAACCTTCGACGCGGGCATCACCCGGCCTGCCCCTGCCGGTTGCACCTGCGAACACCCAACCCGCCTCTCATCCGCGGATCGACAAAGTCGGACGTCCTCGGACGCCATGATCGCGCCGTCAGCGCGTCAACGGCGTGCGGTTCGTGGGGGCTCACCGAAGGCCGCTCGGTGCAGGGTCAGGCCTGGGGACGACGTCGCCGCGGCACCCACCAGATCCGGGGCGCCCGGGGCTTCGGCCGGCGCAACGCTTCGGCGGCGGCCTCCACCGGCGCCGGCCATGCCCCCGCATCGTGACCCGGCAGGTCCGTCTCGACCTCGGCGGCATCACAAGCCAGCGCCGCAAGGGCAGCGCGGACCACCGCCTTCGCCCGGTCATCGGAGAGACCCTCGTCGTCCACGACGTAGTCGGTGCCTGCGCTCACGCCGGCAAGCCTGCCGCAGCGCTGTCCGTCCCCCGACCACGATCGCGCCGGCACCGTCAATGTTGGATGATCCCCCCCGTGAGTAGGCGCGATTGCGCCTGCGTGTCAGAGTCAGGAGATGGGTGACGAGGTCGTCCTGATCAGTCCGCCTCTGCGCGGGGACCGCGGGGCCTTCGTCGCCGTGGCGGTGTTGACGGTTGGCCTCGCCGTGGCGGTGATCGTCTGGCGGTCGTGGTCGCTGGCCGGCGGACTGCTCGGCGCCGCGGCCCTGGCGTGGAGCGTCGTGGTGCGCCGTCGGACTCGTGTGGTGCTGGACCAGGAGAGGCTGAGCGTGTGGACCGGCTCGCGCCGCCAGACGCTCGTGCGGTGGCGCGACGTCGACTTCGCCAAGGCGCGTGACGGAGACGGCTTTCAGCAGGTGCGGTTGAGCACCCGCGCTGGTCGCTTCGTCACCCTGCCGCCCCTGTCCCGGCAGGACGCGGACACGCTGCTCGACGCCTGCCGAAACCGTGGGCTGCGGCGCATGGCGCAGTGACTCATTCCAGCCCGCCATGATCGCGCCTGCAGCGCGTCACAGTCGGATGATCGACGGCCGCTCCTCGTGGGCTGCTGGTCCCGTCCGGCTGCTGCCCGAACGACCGCTGTCCACGTCAGGAAGCGTCGCTCTGGTCCACGGTGGGAACGGGTCGATGCGACGCTGAGACGGGTCAGCTGAGACAGGACAGAGGGCAGGAGCGGCACCGGCTCATGCGAACACGATGCGCAGCCGTTCGGCGAAGGCCTCGGGGTCACCTTGCTGGCCGAACTCGCCGCCGAGGAAGCCGGCGTGATGGCTCGGGAAGTCCACGGCGGCACGCCCGATCCGCTCGGCGACAGCACGGGCGCCGCGGGCGGGGCTCTCCTCCCCCGACTCGATGCCGTAGGCCAGGACCACTCGGTCGCCGAGCGCGGCGAGGGCGTCGTAGTCGGGCCGGTAGGCCTGGCAGGTCGGGATGTTGCGCATCAGCGGGTCGGTACGGTCGCCGTTGTCGTGCGTCGGCAGCCCGAACTGCGTCGGTTCGGGAGTCGGCCGGTCGAGGTAGTCGTCCGGGGTCGGGCCCTGGTGCATCACGTAGGCGATGAACTTGGCCATCGCTGGCCCGGTGCCCGATGCCTCGTAGATCACCTTGATGTCCTGGCAGACAGCGAGGTAGGCCTCGTGGTCGGGGAGGGGGTCGGCGATCGGGGGTTCGTGCGCGACCAGCTTGCGGATGTCGTCGGGACGGGCGGCCGCCAGGGCCAGGGCGTTGATCGCGGCGCCGCTGCTGGCGAAGATGTCGACCGGCCCGATGCCGAGGTCCTCGATGACGCGGTGCAGGTCTTGGCCGTGCACGTCGGGTGAGAGCGCAGAGGTGCCGACCGGGTTGCGTCCGGCGCCGCGCGGGTCGACGGTCACGACCGGCCGGTCGGCGAAGCGGGCAGCGAGCGATCCGAACCCGGTCGCGTCCATCGGCGATCCCACCATGATCAGGACCGGCCGCTCTGCCGTAGCGGCGGTGAGGTCGCCGCGGACGTCGTAGTGGATGGTGTCGTCGCCCCGCCCCATCGTGTGCGTCCGGGGCGGGGTGCTCGTTGTGTCGGTCATGCCTGGTCAGACCCGGACGCGCACCAGAAGTCCTCGGTCAGCGGCGCTGACGAGGGGAGCGGGAGGCCATGGGAAGACCGCTCGCTCCTCGACACGGGCGTGCGTTCCAGGCCGTCACCAGCAGCCACGGCGCACCGGCCAGCGCCCCCCATGCCGCGACGCCCAGCCCTGCCCAGCCCGGGAACCACAGCTCTTCGTGGCCGGGCTGGCCAGGCTCAGGGTGCAGGAGGGGGATCCAGAACCTGAGTGCAACGGCGAGCAGGACCAACGCCACTCCGCGCACCGCTGTCGGCGCCGTGAGAGTGCGTCGGTGTGGTGGTCGGACCGGGGAGACGGTCGACGCTGCCCCTCGGAGGGCATGCCGCTCTGCGACCGTGGAGCGGTGGACGAGACCGGTGGGCCGCGCCTGGAAGGCCGACCAGCGCCCTGGTGCAGGTCACGGCCCTCGTCGGCGTCTGCATGGTGGGGCTGGCCGCCGTCGCGGGCTCGGCCTGCCTGGTGGCCGGCCTCGGCGGCCCGCAGCACGTGTGCTCCCGGTCGCCCACCTCGACGACGACGTCCATGGCGCGAAGCTCGTCGTTCAGCGCGCAACTGACCGGCACAAGCCTCTCGTCGTGGTCGCGGATGCTCGGTTGTCGCATCGCACGGGCAGCCGACGGGGTTGCCGAGTGCTCGCTCTTCTGCACCTGAGGACGTCCAGCGGCCACCATGATCGCGACCCGTCGGCCGCAATGGCGGACGTCTATCGGATGTCGTCCGGTCTGGTGCTCGTGCCGGGGCTTCGGGGATGGCCGCCTCGGATCGGCACGAGCGCGAAGAGCAGCGCTGCGATCGGAGAGAGAGCCAAGGCCAGGCCGATGTTGTGGACGAGCACGCCGACGACGACTGCGAGAGGCATGAAGATGCTGATCCCGAGCGCGAAACGTCGACCGTCGAAGCCGTCGTGCGCAGCGTCCGGCTCTGACCGCTCGCGGTCGGCCTGAGGGTCGACAGCAGCATCGTCGGGCGCGGACTCGTGAGGATCGTCATGGCTCGACATGCCGGGCATCCTCTCGCCCGCCGTCATCGCGCACGCAGCGCGACGACGTCGGACGTTCGTCAGGCGTCGCTTCCTCTCCGACGAGGCGCAGGCAGTCCTCCTCGAAGGCGATCGCGTCGTTGTCGAATCATCACTCCTCGGTGCTCTCTCGCGTCAGGTGCCGGCGAGCGCCCCGCTTCACCATCGCGACGGAGGCGACGCCCCACGGGGGCAGCTGAGACAGCTGCACGATCGCGCAGGCGTCCCAGCCCTTCGCGCGCACGACCTCCGGTTCGGTCGGGTCGGTGCGCTTCGTACTGCTCCGTGGTGGGTGTCGTGGTCGGCCATCGCCAGATGGACGGTGTGCTGCGACGGGGCGACGGTCCAGCCGCTGGTGCGGGCCTCGTCTCGGGTCTCCTCCTTCCGGTGTGGCGGGCGGCCCCGGTGGGCTGATGCGCCAGGGGCCGGCTACCGGGGAGGGTGGCGGAGGCTGCGACGCAGGTGCAGCGGATGTCCGTGCGGGTGAGCTCGGGAGTGGAACGTGGCAGTGACCAGTCGGACAGCACCGCCCGCCCATCGGTGGCGTCGGGTCTCCTGGGCGGTGGCCGTCGGGGCGCTCAGCGCCGTGACGTGGCTCGCGTGGCTCGGCTGGTACGACGGCGACGACCTGTCCGTCGTCGACGGGCTGCTCGCAGGAGTGGCCGTGACGGTCGTGGGACTGAGCGCGCTGGGCGCCTGGAAGATCGGGGCGCGGCTGGGCGTGCTGCTGGTGGTCGTGCCCCTCACCGTCGTCATGGGCTGGCACTTGTCGATCACGGAGCCGGATCCCCAGCTCGGGATCGTCATCGGGTTCTACGGGCTCGTCAGCCTTCTCCTGGCCGGCGCCGGCGCCGGCGCTTCGGTGCGGGGTGTGCGCGCTCGACGTCGAACGTGATCGCGCCCTACGTGCAGCGAGCGCGGACGTTCGAGCGGCCACCGATGTGGACGCCGAGCCTCCCTCCCCGCTCGAAGGTCCACCCTGGCCGCACACCGGCGGTCCCATCTGGGTGAGGAGTGCTCATGGCCGGTCAGCCGGAGACTGCCTCGGTGCGATCAGCCCCCGATGTGCGGGCGCCCGCCGCCAGCCCTCGACGTGCGGGGCGTCTGAGCCGGGTCGGCGCGGCCGTCCTCAGCCTCGCGGGAATCGTGCTCCTCTTCGGTGGAGTCGTCGCCCGTGAGGCGACGACCATCCTCGCGGGTGCGGGCTCGACGTCCATGGGCGCCGCGCGCCTGCTGAGCGGTGGGCCGCAGGGCGGCGCCGGGCGGTGGGCCGCAGGGCGGCGCCGGGCGATCGCAGCTCATCCGCGGTCTGCAGGTCTCGGGGCTCCTTGCCCTGGTCGCATACCTGGTGATCCCGGCCACCGCCTAGAGCGTCCTCCGAGTCCACGGTCGGGGCATCCGCCGATCAGCGACCGAGGACGTGCGGGTGCCCCGACGATGCGTCGCGCGCCGCACCCGAAGGACGGCGGTGACGGGAACTCCCGCCGCCGCCCCGGAGATGTGCGGCAGGTGGCGCGCCGGAACTCGTGTCGCGCCCCACGGCCGTGCGGGCGGTCGTCGCCGGTGACATCACGGCGGTGGACCGGGCGGGTGCAGCCGGTGCGGCGTCTGGTGACAAGCCCCCCTGTCACCAGACGCGCGGCACCGCTTCCCCCCGCAGTGAGCCGGCCTCGCGACCCTGGTCCCCCCGGACCCCGACCACGAGCCCCCCGGACTCAGCGATCACATCGACGTCACCCGTTCGGGCGTTACACCCCGAGGGGGGCTCGTTCCCGGCGTGGCCCGGCTGCCGCATCCAGGCCAGCCTGACGCTCGGAGGCGGTCCCGGTCCGCGGGGCGGGATCAGCCGTGCTGCGCGGCCCAGGTGGCCAGCAGCGACAGCGCCACCACGATGAGGATCATGACGCCGCCCAGGACGAGGAGGCGACGGCCTCCCGACGGCTCGCGGCCGTCGGGAGGCCGGGGCGCGGTGCTCACCGGGTCCTCACGGGGTGCTCGACCGGACCGGTCTCAGGAACCCATGGCGTGGAAGCCGCCGTCGACGTGGATCATCTCGCCGGTCGTGGCGGGGAACCAGTCCGACAGCAGCGCCACGCAGGCCCGTCCCGCGGTGCTGGCGTCGTTGACGTCCCAGCCGAGCGGGGAGCGCTCGCTCCAGGTGCCCTCCAGCGTCTCGAAGCCGGGGATGGAGGTCGCGGCGGTGGTGCGCAGCGGTCCGGCGGAGACGACGTTGACGCGCACGCCCTGCGGGCCGAGGTCGCGGGCGAGGTAGCGGGCGGTGGACTCGAAGGCGGCCTTGGCCACGCCCATCCAGTCGTAGACCGGCCACGCCACGCGGGCGTCGAAGGTCAGGCCGACGAGGCTGCCGCCGGAGCCCATCAGCGGCAGCGCCGCCACGGCCAGGGACTTCAGCGAGTACGCCGAGACCTGCACCGCGGTGGCGACGTCGCTCCACTCGGTGTGGAGGAAGTTGCCGCCCATGGCGGTCTTGGGCGCGAAGCCGATGGAGTGCAGGACACCGTCGAGGCCGTCGACGTGCTCGCGCACCCGCTCCGGCAGGGCCGCGAGGTCCTCCTCGTTGGTGACGTCGAGCTCCACCACGGGCGCCGGCTGCGGCAGCCGCTTCGCGATGGTGGTGGTGATCTTGCTCTGGCGGCCGAAGGAGGACAGTACGACCTGCGCGCCCTCCTCCTGCGCCAGCTTCGCGGCCGAGAACGCGATCGAGCGGTCGGTGAGCACGCCGGTGATGAGCAGCCTCTTGCCCTCGAGCAGTCCCATGCGGGTCTTCGTCCTTCCCTCTGACGTCCGGTGCCGGTGCGGTTCCGCCGCCGCGGCGGCGGCGGGAACGGGTTCTAGTGGCCCATGCCCATGCCGCCGTCGACGGGCAGGACGGCGCCGTTGACGTAGCCGGCGTCCTCGCCGGCCAGGAAGCGCACGGCGGCGGCGATGTCGTCGACCGCGCCGAAGCGGTTGGCGGGGATGCCGGCCAGGGCCTTGGCGCGCACGTCGTCGCCGAGCACGGCGGTCATGTCGGTCTCGATGAACCCCGGCGCCACGACGTTGGCGGTGATGCCGCGCCCACCGAGTTCCCGGGCGATGGAGCGCGCCATCCCGACGAGGCCGGCCTTGCTGGCGGCGTAGTTGACCTGACCCGCGCCGCCGGAGAGCCCCACGACGCTGGAGACGAAGACGATGCGGCCGCGCTTGAGGCGGATCATGCCCTTGCTGGCGCGGCGGGCGCAGCGGAAGGCGCCGGTGAGGTTGGCGTCGAGGACGGCGGCGAACTCGTCGTCGGTCATGCGCATCAGCAGCTGGTCGCGGGTGATGCCGGCGTTGGCGACGAGGACCTCCACGGGGCCGTGGGCGGCCTCCACCTCGGCGAAGGCGGCGTCCACGGAGGCGGTGTCGGTGACGTCGGCGCGCACGCCCAGCAGGCCTTCCGGCACGTCGCTGCCGCGGTGGGTCACGGCGACCTTGTCGCCCGCTGCGGCGAAGGCGCGCGCGACCGCGAGGCCGATGCCGCGGTTGCCGCCGGTGACGAGGACGCTCCTGGGTGCTGGCACGAGGGGGGACGCTAACGCATCGGTCTGAGCGGACCCGACAGGTGCCCGGGCGGATGTCGGAGGCGGCGCTTACCGTGGTCGGGTGCAGCACTCCAGGACCGCTGCGTCCACCGAGACTCTGGGCCGTGCGGGCGCGGCGCCGGAGGTCTACCGCATCAGTGCCGCCCCCACCGCGCACACCGCAGACATCCAGGTGCGCTTCCGCAAGTACGTGATCTCCATGCTGATCCGCACGGTCTGCTTCGTGCTGCTCGTCGTCATCGACCACTGGGTGCGCTGGTTCTTCGTCGTGGCGGCGGTCGTCCTGCCCTACGTCGCGGTGGTCATCGCCAACGCCGGGCGCGAGCACCGCGACGCTCCCCCGCCGACCTTCGAGCACGTCCCGGAGGTGGTGCCGGCCATCGGTCCCACCCCGCCGCCGGCCGAGGTGCAGGTGGTGGAGGGGCGCATCGTCGACGCCGAGGAGGGCCCCCGCTCCTGAGCGGTCCGCCGCCGGGCCGCGCCTCGTGCACGGCCGTCCGGATGCACCGGCATCCGGGTGGACGGGCGCCCCGCCGCGCGCGTGGCGTCGCCGAGGGGCCTTCCGCGGTGCCACACTCGTGAGGGTGGAGACGACGCCTCAGCGCGACCTGCCCTCGCCCCACCTCGCCCACGAGCTGACCCGCCCCGCAGCGGTGGCGCACACCGGCGGCCACGAGCCGCCCTCCGACCTGGTCTGCAGCGCCCGCGGTTGCCGGGCCCACGCCGACTTCGGGCTGCGCTGGAACAACCCCAGCCTGCACACCCCCGAGCGGCGCAAGACGTGGCTGGCCTGCACCGCGCACCGCCAGCACCTCAGCGACTTCCTGACCCTGCGCGGCTTCCTGCGCGAGACCGTGGCCGCCGAGCAGCTGCGCTGCTGAGGGCCGCCGAGCAGCTGCGCCGCTGAGGGCGCCCCGGCGGCACCCGTGGAGCACCGCCCCGCCGCGGCGGTGCGGCGGCGGGCGTGCCTAGGGTGTCCAGGTGCCCACCTCCGTCCTCGGCCTGCTCCGCGAGCGGCGCTGGGTCGCCGGACTGGCCGTCGCCTGCGCCGTCGCCGTCGTGTGCGTCGTCCTCGGGCAGTGGCAGTGGCAGCGCCGAGCCGACCGGCAGGCCCGCACCGCGCCGCTGGTGGCCAACTACGACGCCCCCGTCCGCGACCTGGACGCCGTGCTGCCCGCCGACAGCACCCTGCAGCCGGGTGAGGTGTGGACGCCGGTGCGGGTGCGCGGGCGCTACGACCCCGAGCACACGCTGCTGGCGCGCAACCGGCCGCTGGAGAAGTCCTACGGCTACGCGGTGCTGGTGCCGCTGCTGCTGCCCGACGGCAGCGCCCTGCTCGTCGACCGCGGCTGGATCCCCGCCGGGCAGGACGGCAGCGCTCCCGACGCCGTGCCCGCGCCGCCGCCCGGGGAGGTGGACGTCACCGTCCGGCTGCGCCGCTGGGAGGCGGACCGCGACAACCCGGCACCACAGGGGCAGGTGCAGAGCATCGCCGCGCAGGACGTCGCCGCCGAGGTGCCCCGTCCGCTGCGCGAGGCCTACGGCGTGCTGGCCGCGGAGGAGCCGCGCCCTGCCCGGGCGCCGGTGCTGCTGCCGCGCCCGCCCGTCGACCAGGGGCCGCACCTGGCGTACACGGTGCAGTGGTACGCCTTCGCCCTGACGTCGCTGGTGGTGTGGGTGGTCGCCGGGCGCCGGGAGCTGCAGGCGCGCGCCGCCGCCGGCGCCGGGGGCGATCGGGTCGCGGCGCCTCCGGCTCGTCGCCGGCGCGATCAGCTCAGCGACGAGGAGGCCGAGGACGCGGAGGTCGAGCGCTCCACGCGCCCCTGACCACGAGCGTTCGCCGGGGGCGGGACGGCCCTCCGCCCGGACCAGCCGGGTGATGTTGTGTGATGCAGTCGCCACTTTGCGCAACAATGGCCTCATGGACCTCGGGTTGACCGATCGCGTGTACATCGTCTCCGGTGCGAGCGGCAGCCTGGGCCTCGCCTGCGTGCGCCTGCTCGCGGACGAGAGCACCCGCCTGGTGGTGACGGCGCGGGAGGACGACGAGGTCAAGGCGGTGATGGAGCAGGTCGGGGAGACCGACAACGTGATCGGCGTGCCGGGTGACATCAGCGACCCCGGCACCGAGACCCGCCTCGTCGCCGCCGCCATCGCCCGCTTCGGCCGCCTCGACGGCGGCATCGTCGTCATCGCCGAGTCGGAGGAGGGGCAGGTCACCGCCACCGCCGACGGCTCCTGGCGGCAGGACTTCGAGAACATCTTCCTCGGGCCGCTGCGGCTGGTGCGCTCCATGGGGAAGGCGGCCAGCGGTGAGGGCGGCTCCATCGTGATCATGCTGTCCACTGCGGCCCGGGAGCCGCGCTCCGAGGCCGGCACCCTCAGTGGCCTGCACGCCGCGATGGCGCAGACCTGCAAGGCACTGGCGGACGAGCTGGGCCCGCGCGGGGTCCGGCTCAACACCGTCCTGGCCGGGCGCATCGAGTCCGACCCGCTCGGCGGGGAGGCCCCCACCGGGTTCGCGCGCCTGGACGTGCAGGACGTGCCGCTGCGGCGCAACGGCTTCCCCGACGAGGTGGCCCGCGGGGCGATCTTCCTGCTCTCCCCCGCCGCCTCCTACGTCACCGGCGCCGCGCTGGCCGTCGACGGGGGCCTCGCCCGCTCCCTGTGAGCACCTGAGGGCCCGCCTGGCCTGCGGCGATGCAGGCCCGGCGCCGCAGCCCTCGCGCACCGGCGACGACGCCGTGCGCCCCACCCCGCGCAGGGCGGGGCGGGACGCACGGCGTCGTCGTCACGGCCGGGCGGTCGATCACCGCCGCGGCCTCACTGCTGCCGGGCGCGTCCCCGGGTCGCGCCGCCGCGGCTGCGCAGCGACACATCGCTCTCGCTGAGGATGCGGTGCACGAAGCCGTAGGAGCGCCCCGTCTCCTCCGCCAGCGCTCTGATGCTCTTGCCCTCCGCGTACCCCTTGGAGAGCTCGGCTGCGAGCGTCTCCCGCTCTGCGCCCGTCAGCCGCGAGCCCTTCTTCACCGTCTCGGCCACGAAGTTCCTCCTTCGCCTCGTCCGCTCCCTCCATGGTCACCAACGAACGGGGAAAGGGCCAGTCGGACGCCGGGCAACCTGCCCGCCCCCGGCCGTTCGCCCGCGCGTCGCGTGCGACGCGCCCTCCGCGGCGGCGGGACCCGGACGGCGAGACGGAACCGGGGGCGGGACTCAGGCGAGGGCGACCAGCTCCGCGTAGGAGGCGTTCCAGAGGTCCTCCACCCCGTCGGGCAGCAGCACCACCCGCTCGGGGTCCAGCGCCTCCACCGCGCCCTCGTCGTGGGTGACGAGGACCACCGCGCCCTCGTAGCCGGCGAGCGCCCCCAGGATCTCCGCGCGGCTCGCGGGGTCGAGGTTGTTGGTGGGCTCGTCGAGCAGGAGCACGTTGGCTGCGGAGACGACGAGGGTGGCCAGCGCCAGGCGGGTCTTCTCCCCGCCGGAGAGGACCGCGGCGGGCTTGTCCACGTCGTCGCCGGAGAAGAGGAAGGAGCCCAGCACCTTGCGCACCTCGGTGTCGTCGAGGTCGGGGGCGGCCGAGCGCATGTTCTCCAGCACGGTGCGCTCGTGGTCGAGGGTCTCGTGCTCCTGCGCGTAGTAGCCGATCTTCAGCCCGTGGCCGGGCACGATCTCGCCGGTGTCGGAGCGCTCCACACCGCCGAGCATGCGCAGCAGGGTGGTCTTGCCGGCGCCGTTGAGGCCGAGGACGACCACGCGGCTGCCGCGGTCGATGGCCAGGTCGACCCCGGTGAAGATCTCCAGGGAGCCGTAGGACTTCGACAGGTCCCGGGCCATCAGCGGCGTCTTGCCGCAGGGGGCGGGCTTGGGGAAGCGCAGCTTGGCGACCTTGTCGGATGCGCGCACGGCCTCCAGGTCGCCGACGAGCTTCTCCGCGCGGCGGGCCATGTTCTGCGCCGCGGTGGCCTTGGTGGCCTTGGCGCGCATCTTGTCGGCCTGCGCCATGAGGGTGGCGGCCTTCTTCTCCGCGTTGGCGCGCTCGCGCTGGCGGCGCTTCTCGTCGGTCTCGCGCTGCTTCAGGTACGCCTTCCAGCCGACGTTGTAGATGTCGACGGCGGAGCGGTTGGCGTCGAGGTAGAGGACGCGGTTGATGACGGCGTCGAGCAGGTCCACGTCGTGGCTGATGACGACGAGGCCGCCGGAGTAGGTGCGCAGGTACTCCCGCAGCCAGACGATGGAGTCGGCGTCGAGGTGGTTGGTGGGCTCGTCCAGCAGCAGGGTCTCGGCGGTGGAGAACAGGATGCGGGCCAGCTCCACGCGGCGTCGCTGCCCGCCGGAGAGGGTCTTCAGGGGCTGCTCCAGGACCCGCTCGGGCAGGTTGAGGTTGGCGCAGATGCGCCCGGCCTCGCTCTCGGCGGTGTAGCCGCCCTCGGCGACGAAGCGGGCGTCGAGCTTGGCGTAGCGGTCCATCGCCTTGACCCGCACCCGCTCGTCGTCGCTGCCCATCTCCGCCTCGGCCCGGCGCAGCTTGCGCAGGATCTCGTCGAGGTTGCGGGCGGAGAGGATGCGGTCCTTGGCCAGCATCTCCGGGTCCCCGGCGCGGGGGTCCTGCGGCAGGTAGCCGATGTCCCCCGAGCGCGTCACGGTGCCGGAGGCGGGCAGCGCCTCACCGGCGAGGACCTTGGTCAGGGTGGTCTTGCCGGCGCCGTTGCGGCCGACGAAGCCGACGCGGTCCCCCGGCGCGACGCGGAACGTCACGTGCTCCATGAGCAGGCGGGCGCCGGCGCGCAGTTCGATGTCCGAGGCGACGATCATGACAGGCGGGGGATCACGAGGGCATCACGTCTCCCCATGGTAGGCGCCGGATCGCGGTGATCCCGCCGGTCACCGGTTCGAGGGCCGATAGGTTGTGCGCCCGTGCGCACCTCTCGCCGCTGGTCCTCGCGTGACCTCGCCCTCGTCGCCTCCTTCGCCGCCCTGATCGCCGTGCTGGGCCTGCCCGGGGCGCTCTACGTCTTCGGCAACACCGTGCCGATCACCCTGCAGACCCTCGGGGTGATGCTGGCCGGTGCGATCCTCGGCTGGCGCCGCGGCGCTGCCGCCGTCCTCGTCTTCCTCGTCCTCGTCGCGGTGGGCCTGCCGCTGCTGTCGGGCGGGCGCGGCGGCCTGGGCGTCTTCGCCGGCCCCAGCGTCGGCTACCTCATCGCCTGGCCGCTGGGCGCGGCGGTGACCGGGGCGCTGGTGCAGGCCCGCTGGCCGCGCTACCCGCTGTGGTGGGGGGTCCTCGCCAACGTGATCGGCGGCATGGTCGTCGTCTACGCCCTGGGCATCCCCGGCGTGGCCGTGATGACCGGCACCCCGCTGGCCGCGGCGGCCGCCTCCGCCGTGATCTACCTGCCGGGTGACCTGGCCAAGGCCCTCATCGCCGCGATCGTCACCGCGGGCGTGCGCCGCGGCTACCCCCGCATCGCCGAGGAGCCGCGGCTGCTGCGCCGCGACCCCAAGCCGCTGCAGGGCCGTCCGCTGCAGGGCCGGGCACTGGAGGGTGGCCCGGACACCGCCGGGCAGCAGGACTCCCAGCGGGCCGGCGACACCGGCACCCGCTGACCACCCGCCGGACGCTCCCGCTGTGAGCACCCCCGGGCCCCTCCTCCTCGCGGAGGAGGGGCCCGACGCCGTCCTGGCCGCCTTCTGCGCCGCGTTCGAGGCGGGACGGCCGGTGGCGGTGCTGGACCCGGCCTGGCCGCAGGCGCTGCGCGCGCAGGCCGGGGAGGCCGTCACCGCCGCCGCGCGGGCGGGGCGGCTCGCGCACGGGGAGGCGGCGCTGTTCACCTCCGGCTCCACCGGCCGCCCCCGCGGGGTGCTGCGCACGCACGCGTCGTGGCGGGCGAGCGCCGCAGCGCTGGCGGAGCTGATGGACGTGCGCGACGACGACGTGGCGTGGGTGCCCGGCCGCCCGGCGTCGACGCTGTCGCTGCACGGGGCCTGGCACGCGCGCCTGCGCGGCCTGCCGGTCGTGGGCCTCGGGCGCGGCGGCGCGGCCCCGCCGCCGCAGGCCACGGTCCTGCACGCCGTGCCCGCCGCCCTGGCCGGCGCGCTGACCGCCGCAGAGGCCGGCGCGCTGCCGCGGATGCGCTGCGCGGTGGTCGCCGGTGACGCCCTGCCGCCGGCCCTGCGCGCCCGCGCCCTGCGGCTGGGGTGGCGGCTGGTGGAGTACTACGGCGCCGCGGAGCTGTCCTTCGTCGCCGCCCGCGTCGACTCCCCCGGCGCGCCGTCCACGGCGATGACGGCCTTCCCCGGCGCCGACCTGCGCATCGGCGAGTCCGGCGGCGGCGAGTCCGGCGGCGGGCTGCTGTGGGTGTCCTCCCCCTACCTCAGCCGCGGCTACCTCGACCCCGACCCCGGTGCCCCGCTGCGCCTGCAGCGCGGCCGCGACGGGCGGCTGTGGGCGAGCGTCGGGGACCGCGCGCGCCTGGACGCCGCCGGCCGCCTGCACGTCCTCGGCCGCGGCGGCGCGGCCGTGACCACCGGCGGGCACACCGTCGTCGCCGCCGACGTGGAGGTGGTGCTGCTGGCCGTGCCGGGGGTGGAGGCCGCCGTGGTGGTGGGCACGGCCCACCCGGGCCTGGGGCAGGTGGTCACCGCCGTCGTGGCCGGGGACGCCACCCGCGCCGGGCTGCGGGCCCGGCTGGTGGCCGCCTGCCGCGCGCTGCCTGCCGCTGCCCGGCCGCGCCGCTGGCTGCTGCTGCCCGCGCTGCCGCTGACCGCGGCCGGCAAGGTGGACCGCGACGCGGCGCGGGAGCTGGCCCAGGAGCGCGTCGAGGCCGACGGCCGGGGTGCGGCGGGCCCGTAGTCCCGCGGCGGGGGCCGCTCCGGCTGCGGGGGGTCAGCCGCGCGGGTGGACCCGCACCACCTCGTTGTTGCGCATGATCCCGACGACGTCGTGGTCGAGGTCCACCGCGTAGGGCACCGCCCCGGCCACGCTGAACGTGAGTGTGCAGGAGATCGTGGAGTGGCTGACGGGTGGGCGGCGCGGGTTGGGGCCGCAGGCGACGCCGGAGAGGCTGCCGCGCCTGGGCACCGTGAGCATCCCCTGCACCGCCCACTGGGAGCCGTACTCACGCATCACGTCCCGGCGACCGGCCAGCCACGCCTCGCCGAAGCAGCGCCCGGCCCGCTCGGCGCTCGCCTGCTGCGGGCCGAAGGGGCAGCCGGGGAAGTCCGGGGTGGTCAGGGTCTGGTTGATGCGGGCACCGGTGGCCGGGGACCACTCCACGAAGCCGTCCTGGAAGTCCTGGCGCTTGCCGCCGGGGATGTCGTACTCGCTGGAGACGGGATAGCCGATGCGGCCGAGCTCCCAGCCGCGCGTTCCCCAGACGTCACGGATGGCCCCGCGCACCAGGTGCGCCGCGTCCGGGCGGAACCTGTTCCAGTAGATCGAGCCGCCCTCGAAGACGTTGTACGCGCCCGCGCCGTCGGGGGTGACGACCTCGTCGGTCAGGGGCAGGCCGAGCACACCGGCCTCCCGCCCGCTCCAGGCGTAGGCGCTGCGGATCTCGCCGTGCACCTCGTGGTGCACGCCGATGGCGCCGCCGACGCGGGGGTCCGCCTGCGCGGGAGCGGCGGTGGCGAGGGTGAGCAGGGCCCCGACGGCGGCCAGGAGACGAGGGCGGGTGCTGCGTGCGGTGCGGGTCACGGTGCCTCCCAGCTCGTCGGCACGACGACGGTAGTACCGCCCCGCGCGCCGGCGCAGCAGGTTGCGGGAACGGTCCGGTCACGACCCGGGAACGACGCGCCGGCTCACCCCGCCGCGGACGCCGACGGCCGCGCGGCGGCGCGCTGCAGCAGCTCCTCCACGGCGGCGGCGAGGGCGGCGTCGACGTCGAACCTGGCGCGCAGCCACTCCAGGGCCGCGCGGGCCGCCGCGGGGTTGGCGTCGTAGCCGGGGACCAGCCGCGCCAGGGGCAGCTCGTCCGCGGGATGGGCCAGCTCCACCCGCCGGCTCGGCTCGAACGGGTCTGCGCCGGGCGTCGCGGTTCCGCTGGGCGCGGGGCGGCTCAGGCGCAGCAGGTCGAGGATGCGGTCCACGGCGAAGGACTGGATGAACCGGCACGCCGCCAGCCGCTCCCCGCGCAGCTCCCGGTGCATGCCGACGAGGAGGTTGGTCAGGGCCTCGTTGAGGTGGAACTCGACGGTGTCGTCGCCGCGGGGACCGGGCGCCCGCCCCCGGGTCAGGTCGCGCGGGGCGTCGGCGCGGGCCCACACCGCCCGCGCGCCGGTGTAGGGGATCGAGGCGAGTTCGTCGGCGGTGAAGACGGCGTACTCGACGAACAGGCCGTCGGCGTAGAGGGCCTTGCGCCCGTCGGCGGTGTTGGCGAAGGAGAACACCACCGCGCACGGTGCCGCCAGCCAGCTGCCGTCGCCGAGGTAGCGCTGCTTGGCGGCCCCGTCCTCGACGACGACGAAGACGTCGAGGTCGGAGTGCTCGTCGAAGCGCTCCAGCTCGCGGCCGGCGGAGCCGAGGCCGAGGACGGCGACGACCTCACCGCGGGTGGCGAGGTGGCCGGCCAGCTCGTCGAGGCGGCGCAGGCCGGGCTGCTGTGCGGTGGTCACAGGGGTCCTCCAGGGGTCGCCGGGACGGCTCGCGTCATGGTCCTCCAGCCGCGCGGCACGCGGTCCGGGGGTCAGGTGTCGCCGACGTCGGCCAGTGCCCCCTGGCCAGTGCCCCCTCCACGGCGCCGAAGGCCACGTGCTCCTGCTCCAGCCGCACCGACGGCGCGAACACGTCGCCGCGCAGGTCGGCGTACAGCTGCGCCTCCTGCCTGGTGAGGCGCCGCAGGTCAGCTCGTGCCTGCTTCGGCTCCCTGCCCCAGCGGTCGCGGTGCACCAGCAGGGTGGCGCGGTCCATGAGGAGCGAGCGAACCCCCGGCACGTGCGCGCGGAGGGTGTCGAGGATGGCGAAGCCGTGAGTGTCGAGGTCGCCCCAGGAGGCCACCTCGACGTCGTCCGGCCAGGGGACGGCTCCCAGCGTGCCCACTCGGTAACCGGAGCCGAAGACGGCCAGGGTCCCGGGGCAGCGCGGCAGCGCCAGGAAGGTGACCTCGTTCTCCACGATCAGCACGCGGCGGACGTCGGCCAGCACCCGGTGGAACTCTGCGACCGGCACGCTGAGGTCGCTGAACCCACCCGGCAGCCCGAGACCCGGGTCGAGGCTCCTCGAGCGCACCAGGCGCGGCTTCGCGCGGAAGCCGAAGCGCGCCTCCCACGGCGGTCCGGCCGCCTCGTCGATCCGCTCCGGCGGGAGCACCTCGCGCAACAGGACGGCGAGCAGGCCGCTGTGGGCGTTCAAAAGCTTGGTGTGCACGCCCGGAGCGTCGAGCTGGCGGATGTGGACGGGCGCCCCCTCGTAGTCACGGATCCAAACCACCGCGGCGAGCAGCGCCGGCCACGGCTCCGCGGCCGCGAGGACTCGCAACGGGTTGGCGCGCATCCAGTCGAGCAGCTCAGGAAGCACGGTGGCGGTGCGGTCGAGCAGTGCCTCCACCGTCCGCACCTCCGCCGCCACGCCGAGCAGGGCCCACAGCTCCGCGGGACTGTCCACCCGCACCCGCGAGGGCAGCTGGTTGGCGCCGACGACCCGCCCGCCGACCGCTGCCTTCAGCACCCGCAGGGCGGCCGGCGCGGTGCGCCAGCGCGACACCCACTCGCCCACCTCGGCCCAGTGGTCGGCGAGTTCGCGGGCGCTGGGCGCCCGCAACGGCAGTTCCAGAGGTGCCCACCGCTGCTCGAGGTGGTCGCGCAGCAGGGATCCGCCCTCCCAGCGCCGCCTCAGCCGGGCGACGACCTCCGCTGGTTCGGTCCACGTCCGGGCCGTGGGCCGCTTCACTCCTCCCGCCCGGAGTCGACGGCCTCCCGCTGTGCGCGGTAGTCGTCGATGCGCAGCGTCTGCAGGCGCGACGAGCTGCCGGTGGGGTTGTCGACGAAGCCCACGGCGGCGACGTAGGGCTCGATGACGTGGACCTTCTGCAGGGGCGTCACGACCAGCAGCTGCATGCCGAGGCGCCGGAAGAGGTCCAGTGCGTAGCGGGTGGACTCGTCGGAACCGCGGCCGAACGCCTCGTCGATGACGACGAAGCGGAACGTCTTCGACACCGCCACCCCCCACTCCAGCCGGAACTGGTAGGCCAGGGAGGCGGCGAGGATCGTGTAGGCCAGCTTCTCCTTCTGACCGCCGGACTTGCCGTCGGAGTCGGTGTACGTCTCGTGCTCGCTGTCGTCGGAGCGCCACCGCTCCGACGCGGAGAAGGTGACCCAGCGACGGACGTCGGTGACCCGCTGGGCCCAGGCACGGTCGAGCTCGGTGAGGCCCTCGCGGCCGCGGAAGCGCTCGATGAGCCGCTGCACCCGCAGGAACTTCGCCTCGGAGTACTGCTCGTCGTCGCCGTCCAGGGTGCCCTGGGTGCAGGCGCGCAGGTCGGCGATGAACTCGCGGACCTCCTGGTTGCTGGTGCGGTCAGTGTCCAGGCGCACGTAGCGGCCGGGAGAGTAGTCGATGCCGCGCAGGGTGTCGTTGATGGTGGCGACCCGCTCGCGGATCTGCTCCACCTGGTTGTGCAGCTGCGCACTGAACACCGCGATGTCGCGGATGGTGTTGGTGTTGAGGATCTCCTTCAGCTCTCGCTCGAAGCGCGGCAGGTCGTCGCCGGTCAGGCGCGCGTGCAGCGCCCGGTACTCCCCCACCGCCTCGATGGCGGTGTCCATGTCGTGGCTGGCGTGGGGATGGCGCTGGCGGAACTCGGCCATGCGCCGCTCCGCGCGGCGGCGGGCGGCCTCGGCGGTGGCGCGCTCCGCGGCCAGCTCCCGGGTGAGTGCGGCGCGGATCCGTTCGGCGGTGTCGTCGCCCGGCTCCGCGCCGCCCGCGCGGCGCAGGACCTCCTCCCGGTGCGCGGCGAGCAGGGCCGCGGCGTCGGGGTCGGCCAGTCGCTCCCGGGCGCGGGTCAGCTCCCGTTCGGCGCGGCTGCGCTCGGCGCGGGCGGCGCCGAGCTCCTCCGCGAGGGCGCGGATGCGCTGCTGCAGGCGGGCGCGTTCCTCGTCGTTGGTGGCGATCTCCTCCCCGAGGCGCTGCAGCAGCGGGGACCCGGCCTCCAGGGCGTCGCGCTGGGCCTGCACGTCGGCCAGGCGCAGGGTGACGGGCTCGTGGTCCAGCTCGGTGAAGTCGTCGACGCGGGTCAGCGCCTCCAGCGCGGCGCGGCGGGCCCGGGCGGCTCCGACGGCCTCCGCGCTCGCGCGCAGCTCCTCCGCGACGGCCTCCAGCTGACGCTGCACGCCGGTGGCGCGGGCGAGGAGGGCGTCGATCTTGGACTCGTTGCTCCAGCCGAGGACGTAGGCGGCGCGGTCGCCGATCGCGCGGCGGTCGTCCTTCTCGTGCCGGCCGCCGCCGTGCTTGACCTGCCCCTGCGGGGTCACGGCGCGCTCGGCGCGGCGGAAGTCGGCGACGTCGGTGGTGCAGGCGTGCGCGGCGCGCGCGTCGAGCTGGGAGTCCAGCCACGCGAAGAACGGGGTGTCGGAGCGGATCTCCACGACGTCGCGCAGCAGCAGACCCTCGGGCAGGCCCACCGGTGCACGCACGGGCAGCCGGGCGGGGACCTGGTGGTACACCAGGCGGGTTCCCAGGTGGCGGCTGTTGACCCACTGCGCGACGGCGTCGTAGTGGGCGGAGGGCACCAGCATGGACAGGGCGAAACCGTGCAGGACGCGTTCGGCGACGCCCTCCCACTCGGCGTGCTCCGCGCGCACGCGCAGCAGTTCGGCGACGAAGGGCAGGTCCTCGGCGTCCAGCCGCAGCTCCCCGCACAGCTGCTCGCGCAGGTCCTGGGAGGCACTGGGGATGCTGGTGCGCCGCTGCTGCAGGCTGCGCAGCTCCGCGCTCAGCGCCTGCCCGTCCTCGCCGAGGCGGCGCTGGCGCAGCAGCGCCTGGGTGCGCCGCTCCTCCTGCTCCTGCTCGCGCTCGGCGAGTTCCGCGAGGGCGGCGGTGGCGTCGGCGCGCCGCTGGGCCAGTTGCGCGGCGGAGGTGACGGTCGCCAGCCCGGTCGCCTCGAGCAGTTCCGCGAGTTCCTCCGCGCGCACGCGGCGGCGGGCCTGCTCCTCGTCGAGCCGCTCGGCCTCGGCGGTGAGGGACTCCAGCAGCGCCCCGCCGTGCCCGGCGCGCTGCAGCGACAGCTCCTTGTCGCGCTGGTGGGTGCGGGCCAGGGCATGCTCGGTCTCGTCGTGCTCGGCCTGCAGCCGGGTGGCGCGCTCGGTGAGCTCGTCGACGGTGGCGGTGAGGGTTCCGGTGCGCGCATCGGCGAGGACGTAGGGCAGGGCCCGTTCGGTGCCCTGGAGGCGGGCCAGGGCGGCTGCGGCGCTGTCGTGGGCGTCGGCCTCGGCGAGCAGGGGGGTGAGTTCCTCCAGCTGGGCGCGGGCGCCGGCGACGGCGGCGTGGGCGCGGGTGAGGTCCTCGAAGTGGCTGACGAGGGTGGTGACCCAGCGGTCGGCGTCGAAGGGTTCGAGCATGTGCGCGCGGACGAACTCGTTGAGGTCGCCCACCGACTTCATCGACACCGTCTGGTGGAACAGCTCCAGCGCCTGCTCGGAGGGGATGCCGAGGCGGCGGCGGAACTCCCGCGCGTAGGCGGGGAAGTGGTCGAAGACCTCCGCGCGGCTGCGCAGGCGGCGGCGCAGGTCGACGACGCTGGGCCCGAAGCCGGTGAAGTGCTCCGCGATGGAGAGGTCCTCCCCCGCCACGCAGAAGAAGCGCTCGGGGGTGCCGCTGCTGTCGGCCTGCAGCCAGAACACCTGCGCGAGTGTGACGCTGGTGCCGAGGCCGGGGTTGACGAAGACGCCGAGGAGGACGGAGTAGGTGTCGCGGGCGCGCAGCGCGACGGGCCTGCTGGTGCCGGTCTCCTCGTGGCGCTCGCGCTTGTGGTAGCCGCGCACGTAGCTGCGCAGGTCGCGTTCGCGGGTGTCGGCGCCGGCGGCCTTGTTGTAGGAGACGCGCTGGGCGGGCACGAGCAGGGTCGTCATGGCGTCGACGAGGGTGGACTTCCCGGAGCCGATGTCGCCGGTGAGCAGGCTGGTGGCGCCGTCGACCCGCAGGGTCCACACCTGCTGGTCGAAGGTGCCCCAGTTGAGGACCTCGAGGCGGTGCAGTCGGAAGCCGCTGCGCGTTCCGGGGGCCTCCAGCTCGGGAGCGCTGAAGAGGGCCTCGCTCACGACTGCACCTCCTCGTCGTGGTGGCGGCGCGGGTCGGCACCCGGGTCGGGGTCGACGCCGGGATCGGGGTCGCCGCCGGTGACGTGACCGCCCTCCAGGGCGGTGCGGTAGCCGGCGAGGCGGGCGTCGAAGTCGGAGAGCCACTGCGCGTCGACGTAGGCCTTCAGCACGCGGCGCACCTCGAACTGGTCACCGCGCTGCCCGCCCTGCTGGCCGCCCTGCTGGCCTCCGCCGTCGACGGGACGCAGGAACCCCATCTCCACCACCCGGGCGATGAGCGCGTCGACGTGGTCGACCAGGCGCGTGTGGTGGGTGCTGGTGGGCAGGAACACCAGCAGCATGTCCGCGATCTGCTCGCGCGTCAGCAGCAGCCGGGTCTCGGTGGAGGTGGCGTCGGCCTCGGCGAGGCGCTTGCGCAGCAGCGCCAGCAGCAGGCTCGGCGCGTAGGGCAGGGCGCGGCGGGCGATGAGGCGGGGGACGCCGGTCTCCTCAGGGGAGTCGCCGGGATCGCTGCGCTGGCGCAGGAACGCGTAGCCCTCCGCCTCGTCGACGACCGCGGTCAGCCCCATCACGGCGACGTAGTCGCGCACCTGCGCCTGCTGGGCGAGGACGAGCTGCCACACCCGCGGGTCGCTGTCGCGGTGGACGATGCCCTTCATCAGCCAGGTCACCGCCTGCGCCAGGTCCCGATCGCGCTGCTCGCTCAACCCCGCCCCTCCTCCTGCGCCGCGGCACCCGCCGCAGCGCCCCCGACCCCTGCCCCGCCCCGGCCGGCACCGGCTGGTGCGCCGCGGCGGACGAAGACCAGCCTGGGCAGGTCCGCCCGCCGCCGCTGCCCGTCGGAACCGTCCCAGTGCACCTGCTCGCGCACCCGCGGGTCGAACACCCGCTCGAAACCGGCGTCGTCGAGGGCGAAGTAGGCCAGCACCTCCGCGAGGCCCTGCCGCAGCGGGGCGACGGCGACGACGTCGGCGAGGGCCACCTGGCCGCGCTGCTGCAGGGCGCGGCGCACGGCGACGGCGAGGCGGGTGGTGTCGACAGAGGACTGGGCGAACAGCGCCGCCACGTCGACGTCCTCCGCCTCGCCGCCCTCGCCGCGCACCGTCAGGGTGCTGTCCAGCGCCAGCGGTGGGCGCGGCGTGAACAGTGGCCGCTCCATCGGCAGCACCACGGCGGGGGCGCCCGCGTCCACCTCGGTGCCGGGGGCGCCGGCGGCGTGCTCGCGCACCGCCAGGGCGGAGGACTCGATGGAGCGCAGCACGTCCAGGACGCGGCGGTTCTCCAGCCACGCCCGCTCGTCGAGGAAGCGCCGCAGCTGCTCCGAGAGCACCCGCACGGTCATCTGCGTGCGCTCCCCGGCCTCCAGCCAGGCGTGGTGGATGCGCCGCAGCCGCGGGTCGAGGGCCGCGCCCTCGGCAGCACCGGCGACGACGTCGAGGTGCTGCACCTGCGCCAGGAGCTGCTGGAACTCCTCCTGCCGGCGCGCGGAGAGCAGGAAGTCGTAGAAGGCGCGGAAGGTGCGGCCCTGGTCGGACTCGGCGATGGCGCGGCGGTCGGCCAGAACCTCCTCCAGCAGCTCCCCCTTGGAGCCGTCGAAGGTGGCGATGCGCTCGCGCAGGGTGCGGTCGAGGAAGCGGAAGTTGTCCTCCACCTCCCGCAGGTCCGACAGCAGCCCCAGGGCCGTGCCGGCGAACTGCTGGTAGCGGTCGCGCACCGCGGCGGGCTCCATGACGACGACCTCCCCGCGGCGCAGCCGCTCGATCTCCTCGTCGAGCGCGGCGCGGCGCTGCAGCAGCTCGTTCAGGCGCAGCTGCGGGTCGGCCTGGCTGCCCACGACGATCTGGCGCAGCAGCTCCACGGCGGTGTTGAGGCGGGACTCGGTGCCGATGAAGGAACGCTGCGGCAGCGAGCGCACCCACGCCACCGCCTTCTCCAGGGCGGGGGTGGCGTCGACGTGGGCCTCGTCGGAGCCGGGCGGGTAGTAGGTGCGCAGCCAGCCCGCCTCCGGCCCGGCCCAGTCGTCGAGGTAGGACTTCGCCGGGCGGGGGAAGGTGCCGGCACCGAGGCGGTCGTTGAGGACGTGCAGGGTGTCGTCGAGGAGGTCGCTCAGCCGCGCCAGCGGCAGGGAGCGGACGTTGTCGTCGACGAAGACCCGCCCGAGGAAGGAGACCACCAGGGGGGCGTGGTCGGCGCGCAGCAACCGCCACGCCGGGCTGTGCCGGCGCAGGGCCGCGACCTCGTCGTAGTCCACCCCGTTCCCCTCCTGCCGGCGGCCCCCACGATGCTAGGGCCGGGCCGGGGCTGCTCCGACCACGCGCGCAGCCGCGGCAGGTGCGTCCACACTGGCGGCCATGACCCCTCCCGAGGCGCGGGCAGCGGCGCCCGGTCAACCCGTCCAGGCCGGCCCGCGCGTCCTGGTCGGCACGTCGGGCTGGACGTACCCGGAGTGGCGCGGGCAGTTCTACCCGCGCGGCCTGCCGCAGCGGCAGGAGCTGGAGCACCTCGCGGCGCGGGTGGCGTCGGTGGAGGTCAACGCCTCCTTCTACGCCCTGCAGCGACCGGAGTCGTACCGGTCCTGGGCGCAGCGCACCCCGGCGGGCTTCGTGCTCGCCGTCAAGGGCGAGCGCAGCGCCACCCACCGCAAGCACCTGGTGGACGTGGAGGCGGACGTGGCGGCCTTCGTGGCCTCCGGGGTGCTGGGGCTGGAGGAGAAGCTGGGTCCGGTGCTGTGGCAGTTCCCGCCGGGCCTGCGCTTCTCCCCGGAGCGGCTGGGGACCTTCCTCGCCCTGCTGCCGCGCACCACCGCGGCGGCGGCGGAGCTCGCCGCCCGCTGCGGCCACCCGACCCCCGTGGTGGTGGCCGATCGCCCGCTGCGGCACGCGGTGGAGGTGCGCCACCCCTCCTTCGCCTGCGCCGAGGCGGTCGGGCTGCTGCGGGAGCACGGCGTCGCGCTCGTCGTCGCCGACAGCGCGGGGCGCTACCCGGTCCTCGCCGACGTCACCGCGGACTTCGTCTACGTCCGCCTGCACGGCGCGCGGGAGCTGTACGCCAGCGGGTACGAGGACGCCGAGCTGGACGAGTGGGCCGCGCGGGTGCGCGCCTGGGCCGGCGGCGGCACCCCCGACGGCGCGCCGCTGCTGGCCCCGCCGGACCCGCCCGCGCCGCACGGGCGGGACGTGTACGTCTACTTCGACAACACCATGCGCTCGCGCGCCCCGTTCGACGCCCAGGCCCTGGCGCGGCGCCTCTGACGTGCCGCCACGGCGGTCGGGCCGGTGGGTGGGGCGGGGGCAGCACCTACGCTGGCCCCACCATGCCCGTCCCGCCCGGCTGTCCCGCCCCGCCCGCCGACGCGGCCGTCCTCGTCGCCGCCCGCCGCACCCCCTTCGCCGACGCGGGCCGGGAGCTGGCCGGTTGCTCCGGCACCGACCAGGCCGCCGCGGCCCTGGCCGCGCTCGCCGGACAGGTGCGGACGCTGGGTGTGGGCGCGGCGGTCGCCGACGTCGTGCTCGGCGTGTGCACCGGCCCGCGCGGCAACCCCGCGCGGGTGGCCGCGCTCGCCGCCGGGCTCGGCCCGCAGGTGCCGGGGGTCAGCGTGGACCGCCAGTGCGGCAGCGGCCTGGACGCGGTGCGCCTGGGCGCGGCCCTGGTCCGCGAGGGCGCGGAGCTGGTGCTGGCCGGCGGCTTCGAGAGCGGCAGCGCCGCCAGGGCCGCCACCGGGCGGGTGGAGCGGGCGGTGTTCGCGCCGCCGCCGTTCCCCGACCCCGACATGGGCCCGGCCGCCGACGACCTCGCCGCCCACCTCGGCATCGACCGGCGGCGGCAGGACGCCTACGCCGCCGCCTCCCACGCGCGCGCGCTGGCGGCGGCCGCGGCGGGGGCCTTCGACGCCGAGCTCGTCGAGGTCGCCGGGCTGCGCGCCGACACCCGCCCGCGCCCGGGGCTGCACGAGCAGCGCCTGGCGCGCTTCCGGCCCGCCTTCTCCGCCGGCGGCACCGTCACGGCGGGCAACTCCTGCGGCGTCAGCGACGGCGCCGCGGCGGTGGCGCTGGTGCCCGAGCGGATCCGGGCCGCGGCGGGGCTGCCGGGGCTGGTGGTGCGGGCCGCGGTGGCCTGCGGCGGGGACCCGGCCCTGCCCGGGGCGGCCGCGGCACCGGCGGCGCTGCTGGCGCTGCGCCGCGCGGACGTGGACCTGCCCGACGTGGGCGCGGTGGAGGTGGTGGAGGCGTTCGCCGCGCAGGTGCTGGCGTTCACCGACGCCCTGGGCCTGGACCCGCTCGGTGCCGACGCGGGGCGGGTGTGCGCCCAGGGCGGGGCGATCGCGCTGGGCCACCCGTGGGGCGCCTCGGGGGCGGCGCTGCTCGTGCGGCTGTTCGCGCGCATGGTCCGCCTGGACGGGCCGCGCCTCGGCCTGGCGGCGTGCGCGGTCGGCGGGGGGCAGGGCGTGGCGCTCGTCGTGGAGCGCGTCGGATGATCCGGTTGCGGGACGTGCACCTGCGCCTCGGCGAGCGCGACGTGCTGCGCGGCGTCGACGCGGACCTCGGCGAGCAGCGCATCGGGGTGGTCGGCGCCAACGGCTCCGGCAAGTCGTCGCTGGCGAGGTTGCTCAACGGCCTGCTGGTGCCGACGCGCGGCAGCGTCACCGTGGACGGCCTCGACACCGCCCGCGACGGCGCGAAGGTGCGCCGCCGGGTGGGTTTCGTCTTCTCCGACCCGGACGCGCAGATCGTCATGCCCACCGTCGCCGAGGACGTGGCGTTCTCCCTGCGCCGGCAGAAGCTCGCGCGGGAGCAGGTGCAGGCGCGGGTGGCGCAGGTGCTGGGCCGCTTCGGCCTCGCCGCGCACGCCGACCACCCCGCGCACCTGCTCTCCGGTGGGCAGAAGCAGCTGCTGGCCCTCGCCGCGATCCTCGTCACCGAACCGGGCGTGCTGGTGCTCGACGAGCCGACGACGCTGCTGGACCTGCGCAACACCCGCCGCATCGCCGACCTGGTGTCCGCGCTGCCGCTGCAGGTCGTGCACGTCACCCACCACCTGGACCTGCTGGCCGGCTACGACCGGGTCCTCGTGGTCGACGACGGGCGCATCGCCGCCGACGACTCCCCCGCCGCGGCGCTGGAGTTCTACCGGCGGTCCCAGTCGTGAGAGCCGCGGCGCGGGGGTGGGCGCGGTGCTGACCTCGGTCTACCGGCCGGGCACCTCGCCGCTGCACCGGGCGCGGGCCGGGACGAAGCTGCTGGCCCTGGCGGTGGGCGCCTCGGCGCTGGCGTGGCAGCGCTCCGTGCCCGCGGTGGCCGTGGGCGCGCTGGTGGTGGCCGCTGCGGTGGCCGTGGCGGGCATGCCGGCGCGCTGGGTGTGGGAGCAGCTGCGCCCGCTGCGGTGGGTGCTGCTGCTGGTGGCCGGGTTCCAGGTGCTGACGCAGGACTGGCGGCTGGCGCTGGTGGTGTGCGCGACCCTCGCCCTGGCGGTGCTGGCCGCGGCGCTGGTGACGGCCACGACGCGCATGCAGGAGCTGCTGGACGTGCTGCAGCGGCTGCTGCAGCCGCTGCGCCGGGTGGGCGTCGACCCGGACCGGGTGGCGCTGCTGCTGGCGCTGACCCTGCGGGCGGTGCCGGTGCTGCAGGGCCTCATCGCCGAGGTCGGCGACGCCCGTCGCGCGCGCGGGTGCGAGCGCAGCCTGCGGGCGCTGCTGGTGCCGCTGCTGATCCGCACCCTGCGCCACGCCGACAACCTCGGGGAGGCGCTGGCCGCGCGCGGCGTGGACGACTGACGCGGCGCGGATCGCGGCGCCGCCGCCTATCGTCTGGCCATGCGAATCGACAGGGTCGTCGAAACCCCCAGCGAGTCCCCCGCCGGCGCACAGCGGATCCGGCGCGGCCCGGCGGGGCCGCAGTGAGCCGCCCGGGCGGCCTGCGCGCGCGCCTGGCCGCCGTGCGCCGCGAGTACGAGGGCGGACAGGGGGAGGAGAGGCCCCTGGGCGGTTTCCTCGCACTGATGGGCGTCTACACCGGCGCCGTGGGGGGCGCGGCGCTGCTGGCGCGGGCCACCGGCCGGCACCTGCCCGAGCGCGTCGGCGCCGGTGACGTGCTGCTGCTGGCGCTGGCCACCCACAAGGCCAGCCGGCTGCTCAGCAAGGACGCCGTGACGTCTCCGCTGCGGGCGCCGTTCACCCGCTTCGCGGGGTCCGCCGGGGAGGGGGAGGTGATGGAGGAGGTGCGCGGCCACGGCTTGGCGCACTCCACCGGGGAGCTGCTGACCTGCCCGTTCTGCACCTCGGTGTGGGTGGCGACCGGTTTCACCGCCGGTGGGGTGCTGGCCCCCCGACTGACCCGCTCCGCGCTGGTCACCCTCACCGCCGTCCTCGGCTCCGACGTGCTGCACCTGCTCTACGACAGCGCCAAGCACCTGCCGGCCCTCGCCGAGCGCGCCGCGGCCGGGCCGCAGGAGGGCGACTCGTAGGTTCCGGCAGGGCGCGCCGCGGTCCGCGACGGCCGCCCATCGCGGCCGGGGGTCGGCTAGCGTGCCGGGGCATGGGACAGCGGCTGGTCGTCATCGGTCTGGACGCGGCGGGCGGCTCCGCCGCCTCCCAGGCGAGGAAGCGGCGACCGGACCTGGAGGTCGTGGCCTTCGAGCGCGGCCGCGCCACGTCCTACTCGGCCTGCGGGATCCCCTACTGGGTCAGCGGCGCGGTGCGCAGCGAGGAGGCGCTCATCGCGCGCACCCCCGAGCAGCACCGGGCCAACGGCATCGACGTGCGGATGCGCACGGAGGTCACCGCGATCGACCTGCGCTCCCGCACCGTCTCCTGGCGCGACCTGGACGACGGGCGGGAGGGCAGCGAGGGTTTCGACGAACTCGTCTACGCCGCGGGCAGCGTGCCGATGCGCCCGCCGGTGCCGGGCATCGACGCCGCCGGGGTGCACGGGGTGCAGGTCCTCGACGACGGCGTGGCGCTGCGGGAGGAGCTGTCCCGTCCCGGGGTGCGCCGCGTCGTCGTGGTCGGCGGCGGCTACATCGGCCTGGAGATCGCCGAGGCCTGCCGGGTCCGCGGCCTGGAGGTGACGGTCGTCGACCGCTCCCCCACCCCGGTCGGCACGTTCGACCCGGACGTCGGGGAGTTCATCGCCGACGCCGCCCGCGGCAACGGCATCGACCTCGTCCTCTCCGACGCGGTCAGCCGCATCGAGGTGGACGACGACGGGCGGGCGTGCGGCGTCGTCACCGGCAGCGGCAGGCAGATCGAGGCCGACGTCGTCGTGCTCGGTCTCGGGGTGCGCCCCAACGTCGCCCTGGCCCGGGAGGCCGGCATCCCGCTGGGCGCCTCAGGGGGCATCGCCGTCGACGTGCGGATGCGCACCGGGATCGAGGGTGTGTGGGCGGCGGGCGACTGCGTGGAGTCCTGGCACCGGCTGTCCGGGCAGCGGATGGTGGTCGCGCTCGGCACCCACGCCAACAAGCAGGGCCGGGTGGCGGGCATCAACATCGGCGGCGGCTACGCCACGTTCCCCGGCGTCATCGGCACCGCCATCACGAAGGTCTGCGACCTGGAGGTGGCCCGCACCGGCCTGTCCAGCGCGGAGGCGCAGGAGGCCGGTTTCTCCTTCGTCACCGCGTCGGTGGACTCCACCACCCGGGCCGGTTACTTCCCCGGGGCGGAACCCATCCGGATCAAGATGATCGCGGAGCGGCGCAGCGGGCGGCTGCTGGGCGCGCAGATCGTGGGGCGGGCCGGTTCCGCCAAGCGCATCGACACCCTGGCGGTGTGCATCTGGGAGGGCATGGGCGTCGAGGAGGTGCTCTCCCTCGACCTCTCCTACGCGCCGCCGTTCTCCCCGGTGTGGGATCCCGTCCTCATCACCGCCCGCAAGGCGTTCGAGGCCGTGGAGGCCGACGCGCGCGGCGAATGACGCGGGCGGACCGGGCACTCGCCGGGGCTCACGAGGATTCCCGCGTGCTCCCCCTGCTGCGGACGCTGTGGCGCGAACCGCGCGCGCCGCGCGCGCCGCGCCGGACGCGCTGGGACTGGCTGCTGGTGGCGCTGGTCGTGCCGGGAGCGGTGCTGGAGGCGCTGCTGCGCCCGGACGTTCCGTGGCGCTGGCTGTCGCTGGTCCTGACCCTCGCCCTGGCCCCGCTCCTGCTGCTGCGCCGCCGCGCCCCGCTGCTCGTGCTGGCCGCGGCGGTCGCGGTCGGTGCCGTCGCGGAGGTGGCCACCGGCGGCGGGCTGCCGGAGGCGCTCGCGCAGGCGCCCCTGGTGGTGCTGCCGTACGCGCTGTTCCGGTGGGCGTCGGGGCGCGAGGTGCTGGCCGGGGCGGTGCTGCTGCTGCTGGCGAGCGCGACCCACGTGCTGCTGAGCGGGTCCCCGGCCGCCACCGCGGGCGAGGCGGCCGGCAACGCCGTCGGGGGGTCGGCGGTGCTGGTCGCGGTCGCGGCCCTCGGCCTGACGTTCCGCTTCCGCGCCCGGGCGCGCAGCCGGGAGCTGGAGCGCGCCGTGCTGCTGGAGCGGGAGCGGCTGGCGCGCGACCTGCACGACACCGTCGCCCACCACGTCTCCGCGATCGCCGTGCGCGCCCAGGCGGGGCTGGCCGCGGCGGCGGCGCGCCCGGAAGCGGCGGCCGAGGTCGCGGTGGCGGCACTGCGGGTGGTGGAGGCCGAGGCGAGCACCGCCCTCACCGACATGCGCTCCCTCGTGCGGACCCTGCGCCGCAACGGGACGGCGGAGCTGGGCCCCGCGCCGGGACTGCGCGAACTGCGCGGTCTCGCCGACGGCACCACCGCCGGCCCGCGCGTCGTGGTGGAGGTCGCCGCGGCGTGCGAGGACCTGCCCGAGGCGCTGCAGGCGGGCCTCTACCGGATCGCGCAGGAATCGGTCACCAACGCGAGACGACACGCCCGTGGCGCCACCCGGATCGACGTGCGCGTCAGCGCCCGGGAGGACGAGGTGCTGCTGCAGGTCAGCGACGACGGCGGGGCGGCTCGGCGCCGGGCCGCCGCCGGCTTCGGGCTGGCCGGGATGGCGGAGCGGGCGGCGCTGCTCGGCGGCACCTGCACCGCCGGTCCCGACCCGGCCGGCGGTTGGACGGTGACCGCCTCGCTCCCCCGGCCCCGGCGGGACGCGTGAACCTGCGCGTGCTCGTCGCCGACGACCAGGAGGTCGTGCGCACGGGCCTGCGGATGATCCTCGACGCGCAGCCCGGCATCGAGGTGGTCGCCGAGGCCGCCGACGGGGCGCAGGCGGTGGAACTGGCGCGGCGGCTGCGGCCCGACGTCTGCCTGCTGGACGTGCGCATGCCCGGCACGGACGGCTTGGAGGCGACCCGGCTGCTCGCCGGTCCGGGCGTCGAGGATCCCGTCGCGGTGGTCGTCGTCACCACGTTCGACCTCGACGAGTACGTGCACGCGGCGCTGCGCGCGGGAGCCCGGGGCTTCCTCCTCAAGGACGCCGGCGCCGAACTGCTGGCGCAGGCGGTGCGCGCCGCGGCGTCCGGGGAGGCGCTCATCGCCCCGAAGGTCACGGTCCGGCTGCTGGCCGCGTTCGCGGGGTCGGGGGGCTCGGCCCCGCCACGGGAACCGCTCACCGACCGGGAGGAGGAGGTGCTGGCGGCCGTGGCTTCGGGGTGGACGAACAACGAGGTGGCCGCCGGTCTGGGGGTCAGCCTGAGCACGGTGAAGAGCCACGTCGCGAACCTCATGGCGAAGCTGGGTGTGCGCAACAGGGTGGAGATCGCCCTGTGGGCGTACGAGAACCGCCGGCCCGGGCGCGGCCCGGGCCGGCGCTGACCGGCCGGAAGTACGAGACGCCTCTCGTCCTGGAGGCCACCGGCGGTCACCGTCCGCCGGATCCGGCGCGGGCGGGCGGGCCGGGACGCTGCGGGGGTGCCCACGAGAACCTCCCTCCCCCGCAGACCGCGCTGGCTGGTGCCCGCGGCGCTGCTCGCCCTGTGCCTCGTCCCGCTGCTCGCCGGCGTCCTGCGCGCCGTGCAACTGGCCGGTGGCCCCGAGGTCGCCGTCCCCGACGCGAGGTTCAGCGCCGATCCGCTGCCCGTGGCGCTGCACGTGGTGGCCGCGACCGTCTTCGGCTTCCTGGGGGCGCTGCAATTCCTGCCCGGCCGGCGCGCCCTGCGTCCGCGCTGGCACCGCCTCGCCGGGCGGGTCGTGGTGCCAGCAGGCCTCGTGGTGGCGGTGTCGGGAGTGTGGATGGTGGCCGGCTACCCGTACGCGGCCAACGGCGGGCCGGGGCTGTCGACGCTGCGGTTGGTCGTCGCCACCGCGCTGGCGGTGTTCCTCGTGCTCGGCGTGGTGGCGATCCTGCGCGGGGACGTGCGGGCGCACCGGGCGTGGATGATCCGCGCGTACGCTCTCGCCCTCGGCGCCGGCACGCAGGTCCTCACCCTGGGCCTGCCGGCCGTGCTGCTCGGCCCGCCCGGCCCGACGGCGAACGCGCTGCTGCACGGCCTGGGCTGGGGGATCAACCTCGCCGTCGCGGAGTGGGCGATCCGCGGCTCCGCCCCGTCCACGGCGGCGGTCCCGCGCCGTGCCGTGCCCACCGGCACGGCGGCCTGAGGGATGCTCCGGAGGCCGTGCGGGTGCACGGCCTCCGGCGGCGGTTCCTCAGCCGCGGGGGGCGGCGACGGCCGCGGCGGCGTCGACGATGCCGTAGCCGTACTCGGGGGTGAAGACGCCACGGGCCAGGGACCCCGGGGTGCGTGCGGTGCCCAGGAGGACGTCCTCCACGTCCGCCCGGCTGCGTCCCTGCGCCACGAGCAGCGCCGCGACCCCCGCCACGTGCGGGCTCGCCATCGAGGTGCCGGCCAGCTCCTCGTAACCGGTCGGGGTGCCGCAGGCGGTGGAGCCGCCGAGGCCCGCCGGCACGGTGGAGAGGACGTCCTCACCGCAGGCGGGCAGGGCGGAGCCGCCGGGGGCGGAGACCGCCCGCAGGTCCGGCTTGACGGGTCCGGAGCCGTAGGCGGCCGGCAGCTCCCGCCGGTCGGTGGCGGCCACGCAGATCGAGCCGGCGTCGAACCCCGGTGTGTTGCACAGCGGCACCGCGTCGTTGCCCGCGGCGGCGACCACGGTGACGCCCTTGCCGTTGGCGTAGGTGATGGCGTCCTGCACGTCGCCGATGACGCCGGTGAGGGTGAGGGCCTGCACGCCCTGGAGGGCCCCGAGGCTGAGGTTGACGACCTTCGCGCCGTGGTCGGCGCTCCAGCGGATCCCGGCGGCGATGTCCTCGAAGGAACCGCCGCCCTCCTCGAGCACCTTCACGGGCATGATCTTGGCGTTGGGTGCGACGCCGGCGATGCCGGTGCGGTTGCCCGTCGCGGCGGCCGCGATGCCGGCGACGTGGGTGCCGTGGGCGTCGTCGGGCTGGCCGACGCCGTCGGGGCCCCTCCAGTCGCCGTTGCCGCAGGGCGCCGGGCCGCACCCTGTGAAGGTGGCGCCCTTGACCAGGCGGCCCTTGAGGTCGGGGTGGGTCAGGTCCACGCCGCTGTCGACCACGGCGATCACGACGCCGGAACCGGTGGACGTCGCCCACGCCTGCTGCGCGCGCACCTGCTGCGGTCCCCACTGCTGCGCGTAGAGCGGGTCGTTCGGGGTCCCGGGCGCCGGTGCGGCCGCGGCGGGGACGGCGGCGGTGGCCAGCGCCGCGGCGGTGCCGGCGACGGCGAGCGGGCGGGCGAGGGCGCGTGCTGCGGTGCGCATCGTTCTCCTTCGAGCGGTGCGGTGGGCCGGTGGTGTCCGTAACCCTGCCCTTCCCCCGCGCGGATGCGACCCAATCCTGCGCACCGGCGCGGCGCGTGCGGACGCCCCGCCCGCGGGTGCGGGCGGGGCGTCCGGTCGGGCAGGTGGTGCGTGCCGTGCTCAGTTCAGGCGGGCGCCGGCGTGGAGGGCGAGGCCCTGCATGGCGTTGACGCTGGCGGTGAACTGCCCGGAGGAGTTGACGACCACGGAGCGGCCGAGGCAGCCGGTGCGGGTGGAGTTGATGTCGCCGGTGATCACGTCGCAGTAGGTGCCGGCGGGCAGGGAGGTCTGCCAGGTGCGGTTGACGGCGAAGTTCTCCTTGTTCACGACGGCGTAGCCCTTGGTGCCGCGGCTGAAGGCGATGGCCTGGTAGCCGTTGCTCCACCAGTTGCTCACGCCGGTGCCGACGGTGGCGTTGTGGAACGAGACCATGTTGGAGATGCCGGTGCGGCGGTGCTCGCACACCCACTCGGTGGAGTTGCATCCGCTGGGCGAGCCGTTGACCCAGACGCTCCTGGTGGTGTTGCCGCCGTTGGAGGGCGGGCCCTGCCAGTCGCTGCCGAAGTGGTAGCTGGACATCACCTGCGGGTAGCCGTAGGGCCAGGCCAGCATGAAGTAGTTGGCGAGGTTGTACAGCTGCCCGTCCTTGTGGGTGACGACGTTGCCGCCGCCGCCGTGGCCGCGCTGGTTGTCGTGGTTGTCCACGAACACCTCGGCCAGGTCGGAGCGCATGAAGCCCCACGACTCGCCGAACCCGCTCAGCCAGGACAGCTGCCCGGTCTTGAAGACCCGCCCGATCTCGGTGGAGTACTGGAACTCGGTGACGTCGCCGTTCTGGAAGTACTCGCTCTCCTTGATGGCCTCGTTGGGTCCTTCGATGACCTCCTGGTAGATGTAGACGTTGGGGTTGGACAACCGCGACCTGATGTTGGCGATGTCGTTGGTGTCCATGTGCTTGGCGGCGTCGATGCGGAACCCGTCCACGCCAAGGGAGATCAGGTCGTTCAGGTACTGCGCGATCCGGCCGCGGACGTAGCCGTTGTCCTGGGTGTTGAGGTCCGCGAGGTTCTCCAGCTCGCAGTTCTGGACGATGTAGCGGTCGTCGTAGTCGTCCCTGGTGATGTCGTCGTTGCCGTTCCTGCCGCAGTGGTGGAAGTCCTGCCACTGGTAGGTGCCGTTGTACGTGTAGGGCGAGAACCCGGTGCCGGCGCTGCCGGTGCCGGACCCGACGCCGGACATGTGGTTGATGACGGCGTCGGCGTAGACGTCGACGCCGACGGCGTTGCAGCGGCGGACCATGTCGGCGAACTGCGCGCGCGTCCCGCCGCGGCTCTCGATCTTGTAGCTGACCGGCTGGTAGCGCTGCCACCAGGGGTATTGGTGCTTGTCGTTGTTGACGATGGCGTGCTCCTGCGGCGGGGAGATCTGCACCGCCGCGAAGCCCTTCGGCCCCAGGAAGCGCTCGCACTCCAGGGCGACATCCGTCCACTTCCACTCGAACAGGTGGACCAGGACCGAGCGGTTGGTGGTGACCGCCGCCTCCGCGGCGGGTGCTGCTGCCGTGCTCAGTCCCGTGCCGAGGGCGAGGGCTGCTCCGAGGGCCGCAGTGGCCCATCTCGTCGTCCTGCGGGCCCGGGTGGTGGCGCGCGCCGTCATGGCGACTCCTTCGTCGACGTGCTCGACCCCGGACCGACGTGCCGGGGAGGTGCGTGAACACTACGTGACGGTTTTCACCCTGTCGAGGGAATCTTCACGTTCTTGCAACTTCTTGCATAGATCCCTGCTACGGCCGCGCCTCCCCACCGCGCCCGGCACCCGTCTCAGCGCCCTTCCACATCACCCGCGACATCACCCGCGACATCACCCGCGACATCACCCGCGACATCACCCGCGACCGTTCCGGGACGGAGCCCGGAGCGGCATCATGGTGGCCATCGCACGCGGCCGGTGACGCGCTCTCGAACGGACGACGACATGGCTCAGGACGAGGCAGCAGGCGAGGGCGACGCGGGCGCGGGGACGCGACCGCCTCCCGGCTTCGGCGTGCGCGACGGACGGTACCTGGGGACGACGGGGCGCTGGTGGATCGAGCTGCGCGTCGACGCCGCGGGGGGCGGGCTGCTCAGCGCCGACCTGCACACGGTGGGCTCCGACCGGCAGGTGCTGCGGTTCAGCGGGCGGGGCACCCGCCGCGCGCCCCTGACGCCGCGCGGACCCCGGTGGGAGTTCGCGTGGACGCTCGACGACGGCAGCACCCGCGGCGGCTGGGTCGCCGTGGCGCCCGTCCCCGACGTCGCGGGGGCGGCGCGGGTGCGGTTCCTCGTGGAGTCCGGCGACGGCGGCGCGGTCACGACGGTGGTGGGCCGGGTCGTCCGCTCCGGTGACCTGCTGCGCGACCTGGGGCTGGAGGTGGAGGTGGAGGCCGGCGTGGTGCCCCTGCGTCCGGTCCTCGTCGACGGGGAGCACCTGGACGTCGAGGAGTGCCTGCGCCGCACGGGCTTCGCCGTCGAGCGCGTCGGCCGGCCGAGCAGTGTCCCGGTGCCCGCCGGTGGCCGCTGGCACGGCGTGGACGTCCTCGGGCAGCTGCACGCGTCGATGGCCGGGGCGGCGCAGGCGTCCCTGGAGACCCCCGCCTGGGAGGTGCACCTGCTGCTGCTGTCCCGCTCGGACCGCCCGGGCCTGCTCGGGGTGATGTTCGACCTCGGTGAGGTCCTGCCCCGGCAGGGCGCCGCCGTCTTCCTCGAGGAGGTGCGTGCCGGGCGGGAGCAGGAGGACGCCGACCGCCGCGCCCTGCAGCTGCTGCTGCACGAGACCGGTCACGTCCTGAACCTCCCGCACCGCTTCGCCGTCGATCGCTGGAACTCCACGTCCTTCATGAACTACGACTGGTGCTACCGGGGCGGGCGCGCCAGCGCCCGGTTCCACGAGGAGTTCCAGTGGGCCTACGACGAGGACGAGCTGGCCTTCCTGCGCCACGGCCCGCGCGGTGCGGTCATCCCCGGCGGTGGCCCCTTCGGCGCGGGCACGGACTGGCCGCCGGGCCGGCACGGCAGCACCCGCGCCGACGGCGAGGCCGCGGCCGGGCTGTCGCTGTGGCTGACGCGGGGGCGGGGTGCACCCGCGGGCATCGGCGCGGGCGATCCCGTCTTCCTCGAGGTCTCCCTGGCGAACACCGGCGACACCGACGTCGCCGTGCCCCGCGAGGCGCTCGACGTCAAGGCGGGCCTGCTCCGGATCCTCGTGCGCCGCCGCGCCGAGGACGCGACCGCGTCGACCGACGGGACGGCGCAGCCCGACGTGGAGGCCTACGCGCCGGTGCTGCACCGCTGCTACGCCCTCGACTCCGGCCGCGTCGTGCGGCTGCAACCCGGGGAGTCCCTGCACGACAACCTGAACCTGAGCGGGGGCGCCTCGGGCTCGCCCTTCGCCGAACCGGGGCGCTACACGATCCAGCCCGTCCTGACCCTGCCCAGCGGGGACGGCGCGGAGGCACCGTCGCTGCTGGTCGCCGGCGAGGAGCTGGACGTCACCGTCGATCCCCCGCCGCGCGCGGCGGCCCGGGAGGGCTTCGACCCGCTCCCCGGGCCGGGGGTGCGCGCAGCGCTCGCCCTCGGCGGCACCGCCGGGCAGCCCGAGGTCGGCCGGGCGCTGGAGGGCTACCTCGCGGACCGGCTCGCCGCGGCGGCCGGCCGCGCGGATCCCGACCCGCTGGTGGCCGCCGCCCAGCGGCTGCGCGGCCTGGAGCTGCACCGCCGCGCCGACGGAGACCCCCGCGAGGCGGCGCACCTGCTGGAGGACGCCCTCGCACGGGGCGGGGGCGTCTTCGACCCGCACACGGAGGAGCACACCCGCCGGCTCGCCGCGAACTGCCGTGCGAGGGCCACCGGGGGGACGGCGCCCCCGCGCGCCGTCGTCGAGCTCACCGCGGGCGACGGCAGCCGGGCCCTCCTGCCCGGGGTCCTGCGCGGCAACCGCGCCGGGCTGGCGTGGCGAGTGTTCGCACCGGCGGCCTCGCTGCCCCCGGCGATCCGCGGAACGGAGTCGGTGGGGGTGAGCGTCACCGTCGCCGGGGCGGACGGGCTCACCGAGCGGTTGCGGCCGCGGCGAGTCCGGCTGCTGACGCCCCCCGGTGACGAACGCCCCGGCGTGGTGGTGCTGGAACTCGGGCGCCCCGTGCAGGCGGCCGCCTCGCCGGTGTTCGACGTCGCGGCCGTGGACGCGGCGGCACCGGCGGGTACCTGGGACCTCCTGGCGTCGCAGGGTCTCGTCCCCGCGGGCCTCGACGCACCGGAGCTGGACGTCGCCCCGTGGGCCGCGGCCGCCGGCGCCGCGCTGGCCGGCCGGTCTCCCGACGACCCTCCCCCGGTGCGGCTCGAGCACGAGGAGGCCGGCGACGTGGACGGGGTCGCCCTCTGGGTGTGCCGGCTCCTCCGCATCTGCGAGGAGGACGAACCGCCACCGTTCGACGCCGGCCGGCCCTTCGACCCGTGGCCCGAGCCGCGAGAGGGCGCGGACCGCGAACCCGCGCAGGCAGCCTGGTGAACCCGTGGAGGCGCAGCGCCGCCCGCCGGGGGCCCACCGAACGCCACTGCGCGACGCCGGCCGGCCGTGGTCGGGCGCGGCGCTGGCCGCCGCGCTCGCCGTCGCCGAGCTCGCGGTCTTCTCGTCGTCACCTCCCGCCCGCTCCTGGTGGGGGCCCGCCTACCTGGCGCTCGGCTTCCTGCCCCTGGTGTGGCGGCGGCGCGCTCCCCGTGCGGTCTTCGCGGCCGTGTGCGTCCACCTCGCCGGCGCCGTGCTCCTCCTCCCGGAACACCTGCCGACCCTGGCGCTGGTCGCGGCGCTCTACACGGTGGCCTCCCGCTGCCCGCGCCGGACGAGCACCGGCGCGCTGCTGGTCGCGGTCCTCCTCTACGTCCCGGCCTCGACGACGGCCGAGGTCCGCGGCAGCTCCCCGGACGACCCCGTCCGCGCCAGCGTCGCCGTCGTGCTGCTCCTGCTGGCGCTGCTGTGCACCACGGCGGCCGTGGGGTTCAGGACGCAGAGCGGGCGCCGGCGCCTGCTCGCCCTGGAGGAGCAGCAGGAGCGCGCGGCCCAGGAGGCCGTCGCCGCGGAACGACACCGCATGGCGCGCGAACTCCACGACGTCGTCTCCCACTCCGTGAGCATCATGGTGCTGCAGGCGGCCGGTGCCCGGCGCATCCTCCCCGTCGACGCCGCCCGCGCGGAGCAGGCGCTGGCGGAGATCGAGAACCTCGGCAAGCAGTCCATGACGGAACTGCGCAGGCTGCTCGGCGTCCTGCGCGACGGGGCGTTCGTGCAGCCGGCCGGCGAGGAGGAACTGGGCGGGCGCGCCGGGATGGCGCTGCTGCCGGAACTCCTCGACGGCTTCCGCGGCGCCGGACTCGGGGTGCGCTGCGACGTGACCGGCCGGCCGGTTCCGCTGGACGGCAGCGTCGACCTCTCCGCGTACCGGATCGTGCAGGAGGCCCTGACGAACGTGCGCAAGCACGTGGGCACCGGGGTGGACGTCACGGTCCGCGAGGTGTGGTCGTCGGACGCGCTCCTCCTGGAGGTCGTCGACGACGGGAACGGCACCGGGCCCGAGCCGGGGCTGTCGACCGGTTACGGCCTGGTCGGCCTGCGGGAGCGGGTTCGCGCTGCGGGCGGCACCTTCGAGGCCGGCCCGCTGCCGGACGGCGGGTACCGGGTCCGCGCCACCCTGCCGGTCCAGGTGGATCCCGCCTCGGGTGGTGCGCGGTCGCGGGCTGGTGCCCCGTGACGGCGGCAGGCAGTCCCGGCGGGACCGTCCGGGTGCTCCTCGCCGACGACCAGCCGCTGGTGCGGGCGGGTCTGGCGATGCTGCTCGACGCCGAACCGGGCCTCGACGTGGTCGGTGAGGTGGGCGACGGCCGCGGGGTGCTCGACCGCCTGGCGGAGCTGCGCCCCGACGTCGTCCTGATGGACCTGCGCATGCCCGGCATGAACGGCCTGGAGGCGACGCGGCGTCTCACCGCGGACCCGCCACCGGAGGACCCCGACCGCATCGTGCGGGTCATCATCCTCACGACGTACCACGTCGGCGACGAGGTCTACGCGGCGCTGCGGGCCGGGGCGTCGGGGTTCGTGCTCAAGGACGCCGCCCCGGACGAACTGGTGGCCGCGATCCGCGCCGTGGCGGCCGGTGAGGCGTGGCTGGACCCCGCCATCGCCAGGCGCCTCCTCGACGACTTCGCCGCCCACCCGCCCTCGTCGGCCGAAGCGTCCGCGCGGCTCGACGTGCTCACTTCCCGGGAGCGCGAGGTCCTGGCCCTGCTCGCCCACGGGCTGTCCAGCGACGAGATCGCCGCTCACCTGTTCATCGGCGGGGCCACGGTCAAGACGCACCTGGCACGGGTGCTGATGAAGCTCGGCCTGCGCGACCGCGCCCACGCCGTCACCTTCGCCTACCGCACCGGGCTCGTGCACCCGGGCGACCCGGCCCCACCACCACGCCGGCCCGGACGGGCCTGAGGTCCGGGAACCGCCACACCCACGACGCGGGAGACCCGCACCGCCACGCACCGGGTGCTCCAGCGGTTGACGCCCCTCCACCCGGGGTTGACGCACGAGCGCCTCGGCTGCTCCCGGGGGAGGCGCCGGCACACCCCCACACGTCGGACGACCACGCGGTCGTCGCGGAGCAACCTCTCCCCTGGGCGGTCCGCAGGGGCACCGTCCAGGCGATGAGGAGGACGACATGACCGGGGGGACTCCCACCACGACGACCACCAGCACCACCACCGGGGTGCCCAGTGCGGACGGCACGGCCGAACCGGTCCTCGCCGCCGTGCGCCGCGGCGCTCCGGGTGCCTGGAACCGGCTCCTGGAGCAGTACCGGCCCCTCGTGCGCGCCGTGGCACGGCGGCAGGGGGTCAGCGACAGCGACAGCGAGGACGTGGCCCAACTCGTGTGGATGCGCCTGCTGACCGGTCTGCCCGGCATCCGCGACGACGAGGTGCTGGCGGCGTGGCTGATCACGACGAGCCGCCGGGAGGCGTGGGCGCACCGCTACCGCGCACGCCGGGAGGTGCCCTGTGAGGAACTCGTGCTCCCGTGCCCGCACGACGGCGCGGACGAGCCGTTCGACGCCCTCGACCGGAGGCTCGCGCTCGCCCGGTTGCGCCGCTGCGTGGCCGTCCTCCCCGCGCGGGAGCGCAGGCTCGTGCAGGCCCTGACGGACCCGCGGGAACTCACGTACCGCCAGATCAGCCGCATGCTCGACATGCCCGTCGGGGCCATCGGCCCCGTCCGCCAACGCGCCCTGCGCCGGTTGCGCGCCCTCCTGGAGGCAGAGGACCAGCCCCGCAGCGCCGCGGCGGAGGCGTGCTGAGGCCCCGTCATGAGCTCACCTCGTCTCGCCGCTCCCACCACGCCGTGGGCGGACAGGTCCGCCGCGGCTCACGCCCTCCTCGACGCCGCCACCGCCGCACAGGAGGACTACCTCCACTGCGTGCAGGTCTGCATCGACCACAGCGCACGAACGGTGCGCGACACCGCCCACCTCCAGGACCTCGTGGCGGCGATGCGCGCCGCGGAGCAGCAGTGGTCGGCTCTCCGGGAGGCTGCCACCACCGCGCTGGCGGACCTCGACACGGCGCCGGACCACCCGCGCCGGCGCTTCGCCCCCCCGTGGCCCGCAACCCCCACCCCGACGTTGTGCCTCGTCTGGTCCACGGCCGGGCGCGCGCCGGGGGAGGTTCCCGACGGGGCGGGCTCACCCACCGGGGCGGTCCCCGGCAGGACGGCCGCGCCGTCGGCTCCACCGGGTCCCCCCGAACCGGCTGAGGGCGCCCCGCACGCCGCGTAGCTCCGGGGGCCGGCCCCGCCGCCGCGTATCACGGCACCACCTCAGCACCTCTTCGCCCGCGAGTCCGGTGCACCGGCTCCACCAGTCCGCCCCGCGGCCGCCGCCACGACGGAAGCCGCGCACCACGCTGCGACGCGCCGTGCCCGGTGCTGCGGAGAACCCCGCACCGACCGCGCCGCCGCGCCCCTCCCGGTCCCGCTACGCCTCCAGAAGGAGATCCCACCCATGAACGTCTTCGAGCACTCCACCGCGGAACTGTCGCCGCACCTGCGCCGCGAGGTGGAGTTCGACTCCGTGGTCCGCCGCGGCCAGCGCGGCCGGGACGTCCGCCGCGTGCAGGAGTGGCTCACCCTGCACGGCTTCGGCCTCGTCGTCGACGGCGACTTCGGTCCCGCCACCCAGCGCCAGGTCACGGCCTTCCAGGAGCGCTGCGGCCTCGAGGCGGTCGGGGACGTCGACGAGGAGACCGCCGCCGCGCTCGTGGAGCCGCTGGTGCAGGTGCTGCGGCAGCGGCTGAACTCCTCCCGCCCGCTCGGCGAGGCGGTGGTGGAGTACGCGCAGGCCCACCTGGCCGTCCACCCCCGCGAGGTCGGCGGTCAGAACCGCGGCCCCTGGGTGCGCGCCTACATGGGCGGTCGGGAGGGCGCCGACCAGCCCTGGTGCGCAGGCTTCGTCACGTTCGTCCTGCACCAGGCCGCGCAGTCGCTCGGCGTGCCCGCGCCGATCGCGGGGTCCGCCTCCTGCGACGTGCTGGCGGCGCAGGGCGGGGGCGCGGGCCTCTTCGTCGCCGAAGCCGACGTGGAGTACAAGGACCTCCCCACCGGCAGCCTCTTCCTCGTGCGCTCCAGGCCCGGGGACTGGACCCACACCGGCCTGGTCGTGGAGGCCCGCGAGGACGACTTCGACACCATCGAGGGCAACACCAACGACGACGGATCCCGCGAGGGCTACGAGGTCTGCGCCCGGGCGCGGGGCTACGCAGGCAAGGACTTCGTGAGACTGCCGTGAACGGCGACGACCCCGCCCGCCGGGCAGGGCTGATCGGTCCCGACGGGACCGCCACCCCTCGCTACGCGCAGTACCTCGCGCACCAGCGGCAGCACCAGGCGGCCCTCGCCGCCCGCGAGGAGGCGTACGCGCGGGCCCTGCGGGACCCACGGGCGCTGCAGCAGTGGCCGATGACGGGGCGCGCCTACCAGGACGCGGTGGACGACGCCTTCGACCGCTGGCTCTCCCTCGGGCACAAGCGCGAGGTCGAAGCGGCGCTCGACGCCCTGCGCTCCCCCGACTGCACCCGCACCACCGAACACCCCTCCCACCCACCGCGCCACCACCACGAGAGGAACAGCAATGCCTGACGTCTTCAAGATCCTCAAGGACCTCGAACTCAAGGCCGTGGGCCTGGACGAGCAGACCAAGAAGATGCAGGAGGGCTACTTCGTCGCCTTCCGCAACGTCGGTCTGCCCATCCGCAAGCAGGACTTCGACCGGCCCTTCAGCCCGCTGGGCAGCAGCCCCCGCGCCGAGGTGCCCCCGACCCCCGACAGGACCGACCCCGCGGACGCCCCCAAGACCGCCAGCGGCGCCCTGGACCCGGAGAAGGTGTACGACGACGCCCTCCTCGCCGACGTCTCCCGCGCTCACCGCGCCTACGTCAACACGTTCATGCTGACCGACAGCAAGCTGAACATGAGCGCCGACTACTCCGTGATGCCCGGCGCCAGCAAGGTCAGCGACTCCTGGTGGGCGATCACCACCGGCGCCAACGGCATCCCCAGGACCCTCGACCTGGACCCCGCCCTGCAGGCCGAGTACGACAAGGCGCAAGCCGTGCTGATGGACACCGAGGGGGAGATCACCCGCAAGTACGAGCGCTACCTCGAGTACCAGGACGAGTACCGGGGCAAGGTCCGCGCGTACAACAAGGCCTACGCCAACGCCTTCACCGACCCCCGCAAGCTCCAGCAGTGGCCGATGGAGGGGAAGTTGTACAAGGACGAGGTCGACGAGGCACTCGACCGCTGGGAGTCCTTCGGCCACCGGCAGACCATCGAGAACGCGATGGCGATCCTGGCCGCACGCGGGACCGACCCGGCCATCGCCCTCATCGGGCGGGCGAAGAAGAAGCTGAACGGCAACCTCTTCAACTTCCCCGGTGTCGGCAACATCCCCTACACGATGATGCTGCCCTCCGACTGGGCGGACCCCGACAACGACGAGGGCTGGACGCAGTACTCCAGCCGCGACTTCCACTCCGAGACGCACTACGCCTCCTCCTCCACCTCCTTCGGAGGCAGCGCCGGCATCAACGTGGGTTTCTGGAGCGCCGACGCCGGATTCAGCCACAACTCGTCCAAGTCGTCCCTGGACATCTCCACCTCGAACCTGGAGGTGAGGTTCAGCTACTGCGTCGTCGACATCGTCCGCCCCTGGCTGGACACGTCGCTGCTGAACCTGGACAACTGGTTCCTCTACGGCGACTACCCCGCCGGGACCATCTCCAGCGGGACGATGAACCAGGAGAAGCCCGCCACCAACGAGCCGACCTTCCTGCCCTCGATCGTGACCAGCCTCATCCTCGTCAAGGATCTGCGCATCACGTGGGACGACTGGAAGTCGCAGTGGGACTCCAAGACCTCCAGCACCCGCGCCGAGGCCTCCTTCGGCTACGGACCCTTCGCCGTGAAGGGGCACTACGGCAAGGACAAGCACTCCTTCGACGCCTCCACCGACGACGAGGGGGAGGGACTGGTCGTCGAGGGCATCCAGCTCGTCGGCTACGTCTCGCAGATCAACCCCTTGTCCCCCCGCAAGAACGGCGCGGACTTCCTCAACGGCTGAGCGGCCCCGGCACATCCCACAGCACGCAGTCCGCGGGGATCGGGCGCCGGCGCGCCCGGTCCCCGCACACACAGACGGGACCACCCCATGAGCACTCCGCTCAACGCACTGCACCAGCCCCTCAACGACTTCTTCCTCCAGCGCTTCCGGACACCGGCCGACAGCCCCGTCCTCTTCCGCTTCGACCGCTTCGGCTCCACCGTCGACGACGACGACTTCCGCGACCCGAGCCAACCGGAGACCTACAGCCCCGCCCTGGCGTGCGAACGCATCTCCGACCTCGTCAACCGCATCCCCGTCGACACCGGGGACGGCATGACGATCGTGCTCACCCCCGACGCCCTGGACACCACTTACCACGACCGCATCCTCGCTCCAGCACTGCCGCACCTGCCCCAGGGCAGCAGCGAGGAGGACCGCGCGGCCATCGTCGCCACCTTCAGCGGCATCAAGGCCGAGGCGCGGCGACTGTGGGAGGACCTGTCCCTGCTCTCCAGCACCGGCATGCGGCTGGAGTTCCGGCCCACCGAGGCCACGCCCGCCACCTGGTACGAGCCCGACGCCGGGAACTGGACCGCGGCCTCCTTCCAGGTGAAGGGCTCCGGCACGGCACGGGCGGCGCAGGAACCGGAACTGGTGTGGAAGCTGCGCCCGGACCTGCACGAGCTCACCCAGGTGCTGCAGCTGGAGCCGGCCGCCGTCGGCACCGTGCCGGTCGGCGACCTGCTGCTGTCCGCGCACACCCGCGGCCTCGCCGAGACCCACCCGGCCACCGCGATCCACCCCGCCATCACCGCCACCCTCGCCACCGGCGAGCTCGCGGTGGCGCCGGTGGCGGACCGCGCGCCCGTCGTCGCGCTCAACCCCGCCGTGCTCGCCGCACCCTCGCGGAGGCACGCGGCCGGGCCGTGGCCGCTGCGGGAACGAGCGGGGGCAGCGAGCGGCCTCGCGGCCGGCACCGCCGAGGTCCGCGCCGGGGCGGGCGACGGACCGCTCGGGCTCCGCGGAGCGGGGATCCGGGAGGAACTGCTCGACCGGCAGCTCCTCGGCGGGCAGGAGCCGGTCCGGCGCAGCGGCGACGAGGCCGGTTCCCTCCTCAGCGGACGGACGCTGCGCGAGCGACTGCGGCTCCTGCCCGTCCGCGACCGGCTCCTCATCAAGCGCGTCCTCGACGACGTCACGCCAGCGGCGGAGGTCACCACTCCCAGCCTCGACGTCTCCTTCGAGTACTGCCTGGTGAACCTGCGCCGCCCGTGGTGCTCCACGTCCCTCCTCCACGACCGCTCCTGGCGCATCCCCGGGCACAGCCGCGGTGACCTGACCGCGCCCGGTGCCCCCGGCAACCTCCCGCTGATGCCGGTCGGGTTCGTGGCGGTGCGCAAGCTGCGGATCAGCGCCGCGTGGTCGGAGGCCGATCGCAGCCGCCTCGGCGCCGCCACCTCGCTGGGCCCCTTCGAGGTGGGTCCCGTCGACGCCAGCGGCGCGCTCTCCCGCGACGGCATGCAGATCGTGGGCTGGCTGCTGCAGCCGCTGCCCCCGCTCCCGCCCCAGCCCTAGCTGTCCTGAGCACGGACAGGGCGCGCGGACGCGCGCCACGGCACCGTGCATGTCGCTTCCGTGACGATCGCCGCACCGGCCCGGACCGGGCTGGCGGGCCGCGAGCGGTGGCGGCAGGCTCGCTGCGGGCAGCGGGCGGAAGGGGCGCCGACGCGACCGCTGCCGCCGCGCGGCGCTCGCCGTGGCCGCCGCGGTGGCCCCGACAGCGACCGAGGAGGACCGTGGCGATCCCGAGCACGTCGCAGGAGGCACCCGCCGGCCACCACGACTGGTTCCTCACCGACGCCGAGCGCGGCAACGACGCCACCCGGCTGCCCGCCTGGAGCGAGGGCAACGCCGTGCGGCCGCTCGTGGACGGCGCGACCTACTTCGCCGCGCTCGCCGACGCGCTCGAGGACGCCGGCGCCGGCGACGTCGCCCTGTTCGCCGACTGGCGCGGCGACCCCGACGAGCTCCTGCGGGAGGGCGGGCCCCGCATCGCCGAGGCCCTCACGCGCGCCGCCCGGCGCGGGGTGCTCGTGAAGGGGCTCATCTGGCGCTCCCCGTTCGACCTCGTGCGCTTCGCGCCCGTGCGCAACCGCAACATGGCCCAGCACGTCCACGGTGACTGCGCCGAGGTGGTGCTGGACCAGCGGGTGCGGCGCGCAGGCAGCCACCACCAGAAGTTCTTCGTGCTGCGCCACGCCGAGAGCCGCCGCGACGACGTCGCCTTCATCGGCAGCCTCGACACCGGCCACAGCCGCCGCGACGACCCGGACCACCGCGGGGACCGGCAGAGCATGCCGTTCGGCCGCGCCTACGGCCCGCGCCCGTCCTGGCACGACGCCAGCGTCGAGGTGCGCGGGCCGGCCGTGGCCGATGCCGAGGTCGTCTTCCGGGAGCGATGGGACGACCGCGCACCGCTGTCGCTGCTGCCCTGGCAGCGGCTGCCCGACCTGTGGCACCGGCTCACCCACCAGCCCTCCCGGCTGCCCCCCGAGGTGCCCGCACCCCCGCCGGCGGGCACGTGCGCCGTGCAACTGCTGCGGACCTACCCGCGCCGCCTGCCCTGCTACCCCTTCGCGCCCGACGGGGAGCGCAGCGTCGCCCGCGGCCACACCAAGGCCCTGCGGCGGGCCCGGCGCCTGGTGTACGTGGAGGAGCAGTTCCTCTGGTCGGCGGAGGTCGCGCGGTTCTTCGCCGACGCCCTGCGCGCCTCTCCGGAGCTGCACCTGGTGGTCCTGGTGCCGCGGGTCCCCAAGCGCAACAACGCCGCGGCGGCGCCCTTCCTCGTGTTCGGGCAGGCCCGCGCGCTGGAGGTGCTGCGGGCGGCGGGCGGGGACCGGCTGCACGTCTTCGACGTGGAGAACCACGAGGGCGACCCCGTCTACGTCCACTCGAAGATCACCATCGTGGACGACGTGTGGGCCTGCGTGCGCAGCGACAACCTCAGCCGGCGCTCCTGGACCCACGACTCCGAGCTCTCCGTCGCGGTGCTGGACGAGGCGCGCGACCCGCGCAGCCCTCTGGACCCCGCGGGCCTGGGCGACGGGGCGCGGCGCTTCGCGCGCGACCTGCGCCTGCAGCTGATGCGCGAGCACCTCGACCGCGGGCCGGACGACTGCGCCGACCTCCTCGACCCGGACGACGCCGTGGCCGCGCTGCACGGCAGCGCGGACGCGCTGGACGCCTGGCACGCGGGCGGCCGGCGCGGCCCGCGCCCACCCGGGCGCCTGCGCTCCCACCCGCCGCAGACCCTGCCGCGCTGGAAGGAGGCCGTGGCCCGGCCGCTGTACCGGGCGGTGCTGGACCCGGACGGGCGGCCCCGCGCGTTGAAGCGCCGCGCGGAGTTCTGAGGCGCCGCGCGGGGGCGCCGGCCGGGAACCGGCTGCGGCCCGGGAACGGCGAAGGCCCGGTCGCCGCTGCGACCGGGCCTTCGCCGTGCACCCCCAGGGGGTGGCGGCTTCGAGGTCAGACGTTGAAGCCGAGGGCGCGGAGCTGCTCGCGCCCGTCGTCGGTGATCTTCTCCGGCCCCCACGGCGGCATCCACACCCAGTTGATGCGGTGGTCCGCCACCACGTCGAGCAGCGCCTGGGCGGTCTGCTCCTCGATGACGTCGGTCAGCGGGCAGGCCGCGCTGGTGAGCGTCATGTCGATGGTGAGGACGTTGTCGTCGGTGACCTGCAGACCGTAGATGAGGCCGAGGTCGACGACGTTGATGCCCAGCTCGGGGTCGACGACGTCGCGCAGCGCCTCCTCGACCTCCTCGACCGTGGCCGGCGTGGGACCGGCCGCCGCGGGGGCGGGCGCGGTCTGCGCGGTGGTCCCGGCCTGCGCGCTGGTCCCGGCCTGCGCGCTGGTCTCGGCCCCCGCGGTCGGCTCGGCGACGGGCGCCGCGTCGGGGGCGGCTGCGGTGGTGTCCTGGCTCATGGGCTGCTCCCTCGCTGCGGACGTTGCTCGGCCGGTGCGGCTCAGCCGGCGGCCGGGGTGAGGAACCGGTCGTAGCCGGACTCCTCCAGGGCGTCGGCCAGCTCCGGGCCGCCCTGCTCGGCGACCTTGCCGTCGACGAAGACGTGCACGAAGTCGGGCGTGATGTAGCGCAGGATGCGCGTGTAGTGGGTGATCAGCAGCATGCCCACGTCGTTGCCCTGGCGCACCCGGTTGACGCCCTCGGAGACGACCTTCAGCGCGTCCACGTCGAGACCGGAGTCGGTCTCGTCGAGGATGGCGAACTTCGGGCGCAGGAGCTCCATCTGCAGGATCTCGTGGCGCTTCTTCTCGCCGCCGGAGAACCCCTCGTTGACGTTGCGCTCGGCGAAGGAGGCGTCCATGCGCAGGCCCTCCATCGCGGAGCGGACGTCCTTCACCCACGTGCGCAGCTTCGGGGCCTCGCCGTCGATGGCGGTCTTGGCGGTGCGCAGGAAGTTCGACACCGTCACGCCCGGCACCTCGACGGGGTACTGCATGGCGAGGAAGAGACCGGCGCGGGCGCGCTCGTCCACGCTCATCTCCAGCACGTCCTCGCCGTCGAGGGTCACCGAACCGCCGGTGACCTCGTACTTGGGGTGCCCGGCGATGGAGTAGGCGAGGGTGGACTTGCCCGACCCGTTCGGCCCCATGATCGCGTGGGTCTCGCCGGACCGGATGGTCAGGTCGACACCCCGCAGGATCTCCTTGCTGCCGCCGTCCGCCTCGACGCTGACGTGCAGGTCGCGGATCTCCAGGGTGGCCATCAGTTCTCCTCCGCCTTCTCGGCGTCCGTCTGCTGTCCGCCCGCGGGCGCGGGCATCGTGGAACTGCCCGCTGCGGGCACCGTGGCACCGGCCGCTGCGGGCATCGTCGTCTCGAGCTCGGTCTCGATGGTGGCGAGCAGGCGCTCCTGCACCGCGGGCACGCCGATGCGCTGGAGGATGTCGGCGAAGAAGCCGCGCACCACCAGGCGGCGGGCGTCGGCCTCGGCCAGGCCGCGCGACTGCAGGTAGAAGAGCTGCTCGTCGTCGAAGCGGCCGGTCGCGCTCGCGTGCCCGGCGCCGACGATCTCGCCGGTCTCGATCTCCAGGTTCGGCACGGAGTCCGCGCGCGCACCGTCGGTCAGGACGAGGTTGCGGTTGAGCTCGTAGGTCTCGGTGCCCTCGGCCGCCGCCCGGATCAGGACGTCGCCGATCCACACGGAGCGGGCGGTCTCCCCCTGCAGGGCGCCCTTGTACTCCACGTAGCTCTTGCAGTGGGTGGCCTCGTGGTCGACGAAGAGGCGGTGCTCCAGGTGCTGACCGGCGTCGGAGAAGTACAGCCCGAGGCACTGGGCGTCGCCGCCGGGAGCGGCATAGCGCACGTTCGTGGACAGGCGCACCACGTCACCGCCGAGGGTGACGGCGAAGTGCTTCACCGTCGCGTCCCGGCCGACGAGCACGTCCTGCTGGCTGACCTGCACCGCCCCGGAGTCCCACTCCTGCAGCGTCACGAAGGTCAGCTGCGCGCCGTCACCGGCGCGCACCTCCACCCCGCCGCGGTGGGTGCCGGAGCCGACGTGGTCGAGCACGACGGTGGCGCGGCTGTGGCGGCCGGCGTCGACGACGAGGTGGCCCGACGTCGCGCCGCCGGTGCCGCGCAGGGTCAGGAGGACCGGCTCGTCCAGCTCCGCCTCGGCCGGGATGCGCACCAGGTGCGCCTGCCCGCCGGCCTGCCAGGCGGCGGCCGCCACCCGGTCGCCCGGGACGAACCCCGTGCCGGCGCCGACCTCCTCCAGGGAGCCGCTGCGCACCTCCACGCCCTCGGGTGCGCTCACCTCCAGGGCGGGCGCCGACTCCGCGGCGGCCACCTCGAACAGCGCCTTGATGCGGGCGAAGGGGCTGAATCGCCACTCCTCCTCGCGGCCCGTGGGCACGGCGAAGTCGGCGACCTCGAAGGAGGTGCGCCGGGCTGCGCGGCTGGCGTCGGGCACGGTGCCCGCGCCGTGGCTGTGCGCGCGCCCGGTGGCGCCCGGCGTGTCCGCGAGCTCGTCGCCCGGGGTCCTGTTCTCCTCGACCACGGTCATCAGCCGACGGCCCCTTCCATCTGCAGCTCGATCAGGCGGTTCAGTTCCAGCGCGTACTCCATGGGCAGCTCGCGCGCCACGGGCTCGATGAACCCGCGCACGATCATGGCCATGGCCTCGTCCTCGGCCATCCCGCGGCTCATGAGGTAGAAGAGCTGGTCGTCGCTCACCTTGGAGACGGTCGCCTCGTGACCCATGACGACGTCGTCCTCGCGGACGTCGACGTAGGGGTAGGTGTCGGAGCGGCTGATGGTGTCCACCAGCAGCGCGTCGCAGCGCACCGTCGACTTGGAGTGGTGCGCGCCCTCCTGGACCTGGATGAGGCCGCGGTAGGAGGTGCGGCCGCCACCGCGGGCGATCGACTTGGACACGATCGCGGAGGAGGTGTACGGCGCGGCGTGCACCATCTTGGCGCCGGCGTCCTGGTGCTGGCCCTCACCGGCCATGGCGATGGAGAGGGTCTCGCCCTTGGCGTGCTCGCCGAGCAGGTAGACCGCCGGGTACTTCATCGTCACCTTGGAGCCGATGTTGCCGTCGATCCACTCCATGGTGGCGCCCTCGGCAGCGGTCGCCCGCTTGGTGACGAGGTTGTACACGTTGTTCGACCAGTTCTGGATCGTCGTGTACCGCACGCGGGCGTTCTTCTTCACGATGATCTCGACGACCGCGGAGTGCAGCGAGTCGGACTGGTAGATCGGCGCGGTGCAGCCCTCGACGTAGTGCACGTAGGAGCCCTCGTCCGCGATGATCAGCGTCCGCTCGAACTGGCCCATGTTCTCCGTGTTGATGCGGAAGTAGGCCTGCAGCGGGATGTCGACCTGCACGCCCTTGGGCACGTAGATGAACGACCCGCCCGACCACACGGCGGTGTTGAGCGCCGCGAACTTGTTGTCCCCGGTGGGGATGACGGTGCCGAAGTACTCCCGGAAGAGCTCCTCGTGCTCGCGCAGTCCCGTGTCGGTGTCGACGAAGATGACGCCCTTCTCCTCCAGGTCCTCGCGGATCTGGTGGTAGACGACCTCCGACTCGTACTGCGCCGCCACGCCCGCGATGAGGCGCTGCTTCTCCGCCTCCGGGATGCCGAGGCGGTCGTAGGTGGAGCGGATGTCCTCCGGCAGTTCGTCCCAGGACGTGGCCTGCTTCTCCGTGGAGCGCACGAAGTACTTGATGTTGTCGAAGTCGATGCCCGTGAGGTCCGAGCCCCAGTCGGGCATCGGCTTGCGCCCGAAGAGGCGCAGGCCCTTCAGCCGCAGGTCGAGCATCCACTGCGGCTCGGACTTCTTGGCCGAGATGTCGCGCACGACATCCTCGGAGAGCCCGCGCCGCGCGGTGGCGCCCGCCACGTCGCTGTCGGCCCAGCCGTAGCGGTAGCGGTCCATCTCCGCGAGCTCAGGAGGGGTCGTGGTGGTCATCGTCGGTGTCCTTCCGTCGTCGGACGGCTGTTCCCGGACGTCGCCCGGGGAGTCTGGGTCGCGGCGGTGCCGCGAGGGGTGGCGCGGCGCTCGGCCGACACATGGGCGGTGCAGACGTGGTCGCCGTGGGCGAGGGTGGCCAGGCGCTGCACCCGGGTGCCCAGCACGCGCTCGAAGGCGCGTGCCTCGGCCTCGCACAGCTGCGGGAAGCGCTCGGCCACGCGCTGCACCGGGCAGTGCCCCTGGCACAACTGCGTCCCTTCCGCCCCTGTTCCGGCGCCCACCGGACGGGCGGAGGCAGCGTAGCCTTCGGCGGCCAGGGCGCCGGCCAGCGCCTGCACGCGCGCTGCCACGTCGTCCCCCACCGCCTCCACGGCCTGCACCAGCCTGGCCTCCAGGGCCCGGGCCCGCACCTCCGCGAAGCCCTCCACGGCCGCGGGCCCCCCGCTCTCGGCGAGGAACGCGAGGGCGGAGAGGGCCATCTCGTCGTAGCCGGCGGGCAGCTCGCGGTGGCCGCTGCTGGAGACGACGTACTCGCGTGCGGGCCGTCCCCGCCCGCGCGGCCGTCCGCCGGCGGACGGGCCGCGCACCTCCACGACGCCCTCGGCCTCCATGGCGTCGAGGTGGCGGCGCACCGCCGCGACGGTCAGGCCCAGCACCGGGGCGAGGGCCGCGACCGTGACGGGGCCGTGCTCGGCCACCGCGGCGCGCACGCGCGCACGGGTGCCGGGGTCGGTGGCGGCAGGCTCCTGCCGCTCCGGATCCGGCCCCTGCGGGGGCGACGCCGCGATTATCACAACACCGATGTTATCTAATTCGTCGGCTCACCCCAACCGCCGCCGGCGTGACGACGGACACGTCCCCCCGGCGCGGCCGCCGGGGGACTGCGGGCGGGAGGCGGCCCCGGCCGCACCTAGACTCGGGCCGGTGGGAACGGGCGAGTCGATGGGCGCGGACGGCGCGGGCAGCGCCCCGGTCGTGGTCGACTCCCTCGTCAAGCGCTACGGCGGGCGCGCAGTCGTCGACGGGCTGACCTTCAGCGCCGCCGCCGGGGCCGTCACCGCCGTCCTCGGCCCCAACGGAGCCGGCAAGACCACCACCATCGCCTGCTGCGAGGGCCTGCGCCGCCCCGACGGGGGCAGCGTGCGCGTGCTCGGGCTCGACCCCGCCGCGGACGGCGCGGCCCTGCGCCCGCGCGTCGGCGTCATGCTGCAGGACGGCGGCCTGCCCACCGGGGCCGGCGCTCTGGAGGTCCTGCGCCACGTCGCCGGCCTGCACTCCGACCCCGTGCCCGTCGACGACCTCGTCGCCGCCCTCGGCCTGGCCTCCTTCGCGCGCACCCGGGTGCGGCGGCTGTCCGGCGGGCAGCGCCAGCGCCTGGCCGTGGCGTGCGCCCTCGTCGGCCGCCCCGAGGTGGTCTTCCTCGACGAGCCCAGCGCGGGCCTCGACCCGCAGGCGCGCCTGGCCGTGTGGGACGTCGTCACCCAGGTGCGCGACGCGGGGGCCTGCGTCGTGCTCTCCACCCATCTCATGGAGGAGGCCGAGCGCCTCGCCGACCACGTCGTCGTCGTCGACGGCGGCCGGGTCGTCGCGCAGGGCTCCCCGCAGGAGCTGACCCGCACCGAGTCCACCCTCAGCTTCTCCGCCACGCCGGGGCTGCCCGTGGCCTCCCTGCAGGCCGCCCTGCCCCCGGGCACGAGCGTCGCCGAGCCCACCGCCGGGCGCTACCTGCTCACCGGCGTCCACGCCGGCCCGCAGGTCGCGGCCACCGTCGCCTCCTGGTGCGCCACCCACGACGTGCTCCCGGAGGGGCTCGGCGCCGGCCGCCGTACCCTGGAGGACGTCTTCCTCGACCTGACGGGACGGAGCCTGCGGTGAGCCGGAGCACCACCGCCCCGGGCAGGGACACCGGCGCCGGCGTCCCCGCCTCCCCCGGGCCCCGCCTCGACCTGCGCCCGCGCGGCGGCGCAGCACCCTGGTGGCGCCGGGTCCGGCGGCAGGGCGCCCTGGAGGCGCGCACCGCCCTGCGCAACGGCGAGCAGCTGCTGCTGACCCTCGTCATCCCCGTCGTCGTGCTCATCGCCACCGCCCGCACCCGCGTCCTCGACGTCGGCGGCGCCCTCGTGGGCGAGGGTGAGCGCCCCGCGCTCGCCCTGGCGGGGGTGCTGGCCCTGGCGGTGGTCTCCACCGCCTTCACCGGGCAGGCCATCGCCACCGGCTTCGACCGCCGCAACGGCGTGCTGCGGCTGCTGGCCACCACCCCGCTGGGCCGCTCCGGCCTGCTCAGCGGCAAGTGCCTGGCCGTCCTGGCGCTCGTGGCCGTGCAGGTCGTCGTGCTCGCCGGGGTGGGGCTCACCCTCGGGTGGCGACCGGAGGCGGGCTCCCTGCTCGCGCTGCTGCCCCTGCTCCTCGGCGTGGCGGCGTTCACGTCCCTCGGGCTGCTGCTGGCCGGCACCGTGCGCGCCGAGGCGACCCTGGCCGCCGCGAACCTGGTGTGGTTCCTGCTGCTGGCCGGCGGGGGCCTGGTGCTGCCCCCGGAGGCGCTGCCCGGCCCGCTGCCCGCCATCGCCGCGGCGCTGCCCTCCGGGGCGCTCGGCACCGCGCTGCGCGAGGCCCTGGTGGATGGGCGCCTCGCGCTCGTGCCGCTGCTGGTGCTGGCGGCCTGGGCCGCCGCGGCCGCGTGGGCCGCGGCCCGCTGGTTCCGCTGGGACTGAGCCCGCCCGCACGCTCCAGGGCTGTGACCGGTCGCACCCTCCGCGGCGCCGGAGCCGGTGCGCCGGAGACCTACGATCGGAGGGTGAGCACGACCACTCCCCGGCCCGCTCCCCCGGCTTCCCACCCGGCGCGACCGCGCCCGCCGGTGGGGCCCTGGACCTCGCGGCTGCTGCTGCTCAACGTCGTCGTGGAGTGCCTCATCGTCGTCACCGGCGGCGTCGTGCGCCTCACCGGCTCGGGACTGGGCTGCCCCACGTGGCCGCAGTGCGTGCCCGGCTCCTACACCCCCGTGCTGGAGCAGGCGGAGGGCTTCCACAAGTACATCGAGTTCGGCAACCGCACCCTCACCGGGCTCGTCGGCCTCGTGGCGCTGGCCGCGGTGATCGCCGTGGTGCGCGAGCGGCGCCCCGACCTGCTGCGCTGGGCGCTGCCGGTGCTCGCGGGCATCGCGGTGCAGGCCGTCATCGGCGGCATCACCGTCCTCACCGGGCTGCACCCGGCGACCGTGATGCTGCACTTCCTCGTCTCTGCCGTCCTCATCGCCGTCTCCACCGCCCTGTGGATGCGCGCTCAGGAGCCGTCCGGGCCGCGCGAGCGCGCCGTGCCCCGGCCGGTGCGCGGCCTGGTGCTCGCCGCGGCCCTGGTCTCCGCGGCCGTCATCACGGTGGGCACGGCCGTCACCGGCGCCGGCCCGCACGCCGGGGACGCCGACCAGCCGGTGCGTCTGGCGGTGGACCCCCGCACCCTGAGCTGGCTGCACGCCGACCTGGTGATGGTCTTCGTCGGCCTCGTCGTGGGGTGCGTCGTCGCGCTGCGGCTGGTGCCGGAGGCCACGGTGGCACGGCGGCGAGCGGCTGAACTGCTCGTCGTGACGCTGGCGCAGGGGGCCATCGGCTACGCGCAGTACTTCACGGGCCTGCCCGAGGTCCTCGTCGGGCTGCACATGGCCGGTGCGTGCGTGCTCGTGGTCGCGATGGCACGCCTCGTGCTGGCGCTGACCCGCCCGACGCTCCCGCGCCCCGCCTGACGGCACAGGACGGTCACAGGGGCGCAGGACGGCCCCAGGGGCGGTCACAGCCGGGGCGTGACCCCGCTGGGCCCGGCTGACGGCTCGCCGGCGCGCCACGGACCGACGGGGGCGACGCCGGCCGTGCCGCTGCCCGCGGTGGCGGAACCCCGCTGGGCGCCGCGCTGCTCGTCGGGGAGCCCCGCCGGGAGCCGCGCGGCGCCCAGCGGGGCTCAGGGCCCCGGCGGGCTCAGGGCCCCGGCGGGCTCAGAGCCCCGGCGGGCTCAGACCGGGAAGCGCAGCAGCGGGTCGACGAGGATCGCCGCCGACAGCAGCGTCAGGTACGAGATGGAGCCGTGGAAGACCCGCATCGGCTGCAGCGCCTGCAGCTGCTCCCGCGTGCTGGCGGCGTCGGCGTCTCGCTCGCTCTCGAAGCGGCGGGCCCGGCGCAGCAGCGCGTGGGACTGGGCGAGGAAGCCCGCACCCAGGAGGACGGCCGCCACCGCGTAGATCCAGCCGGCGCCGCCCACGGGCACCAGCAGCAGGGAGCAGGCGACCATCGCCCACGCGTAGGCCACGACCTGCCGGGCCACCGTCACCGGGCGGGCCACCACCGGCAGCATCGGCACGCCGGCGTTGGCGTAGTCGTCCTGGTAGCGCATGGACAGCGGCCAGTAGTGCGGCGGCGTCCAGAGGAAGATCACCCCGAAGATGACGAACGGCGCCCACGACAGGCTGCCCGTCACCGCCGTCCAGCCGATGAGCACCTGCATGCAGCCGGCGACCCCGCCCCAGACGATGTTCTGCGACGTCCGCCGCTTCAGCAGCAGCGTGTAGCCGACCACGTAGAGCAGGATCGCCAGCAGGGCCAGCAGCGCCGAGAGCGGGTTGACCACCGACCAGAACAGCACCACCGACACCACGCCGAGGGCGGAGGCGAAGACCAGGGCCTGGCGCGGCGTCAGCTCGCCCGTCACCAGCGGCCGGCGCTCCGTGCGGTGCATGAGCCGGTCGATGTCACGGTCGAAGTAGCAGTTGAACGCGTTGGCGCTGCCCGCGGCGAGCGCACCACCGACGAACGTGGCCAGCACCGTGCGCCACGGCGGCAGCCCGCCCGCGGCGAAGAACATCACCGGAACGGTGGTGATGAGCAGCAGCTCGATGATGCGCGGCTTCGTCAGGGCGACGTACGCCTTCACCGTGCGGACCCACCGGGACCGACGGAGGGACCCACGTGCGCCACGGGAGCGCAGGACGTGGGCGGGAGCGTCGGAGGGACGCGGGTCGACGACGGTCACGATGTCCTCGGGGCGCGGGGGCAGGCGGACGGCTCCGATGGTACGCCGCGACGGCGGTGCACCGTCGCTCACCTGCCGCAGCGCACCCCGCACGGACGGCCGCGGGGCAGCTCTCAGACGGCGATCGTGGGTGTGCGGCGCCCGACACGCGGGCTGACCCGCGCGACACCCCGCCGCAACGAGCGCCCTGTAGCACTGTCGCGGCACCGGGTCCGCCTTACCCCGACGGCGTGGCGCCCGGTAGGCTCTTGACTTGAAGTGATCTTCGCCACGGGCAACGGCGCACCGGGCGGCCTCGGGACCCCGGTCCCGGTCGCCCCCGCGCCACGCCGTGTGGCGGGCGCTCGTGCGAGGTGGTGGACCGCCGCGCCCGCAGGTCGGGGCCCGGCAGACGACGGAAGACGGAGAGCGGACCACCCGCCGCGGCGCGACCCCAGGGGCGCTCGCGGCATGGAGTTCGCACGAGAGGAGACACGTGAGCGAGCAGACCCTCGAGTGGAGCGACCTGGACCGTCGCGCGACGGACACCGGCCGCGTCCTGGCCATGGACGCGGTTCAGCGGGCAGGCAACGGCCACCCCGGGACTGCGATGAGCCTGGCGCCAGTCGCCCAGCTGCTCTTCCAGCGCCTCATGAAGCACGACCCCTCCGACCCGGAGTGGGCGGGGCGCGACCGCTTCGTCCTCTCCTGCGGGCACTCCAGCCTGACCCTGTACGTCCAGCTCTTCCTCGCCGGCTACGGCCTGGAGCTGGACGACCTGAAGGCCCTGCGCAAGCTCGGCTCGAAGACCCCCGGCCACCCCGAGCACGGCCACACCGCCGGCGTGGAGATGACGACCGGCCCGCTGGGCCAGGGCGTCTCCAGCGCCGTCGGCATGGCCATGGCGGCCCGCCGCGAGCGCGGCCTGTTCGACCCCGAGGCCGCCCCCGGCACCAGCCCGTTCGACCACACCATCTGGGTGCTGGCCTCCGACGGCGACATCCAGGAGGGCGTCGCGGCGGAGGCCGCGGCCATCGCCGGGGTGCAGGAGCTCGGCAACCTCGTCGTCATCTACGACGCCAACCACATCTCCATCGAGGACGACACGGCGATCTCCCTCGCGGAGGACACCGGCAAGCGCTACGAGGCGTACGGCTGGCACGTGCAGACCATCGACTGGAGCAACGGCGGCGACGGCCCCTACGTCGAGGACGTCCAGGGCCTGCACGACGCCCTGCTCGCAGCGAAGGCGGAGACCGGCAAGCCGTCGATCATCGTCCTGCGCACGATCATCGCCTACCCGGCGCCGACGCTGCAGAACACCGGCAAGTCGCACGGCTCCGCCCTCGGCGAGGACGAGGTGCGGGCCACCAAGGAGATCCTCGGCTTCGACCCCGAGCAGACCTTCCAGGTCGACCCCGAGGTGCTCGAGCACACCCGCGGCGCCCGCACCCGCGGCCAGGCGCTGCGCGCCGAGTGGGACGCCGCGTTCGAGCAGTGGCGCGCCGGCGCCGGCGAGCGCGCCGAGCTCTGGGACCGGATGCGCACCCGCTCCCTGCCCGCCGGCTGGACCGACAACCTGCCCGTCTTCGAGGCGGGTGCCTCCATGGCCACCCGCAAGGCCTCCGGCGAGGTGCTCAACTCCCTCGCCAGGGCGCTGCCGGAGCTGTGGGGCGGCTCCGCCGACCTGGCGGAGAGCAACCTCACCACGATGAAGGGCGAGCCGTCCTTCCTGCCGGAGAGCCGCCAGACGAAGCACTGGCAGGGCAGCCCCTACGGGCGCACCCTGCACTTCGGCATCCGCGAGCACGCCATGGGCGCCATCCTCAACGGCATCGCCCTGCACGGGGGCACCCGTCCCTACGGCGGGACCTTCCTCGTCTTCAGCGACTACATGCGCCCCTCGGTGCGCCTCGCGGCGATCATGAAGCTGCCGGTGACGTACGTGTGGACGCACGACTCCATCGGCCTCGGCGAGGACGGTCCCACCCACCAGCCGATCGAGCACCTGGCGTCGCTGCGGGCCATCCCCGGCCTCGACGTGGTGCGCCCCGCCGACGCCAACGAGACCGTGTGGGCGTGGCGGACGATCCTGGAGAACACCGACCGCCCCGCCGGTCTGGCGCTGAGCCGGCAGAACCTGCCGGTCATCGACCGCTCCGCCGAGGGCGTCGGTTCCGCCGAGGGCGTCACGAAGGGCGGCTACGTCCTCGTCGAGGCGCAGGCCGCGTCCACGCCGCAGGTGATCCTCATCGGCACCGGCTCCGAGGTGCAGCAGGCGCTGCAGGCCCGGGAGATGCTGGAGGGCGAGGGCATCGCCACCCGCGTGGTGTCCATGCCGTGCCGCGAGTGGTTCGACGCGCAGCCGCAGTCGTACCGCGACACCGTGCTGCTGCCGAGCGTCAAGGCGCGCGTCTCCGTGGAGGCCGCCGTGGCGCAGGGCTGGCACGACATCGTCGGCGACCAGGGCCGCTGCGTCAGCCTGGAGCACTTCGGTGCCTCCGGTGACTACCAGGACATCTACCGCGAGTTCGGCATCACCGGCGAGGCCGTCGCGTCCGCCGCGAAGACCGCCCTCTCCAACCTGAAGTGATCGCAGTGCGGGGGCCGTCCAGACCTGGAACGGCCCCCGCACTCGCTCCCGCACCGGCGCCCGAGCGGGCGCCTCGACGCGGCGCCGGCGACCCGGCGCCGGAGGACTGAGGAGAAGCAATGAGCAACGCCCTTGCCCAGCTGGCGCAGCACGGGGTCTCCGTGTGGCTCGACGACCTGTCCCGGGAGCTGATCGAGAGCGGCGAGCTGTCCCGCCTCGTCGACCGCGGGGTCGTCGGCATCACCACCAACCCGACGATCTTCGCCTCCGCCCTGTCGAAGGGCGACGCCTACGCCGAGCAGGTCCGCGAACTCGCGGCCGCCGGCGCCGACGTCGACAAGGCCGTCTTCGAGATCACCACCGAGGACGTCCGCCGCGCCTGCGACCTGCTGAAGCCGGTCTACGAGAGCAGCCAGCACCTCGACGGGCGCATCTCCCTCGAGGTCGACCCGCGCATGGCGCGCGACACCGAGGGCACCATCGCCTCCGCCCGCCAGCTGTGGGCCGCGGTGGACCGCCCGAACCTCTACATCAAGATCCCCGCCACGGTCGAGGGCCTGCCCGCCATCACCCAGGTGCTGTCCGAGGGCATCAGCGTCAACGTCACCCTCATCTTCAGCCTCGACCGCTACCGCGCGGTCATGCAGGCCTTCCTCACCGGGCTGGAGCAGGCCCGCGAGAAGGGCCTCGACGTCTCCTCCATCGCGTCCGTGGCCTCCTTCTTCGTCTCCCGCGTGGACGCCGAGGTCGACAAGCGCCTCGACGCCGTCGGCTCCGAGGAGGCCACCGCCCTGCGCAGCAAGGCCGGCCTCGCCAACGCCCGCCTGGCCTACCAGGCCTACGAGGAGGTCTTCTCCACGCCGCGCTGGGACGTGCTCGCCGACGCCGGCGCCAAGCCGCAGCGGCCGCTGTGGGCCTCCACCGGCGTGAAGGACCCCAAGCTGCCCGACACGCTCTACGTCACCGAGCTCGTCGCCCCCGGCACCGTCAACACGATGCCCGGCAAGACGCTGGAGGCCACCGCCGACCACGGCGAGGTCACCGGCGACACCGTCCGCGGCAGCTACGACGAGTCCCGCCAGGTCCTCGACGCGCTGGAGCGCCTCGGCGTCTCCTACGAGGAGGTCACCGAGAAGCTGGAGACCGAGGGGCTCACCAAGTTCGAGGCCAGCTGGGGCGAGCTGCTGCAGACCGTCACCGACGAGCTGGACAACGCCCGCGCCGTCCAGGGCACCGAGAAGTGACGGCGCTGGAAGTCCGCGCCGAAGGAGCTGCGGCCGAGGCCGTCGCCGCAGTCGTGCCCGTCCTCGTCGGTGACTCCGTCGCCTCCCGCATCGCCGCGCAGGACGCGACGCTGTGGGGGAAGGCGGCCGAGGAGGAGGCGTCCGTCCGCCTCGGGTGGGTCTCGCTGGCCACCGCCTCCCGCCCCCTCGTGGAGCAGATCGCGGAGCTGCGCGAGGACCTTCGCGCGGAGGGCGTCGACCGCGTCGTGCTCTGCGGCATGGGCGGTTCCTCCCTCGCACCCGAGGTCATCACCCGCACCGCCGGGGTGGAGCTGACCGTCCTCGACGGCACCGACCCCGGCCAGGTCCGCCGGGCGCTGGACGACCGCCTCGACCGCACGGTGGTCGTCGTCTCCTCCAAGTCGGGCAACACCGTGGAGACCGACAGCCAGCGCCGCGCCTTCGCCGACGCGTTCACCCGCGCCGGCATCGACGCGGCCCGGCGCATCGTGGTCGTCACCGACCCCGGCTCCCCCCTCGAGGCCGCGTCGAAGGAGGCCGGCTACCGGGCCGTCTTCGCCGCCGACCCCACCGTCGGTGGGCGCTACTCGGCGCTGACCGCGTTCGGCCTGGTCCCCTGCGGCCTGGCGGGCGTGGACATCGGCGGGCTCCTCGACGAGGCGGAGGAGGCGGCGGAGATGCTCGCCGCCGACGACGAGGGCAACCCCGCCCTCGTGCTCGGCGCCGCCATCGCCGGCGGTGCCTCGGCCCGCGGCGACGCGCGGCAGGACCCGCCCGCCCGCGACAAGGTCATCGTCGTCGAGGACGGCACGCCCCTGGTCGGCTTCGGCGACTGGGCCGAGCAGCTCGTCGCGGAGTCCACCGGCAAGGAGGGCACCGGTGTGCTGCCCGTCGTCGTCGGTGGCGCCCACGCCCCCGAGGTCGCCTCCGCCGCCGCCGACGCCACCGTGGTGCGCCTCGTCGCCGACGACGCGCTCGGCAGCGACCACACCGGCTCCGGCGAGGGCTCCGGGGCGCAGGTGCGCGTCGCCGGCCCGCTCGGGGCGCAGTTCCTGCTGTGGGAGTACGCCACCGCCGTGGCCAGCCGGCTGCTGGGCATCAACCCGTTCGACCAGCCAGACGTGGAGAGCGCCAAGAAGGCCACCCGTGCACTGCTCGACGAGCGCGGCCAGACCCAGGAGGCGCTGTTCACCGACGCCGCCGTGGAGGTCCGCGCGGTCGAGGGCCTGCTGCCCGAGGGCGAGACCACCCTCGCCGGCGCCCTGGAGGCGCTGCTGGGCCGGCTCGACCCGCAGCGCGGCTACATCGCGGTGATGGCCTACCTCGACCGGGAGGCCGACACCGAGCTGGCCGAGCTGCGCGAGCTGCTGGCCCGGCGCACGTCCCGCCCGGTCACCTTCGGCTGGGGCCCGCGCTTCCTGCACTCCACGGGGCAGTACCACAAGGGCGGCCCCGCCACCGGCGTCTACCTGCAGGTGACGGGCGCCCCCGTGGACGAGGTCCCGATCCCGGGCATCCCGTTCAGCTTCGGGGAGCTCATCGCCGCCCAGGCCGCGGGTGACGCCTCGGTGCTGGCCGAGCACGGCCGGCCCGTGCTGCGCGTGCACCTCGCCGACCGCCGCGCCGGCATCGCGCAGCTGCTCGCCGCCGTCCGCTCCGGCGCCACCGGCTCCGGCGACGGAGGGGGCACGGGCGCATGAGCCCCAGCAGGATCTCCCGCAACGAGAACCCGCTGCGGGACCCGCGGGACAAGCGCCTGCCCCGCATCGCCGGCCCGTGCGGGCTGGTGCTGTTCGGGGTGACGGGCGACCTGGCCCGCAAGAAGCTCATGCCCGCGATCTACGACCTCGCCAACCGCGGGCTGCTGCCGCCGGGGTTCGCCCTGACCGGCTTCGCCCGCCGCGACTGGGCCGACCAGGACTTCGGCAAGGTCGTCTACGACGCGGTGCGCGCCCACGCCCGCACCCCGTTCCGGGAGTCGGTGTGGGCGCAGCTGGCCGAGGGCTTCCGGTTCGTGCCGGGTGACTTCGACGACGACGACGCGTTCGACAAGCTCGCGCAGACGGTCGCCGACCTCGACCGGGTGCGCGGCACGGGCGGCAACCACGCCTTCTACCTGTCGATCCCGCCGCGCTTCTTCCCCGTCGTGGCCCGCCAGCTGGCCCGCTCCGGGCTGTCCGCGCAGAACGGCGACTCCTGGCGGCGCGTGGTCATCGAGAAGCCGTTCGGCCACGACCTGGCCTCCGCGCGGGAGCTGAACTCCGTGGTGGAGCAGGTCTTCCCGCCCGACTCGGTCTTCCGCATCGACCACTACCTGGGCAAGGAGACCGTCCAGAACCTCCTGGCGCTGCGCTTCGCCAACGAGATGTTCGAGCCGCTGTGGAACGCCCGCCACGTCGACCACGTGCAGATCACGATGGCCGAGGACATCGGCATCGGTGGCCGCGCCGGCTACTACGACGGCATCGGCGCGGCGCGCGACGTCATCCAGAACCACCTGCTGCAGCTGCTGGCGCTGACCGCGATGGAGGAGCCCGTCTCCTTCGACGCGGCGGACCTGCGGGCGGAGAAGGCGAAGGTCCTCTCCGCGGTGCGCCTGCCGGCGGACCTGTCGAAGGCGACGGCCCGCGGGCAGTACGCCTCCGGCTGGCAGGGCTCGGAGCACGTCAAGGGCTACCTGGACGAGGACGGCATCCCCGCCGACTCCATCACGGAGACCTACGCGGCGATCGAGCTCGAGGTGGACACCCGCCGCTGGGCGGGCGTGCCGTTCTACCTGCGTGCGGGCAAGCGGCTGGGACGGCGCGTCACCGAGATCGCCGTCGTCTTCAAGCGGGCCCCGCACCTGCCCTTCGAGCGGACCGCGACGGAGGAGCTCGGGCAGAACGCGCTCGTCATCCGGGTGCAGCCCGACGAGGGCGTCACCCTGCGCTTCGGCTCGAAGGTGCCGGGCACCGCCATGGAGGTCCGCGACGTCACGATGGACTTCGGCTACGGCCACGCCTTCACCGAGTCCAGCCCCGAGGCGTACGAGCGCCTCATCCTCGACGTCCTCCTCGGCGACCCGCCGCTGTTCCCCCGCCACGAGGAGGTGGAGCTGTCCTGGAAGATCCTGGACCCCATCACCGCCTTCTGGGCCAAGAACGGCAAGCCCGAGCCCTACGCGTCCGGCACGTGGGGCCCGCCGTCGGCGGACGCCATGCTCGCCCGCACCGGCCGCACCTGGCGGCGGCCGTGAGGGGCGCGCCGGCCGTGGGGAGCACGCCGCGCGCGGTGGCGCCGTCCCGCGCCGTCCGGGCCCGCGCGCAGCAGCCGACGAGCATCCCGAGCAGAGGTGAGCCGAACCGATGATCATCGACCTGCCCAGCACGTCGACGAGCGCCATCAACAAGGCGCTGGTCGACCTGCGTGACTCCGGCGGCGTCGTGGCGCTCGGCCGCGTGCTGACGCTCGTGGTCGTCACCGACGACGCGCACGCCGAGGAGGCCATCACCGCGGCCAACGAGGCCAGCCGCGAGCACCCCTGCCGCGTCCTGGTCCTCGCCCGCGGCAACAAGCGCGGCACTGCGCGCCTCGACGCCCAGCTGCGGGTCGGCGGTGACGCCGGGGCCAGCGAGGTCGTGGTGCTGCGCCTCTACGGCCCGCTCGTGGAGCACGGCGAGACGACCGTGATGTCGCTGCTGCTGCCCGACGCGCCGATCGTCACCTGGTGGGTGGGGGCGGCGCCGACCGACGCCTCCGCCGACCCGCTCGGCCGGCTCGCGCAGCGGCGCATCACCGACTCCGCGGAGTCGCCGAACCCGGCCAAGGCGCTGGAGCAGCGCCGCGCGACGTACCGCGACGGCGACACCGACTTCGCGTGGACGCGGCTGACGAACTGGCGGGCGCTGCTGGCGGCGGCGATCGACCAGCCGCCGTTCGAGCCGGTCACGGCGGCGACGGTGGCGGGTGCGCCCGACTCCCCCAGCACCGAACTGCTCGCCGCCTGGCTGGCGCACCGGCTGAAGGTGCCCGTGACGCGGGTGCGGACCAAGCGCGGCGGCGGCGTGCAGAGCGTGCGCCTGGAGCGGAAGTCGGGGCCCGTGGAGCTGGTCCGTCCCGACCAGACCGTGGCCACCCTGACGCAGCCCGGGCAGCCCGACCGGCGCATCGCGCTGGCGCGGCGGCCCGTGAAGGACTGCCTCACGGAGGAGCTGCGCCGCCTCGACCCCGACGAGGTCTACGGCGAGGCACTGGTGCAGGGCCTGCCCAAGGTCGAGGCCGGGCGCACGGCCACCACCGGCCGGAGCGCGCAGAGGTCCATGGCCAGGGTCGCGGAGGAGCAGGCGGAGGCGGAGAAGGCCTCCGCACGCCGCTCCCGGGCCATCAAGCGCGCCACCCCCACGGAGCCCACCCAGCGCGGCACGGACCCCTCCGGGGCCGGAGACGCGGGCGGGGAGGAGGGTGCGGGCGAGGCCGCCCAGCCGGCGGCCGGCACCGCCCAGAGCGCGGAGAAGCCCAAGCGCAGCCCCCGCGGCGGCCCCTCGGCGCGGCCGCCGAAGACGCCCGCTGCGACGGGGACCGCCAAGCGGACCGCGACGGCGACCAAGCGCACTGCTGCCGCGTCCGGCGAGGAGGGCAGCGGCTCCGCCTCGGCGCGCGGCACGGGCGCGAAGCGGCGGAGGGCGCAGTGACGACCGCCGCCCGGCGGGTGCTGGTGCACCCGTCGGCGGAGGTGCTCGCGAACGCGGTGGCGGCCCGCCTCGTCACCGCGCTCGCGGACGCGCAGGCCGAGCGCGGTGAGGCCCACGTGGTCCTCACCGGCGGCACCATCGGCACCCGGGCGCTGGCGGCCCTGGCGCAGTCCCCGGCCCGGGAGGCGGTCGACTGGTCCCGCGTGCACGTGTGGTGGGGCGACGAGCGGCACCTGCCCGCCGGCGACGCCGACCGCAACTGCACCCAGGCGGAGGAGGCGCTGCTGCGCCACCTGCCGCTGCGGGAGGAGAACGTGCACCTCCCGCCCGCCGCCGACGGTGCGGGCCCCGACGTGGACGCCGCCGCGCGCGCCTACGCCGGGGAGCTGGCCGCCGCGGCCGGCGGCGACGGGGTGCCGGACTTCGACGTGCTGCTGCTCGGGGTCGGCCCCGACGGGCACGTCGCCTCGCTCTTCCCCGGGCAGGAGTTCGTGCACGAGGCGCAGCGCACCGTCGTGGGGGTCCCCGACTCCCCCAAGCCGCCGCCGGCGCGCATCTCGCTGACCCTGCCCGCCATCGGCCGCGCCCGTCAGGTGTGGCTGGTCGCGGCGGGGGCGGAGAAGGCCGAGGCCGTCGCCGCAGGCCTGGCCGGTGCCGACGTCGGCTCCATCCCCGCCGCGGGGGCGGCCGGCCGGGAGGCGACCCTGTGGCTGCTGGACGAGGCCGCCGCGAGCCGGCACAGCGGCTGAGGCGACGCCCACCTCGGCAGCCGAGCGCGGCTGCGCCGGGACGACGGGAAGGGCCCCGGACCGCGATCGCGGTCCGGGGCCCTTCCCGTCGTCGTGCCTGCGTCGTGCGAAGCGCTCCTGGCGCGCCCCTCCTCAGCCGAGGTGGGCGTCACCGCCGGCGCGCCCGCCGCGCACCCCGGGCCGCGGCAGCAGCCCGGGTCGCAGCGGGCTCAGCGGATCAGGCCGCGGGCTCGCAGACCCTCCAGGGCCTCGTTGAGGATGGCCTCGCCGTCGGCGTCGCTGCGCCGCTCCTTCACGTAGGCCAGGTGCGTCTTGTACGGCTCGTTGCGCGGCGGCGCGGGCGGGTTGTCCTTGTCCGTGCCGGCCGGGAAGCCACAGCGCGGGCAGTCCCACTGCTCCGGCGGCTCCACCCCGGACTCCTGGGAGAAGCTCGGCTTCGTCTCGTGGCCGTTGGCGCACCAGTAGGAGATGCGGATGCGCGGGGCGGTGTCGCCGCGCTCAGCCTCCCCCATCGGGCCGGCGCCGACCCTGCTGCCACGGATCGCGTTGCCACTGGCCACGGGAAACTCCTCGTCGGTCGTGCTCGGTCGTACTGCGTCAGGATGCGTGCGGAGCGCCGGCCCCCGCCGGAGCGCCTGGAACAGGGTAAGCGCTGGCCGGGGGCGCCGGGGCCAGCACCGACGCACTGCCCTCCGTGGGAGGGGGCAGAGGGGGCTGCTCACGCGAAGCGCTGCACGACGCCGAGGAGGATGACGCTCACGGCCCAGGACAGGGCCACCGCGACCGTGAAACGGTTGAGGTTGCGCTCGGCCATGCTGGAGCCGCTCAGGCTGGAGGACATGCCGCCGCCGAACATGTCGGAGAGCCCACCGCCCTTGCCCTTGTGCATGAGGATCAGCAGGGTCAGGAAGAGGCTCGTCAGAGCCAGCAGCACCTGCAGCGAGATGCGCAGAACGTCCACGCGGATCCTTCGTCTCGTCGGGGCCCGCACGCGGAGTGCGCGGGCGCGTCTGGGGTGGACACGGACTGTCGCCGAGCCTAGGCCATCGCGTGCTCAGCGGTGGCCGCACCCGCCCGGCCCGCGGAAGCGGGTCACCCGGTCCGGGGTGCGGGGGCTCCGAGCGCCCCCGCACCCCGTCCGGCCGGGATCGCGGCGGCCGGGCCCGCTCAGGCGGGGTGCTCCCGGAAGCGCACGATGGCCGCGAAGTCACCGGGATCGGTGCTGGCACCGCCGACGAGGGCACCGTCGACGTCCTCCTCGCGCATGATCGCAGCGATGCTGGCCGGCTTGACGGAGCCGCCGTAGAGGATGCGCACCGCGGCGGCGGTGGCCTCGTCCCACTGCTGCGCCACGGCCGCACGGATGGCTGCGCAGACCTCCTGCGCGTCGGCGGGGGTGGCGACCTCGCCGGTACCGATGGCCCAGACGGGCTCGTAGGCGATGACGAGGCCGGCGACCTGCTCGCCGCTGAGGCCCTCCAGCGCCGCGAGCACCTGCGCGGTGGTGTGCTCGACGTGGCGGCCCTCCTTGCGGACCTCCAGCGCCTCGCCGACGCAGACGATCGGCACCAGGCCGTGGCGCAGGGCGGCCTGGACCTTGGCGGCGACGAGCGCGTCGTCCTCGGAGTGGTACTGCCGGCGCTCGCTGTGGCCGACGGCGACGTAGCGCACGCCGAGCTTGGCCAGCTGCGCGCCGGACACCTCGCCGGTGTAGGCGCCGGAGTCCTGCGCGGAGAGGTCCTGCGCGCCCAGGGCGAGGTCGAGCTTGTCGCCCTCGATGAGGGTCTGGATGGAGCGCAGGCTGGTGTGGGAGGGCAGCACGGCGACCTCGACGGCCGAGTAGTCGTGCTTGGCGTCCTTCAGCGTCCAGTCCAGCTTCTGCACCAGGTGGGTGCCGGACTGGTGGTCGAGGACCATCTTCCAGTTGCCGGCGATGAGCGGGGTGCGGCCTGCGGTGGTGGCCATGGGATGTCAGTCCTCCAGGACGTCGAGGCCGGGGAGGTTCTTGCCCTCCAGGTACTCCAGGCTGGCGCCGCCCCCGGTGGAGATGTGCCCGAAGGCCTCGTCGGGGAAGCCCAGGGTGCGCACGGCGGCGGCGGAGTCCCCACCGCCGACGACGCTGAGGCCGGGCGCGCGGGTGATGGCCTCGGCCACCGCCCGGGTGCCGGCGCTGAACGCCTCGAACTCGAAGACGCCCATGGGCCCGTTCCAGAAGACGGTGCGGGCGTCGGTGAGGGCGGTGGCGAAGGCGGCGGCGGAGTCGGGGCCGATGTCGAGGCCGAGCCGGTCCTCGGGGATGGCGGCGGCCCCGACCACGTCGTGGGCGGCGTCGGCGGCGAAGGCGTCGGCGGCGACCACGTCGGTGGGCAGCACGACCTGCACGCCCTTCTCCTGCGCCGTGGCGAGGTAGCCCTGGACGCGCTCGACCTGGTCGGCCTCGAGCAGGCTCCTGCCGACGCCGTGGCCCTGGGCGACGAGGAAGGTGAAGACCATCCCGCCGCCGACGAGGAGGCGGTCACCGGCGGTGAGCAGGTTGCCGAGGAGGTTGTCGATCACGCCGAGCTTGTCGGAGACCTTGGAGCCGCCGAGGACGACCGCGTAGGGCCGCTCCGGTTCCTGCGTGAGGCGGCGCAGCACCTCGACCTCGGCGAGGACGAGGCCGCCGGCCGCGTGCGGCAGGCGCTGGGCGACGTCGTAGACGCTGGCGTGCCTGCGGTGGACCGCGCCGAAGCCGTCGGAGACGTAGGCGTCGGCCAGCGCGGCGAGGGCGTCGGCGAACTCGCCGCGCTCGGTGTCGTCCTTGCTGGTCTCACCGGCGTGGAAGCGCACGTTCTCCAGGAGGAGGACGCCGCCCTCGGGCAGGGCGGCGACGGCCGCCTGCGCCTGCTCACCGACGGTCTCGGTGCTGAAGGCGACCTCGGTGCCGGGCAGCAGCTCCGCGAGGCGGGCGTGCACGGGGGCGAGCGAGTACTTCGCCTCCGGGGCGCCCTTGGGGCGGCCCAGGTGGGAGACGACGACGACGCGGGCTCCGGCCTGGGCGAGGCGGCCCAGCGTGGGCAGGGACGCGCGGATGCGCCCGTCGTCGGTGATGCGGGGGGTGTCCCCGGAGTGGTCCAGGGGGACGTTGAGGTCGCTGCGCACCAGCACGGTGCGGCCCCGCAGGCCTCCCAGCTGCGCCTCGAGGTCGTCGATCGTCTTCACGGTTCCCTCTCCTCCGTACCGTCTGCGGCAGTGCCCGTGCTCGCCACCGTGCAGGTGGGCGCGCCCCGGCCCGGGACCCTCGTGCGGGTCCCGGGCCGGGGCGGTGCGGATCAGAGCGAGCTGCCGACCAGCTTCGCGAGGTCCACGAGGCGGTTGGAGTAGCCCCACTCGTTGTCGTACCAGCCGACGACCTTGACCTGGTCGCCGATGGCCTTGGTGAGCCCGGAGTCGTAGATGCACGACGCGGGGTCGGTGACGATGTCGCTGGAGACCAGCGGCTCGTCCGAGTACGTCAGGTACCCCTTCAGCGGCCCGTCGGCGGCGGCGCGGTAGGCGGCGTTGACCTCGTCGACGCTGACCTCGCGGCCGAGGGTGACGGTGAGGTCGGTGGCCGAGCCGGTGGGCACGGGCACGCGCAGCGCGTAGCCGTCGAGCTTGCCCTTCAGCTGCGGCAGCACGAGGCCGATGGCCTTGGCCGCACCGGTGCTGGTGGGCACGATGTTGAGGGCGGCGGCGCGGGCGCGACGGAGGTCCTTGTGGGGTCCGTCCTGCAGGTTCTGGTCCGCGGTGTACGCGTGGATCGTGGTCATGAGACCGCGCTGGATGCCGAACTCGTCGTCGAGGACCTTCGCCAGCGGCGCGAGGCAGTTCGTGGTGCACGACGCGTTGGAGATGATCGTGTGCTTGGCGGGGTCGTAGTCGCCGTCGTTGACGCCCATGACGAGGGTGACGTCGTCGTTGGTCGCCGGCGCGGAGATGATGACCTTCTTCGCGCCCGCGTCGACGTGCGCCTTCGCCTTGGTGGCGTCGGTGAAGAACCCGGTGGACTCCACCACGACGTCGACGCCCAGGTCGCCCCAGCCGAGGTTGGCGGGGTCGCGGTCGGCCAGGACCTTGATCGTCTTGTCGCCGACGCTGATCTGCCCGTCGCCCGCCTCCACGGTCTCGGACATCTTGCCGAGGATGGAGTCGTACTTGAGCAGGTGGGCCAGCGACTTCGCGTCCGTCAGGTCGTTGACGGCGACGATCTCGATGTCGGCGCCGGACGCCTGCACGGCGCGGAAGAAGTTCCGGCCGATGCGTCCGAAGCCGTTGATGCCGACGCGTGTCGTCATTCTCATCCTCCTCGAGTGCACCGACCTGCCACGCTGCAGTGAGGTGCTCCGGTGGTTGCGGTCGTCTGTGCTTCCTCTGTGACCGGCGCAACACTCACGCCGCCGGGCACGACCCTAGGGCCTCCCGCGCCCGCCCGGCCCCCCGGGTCCCGCGCGGGGTCGGGGAAGCCGGGGGCGGGTGTGGTAGGACCACAGGCGCTCCGGCGGCTCAGGCCTCGAGCATGTCCGGGGTCAGGCCGGCCTCGGTGCCCGGCAGCCCGAGCTCCGCGGCGCGCTTGTCGGCCATCCCCAGCAGCCGCCGGATGCGCCCGGCGATCGCGTCCTTGGTCATCGGCGGGTCCGCGAGCTGGCCCAGCTCCTCGAGACTGGCCTGCTTGTGCGCCAGCCGCAGCCGGCCCGCCTGCAGCAGGTGGTCCGGGATGTCGTCGCCGAGCAGCTCCATCGCCCGCTCCACCCGGGCGCCGGCCGCCACCGCCGCGCGCGCCGAGCGGCGCAGGTTGGCGTCGTCGAAGTTGGCCAGGCGGTTGGCCGTGGCGCGGACCTCGCGGCGCATCCGCCGCTCCTCCCACGTCATGACCGCGTCGTGGGCCCCCAGGCGCGTCAGCAGCGCCGCGATCGCGTCGCCGTCGCGCAGCACCACGCGGTCCACCCCGCGCACCTCCCGCGCCTTGGCCTGCAGCTGCAGGCGCCGGGCCGCCCCGACGAGGGCCAGGGCGGCCTCCGGGCCGGGGCAGGTGACCTCCAGCGCGGCGGAGCGGCCGGGCTCGGTGAGGGAGCCGTGGGCGAGGAAGGCCCCGCGCCAGGCCGCCTCGGCGTCGCAGGCGGAGGCGGAGACGATCTGGGAGGGCAGGCCCCGCACCGGCCGGCCACGGGTGTCCAGCAGGCCCGTCTGCCGGGCCAGGGACTCCCCGTCGCGCACCACCCGCACCACGTAGCGGGTGCCGCGCCGCAGGCCGCCGGGCTGCAGCACGACCACGTCGCTGGGGTGGCCGAACACCTCGGCCACGTCCCGCCGCAGCCGCCGAGCCGTCGAGGCGGAGTCCAGCTCGGCCTCGATGACGATGCGCCCGGAGACGATGTGCAGCCCGCCGGCGAAGCGCAGCATCGCCGAGACCTCGGCCTTGCGACAGCAGGACCTGGTCACCGGCAGCCGGCTCAGCTCGTCCTTGACCGCCGCCGTCAGTGCCATGGGCCCCATCCTCGCACCGCGGGCGGTGCGCCCGGTGACCGCTCCGCCGCCCGCAGGGGCGCCCGCACTGCCTTCCTGACCACCGTTCCTCACCGGTCCTCCCGGACGTCTGAGAAGGTCGAGCTGAACACGTCACGGTAGGCCGCGGCGAGCCGGAGCGCGTCGTGGCGCGGCGTGCCGTCGCCGAGGGAGACCTGCCGCAGCAGCAGCCGCGCCCCCAGCGAACCCGCCACCCGTGACAGGGACATCGGATCCTCCACCGCGACGGGGTCGGCGAGGACCGCGTCCAGGTGCAGGTCCGGGGCGTGCGCGGCGAGCACCTCCAGGTGCGCCTCCGCGGAGAAGCCGTCCGTCTCCCCCGGCTGGGCGGCCAGGTTCAGGGTCACGCAGCGCCGGGCCCGGGCGCGGTGCAACGCGTCGGCCAGCGCCGGCACCAGCAGGTGCGGCAGCACGCTGGTGAACCAGGACCCCGGCCCGAGCACGATCCAGTCGGCCTCCTCGATGGCCTGCAGGACGTCCTCGTGCACCGGGGGGTCCTCCGGGACCAGCCGCACCCCCGCCACCCGCCCGGTGGTGGTGGCCACGGCCACCTGCCCCCGCACGGGCACCGCGGCGTCGGGATCCGCGGCGTCCAGGCCGAGCACGTCGGCCTCGATGTCCAGGGGCACCGCCGCCATCGGCAGCACCCGCCCGCGCGCGCCGAGCAGCCGCGCGACCCAGTCCAGCCCGGTGACCGGGTCGCCCAGCAGCTGCCACAGGGTGGTGATGAGCAGGTTGCCGGTGGCGTGCTCGTGGAGGCTGCCGTCGGTGTCGAAGCGGTGCTGCAGCACGTCGCGCCAGGTGCGGCCCCACTCCCCGTCGTCGCACAGCGCCGACAGCGCCATCCGCAGGTCCCCGGGGGGCAGGACGCCGAGCTCGCGGCGCAGGCGGCCGGAGGAGCCGCCGTCGTCGGCGACGGTGACGACCGCGGTGAGGCGGTCGGTGACGTGGCGCAGCGCCGACAGCGAGGCGGCGAGGCCGTGGCCGCCCCCGAGCGCGACGACCGCCGGGCTGCGGCGCGCCCCGCCCGGCGCGGGCACGCCGCGGGGCAGGCTGCCGTGGCCGGGCGGCGGCTGCGGCGGGCACGGCGGGGCCGCCGCGCGGGTGGGCGCGGCTCCCGGCGGGGAGGGCTCGGGAGCCGGTGGGGGCGGGGTGCTCACTCGCGCCCCAGGTCCCGGTGCAGGACGCGCACCGGGACGCCGGCGCCGGACAGCCGCGCGCCCAGCTCCTCCGCGAGGGCGACGGAGCGGTGCTTGCCGCCGGTGCAGCCCAGGGCGACGGTGGCGAAGCGCTTGTTCTCCCGCCGGTAGCCCTGCAAGACGGGCTGCAGGGCCTCGGCGTAGCGCTGCAGGAACGGCAGGGCGCCCTCCTGGTCGAGGACGTACTCGGAGACGGGGGCGTCGCGGCCGGTCAGGGGCCGCAGCTCCGGCACCCAGTGCGGGTTCGGCAGGAAGCGGACGTCGGCGACGTGCTCGGCGTCGCTGGGGGTGCCGTACTTGAAGCCGAACGACATCACCGTCACCCGCAGCTCCTCGGGGCGGTCGCCCTCGAAGAGTGCCGCGACCTTCGCGCCGAGCTGGTGCACGTTGAGGGCGGAGGTGTCGAAGACGACGTCGGCGCGGGCGCGCAGGTCGCTGGTGAGCTCCCGCTCGTGCGCGATGCCGTCGACGATGCGGCCGTCGCCCTGCAGCGGGTGGGGGCGGCGCACCGACTCGAACCGGCGCACCAGGACGTCGTCGGAGGAGTCGAGGAAGACGATGCGCGGGGAGACGTGGCGGGTGTCCAGCATCGCCAGGGCGCCCTGCAGCTCCAGGAAGAAGGAGCGGCCCCGCACGTCGACGACGACGGCGATGCGCGGCACGGAGAGCCCGGCGCGCGCGGCCAGCTCGGCCAGCGGCTCCAGCATCTGCGGGGGGAGGTTGTCGACGACGTACCAGCCGAGGTCCTCCAGCGCCTTGGCGGCGGTGGAGCGCCCGGCACCGGACATGCCGGTGATGATGAGCAGCTCGGGACGGACGTGCGCCGGGGTCTCCGGCTCGGTTGCCTCGTGCACGGGGCCATCCTGCCAGCCGGAGCATCACACCGCTGTAACACCCCGCGACCGAACGGATGCGCACAGCGAGAGCGAGGGGAAGATCCCCTCAGTCGAGCAGCTCACCGGTGGCGGTGTTGACCGCCGGCTCCCCCGTGCCCGCCGCCGGGGCCCGCAGCGCCTCGACGATGACCGCCGCCGTGCGCGGGCCGATGCCGGGCACCGCCTGCACCTCCTCCACGCCGGCGGCGCGCAGCCGCTTCAGGGAGCCGAAGTGCTTCAGCAGGGCCGCGCGCCGGGTGGCCCCGAGACCGGGGACGTCGTCGAGGGCGCTGGCGGTCATGACCTTGCTGCGCTTGGCCCGGTGGTAGGTGATGGCGAAGCGGTGCGCCTCGTCGCGCACCCGCTGCAGCAGGTAGAGGCCCTGGCTCGTGCGGGGCAGCACGAGCGGGTGCTCCTCCCCCGGCAGCCACACCTCCTCCAGCCGCTTGGCGAGGCCGCACAGGGCCACGTCCACCACGCCCAGCTCGGCCAGCGCCCGCGCGGCCGCCTCGACCTGCGGCTGCCCGCCGTCGACGACGACGAGGTTGGGGGCGTAGGCGAAGCGGCGCGGGCGCCCCGTCTCCGGGTCGATGCCCGCGAGCACGCCGTCGCGCGCCGCGTCGCCGTCCGCCGCGCCACCGTCCGCCGCGCCACCGCCCGCCGCGCCCAGGACGTCCGCGGAGTCCTCGTCGCCGCCCGGGACGTCGGCCGCGCCCGGCGCCCGCTCCGCGGCCATCCGGCGGAACCGGCGGGTCAGCACCTCCCGCATCGCGGCGGTGTCGTCGAGGCCGCCCTCCCCGCGCACCGCGAAGCGGCGGTAGTCGGCCTTCTTCGGCAGCCCGTCCTCGAACACCACCATCGACGCCACGACGTTGGTCTCCTGCGTGTGGGAGACGTCGAAGCACTCGATGCGCAGCGGCGCCTCGTCCAGGCCGAGCGCCTCCTGCAGCTCCGCCAGCGCCAGGCCGCGGGTGGTCAGGTCGCCCCCGCGGCGGGTCTTGTGCAGGGCCAGCGCCTGCGTCGCGTTGCGTTGCACCGTGTCCATCAGCGAGCGCTTGTCCCCGCGCTGCGGCACGCGCAGCTCCACCCGCGAGCCGCGCAGCTGGGACAGCCAGTCCTCCACGTCCCCCTCGACGGTGGCGGGCAGGTGCGGCACGAGAACCTCGCGCGGCACCGCCTCCCCGGCCTCCGCGCCGTAGACCTGCAGCAGCAGCTGCTCCACCAGCTCCGGCGGGCCGACGTCCTCGACCTTCTCCACCACCCAGCCGCGCTGGCCCCGCACCCGCCCGCCGCGGACGTGGAAGACCTGGACGGCCGCCTCCAGCTCGTCCTCGGCGATGCCGAACACGTCGGCGTCGGTGGCGTCGGGCAGCACGACCGCGCTCTTCTCCAGCGCCCGCTGCAGCGCGGCGACGTCGTCGCGCAACCGGGCGGCGCGCTCGAAGTCCAGCTCGGCGGCGGCCTCGCGCATCTGCTGCTCCAGCCGCCGCACGTAGCGGGACGTCTGCCCCGCCATGAAGTCGCAGAAGTCGCGGGCGAGGCCCTTGTGCTCCTCGGCGTCGACCCGCCCGACGCAGGGCGCGGCGCACTTGTCGATGTAGCCGAGCAGGCAGGGGCGGCCCGAGGCCCTCGCCCGCTTGAACACGCCGGTGGAGCAGGTGCGCACCGGGAAGACGCGCAGCAGCAGGTCCACGGTGTCGCGGATGGCCCAGGCGTGGGTGTAGGGGCCGAAGTAGCGGGTGCCCTTGCGCTTGGCGCCGCGCAGCACCTGCACGCGGGGGAACTCCTCGCCCATCGTGACCGCGAGGTAGGGGTAGGACTTGTCGTCGCGGTACTTGACGTTGAAGCGCGGGTCGTACTCCTTGATCCAGGAGTACTCCAGCTGCAGCGCCTCGACCTCGGTGGAGACCACCGTCCACTCCACGCTCGCCGCTGTCGTCACCATCGTCTGGGTGCGCGGGTGCAGCGCGGAGAGGTCCTGGAAGTAGCTCGCCAGCCGCGAGCGCAGGCTCTTGGCCTTGCCGACGTAGACGACCCGACCGGAGGGGTCGCGGAAGCGGTACACCCCGGGCTCGTCGGGGACCTCACCCGGCTTGGGGCGGTAGGTGGCGGGATCCGGCACCCCCCCAGGCTATGTCGCGCCCCCGACGTCCCCGGCGGCCGAGCGGGACCGGGGCGCGGGCCCTACCCGTCGGGCCGCCGCGGGTCTAGCGTCGAGGAGGTGGACGAGGACTACGACGTGCTCGTCGTCGGCTCGGGCTTCGGCGGCTCGGTCACCGCCCTGCGCCTGAGCGAGAAGGGCTACCGCGTCGGCGTGCTGGAGGCGGGGCGCCGCTTCGCCGACGCGGACCTGCCCGCGACGTCCTGGGACGTGCGGCGCTTCCTGTGGGCCCCGCGCCTGGGCTGCACCGGCATCCAGCGCATCCACGTCCTGCCCGACGTGGTCGTGCTGGCCGGCGCGGGGGTGGGTGGTGGTTCCCTCGTCTACGCGGGCACCCTCTACCGGCCGCAGTCGGACACCTTCTACCGCGATCCGCAGTGGGCGCACCTGGCCGACTGGCGGGAGGAGCTGGCCCCGTTCTACGACCAGGCGGAGCGGATGCTGGGGGTGGTGCCCAGCCGCACCACGACGCCCTGCGACGAGGTGCTGCGCGCGGTGGCGGACGGGATGGGCGCGGGCTGCCGCGTCACCTCGGTGCCGGTCGGGGTGTTCTTCGGCCGCGAGGGGCGGGAGGAACCCGGGGTCCGGGTGGAGGACCCGTACTTCGGCGGCGCCGGCCCGCCCCGCACCGGCTGCCTGCAGTGCGGGGAGTGCATGAGCGGCTGCCGGCACGGCGCCAAGAACACCCTGGTGAAGAACTACCTGCACCTGGCGGAGCGGGCCGGGGCGCGGGTGCACCCCCTGACGGCGGCCGTGGCGCTGCGCCCGCGTCCGGGCGGCGGCTACGCCGTGGACGCGGTGCCCCCGGGCGCCCGGCGCTGCGGCCGCGCGGCGCGGACGTTCACCGCGCGGCACGTGGTGCTGGCCGCCGGCACCTGGGGCACCCAGTTCCTCCTGCACCGGATGCGGGCCGAGGGGCACCTGCCGCGGTTGTCGCCGCGGCTGGGGGCGCTGACGCGGACGAACTCGGAGTCGATCGGCGGGGTCAGCGTGCGCTGGCGCGACCGCCGCGGCCGCGACTTCACCCGGGGCACCGCCATCACGAGCGCCCTGGACCTCGACGAGCACACCCGGGTGGAGTTCGTGCGCTACGGGCACGGCTCCAACGCCATGGGGCTGCTGCAGACCGTGCTGACCGACGGGGGCGGGCGGTTGCCCCGCTGGGTGGCGTGGCTGGTGCAGGTGCTGCGGCACCCCGGCCTGCTCGTCTCCCACCTCGCGGGCCTGCGGCACTGGTCGGAGCGCACGATCATCAGCCTGGTCATGCAGAGCCACGACAACTCGATCACCGTGCGCGGCACCCGCACCCGCCTGGGGCGCTTCGCGCTGACGTCGGGGCCGGGCCACGGGCCGCCGAACCCGACGTGGATCCCCGCCGCCGCCGACGTGCTGCGCCGCACCGCCGCGCTCGTGGGCGGCTACCCCAGCGGCAACGCCGGGGAGGTCCTCGACGCCCCGATGACCGCGCACTTCCTCGGCGGCTGCGCGATCGGCGGCTCCCCCGAGCACGGGGTGGTCGACGCCTACCACCGCGTCTTCGGCCACCCCGGCCTGCACGTCGTCGACGGCTCCGCGGTCTGCGCGAACCTGGGCGTCAACCCGTCGCTGACCATCGCGGCGCAGGCCGAGCGCGCGGCCGCGTTCTGGCCGAACCGGGGCGAGGCGGACCCGCGCCCGCCGCTGGGTGCGCCCTACCGGCGGCTCCCGCCCGTCGCGCCGCACCGCCCGGCCGTGCCCGCGCACGCCCCGACCGCGCTGCGCCTGCGGCCCGCCGGCCCTCACGCCGGCGCCGGAACCCGCCCCCCGTCCGCCGGCTGAGCGGCCTCCCGCGGCGGCACGGAGTGCGAGGCCCGGATGCGGGCGGCGTAGGCGCTGCGCTCGCGGGCCCAGCGCGACGCGTCCCAGCCCAGCTCCTCGGCGCAGAGCGCACCCACCCGGTCCAGCACCTCCGCACCCCCGAACGGCAGCAGCAGGCCGAGGCGGGTGCGGCGCAGCATCAGGTCCTGCAGGGAGTTCACCGCCTCGCAGCGCAGCGACCAGCGGACCTCCGCCCACGTGGTGGGCGTGGCCGCCACGAACTCGCGGTCCTCCTCGTGCGCCGCGGCGAGGACCGCACCGGCCTCCGCGCCGAAGCGGGCGCCGAGGCGACCGGCGGGCTGCACACCCGGCGGCGGCCCGGCGGGCGCGGGAGCGCGCCCGGGAGTGGGCAGGTGCGGCGCCGCGGCCGCCAGCACGTCACGCGCCAGCACCCGGAACGTCGTCAGCTTCCCGCCCGCGGCCGTCAGCAGGCCTTCCTCCTCCCACACCGCGTGACCGCGGGACTCGTCCCAGGACGCCACCGCGCCGGAGGAGACGACGGGGCGGATCCCGCTCCACGTGGAGACCACGTCGGCGGCCGTCAGCTCCAGCGACCGGAAGGGCCCCTGCAGGCACTCCAGGAGGTAGTCGACCTCGTCGGCGCTGGCGCACGGCTCGCCGTCGGGCACCTCGCCGTGGTCGATGTCGGTGGTGCCGACGAGGGTGGCGCCCTCCCACGGCACGACGCTGACGTGGCGGCCGTCGCGGGGGGAGACGACGTTGACGGCCATCGCCAGCGGGAAGCGCCACTCGGGCAGGAGGAGGTGACTGCCGCGGACGGGGCGCATCCGGGCCGGCGCCCCCACCTGCCCGCGCAGCCGGTCCGCCCACGCCCCGGTGGCGTTGACCACCACCGCCGCCTCCAGCTCCGCCTCCCGGCCCGTCAGCCGGTCCACCACCTGCACGCCGCAGACCCTGCCGTCGCGGCGGAGCAGGCCGGCGACGCGGACGGCGTTGAGCGCCGCGCCCCCGGCGCCCACCGCCTCGCGCAGCACCCGCAGGACCAGCCGCGCGTCGTCGGTCTGCGCCTCCCGGTAGCGCAGGCCGCCGCGCAGCCCGCGCCGCCGCAGCGGGGGCACGAGGAGGCGGACCTCCTGGGCGTCGACGGCGTGGCGGTGCAGGCGGCCCTCGAGGGCGTCGTAGGCGCCGAGCGCGCTGCGGTACGCCAGCCACCGGGCGGCCTGCCCGTCGTAGAGCGGCAGCAGGACGGGCAGCGGCGCGACGAGGCCGGGGACCTCCCGCACCAGCGCGTCGCGCTCCCGCACGGACTCGCGGGTCACCCCCACCTGCCCGCGGGCCAGGTAGCGCAGCCCGCCGTGGACGAGCTTCGTGGAGCGGCTGGAGGCGCCCCAGGCGAAGTCCTCCTGCTCCAGCAGCACCGCCCGCAGGCCCAGGCGGGCCGCGGCGCGCAGCACCCCCGCCCCGGTGATGCCGCCGCCCACGACGACGACGTCCCACTGCGACTCCAGCCGCGACCAGGTGCGCTCGCGGTGGTCGGGGTCCCACCGCAGCCGGGCCGCCGGGAACTCCCCGTGGCCCCCGGGCACGGCGTGTTCCACCAGGTCGCGTCCCATCGCGACTCCTCTCAGCGCAGGAGCTTGCCCGGGTTGAGCAGGCCGGCCGGGTCGAAGGCCGTCGTCAGGGCCGCCAGCGCCGCCATGCCGAGCGGGCCCTTCTCGGCGGGCAGGGCGTCGCGGTGGTCGAGGCCGACGCCGTGCTGGTGGCTGAGGGTGCCGCCGCCCTCGGCGATGGCGCGCAGGGCGGCGGCCTTGAGCCGGGCCCAGCGCTGCAGCGTCTCCGCCGGGTCGGGGCAGAGGCGGAAGACGAACGTCGTGTAGACGCTGGAGCCGCTGCGGTAGACGTGGGACAGGTGCGTGCCGACGTGCACCCGCTCCTCCAGCGCGCCGTGCAGGGCCGCCTCCAGCCGCTCCACCAGACCCGGCACCGACGACCACACCGCCGCCGTCTCCACGGTGTCCACGCCGTAGCCGCGCTCCCACAGGTGGTTGCGCAGGTACGGGGCGGAGAACCGCCCGCGCTGCCAGCTGCGACCGATGGGCGTGCCCGCGCCGACACCGCCGGCGGCGCGCACCACGTGCGTCACGTGCCGGCGCGCGCTGCGGACGGTGCCCGCGCCGCCCGTGACCCCGAAGAGCAGCAGGCAGCGCTGACCGCCGAGGCGGCGCAGGTCCAGCGCGGCCGCCATCGCCCGCCCGGCGCGTCCGCCCATCAGCAGGGAGGCGGCCGTCTCCGCGGGCGTGCTCAGCCGGACCATCGACAGGGGCGTGCCGTCCTGCACGAGGGTCCGCGCGACCGTCACGGCGCTGTCCCAGCTGGGCAGGAACGCGCCGGCCACGACGTCGGCCTCGGGCAGCCGGCGCACCCGCACGGTCACGTCGGTGAGGATCCCCAGGCGCCCCTCCGAGCCCAGCACCGCCTGGCGCAGGTCCGGTCCGGCGGCGGAGGCCGGGAAGGGCTGCAGCTCCAGGGTCCCCGCCGGTGCCTCCAGGCGCCCGCCGGCGAAGAGGTCCTCGATGCGGCCGAAGCCGAGGGACTGCTGGCCGCTGGAGCGGGTGGCGACCCAGCCGCCCAGCGTGGAGCGCTCGAAGGACTGCGGGTAGTGGCCGAGGGTGTGGCCGTGCGCCCGCAGCCGCGCCTCCACCTGCGGGCCCGCCACGCCCGCGCCGAACGTGGCGAGGCGGGAGTGCTCGTCGAGGGCGTGCAGCTGCTGCATGCGCCGGACGTCGACGGTGAGGACGGGCGCGTCGCCCGGGGGTGCGGAGATGCCGCCGACGACGCTGGTGCCGCCGCCGTAGGGCACGACCACCGCACCGGCGGCCGACGCCCGTTCCAGCAGGGCCCGGACCTCCGCGGCCGAGGACGGGTGGGCCACCGCGTCGGGCAGGGTGCCCAGCTGCCCCGAGCGCAGCGCGACGAGGTCGGGGAAGCTCTGCCCGCGCGCGTGCAGGACCCGGTCGAGGGCGTCGGTGGAGAACCCGTCCCCGGCGGGCAGCCGCGGCGGCGGGGCGGCGCCCAGCACGTCGGCCAGCAGCGCGTCCTGGGGTGGTGTGCCGGGGCCCAGCTCGTGCAGCAGCAGGCCGGGCAGGGCCGCGGGCAGCGCGACGTCGTGGTCCGGGTCGCCCCAGCCGTTCCAGCGCTCCACGTCGCGGCCCCTCTCCCCGGCCCCTGCTGCGGTGCCGGGCCTAGCGCAGGTCGATGCAGGCCAGCCGGGCTCCGGCGGTGCCGGCCCGGCCCGGCTCGGTGTGGGTGTGCTGCGCGTGCAGCACCAGGGAGGCGGGCACCTCGCGGTAGGACCACGGGTTGGAGGCGCGGACGACCGCCCGGCCGCGGGCGTCGGTGTGCAGGTCGAGCCACACCTCGTTGACGGGGTTGGCGTAGGCGGGGTCGACGGACGGCACCGCCGGGTCGGGGACCTGCTGGTAGTGCGGGCCGGAGGCGGCGGGCAGGGCACCGCAGGGGCTGACGTGCAGGTGGGCGCCGTAGGCGCGGTCCGGCAGGAGGCCGCGCACGGACAGCCTCGTGCGGGTGCGCTCGGCCGGGGCGACCGAGACGGAGACCACGCGGGCGCGCGCACCGGCGGGCACCAGCGCGGGGTCGTAGGTCCACGCGCCGCCCGTGCCCGAGGGGTCGAAGCTGCCCGCGGCGTGCAGCACGACGACCTGCCCGTCCCCGACGTCGGCCGAGGCGGGGGCCGTGCCCAGGACGGTGACGGCGAGGGCGGCCACGGCGGTGACGGCGGCGGTGTGCGGGGTCCTCACGGGGGCTCCTCCTCGCGGACGGGGTGCGGGCGTGCGGATCGGGTGCGGACGTCCAGCCTCCTCCGGCGGGAGGGCGCGGTCCACCCCTTCGGGCGGTTCAGCCGGTGAGCTCGCGCAGCGCGGCGGCGGTGGGGCCGTCGGCGGGGAAGAACGACTCCACGGCCAGCTCGGCGAGCGTGACGTCCAGCGGCGTGCCGAAGACGGAGGTGGCGCTGAGCAGGGACAGCTCCCGGCCCCGGGCCCGCATCCGCAGCGGCACGACGACGGAGCCCGCGGGCGGCTCGGCCTCACCGCCGGGGTACGCGCGCAGCTCGGCCAGCAGCTGCGCGAGGACGGGGCTGGCGGTGGCCTGCGCCTGCCGGGCGAGGCGGTGCAGCAGGTGCGAGCGCCACTCGGGGAGGTTGCCGATGTGCGGGGCGAGACCGTCGGGGTGCAGGGACAGGCGCAGGACGTTGACGGGCGGCTCCAGCAGGGCGGGTGCGGCCGCCTCGACGAGGACGGCGACGGCGCGGTTGGCGTCCACGAGGGTCCACTCGGCGTCGACGAGGAGGGCGGGGAACGGGGCGTGGGCGTCGAGCAGGGCCCGCACGGCCTCCAGGCACGGCCGCAGGCGCTCGGAGTGCAGCGGGGAGTCCGGGTGGGCGGGGGCGTGGCCGGCGGCCAGCAGGATGGCGTTGCGCTCCCGCAGGGGCACGGCGAGCGCCTCGCACAGGCGCAGGACCATCTCGGCGGTGGGCCGGGAGCGGCCCGTCTCGACGCAGCTGAGGTGCCGGGTGGACACGCCGGTGGCGGCGGAGAGGCCGAGCTGGCTGAGGTGGCGGCGCTCGCGCCACGCGCGCAGCAGGCTCCCGGCGATGGGCGCGCCTGCGCCGGGAGCCGGGGCGGTGGGGCGGGCGACCGCGAGCGAGGTCATGGCGAGCGAGCGTAGGCACCCGCCGCCGCCGCGGCCATGACCTCGGAGGTCATCGACCGCGGCCACCGCGCCGCGCGAGCGTGGCGTCGACAGCTCGACACGCGCACGAGATCGAGGAGACCCGCCGTGACCGCCTATGCCCTCGGCCACCTGCACACCACGTCCGCCCACCCCGACATCGCCGAGTACCTGGACCGCATCCAGGCCACCCTCGACCCGCACGGCGGGCGCTTCCTCGTCCACGGGGCGCCCCCGCAGGTCCTGGAGGGCGAGTGGCCCGGGGTGCTGGTCCTGCTGGAGTTCCCCGACGCCGCCGCCGCGCGGGCGTGGTACTCCTCCCCCGGCTACCGGGCGATCCTGCCGCTGCGGACGCGGCACCTGCGGGCGGACGTCCTCGTCGTCGAAGGGGTGGCGCCCGGCTACGAGGCGGCGCACCTGGCGGCCGCGATGCGCGCCGGGGCCCCCACCTGAGGGGCCCGGCGCGGGAGCGGCGAGGCGCGGGTCAGACCGGCTCGACGCCGAAGGCCTCCGCGAGCATCGTGATCCGCCGGGCGCGGCCGATGCGGGGCAGGTCGCTGCCGTCGCGGACGATGCCGCCGGACTCCTCGAAGGCGCGCAGGACGTCGCGCGCCCACGCGGCGTCGGTGCCGGTGGGGCTCATGACCTCGTTGATGACGGGTGCCTGCGCGAGGTCGAGGCAGAGCTTGCCGGTCATGCCGAGGGAGACGGCCACGGCGGACTGCTCGCGCAGCTCGGGCAGTCCGCCGCCGACGGTGGGACCGTCGACGGGACCGGGCAGGCCGCCGATGCGGCTGGCGGTGACGAGGCGGCTGCGGGGGTAGGCCATGGCGAGGGCGTCGGCGCTGGCACCGGTGTCGCGGCGGTAGTCGCCGGAGCCGAAGGCGAGGCGGAAGACGCCGCGGGCGGTGGCGATGTCGCGGGCGTCCTCGATGCCGAGGGCGGACTCCACGAGGGCGACGACGGGCGTGCTCCCGCCGAGGGCGGCGGCGGTCTCCTCCACCTGCTCGCCGGCCTCGGTCTTGGCGAGCATCACGCCGGTCAGGCCGGGGGCGTCGCGCAGGCCGGCGACGTCCTCGGCCCAGAACGGGGAGGTGCGGTCGTTGATGCGCACCCAGCCCTGGCCGCTGTCGCGCAGCCAGCGCAGGACGTCCTCGCGCGCGGATCCCTTGCGGCTGGGGTCGACCGCGTCCTCGAGGTCGAGCACGACCGCGTCGGTGCGCGAGGCCAGCGCCGCGTCGAAGCGGTCGGGGGCGGTGGCGGGCACGAGCAGCCAGGTGCGGGCGAAGCGGGGTTCCACGGTGCGGGGCACGGCTGGTGGGTCCTTCCGGTGGGGCTGGGTCGGGGCGCCCGGCCGGGCGGTGCCGGGCGGGCGCGCAGCGGCGGTGCCGTTCGAGTCTGGCGCAGGCGGGGCGGGCGTGCCCTGTTCGTGGCGCGGATCACCCGTGGCGCGGATCACCTCACGGGGGTCCCGCCGCGGGGATCAGCCCGGGTGGGGATCCCCGGTGCTGCGCGGCATCGACGGGTGCAGGGTGCGGGCGGGCCCGCGCCGGTAGAGCTGGGCGGGCCGGCCGCCGTCGCGGGTGGTGCTGTGCCCGGTGGGTTCGAGGAAGCCGTCCGCGCCGGTGACCTTGCGGTGGAAGTTGCGCGGGTCCAGCGGGGTGCCCCACACCGCCTCGTAGACGCGGCGCAGTTCCGCGACGGTGAACTCCTCGGGGCAGAAGGCCGCCGCGAGGGGGGTGTACTCCAGCTTCGCGCGGGCGCGCTCGAGCCCGTCGCGCAGCAGCCGGTCGTGGTCGAAGGCCAGGGCCGCGGCGAGGGCGTCGTCGACGGGGACGAAGGAGGCCGAGGCGGCGTCGGTGCCGGCGACGGGACTGGGCAGGTCGGGGGCCAGGGCGAGGTAGCAGATGGTCACGACACGCATGCGGGGGTCGCGGCCGGGGGTGCCGTAGGTGGCGAGCTGCTCGAGGTGCACGCAGTCGTGCGGCAGTCCGGTCTCCTCGGCGAGTTCGCGCGCCGCGGCGGCCGGCAGGTCCTCGTCGGGGCGCAGGAACCCGCCGGGCAGCGCGAGGCGGCCGCGGTGGGGGGCCTCGCCGCGTTCGACGAGGAGCACGGCGAGGCGACCCGCCCGCACGGTGAGGACGACGAGGTCGACGGTGACCGCGACGGACGGGAAGGCGGCGGGGTCGTAGGGCTGCGGCACTCCGCAACCCTAGCCCGTTGTCGTCGGGTTGACGACAACGGACCGGCCTGCTTATCGTCATCTCGACGAAAGAGGAGGGCCCCGATGGCCGACATCACCCGCTACCCGTTCCTGCGCCACCTGCGCGGAACCCCCACCGCCCACGTCGAGCACACGCGCCGGGGCCGGCGCGTGCACTCCGGAGTGGCGCAGTCCTTCTGGTTCCGCCCCCTCACCGCCGTCCTCTCCGAGGTGCCGGTGGACGACCGCGAACTGCCCCTGCTGTTCCACGCCCGCACCGCCGACTTCCAGGACGTCACCGTCCAGGCCACGGTCACCTTCCGCATCGTCCAGCCCGACCTCGCCGCGTCCCGACTGGACTTCTCCCTCGACCCCGCCACCGGCCGCTGGCGCGGCGCACCGCTGGAACAGCTGGCGACCCTGCTGACCGAGACCGCGCAGCAGCACGTCCTCGACGCCCTCGCCCGCCGCCCCCTGCGCGACGTCCTCGTCACCGGCGTCGCCCTGGCCCGCGAGCAGATCGGCACCGGCCTCGGCGCCGACACCCGCCTCGCCCAGACCGGCGTGGCCGTCCTCGACGTCCGGGTCGTCGCCGTGCGCCCCACCCCCGAGGTGGAGAAGGCGCTGCGCACCCCCACCCGCGAGCAGCTGCAGGAGGAGGCCGACCGCGCCACCTACGCGCGCCGCGCCCTGGCTGTGGAGCGGGAGCGCGCCATCGGCGAGAACGAGCTGCAGAACCAGATCGAGCTGGCCCGCAGGGAGGAGCAGCTCGTCGCCCAGCGCGGCGCCAACGAGCGGCGCGTCGCGGAGGAGGCGGCCGCCGCCTCCACGGTGCGCACCACCGCGGAGGCCGAGCGGGAGGAGCGCCTCGCCGCCGCCCGCGCCACCGCCCGGCGCCTGACCGGCGAGGCGGACGCCGCGGCCGAGGCCGCCCGGATCGCCGCGCACGCGGACGCCGCCCCGGAGCTGCTGCTCGCGCTGGCCGTGCGGGAGCTCGCCGGCAACCTGCCCGCGATCGGCAGCCTCGTGCTGACCCCCGACGTGCTCACCGGCGCACTGGCCCGGCTCGGCGCGGCACCGGAGCGGGCATGAGCCTCGCACCGCGCGTCGTCCTGGTGCACCGGCGCACCGAGCTGGACGGCCTGCTCGCCCGCCACGGCACCCGCGGGCAGGCGGAGTTCTTCCTCCGCACCCGCGGGCGCACCCTGGCCGAGCTGGACGCCGCGGCGGAGCGCCAGCACGCGGCGCTGACCGCGGTGGCCGCCGCCGTGCCGCTGGACTGGCGCCGCGGCGGCGTGGAGCGGGAGGACCTGCCGCGGTTCCTCTTCGCCCCCGAGGACGTCGTCGTGGTCGTGGGGCAGGACGGCCTCGTCGCCAACGTGGCGAAGTACCTGGACGGCCAGGTGGTGCTCGGCGTCGACCCCGACCCCGGCCGCAACCCCGGGGTGCTCGTCCGGCACCGCCCGCAGGCCGCGGCGAGCCTGCTGCAGCACGCCCTCGCCGCCGACGCGCACGTGGAGCGGCGCACCATGGTGTGCGCGCGCACCGACGACGGCCAGGAGCTGCATGCGCTCAACGAGGTCTTCGCCGGGCACCGCAGCCACCAGACCAGCCGCTACGCCCTCACCGCGGGCGGGCGCTCGGAGGTGCAGGCCTCCAGCGGGGTGCTCGTGGGCACCGGCACCGGCGCCACGGGCTGGTGCGGCTCGCTGGCCCGCCAGGTCGCGGGCTGCACCCTGCCTGCGCCCACGGACGCCTCGCTGGCCTGGTTCGTGCGGGAGGCGTGGCCCTCGCCCGCGACGGGCACCGCCCTGACCGCGGGGACCGTGGCCGCAGGCGACGAGCCGCTCCTGGTCGAGGCCCGCAGCGAGGAGCTGGTCGTCTTCGGCGACGGGCTGGAGGAGGACCGGCTGACCCTGGGGTGGGGGCAGCGCCTCAGCGTGCAGGTCAGCTCCCGCACGCTGCGCCTGCTGCGCTGACCCCCGGCCTCCCGGCGCGGGGACCGCCGGGAGCCGAGGGACTCAGGCGGCGGCGATGAACCACCGGCCGTCCCGTCGGACCGGGTGCAGCTCCCCCGCCGCGGCCCTCCCGTCCGCCGTGAGCGCGGCACCGGGAACGGTGGCGGTGTCGCCGTGCTCGACCACCAGGGACGCGTCGGGCTGCGGGTCGCCCTGCACCTGCCGCTTCGCCACGGCAGGGCGCGCGGGCCGCCTCACCCGGGCGGCCCTCCGGCGTCGCCCCATCGGGACAGCGGCCCCGACGCAGCGTCATCGCCCGTGACGCGAGTGCGCGCGGCGACCTCAGTCGGCGGCGACGATCGTCGTCAGGTCCACGACGGTGGGCACGCCCGTCAGGTCGAGGTAGGCGGCGCCGTCCTCCACCGCGAGCACGCTGCCGGTCAGGGACCGCCCACCGATCAGGTGCAGGGTGACGTCCGCCGTGCGGTCGGGGTCGACACGGCGGTCCTCCGCGGCGTCGCGCAGTCTCTGCACGATCAGGGGCTCCATCTGCGTCACTCTCCTCGCGCGGGGGGACGGTCGTCTTGCATGCGGGGGTACGGGACCGGACGGCTGGGCGTCGACCCCGTGAACGCGGCGGCCCTCACCCGGCGCGGCTGCGGGTGGCGGGACGCCGCCGGGGCGCGGCACCGGCCGTGCCGAGCAGCTCGGCGAGGAAGCGGCCGGTGTGGCTGTCCGGGCAGGCGGCCAGGTGCTCCGGCGTGCCCTCGGCCACGACGGCGCCGCCGCCGGATCCCCCCTCCGGGCCCATGTCCACGATCCAGTCGGCGCTCTTGATGACGTCGAGGTTGTGCTCGATGACGAGGACGCTGTTGCCCTTGTCCACCAGGCCCTGCACCACGCCGAGGAGCTTGTGGATGTCCTCGAAGTGCAGCCCGGTCGTGGGCTCGTCGAGGACGTAGATCGTGCGCCCGTTGGAGCGCCGCTGCAGCTCGCTGGCGAGCTTGACCCGCTGGGCCTCGCCACCGGAGAGCGTGGTGGCGGGCTGGCCGAGGCGCACGTAGCCGAGTCCCACCTCCGTCAGGGTCGCCATGTAGCGGGAGATGGCGGGCACGGCCGAGAAGAAGTCCTTGGCCTCCTCGATGGGCATGTCGAGGACCTCGGCGATGGTCTTGCCCTTGAAGTGCACCTCGAGGGTCTCGCGGTTGTAGCGCGCGCCGTGGCAGACCTCGCAGGGCACGTACACGTCGGGCAGGAAGTTCATCTCGATCTTCAGGGTGCCGTCGCCGGCGCACGCCTCGCAGCGCCCGCCCTTGACGTTGAACGAGAAGCGGCCCGGCTGGTACCCGCGCAGCTTCGACTCCGGGGCGGAGGCGAAGAGCTTGCGGATGTGGTCGAACACGCCCGTGTAGGTCGCCGGGTTGCTGCGGGGGGTGCGCCCGATGGGGCTCTGGTCGACGTGGACGACCTTGTCCAGGTGCTCCAGCCCCTGCACGGCCTTGTGGCGGCCCGGGACGCGGCGGGCGCCGTTGAGCTTGTTGGCCAGCACCGTGTAGAGGATGTCGTTGACGAGGGTGGACTTGCCGGAGCCGGAGACCCCCGTGACGGCCACCAGGCAGCCCAGCGGGAACGAGACGTCGATGCCGCGCAGGTTGTGCTCCCGCGCGCCGGTCACCGTCAGGCGCCGCGCCGGGTCGACGGCGCGCCGCTGCCCGGGCACGGGGATGGTGCGCCGGCCGGAGAGGTACTGCCCGGTCAGGGAGGCGGGGTTCTCCAGCAGGTCCTCCACCGTGCCCGAGTGCACGATCTCCCCACCGCGCTCGCCCGCGCCGGGGCCGAAGTCGACGACCCAGTCGGCCACGCGGACGGTGTCCTCGTCGTGCTCGACGACGATGAGGGTGTTGCCGAGGTCCCGCAGCCGGGTGAGGGTGTCGATGAGGCGGCGGTTGTCGCGCTGGTGCAGGCCGATGGAGGGCTCGTCGAGGACGTAGAGGACGCCGACGAGGCCGGAGCCGATCTGGGTGGCCAGCCGGATGCGCTGCGCCTCGCCGCCGGAGAGGGTGCCCGCGGGGCGGTCGAGGGAGAGGTAGTCCAGGCCGACGTCGAGCAGGAAGCCGAGGCGCGCCTGCACCTCCTTGAGCACCTGCGCGGCGATCTGCCGCTCCCGGCGGGACAGCTCCACCTCGGCGAGGAACTTGGAGCAGTCGGCGATGGGCAGGCGGCAGACCTCGGAGATGGACATCCCGCCGAGGCGCACCGCCAGCGACGCCGGCTTGAGGCGGGCACCCTGGCAGGTCGGGCAGGGCACCTCCCGCATGTAGCCCTCGTAGCGCTCGCGGCTGAGGTCGGACTCGGTCTCGCCGTGGCGGCGCTGCACGAAGGGGATGACCCCCTCGAAGCCGGTGGAGTACTGCCGCTCCCGTCCCCAGCGGTTCTTGTACTTGACCTGGACCTCGTGGTCCTTGCCGTGCAGCAGGGCGTCGCGGGCGCGCTTGGGCAGCGCCCGCCACGGGGTGTCGAGGGAGAACTTCAGCTGCTCGGCCAGCGCGCCCATGACCCGCTGGAAGTAGTCGGTGGAGCCGGTGCTCCAGGGGGCGATGGCGCCCTCGGCGAGGCTGAGGTCCTCGTCGGGCACGACGAGCTCGGGGTCGACCTCCAGGCGGGTGCCGATGCCGGTGCACTCCGGGCAGGCGCCGAAGGGGGAGTTGAACGAGAAGGAGCGCGGCTCGATCTCGTCGAGGTCCAGGGGGTGCTCGTTGGGGCAGGCCATCTTCTCGGAGAAGCGCCGCTCCCCCTCCGGGGAGTCGTCGCCGATGATGTCGGCGACGACGAGCCCGCCGGCGAGGACGAGGGCGGTCTCCACGGAGTCGGTGAGACGGCGCTTGACGCCCTCCTTGGCCACGAGCCGGTCGACGACGACCTCGATGGTGTGCTTGAGCTTCTTCTCCAGCACCGGCGGGTCGTCGAGCGTCACGACCTGCCCGTCGACGCGGGCTCGGGCGAAGCCCTTGGACTGCAGCTCCCGGAAGAGCTCGGCGTACTCCCCCTTGCGGGCGCGCACGACGGGGGCCAGCACCTGGAAGCGGGTTCCGGCGGGCAGTTCGAGGAGCTGGTCGACGATCTGCTGCGGCGTCTGGCGACCGACGGGCTCCCCGCAGGTGGGGCAGTGCGGCCGGCCGGCGCGTGCGAAGAGCAGCCGCAGGTAGTCGTAGACCTCGGTGATCGTGCCGACCGTCGAGCGGGGGTTGCGGGAGGTGGACTTCTGGTCGATGGAGACCGCGGGCGAGAGGCCCTCGATGAAGTCGACGTCGGGCTTGTCCATCTGCCCGAGGAACTGGCGGGCGTAGGCGGACAGGGACTCCACGTAGCGCCGCTGCCCCTCGGCGAAGATCGTGTCGAAGGCCAGCGAGGACTTTCCCGAGCCGGAGAGCCCCGTGAAGACGACCAGGCTGTTGCGCGGGAGGTCGAGCGAGACGTCCTTGAGGTTGTGCTCCCGCGCCCCCCGGACGACGAGGCGGTCGGCGGATCCGGTCAGTGGAGCGGTGCGCGCGGAGGTACGGGAAGCCACCCCGCCATGCTAGGCGCCGCCTCCGACACGAACCTCCGCCGACAGCGGGTGCGCCCGAGCCGGAGCGCCCCGCCCCGCGCTAGCGTGCCGGGATGGTCGATCCCGATGCCGCCGGCGAGGCGGTGCTGCGCCTGCCCGGCGCCGAGGTCCGCACGGTCCGCGTCTCCGAGATGGACAACGCCTGCTACCTCGTGACCTGCACCGGCACCGGGGAGACGCTGCTCGTCGACGCCGCCGCCGACGCCCCCGCCCTGCTCCGCGCCCTGGCCCGGGTCGAGTCGGCGCGGCTGGCCGCGGTGGTGACCACCCACGGGCACTGGGACCACCACCGCGCCCTGCCCGACGTGGTCGCCGCCACCGGCGCTCCCACCGCCGCCGGCGCCGAGGACGCGGGCGACCTGCCCGTGCCGCCGGACCGGCTGCTGCGCCACGGCGACGAGGTGCGTGTGGGCGACCTCCGCCTGGAGGTGCTCCACCTGCGCGGCCACACCCCGGGGTCGGTGGCGCTCCTGCTGGAACCGGCCGGCGCCGCGCCCCAGCTCTTCACCGGCGACAGCCTGTTCCCGGGCGGACCGGGCAAGACCCGCTCCCCCGAGGCGTTCACCTCGCTGATGGACGACCTGGAGGAACGGGTCTTCGCCCGCCTCGGCGACGGGACGGCCGTCCGCCCCGGGCACGGGGAGCCGACCACGCTCGGCGCCGAGCGTGCGCACCTGCCGCAGTGGCGGGCGCGCGGCTGGTGAGAGGGCTCTCCTGCGCCGATCGGGTCGGCCGGGGCGAGGCGCCTGCGAATAGTTGAAGGCGCTGCGTATCATGGTGACCATGAGCGACGCCACGGCCACGATTCCGGACACCTCCTCGGCCACGGCGGCGGAGCCCCGCTGGCTGGACCTGGAGGAGCAGCAGACGTGGCGCGCCTTCCTCTCCGCCACCCAGCTCCTCATGGACCGCCTCGACCGGCAGCTCCAGCACGAGGCGGGCATCGTGCACACCTACTACGAGATGCTGGTGCGCCTGTCCGAGGCGCCGGACCGCTCGCTGCGGATGAGCGACCTCGCCGCCAGCTCCCTGTCCTCGCGCTCCCGGGTCTCCCACGCGGTGGCCCGGCTGGAGGAGCGGGGGTGGGTGCGGCGGGAGAGCTGCCCCACCGATGGGCGCGGCCTGATCGCCGTGCTCACCGAGGAGGGCTTCGCCGCGCTGGAGTCCGCCGCCCCCGGCCACGTCGAGGCGGTTCGCGGCAACCTCTTCGACCAGCTCGACGTGGAGCAGGTCGCGCACCTGCGCGAGATCAGCGAGCGGCTGCTCGAGCACCTCACCGCCACGGGCGCTGTCTCGCCGGTGCCGCCGCTCCCCGCGCCCGCTCACCCCGCGGCCGCGGAGCGCACCGCCTCGTAGCGCGACGGGTGCCGCGCCAGCGGACCCCGGTCAGGACCCCAGGTCCACGAGGAGGTCCACCGGCACCCCGGCCACGATGCGGCGCCCGGAGATGGCCTGCGGGATGACGCGCAACCAGTGCCCGCGTTCCCCCGGCGCCCAGGACTCGACGGCGGTGTCGCGGGTGCGCTGCGCCAGTCCCCGCTCGTGCCGGTCGCCCACCTCCTCGGCCAGGCCGCGCACCAGGACGCTCCAGCCGCTGTGGGTCGCGGGGTCGATGGAGTCGACCTCGAAGGCGACGTTGGCGTGGTCGGCGGCACGCAGGACCGACCCCTGGCCGAGCCGCACGACGACGACCGGCCCGTCGAGGCCGTAGTTGACCGGCATGATGATCTGGTTGCCGTTGCTGATGAGGCCCAGCCGCCCGAGCTGCTGGGTGGCGAGCAGCCGGTAGCACTCCTCGGCGCTGAGAACTTCCAGTGCGGCGTCGTCCGTGGTGCGGGTCAAGGTGTTCCTCCTGGAGTGGTGGTCTGGTCGTGCCGGAGGCCGCCGGCCGCGGCCGGTCCGACGCGTGCACGTGGTCCCCGGCAGCGACCCGCAGGTGGCGTGCCGGCCCGGTCCTCGCCCCTGCGAGCGCCCCGGTGCGTCAGCGATCCCCCGGGAGTCACCCCGCCCGCACACCCGCGGGACGCGTGGCGTTGCGCGCCGCGACCGCGGAGCGGTCGGCTGTGAGGGCGGCTCCGGCGGCGTCGGCGTCTGCGTAGACGGGGAAGCGGAAGATGTGCCCGCTGCGACGCAGCGCCCTCGTCGTCGCACCGTCGTCGCCGTCGACGACCACGATCCTGCGGTGGAGGAACTTCGCCCGCTGCCGCCCGGTCGTCAGGGCAGCCAGCGCGGCGTCGTCGAGGGACGTGACCTGCCGCATGTCGAGGATGAGGTCGTGCCCGCCGCCGCGCCCCAGTTCCTCGATCAGCGCCGTCTGCAACCGGTGGGTGTGCGTGCTGCCCACCGGGCCGTTCACGGTGAGGACGCACGTCCCCTGCTCGTCGTTGCCGTGGATCTCCATCGTGCACGCCTCTTCCGCTTCGCTCGTCCGCCGAGGTGCGAGCCGGGTCCCCGGCCCCCACGTGGTGCCGTGTGGTCAGCGAGCGACCGGTCGACGTGCCGCCCGGCGCGACTGCACGATGCGCACCGAGCCGGGGGTGAGGACGGCGAGGCCGCCGAGCGCGCCGGGGAGGAGGGCCACCCATGACCGTCCGGCTCTGCCGCCGGGGTTCGGGCACTGCCCGGCCGCGGCGGAGTCCTGCCGGGCCCTGGTCGATCTCATGAGGACGCCCGTCTCCCTCCGCGAGCGGAGGGGCTTCGCCCCACGATGAGACTGCCTCCAACATACGCCTGTTCTGCCGGCGGAGCGCCGGTTTCCGCCGACCGGTCCCGGCGTCCACGGCCCTTGTGCCCCGCTGGGCCCGTCCCCAGCGCTGGGGCGGAGGTCCAGGCAGACGGACCCAGCGCACGGGTTCCGTCTCGGCCACCGCCCGGGTGACCCGCAGGTACCGGTGCGGGTTCCCCGGGAGGAAGCGGCTCCGGCACCTGCATGCACCGCCTGTCGGTCACGAAGGGACGGGTGCAGCTGGAATCGCGCCTCGCCTCGGTGCTCTCGGGGAGCTACCGCGTGCACGACAGGGACACGTCGCGGGGCCCGGCCCCGACGGAACGTCTCAAGCAGAGCGAGACGAGATCGCGCCGGGCGGTCTGCAGGGCGGCCGCTGTCAGGGGTGGGTTGATCCATGCCTGCTCGGCCAGGCGCGGGGGCTGGGGATGGCGGTGGCCGGAGAACGCCTCGCAGAACGCCCTCGCATCGGCCGGAGACCCGAACCGCTCGGGGAAGACGGAGGCGTGCACGAGGGTCTCGAACGCCGCCTCGGAGCAGGGGTTGTCGTTGGGGACGCGCAGGCGGCAATGCGACCGGGCGACCCCCAGATCGACCAGCAACTGGGCGACGGGCCTCGTCCCCCGCTGCGTGGGAGGCGCCTCCAGTCATCGAGGCCCCGCGGTCGGCGTGCAGGGTGGTCGGAACACCGTGGACGGCGACCGCCTGCGAAATCATCTCGGGCGCGGGCCGGGAGTCCTCGGTGGGCGCGAGGGTCCAGCCGACGACGTGACGACTGCAGATGTCGAGGATGACGCAGGGGTCGAAGTAGACGCCCCGCCGGCGGCTTCTCAGCTTGGTGATGTCCCAGGACCACACCTGGATCGGGACTGATGCGCGCAGTTCCGGGCAGGTTCGGGGCGGGTGACTGGCTTGCCGGCGCCGTTCCCCACCGCCAGCCCCGGAACTGCGCAGGATGCGGTGCCTGGTGGACATCGAACAGAGGCAGACCCCCTCATCCAGCGGCGTCGCCCAGCACTGGGCCACCGACTTGCCCGCGAACCGCTCGCTCGTCAGCACCGCAAGCACCGCCTGCCGCTCAGCGGCGGCGAGCGCGTTGGACGGCACCGACCACTGCTGTGGCCGCGACGGCAGCGGCGCAGGGGGAGCCTGTGGTCGTTGGCGGCGGTAGTAGGTGGCCCGGGTCGGCCCCGGCAGGACGCACGCCCGCTGCAGCGAGGTCACCGCCACCAGTCCCGCGACTGCGGGGGCGATCACTGCTTCGGTGGCTCGGGTGCGCCCGTGCTCTCGGGGAGCTTCTCCAGGAGCGCGTGCGCTTCCCCCACGCCGTCTGGGTGCGGGCCAGTTCCGCCTCCGCCCGCTCCGCCCGCGCCCGTAGCCGCTCGATCTCAGCGTCTCGAGCTCTGCGCCGCGGGCGAGCAGCCGGCGCGAGTCCTTCAGCTGCGACGACGTCGCGGGCCTTGCGCCACTCGATCACGTGGGAGGAGACAACCCCTCCCGCCGCAGGACCACGCCCTTCTCACCCGCGGTGCGGCGTCGTACTCGGCGAAGATCGCGGCCTTGTGCTCCACGGTGAACGTCCGCGGCGTAGGCGGCCCAGCTCTCGGGCCCACCCCCCATCATCGACCGTGGCCCCGCGCTGAGCGGGCAGGTCCGCACTCGCCATCGTCATCGTGATCAACCCTTGTCCCGCCCCGTGCTGGTGGGAAGAAGAACTACCCGAGGTGTCTCACGCCAGCCTGACGCACGGGGTAGCCGCGATCTGCAGAAGCGCTCGGCGATGTGGACGAAGACCCCGGCGGTCGCCACCGACCGGGCGTGCAGGAGCACCCGCAATCTCGTCACGAGCGTGCGGTACTGGGAGGGGACAGGGGGCTGCGTTGGCGATGGCCTCGATGACCTTGCTGACCACGCCGTCGGTCCCCTGGATCACTTCGTTGTGCGGTCTGTGTCCTGGACGCCGGTGAGGCTTCCCTGGCGCCGCTCGACGGGGTGGACGCACTGCGGGGCCCCCGGTTGACCGGGGACCCCACAGCTGATGATCGCGTCAGTTGGGCGCGTGGATACTGGCGTCGGGGTAGAAGCGAACCCACTCATGGGTTTGGCCCGACCCGCGCGTGCCGTTGTCCCGCGCGTTGACACCCGAACCCTGGATGACACCGACCGCGCGGTTGGGGCCCCAGGACGTGTTCTCCTTGATCACCCAGAGATTCCGGGTGGGAGCGATGTACTGCAGGAGCTGTCCGCTCGGGCAGGTCCGGGTCCCGTTCGTCGACACGGTGGGGTCGGCCGACGTCTCCTGGCCGGTGTAGTCCGTGCAGAACCACGCCTTGCCGGACTCGGTGTGCACGCGGATGCCCTTCGGGTGGACTGCCCGCACCGTGCCGTTGAACGGGCTCAGCGGGTGCTTCCACCACTTGTCGCGCGGCACATCCGAGGGGAATGTGGGGAGGTTCTTGCACGCGGTCTTGTCCGGGTTGGCGAGGCAGGCCTCCAGCGTGGGGATCCAGTTGTCGACCTTGCCGTCACCGTCCACGTCACGCTGGGGAATCATGCTGCCGTCGTTGTAGAGACGAGCAGGGTTGAGCACGCTGTAGTAGGCGGAGGAGAGGAAGATCCTCTGCTGTCCTCGTGTCACCACTTGGGCCCACGGCTTCCACAGCTCATTGATGCCGGCCCCGACGTGATCGGTGTGCCCGGTTTCGCTGACCGTGGCCGTCGGGCGGGCCGCCCACATCCAGCCCGCGTTCGACGTCGCGCACTTGATCTGACGGTTGGTGTCGGCACCCTCAGGGATCTCACGTCCCACTCCAGGAACCTGCGTCTGCGTGCTCAGGTCGCAGGCCTTGACCCAACCGGGCCGACCCCAGACGGACAGCACCTTCACCGACGCCTCGGTGTGGTTGTTGCGGCCGGCGTAGGACTCCCAGCCCGTCTTCGAGTGCCGCTGCGCGCCGTCGTCGCACATGACGTTGTTGTGGTACTCGTGCTCGTTGTTGCCGATGGCGTCCCCGGAGTGGGTGCCCATGTGGACCTTCGAGAGCCAGTGGCAACGGAACCCGGTGGGCGTGATGGCCGCGGCGTCCGGGGGGTTGCCGATGACGCCTTCCCAGTCGTTCTGCACGAAGACCTTGTGCCCGACGTGGTCCTCGTGCCGGTGGTTGCCGGCATGCACGGAGGAGTGGTTCGCGATGCCGAACGGCACGCCACCGGACCACTCGTACAGCGGCGACGTGCGCGGGTCGTCGCCGTGCTCGTGGCCGAAGCTGCAGGCGCGTCCCGTGCCCACCTCGGTGGTGCGCACCGGGTGCCAGCTGCGGTAGACGTGTCCGTCCGAGCCGCGCGTCCAGTACCGGTCGTGGGTGGCCGTCGAGCACTCACCCGACCCGGGGGTGTAGGTGTCCGCGAACGTCGTCCCGGTGGGCGGGGCGGCCGTGCCGAAGCTGTCCTGGACGTCGGGGACGTCCTTGATGCGCACACCGCTCGGGAAGTCGATGCACTGACGCACCAGTCCGTTGACGATGGCGCCCTGCTGGCATGCGGGGGCGGCGACGATCGCGAACTCCTTGGCCCGGTTCGCCATCGCCGTGGCGCTGCGCAGCATGAGGTAGCGCCCGCGTGGCGTGACCGGGTTCGCGCTGCGATCGACGTCACGGATCCACGGCTCGGTGCTCCCTCCGGTCGAGAGGCCCTTTGCGGTGTTGAAGTTGAGCGACGTCTCGTTCAGGCCGGCTTCGTTGACCGAGTCCTTGTCGTCGTCCCACCACAGGGCCGCGAACGGAGTCTGGTCACCGGAGCTCCAGGTGCGGTACCTCGTCCAGGTCGCCGCGATCTTGACCGAGGACCAGTTGGCGCCGAAGTCGATGTACCCGACGCGCGAGGAGTAGCTCGGAGCGTCCTGACCACCGGTGCCGCCGGAGGGCATTCCCGTCGCGTCGAGTTGTGGTTGAGCATCGAACGCGGTGGCCAGCGGGAAGTACGAGTCGTCGGCGCTGCCCGCGCCAGCCGGCGTGACGAGGTTCCACGTGGTCCCCGCCGAAGCCAGCGCAGACGTCGACGTGGAGATCGATGCCGGCACGGAGGCCGATGCCGGCGCGGAAGCGACGAGCACACCACCCACCAGGGGTATGACGGCGAGCAATGCAGTAGATCTCTTCTTCATGGTCTCCCAATTCGGTCTGGAGTCGCCGTTGATCCGGCCGGCCGATCCTAGAGCTATGCGAGCGGCCCTACGGTCCGTGAGAACTCATCGGTTGCATGAGCGCTCACCCACATTGCCGGCCATCCCTGCCGGGGGGCGACGAACGAGGCCGTCCGCAATGAGGCTCTGTCAGTAGCGGTGTCGAGATCGAGTCGCGCGGTTCCGGTCACAGTCGCGACTTGTGCTCCACACCCTTCGCCTGGCCCTCCACTCGGCAACCTGCAGACCGTAGTAGTTGATTCTCTCGGCGCACGGGAGGCAGGAACGCCGCCCCCTCACCCCGGGGACTGCCCCGAGTTCAGTTGGCTTTCGGGGTGGGTGGGTCAGGCGGCCGTGGGCGTGGCGACTGGTGTGCGGAGCCGTTGTCCATGATCGGCATGAAGGTCCCGCCGCGAACGTCGACGAGGCGCTGCAAGACATCGGCGGGTGCGACGGGGCCCATCCGTCCGCCGCGGGGATCATGAAAACGCCGCCGGTAGCGGCCTCCTGCGCTGCGGCGACTCGAGCGTCCAAGCCCGGGTCGTGGCGGCCCTGACGCGATCAGGGCGAGCAGCTGCCGCACGGCGTCGCCGTCGTGGAGACGGGGACGCCCCGACCGCGGCGCATCGGCCGAGCCGTCGCTGCCGTGCTCGCTCACCCACTGGGACCACGTGCGCACGGTGAGGGCGAAGGGATCAGCAGCCGCCCGGACGGCACCACCGGTCTCGTCCAGGGCCGGATGGGCAGGCTGGACGAGGCGCTGCTGACGGTTCGGGCGAGCCGCGATCTTCCCCGACTCGACCCGCGTGGCATCCTCCAGGGGCGGCACCGTCGGCAGGGGAATTCCTGTGCACGCGGGTGCCGGGCCGGTCAGCTCGTGGGCGGCAGGTGCTTGACGAGGTGGACGTCGGCCGTGCCGTCCAGTGGGTGCTCCGGGGTGCGGGCGCACTCGACGAACCCGTGCCGCTCGTAGAAGCCGGGTGCCTGGAACGTGAACGAGGAGACGAACACGCGCCTGCATCCACGTTCACGCGCCACGTCGTCGGCGGCGGCCAGCAACCGGCCGCCCAGGCCGCTGCCGCGCTGGTCCTCCCGGACCCACACCATCGAGATGCCCGCCGACGGCCCCCACGTCCATCCGCTGAGCCCGCCGAGCAGCTCACCGGAGTCGTCCTCGATCTTGACGGTGAACTCGCGCTGGTCCGCGACGCCGGAGGCGGCGACGTTGAAAGCGTCCAGTTCCGCGCTCAGCCGACCGTCCAGGTCCGCGTCCTGCCCGGCCGTGGTCAGCCGGTGCTGCGGGTCAGGACCGTCCATGAGCGCCGACCCGAGCACGCCTGCGAGGAGGACACCGTGCTGCGCCGCGCGAACACGGGTCCCCCGCCCACCACCGCCGCGCCCCGCCGCTCTCCGGGGGTGGAGGACCCACGGGCGGCGCCGCCCGCTACGGTGCGTCCGCACGTTCGACGGATCGTTCCCGGAGGCGACGATGAGGCAGCAGCACCCCCAGTCCGGGTCCTGGTCGGACGGACTCGCCCGGCGCGTCGCCCCCCGCGCGGCCGGACTGCTCGGCCTGGGCGTGGCCGGGCACCTGATCTCGTGGGTGGTGGCCTCGCGCGACCAGAGCGGCGGGGCGAACGTCGGGGTGGGGCTGCTCCTGCTGGGGGCGCTGGCCCTCACCGCAGGTGCGTGGGGCGCGCGCGACGGGCTGCGCGCCGCCCGGGTGGAGGAGTCGCTCGTGCCGGGCCTGGTGTGCTGGGCCGTCGTCGCCCTCGTCGTCGGCGCGGGCCTCCCGCTGCTGGGTGCGGCCGTGGGCGCCCTCGCCGGGGGCGGTTTCTCCGGCGCCGTCCTGCTGCGGGACCTGCTCCTCGGCGCGCCGTTCCTCCTGCTCCTCGTCGGAGTCCCCGCCCACGGGGCGCTGGCCGGGTGCTACGCCGCCGTGCGCTCGCGCGCCGGCCGGGCGGCCTGAGGACCGCACCTCTCCCCCCGGGGGCGGCCCCTCCCGCACGCGCCCCGGCTCACGCCCCCTGCGCGGCCTGCATCCCGCGCAGCTCCTTCTTCAGGTCGCCGATCTCGTCACGCAGCCTCGCGGCCAGCTCGAACTGCAGTTCCGCCGCCGCGGCGTGCATCTGGTCGCTGAGCTGCTGGATGAGGTCGGCCAGCTCGCCCTGCGGCAGCGACGCGGCACCGGGACGGGGCGCGCCCTCCCGGCCGGCGGCGCGTCCCTTCGAGCCCAGCGCGGGAGTGGGGGCCTTGCCGCGCGACTGGGACCGGCCGCTGCCGGAGAGCAGCGCCGCGGTGTCGGCGTCCTCCCGGGCGATGAGATCGGTGATGTCGGCGATCTTCTTCCGCAGCGGCATCGGGTCCACGCCCCGCTCGCGGTTGTACGCGACCTGCTTCTCCCGGCGCCGGTTGGTCTCCTCGATGGCCTGCTCCATCGAGCGGGTCACCTTGTCCGCGTACATGTGCACCTGACCGGAGACGTTGCGGGCGGCGCGGCCGATCGTCTGGATCAGCGACGTCGCCGAGCGGAGGAACCCCTCCTTGTCGGCGTCGAGGATCGCCACCAGCGACACCTCGGGCAGGTCGAGGCCCTCGCGCAGCAGGTTGATGCCGACGAGGACGTCGAACTCGCCCTGGCGCAGCTCCCGCAGCAGTTCCACGCGCCGCAGCGTGTCGATGTCGGAGTGCAGGTAGCGCACCCGCACACCCTGCTCCAGCAGGTAGTCCGTGAGGTCCTCGGCCATCTTCTTCGTCAGCGTCGTGACCAGGACCCGCTCGTCCCGCTCGGCGCGCTCGCGGATCTCGTGGAGGAGGTCGTCGATCTGGCCCTTCGTGGGCTTGACCACCACCTCGGGGTCGACCAGGCCGGTGGGGCGGATGATCTGCTCCACCACGCCCTCGCCCTTCGCCAGCTCGTAGGGCCCGGGCGTCGCCGACAGGTACACGGTCTGCCCGACGCGCTCCAGGAACTCCTCCCACTTCAGCGGCCGGTTGTCCATGGCGCTCGGCAGGCGGAAGCCGTGCTCCACGAGGGTGCGCTTGCGGGACATGTCGCCCTCGTACATCCCGCCGATCTGCGGAACCGTCACGTGCGACTCGTCGATGACGAGGAGGAAGTCCTCGGGGAAGTAGTCGAGCAGGGTGTTCGAGGCCGTGCCCGGTCCGCGGCCGTCGAAGTGGCGGGAGTAGTTCTCCACCCCCGAGCACGTGCCGACCTGCCGCAGCATCTCGACGTCGTACGTGGTGCGCATCCGCAGCCGCTGCGCCTCGAGCAGCTTGCCCTGCCGCTCCAGCTCGGGGAGGCGCTCGGCGAGCTCGGCCTCGATGAGCCCGACCGCCCGCTCCAGCCGCTCCGGGCCGGCGACGTAGTGCGAGGCGGGGAAGACGTACATCTGCTGCTCGTCGCGCAGGATCTCACCCGTCAGCGGCTGCAGCGTGTAGAGGCGGTCGATCTCGTCACCGAAGAACTCGATGCGGATCGCGTGCTCCTCGTACACGGGGATGATCTCGACGGTGTCGCCGCGGACCCGGAACGTGCCGCGGGTGAAGGCCATGTCGTTGCGGGTGTACTGCATGTCCACGAACCGGCGCAGCAGCTCGTCGCGGTCCATGCTCTGCCCCACCTGCAGCGACACCATCCGGTCGACGTACTCCTGCGGGGTGCCGAGGCCGTAGATGCAGGACACGCTGGCGACCACGACGACGTCGCGCCGGGTGAGCAGGGAGTTCGTCGCGGAGTGCCGCAGCCGCTCGACCTCCTCGTTGATCGCGGAGTCCTTCTCGATGTAGGTGTCCGTCTGCGCGATGTACGCCTCGGGCTGGTAGTAGTCGTAGTAGGAGACGAAGTACTCCACCGCGTTGTTCGGCAGCAGCTCGCGGAACTCGTTCGCCAGCTGCGCCGCGAGCGTCTTGTTCGGCGCCATGACCAGCGTCGGTCGCTGCACCTGCTCGATCAGCCACGCCGTCGTGGCGGACTTGCCCGTGCCGGTGGCGCCCAGCAGCACGACGTCCTGCTCCCCGCCCCGGATGCGGCGGGCGAGCTCCGTGATCGCCGCCGGCTGGTCGCCGGAGGGGCTGAACTCCGAGACGACCTGGAAGGGAGCCACGGTGCGCTGGATGTCCGTCGTGGGCCGCATGGACCCACAGTAGGCGCCGCCACCGACACCCGGCGGAGGCGGCTCAGGCGGGCGGGCGCCACCCGCTCGCCGCGGCCCACGCCTCGGCGCGCCCGTGGGCGACCTCGGTGAACCAGGGCTCCTTGGCGTCGGCGTACTCGCCGGTGCTGGTGCAGCCGGCCGCCAGCCGCTGCTTCAGCCCCGCGTAGGCGGCCCGCGCGTCGGCGTCGGCGCGCAGCCAGTCGCGGAACAGCAGCGCCCAGCGCCAGCCGGGCGAGCCGTGGACCCGCACGTGCAGGTGCACCGGCCTGCCGGGGTCCGCCCCGCCGTGCAGGCACTTGCGCCACCGGTCCGGGTCCGGGTCGGAGGGCTTCGGCGTGTCCCACCAGTCCCCCTCGGCCCGGGGGAAGCCCGCCGCCGCCAGCTCCCCCGCCACCGCGTCGGCCGCCGCCAGGGAGCCGACCGCGAGCTGGAGGTCGACGACGTCCTTCGCGACCAGCCCCGGCACGGCCGTGGAGCCGATGTGCTCCACGCCGCGGCCCGCGTCGCCGGCCGCCCGCTCCACGCGCGCCGCCAGCCGCGCGGCCTGCGCCGCCCAGCCGACCCGGTGCTCCAGCAGGGCCAGCGCAGGGGCGGGGACGAGCCGGCCCGCGCGGAGGTTGTCCTCGAAGGGGAGCAGCCGCCGCGACCAGAGCCGGTCCACCTGCTGCCGCAGCCGCTCGGGGTCGCCGCCGTTGTCCAGCCACACGTCGGCCGCGGCGCGCCGCTCCGGGTCGCGGGCCTGGGCGGCGATGCGGGCGGAGGCGTCGGCCGGGTCCATGCCGCGGTCCGCGACGAGGCGGCGGTGCCGCTCCGCCTCGTCGGCGTGGACGACGACGACGAGGTGGTACTCCGCGGCCATGCCGTTCTCCACCAGCAGCGGGACGTCCTCCACGACCACCGCCGACTCCCCCGCCGCGGCCGCCAGCTCCGCCCGCCGCCGCGCCACCAGCGGGTGCACGACGGCGTTCAGCCGCTGCCGCTGCGCCGGGTCGGCGAACACGAGCCGTCCCAGCGCGGCGCGGTCCAGCTCCCCGCCGGCCGTCAGGACGCCCGGGCCGAACGCCTCCACCACCGCGGCCAGGCCCGGGGTGCCCGGCGCCACCACCTCCCGCGCGAGGACGTCGGCGTCGACGAGGACGGCGCCGAGCTCGTGCAGCCGCCGCGACGCCGTCGACTTGCCCGCCCCGATGCCCCCGGTCAGTCCCACGCGCAGCACGGGGGAACGCTATCCGGCGGTGGCGCCGCTCAGCCCGCGGGCAGCACCGGGGCGGGCGCGCGCCCGAGGACGTGGCCGGCGAAGTCGTCGCCGCCGAGCGGACGGGCGAAGTACCAGCCCTGGCCGTGGTCGATGCCCAGGCCCGCCAGGCGCTCGCGCTGCTCCGCGGTCTCCACCCCCTCCGCCAGCACCGTCAGGCCCAGCCGGGCCGCGAGACCGACCACCCCCTCCAGCAGGGGCGACGCGGACTGGTCGATGAGGGAGGCCGTCAGGCAGCGGTCCAGCTTCAGGGTGCTGACGGGGTAGCGCAGCAGGTAGTCCAAGGAGGCGTAGCCGGCGCCGAAGTCGTCCAGCGACAGCCCCACCCCGGCGGCCACCAGGGCCTGGAACTCCTCGGCGATGGCCGGGTCGTCCGGCAGGTGCTCGTGCTCGGTGATCTCCAGCCGCAGCCGGGAGGCGGGCAGCCCCACCTTGGCGAGGGCGTCCAGGACGTCCAGGGCGAGTCCCGGGTGGCAGGTGCTGGAGCGGCCGAGGTTCACGCTGACCGACAGCGGCGGCAGGCCGGCGCCGTCCCAGCGCACCAGCTGCGCCAGGGCGGCCCGCAGCACCAGCCGGTCCAGCTCCCGGCCGAGCCCGTGCTCCTCCGCGGCGCCGAGCATGTCGTCCGGCATGACCAGCCCGCGCGCGGGGTGGCGCCAGCGCACCAGCGCCTCGCAGGCCAGGACCCGGCTGCTCCCGAGGTCCACGAGGGGCTGGTAGAGCACGTGCAGCCCGCCCACGCGCTCGGCCTCGCCGCCTGCCAGGACCGCCCGCAGGTCCTCCACCAGCGCCCGCCGCCCCAGCACCTGCCGGCGCAGGTCCTCGCTGAAGGCGACCGTCCCGCCACCGGCGGCCTTCGCCGCGTACATCGCCACGTCCGCGTCGGCGAGCAACTGCAGCATCGAGGAGCCGTCGGGCACCGGCGTGGTCCCCGTGCTCGCGCGCACCGCGACGAGGCGGCCGGCCACGGGGAACGGCTGCCCGAACGCCGCCGCCAGCACGTCCTCCGGAGCCCGGTGACCGGGGCCGGCGGCGAGCAGCAGCACGAACTCGTCGCCGCCCGTGCGGGCGACGGCGTCCGCGGGGCCCACAGCCCGCGCCAGCCGCCGCGCGACCTCCAGGATGAGCGCGTCGCCGACGTCGTGGCCGTAGGTGTCGTTGACGTGCTTGAAGTCGTCCACGTCCAGCAGGCACAGCACCCAGCCGCCCGCCCCGGCACCGCGCCTCTGCCGGGTGGCGAAGGCCTGCGCCAGGCCGCGTCGGTTGAGCAGGTCCGTCAGCGGGTCGTGCGCCGCCCTGCGCTCGCTCGCCCGCAACGCCAGCGCACCCCGCAGCAGCGCCAGGCCGGCCACGAGCGCGCCCACCAGCAGGTAGGCCGCCGTCGGCAGGGCCGCGGCGGCGCCGCTGCCATCGAGCAGCCACAGGCACGGCGGCACCGCCACCAGGGGCAGCGCGGCGAGCATCTGCGTCGAGGCGTGGCGGCGGCGCCCCAGGGAGGCGGGCTCGAAGACGAGGACCATCGACGGGTGCGTCGCCGCCCACGCCAGCAGCGCCATCGTCACCGTCAGGCCGGGCTCCAGGGGTGCGGCGGCGAGGTGCCCCCGCGCCCCGGGCAGGCTGGCGAGCAGGTAGCTCAGGGCCGCGGAGAGGCCCGCGAGCTGCAACCGCAGCACCGCGGCGGTGGAGGTGGCGCTCACGACGAGCAGCCGCAGCACCAGGCCCATGAGCACGAGGTTCAGCGCCGGGGTGAGCGCCGGTGGGGACGGGCCGCCCTGACCCGCGCCCGCGGCCAGCGCGTGCGCGGCCGCGAGGGCGACCACCACGGCCACGATCAGCGCGTCGAGCCGGGCCGCCGGGCCGCCCCCCGGCGGGCGCGGGCGTCCCACCATCACCCGCAGCACGTGCAGGGCGAGCACCGCACTGGCCAGCTGGGCGGCGACGAGCAGCGTGGTGGCGGGCGCGGAGCGGCCTCCCGCGGCCACCGCGGCGAAGCTCGACACGGAGCACAGCCCCTGGCTGAGCGCGATGAGCGCCCAGGGGCTCCAGCGCTTCGGGCGGTGCGCGCCGAGCGCGAGGAGGACGGTGACGCAGGCGGCCAGCGCCACCAGCGCCGGCACGATCGGCGGCACCTCCCACGCGGAGAGCAGCACGACCGTCACGACCACGCCCAGCAGTGCCGGCGCCCAGTCCCGACGGGTGCGTCTGCCCGGGCCGCGTCTCACGGCCGGACGGTACAGGCCGCTCACCCCGTGCGCCGGGACTTCCGGACCCTCACCGCGGCGTCCGCACCGGATCAGACCGCGACGCCGCTCGACGGGCGGCCCAGCGGGTCGGCGAGCAGCTCCGTGAAGGCGAGCTCCGCCGCGCCCCAGACGGTGGAGTCGGCCCCGAGCCCGGCCGTGCGGACCTCCAGGCCCTCCCGCATGGCCGGCATCACCAGACGGTCCACCCAGGGCAGCACGTCGTCGGAGAGGGCGGGCCACAGGTCCCGCCAGAGTCCCCTGCCCAGCAGCACCGACTGCGGGTCGAAGACGTTGACGACGTTGGCGAGGCCGCGGGCGAAGGCCCGGGACAGCTTGTCCCGGGTGCGGCGTGCGGCGACGCCCCCGGCCTCCAGCCGGCGCAGGACCTGCTCCGCGATGTCGGGCGCGTCCGCGTCCAGTTCCAGCGGGTCCGCCCAGGCCGCGGCGAGGGCCTCGCTCTCCCAGCAGCCCCGGCTGCCGCAGCGGCAGGCCCGGCCGCTGGGGTCGACGCTGATGTGGCCGACCTCGCCGGCGTAGCCGCGTCGCCCGGTGACGGGGTGCCCACCGGAGAGGACACCCCCGCCGAGGCCGTAGGTGCCGCACAGGTAGACCACGTCCGTGCGGCCCACCGCGGCACCCCGGCGGATCTCCCCGAGCAGGCCGAGGTCCGCGTCGTTGGCGACGTGCACCGCGACGTCCGCGCCGAAGCGGGCGGCGACGACGTCGGCGGTCAGCGCCCTGAACGGCACGTCGTGCCAGCCGAGGTTGGGCGCCGCGGCGATGGTGCCCGCGCCCGCGTGGACGGTTCCCGGCACCGCCAGCCCGACGCCCGCCAGCACGGCCCCCGCCGCCTGCGGGGCGCCGGGGTCGGCCAGCAGGTCCTCCGCGACCGTGGCGACCTGCTGCGCGGCCGCGAGCGGGGAGGCGCCCCCGGCCAGCGGCTCGCGCCGCCGGCCGAGGACGTGGCCGCCCAGGCCCACCCGCGCCACGTCGAGTTCGTGCACGTCGACGAAGGCGGCGATCACCGAGACCGCCCCGGGCCTGGGCTGCACGACCAGCGAGGGCCGCCCCACCCGGCCCGGCACCTCGGCGGGCTTCTCCTCCACGAGCAGCCCCGCCTCGACGAGGCTGCCCACGAGATCGCCGACGGTCGAGCGGTTGAGTCCCAGGGCCCGGGTGAGGTCGGCCCGGGTGCTGGAGCCCTGCTCGTGCACGAGGCCGAGCACCGCGGCGAGGTTGTGCCTGCGGACGTCGTCCTGGCCGCGCCCGAGGGGCTGCCTGCCGACCATGCTCTTCAGGTGCTTCTCCCGCGTCTCAGCTCGAGGCCGAGGCGCGGCGCCGACGCGAGATGGCGTCGACGGCTGCGGCGAGCAGCAGCACGGCACCCGTGACGAGGAAGTTCACGAACGCCCGCTGCCCCATGAGGCCCAGGCCGTTGGTGATGGTAGCGATGACCAGGCCACCGATGACCGCGTTGGTCACCTTGCCCTTGCCGCCGAAGAGGCTCGTCCCGCCGATGACGGCGGCGCCCACGCCCAGGAGCAGGGTGTTGCCGCCGCCGGAGCCGGGGGCGACGGAGTTGAGCCGCGACGCCTCGATGATGCCGGAGAAGGCGGCCAGCGTGGAGCCGATCATGAAGACGGAGATGCGGATGCGGGTGACGTTGATGCCGGCACGGCGCGCGGCCTCCGCGTTGCCGCCGACGGCGTACACGTGGCGGCCGTACGCGGTGCGGCCCAGCACGATCGACAGCAGCACCAGCAGGACACCGATGATCGGCACCGAGTAGGGCACGCCGGCCAGTTCGATGCCGGGCACGCGGGCGCGGTTCTGCGACAGCACCGCGGTCAGGCCCAGCAGGACCACGGCCACGCCGACGACGCGCAGCACCACGAGGATGAAGTTGTCGCGGTTGAGGCCGCGGCGGCGCTGGCTGTTCCAGCGGCCGAGGGTGATCAGGGCGTACGCGGCGGCGGCGAGCACGGCGAAGACCCAGCCGAGACCGACGGGCACGTTGCCGTTGGCGATGTTCACCACGACCTGGTCGCGCACGGGGATGGTGCCGCCCTCGCCGATCAGCCAGAGCGTGATGCCCTGGATGCCGAGGAAGAAGGCGAGCGTCACCACGAACGACGGGATGCCGACGCGGGCGACGAACATGCCGATCAGGGTTCCGAAGGCCAGGCCGGTGAGGAGGGCCGCGGGGATGGAGAGGTACCAGCCGAGGCCGGCGTCGTTCATGACGAGCGCCATGACCGCCGCCGAGGCCCCGCCCGCGACACCGGCCGACAGGTCGATGTCGCCGAGCAGCAGGACGAAGGTCAGGCCCATCGCCAGCACGATGATCGACGACGCCTGCACCATCAGGTTGGCGATGTTGATGGGGGTCAGGAAGGTGTCCGGGCGCAGCGCGGCGAACAGGACGAAGAGGACGACGAGCCCGAGGGCCGCCGGCAGGGCACCGATGTCGCCGCCCTTGAGGCGGGTGATGTAGGCGCGGATGCCCTCGCCGAACGTGGGCTCCTCGGCCGGCTGGGCCATCGGGCTGCCGCCGCTGGCGGTGGCGCGCGCGAGCTCGGCGATGCGGGCGGACTCGTCCTGCGGGCCCTTCGCGGCCGTCGCGGCGACGTCGCCGTTGCGGGTGGGGCTGTCGGGTGTGGCGCTCATGGGTGGCTGCTCCTCAGACCGCTGCGGTGGCGCTCGTGTCGATGATGCCCATGTCGCCGGAGCGCCCGGCGGTGATGAGCTCGACGACCTGGCTGCTGGTGACGTCCTTCGTGCGGACCGTGGCGGCGGCCCGGCCGAGGTAGAGGGCCGTGATGTTGTCCGCGACCTCGAACACGTCGTTGAGGTTGTGCGAGATCAGCACGACGCCGAGGCCGTTGTCGGCGAGCCGGCGGACCAGGTCGAGGACCTGCCTGGTCTGGGCGACGCCCAGGGCGGCGGTCGGCTCGTCGAGGAGGACGACCTTGGAGTTCCACAGGACGGCCTTGGCGATGGCGACGGTCTGCCGCTGCCCGCCGGAGAGGCTGGAGACGAGCTGGCGCACGGAGCGCACCGTCCGCACGGAGAGGCTGGCCAGCGTCTGGCGGGCCATCTCCTCCATCGTCGGCTCGTCGAGGAGGACGCCCTTCTTCTCCTCCCGGCCGAGGAACATGTTCTGCACGATGTCGAGGTTGTCGCACAGGGCGAGGTCCTGGTAGACGACCTCGATGCCCAGCTCCGCCGTGTCGCGCGGGCCGTGCACCTGCACGCGGCGACCCTCGAAGAAGTACTCGCCGGCGTCGGTGGTGTAGATGCCGGCGATGCACTTGACGAGCGTGGACTTGCCGGCGCCGTTGTCGCCGACGAGGGCGGTGACCTCACCGGCCCGGACGTCCAGGTCGACGCCGTGCAGCACCTGCACCGGGCCGAAGCTCTTGTCGATGCCGCGCAGGGACAGCAGCGGCGCACCGCCCGTCGCGGTCGGGGGGTTCGTTCCTTGCATGGGTCTGTCCACCGTTCCTGGTCTGCTCGAGGCGTGGTCTGCTCGAGGGGGTCCGGGCCCACGGCCGGCCCGGCGCGACGGCGCGCCGGGGGCGTGCGAGGGCGCCGGGGCGGGATCCGCCCCGGCGCCCGTGGGGCGTCAGGAGATGCCCAGCTCCGTGCACGCGGCGGCGTAGTCGCCCGTGCAGATGTCGGAGGCCTTCACGAAGCCATCGTCCACGACCGTCTTGACGTTGTCGCGGAAGATGGCCTGCGGCTCCAGCAGGATGGCGTTGACGTCGCGCCCGCCCTCCGCGTCCTCCACGGTCCCGGTGGTCTCGGGCTTCTCGCCCTTGGCCAGCGCGATGGCGACGTCCGCCAGCGCGGCCGCCTCCTCGCCGACGGGCTTGTAGACCGTCATGCACTGCTGGCCGCCCAGGATGTTCTGCAGACCCTGCTCGGTGGCGTCCTGCCCGGTGACCGGCACCTGCCCGGCGCGGCCGTTCTTGGCCAGGATGGAGATGGCGGCGTTGCCGAGTCCGTCGTTGGCGGCGAGGACGCCGTCGATCTGACCGCCCTGCTGGGTCAGCATCTGCTCGAAGATCGTCGCGGCCTGCTGGTTGTCCCACTCGGGAACGGCCTGCTCGGCGACCTTGGTGTACTGCGTCATCGGGTCGAGGACGCTGTGCGCGCCCTTCGAGAACAGGGTGGCGTTGTTGTCGTCGGGCGAGCCGTTGAGGTAGGCGATCTTGGCCGGCTTGTCGCCGAGGCACTTCGCCAGGCCCTCACCCTGCAGCTCGCCGACCTTGGTGTTGTCGAAGGAGATGTAGTAGTCGGCCGTGCCGCCGAGGGTGAGGCGGTCGTAGTCGATGGTCTGGACGCCGGCGGCCTTGGCCTTCTGCTGGATCGCGGCGCCGGAGTTGGAGTCGAGGTTGACGATCGCGAGGACCTTGACGCCCTGCGTGATCATCTGGTCGGCGATGGTCTGCATGCGGCTGGCGTCGCCCTGGGCGTTCTGGATGTCGGCGGTGACGCCGGCGTCCTCGAAGGCCTTCTCCAGGGCGGGACGGTCGAACGACTCCCAGCGGACCGACGACTCGGTGTCGGGCAGGATCACACCCACTTCGGGGGCGCCGGATCCCCCGCCGGTGGCGGAGGTCTCGCCACCGGCTGCCGGGGTCTCACCGGCGGAGCCGGGGGTGCTGGAGTCCCCACCGCACGCGGAGGTGAGGAGAACGCCTGCCACGCCGGCGGCGAGGAGTGCAGAGCTGCGGACGCGCATGGATGCTCCTTCGCATCTGACCCCGGCGGAACGCTCGGGGTTATGTTGTGCGGCCCAACATATAAGCCCGAGGGCCCTCTGACCAGCACCGTTGCCATCTCGTGACCAGGAAGGCAGCCGCGCCGTGATGTGAGCGTTCACTGTGGACACGTTTCCACGCGGCGGCCCGAGCGCGGCGGTGACGGCTCGGGGCGGCGACCGCTCGGCGCGGGCCACCGGCGCCCCGGGACGGCGGCCGACGCACGAGAGCCCCGGCCGGATTCCCGGCCGGGGCTCTCGTGGATCAGCGGCAGCGAACTGCCGCGGGCGACTCAGGCGCCGCCGGTGAGCTTCTCGCGCAGCGCCGCGAGGGCCTCGTCGGAGGCCAGGGTGCCCTGGGCCTCCGGCGCCTCGGAGCTGTAGCTCGACGCGCTCGACGGGGCGGACGAGGACGAGGAGGAGGAAGAGGAGGACGCCGCAGCCGGCTCGTTCTCCCCCGCCGCCTCGCGGGCGGCCTCGGCCTCGGCGGCCTCGGCGACCTGCTTGCGGTGCGCCTCCCAGCGCTCGTGGGCCTGCGCGTACTGGCGCTCCCACTCCTCGCGCTGCGACTCGTAGCCCTCGAGCCACTCGTTGGTCTCGGGGTCGAAGCCCTCGGGGTACTTGTAGTTGCCCTGCTCGTCGTAGTCGGCGGCCATGCCGTACAGCGAGGGGTCGAACTCCTCGCCGGCCGCGGCGACGGACTCGTTCGCCTGCTTCAGCGACAGCGAGATCCGGCGACGCTCCAGGTCGATGTCGATGACCTTGACGAAGATGTCGCTGTTGACCTGGACGACCTGCTCGGGCACCTCGACGTGGCGCTCGGCCAGCTCGGAGATGTGGACCAGGCCCTCGATGCCGTCGTCGACGCGCACGAACGCACCGAACGGGACGAGCTTGGTGACCTTGCCCGGCACGACCTGACCGATCGCGTGGGTCCGGGCGAAGTGCTGCCACGGGTCCTCCTGCGTCGCCTTCAGCGACAGGGAGACGCGCTCGCGGTCCATGTCCACGTCGAGGACCTCGACGGTGACCTCCTGGCCGACCTCGACGACCTCGCTCGGGTGGTCGATGTGCTTCCAGGACAGCTCGGAGACGTGCACCAGGCCGTCGACGCCGCCGAGGTCGACGAACGCACCGAAGTTGACGATCGAGGAGACGACGCCGGAGCGGACCTGACCCTTCTGCAGGGTGGTCAGGAAGTTCTGGCGGACCTCGGACTGCGTCTGCTCCAGCCACGCACGACGCGACAGGACGACGTTGTTGCGGTTCTTGTCCAGCTCGATGATCTTGGCTTCGATCGTCTTGCCGACGTACGGCTGCAGGTCGCGCACGCGACGCATCTCGACGAGGGAGGCGGGGAGGAAGCCGCGCAGGCCGATGTCGAGGATGAGGCCGCCCTTGACGACCTCGATGACGACGCCCTCGACGACCTCGTCGGCCTCCTTCTTGGCCTCGATCGTGCCCCAGGCGCGCTCGTACTGCGCGCGCTTCTTGGACAGGATCAGGCGACCCTCCTTGTCCTCCTTCTGGAGGACGAGGGCCTCGACCTCGTCGCCGACGCCGACGACCTCGCTGGGGTCGACGTCGTGCTTGATCGAGAGCTCGCGGGAGGGGATGACCCCCTCCGTCTTGTAGCCGATGTCGAGCAGCACCTCATCGCGGTCGACCTTGACGATCGTCCCGGAGACGATGTCGCCGTCGTTGAAGTACTTGATCGTCTCGTCGACCGCGGCGAGGAAGTCCTCAGCCGATCCGATGTCGTTGATCGCGATCTGAGGAGTCGAACCCGCCGGTGCGGTCGTGGTGGTGGTCATGAAGGAGGGGCTCCGTCGAGGACAGTCGTCGTTGGGGGTCGCACAGGGTTCTCCCAGGCGGCCACGAGGCCGCTGCCCTGCCTCGCCCGGACGGTCCTGCCACCGGCTTCGGCGTGCTGGGCCCGGCTGTCGCCGGAACCAGCGGAGGGCGCGGTTCTCGCACCTTCACCCTACTCGTGCGCCTGTACGGGGGCAAAGCCCCCCTGCGCCGGGCGGGCACCCGGCGCACGCTGCCCGCCCTCCGGGGTCCCCGCACCGGGCGGCGCCCCCGTGCCGCGGCGCTCCCCCGCCAGCACGACGCGGTCGCGGCCGTCCTGCTTGGCCTCGTAGAGGGCGGCGTCGGCGCGGGCCGTCGCCGCCTGCACGGGCTCCTTCGGCCACGCCACCGCCACGCCCACGCTGACGGTGACGCGGTCGCGGCCGGAGGCGGCGCCGCTGCCCGCGGGACGGGGCACGGCCTCCTCGTGGACGGCCCGGCGCACCACCTCCCCCAGCTCGGCGGCGGCCTCCGCGGCGTGTCCCGTCGCCACCACCACGAACTCCTCACCGCCGTAGCGGGCCAGCAGCGCCCCCTCCCCCAGCGGGGAACGGGCCAGCGCGGAGTCCATCACCTCGGCCACCCGGCGCAGGACCTCGTCCCCGGCCTCGTGACCCAGCGCGTCGTTGACGCCCTTGAAGTGGTCCACGTCCACCAGCAGCACCGCCGCCGGCGTCCCCTCCCGGGTGCGGTCCTGCTCGGCGCGCGCCATCGCCGACTGCGCGGCGCGCCGGTTCGGCAGCCGGGTCAGGTCGTCCCGCCGGCTGAGGTCGAGGGTGCGCTCCCACAGGGCGAAGGAGGTGCGCTGGCTGCGGTTGTGCCGCAGCGCCGCGATGAAGCCGACGGGGTGCGCCGTCGACAGGTACGCCGCCAGCAGCCAGACGGGGGTGTGCGCCAGGTCCGCCGGTGACGCCACGAGGGCGTAGGCGGCGGTTCCCACGACCGAGAGCCCCACCGCCAGCGCCGTGGTCACGCCCTGCGGCAGCGGCGCGAAGATGTAGAGGCAGAAGACGCTGAAGGACAGCAGCAGCCCGACGGAGGCCCGGGCCTGCGGGTCCAGCAGGACCTGGGCGGCGACGATCCCGGTGTAGATCGTCGCGATGAGGACCGTCACCAGCCGGCCGCTGTCGTAGTCGCGGACCAGGCGCGCCAGGGGGGCGCAGCCGAGGGCGACGAGGGCCATCACCGCGTGCGCCAGCAGCACGCCACGGCCGCCGGGGGCGTCCAGCGACCCGAGCCCCACCAGGACCACCGCGAGGTTCCATCCGGCGCACGCCAGGCACACCACCAGCGTCGTCAGCCGCAGCGCCGGGGTGGTGCCCTCCAGGAAGCGCCGCTCCTGCCGCGGGTCGGGCAGGCGCGCGCCGAAGCGCGTGAGCTCCGCCGCGTCCTCCTCCACGGCTGCATCATCGACCCGAAGGCCGCCCGGCATGACCGCCGGTAGCGACTGCCACGAGGATGGAGCAGTGAGCGGCACCCCCAGCGACCCCGTCCAGGCACCGGAAGCCGAGGAAGCGCCGCGGGTGGGGCGCTGGCCCGTCGACGCGGAGACCTCCGCCCGGGCCAACCGCACGTGGTGGGACGCCGACGCCGCCGACTACCGGATCGAGCACGGCGACTTCCTCGGCGCCGCCGACTTCGTGTGGGGGCCGGAACGGCTGCGGGAGGAGGAGGCCCGGCTGCTCGGCGACGTGCGCGGCAAGCGGGTGCTGGAGGTCGGCTGCGGCGGGGCCCAGTGCGCCCGATGGCTCGGAGCGCAGGGTGCGGCGGTGGTGGGCACGGACATCTCCGCCGGGATGCTGCGGGAGGCACGTGCCCTCGACGCCGCGACCGGCAGTCGCACCGCCCTCGTGCAGTGCGACGCCCGCCGGCTGCCGTTCGCGGACGCCAGCGTCGACGTCGTCTGCTCCGCCTACGGTGCCCTGCCCTTCGTCGCGGACGTCGGCGAGGTGCTCGCGGAGATCGCGCGCGTCCTCGTCCCCGCCGGCCTGCTCGCCTTCAGCGTGGCGCACCCGCTGCGCTGGGCCCTGCCGGACGACCCCGGCGAGCACGGCCTGGTGGTGCGCCACTCCTACTTCGACCGCACCCCCTACGTGGAGACCGAGGAGGACGGCAGCGTCCGCTACGTCGAGCACCACCGGACCATGTCCGACTGGGTCCGCGCCCTGGTGGCCGCCGGGTTCGTGCTCCAGGACCTCGTCGAGCCGCAGTGGTCGGCCGGAGAGGCGGTCTGGGGCGGCTGGAGCCGGCTGCGCGGTGAGCTGGTGCCGGGCACGGCGGTGTTCGTGGCGCGCTCCGCCGGCTGAGCGCGCCGCGCGTCGGGCCCGGCGCTCCTCAGTGCGCGGCGGCGTGCCAGGACGGGCCGGTGCCCACCGACACGTCGAGCGGCACCGACAGCTGCGCCGCCCCCGCCATCTGCTGCCGCACCAGGGCCTCCAGCGCCTCCCGCTCCCCTTCCGCGACCTCGAGCACGAGTTCGTCGTGGACCTGCAGCAGCATCCGCGAGCGCAGCCCCGACTCGCGCAGCGCCGCGTCCACCCCGAGCATCGCCACCTTGATCAGGTCCGCGGCAGAGCCCTGGATGGGGGCGTTGAGCGCCATCCGCTCGGCCATCTCCCGGCGCTGGCGGTTGTCGCTGGTCAGGTCCGGCAGGTAGCGGCGCCGGCCGAGGATGGTCTCGGTGTAGCCGCTGCGGCGGGCCTCGTCGACGATGCCGTGCAGGTAGTCGCGCACACCGCCGAAGCGCTCGAAGTACTCGTCCATCAGCTCGCGGGCCTCCTCCACGGAGATCTTGAGCTGGTTCGAGAGCCCGAACGGTGACAGCCCGTAGGCCAGCCCGTAGGACATCGCCTTGATCTTGGCGCGCATCTCGGGGGTGACCTCCGGGGCCGGCACCTGGAAGACCCGCGAGCCGACGAAGCGGTGCAGGTCCTCCCCGGAGTTGAAGGCCGCGATGAGCCCCTCGTCGCCGGACAGGTGCGCCATGATGCGCATCTCGATCTGGGAGTAGTCGGCGGTCATGAGGCTCTCGAAGCGGACCGCGCCGGCCCCGCCCGGACCGACGACGAACGCCTCGCGGATGCGCCGCCCCTCCTCGGTGCGGATGGGGATGTTCTGCAGGTTCGGGTCCGTCGAGCTGAGCCGTCCGGTCGCGGCGATCATCTGCTGGAACGTGGTGTGGATGCGCCCGTCGGCGGCCACGGCCTTGCGCAGGCCCTCCACCGTCTGCCGCAGCCGGCTGGCGTCGCGGTGCGCCAGCAGGTGCATCAGGAACGGGTGCTCCGTCTTGACGTAGAGCGCGGCGAGGGCGTCGGCGTCGGTGGTGTAACCGGTCTTGGTGCGCTTCGTCTTCGGCATCTGCAGCTGCTCGAAGAGGACGGTCTGCAGCTGCTTGGGCGAGCCGAGGTTGATCTCGGTGCCGATGACCTCGTAGGCCAGGGCCTGCGCCTGCGCGACCTTGTCGGCGAAGCGCCGCTCCAGGTCCGTGAGCAGGTCCGCGTCCACGGCGATGCCCGCGCGCTCCATGCCCGCCAGGACGCCCACCAGCGGCAGCTCGACCTCGCGGAGCAGGCGCTCGCCCCCGCGCCGCTGCAGCTCCTCACCCAGGACGCCGGCGAGCTCGGCCACCGCCAGGGCGCGCACCATGGCGTCCTCCGCGGCCGCGTGGCGGTCGGAGCCGAGCGGCCCCTCCCCCGCGTCGAGCTCCAGCTGGTCCCCGGCGGCGGGCGCGGCGGCCTCGGCCCGCAGCTCGCGGCCGAGGTGGCGCAGCGCCAGGTCCGCGAGGTCGTAGCTGCGCTGGTCGGGGTAGCACAGGTACGCCGCCAGCGCCGTGTCCTGCTCGACGCCGCGCAGCACCCAGCCGCGGGCGGCGAGGGCGTGGCTGGGGCCCTTCAGGTCGTGGGCGACCTTGGGTCGCCCGGCGTCGCCCAGCCACTCCGCCAGCGCGCGCTCTCCCGCCTCGTCGAGGGTCGCGGGGTCCAGCCACGCGGCGGTGCCGGCGGCGGTGGCCAGCGCCAGGCCGGTGACGTCGCCGGTGCCCTGGCTCCAGGAACCGCTGACGTGCAGGCCGGTCGTGCCGGTGGCGTGCTCGGCGAGCCAGCCGGCGACCTCGGCGGAGTCGAGGATGCGCCCGTCCACGCCGAAGCCCTCCTCCGCCTCCGGCTCCGCGGTGCTCAGCGTCGCGAAGAGGCGGTCGCGCAGGACGCGGAACTCCAGGCCGTCGAAGACGGTGTGCACGCGCTCGCGGTCCCAGGCCCTGCGGTGCAGGTCGGCGACGTCGACGTCGAGGTCGAGGTCGCGCACGAGGGCGTTGAGCCGGCGGTTGCGCAGGACCCCGTCGAGGTGCGCGCGCAGGCTCTCCCCCGCCTTGCCCTTGATCTGGTCCACGTGGGCGATGACCCCGTCGAGGTCCCCGTAGGTGCCGATCCACTTCGCGGCGGTCTTGGGCCCGACCCCCGGCACGCCGGGCAGGTTGTCGCTGTCCTCCCCGACCAGGGCCGCGAGGTCCGGGTAGCGCTGCGGCGGAACCCCGTAGCGCTCCTCGACCACCTCCGGGGTCATGCGGACCAGGTCGGAGACGCCCTTGCGCGGGTAGAGGACGGTGACGTCCTCACCGACGAGCTGGAGGGAGTCGCGGTCGCCGGTGGAGACGAGCACCTCGTGGCCTGCCGCCACGGCCCGCGTGGTGAGCGTGGCGATGACGTCGTCGGCCTCGTAGCCGTCCTTGAGCACCACCGGCACGTTCAGCGCGGCCAGGACCTCCTTGATGAGCTCCACCTGTCCGGCGAACTCCGACGGGCTCTTGGCGCGGTTGGCCTTGTACTCGGCGTACTCCGCCATGCGGAAGGTCTGCCGCGAGACGTCGAAGGTCACCGCCAGGTGGGTCGGCTCCTCGTCGCGCAGGACGTTGATGAGCATGGACGTGAAGCCGTAGACGGCGTTGGTGTGCTGCCCGGTGCTCGTGGCGAAGTTCTCGGGCGGGAGGGCGTAGAAGGCGCGGTAGGCCAGCGAGTGCCCGTCCACGAGGAGCAGCCGGGGTCGGGTGGGCGCCCCCTTGCGGGCCTCGGCCGCACCGGCGGCGGCGCGCCGGTTCGCGGCGGGGGACTTCGCGGTCGGGGCGGCGGGCGCGGTCACGGCGCTCAGCGTAGGTGCTGGCACCGACGCCGGGCGGGCAGGTTCGCCCGGCGTCTCGCGCCCGCGGGGAGGAGCTCCTGCGGGGCCGCGCTCAGGAGGCCGACTGCACCGTCGGGGTCACGGCGTCGGACAGCGAGCCGCGCCGGCGCGGCTCCCTGCGCTGGGCCACGAGCCCCTCCGGCGCGGGGCTCGCCCCGGCGGAGCCCACGACCGCTGCGTGGGCGCGCGCCAGCCGCCCGCGCAGCGACCGTCGCCGGGCCAGCACGTCCTCGGTGGCCGGGTCCTCGGGGAAGAGCCTGCGGCGCAGCACCGCCAGCGGCGCGGCCCGGCGCACCACGACGGGCGCGAAGCCGAGGCGGGCCATGTAGCGGGTGTACTCGCGGTCCTGCGGCAGGACGGTGCACGAGAGCTCCTCGGCGCCCTCCTCCTGCGCCATCGCGAGGGCTCGCCGCAGCAGGCAGCGCCCGACCCCGCGCCGGCGCATCTCGGGCACGACGTGCAGGTGCTCCACGCAGGGGCCGGGAGTCGCCGTCAGGGGCAGCAGCGCATGGGGGCTCAGCAGGGCGTAGCCGGCGGGGCGCTCCCCCACGGTCGCCAGCAGCACCCGGACCGCTCCGTCGCGCAGCGCCTGGTCGAGCCGGGTGCGGACCTGCTCGACGGGGGTGCGCAGGTGCACCTGCTCGTAGCGGGCCTGCTGGTACAGCTCCATCAGGGCGTCGACATCAGCGGTGGTTGCCAGACGCACCTCCACTGGAGGTCGTGCCACAGCGTCCTCCTCGAACGGACAGGCCCCCGTGCCCACGGCCGCAGACGACGGCCCGGGGCGACTCTAGGCCCCGTCGGCCGTGGCGTAAATGGCCCGTGAACGGCCTCTGCGGCGTCCGTGGCAGGTGGAGTCCGTTCGCCCGACGCTGCGCCCATCGACCGTCACCGAACGTGGATCACCACGCCCTGCGAACAGGGTCGAACACGCCGGCGGCCGGCACCCCGCAGGGCACCGGCCGCCGGCGCGGTCCTCGACCGACCTCAGACGTCGCCGCCGAGGTAGGCCGCCTTGATGCTGTCGTCCTCGGCGAGGGCGGCGCCCGTGCCCTCGCGCACGACCTCGCCGGTCTCCAGCACGTAGGCCACGTCCGCCGTGCGCAGGGCCTGCATGGCGTTCTGCTCCACCAGCAGCACCGTGGTGCCCTGGGCGTTGATCTCCCTGATGATCGTGAAGATCTGCTGGATGAGCTTCGGCGCGAGCCCCATCGACGGCTCGTCGAGCAGGATCAGCTTCGGCCGCGACATCAGCGCGCGCCCGATGGCCAGCATCTGCTGCTCCCCGCCGGACATGGTGCCCGCGAACTGGCTCCGCCGCTCCAGCAGGCGCGGGAAGAGGGTGAACACCCGGTCCCGGTCCTCCCGGATCGCCCCGGTGCGCCGGTCCTTGCGGGAGTAGGCGCCCATGTCGAGGTTCTCCTCGACGGTCATCCCCGGGAACACGCCCCGGCCCTCCGGCGACTGGCAGATGCCGCGCTGGACGAGCTTGTGCGAGGGGACCTTGGTGATGTCCTCCCCCTCGAACAGGATCCGGCCGGCGCGCACGGGGCGCAGGCCGGAGATCGTCTTCAGCGTCGTCGTCTTCCCCGCCCCGTTGGCGCCGATCAGGGTGGCGATGCCCCGCTCCGGCACCTGGAAGCCCACGTTGCGGATGGCCTCGATGCGCCCGTAGTTGACGCACAGCCCCTCCACCACGAGGAGCGGCTCCCCCAGCGTGCGCTCCGGCGCCGTCGACGTCTCAGGACTCGTCATCCTCGACCCCCAGGTAGGCCGCGATGACCGCGGGATCGTTCTGGATCTGCTCGGGCCGGCCGTCGGCGATCTTCTTGCCGAACTCCAGCACGACGATGCGGTCGGTGACGCCCATCACCAGGCGCATGTCGTGCTCGATGAGCAGGACCGTGTTGCCCATGTCCCGCACCCTGCGGATGAGGTCCATCAGCCGCTGCTTCTCCACCGGGTTGAAGCCGGCGGCCGGCTCGTCCAGGCAGAGCAGCTTCGGCTTCGTGGCCAGCGCCCGGGCGATCTCCAGGCGGCGCTGCTCACCGTAGGAGAGGTTGCGCGCCAGGTCGTCGCCCCGGTGCCCGAGGTCCATCAGCTCCAGCAGCTCGTCGGCGAGCCGGTGGCCCTCCGCCTCCTCGCGGCGGTGCCGCGGCAGGCGGAACAGCGCGTTGAGGACGCCCGTGCGGTGGTGCGCGTCGGCACCGACGAGGACGTTCTCCCGGGCCGTCATGTTCTGGAACAGCCGGATGTTCTGGAACGTGCGGGCGATGCCCAGGCGGTTGATCTGGTACCGCTTGCGCCGCCCGAGCGGCTGGCCGTCGAAGACGACCTGCCCGGACGTCGGCTGGTACACCCCCGTGAGGGCGTTGAAGCACGTCGTCTTCCCCGCGCCGTTGGGCCCGATCAGCCCGAGGATCTCACCGCGGTGGATCTCGAAGCTGACCTCGTTGAGGGCCACGACGCCGCCGAAGCGGAGGGTGACCTGCTGCATCTGCAGCAGCGGTGCGGACTCCGCGCGGTGCGCGCCCGCCCGGTCGACCGTCGTCTCAGCCATGGACGACACCTCCCTCCATCTGCTGCTTCCGGTCGGTCTCCCGGTTGACCCGCCTCCTGCGCCGCGGTGGCAGCAGGCCCTGCGGGCGGAAGTTGGACAGCACCAGCAGCGCCAGGCCGAAGATCAGGACCCGGAACTCGCTGGCCTCGCGGAAGCGCTCCGGCAGGTAGGCCACCACGATGGCGCCGACGATGGCGCCCCAGCGGTTGCCCTGGCCGCCGATGACGACGGCGGCGAGGAACAGGATCGAGATCTGGATGACGAACGGCTCCGGGTTGATGGAGCCCTGCCGGCTCGCGAACAGCGCACCGGACATGCCGCCGACGAACGCACCCATCGCGAACGCGAGCAGCTTGAACCGGAACGTCGGCACGCCGTTGAGCTCCGCGGCCTCCTCGTCCTCGCGGGTGGCCTCCCACGCGCGCCCGACGCGGCTGCGCTGCAGGAGCACGTCGGCGAAGAGGACGAAGATGATGACGGTGAGGGTCAGCCAGTAGTAGGGCGTCGCGTCCAGCAGCGCGAACTTCATGAAGACGGACTTGTCGCCCAGGTCGACGTAGGCGACCCAGCCTTCCCACGTCAGCCGCGGGATCTCGAACAGCTCCACGCTCGGCGGGCGCGGGATGCCCGTGATGCCGCGGGCACCGTTGAGCCACTCGGAGTTCAGGGCGACGAGCCGGATGATCTCGCCGAACCCGAGGGTCACGATGGCGAGGTAGTCACCGCGCACGCGCAGCGTCGGGGCACCCAGCAGCAGACCCGAGGCCGTGGTGATGCAGACAGCCAGCACCATGAGCAGCGGGAACGGCAGGTTGCCGTGCAGCGAGCCGAACACCGCCACGGTGTACGCGCCGACCGCGTAGAAGCCGACGTAGCCCAGGTCGAGCAGACCGGCGTAGCCGAGGACGATGTTCAGGCCGAGCGCCACCAGGGCGTAGGACGCCACGGTGAAGAGGACGGCGCGGAAGTCGCTCTCGGGGGTGGTGATGATCGGCGGGTTCAGCAGCGGCAGCGCGTACGCGAGCAGGGCCAGGGCGACGAGCCCGGCGATGCGCACGCCGCGGGGTGCATCGCCCACCGCGTCGAGGAAGCGTCTCATGCGCGTGCCTTTCCGAGGGACTCACCGAGCAGGCCGGTCGGGCGGAAGAGCAGCACCACGATCAGCAGGCAGAAGGCGACGACGTCCTTCCACTCGGTGCCGAAGATGAGGGAGCCGTAGTTCTCGGCCAGGCCCAGCGTCAGCCCGCCGAGCAGCGCGCCGCGGATGTTGCCGATGCCGCCCAGCACCGCGGCGGTGAACGCCTTGATGCCCAGGATGAAGCCCACGTTGAACCGGGTGACGCCGATGTGCATCAGGTACAGCAGCGCTGCCGCACCCGCCATCAGGCCGCCGAGGAGGAAGGTGAGCTGGATGACCCGGTCCCGGTTGATGCCCATCAGCGCCGCCGCCTCCGGGTCCTGCGACACCGCGCGCACGCCGCGCCCGAGCCGGGAGCGGCGGACGAACTGGTCGAGGGCGACCATCATGATCAGCGCCGCGAACAGCACGATGAGCTGGTTGCTGCGCACGGGGAAGTCCGCCACCTCGAAGAGGGTGACGTTGGGCAGCGGGTTCGGGAAGGACGTCGTGTCGCGAGCGCGGGCGACGTAGGGGGCGAGCACGCCGTCGAGCCCGACCCAGCCGGCGATCTTGTCGCGCAGGCCCATGATCTCGGCCAGCACGAACGAGGCGCCGATCGCGGAGATGAGTGCGACCAGCGGCGGGGCGTTCTTGTGGCGCAGCCGGGAGTAGGCCACCTTCTCGACGACGAGGGCGATGGCCCCGCTGACCGCCATGGCCGCGATGAGGGCCAGCAGCAGGAAGCCGATGGCCGCCGGGATCGACATGCCGGAGCGCGCACCCATGGCCATCATCAGCCAGACAGCGGCGAAGCTGCCCCACATGAAGACCTCGGAGTGCGCGAAGTTGATGAGGCGCAGGACGCCGTAGACGAGGGTGTACCCCAGGGCGAACAGCGCGTAGATGGCCCCGACCACCAACCCGGACAGGGTCAGGTCGAGGAACGTCGCAAGACTCACGGACTACCTCAGGGGGTCCAGGCTGCGGGGTGCCCGCCAGTGGCGAGCACCCCGCTGCAGGTGAAGGGTCAGGGACCGTCAGGAGGCCACGTTGATCTCCTGGTCGGGCACGATCTGACCGTTCTCCACCTTGTAGGCCCAGACCGAGACCTCGGAGGGCTCGCCGCGCTCGTCGAACTGGAGCTTCTTGGTGACGCCGTCCTTGTTGTAGTCCTCCACGTAGGACAGCAGCGCCTCGCGCTCGGTCTTGCCCTCGGCGATGCCGTCGAGCAGGACCTTCGCCGCGTCGTAGCCCTCGGCGGAGTAGGTGGCCGGCGGGGCGCCGAACTCCTTCTCGTAGTCCTGGGCGAACGTCCCGCCGGCCTCCTCGGGCGGCAGGCAGGGGCAGGTGATGATGGTGCCGTTGGCGGCCTCGCCACCGGCGACGATGAGCCCCTCGTCCTTGGCGCCGTCGTCGGTGACGAAGGTGGCCTCGATGCCGGCGTCGCGCAGCTGCTTCACCATCAGGCCGGCCTCGGGGTAGTAGCCCCCGAAGAAGACGGCGTCCGCACCGGCCGCGCGGACCTTGCTGACGGTCGCGGAGAAGTCGGTCTGCTTGGCCTGGATCGTGTCGTTCTCCACGACCAGGTCGCCGAGGTCCTCGCGCACGATGTCGGCGAGGCCCTTGCCGTACTCGCTGGCGTCGTCGATGACGACGACCTTCTTGGCCCCCAGCACGTCCTTGATGTACTTCGCGGCGCCGGGGCCCTGCGTGGCGTCGTTGCCGAGGACGCGGAAGAACGTCTCCCAACCGTTCTCCGCCAGGGCGGGGTTGGTCGCCGAGGGGGTGATGTGCACGAGCCCGGCCTCCGCGAAGAGCGGGTTGGCGACCTTGGACTCGCCGGAGAAGGCAGGGCCGACGATGCCGAGGACCTTGTCGTCCCCGATCGCCTTGGTGGCCAGACCGGGGGCCTGGTCGGGGGCGCCCGCGGAGTCGAAGTCGGCGAGCTCGACCTGGCACTCGGCGTTGGCCGCGTTGTGCTCGTTGAGGGCCAGCTCGACGCCGTTGCGGATGTTCTGGCCGAGGTTGGCGTAGTCGCCGGTCAGGGCCCCGAAGAAGCCGATCTTGACGCCGTCGCAGCTGCCGCCGCCGCCTTCACCGGTGGCACTGGTCTCGCTCGAGCCGGGGGCGGGAGTCTCGGTGTCGCCGCCCGTCGTACCGCCGCAGGCCGTGAGAAGGAGAGCGGCCGCGGCCACCGGGCTGAGGAACTTGAGGGTTGGACGCACGAGGGCTCCTCCTGAAGCGGTGTGGCCGGGGCACCACGGTGTGCCCCGCGTCCCGGCACATCAGGCCCGGACGCCGCGACAATACGCAAAATGTGCGCCTTCAGGGGCGATTCGCCACACGTTTGACCGCCCCGTTACAGAGCCGTTGTGCGACTCAGCCCTTGGAGCGCGCCTCGCCCGCGTTGATGACGGTCGTGGCGACCTCGCGCATGGTCAGGCGCTTGTCCATCGACGTCTTCTGGATCCAGCGGAACGCCTCCGGCTCGCTCATGCCGAACTGCGTCTGCAGCTTCGACTTCGCCCGGTCGACGAGCTTGCGCGTCTCGAAGCGGTCGGCGAGGTCGGCGACCTCCTCCTCCAGCGCGACGATCTGCTGGTGGCGGCTGACGGCGATCTCCAGGGCGGGCAGCAGGTCGGCCGCGGTGAAGGGCTTCACCACGTAGGCCATCGCGCCGGCGTCGCGCGCGCGCTCGACGAGCTCGGCCTGGGAGAAGGCGGTCAGCAGCACCACGGGGGCGATGCGGGCCTTGACGATGCGCTCGGCCGCGGAGATGCCGTCGAGCACGGGCATCTTGATGTCCATCACGACGAGGTCGGGGCGGTGCTCCTCGGCCAGCTGGACGGCGGTCTCGCCGTCACCGGCCTCGCCCACGACGTCGAAGCCGGCCTCGCGCAGCATCTCCACCACGTCCAGGCGGATGATCGCCTCGTCCTCGGCGACCACCACGCGGCGCGCGGGGCTGGCGGGAGCGGTGGGGCCCTCAGGTGCGTTCGTCACGGCGGCATCCTAGTCGGGCGCCCGCGGCGGCTCCGCGCCCGCTCCACCGTCCGGCGGCACGGGGCGCCGCAGTCCCGGCCCGGGGCGCCGATCCGCGCGTTCGCTAGGGTTGCTCCCGCCGCCCCGGTAGCCCAATCGGCAGAGGCAATCGACTCAAACTCGATCCAGTGTGGGTTCGAATCCCACCCGGGGCACCTCGCAGGGCCGGCGCGACGCGCCGGTGCGCACGAGCGAACGGCGGGGGCGCCACCTCACGGTGGCACCCCCGCCGTTCGCGCTCCCGGCCCGCACGGGGCGGGCCGGGAGCCGGACGTCAGTCCGCGTAGCCGGGCGCCGCGACGTTGACCGCGTCGCCGATGCGGTGCACGCGCACCGCGTTGGTGGAGCCGGCGATGCCGGGCGGGGAACCGGCCACGATGACCACGAGGTCGCCCTCCTGGCAGCGGCCGTACTCCAGCAGCTGCGTCTCGACCTGGCGGACCATGTCGTCGGTGTGCTTGACCATCGGGCCCAGGAAGGTCTCGACGCCCCAGCTCACGCACAGGCGCCGCTGCACCGCCGGGTCGGGGGTGAAGGCGAGCAGGGGGATGCGCGGGCGCAGCCGGGACATGCGGCGGGCGGAGTCACCGGTGGTGGTGAAGGTGACCAGGAACTTCGCGCCCAGCACCTCGCCGATGCTCATCGCCGCGGCGGTCACGGCACCGCCCTTGGTGTGCGGCGTGCTGCCGAGGGGGGCGATGCGGTCGGCGCCGTGGGTCTCGGTGTTCTCGATGATCCGGGCCATCGTCTGCACGGCCTCGAACGGGAAGTCGCCGACGCTCGTCTCCCCCGACAGCATCAGGGCGTCGGTGCCGTCCAGCACCGCGTTGGCGCAGTCGGAGGCCTCCGCGCGGGTCGGGCGCGGGCTGGTGATCATCGACTCGAGCACCTGCGTGGCCACGATGACCGGCTTGGCCTGCCGCCGCGCGAGCTCCACGATGCGCTTCTGGACGAGAGGGACCTCCTCCAGCGGCAGCTCCACCCCGAGGTCGCCGCGCGCCACCATGAGGCCGTCGAAGGCCGCGACGACCTCGCGGAGGTTGTCGACCGCCTGCGGCTTCTCGACCTTGGCGAAGACGGGCACGTGGATGCCCTCCTCCGCCATGATCTGGCGCACGTCCTCGGCGTCGGCCGCGTTGCGCACGAAGGAGAGGGCGACGAGGTCCACGCCGAGCTTCAGGGCGAAGCGCAGGTCCTCCTTGTCCTTCTCCGACAGCGCGGGGACGCTGACCGCGACGCCGGGCAGGTTGATGCCCTTGTTGTTGGAGACGGGGCCGGGGACGGTGACCTCGCAGTGCACGCGGGGGCCCTCGACCTCGAGCACCCGCAGCCCGACCTTGCCGTCGTCGATGAGGATGCGGTCACCGGCGCCGACGTCGCCGGTCAGACCCTTGTAGGTGGTGGAGACCAGTTCCCGCGTGCCCTCGACGTCCTCGGTGGTGATGGTGATGCGGTCCCCCACGGCGAGCATGTGGGGGCCGTCCACGAACCGGCCGAGGCGGATCTTGGGACCCTGCAGGTCGGCGAGGATGGCGACGGGACGGCCGGTGGCCTCGCTCGCGGCGCGCACGCCGGCGAAGTTCTCGGAGTGCTCGGCGTGGGAGCCGTGACTGAGGTTCATCCGGGCGACGTCCATGCCCGCGGTGACCAGCGCCTGGAGACGCTCAGAACCGGCGACCGCCGGGCCGAGCGTGCAGACGATCTTCGCTCTGCGCATGGTGCGAGCCTATTGCGTCGCACCGAGCGGGGGGACGCGGGGCACGGCGGTGCGTGGAACTGTTGCGGGAAGCGCTTTCCGGAAAAGGGGAACGGCCCCGCCCGCCGCGGAAGCGGTGGACGGGGCCGGCTTTCGACGCCTCAGGCCATCAACGGCCGGGCGTGCGCCTCGATCGGGAAGGGCAGGGTCGTCGACCCCATGAGGTAGGTGTCCACCGCCGCCGCGCAGGCGCGGCCCTCGGCGATCGCCCACACGATGAGCGACTGCCCGCGACCGGCGTCACCGGCGACGAAGACACCCGGCACCGACGTGCCGTAGCGGGCGTCGCGCACCAGGTGCGTGCGCTCGTTCGCCTCCAGCCCCAACTGCCCCAGCAGAGGGCTCTGCTCCGGGCCGGTGAACCCGATGGCCAGCAGCACCAGCTGCGCCGGCAGCACCCGCTCGGTGCCCTCCACCGGCGTCCAGCGCCCGTCGACCTTGCGCGCCTCGACGACCTGCACGCCGCTCACCCGCCCGTCCTCACCGAGGAACTCGGTGGTGCTGGCGGAGAAGACCCGGTCGCCGCCCTCCTCGTGGGAGGAGGAGACCGAGAAGATCTTCGGCATGGTCGGCCACGGCTCGTCGTCCACCCGCTCGCTCGCCGCCTGCGGGTAGATGTCGAGCTGCGTGACGGACTTCGCGCCCTGGCGCAGCGCGGTCCCGTAGCAGTCGGAGCCGGTGTCGCCGCCGCCGATGATGACCACGTCGAGGCCCGCGGCGTCGATGAGGCCCTCCGGGTCCTGCTCCCCCACCGCGACGCGGTTGGTCGGCGGCAGGTACTCCATGGCCTGGTGGATGCCGGCCAGGTCGCGGCCGGGGTAGTCCACGTCGCGCCACTGGGTGGCGCCCACGGCCACCACCACCGCGTCGTAGCGGTCCCGCAGCTGGTCCCCGGTGAGGTCCGCGCCCACGTCCACGCCCGGACGGAACCGCGTGCCCTCCGCCTCCATCTGGGCCAGGCGGCGGTCCAGCACCACCCGCTCCATCTTGAACTCGGGGATGCCGTAGCGCATCAGCCCACCGATCTTGTCGGCGCGCTCGAACACCGCGACGGTGTGGCCGGCCCGGGTGAGCTGCTGCGCGGCCGCGAGGCCCGCGGGCCCCGAGCCGACGACCGCCACCGTCTTGCCGGTCAGCCGCTCCGGCGGCCGCGGCTCCAGCCAGCCGTGGTCGACCGCGCTCTCGGCGATGGCCTCCTCGACCTGCTTGATGGTCACGGCCGGCTGGTTGATCCCCAGCACGCAGGCCGACTCGCAGGGCGCCGGGCACAGCTTCCCGGTGAACTCCGGGAAGTTGTTCGTCGCGTGCAGCCGCTCCGACGCCTCGTGCATGTCGCCGCGCCACACCAGGTCGTTCCACTCGGGGATGAGGTTCCCCAGCGGGCAGGCGTTGTGGCAGAAGGGGATGCCGCAGTCCATGCAGCGCCCCGCCTGGCGGCGCAGCGTGGCGGAGTCCTGGCGCTCGTAGACCTCGCGCCAGTCCATCAGCCGCAGCGGCACCGGCCGCCGGGGCGGGAGCTCCCGCTGGCGGACCTTGAGGAAACCGCGGTTGTCAACCATGCGAAGCCTCCATGATGCGGGTCATGACCTGCTCGTCGTCGGGCGAGAGGCCCTCGGCGGCGGCAGCCGCCCGCACCTCCAGGACGCGGCGGTAGTCACGCGGGACGACGGTGGTGAAGCGCTGACGGGACGCGCCCCAGTCGGCGAGGAGCTTGCCCGCGACCACCGAGCCGGTGTGCTCGCGGTGCGCGACCAGCAGGTCGTGGACACGGGCCGCCGCGGCGTCGTCCATCGGCTCCAGGTCCACCATCTCGGTGTTGACCCGGTGCTCCTTCAGGTCGAGCACGTGCGCCAGCCCACCGGACATCCCGGCCGCGAGGTTGCGCCCGGTGCGGCCCAGGATGACCACCTCGCCACCGGTCATGTACTCCAGCCCGTGGTCGCCGACGCCCTCGACGACCGCGGTGGCACCGGAGTTGCGCACGCAGAAGCGCTCGCCCACCTCGCCGCGCAGGAACAGCTCACCCGACGTCGCGCCGTAGCCGATGACGTTGCCGGCCACGATGTTGCGCTCGCGCGGGCCGGAGGAGCGGTCGGGGCGGACGATGACCCGGCCGCCGGACAGGCCCTTGCCGACGTAGTCGTTCGTGTCGCCCAGCAGGCGGATGGTGACGCCGCGCGGCAGGAAGGCGCCCAGGGACTGCCCGCCCGAACCGGTCAGCGTGATGTCGATCGTGCCGTCGGGCAGCCCCGCCTCGCCGTGGCGCGTGGTCACCTCGTAGCCGAGCATCGCGCCGATCGTGCGGTTGACGTTGCGGACCGGCAGTTCGATCCGCACCGGCCGGCCGTGCTCCAGCGCCTCGCGGCTGCGCTCGATGAGCACGTGGTCCAGGGCCTTCTCCAGCCCGTGGTCCTGCACGGTCGTGCGGCGCAGCGGGGTGCCCTCCGGCACGTCCGGGCGCGACAGGACCGGGGTGAGATCCAGGCCCGCGGCCTTCCAGTGGTCCACGGCGCGCCGGGCGTCGAGCAGCTCCACGTGGCCGATCGCCTCGTCCAGGCTGCGGAAGCCGAGCGTCGCGAGGTACTCCCGCACCTCCTGCGCCAGGAACTCGAAGAAGTTCACGACGTGGTCGGCCTGCCCGGCGAAGCGGCTGCGCAGCTCCGGGTTCTGAGTGGCGATGCCGACCGGGCAGGTGTCGAGGTGGCAGACGCGCATCATGATGCAGCCCTCGACCACGAGCGGTGCCGTGGCGAAGCCGAACTCCTCCGCGCCCAGCAGCGCGGCGATGATGACGTCGCGGCCGGTCTTGAGCTGGCCGTCCACCTGGACGCTGATGCGGTCGCGCAGGCCGTTGAGGACCAGCGTCTGCTGCGTCTCCGCCAGCCCCAGCTCCCACGGGCCACCGGCGTGCTTCAGGCTCGTCAGCGGGGCCGCGCCCGTGCCACCGTCGTAGCCGGAGACCAGCACCACGTCCGCCTTCGCCTTGCTGACACCCGCGGCGACCGTGCCGATGCCGATCTCCGACACGAGCTTCACGTGCACCCGGGCCGTGCGGTTGGCGTTCTTCAGGTCGTGGATGAGCTGGGCGAGGTCCTCGATGGAGTAGATGTCGTGGTGCGGCGGCGGCGAGATCAGTCCCACGCCCGGCGTGGAGTGCCGGGTGCGGGCGATGTTCGGGTACACCTTGTGCCCGGGCAGCTGACCGCCCTCGCCCGGCTTCGCGCCCTGCGCCATCTTGATCTGCAGGTCCGTGGCGTTGGCCAGGTAGTTGCTCGTCACCCCGAAGCGGCCCGAGGCGATCTGCTTGATCGCGCTGCGTCGCTGCGGGTCCACGAGGCGCTCGACGTCCTCGCCGCCCTCACCGCTGTTGGACTTCGCGCCCAGGCGGTTCATGGCGATGGCGAGGACCTCGTGGGCCTCCTTGCTGATCGAGCCGTAGCTCATCGCACCCGTGGAGAAGCGCTTGACGATCGAGCTGACGGGCTCGACCTCCTGCACCGGCACGGGCTCGCGCACGCCCTTGCGCAGGTGCAGCAGCCCCCGCAGCGTCATCAGCTGCTCGGCCTGCTCGTCCACGCGGCGGGTGTACTGGCGGAAGACGTCGTAGCTGCGGGTGCGGGTGGAGTGCTGCAGCTTGAAGACCGTCTCGGGGTCGAACAGGTGCGCCTCGCCGTCCCGGCGCCACTGGTACTCCCCGCCCGTGTCCAGGCGGCGGTGCGCCGGCGGCAGGCCGTCGACGGGGTACGCGGTCCGGTGCCGGCGCGCGACCTCCTCGGCGAGCACGTCCAGGCCCACCCCGCCGAGGCGGGAGGTGGTGGCCGTGAAGTACTCGTCCACCAGCGTCTGCGACAGCCCGAGCGCCTCGAACACCTGCGCCCCGCAGTAGGAGGCGACCGTCGAGATGCCCATCTTGCTCATGACCTTCAGGACGCCCTTGCCGAGCGCCTTGATGAGGTTGCGCACGGCCGTCTCGGCGTCCACGTCCGGCAGCGCGCCGTGGCGGACCATGTCCTCCACGGTCTCCATCGCCAGGTACGGGTTGATGGCCGCCGCGCCGTAGCCGACGAGGAGGGCGACGTGGTGCACCTCGCGCACGTCGCCGGCCTCGACGATCAGGCCGACCTGCGTGCGGGTGCGCTGGCGCACCAGGTGGTGGTGCACCGCGGAGGTGATGAGCAGCGACGGGATCGGCGCCAGCTCCGCGGTGGAGTCGCGGTCGGAGAGCACGACGAACACCGCCCCGTCGGCGATGGCCTGGCTGACCTCCGCGCGGATCTCCTCGATGCGGCGGGCGAGCTCCGCCCCACCGCCGGAGACGCGGTACAGGCTCTTCACGATCGACGTCGTACGGCCCGGGTTCTTCCGGTCGCGGTCGATGTGGACGATCTTGGCGAGCTGGTCGTTGTCGATGACCGGGAACGGCAGGACGAGCTGCTGCGCGTGCTCCGGCGTCGCCGACAACAGGTTGCGCTGCGGGCCCGTCGTCGCGATCAGGGAGGTGACGAGCTCCTCGCGGATGGCGTCCAGCGGCGGGTTCGTCACCTGCGCGAAGAGCTGCTTGAAGTAGTCGAAGAGCAGCCGCGGCCGCGTCGACAGCACCGCGAGCGGCGTGTCGGAGCCCATCGAGCCGATCGGCTCCGCACCGGCGCGCGCCATCGGCGCGAGCAGCAGGCGCAGCTCCTCCTCCGTGTAACCGAAGGTCTGCTGCCGGCGCGCCACCGAGGCGTGCGTGTGCACGACGTGCTCGCGGGCGGGCAGGTCCTGCAGGTGCATGATGTTGTCGGCCAGCCACTGCGCGTACGGGTTCTGCGCCGCCAGCTCGGACTTGACCTCCTCGTCCTCGACGATGCGGCCCGCCGCGGTGTCGACGAGGAACATCTTCCCCGGCTGCACCCGCCCGCGGGTCACGACCGAGGCCGGGTCGAGGTCCAGCACGCCGACCTCGCTGGCCAGGACCACGAGGCCCTCGTCGGTGATCCAGTAGCGCGAGGGCCGCAGGCCGTTGCGGTCCAGGACGGCGCCGATGACGGTGCCGTCGGTGAAGGTCACGCTCGCCGGGCCGTCCCAGGGCTCCATGAGCATGGAGTGGTACTCGTAGAACGCCCGCTTCGCGGGGTCCATCTCGGTGTGGTTCTCCCACGCCTCGGGGATCATCATCAGCACCGCGTGCGGCAGCGATCGGCCGGACAGGTGCAGCAGCTCCAGCACCTCGTCGAAGGAGGCGGAGTCCGAACCCTCGGTCGCGCAGATCGGCGACAGCCGCTGCACGCCGCCGGGGATCAGGTCCGTCTCCAGCTGGCTCTCCCGCGCCGCCATCCAGTTGCGGTTGCCGCGCACGGTGTTGATCTCGCCGTTGTGGGCGATGAGGCGGAACGGGTGCGCCAGCGGCCACGACGGGAACGTGTTGGTCGAGAAGCGCGAGTGCACCAGCGCAAGCTCGGTGGTGTACCGGCGGTCGGACAGGTCCGGGTAGAACGGCTCCAGCTGCCCGGTGGTCAGCATGCCCTTGTAGACCAGCGTCCGGCTGGACAGCGACGGGAAGTACACGCCCAGGTCGCGCTCGGCGCGCTTGCGCACCGCGTAGGCGCGCCGGTCCAGCACGACGCCCGTCTCCTCGACGCCGGCGGCGTCGGCGGGGCCGGTGAGGAAGACCTGCCGGAAGCAGGGCATGCAGGAGCGCGCCGAGGCGCCCACCAGGTCGGGGGTCACCGGCACGTCGCGCCAGGCCAGGACGGTGCAGCCCTCCTCGGCGGCGATCGCCTCGATGCCGGCGACGGCCGCCTCGCGGGCGGTCTCCTCCGCGGGGAGGAAGGCGGTGCCGACGGCGTAGCGGCCGGCCCGCGGCAGCTCGACGCCGGTCTCCTCGCGCAGCACCTCGCGCAGGAAGGCGTCCGGCACCTGCGTCAGGATCCCGGCGCCGTCACCGGTGTCCGTCTCCGCACCCACCGCGCCGCGGTGGTCGAGGTTGCGCAGCGCCGTCAGGGCGTGCTCGACGATGTCGTGCCCGGCCTCGCCGCGCATGGTCGCCACGAACGCGACACCGCAGGCGTCGCGCTCGGCGCGGGGGTCGTACAGACCCTGCGCGCCGGGCTGCGTCGAGAAGGGCCTGACCGCGGCCGTCGCGGCGCGCGCGGTGCCCAGGGCGGTCGTGCCCTGGGCGGCCGTCTGCCGTGCCGTCGTGCCGTGGTCAGCCATGCCGGAGTGAGCCATGCGGGTGCACCGTCCTCGGGGGAGGTCCAGGACCTCGGTGGACAGGGGGTGGATCGGGGGGACCTGACGACCCCCGGCTGGTCACCGGGGAGACGAAGGGGTGCAGGACGGCGCTGGCCCGCGGTTCACATTCACTGTAATGGAGGGGGAGGACCTGATGAGGTCACGGAGTGGAAGCACCACCATCCGGCGGTGTCCGCCGCGCTGCCCTACCCGCGTCGTCCGCAGCGTCCGGGGTGCCCGGCGCGTCGGGGTGCCCCTCCCCCGTCGTGGCGGGAGCGGGGTCGCGCAGCAGCTGCTCGCTGACGCCGGGGTTGCGGCGTCGTGAGCGCACGAACACGGCGAGCGCGACGAGGAGCACGATAGCGCTCACCCAGATGTTCACGCGCAGGCCCAGGATCTCGTTGGCGTCGTCGATGCGCAGCGCCTCGATCCAGACGCGGCCGGCGGTGTACAGCACGACGTAGAGCGCGAAGACCTGCCCGTCGACCAGGCGGAGGCGCCGCTGCAGCACCAGCAGCACCGCCAGCGACGCCAGGCACCACAGCGACTCGTAGAGGAACGTGGGGTGGTAGGTGCCCAGCACGACGGGCTCGCCGTCGGGGCCGCGCACCGCCCGCCCCGCCGCGTCGTCCCACTGGTGGATGCGCACGGCCCACGGCAGGTCCGTGGGGCGGCCGTAGAGCTCGTTGTTGAACCAGTTGCCCCACCGGCCCAGCGCCTGCGCGACGAGCAGACCCGGCGCGAGGGCGTCGGCGACGGGGGGCAGGCGGTAGCCGGCCCGGCGCGCGCCGATCCAGGCCCCGACGGCACCGAGCGCCACGGCGCCCCAGATGCCGAGGCCGCCCTCCCAGATGTAGAGCGCCCGGACGGGGTCGCCCTCCGGACCGAAGTACGCCTGCGGGGAGGTGATGACGTGGTAGATCCGGGCGCCGACCACACCGAAGGGCACCGCCCAGATGGCGATGTCGGCGATCAGGTCGGGGCGCCCGCCCTTCGCGCGCCACAGGCGCTCGGAGAGGAGCACGCCGACGACGATCCCGGCGACGATGCACAGCGCGTAGGCGCGGATCGGGACGGGCCCGAGGTACCAGACCGCCTGGACGGGGCTGGGGATCTCCATGGCGATGCCGGTGGTCACCGGGCGGCCTCCTTCGCGGCGCTGACCTGCTCGCGCAGGAACGTGGTGACCGACCCGGAGCGCAGCTCTTCCGGGTCGAGGGTCCTCGGCTGCCCGCCCGGAGGGGTGAGCTGGACGGTCGGGGTGGACGTGACGTCGGCGGGCATGGCCTCCTGCACGCGCTCGACGAAGCCTGCGTACGTGCCCGCACGGACCGCCTCGCGCCAGCGCCCGAGGTCCTCGACGCCCGCGTCGCGGGCGGCGGCCTCCAGGTCGGCGCCGGCGTACCCGGCGCCCTCCTCCTCGGGCTGGCGCTCGAACACCTCACGGGTGTACTCGGCGAAGCGGCCCTGCTCGGCCGCGGCGGCCGCGCCCTGGGCGGCCCGGCTGGAGGAGTCCCCGCCGAGGTGGTCGTCGAGGAAGCTCAGCGTGTGCACCACCACCTCGGCGTCGCCGTCGGCGGCCAGGCGGCTCAGCTCCTCCCCGGCCGCGGCGTCGAAGCGCGCGCAGAAGGGGCACTGGTAGTCCAGCCAGACGTCGAGGCGGGGAGCGCCCGGGTCCGGGGTGCCGGGCAGGGGGAAGCCCCCGGCCGGACCGGTCGCCGCCGTCGGGGTCGGCCCGTCCGCGGTCCCGCCCGAGCGGGCGACGAGCACGGCGACCACTGCGACCACGGCGAGCACCGCGACGACGACACCGGTCACCACGCCCACCCGCCGGCGCCTGGCGGCCGCGGCCTCCCGCACGCGCTGGGCCGCAGCGCGCTCCTCGCGGGCGCGCCGGGCCTCCGCCTCGCGGGCCTGGGTCGCGGGGTTGCCGGATCGGGGCCGGGCCCGCTTCTGGGCGCTCACAATCCCTCCAACGCACGTCGGTCGGCGTTCCGGGACGGACACCGCCTCCGCGGCTCGCCCCCCGCCGGGAGCCGGGCGTGGCCCTCGGCGACGTTCAGCGCTGCCGCACCCCGGCAGCCAGGTCCGCGGCCAGCGCGGCGGCCCGGCGCACGCCCGAGGCGCGGTCCTCGGCCTCCAGCAGGCACCGGACGAACGCCGAGCCGACGATGACGCCGTCGGCGTAGGCGGCGACCTCCGCGGTCTGCTCGGCCGTGGAGACTCCCAGACCGACGCAGACCCGCTCGGCCCCGGCGGCCCGGGTGCGCTCGACGAGACCCCGGGCTCCGGCACCGACCGTGGCCCGGGCCCCGGTGACGCCCATCAGGGAGGCGGCGTAGACGAAGCCGCGGCACGCCTCCGCCGTGGAGCGCAGCCGCGCCGGGGTGGACGACGGGGCGACCAGGAACACCCGCTCGAGGTCGTGCTCGTCGCTGGCCCGGATCCACTCGGCGGCCTCGTCGGGGATGAGGTCGGGCGTGATCAGGCCCGCGGCACCGGCACCGGCCAGGTCGGCGGCGAAGCGCGAGACGCCGTAGCGGTCCACCGGCGGCCAGTACGTCATGACGAGCACGGCGGCGCCGGTGGCGGCGACGGCCTCCACCGCCCGCAGCACGTCCGCGGGGCGCGTCCGGGCGGCCAGGGCCGCGTCCACCGCCCGCTGGATCACCGGCCCGTCCATCGTGGGGTCGGAGTACGGCAGGCCCAGCTCGACGACGTCGGCGCCGGAGTCGACCAGTGCCTTCGCGGCCTCGATGCTGCCCTCGACGTCCGGGAAGCCGACGGGCAGGTACGCCACGAGCGCGGCGCGCCCCTCGGCGCGGGCGGCGTCCACGGCGGCCGCCGAGGTCCGCGTCCCGGTCCGTCCCGCCGTCGAGGCGCTCACCATCCCGATCCCTCCGTCTGCGACGGCGTCTCCGCCACCCGCGCGGCCTCCGAGGCCACCAGGTCGGCGTCGCTGACCAGCCCGAACCAGCGGGCCGCGGTGTCCACGTCCTTGTCCCCGCGCCCCGACAGGCTCACGAGCACGACGCCCTCCGGGCCGAGCTCCCGGCCCAGCACCAGGGCGCCGGCGAGGGCGTGCGAGCTCTCGATCGCCGGGATGATCCCCTCGGTGCGGCACAGCAACCGGAAGGCCTCCATCGCGTCGGCGTCGGTCACGGGCCGGTACTGGGCCCGCCCGCTCGCCGCCAGCCAGGCGTGCTCCGGCCCGACGCCCGGGTAGTCCAGGCCCGCGGAGATCGAGTGGCTCTCCAGCGTCTGCCCGTCCTCGTCCTGCAGCACGAAGGAGCGCGAACCCTGGAAGACGCCGCTGCCGCCGCCGGTGATGGACGCGGCGTGCCGGCCCGTGTCCACGCCGTCGCCACCGGCCTCCAGGCCGAGCAGGCGCACGTCGGGGTCCTCGAGGAAGGCGTGGAAGATGCCGATCGCATTGGAGCCGCCACCGACGCACGCGCAGACGGCGTCGGGCAGGCGCCCGACGAGGTCCAGCACCTGCTGGCGCGCCTCCAGGCCGACGATGCGCTGCAGGTCGCGGACCAGCACCGGGAAGGGGTGCGGACCGGCGACCGTGCCGAAGAGGTAGTGCGTCGTCTCCACCGACGCCACCCAGTCGCGGAAGGCCTCGTTGACGGCGTCCTTGAGCGTGCGGCTGCCGATGGTGACGGGGACGACCTCGGCACCGAGCAGGCGCATCCGGGCGACGTTGAGCGCCTGGCGGCGGGTGTCCTCCTCGCCCATGTAGATCGTGCACTCCAGGCCCAGCAGCGCCGCCGCGGTCGCCGTCGCCACCCCGTGCTGGCCGGCGCCGGTTTCCGCGATGACGCGGGTCTTGCCCATCCGGCGGGTCAGCAGCGCCTGCCCCAGCACATTGTTGATCTTGTGCGAGCCGGTGTGGTTCAGGTCCTCGCGCTTGAGCAGGATGCGCGCCCCGCCGGCGTGCTCCGCGAAGCGCCGCGCCTCAGTCAGCAGGCTGGGACGGCCCGAGTAGGTGCGGTGCAGGTGGTCCAGCTCCGCCAGGAACGCCGGGTCGGCCATCGCCTCCCGGTGGGCGGCGTCGATCTCGTCCAGTGCCGCCACGAGCGCCTCCGGCACGAAGCGGCCGCCGAAGTCCCCGAAGTAGGGGCCGCGCTCCCCCGCGAGACCGCCCACCGCGGGCCAGTCCGACGACGCCCGGACCGCGCTCACGGGCGCACCGCCTGCACCGCCGGGTGGGAACCGGCCGCGACGAGGTCGGCCACCGCGCGGCGGGGGTCGTCGCCCGTGACGAGGGACTCCCCCACCAGGACCGCGTCCGCGCCGGCGCGGGCGTAGTCGACGACGTCGTGGGGACCGCGCACGCCCGACTCCGCGATCCGCACGACGGAGTCGGGGATGAGGGGGGCGAGGCGGTGGAAGGCCGTGCGGTCCACCTCGAGGGTCTTGAGGTTGCGGGCGTTGACGCCGATCACCTGCGCACCGGCGTCGAGGGCGCGCCCGACCTCGTCCGCGTCGTGCACCTCCACCAGCGCCGTCATGCCCAGGGAGGCCGTCCGCTCGATCAGGGAGACCAGCGCCTCCTGCTCCAGGGCCGCCACGATCAGCAGGATCACGTCCGCGCCGTAGGCGCGGGCCTCCCACAGCTGGTACGAGCCGACGACGAAGTCCTTGCGCAGCACCGGCACGTCCACGGCGCAGCGCACCGCCCGCAGGTCGTCGAGGCTGCCCCCGAAGCGGCGCTGCTCGGTGAGGACGCTGATGACGCTGGCGCCGCCCGACTCGTACTGGCGGGCCAGGTCCGCCGGGTCGGGGATGTTCGCCAGCGCCCCCTTGCTCGGGCTGGCTCGCTTCACCTCGGCGATCACCTTGACACCGCGGGCCTCGGGCTCTCGGGGCCGCAGCAGCAGCCGCGCGTCGCGCGCCGGGACCTGCCGCTGCGCTCGCTCGCGCAGGGTGTCCAGATCGGTCACCGCCTGGCGCGCGCGCAGGTCCTCGCGGACACCGTCCAGGATGTCGTCCAGCACCGTCACGGAGGCGATGCTAGTCCCGCCGCGGCACCGCTCCCGCCCCGGCGGTGCGCCAGGCACCCGGCAGGGCCTGCGCGCCCGCCGGAACGGGTCAGCCGCGCCCGGTCAGCTCGCCCCGGGACGGTGCGCGCCGGCGGCACCGCCGTGCGCGCCCTTGGCCCCGTAGCCCATCTTCGACAGGACCATGCCGAGGACCGGCGCGAGCAGCATCATCACGCCGCCGACGATCCCCATCGGGATGTTGACGAAGACGACCGCCAGGGACGCGATGAGACCGCCGAGCAGCGCCAGGCCCACGGCGCTCCACGCCGCGGGCGTGCTGCCGTGGCCGTGCTCGTCGACCACCTCGGCGGGCCCGTCGGGCTGCGCGTTCCTCGACGCCTGCGCCGGCGTCACCGGACGACCCGCCGTGCCACCGCTCTGCTCCACGTGCTCTCTCCTCAGCGCCTGCGCCCCGTGCGGGGGTGCGGAAGTCCCGGTCCACCGACAGGGAGCGCGCCCCCGGTCGGTCGCTCCACCGTACCGTCGAGCTCCCGCGGCGATCGGGCGGTGGAGCGCGACCGCCCCGCGGCGGCACCTCCGGGCGCCCGACGGGGCGGCGCACCGCTCACCGGGTCGGGTCGTCACCCCGGGAGAGGCTGTCCCAGGCGGCCGCCGGATCCGCCGCCGGGTCGGCCGCGGGGGCGGGTCCACCCGGCGCACCGGCGACCGCGGCGGCGGGGCGCTCGTGCCGGGCGGAGACGTCCCACGAGCGCCCGCGCAGCAGCACCCCGGCACCGGCCACCGCCACCACCAGGCCACCGGCCGCGGCCACCCACGGCCAGGGCGCGACCGCGGCGCCCCCGGCCGGCACCGCGGCCGCACCCGTGCGCTCCGCTGCTGCCGCGGCCACCACCGGGGCCGGGGACAGCGCCACCGGCACCGCGGCGGCCACGACCCCCGCCCCGGCCAGCACGAGGACGACCGCCGCCCCCGCCCGCGCCACCCGCCGCCCCAGCGAGCACGCCACGACGGCGGTGAGCGCCACCAGGGCGGCCGCCGAGACCCCCGGGGCCGCCACCGCGCCGCGCACGGCCACGTCCACGTCCCCCACCGGGCCCGGAACGGCCGCACGCACCCACACCTGGGCCTGCGCCGCCAGCGCCAGCAGCCCGCCCGCGGCGGCCGCGAGGAGGTGGGTGGCGCGGGAGCGCCGGACGGCGCCCGGCGCGCTCACCCCTCCCGCCCGGCCACCACCACGGGCAGGGGGCGGGCGAGGAAGCAGGTGCGCTCACCGGTGTGGCAGGCGGCCCCCACCTGCTCCACCTGCAGCAGGATCGCGTCGCCGTCGCAGTCCAGGGACGCCGAGCGCACCCACTGCACGTGGCCGGAGGTGTCGCCCTTGCGCCACAGCTGCTGCCGGCTGCGGCTGTAGTACGTGGCGCGCCCGGTGGTGAGGGTGGCGTGCAGCGCCGCGTCGTCCATCCACGCCACCATCAGCACCTCGCCGGTGTCGTGCTGCTGCACCACGGCGCACACCAGCCCGGCGGCGTCGCGCTTGAGGGCCGCCGCCAGCTCCGGGGGCAGCGGGCCGGGCTCCGGCGGGTCCGGGGCGTCGCCGGGCGGGGGGTTGCTGCTCGCGTCTGCCACCCGCCGATGATGGCACCGCCGGGGCGCGGGTCCGCCGTCCGCCTCCGCCGTGTGCCCGCCCGCCCGCTCGTGCCACGATCTCCTCGTGCCCGTGCTGAGAAGCCTGCCCGCCGACACCAGCTACGCCGCCGAGGAGCGCTCCGCCCTGTGCGACAGCGCGCTCGAGGCGGGGCCCGACGCCCCCACCCTGTGCGCCGGCTGGACCGTGCGCGACCTGATGGTGCACCTCGTCGTCCGCGACGGCCGCCCGCTCGCCGCCGTCGGCACCGCGCTGCCTCCCCTGCGGGGCCTCGGCCGCCGGGTCGTGGCCGAGCTCGGCGCGCTGCCCTTCGAGGAGCTCGTCGAGCGGGTGCGCACCGGCCCGCCGCGGTGGAACCCCACCGCCCTGCCGGGCCTGGGCCGCCTCGTCAACGGGGCGGAGTTCTTCGTGCACCACGAGGACGTGCGCCGGGCGCAGCCGCACTGGGCGCCGCGCCGGCTGCCGGCCGACGTCAGCGCATCGCTGTGGCGGTCGGTGCGGTCCTTCGGCCGCCTCGCCTACCGCCGCGCCGGGGTGGGGGTCGTGCTCGTCGTGCCCGGCGGGCAGCGCGCCGTGGTGCGCCGCGGCTCGTGGGCGGTGAGCATCGCCGGGCAGCCGGGAGAGCTGCTCCTGCACGCCTTCGGCCGCGGCTCCAGGGCCCTGGTCGACATCGACGGCAGCCCGGAGGCGCTGCGGCGGTTCACGGCACCCGGCTGAGCCCGCGGCGGCGGGTGGGGGGCGGCGGGGGGCGCCGTCAGCGGACGGGGTGGCCGCCCGCCCGCACGGCGTCCTTCACCTGCCCGATGGTGAGCTCGCGGAAGTGGAAGACGCTCGCGGCGAGCACCGCGTCCGCACCCGCGGCCACGGCCGGCTCGAAGTGCTCCAGCGCACCGGCCCCGCCCGAGGCGATCAGCGGGACGCTGACCACGTTCCGCACCAGGCCGAGCAGCTCCAGGTCGTAGCCGGCCTTGGTGCCGTCGGCGTCCATGGAGTTCAGCAGCACCTCCCCCGCCCCCAGCTCGGCGGCGCGCACCGCCCACTCCACCGCGTCGAGGCCGGTGCCGCGGCGTCCGCCGTGGGTGGTCACCTCGAAGCCGGAGGCCGTGGCCGGTGCCCCGGGCTGGACGCGGCGGGCGTCGACGGACAGCACGAGGACCTGACTGCCGTAGCGGTCGGCGATCTCCGCGATGAGCTCGGGGCGGGCGATGGCCGCGGTGTTGACGCCCACCTTGTCCGCGCCCGCGCGCAGCAGCCGGCCCACGTCGGCCACCGTGCGCACGCCGCCGCCGACGGTGAGCGGGATGAAGACCTGCTCGGCGGTGCGCGAGACGATCTCGTAGGTCGTCTCGCGGGCGTCGGAGGAGGCCGTGACGTCGAGGAAGGTGAGTTCGTCGGCGCCCTCGGCGTCGTAGCGCCGCGCCAGCTCCACGGGATCACCGGCGTCCCGCAACCCGGCGAAGTTGACGCCCTTGACGACGCGCCCCGCGTCGACGTCCAGGCAGGGGATCACACGCACGGCCACGCTCACGACCGCAGCGTAGGGCCCGCGCCGCCGCGACCGGTGCGGGGCCGCCCCGCGGGGTGCCGGCGAACCCCCGGGCGGCGCGTCGGTCGCAGCGGCTAGCGTCGGCGCGTGACCCCTCCCAGCCGCACCGGCAGCCCCGCGATCGAGGTCGTGGACGTCGACGTCGAGGACACCGACGCCCTCACCCGCTGGTCCGAGATGCTGGGCACGGCGTTCATGGAGGACCGGCCGGACCCGACCTCCGTGGCGCACCGCCGGGAGCGGCTGCGCGGGCAGCGGCTGCGCGCCGGCGCGGTGGAGGGGCGGCTGGTCGCCAGCCTGCGCTCCTTCGACACGGAGCTGACGCTGCCGGGCGGCCGCCTCGTGGGCGCCAACGCCGTCTCCTCGGTCGCCGTGCTGCCCACCCACCGCCGCCGCGGCCTGCTCAGCGCCCTGATGCGCACCGACCTGCGTCAGGCCCGCGAGCGCGGCGCCGCCGTGAGCGTCCTCATCGCCAGCGAGGCGCCGATCTACGGCCGCTACGGCTTCGGCGCGGCCACCGAGTGCGCCTCCTGGACCGTGGACGCCGACCGGGCCCGCTTCCGCGGCGACGCCCCCCGCGACGGCGGCGCGCTGGAACTGGTCGACGCGAGGGAGGCGCGCGCGGACCTGGCCGCCGTCCACGACCGCGTCCGGCGCCGCCGCGCCGGGGAGCTGCTCCGCGACGAGCAGTGGTGGAACCACACCACGGGGGTCGTGCCGAACCCGCGCGCCTGGGGGCCGCGCAGCCGCACGGTGCTGCGCCGCGGCCCGGACGGCGTCGCCGACGGGTACTGCACGTACACGCCGGCGGAGTCCTGGCAGGGCCGGGTGTCCAGGAGCACCCTGACGGTGCACGAGCTGTCGGCGACCACGCCGGCGGCCACGAGGGCGCTGTGGGAGTACTGCACCTCCGTCGACTGGGTCCGTTCGGTGCGGGCGGAGGACCGGCCCGTCGACGAGCTGCTGCCGTGGCTGCTGGAGGACCCCCGCGCCGCCCAGCGCAGCGGCCAGGACGACTTCCTGTGGGTGCGCATCCTCGACACCGCGGCCGTGCTGCGGGCGCGCTCCTACCGCGGGGCGGCGCGGCTGGTGCTGCGCGTGCACGACGACGCCGGCCCGGCCGCCGGGACGGTGGCGCTGGAGACAGGCGCGGGCGGCGCCGAGGTCGCACCCACCGACGCGGCACCGGACGTGGAGCTGACGGTGGACGCCCTCGCCGCCCTGCTGCTCGGGGGCACGAGCGCCACCACGCTGGCCCGGGCGGGGCGGCTGCAGGCGCGGGACGAGGCGGTGCTGGCGCGAGCCGCGGACGTCCTCGGCACCGGCGAGGCCCCGTGGTGCGCGACGTCGTTCTGAGGCCGGTGGGGGCGGGCGGGCCCTCGACGCCGGGACCGGGCGCGGAGGGGCTGCCGCGAGCCGGCGCACCGGTCACCGCGGAGGCCCTCGCGGCGCTCGTGGCCGCCCACCCGCCCCGCGCGGGCGGAACCCGGGTCGTGGCCGTCGACGGGCCCTCCGGCTCGGGCAAGACGACTCTCGCCGCCGCCCTCGCACCCCTGCTGGGCGGCGCGCAGGTGGTGCACATGGACGAGCTCTACCCCGGCTGGGACGGCCTGGCCGACGCCGTGCCCCTGCTGCTGGAGTGGGTGCTGCGGCCGCTGGCGCAGCGCCGCCCGGCGGCCTACCGCCGCTACGACTGGGTGGCGGGGCGGCACGCGGAGGAGCACCCGGTGCCCGCCGCCGCGACGCTGCTGCTGGAGGGCGTCGGCTGCGGGGCCCGGGCCTGCGCACCGCACCTGTCGGCGCTGCTGTGGCTGGAGGCGCCCCCGGAGCTGCGCCACGCGCGGGGGATCGCCCGCGACGGGGAGGCCTACGCCCCGCACTGGCACCGGTGGCGGCGCCAGGAGGAGCTCCACTTCGCCGCGGAGGGCACGCGGGGCCGCGCCGACGTGCGGCTGGACACCGGCGGCCCCGGCGGGTCCGCGGACCCGGTCCTGCGGCTGCTGCCGTGACCCCCGACCGGCGCGGGGAAGCAGGGCGGGCTCGGGCGGCGCAGCCTCAGGCGGGGCGGGTGTGCAGCTCGACCAGCGTGGCGAGCCTGCCCGCCTGCTCGTGCGCCCACGCCCCGTCGGCGCGCTGGATCGCCATCACGGCGTGGTTCTCCCCGTCGCTGAGGTCGAGCGTCAGCCAGGGGTTGCCGCCGCCGAAGCGCACCGCCACGATCGTCGCCCACGGCACGCGGGTCGTCAGGAAGACGTTGCGGACCACGAGCGCGTCCGCCGTGGGCACGGCGCGCACCCCGACCAGGCGCAGGACCCCCGCCCCCAGCAGCGCCCCGAAGGCCACGCACAGCAGGGAGTCCAGCACGGTCCAGCCGGGCAGGCCGCTGCCCAGCATGGCGGCGCCCACCACGGCCAGGACGACGAAGATGCCCACCGCCAGCGGCACCCCCACCGCGCGCGCCCTCCGGGGGCGGAACGGTGCGCTCAGCCGCGCGATCGCCTCCTCGCGGGAGAGCCGCCCACCGGTCGGCTCCGTCACAGCCGGCACGCGTGGATGCTGGTGACCAGGATCGCCCGCGCGCCGAGGTCGTAGAGCTCGTCCATCACGCGGTTGGTCGCGTTGGCGCGCACCATGGCCCGCACGGCGACCCAGTCGGGATCGGCCAGCGGGGAGACGGTCGGCGACTCCAGGCCCGGGGTGATCTCGAAGGCCCGCTCGACGAGGCTGCGCGGGCAGTCGTAGTCGACGATGACGTACTGGCGGGCCACCAGGACGCCCTGCAGGCGCCGCACGAGGACCTCGACGGCCGGGGAGGGCTCCGCGCCGGCGCGGCGCACGAGGACGGCCTCCGACGTCATGACCGGCTCCCCGAACACCTCCAGGCCCGCCGCCCGCAGCGTGGTCCCGGTCTCCACCACGTCGGCGATGACGTCGGCGATGCCCAGCGCGATGGCCGTCTCGACCGCGCCGTCCAGGTGGACGATGTCGGCGGAGACGCCGTGCTCGGCCAGGTGCTTGCCCAGCAGGCCGGAGTAGCTGGTGGCGATGCGCCGGCCCTGCAGGTCGCCCACGCCCGTGGCCGTGCCCGGGCGGCCGGCGAAGCGGAAGGTGGAGCGGGCGAAGCCCAGCGGCAGCACCTCCGAGGCGGGGGCGCGCGAGTCCAGCAGCAGGTCGCGGCCGGTGATGCCGACGTCGAGGGTGCCGGAGCCGACGTAGAGAGCGATGTCGCGGGGGCGGAGGAAGACGAACTGCGCGTTGTTCGCGGGGTCGTCGAGGAGGAGCTCCTTCGCCTCGCGGCGCTGGCTGTAGCCCGCCTCGCGGAGCATGGCGCTGGCCGCCTCCGACAGCGAGCCCTTGTTGGGGACGGCGATGCGCAGCACGGGAGCTTCTCCTGTGGTCGGGCGGACGGTCGCGGGGGGGCCGCCGGGCGCGGCCGGGGACGTCACAGGTGGGCGTAGACGTCGTCGAGGGTCAGGCCGCGGGCGATCATGAGGACCTGCAGGTGGTACAGGAGCTGGGAGATCTCCTCCGCGGTGCGCTCCGGCCCCTCGTGCTCGGCGGCCATCCACACCTCGGCCGCCTCCTCGACGACCTTCTTCCCGATGGCGTGCACACCGGCGTCGAGCTGCACGACGGTGCCGGATCCGGCGGGGCGGGTGCGGGCCTTGTCGCTGAGCTCGGCGAACAGGTCGTCGAAGGACTTCACGGGGCGCGAGTCTAGGCGGTCCCGGGGCACGACTCCGGCCGCCGGGGCGCTCGGGACGGCGGGCACCGGCGCGCCGGTGATCCGCCCGGGGCCGAGGTCGGCGTCAGGGGCGCTGCTCGGCGGCTGCGGCGCTCGCGGCCCGCCGCTGGTCCGGCAGCGGCGCCTCCCCGCCCGCCACGTCCGCGCGCCCCACGTCCCCGTACGTCGTCGTGCGCTGCCGCAGCGGGCGGCCGATGCCCGCCGTGATCTCCGCCAGCTCCGCCACCGTCTTCGCCGAGCCGTGCTCCGAGCCGGCCATCCGGCTGATCGTCTCCTCCATCAGCGTCCCGCCGAGGTCGTCGGCGCCGCCGGTGAGCATCGTCCGGGTGCCGTCCACGCCGAGCTTCACCCACGACGTCTGCACGTGGTCGATGCGCCCGTGCAGCAGCAGCCGCGCCACCGCGTGCACCGCCCGGTCGTCGCGCCGCGTCGGCCCCGGCCGCGCCACCCCCGCCAGGTACACGGGCGCGTTGGTGTGCACGAACGGCAGCGGCACGAACTCGGTGAAGCCGCCGGTGCGGTCCTGCACCTGCGCCAGCGTCCGCAGGTGCTGCACCCAGTGGCGGGGGTGGTCGACGTGGCCGTACATCATCGTCGAGCTCGACGGGATGCCCAGGGAGTGCGCCGTCTCCACCACCTCGATCCACGCGGCGGTGGGCAGCTTCCCCTTGGTCAGCACCCAGCGGACGTCGTCGTCGAGGATCTCCGCGGCGGTGCCCGGGATGGACCCGAGGCCGGCCTCCTGCACCTCCACGAGCCAGTCCCGCACGGAGACCCCGGCCTTCGCCGAGGCGGTGGCCACCTCCATCGGGCTGAAGGCGTGCACGTGCATGTCCGGGACGGCGTCCTTCACGGCGCGCACGATCGCGGCGTAGTCACCGGGGCCGAGGTCCGGGGAGATGCCGCCCTGCAGGCACACCTCCGTCGCGCCCAGCGCCCGGGCCTGCACCACCCGGGAGGAGATCTCCGCCAGGGACAGGGTGTAGGCGTCGGCGTCGGTCTTGCGCTGGGCGAAGGCGCAGAAGCGGCAGCCCACGTAGCAGACGTTGGTGAAGTTGATGTTCCGGTTCACGACGTACGTCACCTCGTCGCCGACCACCGCGCGGCGCACGTCGTCGGCGAGCGCGGTGAGCGCCTCCAGGCCCTCCCCCTCGGCCATCATCAGCGCCAGGTACTGCGCGTCGCTGAGGGCGGCGGGGTCCTCGGCGGCGCGGCGCAGGGCGTTGGCGACGTCGGCGTCCAGGCGCTCCGGGGCGCTGGCCGCGGCCGCGCGGGTGCCCGCTGCCCGGTCGGCGCCCACCCGCTCCGCGACGGCGTCCCAGTCGCCGTAGACGTCGTCGAAGTCGCCGCGACGGTCGCCCGTGCGGCCGGTGGTGTCCACCTCGGCGTGCAGGCCGGTGCGCCCCGTCCCGACGCCAGCGGCGGCCAGCCCGCCGCCGTCGCGCTCCTGCCAGGGCAGCCCGACCGCGGCCGCCCCCTCCGCGGCCAGGCCCGTCGCCGGGTCGGCCAGTGCCCCGACGTGGGGGTGCAGGCGCGGGTCGATCCACGGCTCGTCGCGGTGCAGGGACCCCAGCACGAAGCGCGGGTGGGCGGTCAGCCGCTCCGCCAGCCGCAGCCCCGCCTCGCCCGTCCAGCGGGCCAGGTCCTCCAGGTGCGGCCACGGCCGCTCGGGGTTGACGTGGTCCGGGGTGACCGGCGAGACCCCGCCCCAGTCGTCGACGCCCGCGGCGAGGAGGGCGTGCAGCTGCCCGGGCTCGGACAGGTTCGGCGGGGCCTGCAGGCTCACCGACGGGCCCAGCAGCAGCCGCGCCACGGCGATGGTCGCGAGGTACTCCTCGTGGCCGAGGTCACCGCTGCGGCGCATGGCGGTGTCGTCCTTGGCGCGGAAGTTCTGGACGATGACCTCCTGCACGCCCCGGTACTCCCGCGCCACCCGACGGATGGCGAGGAGGGAGTCGACGCGCTCGGCCGGGGTCTCCCCGATGCCGACGAGGATGCCCGTCGTGAACGGCACCCCGACGCGACCGGCGTCCTCCAGCACCCGCAGCCGCACGTCGGGGTCCTTGTCGGGGGAGCCGAAGTGCGGCTGCCCGGGCTCCTCGAACAGCCGCCGCGACGTCGTCTCCAGCATCATCCCCAGCGAGGGCGCGACCGGCTTCAGGCGCTGCAGCTCCGCCCAGCTCATCACCCCCGGGTTCAGGTGCGGCAGCAGGCCCGTCTCCTCCAGCACGCGCACGGACATCGCCCGCACGTAGGAGAGGGTGTCGTCGTAGCCGTGGGCGTCCAGCCACTCCCGCGCGGCCGGCCAGCGCTCCTCCGGGCGGTCGCCGAGGGTGAACAGCGCCTCCTTGCAGCCCTGCGCGGCGCCGGCGCGGGCGATGTCCAGGACCTCGTCGGGGGACAGGAACGGCGCGGGCAGCCGGCCTGGCACCGTCGCGAAGGTGCAGTAGTGGCACCGGTCGCGGCACAGCCGGGTGAGGGGGATGAACACCTTGCGGCTGTAGGTGACGGTGCCGGGCCGGCCGGCGGCCAGCATGGCGGCGTCGCGCACCGCGGTCGTCGCCGCGCACAGCGCCTGCAGGTCGGCGCCGCGGGCGTGCAGGAGGACCTCGGCCTCGCCGGCGTCCAGCGCCTTGCCGTCGCGGGCGCGCGCCAGGGCACGGCGCAGCTGCGAGGCGGTCGGCGGCACGACGACGGGCGGCAGCGGGCGGGCGCCGGGGCTCTGGTGCGTCACCGGCGCGACGCTACTCCGGGCCTCGCCCGCCGCCGCAACGCCACCCGCCGTCGCGCCCGCAGACGGGCGTCAGCTCGTGCGGGGGGCGACCTCGCGCAGCGCCACGGCCGTCTCCAGCGCCGCCAGCACCGCCTCGCGGCCCTTGTCCTCCCGCGAGCCGCGCAGTCCCGCCCGGTGCAGGCCCTGCGACTCGTTCTCCACGGTCAGGACCCCGAACCCCACCGGGACCCCGGTGCTGGTGGCCACCTCGGTCAGGCCCATCGTCGCGGCCTGGCAGATGTAGTCGAAGTGCGGGGTGCCGCCCTTGATGACGACCCCGAGGGCCACGACGGCGTCGTAGTCGCCGGTGCGGGCCAGGCGCGCGGCGGCGACGGACAGCTCGAACGAGCCGGGCACCCGCACCGTCGTGACGTCGGTGACGCCGGAGTCCTGCAGTCCCTGCTGGGCCCCCGCCAGGAGACCCCCCATGATCTCCTCGTGCCAGCGCGCCGCGACCAGCGCCACCTTCAGGCCTGTGCCGTCGACCGCGAGGTCCGGGCTGCCGTCTCCGCTCATCGCGTTCCTCCTCCGTGTGCCGTGGACGCGCCCGCTCCGGTCGCGTCCGTGCTGCCGTGCCCGGCGGCCAGGTAGCCGGCGAGCTCCTCGATCGTGACGAAGGGCAGCGAGAAGCGCCTGCCCAGCTCCAGCAGTTCGGCGCGGCGCGCCATCGAACCGTCGTCGTTGACCACTTCGGCGATCACCGCCACGGGCTGGAGCCCCGCGAGCCTGCAGAGCTCCACGGACGCCTCGGTGTGACCCGGACGCTCCAGCACGCCACCCGGACGGGCGCGCAGCGGGAACACGTGGCCGGGGCGCACGAGGTCACCGGGACGCGCCGCGGGATCGGCGAGCACGGTGAGGGTGCGTGCCCGGTCGGCGGCGGAGATGCCGGTGCCCACGCCGCTCGCGGCGTCGACGCTGACGGTGTAGTCGGTGCGCAGGGAGTCCTCGTTGCAGGCCACCATCGGCGGCAGGTCGAGGGCCGCGGCGCGCTCGAACGGCATGGGCGCGCAGAGCATCCCCGAGGTGTGCCGCACCGTCCAGCCGATCCACTCGGGCGTGGCCAGCTCGGCGGCGAGGACCACGTCGCCCTCGTTCTCCCGGTCGTCGGCGTCGGCGACCAGCACGGGCCGGCCCGCGCGCAGGGCCTCCAGGGCGGCGGCGAGGGCGGCGGGCAGCTCGGCCGGGGTGGTCCCGGCGGCGGTCGTGGGGTCGGCGCTCATCCGAGGGTCTCCATGCTGGGGTCGGTGGCGGCGGGCAGCGCCGAGGTGGGTCGGGGGCTGGTCTGGAGGGCGAGCCGGCGCTGGGTGCGCCACCACACGGCGAAGCCCACGAGGCAGAAGACGCCGTAGAAGCCGTACATGACGGCGGAGGGGTAGAAGCCGCCCTGGAGGAGCAGCGGCACGCCGACGACGTCGACCGCGATCCAGACGAGCCAGAAGTCCACCCAGCCGCGGGCCATCCCGTAGGTGGCCAGCAGCGAGCCGGTGAACGTCCAGGCGTCGGCCCACACCGGCGGCCACGACCCCAGCGCCTCGAAGATCGGCGTGAGGAGGGCCGTGAGCCCGACGGCGACGACGAGGAGGCCGGCGCGCTCGCGCCAGGTCGCCCACCGGGGCACGACCGCTCCGTCCGCGCCGCCGCCGGAGCGGCGGGACTCGCGCCACCGCACCCAGCCGTAGACGGACACGGCGACGAACAGAACCTGCCGCCCGGCCTGCCCGAGCAGCGTGGTGCCCTGCGGGGTGGTGAACACGCCGCCGAGGAAGACCGTGAGCAGCAGCAGGTTGCCGACGATGCCGACCGGCCAGGCCCAGACCCGCCGCCGCATCCCGCCGATCGCCGACGCCAGGCCGAAGCCGTTGCCGACGACCTCGCGCACGGAGATCGCACCGGCGCCGATGGGGACGACGCCCGTCAGCAGCCAGTCGAGGAGGTTCACGGCGTCACCCCGGTGTCCGGCGCGGCGGCGGGACGGGCGGTGAGGCGCTCGACGTACTTGGCGAGGACGTCGACCTCGAGGTTGACGGCGTCACCGACCGCGCGGCGCCCGAGGGTGGTGCCCTCCAGCGTGGCGGGGATCAGCGACACGGTGAACGAGGCGCCCGTGCGCCCCTCCCGCGACTTCCCCGCGTCCCCGGCCGGCGCGTCCTCGACGTCCACGACGGTGAGGGACACCCCGTCGACGGTGATGGAGCCCTTGGGCACGACGTAGCGGGCCAGGCCCGCGTCCAGGCCGATGCGCACGACCTCCCAGCGCTCCCCGGGCACCCGCTGCACGACGGTGCCGGTGCCGTCGACGTGCCCCTGCACGACGTGGCCGCCGAGGCGCCCGCCGACGGCGACGGGCCGCTCCAGGTTGACCGCGCGGCCGGGGGCGACGTCGGCGAGGGCCGTGCGCCGCAGCGTCTCGGCCATCACGTCGACGGTGAAGGAGGCGGGGTCGGGCTGGTCGACGACGGTGAGGCAGACTCCGTCGACGGCGATGGACGCGCCGTGCACGGCGTCGGAGGTCACCACCGGCCCGCGCACGGTGAGGCGCGCGGAGTCCTCCCCGCGCTCGACGGCGAGCACCTCGCCGACCTCCTCGACGATCCCGGTGAACACGTCAGGCCTCCTGCGGGTGGGTGGGACGGGAACTGCTGGACGGAGTGGGGCTCGGCGGGGTGGGGCCGGGCGGGCCCGGTCGGGCGGTGAGGCGGACGTCGTCGCCGACGCGGTCGACGGCGCGCAGGTGCAGGCGGGCGGCGGCGTCGATGGAGCCGATGCCCAGGTCGCCCACGGCGGCGGGGCCCGCGCCCAGCAGCGCCGGGGCGAGGTAGGCGACGACCTCGTCGACCAGCCCCGCCCGCCACAGCGCCGCCGCGAGCGTCGGGCCGCCCTCCACCAGGACCGTGCGCACCTCGCGGTCGTGCAGTTGCGCCAGGGCGGCGGTGAGGTCGTCCGTGCGCAGGTGCAGCAGGGGCGCGGCGCCGTCGTGCAGGGCCGCGGCCGCCGGCAGCTCCCGGCGGCCCACGACGACCCGCAGCGGCTGCCGGGCGGCGGGGCGGCCCTGCGCGTCGCGGACGGTCAGGGCGGGGTCGTCGGTCAGGGCGGTGCCGGTGCCGACGAGGACGGCGTCGTGCTCGCCGCGCAGGCGGTGCACGTCCGTGCGGGCCTGCTCACCGGTGATCCACCGGCTGCTGCCGTCGGCCGCGGCGGAGCGCCCGTCCAGGGTGGCCGCCCACTTCCACGTCACCCACGGGCGCCCGCGCCCCACGGCCGTGGACCAGCGCTCGTTGAGCTCCTCGCCCTCGGCGGCCAGGACGCCCGTCTCGACCTCCACCCCGGCCGAGCGCAGCAGCTGCACACCGCCGGCGGCGGCGGGGTTGGGGTCCAGGGCCGCGACGACGACGCGCCGCACCCCGGCCCCCAGCAGCGCCTGCGCGCACGGGCCGGTGCGGCCGGTGTGGGTGCACGGCTCGAGGGTGGCGACGGCGGTCAGCCCCCGCGGGACGTCCCCGGCGAGGGCGGCCAGGGCGGCTGCCTCGGCGTGCGGGGTGCCCGCGCCCCGGTGGTGCCCCTCGGAGACGGTCCGCCCGCGGTCGTCGAGCAGGACGCAGCCGACGCGCGGGTTGGGGCCGGTGCGGGGGCCGAGCGCGGCCAGGTCGAGGGCGCGGCGCATCGCCGCGGTCTCCGCGCTGCTGGCCACGGGCGTCTCCTCCGGTCGGCACCGCGGCGAGGGTGGCCGGAGGGTCGCTGGAAGGCGGGGGACGCCGCGGGACGCGGGCATCCCCCGACGGACGTCGAGGGACCGCCGGGCGCACGGGAGCGCCGGCGGCCCACGACGCCGCGCGCTGCCTCCCATCCGGACTTTCACCGTCGGTCCCGGAGTTCCACCGGGTCAACCACCCGCATCGCAGGTGGGTCGCGGACTGTCACCGCCGGTTCGGAATTGCACCGACCCCGGAGCACGCTCGTCGTGGTTCTGCTGTGGTCTGACGTGGAACTGCTGGTGGAACTGCTGGTGGAGCGGCCCCAGTCTGCCACGCCGGGAGCCGCAGCCCGGCGGACCGGTACCGACGACGGGCCGGGCGCGGACGGGGGGCGGGTGGAGGCGACGGCAGGACGGCCCCACCCGCGGCGGGGTCAGCCGCAGGCGGCCTGCGCCTTGGCGCGCAGCTCCGCGACGGCGGCGGCCGCGTCCTCCGCGCCGTAGACGGCCGATCCGGCGACGAACACGTCCGCGCCCGCCTCGGCGGCCCGCTCGATGGTGGAGGCGGAGACCCCGCCGTCCACCTGCAGCCACACGTCGAGCCCGGCCCCGGCGATGGCGGCCCGGGCGCGGCGGATCTTGGGCAGGGTGACGTCGAGGAAGGACTGCCCACCGAAGCCGGGCTCCACCGTCATCACCAGCAGCATGTCCAGCTCGGGGAGGAGGTCGACGAACGGCTCCACCGGCGTCGCGGGCTTCAGGGCCATCCCCGCGCGGGCGCCGTGGCGGCGCAGCTCCCGGGCCAGACGCACCGGCGCGGCCGCCGCCTCCGCGTGGAAGGTGACGCCCTGCGCGCCCGCCTCGGCGTAGGCCGGGGCCCAGCGGTCCGGCTGCTCGATCATCAGGTGGCAGTCCAGCGGGACCGGCGAGACCTTCAGCAGGGACTCCACGATCGGAAGGCCCAGCGTCAGGTTCGGCACGAAGTGCCCGTCCATGACGTCGACGTGGGCCCAGTCCGCGTCGGCGATGCGCCCCAGCTCCGCCTCCAGGTTGGCGAAGTCGGCGGAGAGGATGCTCGGATTGATCTGGATGCCCACGGCGCGCACCCTACCGAGCCGGGCGCGCCCCCCGGCACGAGCGACCCGCCACGACCTGCCCGGCACGACCCCGCGAAGGGCCGCGGACGGCTCAGGACGTGCGGCGCAGCAGCTGCACGTGCATCGCGTCGGTGCCGTGCAGGTGCGGCCAGAGCTGCACCGCCGTCCCGGCCGCCGCACCCGGCACCGCGGCACCGGTGACGGCGTGCAGGAGGCCGGCGGTGTCCAGCCGCTCCAGGGCGAGGCCCCGCTTGCCCTGGGCGCGCACGACGTCGTCGACGACGAGACGGGTCTCCGCCAGCACCGGTGAGCACGTCACGTACGCCACCACCCCGCCGGGCCGCACCGCCTGCACCGCCGAGGTGAGCAGCGCCCGCTGGAGGGGGCCGAGGGCGCCGAGGTCGGCGGGCGTGCGCCGCCACCGGGCCTCCGGACGGCGGCGCAGCGCGCCGAGACCGGTGCACGGGGCGTCGACGAGCACCCGGTCGTACGCGCCGGGTTCCTCCGTGCCGACCTCGCGGCCGTCGGCGGTGCGGACCTCGGGCGGGCGCGTGCCGGCCTGCGCGGCGGCCCGGGTGACGGCCTGCAGAGAGGACTCCACGAGGCGGGTGCGGTGCTCGGAGACCTCCACGGCGACGAGGTGGCCGCCGCGCTGGGCGGCGGTGGCGGCCAGCACCGCCGCCTTGCCGCCGGGACCCGCGCACAGGTCCAGCCAGCGCCCGTCGGCGCCCTCGACCGCGGCCGCTGTCAGGAGCAGGGCGGCGAGCTGGCTGCCCTCGTCCTGCACGCGGGCGCGTCCGTCGCGGACGCTCGGCAGGGCGCCGGGGTCGCCGCCGTCCATCACCGCCGCCGTGGGCGACCACCGGCCGGGCCGGGCGCCGGTGGCGACGAGCTCCGCGGCGTCGCAGAGACCGGGCAGGGCGGTCAGCGCCACGGCCGGGGCGGCGTTGTCCGCGGCGAGCAGGTCGGGGAGCTGGGCGGCGTCCTGCCCGTGGGCGCGCAGGGCCTCGCGCAAGGAGCGCACCACCCACTGCGGGTGCGACCAGCGCACGGCCAGGTGGGTGTCCTCGTCCGCGGCGGCGTCGGGCAGGACCTCGGCCAGCCAGCCGTCGAGGTCGCGGGCGGGCAGCTTGCGCAGCACCGCGTTGACGAGGCCGGCCGCGCCGGTGCCGACGGCCACGCGGGTCAGCGCGACGGTGGTGGCGACGGCGGCGTGGTCCGGCACGCGCAGGGCGAGCAACTGGTGGGCGCCGAGGCGCAGCAGGTCCCGCACCGGGGGGTCGAGCTGCTCGATCGGGCGGTCGAGGCAGGCCTGCAGGATCGCGTCGTAGGTGCCGCGCGAGCGCAGGACGCCGTAGGCGAGCTCCGTGGCGAAGGCGGCGTCGCGGCCGTGCAGGCGGCGCTGCCGCAACGTCTTCGGCAGGACGAGGTTGGCGTAGGCGTCCTCGGCGTCGACGGCGCGCAGCACGTCGAAGGCGACCTGGCGGGCGACGTCGACGGTGGTGTAGCGGTCCTGCTGCACGCCGCGGCGCGGCTGCGCGTCCGACTGCCCCTGACGGGGACCCTGGCCGCCGCGCGGCCCCTGCCCGCCGCGGGGACCCTGCCCACCTCGCGGTCCCTGACCGCCTCGCGGTCCCGAACCGCCACGCGGACCCTGACCGCTGCGGGGGCCTCCGGGGCGTCCGGCGCCACCGCCCCCGCCACCGGCGGGACCCTGCCGTCCACCCTCAGCCATCAGAACCCGCTCCGTCCGCCGTGCCCGTCCGTCGTGCCCGTCCGTCCGCCGTGCCGGGACGGCTCACTCCAGCCGCTCCCCCGGCTCGGGGCGGACGCCGCGCGCCCACGCCAGCGCTGGCATCGCCTTCTTGCCCGCGGGCTGCACCTCGCCGAGCTCCACCACGCCGGCCGCGGTGCCGGCCAGGACGCGCTCCCGCTCCACCCGCAGCTCCCCGGGGCCCAGGACGACCCCGTCCTCCGGCGGCAGCGGCCGCACCGGCCCCAGCTTCAGCCGCTGCCCGCGCAGCGTCGACCACGCGCCGGGGGCGGGGGTGCAGCCGCGCACCAGCCGGTCCACCACGGGTGCGGGCGCCGACCAGTCGACGCGCGCGTCGGCGGGCTGCAGCTTCGGGGCCAGGCTCACGCCGTCGTCCGGCTGCGGCACTGCCCGGGCGGTGCCCGCCTCGAGCGCGTCGAGGGTCTCCACCAGCAGCCTCGCCCCGCGCTGCGCGAGCCTGGCGAGCAGGTCCCCGGCGCTGTCGCGCGGCCCGACCGGCTCCTCCAGGCGGCCGAGGACTGGCCCGGTGTCCAGGCCCTCCTCCAGCCGGAACGTGCAGGCCCCCGTGACGGCGTCGCCGGCCATGACGGCGCGCTGCACGGGGGCGGCGCCGCGCCACGCGGGCAGCAGCGAGAAGTGCAGGTTGACCCAGCCGTGCGCCGGAACGTCGAGGGCGGCGCGCGGCACGAGCGCCCCGTAGGCGACGACGGGGCAGCAGTCCGGTGCCAGCTCCGCCAGCCGGGCGAGGAACTCCGGCTCCGAGGGCCGCACCGGCTGCAGCACCTCCAGGCCAGCCTCCCGGGCGCGCGCGGCCACGGGCGCGACCGAGACGCGGCGGCCGCGGCCGGCGGGGGCGTCGGGCCGGGTGACGACGGCGAGGACCTCGTGGGAGGAGGCGAGCAGGGCGTCGAGGGCCGGCAGCGCCACCTCGGGGGTGCCGGCGAACACGATCCGCACGGTCTACAGCGCCTTGCCGAAGGTGGAGTGCGGGCTGACCTTGACCGTGGGGGCGGGCTGCCCCATCCACTCCGCCTCCCGCACGGCCTTCAGCGCGAGCTTGCGCTGGGCCTGGTCGAGGCGGTCGATGAAGAGGATGCCGTCGAGGTGGTCCGTCTCGTGCTGCAGGGCGCGGGCCTTGTACTCGGAGCCGGTGACGGTGATCGGCTCCCCGTGCATGTCGAAGCCCTTGGCGACCACGTGCAGGGCGCGGCGGGTGTCGGCGATGATTCCGGGGAAGGACAGGCACCCCTCGTCGCCGTCCTGGCACTCCGAGGAGAGGTCCAGCTGCGGGTTGACGAGGTGCCCGAGCTCGCCGTCGGCGTAGTAGGTGAACACGCGCAGCGACACCCCGAGCTGCGGGGCGGCCAGGCCGGCTCCGGGGGCGTCCATCATCGTGTCCTCGAGGTCCTTGACGAGGCGGCGCAGCTCCTTGTCGAAGTCGGTGACCTCCGCCGCGCGCTGGCGCAGCACCGGGTCGCCGAACAACCTGATGGGCTGGATCGCCACTGCTCTCCCTGTCGTCGTGCTCGTCGTCGTGCTCGTCGTCGTGCTCGCTGTCGTCCCCGCTGCCGGTCCTCGCAGGCGCCGCCGGTGGGACGACGGGTGACCTGCCGATGGTAGTCGCCGCCGCCGCGGGTGCGGTCAGCCGATGTCGAGGGGGTCGATGCGCGCGCGCACCACCGGCAGCTTGCGGGCGCTGCGGCCGGCGAGCAGGGCCTTGACCTCGGCGGCCAGCGCACCGCCCTCGGCCAGGGGCGCCTCGACCACGGCACGCACCAGCTCCGGCGCGCCCGGCGACCGGCCGGGCACGGGGACCGGCACGGGCCCGAGCACCCGCCAGCCGGGGGGCCTGGGGAGGCCGTCGAGGGCCTCGCGCACGTCGGCGTCCTCCCCGATGAGTCCGGCCAGCCGCGCGGCGGGCGGCAGGCCCAGCTCGCGGCGCTCGGCGAGCTCGCGGGCGGCGTGACCGCCCGGGTCCCAGCGCACCAGCGCCTGCGCGGGGGGCGCCTGCGGGTCCGCCACGAGCGCCACGACGCCACCGGCCCCGGCCGGGCGCACGAGGGCCGCGGCGGCCATCCACCGCCGCAGCGCCTCCTCCCCCGCGCGCAGGTCCGGCCGCTGCAGCAGCGCCCAGCCGTCCAGCAGCAGCGCCCCGGCGTAGCCGCCCTCCGCCACCGGTTCCGCGCCCGGCGTGCACACCACCAGGGCGGGCTGCGGTCCGACCCGCGCGAGCACCTGCGTGCCGCCGGAGGTGCGCACCGGGACACCCGGGAAGGCCCGGCCGAGCTCCTCGGCGGTGCGCCGGGCCCCCGTCACCACCGCCCGCTGGCGCCTGCCCTCGCAGCGGGGGCAGTGCCAGTCCGCCGCCGGCCGCCCGCACCAGCGGCACGCGGCGACCTCACCGGCCTCCGGCAGGCCCAGGGGGCCCGCGCAGGAGCCGCAGCGGGCGGGTGCGCGGCAGGTGTCGCACGCCAGCGACGGCACGTAGCCGGTGCGGGGCACCTGGACGAGCACGGGTCCCTGCGTCAGCGCCGTGCGCACCGCGCGCCAGCCGTCGCTGGGCAGCCGGGCGGCCGCAGCCAGGGGGTCCTGCGCACCCGGGCCGCCGGCACCGGCGATGAGCACCCGCGGCATCCGCTCGCGCACGGCCGCGCGGGTGGCGACGACCTCGCGGGCCCAGCCGGACTCCAGCAGCAGCTGCCCCTCGGCGGTGCGCGACCAGCCGGCAACGAGAGCCGCGGCGCCGTCCTGCTCCGCGCGCAGCGCGGCGACCTCCCGCACGTGGGGGTAGGGGGCGCGCTGCTCCGCGTGCAGGTCGTCGCCGTCGTCCCACACCACCACCAGGCCGAGGTCGGCGACGGGGGCGAGCGCGGCGGCGCGGGTGCCGGCGACCACCCGCGCGCGGCCGGTGAGCGCCCGCACGAAGGCCCGGTAGCGGGCGGCGGGCCCGGCCTCGGCCTCCAGCCGCACGTGCGAGCCGGCGGGCAGCCTGCGGGTCAGCGCCGCGTCGAGGAGGTCGAGGTCGCGGTGGTCGGGCACCACGAGCAGCGCGCCGCGGCCGGAGTCCAGGCAGGCGCGGGCGGCCACGGCGAGGGCGTCGGCCCAGTCGCTGCCGGGGGCGAGGGTGGCGACCGCGCGCGGGGAGCGGCCGGCGCGGACGTGGTCGAGGAAGGCGGCACCCGCCTGGTGGTGGCGCCAGTCGCCGGGGTCGGCGGCGGGCTCGACCGCGGGCTGTGGCGGCTGCGCGGGCGGGGCGGCCAGCACCTCCGCCTCCGCGCCGGCGTGGCGGCCGGGCACCGCCAGGCGCAGCACGTCGCCGAGGGTCCCGGCATAGCGCTCGGCGACGGCGCGGGCCAGGCGCAGCACCTGCGGCGACACGACGGGCAGGCCGGAGACGACCCTGCGCAGGGGGGTGAGGCGGCCGTGGTGCTCGGTGGTGGCGGCACGTTCGAGGACGTAGCCCTCGACGTCGGCGCCGGCGAACCTGACCCGGACGAGGGCGCCGGGCACGGCCTGCTCGGCCATGGCGGCGGGCACGGCGTAGTCGAAGGGCCGGTCGAGGTGGGCGAGGCCGACGTCGACGACGACGCGGGCGACGGGGTCGGTCTCGGCCAGCGCGGCCGGCTTCGCGGCTCCCCGGGCACGCACGCGCGCCGGCCGCGCGGCGGGCGCGGCCGGCTGGGCGGAGTCGAGCTCGGGCATGCCTGCAGTCTCCCAGGCGCCACCGACGCTGCCCTGCCGCTCTCCGGTGCCCGTGGCACCGGGGCGGGCCCCTGCGGGGTGGGCGGGCCCGAGCGGAACGCGGAGAGGGCCCGGCCCGGGTGGGGACGGTGCGTCCACCCCGGACGGGGCCCTCTCCGGCGAGGCCGTCCCGCGGGCTCAGAGGCGGGCGACCTCGCGCAGGGCGTCGACGCGGTCGGTGCGCTCCCAGGTGAAGTCCGGCAGCGAGCGGCCGAAGTGCCCGTAGGCGGAGGTCTGCGCGTAGATCGGGCGCAGCAGGTCCAGGTCGCGCACGATCGCGGCCGGGCGCAGGTCGAACACCTCGCGCACCGCGCGGCCCACCGCGGCCAGCGGGACGACCTCGGTGCCGAAGGTCTCCACGTAGAGGCCGACGGGGTGCGCCTTGCCGATGGCGTAGGCGATCTGCACCTCGCAGCGGCGGGCGAGCCCGGCGGCGACGACGTTCTTGGCGACCCACCGCATCGCGTACGCGGCGGAGCGGTCGACCTTCGAGGGGTCCTTGCCGGAGAAGGCGCCGCCGCCGTGGCGGGCCATCCCCCCGTAGGTGTCCACGATGATCTTGCGGCCGGTCAGGCCGGCGTCGCCCATCGGCCCGCCGATCTCGAAGCGGCCGGTGGGGTTGACCAGCAGCCGGATGTCCGAGGTGTCGATGGCCAGGTCCTCCAGGACCGGCTCGACGACGAGGCGGCGCACGTCCGGGGTGAGGCCGGTGACGAGGTCCACGTTCGGCTCGTGCTGGGTGGAGAGCACCACGGTGTCCAGCCGCACGGGGCGGTCACCGTCGTAGCCGATGGTGACCTGCGTCTTGCCGTCGGGGCGCAGGTAGGGGATCTCACCCTTCTTGCGCGCCTCGGACAGCCGCTGGGAGAGGCGGTGCGCCAGCCAGATCGGCAGCGGCATGAGCTCGGGGGTGTCGTCGCAGGCGTAGCCGAACATCAGGCCCTGGTCGCCGGCACCCTGCATGTCGAGGGGGTCGCTGCCCGCGCCGTCCTGGCGGTTCTCCCACGCCTCGTCGACGCCCTGGGCGATGTCGGGCGACTGCGAGCCGATGGAGACCTCGACCCCGCAGGTGCGCCCGTCGAACCCCTTGGCGGAGGAGTCGTAGCCGATCCCCAGCAGGGTCTGGCGGACGATGGTGGGGATGTCGGCGTACGCCTCGGTGGTGACCTCGCCGGCGACGTGGACGAGACCGGTGGTGACCATCGTCTCCACCGCCACGCGGCTCTTCGGGTCCTGCCGCAGCAGCTCGTCGAGGATCCCGTCGCTGATCTGGTCGCAGATCTTGTCGGGGTGCCCCTCGGTCACCGACTCCGAGGTGAACAGCCGCTCGGAGGTGGGGCTCGTGCTGGTCACTCGGACTCCCGTCGTGGATTCTCGGATCGTTCGTCCCGGCTCGGGCGCGGGGGCGCCACCGCCAGGGCCCGCGCAAGCATAGGGACCAGGCTGTCGAGGATGATCTCGGCCACGACGTCCTTGCTCGTCTCGGCCACGCCGCGCTCGCTGCCGTCGGCCCCGAGGACGACCACGGAGTTGGTCTCGGTGCCGAATCCGCGGGTCTCCCCCACCTCGTTGACGACGAGGAGGTCGCAGCCCTTGCGGGCCAGCTTGCGGCGGCCGTGCTCCAGGACGCCGCCGCTGTCGTCACCCGTCTCCGCGGCGAATCCGACGAGCACCGGCAGGGCGCCGGCGCGCTCGCGCACCAGGCCCGCGAGGACGTCGGGGTTGCGCTGCAGCTCGACCACGGGCGCGTCGTCGGAGTCGTCCGACTTCTTGATCTTGTGGGTGCTGCGGGAGCGGGGGGCGAAGTCGGCGACGGCTGCGGCCATCACCACGGCGTCGGCCCCGGCGGCGGCGGCCACGACGGCGTCGCGCAGCTGCGCGGCCGTGCCGACCCGGACGACCTCGGCCACGGGCGGCAGGGGCACGTCGACCGATGCCGCGACGAGGGTGACGTGCGCGCCGCGGGCGGCGGCCGCGGCGGCCAGCGCCGCACCCTGCCGGCCGGAGGAGCGGTTGCCGAGGTAGCGCACCGGGTCCAGCGGCTCGCGGGTGCCGCCGGCGCTGACGACGACGCGGCGCCCCTCGAGGTCGCGCGGGCGGGGGCCGGCACCGAGGACGCGGCGGCAGGCGGCGGCGAGGTCGGCGGGCTCGGGCAGGCGCCCGGGGCCGGAGTCGGCCCCGGTGAGGCGGCCGGAGGCCGGGTCGAGCACGACGACGCCGCGGGCGCGCAGGGTGGCGACGTTGGCCTGCGTCGCGGGGTGCTGCCACATCTCCGTGTGCATCGCCGGCGCCAGCAGGACCGGGCAGGTCGCGGTGAGGAGGACGTTGGTCAGCAGGTCGTCGGCCAGGCCGTGGGCGGCGCGGGCCAGCAGGTCCGCCGTGGCGGGGGCGACGACGACGAGGTCGGCCTCCCGCCCGATCCGGACGTGCGGGACCTCGTCGGCGCCGGCCCACACGTCCGTCTGGACGGGGTGGCCGGAGAGGGCCTCCCAGGTGGGCCGGCCGACGAAGCGCTCCGCGGCGGCGGTGGGCACGACGCGGACGTCGTGCCCGGACTCCGCCAGCTCGCGCAGCAGCAGGACGGCCTTGTAGGCCGCGATGCCGCCCGCGACGCCGAGGACGACGCGCGGGCGGGTGCTCACTGCTCCATGGGCTCCGCGGTCAGCAGGCCCTCGTTGATCTCGCGCAGGGCCACCGACAGCGGCTTCTCCTGCACGTGGGTCTCCACGAGCGGGCCGACGTACTCCAGCAGGCCCTCGCCGAGCTGGGAGTAGTACGCGTTCACCTGGCGGGCGCGCTTGGCCGCGTAGATGACGAGGGCGTACTTGGAGTCGGCCTTCTCGAGCAGCTCGTCGATGGGCGGGTTGGTGATGCCCTCGGGCGAGGCGACGGTTCCGGCCACGGGTGGGACTCCTCAAGTCGGGTGGTTGTGCCTGCCGGTCGCGGGAACCGGTCAGGCGGGGCGACCGCTCAGGAACTGCGGACGGGCAGACCCATCCATGATACGAGTTCGTCCGTCGCGCGTCGGACGTCGTCGTTGACGATCGTCACGTCGAACTCCGGTTCGGCGGCCAGCTCCTCGCGGGCGGTGGCCAGGCGGCGCTCGCGCTCGGCCTCGTCCTCCGTGCCGCGCCCGACGAGGCGGCGCACCAGCTCGTCCCAGCTGGGGGGCGCCAGGAAGACGAAGCCCGCCTCGGGCATCTTGGCGCGCACCTGCCGCGCACCGGCGAGGTCGATCTCCAGCAGCGCGGGGCGGCCGCTGCGGAGGACCTCCACCGCCGCGGCGCGCGGGGTGCCGTAGCGGTGCCGGCCGTGGACCTGCGCCCACTCCAGCAGCTCGTCCTGCTCGACCATGCGGTCGAAGGTCGCCTCGTCGACGAAGTGGTAGTGCACGCCGTCGACCTCGCCGGGGCGGCGGGAGCGGGTGGTCACCGAGACGGAGATCCAGATCTCGGGGTAGCGCATCCGCAGGTCGGCGGAGACGGTGCCCTTGCCCACTGCGGTGGGCCCGGCGAGCACCGTGAGCCGGTGCTGCGGGCCGGCGGGGGTGGTGCCGGTGCTCAGGACGCCCCTCCGTCGGTGCCGAAGCGCTGCACGAGGGCGGCGATCTGGTGGGCGCCGAGGCCGCGCACGCGGCGGGACTCGGAGATGCCGATCTCGGCCATGATCTGGCGCGCGCGGACCTTGCCGACGTTCGGGAGGGACTCCAGCAGCGCGGAGACCTTCATCTTGCCGACGACGTCGTCCTGCTGCCCCTGGCGGATGACCTCGTCGAGGGAGCCGTCGGAGTTCTTCAGGCGGTTCTTCACCTGCGCCCGCTCACGGCGCGCGGCGGCCGCCTTCTCCAGGGCGGCGGCGCGCTGTTCGGCGGTCAGCGGCGGGAGAGCCACAGGTCACCTCGGATCCTTCTCGGCAGCCGCCCACGGGGCACTGCGGTGGACGGTTGTCGGGTGGCTGGACGGCCATCGGGTCCGCCGCAACCTAGCGAGTCGCCGCGCGGGGCAGCAACGCAGGGTCCCGGCGTGTCCGGGCGGGTGCGCCCGGGATCGCCGCAGGTCAGGCGACGGCGCTCGCCGCGGGGCGCAGCGTGCCGGCCTCGATCTCCTCGGCGTAGTGGCAGGCCACCCGGTGCCCGCCGGTCAGCTCCCGCAGCGGCGGGGGCTCGTCGGCGCAGCGGGTCGGCTGTCGCCAGGGGCAGCGGGTCTGGAACCGGCAGCCGGGAGGCGGCGCGGCGGGGCTGGGCAGGTCGCCCTGCAGGAGGATCCGCTCCCGCCGCTCCTCCACCTCGGGGTCGGGCACGGGCGCGGCGGAGAGCAGCGCGCGCGTGTAGGGGTGCAGGGGCCGGGCGTAGAGCTCCTCGGTGGCCGCCTCCTCCACGAGGCCGCCCAGGTACATCACGCCCACCGTGCGGCTCATGTGGCGCACGACGGCGAGGTCGTGCGCGATGACCAGGTAGGTCAGGCCCAGCTCGGCCTGCAGCTCCTCCAGCAGCGTGATGACCTGCGCCTGCACGGAGACGTCGAGGGCGGAGACGGGCTCGTCGGCGATGATCAGGGAGGGCCCGAGGACGAGCGCACGGGCGATGCCGATGCGCTGGCGCTGGCCGCCGGAGAACTCGTGGGGGTACTTCGCGGCGGCGGCGGCGGGCAGGCCGACGCGCTCCAGCAGCTCGGTGACGCGCTTGCGCCACGCGGTGGGCCCACCGGGCATGCCGTGGACCTTCTGGGGCTCCACGAGGGCCGCCTCGACGCTCTGGCGGGGGTCGAGGCTGGCGAGGGGGTCCTGGAAGACCATCTGCATGGAGACGCGGGCCCGGCGCAGCTCGGCGGGGCTCAGCGCGAGGACGTCGGTCCCCGCGACGGTGACGCTGCCGGCGGTGGGCTCGGTCAGGCGCAGCACCGCCCGCCCGAAGGTGGACTTGCCGCAGCCGGACTCCCCCACCAGGCCGTAGGTGCTGGCCCTGGGCACGTCGAGGTCGACGCCGTCGACGGCCTTGACGTGGCCGACGGTGCGCTGCAGCAGGGCGCCTCGGCGGATGGGGTAGTGCACCTTGAGGCCGCGCACGCGCAGCAGCGGCTCGGCGTCGTCGGACGGGGCGGCGTTCACGGGCGCACCTCCGCCCCGTCCGGGCGGGCGACCGCGTGCGCGCCGGCGGGTTGCGCGCCGGCCGGTCCGGGGGCGTCGTCGAGGCCGGCGGGGTGCACGCAGCGGGCCCGGTGGGGCGGCGTCGAGGCGGCGTCGGCCCCGGCGCGCGGTTCCAGGTCGATGCCCGCGGTGCGGCAGGCGTCGTCGCCGCGGTGGCAGCGCGGCAGGAACGCGCAGCCGTCGGCCCAGGGCAGCATGTCGCGCACGGAGCCGGGGATCGGCGTCAGGGGCACCTTGCCGTTGGCGTCGGTGCGCGGCACGGAGCCCAGCAGGCCCTGGGTGTAGCGGTGGCGCGGCGCGGCGAAGAGGTCGCGGCGGTTGGCGGACTCCACCACCCGGCCCGCGTAGAGGACGTCGACGCGGTCGCAGAGACCGGCCACGACCCCGAGGTCGTGGGTGATGAGGACCATGGCGGTGCCGGACTCCCTCACGAGCTGCTGGAGCAGGTCGAGGACCTGCGCCTGGATGGTGACGTCGAGGGCGGTGGTGGGCTCGTCGGCGATGAGCAGGCGGGGCCGGCAGGCGAGCGCGATGGCGATGAGCGCGCGCTGGCGCATGCCGCCGGAGAGCTGGTGCGGGTACTCCCCCAGCCGGCGCGCGGGGTCGGGGATGCCGACGCCGCGCAGCAGGTCCGCGGCGCGTTCCCTGGCCTCGCGCCGGCCCATGCCCTCGTGGCGGCGCAGGACCTCCGTCACCTGGGTGCCGAGGGTGAGGACCGGGTTGAGGGAGGTCATCGGGTCCTGGAAGACCATGCCGAGCTCGCGTCCGCGCAGGTCGCGCAGCTGCTGCTGCGGCAGCGTGAGCAGGTCGCGGCCGGCGAAGCGGACCTCGCCGGAGACGCGGGAGCTGCGCCGGGGCAGCAGGCCCATGACGGCGAGGGAGGTGACGGACTTGCCGCAGCCGGACTCGCCGACGAGGCCGAGGATCTCCCCCGCGCCGACGTCGAAGGAGACCCCGTCGACGGCGGTGACGGGGGCGGCGCCCCGGCGGACGAACTGCACCCGCAGGTCGCGCACGGACAGCAGCGACTCCCCCGGCGGCACCGGCAGCGCCCCGGCGCGGCGGGCGTCGGCGGCGGCGCTCATCGGCGGGCCCGCGGGTCGAGCGCCTGGCGCAGGGACTCCCCGAGCAGGGTGAAGCCGAGCGCGGTGACCGCGATGCAGACCCCCGGCCACAGCGCCAGCTGCGGGTCGTTCTGCAGCCGTTCCTGCGCCTTGACGAGCATGCGTCCCCATTCCGCGACGGCCGGGTCGGGGTCTCCCAACCCCAGGAAGGACAGGGCGGCGACCTCGATGACGGCCGTCGCGAGGACGAGCGTCGCCTGCACGAGGAGCGGGCCCAGGGAGTTCGGCAGCATGTGGCTGACGACGATGCGGCGCTCGCGCAGCCCCAGGGAGCGCAGCGCGAGGACGTAGTCCTGCCCGCGCTGGGAGAGCAGGGAGGCGCGCAGCAGCCGCGCGAAGATCGGCACCTGCGCGACGGCGATGGCCACCATGACCGAGGTGGAGCTGCGCCCGACCATGGCCGCGACGCTGACGGCCAGCAGCAGCGCCGGCACGGACAGCATGATGTCGACGACCCGCATGACGGCGGTGTCCACCCACCCGCCGATGCCGCCGGAGAGCACGCCGAGCACGGTGCCTGCGAGGAGGCCGAGCAGCGTGGAGACGACCCCGATCACCAGGGACTGCCGCGCGCCGTAGACGAGCTGCGTGAACAGGTCGGAGCCGAAGGAGTCCAGGCCGAGAAGGTGCTCCTCGGACGGGCCGGGCACGTCGGAGGGGGTGATCTGCCGGATCCACTGGGACCCGGCCGGCTCGTAGGGCGCGATGAGCGGCGCGGCGACGGCGACGACGACGAAGGCGGTGACGATGGCCGCCCCCACCCAGGCGGCCGGGTCGCGGCGCAGCCGGTCCCAGGAGGCGCGGGCGCGGCCGGTGCCGGAGACGCGCCCCGGTGGCTGCTCCTGCCCCGGCTCGGCGGTCGCGGCGGTGACGGTGGTCGCAGCGGTCACGAGACACGCACCCGGGGGTCGAGGAGCCCGTAGCTGATGTCCACGAGCAGGTTGACGACGGCGTAGATCACGGCGATGGCGAGGATGAAGCCCTGCAGGACCGGGTAGTCGAGCTGGTTGACGGCCTGGAACAGGTACTCGCCGATGCCGTTGAAGGCGAAGACCGTCTCGGTGAGGACGGCGCCCGCGAGCAGCGCGCCGGCCTGCAGGCCGAGCGTGGTGGAGACCGGCAGCATCGCGTTGCGCAGGACGTGGCGGCGGCTGACGGTGCCCCGCAGCAGGCCCTTGGCCTCCGCGGTGCGCACGTGGTCCTCGTTGAGGACGTCGAGCACGGAGGCGCGGGTGATGCGCACGACGATCGCCAGCGGGATCGCGCCGAGGGCCATCGCGGGCAGCACGAGGTGCAGCACGGCGTCCCAGGCGGCGTCCCACTCCCGGGTCATGAGCCCGTCGAGGACGTAGAGGTTGGTGATGTGCGTGGCGTCGATGCGCGGGTTCTGCCGTCCCGTGGTGGGCAGCCAGCCCAGCTCCAGGGCGAAGAGCCACTTGAGCAGGAAGGCCAGGAAGAACACCGGGACGACGACGCCGAGGAGGGAGCCGCCGACCGCGAGGTGGTCGAGCCAGCTGCCGTTGCGGCGCGCGGCGAAGTACCCCAGCGGGATGCCGAGGCAGATCGCGACGAGCAGGGCGGCCAGCGCCAGCTCCACGGTGGCGGGGAAGCGCTCGAGGAAGGTGCTCAGCACGGGCTGCCCGGTGCGGGTGGAGTTGCCGAAGTTCCCCGTGGCCATCCGGCCCAGGTAGGTGAAGTACTGCTGCCAGAGCGGCTGGTCGAAGCCGTAGAGGCGGTTGACGGCGGCGATGCCGGCGGGGGTGGCGCGCTCCCCGAGCATGGCCCGGGCGGGGTCCCCGGGGAGCGCGCGCAGCCAGGCGAAGAGGAGGACGCTGAGTCCGAGGAGCACGGGCACGAGCAGCCCGAGGCGCCGCAGGACGAGGCTCAGCACGGTGCGGTCCCCTCCACCCGGCCCCCGCCGGCACGCCGCGGCATCAGCCCTCGTCCTCGACGGTGACCGAGTTCCAGACCTCGTCCTGGACGGGGCTCGGCTGGTAGCCCTTGACGCCCTCGGCGAAGGCGAGCGAGGGCACCGGGCTGGCCAGCGGCACGCCCGGGAGCATCGTCATGATCTGCTTGTTGATGCTCTCGTAGGCCGGGACCTGCTCGTCGACGGTGGGCAGGCCGCGGGCGTCCTCCAGCGCCTCGAAGAGGGCGGGGTCGTTGAACCCCCACTCGTTGGACGGCTTGCCGAAGAAGACCCCGACGAAGTTGTCCGGGTCGTTGTAGTCACCCGTCCACCCGAGCAGGTGCAGGCCGTGGTCCGCGGTGCCCTGGATGCGGTCGAGGTAGTCCGGCGACCACTTCAGGCCCTCGGGCTTGACGGTGATGCCGACCTCGGAGAGCTGCGCGCTGATGTTCTTGAAGGTGTCCTCGGGGCTGGGCATGTACGGCCGCGAGACGCCCGTGGGGTACTGGAAGGGGATCTCCAGCGTCGGGAAGCCGGCCTCCGCGAGCAGCGCCTTGGCCTTCTCGGGGTCGTACTCGTACGTCGGGACGTCCTCGGCGTAGCCTGTCACCGTGTCGGGCATGAACTGCGTCGCGGGCTCGGTGCCCTCGGGCAGGGTGCCGGAGACCAGGGCCTCCTTGTCGATGGCGTGCGCGATGGCCTGCCGGACGCGGGGGTCCTGCAACGCCGGGTGCGCCTGGTTCATGCCCAGGTAGAGGATGTTGAACGGCTTGCGCTGCTCGATCTGGAAGCCCTCGGACTCCAGCCCGGCCACGTCGGCGGGGGCGACGAGGTCGTAGCCGTCGATCTCGCCGTTCTGCAGCGCCTGGCGGCGGGCGGTCCCGTCGGAGATGGTCTTGACGATGACCTTGTCCAGCTTGGCCTTGTCGCCCCAGTACTCCTCGTAGGGCTCGAGGGTGACCTGCTGGCCGCGCTCCCAGGAGCCGAACTTGAAGGGGCCGGTGCCGGTGGGGTGCGCGCTGGCGTACTCGGAGAAGCGGGGGTCGTCGGCGGTGCCGCCGATGTCGTCGCCCTTGTACTTCTCGATGGCGGTGGGGCTCTGCATGGAGAACGCCGGCAGCGACATCGCGGCGACGAAGCCGGCGAAGGGCCGGTTGAGGTTGATCGTGACGGTGTCCTCGTCCTCGGGCTCGCAGCTCTTGTAGAGCGGCTCGCCGAGGCCCTCGCCCTCGTTCTGCTCGAAGCCGCGGAAGAGGGAGCGGTAGTAGTAGGAGAGGTTCTCCGACTGGGCCAGACCCGTGCGGTTGTACCAGCGCTCGAAGTTGGCGCAGACGGCGTCGGCGTTGAAGTCGGTGCCGTCGTGGAACGTGACGCCGTCCTCGAGCTCGAACGTGTAGCTCAGCCCGTCCTCGGAGGACTCCCAGGACTTGGCGAGGAGCGGGGCGGGCTCGGCCGTGCCGGGCTTGGTGCCGACGAGGCCCTCGAACATCTGCCGCGCGACGCGGAAGGTCTCGCCGTCGCTGGCGAAGGAGGGGTCGAGGGTCGCCGGGTCGGAGGAGGCGGCGAAGACGAACGTGCCGCCGGTGTCGCCGCCGGTGCCCTCCGCGGAGTCGTTCTCCTCGCGCTGGCTCTCGGCGCAGCCGGCGGTCAGGGCCAGCGCGGCGACGGCGACGCCGGTGACGAGTTTGCGCAGGGGCAGGTCTGACCAGGACATGGCAACCTCGTTGTCGATCGGGGAGGTCACGCGAATGGCGCAACCGACCGGACGATAAGCGCCGGAGGGCACTTCCTGGCCGGGGATCCTACGGCGTTACCCATGTTTGACGAAGTTGTTCCTGAACCGCAACGCGGCGTGTCGCGCCCGGAGGGGCCCGCCGGCCGGTGTCCGCGCGGCTGCGCGCCCCGCCGTGGCGACCGCGGCTGCCGGGTCCGCGGGCGCTCGGCCACTATCCTCGCCGCGCCGGGCGAGGCCGGGCAGGGGGAGTCGGCGGACCGGCGACGGTCCGGCGCGTCGGCATGCCCCGGCCCGCCGCGCCCCGCGCGATCCCCGTCCTCGCTCGAAAGGCTCCCGCCGTGGTGCACGCACCCCTCGGCCACCCGCTCCCCGCCCCGCCGGCCGCCCCCGCCGGGCCGCGCGACCGGCTCGGCCTGACCGGGTTCGTCCTCGGCGCCGCCGCCCTGGGCCTCGCCCTCGGCGCGGCGCTGCTCGTGGCCGCGCTCGGCGCGGAGGGCGCCGTGGCCGCGGTCGGGCTCGCCGCGTTCGGCCTGGCCGGCCTCGTCGCCCTCGCGGGTGCGGTCCTCGCCTGCTGCGCCGTCCCGCGGCTGCGCCGGCGCGAGGCCACCAACGGCGCCCTGACGTACACCGGTCTCGCCCTGTCCGGCGTGGCCCTGCTGGTCTCGATGTTCGGCACCGCCGCCACCGCGGCCACCTGGGCCTGGAGGGCCTCGGACGCGGCGCAGGCCGGACCGGCCGTGCCGGCGCCCGTCGAGGAGCCCGCGGCGGATCCCTCGCAGTCCCCCGCGCCGCAGGAGTCCGAGCCCGCGGAGCCGGCGCCGCCGGCGGCCGAGGCCCCCGCGCCCGCGGCCCCCGCACCGGCGCCCGCCGGTGGCGAGCCGACGCCGCCCGGAGCGGTCCTGCCCGTCGGTGGCACCGCGACGATCGACTACGCCCCGCTGCAGGACAAGCCGGCGGGCCGGATCCACCTGCGGCTGGACTCCATCGACACCGGCACGCCGGAGGACTTGGCGTCCTTCGACCTCGGGGACCGCGCGCTCGGCCTCGTTCCGCAGTACGTGCGCTTCACGGTGACCGGGGGCCCGGGCGCCTCCAACCTCGAGTTCAGCAGCCTGATCGGCAAGCTGTCCGGAACGCTGCCCGACGGCAGCGAGGCGGCCGAGCTGACCGTCTACGGGAAGTTCGACCTGTGCGAGCAGCAGTTCTTCCCGCAGGGCTTCACCGAGGGGTCGACCTTCCAGACCTGCCTGGTCATGATGGCCAACCCCGCCGCGCCGGTGTCCGGGGCGATGTTCGAGAACTACGACAGCCCCTACGACCGCTACGACGGGCAGCCCGTCCACTGGCGCAAGTAGGGCACCGCCGGGGCGCGTCGCGCCCGGCCGTCGGATCCGGGCACCGGCCCCTCGCAGGGCCGGTGCCCGGTCCGTCTCAGAGGCTGATGCGGCCGGCGCCGGCGCCGGCGGTCACCAGGGACTTCACGTCGTTCACGGGGTCGAGGACGTAGGTGTAGGGCAGGGCGGGCACGGTCCCGGCGCTCTGCGGGGCGCCCGACCTGGTGAAGAGGTTGCCGCGCTGGACGAGCGCCCCGGGGGCGCTGTCGGCGTAGCCGACCAGCGTCGGCTCGGACACGTCCTCGAAGTGGTTGCCCTCGACGAGGACGGCGGCGTCCATGGTGGAGGCCACGCCGTACTCGTTGCCGGCGTAGTAGTTGTTGTACACGTGGACGCCCTGCGCGAAGCGCACCCGCGGGTGGCGGGTCCGGGAGCCGTCGAACCAGTTGTGGTGGTAGGTCACGCGCAGGTGGCCGGCGTCCTGACTGCGGTTGCTGTCGGAGTGCCCGAGCAGCATGGACTTGCCGTGGGCGCTCACGCGGTTCCAGGAGACGGTGACGAAGTCGGCGCCGCGCTTGACGTCGACGGCCCCGTCGTAGCCGTTGCGGAAGCTGTTGTGGTCGATCCACACGTTCGTCGCGCCGGACTCCACGTTGACGGCGTCGTCGCTCCAGTCCCGGAACGACAGGTTGCGGACGATGACGTTGCGGTCCCCGCTGATGGTGAGGCCGCAGCCGGCGATGGTCGCGCCGGGCTCGCCGAGGACGGTCTTGTTCGAGCGCACGCGCAGCATGCCGGAGCAGGTGATGGTGCCGGACACCCGCACGACGGCGGGCGTGCTGGAGCCGAGCGCGGCACTCAGGGCCGACGCGCTGGTGACCCTCGTCGGGGTCGCAGCGCCACCTCCGGTGGTCCCGCCGTTCTGACCGGCCCAGCCCGCGGGCCCGGAGGGCTGGGCGGGCGGGGTGGTGGTGCTGCCGAGGCGCACCAGGGCGAAGCGCTGGTTGGTGCCGTCGAGGTCGCGGTACTGCGCGAGGGCGGCGCCGTCGGCGGTCGAGCGCTCCCAGACGTCCACGACCTTGCCGGAGTGGCGGTTCACGAGGCGCACGGAGCCGTCGGCGGAGTCGACGAGGCGGAAGTGCTGTCGCGTGGAGGTGCTCGCGGTGCGCTGCACCAGCTGCGCGCCGTCGAGGGCGTTGGGGACCTCCAGCACCTTGCCGGAGTGCCTGGCGCGGATGGCGTAGTAGCCGTTGCCGACGGGGACGAAGCGCCACTGCTGGTGCGCGCCGTCGTTGCGGCTCCACTGGACGACGGGTGCCCCGTCGGCGGTGGAGGCGCCCCGGACGTCGGCGACCTTGCCGGAGTGGCGGGCCTGGAGCACGTACCAGGCGTCGGTGTCGACGGTCGCGGCGTGCGCGCGCTGGGCGGGCACCGCGAGGAGGGCGGCGACCAGGGCGAGGACGGCGAGACCCGTGGAGAGCAGGGTGCGCGTCGCAGCGGGGAGCGCGACGGTCGTGCGGGACGTGCCGGCTGACGTCGTCGGGAGCACAGCGGTTCCGTTCGGTCGGGAGTGTGGCGGGGACGCTCCCCGCCCGGCCGCAGCCGGGTCGGCGGGAGCGGCGAAACCCTAGCGCCGCCGCGGACGGGGCCCGGCCACCCGAGCGCGGCGGTCCCCGGCGACTGTGCGCCCCGGGAGCCGTCAGCCGTCCGGCGCAGGCGCCGGTCACGCGCTGCGGCGTCGGGGTGGTCCGGCTGCTCCGGCCGGGCGACGCGCCCCGCCCCGAACGGCGGTGCGCGTCAGGCGGTCGCCACCCTGGAGGAGTGCACCGCGGCCGCCGCGCCCGGCGGTGCGCTCCCCCGCCGTCACCCGAAGGGTTCCCCGTGGTCTACGCACCTCCCGCACCGCCGTCCGCGCCCCTGGCGACGCCGCGCAACGGCCTGGGCCTGGCCGGCTTCGTCCTCGGCGTCACCGGGGTCGTCGTCAGCCTCGGCGTCGTCACCTTCGCCGTCTCCGCCCCCCTCGGACTCGCGGGGCTCGTCGTCGGCTGCTGCGCCCTGCCCCGGCTGCGCCGCGGGGAGGCCACGAACGGGACGCTCACCCGCGTCGGCATCGGCCTGTCCGCCCTCGCGCTCGTCCTCTCGCTGATCGGCGGCCTCGCCTCGGCCGCCGTGGTGGCGTGGTACCAGGAGACGAGGACCGGGACGGCTCCCCCGGCGCCCGCTCCCCCGGCGTCCGCTCCCGCCGGGACGCCCGGCGCCACCGCCGCGGCCCCCGCGCCCTCCCCGAGCACCCCCGCCGCGACGGCGCCGGCTCCCTCCGAGGCCGCGCCGGCAGCCGACGGCGGCACGACCGCCGCCGGCGCCGTCCTCGGCTTCGGCGAGACCGCCACCGTGGACTTCTCCAGCACCGACGAACCCGGCGGCCGCGTGCAGGTCCGCCTGGACGCCGTCGACACGGGCAACCCGCAGGACCTGGAGTCCCTCGGGCTCGGCGACCGCGCCGCCGGCATGGTCCCGCACTACCTGCGCTTCACCGTGACCGGCGTGGCGAACTCGCAGAACCTGGAGTTCTCCGACCTCAACCACAACCTCGGTGGTCTCCTGCCCGACGGCTCGGAGGCGGCGAAGGTCCACCTGCTGGGCGACTTCGCTCCGTGCAACGGGGAGTCGTTCCCGTCCGGGTTCGCCGACGGGGCGTCGTTCCAGACGTGCGTCGTCTACCTCGCCTCCCCCACCGCGCCCGTCACCGGTGCGAGCTACGAGGACTCCGGAACCCCCTACGACCTGTTCGACGGGGCACCGATCCGCTGGCAGCGCTGAGCGCCCACCGGCGCGCGGAAGGGGCCCACCACGTCCGTGGTGGGCCCCTTCCGCGTCCTGCCCTTGCGCGTCCTGCGCCGCGGGTCAGCTCCCCAGCGCCGCCCTGCACTGCGCCGCGGTGCGCTCCGCGGCCTCCCGCAGGGCCACCACGTCCGGCCCGGCGCGCAGCACGTCCCGGCTGCTGGCCGCCAGCACCGCCGGCAGGGCGTCGCCGAAGACGTCGCGCAGGTCCCCCGCGGTGGCGCCCTGGGCGCCCACGCCCGGCGCGAGCAGCGGGCCGTTGACGGCCGCGAGGTCGATGCCCGCCTCCCGGGCCGCGGTGCCCGTGGTGGCGCCGACGACCAGGCCGACGTCGCCGAGCGGAGTCGCCCCGGCGTTCTCCGCCGCGGCCGCCTCGGCCACCGCCCTGGCGACGCTGCGCCCGTCGCCGCCGGTGGCGTGCTGCACCTGCGCGCCCTCCGGGTTCGAGGTCAGCGCCAGCACGAACACCCCGCGCCCGGTGGCGGCGGCGGTGTCCAGCACCGGCCGCAGCGAGCCGAAGCCGAGGTACGGCGAGACCGTCACCGCGTCCCCGGCCAGCGGGGAGTCCCCGCAGAAGGCGTCGGCGTAGGCCTGCATGGTGGAGCCGATGTCACCGCGCTTGGCGTCGACGATCGTGAGCGTCCCCGCCGCCCGGGCCTCGGCGATGACGGTCTCCAGCACCGCCACGCCGCGGGAGCCGTGGCGCTCGAAGAAGGCGGCCTGCGGCTTCAGCGCGGCCACCCGCCCGGCCAGCGCCTCGACCACCGTGCGGGAGAAGCGCTCCAGCCCGGCGACGTCGTCGTCCAGCCCCCACGCGGCCAGCAGGCTCGCGTGCGGGTCGATGCCCACGCACACCGGCCCGTGCAGGGCCACGGCCTCCGCCAGGCGGGCGCCGAAGCGCCCGCCCGGACCAGGAGGGGTCACCGGCCCTCCCATGCCGCGTTCAGGGCCGCCGCGTGCGCCTGCAGGGGCGCCACGGACACGCCGCGGCCGTCGCGCTCGGCCTCGAGCGCCGCCTCGATGGACTGCACCGCGGCGGCGAGCTGCTGCACGGTCGTGACGATCGGCTTGCCGACGGCGGTGCCGGCGGCGCGGATCTCGTAGCCGTCGGCGCGGGCCTGGTTGCCGGACGGGGTGTTGACCACGAAGTCGACCTCCCCGGCGAGGATCTGCCCGACGATCGTCAGCTCCCCCGCGGCGCCGGCGCCGGCGGAGTGCTTCCGTGCGACGGTGCTCGCGATGCCGTTGCGGCGCAGGGTGTCCGCGGTGCCCTCGGTGGCGAGGATGCGGAACCCGAGGTCGGCCAGGCGCTTCACCGGCAGCACCATCGCCCGCTTGTCGCGGTCGGCGACGGAGATGAACGCGGTGCCCTTGGTGGGCAGGCCCCCGTAGGCGGCGGTCTGGGACTTGCCGAACGCCGTGGGGAAGTCGACGTCGATGCCCATGACCTCACCGGTGGAGCGCATCTCCGGGCCCAGCAGGCTGTCGACGACCTGCCCGGCGGCGGTGCGGAAGCGGGCGAAGGGCAGCACGGCCTCCTTCACCGACGTGGGCACCGACGGGGGCAGCGCCCCGCCGTCCCCGGCGCCCGGCAGCAGCCCCTCCGCGCGCAGCTCGGCGATCGTGGCGCCGGCCATGACGCGCGCGGCGGCCTTGGCCAGCGGGACGCCGGTGGCCTTGGAGACGAACGGCACGGTCCGGCTGGCGCGCGGGTTGGCCTCCAGCACGTAGAGGACGTCGGCGGCGAGGGCGAACTGCACGTTGAGCAGCCCCCGCACCCCGACACCGCGGGCGATGGCCTCGGTGCTGGCGCGGACCCGCTCGATCTCGCTGCGGCCCAGCGTCGCGGGCGGCAGGACGCACGCGGAGTCGCCGGAGTGGATGCCGGCCTCCTCGATGTGCTCCATGATCCCGCCGAGGTACATGTCCTTGCCGTCGAAGAGCGCGTCGACGTCGATCTCGATGGCGTCGTCGAGGAAGCGGTCGACGAGGACGGGGCGGTCGGCGGAGACCTCGGTGGCGGTGGCCATGTACTCCTGCAGCGCGAGCTCGTCGTAGACGATCTGCATGCCGCGCCCGCCGAGGACGTAGGAGGGCCGCACCAGGACCGGGTAGCCGATGTCGGCGGCGATGGCCTTGGCCTCCGGGAAGGACACGGCGGTGCCGTGCTTGGGGGCGCGCAGCCCCGCCTCGGCGAGGACGCGGCCGAAGGAGCCGCGGTCCTCCGCGAGGTGGATGGCGTCCGGGGAGGTGCCGATGATCGGCACGCCCGCCGCCTCCAGGCGCGCGGCCAGGCCCAGCGGGGTCTGCCCGCCGAGCTGGACGATGACGCCGTGCACGGGGCCGCAGCGCTGCTCGGCGTGGACCACCTCGAGGACGTCCTCGCACGTCAGCGGCTCGAAGTAGAGCCGGTCGGAGGTGTCGTAGTCCGTCGAGACCGTCTCGGGGTTGCAGTTGACCATGACGGTCTCGAAGCCCGCCTCGCGCAGCGCGAAGGAGGCGTGGACGCAGGAGTAGTCGAACTCCACGCCCTGCCCGATCCGGTTGGGGCCGGAGCCGAGGATGACGACCGCCGGCTTGGTGCGCGGGACGGTCTCGTCCTCCTCGTCGTAGCTGGAGTAGTGGTACGGGGTGCGGGCGGCGAACTCCGCGGCGCAGGTGTCGACGGTCTTGTACACGGGGCGGACACCGAGGGCGTGGCGCACCCCCCGCACGACGTCCTCCGGCATGTCGCGGATCTCGCCGATCTGCACGTCGGAGAACCCGTGGCGCTTGGCGCGGCGCAGCAGGGCCGGGGTGAGGTCGCCGGCCTCGCGAAGCTCGGTGGCGATCTCGTGCAGCAGGAAGAGCTGGTCCAGGAACCACGGGTCGATCTTCGTGGACTCGAAGAGCTGCTCCGGGGTCCCACCGGCGCGGATGGCCTGCATGACCAGCTGCAGCCGGGTGTCGGTGGGGCGGCGCACGACCTCCAGCAGCTCCTCCAGGTCGCCGGGGTCCCCGACCCAGGTGAAGGAGGAGCCCTTGCGCTCGACGCTGCGCAGCGCCTTCTGCAGGGCCTCGGTGAAGTTGCGGCCCATGGCCATCGCCTCACCGACGCTCTTCATGGTGGTGGTGAGCGTCGGGTCGGCGGCGGGGAACTTCTCGAACGCGAACCGCGGCACCTTGACCACGACGTAGTCGAGGGTCGGCTCGAAGCTGGCCGGGGTGACCTGGGTGATGTCGTTGGGGATCTCGTCGAGGGTGTAGCCCACCGCCAGCTTGGCGGCGATCTTGGCGATGGGGAACCCGGTCGCCTTCGACGCCAGCGCGGAGGAGCGGGAGACGCGCGGGTTCATCTCGATGACGATGATCCGCCCGTCCTCGGGGTTCACCGCGAACTGGATGTTGCAGCCGCCGGTGTCGACGCCGACCTCGCGGATGACGGCGATGCCGATGTCGCGCATCCGCTGGTACTCGCGGTCGGTGAGCGTCATCGCCGGGGCCACGGTGATGGAGTCGCCGGTGTGCACGCCCATCGGGTCGAAGTTCTCGATGGAGCAGACGACCACGACGTTGTCGGCGCGGTCGCGCATCAGCTCCAGCTCGTACTCCTTCCACCCGAGGATGGACTCCTCCAGCAGCACCTCGGTGGTGGGGCTGTGGTGCAGGCCCTGCCCGGCGATGCGGCGCAGGTCCTCCTCGTCGTAGGCGAAGCCGGAGCCGAGGCCGCCCATGGTGAAGCTGGGGCGCACGACGACCGGGTAGCCGAGGTCCTCGGCGCCGGCCAGGACCTCCTCCATGGTGTGGCAGAGGTGGCTGCGGGCGCTCTCGGCCCCGCAGCGCTCCACGACGCCCTTGAAGAGCTCGCGGTTCTCCCCCAGCTGGATGGCGGCGACGTCGGCGCCGATGAGCTCCACGCCGTACTTGGCGAGGACGCCGGACTCGTGCAGGGAGATGGCGGCGTTCAGCGCCGTCTGCCCGCCGAGGGTGGCCAGGACGGCGTCGGGGCGCTCCTTGGCGATGATCGCCTCGACGAACTGGGGGGTGATGGGCTCGACGTAGGTGGCGTCGGCCATCTCCGGGTCCGTCATGATCGTCGCCGGGTTGGAGTTGACGAGGATGACGCGCAGGCCCTCGGCCTTCAGGACCCGGCACGCCTGGGTCCCGGAGTAGTCGAACTCCGCGGCCTGGCCGATGACGATCGGGCCGGAGCCGATGACGAGGACGGAGGAGATGTCGGTGCGGCGAGGCATCAGGCGCCCTTCGGGGTCTGGGGAGTCGCGGAGGCTGCGCCCGTGCCGGCGCCGGAACCGGCGCCGGGGGCGTTGCCGGCGCCCGTGGCACCGGTGGTGACGGCGGTGTCCTTCGTCGTCATCAGGTCGACGAACCTGTCGAAGAGGTAGCCGGCGTCGTGCGGGCCGGCGGCGGCCTCGGGGTGGTACTGCACGGAGAACGCAGGCACGTCGAGGCAGCGCAGGCCCTCCACGACGTCGTCGTTGAGGCCGACGTGGCTGACCTCCGCGCGCCCGAACGGGGTGTCGCTGGGGCGGTCGACCGGCGCGTCGACGGCGAAGCCGTGGTTGTGCGCGGTGACCTCCACCTTGCGGGTGGCGAGGTCCATCACCGGCTGGTTGATGCCGCGGTGGCCGTACTTCAGCTTGTAGGTGCCGAAGCCGAGCGCGCGGCCGAGGAGCTGGTTGCCGTAGCAGATGCCGAAGAAGGGGATCCGCCGCTCCAGCACCCCCTGCAGGACCTCGATCTCGTGGGTGGCGGCGGAGGGGTCGCCGGGGCCGTTGGAGAAGAACACCCCGTCGGGGGCGGAGCCGCCCTCGCCGGCGGTGAGGACGTCCTCCAGGGAGGCCGAGGCGGGCAGCACCCTCACCTCGATGCCGCGCTCGGCCATCCGCTGCGGGGTCATCGCCTTGATGCCCAGGTCGACGGCCGCGACGGTGAAGCGGCGCTCGCCGATGGCGGGCACGACGTAGGCCTCGGTGGTGGTGACCTCGCCCGCGAGGTCGGCGCCCGTCATCGGCGGGGCGGTGCGGACCCGCTCCAGCAGCTCCGCGGCCGGGCGCTGCGCGGCCTCGCCGGAGAAGACCCCGACGCGCATGGCGCCGCGCTCGCGCAGGTGCCGGGTCAGGGCCCGGGTGTCGACGCCGGAGATGCCGACGACGCCCTGCGCGGTGAGCTCGTCGCCGAGGGTGCGCTGCGAGCGCCAGTTCGACGGGATCCGCGCGGGGTCGCGCACGACGTAGCCGGCGACCCAGATGCGGCGGGACTCCAGGTCCTCGTCGTTGACGCCGGTGTTGCCCACGTGGGGGGCCGTCATGACGACGACCTGCCGGTGGTAGCTGGGGTCGGTGAGCGTCTCCTGGTAGCCGGTCATGCCGGTGGAGAAGACCGCCTCACCGACCGTCTCCCCGAGCGCGCCGTAGGCGTCGCCGGTGAAGGTGCGCCCGTCCTCGAGTACGAGGACGGCTGCCTGGCTGTGGGTGGTCATCGCTGCTGCCCTTCCGCGAGGATCTGCTGCACCTGCTGCACCAGTCGGTTCCCCTCTTCCGCTCGTCTCGGGCGGATACCGGTGTCGACGACCCGGTCCCCCAGCTTCCAGCGCAGGACGACGAGGCCGTCGCGTCCCACGAACTTGCCGACCATCCCCGGTCCGCGCCCGACCCCGACGAGGTCGGCGCGGGGGATGGCGAAGGAGCGCGCGCCCGCCCGGAAGAGGGCCACGCCCTGCGGGCCCACCTCCACGTGCACGGCGCTGCGGGTGCCCAGGCCGTGCACCGCGATGCGCTCCAGTGCGTTGTCCGCGTCCACGGTGGAGACGTAGACGCCCTCCACCGCAGCGGATCCCGGTTCCTTCGCGCCCAGCCGGGCGGGTGCGGCGATGTCGGCCTGCCGGTTCAGGCGCGCGCGCCAGCCGGCGAACATCTGCCGCCACAGGACCAGCAGGACGAGGAACAGGACCGCCAGCGCGATCCACTTCACCGTGCGGTCCCCGCGGGCTCGACGAGGGCGCCGTCGCGGACGGTGGCGCGCCCGCGCAGGAACGTCGCCACGACCGCGCCGGGCAGTTCCCGGCCGCGGAAGGGGCTGTTGCGCCCGGCGGTCGCCATCGCCGCGGGGTCCACCGTCCAGCGCGCCGCCGGGTCGAGGAGGACGAGGTTGGCGGGCTCGCCGGCGGCCAGGGGGCGGCCCTGGGCCTCCAGGCGGCCGATGCGCGCGGGGGCGGTGGACATCCGCTGCGCCACGCCCGCCCAGTCCAGCAGCCCCGTCTCGACCATGGTGTGCTGCACCACGGACAGGGCGGTCTCCAGGCCGGTCATGCCCATGGCCGCGGCGGCCCACTCGCAGTCCTTGTCCTCCGCGGGGTGGGGGGCGTGGTCGGTGGCGACGACGTCGATCGTGCCGTCGGCCAGGCCCTCGCGCAGCGCCTCCACGTCCGCCTGCGTGCGCAGCGGCGGGTTCACCTTGAACACGGGGTCGTAGTCGCGGACCAGCTCGTCGGTGAGGAGCAGGTGGTGCGGGGTGACCTCGGCGGTGACGGGGAAGCCGCGCTCCTTGGCCCAGCGGATGATCTCCACCGAGCCCTTCGTGGAGACGTGGCAGACGTGCAGGCGGGAGCCGACGTGGGAGGCCAGCAGCACGTCGCGGGCGATGATCGCCTCCTCCGCGACGCTGGGCCAGCCGCGCAGGCCGAGCAGGGCGGAGACCTCGCCCTCGTTCATCTGCGCGTCCTCCGTCAGCCGCGGCTCCTGCGCGTGCTGGGCGATGACGCCGTCGAAGGCGCGCACGTACTCCAGGGCGCGGCGCATGAGGACGGCGTCCCAGACGCACTTGCCGTCGTCGGAGAACACCCGCACGCGGGCGGCGGAGTCGGCCATCGCGCCGAGCTCGGCGAGCTGCTGACCGGCCAGGCCGACGGTGACGGCACCGACGGGGTGGACGTCCACCCAGCCCGCCTCCTCCCCGAGGCGGCGCACCTGCTCCACAACGCCGGCGGTGTCGGCGACGGGGTCGGTGTTGGCCATGGCGTGCACGGCGGTGAAGCCGCCGCGGGCGGCTGCGCGGGTGCCGGACTCCACGGTCTCGGCGTCCTCGCGGCCGGGTTCGCGCAGGTGGGTGTGCAGGTCGACCAGGCCGGGCAGGGCGACCAGCCCGGTGGCGTCGACGACCTCGGCGCCGCGGGCGGCGGGCGCGCCGGACAGGTCCGGGCCGACGTCCGCGATGCGGCCGCCGCTGAGCAGCAGGTCGGCCGCCTCGCCGCCGAGGATGCGGGCGCCGCGCACCAGCACGGCGGGTCCGGTGCCGCCGGGGGCGGGGGTGGTGGTGCTCATGCTCGTCCTCCGAGGTCGCCGGCCAGCAGCAGGTACAGCACCGCCATCCGCACGGCGACGCCGTTGCCGACCTGCTCGACGATCGTCGAGCGGGGGCTGTCGGCGGCGTCTGCGGAGATCTCCAGGCCGCGGTTCATCGGGCCGGGGTGCATGACGATCGTGTGCTCCGGCAGCAGCCGGAGGCGGGCGGCGCTGAGGCCGTAGCGGCGGCTGTACTCCCGCGCGGAGGGGAAGAACCCGCCGCCGGCGGTGCTCATGCGCTCCCGCTGCACGCGCAGCATCATCACGGCGTCCGGCGCGCCGTCGCGCAGCGCGCCGTCGAGGTCGTGGGAGACCTCGCACGGCCAACCGCCGATGCCCACGGGCAGCAGCGTCGGCGGCGCGACGAGGGTGACGTGCGCGCCGAGGGTGTGCAGGAGCAGCACGTTGGAGCGCGCGACGCGCGAGTGCAGGACATCGCCGACGATGGTGACGCGCAGGCCGTCGAGGTCGCGGCCGGTGGCGCTGCCGGGGCCGGCAGCCGTCCCGGAGCCGGTCGGGGCGCCGTCCGCGCGCAGGTGGCGGCGGATGGTGAAGGCGTCCAGCAGCGCCTGCGTGGGGTGCTCGTGGGTGCCGTCGCCGGCGTTGACGACGCTGCCGCGGGTCCAGCCGGCGCGGGCGAGGCGGTGCGGGGCGCCGGAGGCGGGGTGCCGGATGACGACCGCGTCGGCGCCCATGGCCTGCAGGGTCAGCGCGGTGTCCTTCAGGCTCTCGCCCTTGGAGACGCTGGACCCCTTGGCGGAGAAGTTGATGACGTCGGCGGACAGGCGCTTGGCGGCCGCCTCGAACGACGTGCGCGTGCGGGTGGAGTCCTCGAAGAACAGGTTCACCACGGTCCTGCCGCGCAGGGTGGGGAGCTTCTTGATCTCCCGGCGCTGGGTGGCGGCCATCTCCTCGGCCACGTCGAGGACGTGCACGGCGGCGGCGTGGTCGAGGTCGGCCGCGGAGAGCAGGTGCCGGCTCATGCCGCACCCCCGGTGGCCGGGGAGGACAGCAGGACGGCGTCGCGCCCGTCGGTCTCGGCGAGCAGCACGCTGACCCGCTCCGCGGAGGAGGTGGGCAGGTTCTTGCCGACGTGGTCGGCGCGGATCGGCAGCTCGCGGTGGCCGCGGTCGACGAGGACGGCCAGGCGCACGGCGCGGGGGCGGCCGAGGTCGCTGACGGCGTCGAGGGCGGCGCGGATGGTGCGCCCGGAGTACAGCACGTCGTCGACCAGGACGACGATCCTGTCGTCGAGGCCGCCCGGGGGCAGCTCGGTCGGCAGGAGCGTGCGGGTGGGGTGGCGGCGCAGGTCGTCGCGGTACATCGTCACGTCGAGGGAGCCGGTGGGGACCTCGGCACCGTCGGCGTCGGCGATGCGGCGGGCCAGGCGCTGGGCCAGCGGCACGCCGCGGGTCGGGATGCCCAGCAGGATGAGGTCGTGCGGGCCCTTGTTGGCCTCGAGCAGCTCGTGCGCGATGCGCGTCAGCGCGCGGTGGATGTCACCGGACTCGAGCAGGACCCGGGCGCCCGGCAGGGCGGTGGTCCCGCTGTCGGGAGCCCCCGGGGCCCCCTGGGCAGCAGACGTCACGTCCGCGACCTCCTTCTCCGCCTCACGGGACGGTTCCTTAAAGGACGTCGTTCAGCGACGAGGCTACACGCCGGTGGGGCGCCCGGCGGCCGCACCGGCGGCCGGGGCCCGGCAGGGGGGCTCCGGGCGGCGCCGCGGGGGCCTCGCGCGGCTGCGCCGCGTGCCCGACGTCACCCGCGCGCCGCGCCGCGAACATCGTTGTGAGGTCAACCGCTCACTCTCCGCAGCGATCTTGGGGCCGAGAGGGTGGTCACTACGGCTGAAGGGTGGTGAATCGGCAGGTCAGCTTGACTACGCACGTCACGCTCCGTGAGCATTCTCGGCATGGCATCGGACTACTCCCGCGCACTCGGATCGCGCCTTCGCGCCATCCGCACCCAACAGGGGCTGTCCCTGCACGGCGTCGAAGAGAAGTCTGAGGGCCGGTGGAAGGCAGTCGTCGTCGGCTCGTACGAGCGCGGTGACCGTGCAGTCACCGTCCAGCGGCTCGCCGAGCTCGCAGACTTCTACGGGGTTCCGGTCTCCGCACTGCTCCCCGAGGGCGCCCCGCAGGGCACCGCAGAACCCCCGCCCCGTCTCGTCCTGGACCTCGAGCGCCTCCAGGAGGTGCCGGCCGAGAAGGCCGGGCCGCTGGCGCGCTACGCCCAGACGATCCAGTCCCAGCGCGGCGACTACAACGGCCGGGTGCTCAGCATCCGCGCCGACGACCTGCGCACGCTGGCCGTCATCTACGACGTGCCGCCGACCGCGCTGTGCGACGAGTTCATCGCCTGGGGCGTGCTGAACGCCGACGCCCGGCGCGCCGTGGAGTCCCACGCCTGAGCCCGTCCCGGAGACGACGGAGGCCCGGTCCCCCGAGTGGGGGGACCGGGCCTCCGTCGTCTCCGGGAGCCGCCGCGCGGCGGCTCCCGGTCAGGCGCCGATGGTCGGCTTCAGCTCCGCCAGCCGCGCCAGCAGGCCGTTGACGAAACCCGGGGAGGCATCGGTGGACAGCTCGCGGACGAGCCCGACGGCCTCGCTGATGGCCACCCCGTCGGGCACGTCGGGGTTGTACAGCACCTCCCACGTGCCCAGGCGCAGCACGTTGCGGTCCACGGCCGGCATCCGCTCCAGCGTCCAGCCCTGCGCGTAGGTGGCGAGGAGCTCGTCGATGCGGGCCCGCTCGGCCTCCACCCCCTCGACGAGGACGCCCGTGTACTCGTTGAAGGGCTGCTCCGCGCGCGCGGCGCGCTCAGCCAGGACGGTGCGGGCCGGGACCTGCCGCTGCTCGGCCTCGAAGAGCACGTCGAGGGCCCTGCGGCGGGCCTTGGTGCGGGCGGACACCCGGTTCAGCTCACGCGGCCGAGGTAGTCCCCGGAGCGGGTGTCGACCTTGACCTTGGTGCCCTGCTCGAGGAACAGCGGGACCTGGATCTCGTAGCCGGTCTCGACCGTCGCGGGCTTGGTGCCGCCGGTGGAGCGGTCACCCTGCAGGCCGGGCTCGGTGTACGTGATCTCCAGGACGACGGACGTCGGCAGCTCCACGTACAGCGGCGTGCCCTCGTGGGTGGCGACGATGACCTGCTGGCTCTCCAGCATGAAGTTCGCGGCGTCGCCCACCGTGGCGGCGGGCACCGTGATCTGGTCGTAGGTGTCGCTGTCCATGAAGACGAAGTCGTCGCCGTCCTTGTACAGGTACTGCATGTCGCGCTTGTCGACGGTGGCGGTGTCGACCTTCACCCCGGCGTTGAAGGTGCGGTCGACGACCTTGCCGGAGAGCACGTTCTTCAGCTTGGTGCGGACGAAGGCACCGCCCTTGCCGGGCTTGACGTGCTGGAACTCCACGACGGACCAGAGCTGTCCGTCCAGGTTGAGCACGATGCCGTTCTTCAGGTCGTTGGTCGAAGCCACGTCGTCTCTCAGTCCGTCTTCTCGGGTGCTGCTCGGGCGGTCGTGCCGGGGTCTCAGGCGCCCGGCACACGGCAGGGCGCCACCGATCCTACCCGCCGGGGCGCGGTGGCCCCCGGCGGCGGCGCGACGAACCGCCGACGCTCACGCAGCGCCCCCTCACGGGTCCCTGCTCGGCCGGACGGACGACAGCGGGGAGCCGGAAGGGTGGCGCCCGCTCACGGTCGCGCAGGGGCGGGTCGATGCGCTGGGGGTGAGCACAGGAGGTCACCAGTGAACCCCTCTCCCTTCCAGAGCGCCTTCGGCGCGCCCGGTCAGCCGGGGACGGCGCCCTACGGCGCTCCCGGCCCCGCCCCGGTCGCCGGCCCGGCCCGCACGGCGGTGCCCGGCGCGACCGTCCTCGCCGGGCCGGTGGGGTCACCGCGCGGACGCGGCGGACTGCCCCGCTGGGCGCTGGTGACGATCATCGTGGCGGCGGTGCTGCCGGTCCTGCTGGTCGTGGCGGCCATCGTCGCCGCCGTCGCCATCCCGGTGTTCCTCAACGAGCGCCACAAGGCCGTCGACCAGGCGCTGGCGACGGACCTGCGCACCGTGGCGCAGGCCGAGGCGGCGTTCTTCGCGGCCAACGGCACCTACACCGCCGACCCCGCCCAGCTCGCCGTCGCGGAGCCCGTCAGTGAGATGGCGATCCTGCGCGCCGACGGCGCCGGCTTCTGCCTGGTCGCCCGCGACGCCGGGTCGAAGCGGGTGCTCTACCTGGACCAGACGGGCACCGTCGGCCAGGAGCCCTGCGCCTGAGCGCGGTCACCGGGCCCGCGCAGCGACAGCCGCGCGGGGCCGGTGCCGGTCAGCCGCTGACCCTCAGGCGCTGATCTCGGCGTACGCGGCCTGCAGCAGCGCCGGGTCGGGGCCCTCCAGGCGGGTCGGCCGGCCGACGGCGTCGAGGACGACGAAGCGCAGCAGGTCGCCGCGGGTCTTCTTGTCCCGCTGCATGGCCGCCAGCAGCTGCGGCCAGCGGTCCCCGCGGTAGGTCAGCGGCAGCCCGAGGGAGCCGAGCACGCGGCGGTGGCGGTCCACGGCCTCCTCGCTGAGGCGGCCGGCCAGCCGGGCCAGCTCCGCGACGAACACCATGCCGACGCTGATGGCGGCGCCGTGACGCCACTCGAAGCGCTCGACGAGCTCGACGGCGTGGCCGAGGGTGTGCCCGTAGTTGAGGATCTCCCGCAGCCCGGCCTCGCGCAGGTCCTCCCCCACGACGTCGGCCTTGACCTGCACGGCCCGCTCCACGAGCTCGCGCAGCACCGGCGACGCCGGGTCCAGGGCCGCCTCGACGTCGGCCTCGACGAGTTCGAGGATGCGCTCGTCGGCGATGAAGCCGCACTTGACGACCTCGGCCATGCCCGCCCGCAGGTCGTGGGGGTGGAGCGTGTCCAGCGCGGCCAGGTCGCAGAGCACCCCGGCGGGCGGGTGGAAGGCCCCCACGAGGTTCTTGCCCTCGGTGGTGTTGATGCCCGTCTTGCCGCCGACGGCCGCGTCGACCATCGCCAGCAGCGTGGTGGGCACGTGCACCACCTTCACCCCGCGCAGCCAGGTGGCGGCGACGAAGCCCGCGACGTCGGTGACGGTGCCGCCGCCGACGGCCACGACGGCGTCGCTGCGGGTGAAGTCGGACTGCCCGAGGATCGTCCAGCAGAAGGCGGCGACCTCGACGCGCTTGGCCTCCTCGCCGTCGGGCAGCTCCGCCAGCAGGGCCGTGTAACCGCGCTCCGCGAGGTCGTCGCGGATCGCCTCCCCGGTGGCGCGCAGCGCGCGCGGGTGCACGACGAGGACCTTGCGCACGCCCTCGCCGAGGAGGCGGGGCAGCTCCCCGAGGAGGTTGCGCCCGATGAGCACGTCGTAGGGGCGGTCCCCGCGCACGGGAATGGTGGTGGGGGTTCCCGCTGCGGCGTCGGGGCCGGTGCTGCTCGGCGGTGTCGTCACGGCGAGGAGCCTACGACGCGCCGAGGAGCCCCCCGCTGGCCGCCAGCGACTCCGCGGCGAGCATCCGCGCCACCTCCTGCGGGTCACCGGTGCGGTGCAGCACCTCCCGCTGCCGCGCCGCGGAGGTGCCGCGGGCGAGCACCCGCGCCGCGAGGTCGCGGACCTCCCGGTCCTCGCCGTGCTGCTCGAGGTCGTCGCGCAGCTCGCCCAGCAGGCGCTGCACGGCGACGGCGGCGGGGACGAGGTCCTGGCGGAGGGGGTCGAAGAGCTGCTCGGACACTCCGTGGCGGGAGGCGCGCCAGCGCGCCGCGCGCAGCAGCTCGGGGCGGACCGCGGGCACGGGGTCACCGGCCCGGGCGCGGGCGGCGAGGACCCGCGTCAGGGACCGGACCAGCGCCGCGTGCAGGACGGCGTCGTCGAGGCTCGTGCAGACGTCGCCGATGCGGTACTCCAGCGTCGGGTAGCGCTGCGAGGGGCGCACGTCCCAGTACAGGTGGGAGGCGTCGTCGATGATCCCGGCGACGGTGAGGCCGTCGACGACCTCGCGGTAGGTGGCGGCGTCGCCGAGGGGCTCGGGCGAGCCGGCGATCGCCCAGCGGGAGAACCACTGGGTGCGGTAGCTGTCGTAGCCGGTGTCCACGCCCTCGTGGAACGGCGAGCTGCCGGTGAGGGCGAGGACGACGGGCAGGTACGGACGCACCCGGTCCATGACGGCGACGGCGGTGTCCACGTCCGGCACGCCGACGTGGACGTGGCAGCCGCAGATGACCTGCTGCAGCGCCAGGACCCCCCAGCGCTCCAGCAGGTGCAGGTAGCGGGGGCGGGAGGTGAGGCGCTGCTCCTCCCAGGAGGCGGAGGGGTGCGTCGAGGCGGCCAGCACCGTGGCGCCGGCGCGCGCGGCGGCCCGGGCTGCGGCGGCCCGGGCGCGGGCGAGCTCGCGGCGCAGCTCCTCCAGCGTGGAGCAGACGGGGGTGGCGATCTCGAGCTGCGTGGTGGCGATCTCGGCGTCCACGCCCTCGAGGTCGCCGTGCACGGCGTCGGCGTTGAGCCGGGCGTCGTCGAGGAGCGCGAAGGTCTCCGCGTCCACGACGTGGTACTCCTCCTCGACGCCGAGGGAGGCGCCGACGGCAGCGGGGGCGCTCGGGGCCTGCGCGGGGGCGGCGGGGCGGACGCGGGGGGACGGTGCGGTGCGAGGGGGCACCCGGGACTCCTGGGCGGTGGGTGTCGCGCCGGGGCGCGGGGGCCGGTCCCGGCCCCCGCCGGGAGTTACCCCGCGGCCGTCGCTCCCAAGCGCCGGGCGAGGACCTCGTCGGCGACCTCCTCGGGGCTGCGCCCGTCGACGTCGACGGTGAGGGAGGCGACCGACTCGTAGACGGCGGCGCGTCCGGCGTGCAGCTCGCGCAGGCCGGGGCGGTGCAGCAGCGGGCGCAGGGGGTCGCCGCCGATGCGCCGCAGGACCTCCTCGAACCCGACGCGGAGGTGGACGACGGTGTGGGCGGCGAGGACCTCGCGGGTGGCGGGGCGTCCGCAGGCTCCCCCGCCGAGGGCGACGACGGCCTCGGGGCCGGCCAGGACGTCGGCGACGGCGCGCTGCTCGAGGTCGCGGAAGGCCTCCTCGCCCTCGGTGGCGAAGACGTCGCCGACGGGGCGGCCGGCCCGCTGCTCGCAGACGGCGTCGGTGTCGGTGAAGGGCAGCTGCAGCCGCTCGGCGAGGAGCTGCCCGACGGTGGTCTTGCCCGCGCCCATGAAGCCGACGAGCACGATCACGTGGGCTCCCCTCCGCGTTCCTGCCGGGAACCTCCGGCTGCTCGACCCGCGTCGCGGCGCGGTCGTGCGCCGTGCGGGGGACCCGACCCTAGCGGCCGGGTCGGCTCGGTTGACCGCCTGCGCGCACCGACCTACAGTCGATCCGTACAGCGAACATGCGTTCGCCTAGCGAACGGAGATGCGGTGCGGCGGTCCTCCCGGCGGTCCCTAGGGGAACTCCACGCGTGCCGCGTCCGGGCGGACGAGGGCCAGCTCCCGGCCCACCTCCGCGCAGGCGCGCAGCAGCTCCGGCAGGTGCCGCTCGCGCACGGAGTCCCCCGTGGTCCCCGCCACCTGCGTGGAGACGTTCAGCGCGGCCACCGTCTCCCCCCGCGTGTTGCGCACCGGAGCGGCCACCGAGCGCAGACCGGGCTCCAGCTCCCCCTCGACCAGCGCCCAGCCCTGCCCGCGCACCTCCTCCAGGTGCCGCTCCAGCTCGGCGGGGTCCACGACGGTGCGCGGGGTGAACGCGACGAGCGGCGTCTCCTCCAGGTAGCGCCGCAGCTCGGCCGGCGGGAGCCCCGCGAGCAGCACCCGGCCCATGGAGGTCGCGTGCGCCGGGAAGCGGGTGCCCAGGGTGATGCCCACCGTCATGATCCGCCGGGTGGGGACCCGCGCCACATAGACGATGTCGCCTCGGTCCAGGACCGAGGCGGAACTCGACTCCCCCAGCGCGCGGGACAGCCTCTCCAGGTGCGGCTGCGCGACCTCCGGCAGGCCCAGGCCGGAGAGGAAGCTGTGGCCCAGTTCCAGGACCAGCGGCGTGAGGGCGAACGTGCGGCCGTTGCCGCGGACGTAGCCCAGGTGCTCCAGCGTCAGCAGCAGCCGCCGCGCGCTCGCCCGGGACACCTCCGCACGGCGGGCGACGTCGCTCAGCGACAACTCCTGGCGGTCCTGGCCGAAAGCGCGGATGACCGCCAGCCCGCGCGCCAGGGACTGCACGAACCGCTCGCTGGTGACCGCCTCCGCCTCGTCGCCGACGGGGCGGGAAACCCCCGTCCCCGCGTCAGCGGGCACGAGGTCGTCGCCAGGGCTCTGCATCCGGCAATCATGGCAGCGGGGAGCGCAGGACCCGCGGCAGCACCGACGACGGGAGGGGCGCCATGCCCACGGGGACGACGATGAAGGGCGCGGGCGTGTACGTCCTGGACTCCGCGCGCACCCCCTTCGGCAGGTACGGCGGGGCCCTGGCCGGCGTGCGGCCCGACGACCTCGCCGCCCACGTGCTGCGTGTCCTGCTGCAGCGCAACGCGGATCTGGATCCCGCGAGCGTCGACGAGGTCGTGCTCGGCAACGCCAACGGCGCCGGCGAGGAGAACCGCAACGTCGCCCGGATGGCGGCACTGCTGGCCGGGATGCCCACCTCCGTGCCGGGCGTGACGGTCAACCGACTCTGCGGTTCCAGCATGGAGGCGGCGATCCAGGGCTACCGGCAGATCGCCCTCGGCGAGGCCGGGGTCGTGCTCGCCGGCGGGGTGGAGTCCATGACCCGCTCGCCGTGGGTGCTGCCGAAGGCGGCCCGGCCGTTCCCCACGGGCGACGCCGAACTCGTCTCCACGACCCTCGGCTGGCGCCTGGTGAACCCCGCGATGCCGCAGGAGTGGACGATCTCGCTGGGTGCGAGCGCCGAGCACCTGGCCGACCTCCACGGCATCTCCCGGGAGGAGCAGGACGAATTCGCCGTCCGCAGCCACCGCCTCGCCGCGGCCGCGTGGGACGGCGGCGTGCACGCCGAGGACGTGGTGCCCGTCCCGGGGACGGACCTCGTGCGCGACGAGGCGGTGCGCCCGGGCACGACGGTGGAGACCTTGGCGGGGCTGAAGCCGGCGTTCCGCGCCGGTGGGACCGTCACGGCGGGGAACTCCTCCCCGCTGACCGACGGCGCCAGTGCGGTGCTGCTCGCCGGTGAGGAGGCCACCGCCCGCCTCGGGGTGGAACCCCTGGCGCGCCTGGTGGCCTCGGCGTCCTCCGCCTGCGACCCGCAGGTCTTCGGCACCGCCCCGGTGGAGGCCGCGAACCGGGCGCTGACGAGGGCCGGCATCGGCTGGGACGACCTCGCGCTCGTCGACCTCAACGAGGCGTTCGCCGCGCAGAGCCTGGCGTGCCTGCGCGGCTGGCCGGACCTGGACCCGGAGAAGCTGAACCGCTGCGGCGGGGCGATCGCCCTGGGGCACCCGCTGGGGGCCTCCGGAACGCGCCTCATCGGAACCCTGGCGCGGCAGTTGCGCGCCCGCGGCGGCGGCTGGGGTCTGGCCACCCTCTGCATCGGCGTCGGGCAGGGCCTCGCGGTCGTCCTGCACGCCTGAGCGCACTCCCCCACACTTCCCCCCTGACCCTCGACGGAGAGGAGGACGCCGTGAGCTCCACCCCCAGCACGGCGCAGAGTTCACCCCAGGGTCCCCCCACGGGTTCCCCGCGGGGCCCGGTTCCCGGACCCCAGCGGCGCGACGGCGGCGCGGGTCCCCGGCTGCTGGTGCTGCGCCGCTACGAGGACGTCCCCGCGGGCGCGCACCCGCCGCACGACTTCCCGGACTACCGCAGCACCGTCCTGCGCCACCCGCTGCGGGCGCCGTTCGACCTGCCGCAGCGGCTCACGGAGGTCACCGGACCGGTGCTCGACGACCGCCGCCCCGCCGTCCACGACGACGACCTCACCCGCCAGCACGAGGGCGAACCCATCGGCCAGCGCATCGTCGTGCACGGGCGCGTCCTCGACTCCGACGGGCGCGCCGTCCCCGACGCGCTGGTGGAGGTCTGGCAGGCCAACGCCGGCGGTCGCTACCGCCACGACCTGGACCGCTGGCCCAGTCCGGTGGACCCGAACTTCTCCGGGGTGGGGCGCACCACCACCGACGGCGAGGGCCGCTACCGGTTCACCACGATCATGCCGGGCGCCTACCCGTGGCGGAACCACCCCAACGCCTGGCGGCCGGCGCACATCCACTTCTCCCTCTTCGGCCGGGCGTTCACGCAGCGCCTGGTGACGCAGATGTACTTCCCCGACGACTCCCTCTTCGCCCAGGACCCGATGATCCGCTCCATCCCGGATCCGAAGGGCGTGCAGCGACTGGTGAGCCGCTTCGACTGGAACGCCACGGAACCGGACTGGGCCCTGGGCTACGAGTGGGACATCGTGCTGCGCGGCGACGCCGCCACCCCGTTCGAGGACCCCGACCACGAGGAGGACCACGCGTGAGCACCACGGTGGCCCGCGGCGGCGACGGGCCGGACGCGGCGAAGCTGGCCCTCACCCCCTCGCAGACCGTCGGTCCCTACCTGGCGATCGGGCTCACCTGGGCGGACGGGCCGGAGATCGCCACCGCCGGCCTGCCCGGCGCGTTCCTGCTGCGCGGAACCCTGCGCGACGGCGCCGGGGATCCCGTGCCGGACGGGATGCTGGAGATCTGGCAGGCCGATCCGGACGGCCGCTTCGACCACCCCGACGACCCCCGCGGTGCGGTGGTGGTGCCCGGGTTCCGCGGGTACGGCCGCTGCCTCACCGACACCGAGGGCCGGTTCTGGTTCCGCACGGTGAAGCCCGGCCAGGTGCCCGACGGCGACGGCGGCGCGCAGGCTCCGCACCTGGACGTCACCGTGATGGCGCGCGGACTGCTGGACCGGCTCGTCACGCGGATCTACTTCGCCGACGAGGAGCCCGCCAACGCCGAGGACCCGGTGCTGCGCAGCCTGCCGGAGGAGGTGAGGGGAACGCTGCTGGCCCGCCCCGCCGAGGGCGGCTACGTCTTCGACGTGGTCCTGCAGGGCGAGGGTGAGACGGCGTTCTTCCGCCTGTGACGAGCGGGCCGGCCTCCCTCTTCGACGCGCAGTTCGGTGCCGGCGAGGTGGCGGGGCTGGTGGACGCGGGGACCTGGTTCGCGACGCTGGTGGAGGTGGAGGCCGAACTCGTCCTCGCCGCCGCCGACGCCGGGGCGGTGCCCGCCGCGGAGGCGGCCGCGGTGGCTGCGACGCTGCGCTCGGCCCTGGCCGGCGGGAGGGTTTCCCCCGCGGACGTGGTGGCGGCCTCAGCGCTCAGCGGCAACCCCGTCGTGCCGCTGGTGCCCGCGCTGCGCGCGCTGGTGCCGCAGGAGCAGCGGCGCTGGGTGCACCTGGGGGCGACGAGCCAGGACGTGCTGGACACCGCCATGGTGCTGGTGGCCCGGCGCGCGGTGGCAGCGCTGACCGGCGACCTCGACGCCGCCGTCGGCACCTGCCTGGCGCTGGCGGGCGAGCACGCGGGCACTCCCCTGCTGGGCCGGACGCTGCTGCAGGCGGCACTGCCGACGACGTTCGGGCTCAAGGCCGCCACGTGGGCGAGCGCCCTCGACGGCGCCTGCGCGCGGCTCGGCGTCGTGGTCGCCGCCCTGCCGGTGCAGTACGCCGGTCCGGTCGGCACCCTCTCCGGCACCCCGGAGCGGGGGCAGGCGATCCGCTCCGCGCTGGCGCGGCGCCTCCGGCTGGCCGACGCCCCCGGCCCGTGGCACACGGTGCGGCTGCCGGTGGCGGACCTCGCCGGGGCGCTGTGCACGGCGGCCGGGGCGGTGGCCACCGTCGCGGTGGACGTGCTGCTGCTGGCGCAGACGGAGGTCGGGGAGGTCCGGGAGGGTGCCGCCGGGCGGGGCGGGTCCTCGTCCATGCCGCACAAGGCCAACCCGGTCGCCGCGGTCACCGCCCGGGCCTGCGCCCGGCGTGCGCCCGGCCTGGGGGCGACGCTGTTCGCGGCGATGGAGCAGGAGCACGAGCGCGCGGCCGGCGCCTGGCACGCGGAGTGGGAGGCCCTCTCCGACCTGCTGCGGGTGACCGGCTCCGCGGCGCACTGGATCCGCGACTGCCTCGCCTCCCTGGAGGTGGACGCCGCGGCGATGCGACGCACCCTCGACGCGCAGCCCGTGGAGCTGCGGCGGGGCTGGGAACGTGATGGAGGCAACGTGGACACCGCAGCCGCGGCCTTGCAGGCTGGGCGCATGGTCGACGAGGTGGTCGCCCGCCGCTCCGGCGTGCTGCCCGGTGGGATGCCGCGGGGCGGTACCCGGCGTGCCGACGCGGGTGGCGGGGCGTGAGCGCGCCGGCGCCGGGGCTGCTGCACCACCAGCTCGACGAGCCGCTGCCAGCCACGGCCGGCACCCCCACCCTGCTGCTGCTGGGTTCGCTCGGCTCACCGCTGCAGGTGTGGGCACCGCAGGTGGCGGTGCTGGCCCGGCGCTTCCGGGTGCTGCGTCTGGACCTGCCCGGTCACGGCTCCTCCCCCGCACCGGAGGGCCCCTACGCCCTCGACGACCTCGTCGACGCGGTCGTGGCCACCCTGGACGCCCTGGACGCCCCGCCCGTGCACGTCGCGGGGGTCTCGCTCGGCGGGATGGTGGCGATGCGGCTGGCGGCCCGGGAGCCGCGGCGGGTGCGCAGCCTCGTGCTGTTCTGCACCTCCGCGCGCCTCGGACCGGCGCAGGCCTGGCGGGAGCGGGCGCAGCTCGTGCGGGAGTCGGGCACCGCGGCGGTCGCCGAGACCGTCGTGGGCCGCTGGCTCACCCCCGCCTTCGCCCGCCGCCACCCCGACCTGGTGGCGTCGCTGCGGGCGATGGTGGAGGGCACCGACGACACCGGCTACGCGGGCTGCTGCGAGGCGGTGGCGGCGATGGACCTGACGGGCGACCTGCCCCGCATCGACGTGCCGGTGCTCGCCGTGGCCGGGGCGGACGACCCGGCCACGCCGCCGGAGCACCTGCGGGCCATCGCCGACGCGGTGCCCTCGGCGCGCCTGGAGGTCGTCGCCGACGCCGCCCACGTCCTCCCCCTGGAGCACCCGGAGACCGCGACGCAGCTCATCACCGGCCACGTCCTCGCGGTCGAGGGCGGCTCCCCGCGGGGGCTGCCCCGCACGGACGCGGAGCGGCACGCGGCGGGCATGCGGACCCGGCGGGAGGTCCTCGGCGACGCCCACGTCGACGCGGCGGTGGCCGGGACGACGGCCTTCACGGCGGGGTTCCAGGACTTCATCACCCGCTACGCCTGGGGCGATCTGTGGCAGCGGCCCGGCCTGGACCGCCGCTCCCGCAGCATGGTGACCCTCGCCGTGCTCACCACCCTCGGGCAGGAGCACGAACTCGGCATGCACGTGCGCGCCGCCCTGCGCAACGGCCTGACGGCCGCGGAGATCGGCGAGGTGCTGCAGCACTGCGCCGTCTACGCCGGCGTCCCGGCCGCCAACCGAGCGTTCGCCCTCGCCCAGCAGATCCTGGACGGGGAACCCTCCCGCGGCACCGCACCCGGCGCCGCGGGACCACCCGGCGCCGGTGGCGCCGAGACAGAGGAGGAGCGGTGATGGACAAGGTCGTGCCGTCCGCGGCGGAGGCGGTGGCGGACATCCCGTCCGGCGCGAGCCTCGCGGTCGGCGGATTCGGGTTGTCGGGCATCCCCTGGGTGCTCATCGAGGCGCTGCTGGAGCAGGGCGCCGACGACCTGACCGTCGTCTCCAACAACTGCGGCACCGACGGGCACGGGCTCGGGCTGCTGCTGGACGCCCAGCGCATCGTCCGCGTCGTGGCCTCCTACGTGGGCGAGAACAAGGAGTTCGCCCGCCAGTACCTCTCCGGGGAGCTGCACGTCGAGCTCACCCCGCAGGGCACCCTTGCGGAGAAGCTGCGAGCGGGCGGCGCCGGCATCGGCGCGTTCTTCACCCCCTCCGGGGTGGGCACCCAGGTCGCCGAGGGCGGCCTGCCGTGGCGGTACCACACCGACGGCACCGTGCGCACCGCCTCCCCCGCCAAGGAGGTCCGCACCATCGGCGGCAAGGAGATGGTGCTGGAGGAGTCCATCACCACCGACTTCGCCCTGGTGCGCGCCGCGGTCGCCGACCGGCACGGCAACGCCGTGTTCCACGCCTCCGCCCGCAACTTCAACCCGCCGGCCGCCACCGCCGGGCGCATCACCATCCTCGAGGCCGAGCGCCTCGTGGAGCCGGGCGAACTGGACCCGGACGCCGTGCACCTGCCCGGCGTGTACGTGCAGCGCGTCGTCGCCCTCACCCCCGAGCAGGTGGCGCACAAGGACATCGAGAAGCGCACCGTGCGCGAGCGCCCCGGGGACGGCAGCGCGGGTGCCGGAGCCGGTTCGGAGGGGAGCGCCTGATGGGCTGGAGCCGGGAGCAGATCGCCGCGCGCGCCGCGCAGGAGATCCACGACGGGCAGTACGTGAACCTCGGCATCGGCCTGCCCACCCTCATCCCCAACTACATCCCCGACGGGCGCTCGGTCGTCCTGCACGCGGAGAACGGCATCCTGGGCGTCGGGCCGTACCCCTACGAGGACCAGGTCGACCCGGACCTCATCAACGCCGGCAAGGAGACCGTCACCGTCCTGCCGGGCGCGGCGTTCTTCGACTCCGCCACGAGCTTCGGGATGATCCGCGGCGGCCACATCGACGTGGCGGTCCTGGGCGCGATGCAGGTCTCGGCGAACGGCGACCTCGCGAACTGGATGGTGCCGGGGTCGATGGTGAAGGGCATGGGCGGGGCGATGGACCTCGTCCACGGCGCCCGCCGCGTCATCGTCATCATGGAGCACACCACCCGCACCGGGGAGGCGAAGCTGCTGCCCGAGTGCACCCTGCCCCTGACCGGCAAGGGCGTCGTGTCGCGGGTCATCACGAACCTGGCCGTCCTCGACGTGCAGGACGGCGCGTTCCGCCTCGTGGAGCTCGCCGACGGGGTGACCTACGAGGAGGTCGTGGCGGCGACGGGCGCGCCCGTGGAGGACGCGCGGTCGGTGCCGGCGTCCTGACGCCACGGGCCGGCCCGCACCGTGAGGTGCGGGCCGGCCTTTTCCGCGACCACGGCCGCGGCGGGGGTCAGTTCCCCGTGAGCACGACCTCGGCGGTGAGGCGGGGACGGGCGGAGACGAACGGCGAGGCGTGCGGCTCGTAGTCGATCCTGCTGCCCTGCACGAGGTTGGTGCCGCCACAGCGGTTCTGCGCCACGGCGTAGCCGTTGCTGATCCCGTCGGAGGAGCTCGTGCGCATCGAGATGCTCTCTTGCGCGGCCACGGCACCGTCGGCGGCCTGGGACTGGGCCTCCATGGCCACGTCCCGGCCCGACACGAGGGTGAGGCCCGGCAGGAACGCCTCGACGGTGGCCTGCTTCAGGGTGATGTCACCGTCGTCGGCCCGCGGGCAGGAGCCGAGGTTGTCGCTGGACTCCGTGATGACGGTCTGCCGCGCGGTGCCTCCCCCGCCGCCGTACTGGATCTCGGCGGAGGCGCGGTAGACGTAGAACACCCCCTGGACCCCCACGGGCGGCGCGGTCTGCGACCAGGTCTTCGTGGCCGCGCTGTAGGCCCAGTTCCCCGGGGTCGGCGTGACGACGGGGCTGCCGGGGGCGCAGGGTGCGGCGCCCGGGAGGGGGCGGTGGGCCCTGCCGTCGGGGCAGAGGTCGTACCAGTTCGCGACGTTCGCCATGGCGTAGGTCGTGTGCAGGAGCCGCGGGTCGATCACGGGGATCGGCATCTCGCCCTGCCCGCTGACTCCGCCGGGCAGTTGCGCCGCGCCGACCGCGGTGACGCGGCCGTCGATGCCGCGAGCGGTGCTCATGGCCCGTCCGGACTGGTTGCCGTTGGTGTGCACCCCCGCACGCTGGGCCCCGCTGGCGTCGTGGGTGTTGAAGCTGCCCAGGACGTCGAGGTCGGTGCCGGTGAGCAAGGCGGCCTCCACCTGGAAGACCGGCAGCGCGTACTCGGCCATGACCAGGGTGCCGGACTCGGGACTGCCGTCCGGGGCCCAGCCCAGCGAGTAGACGGCGCGGCTGTTGGTGGTGCGCACCACCCGGTAGCTGCCGGTGGGGGTGACGTAGGTCTGCGACGGCGGCTGCGCCAGCAGGACCGCGCGGGCCCAGTCGTACTGCGCCTGCGGGTCCGTCCAGCCGGTCTGCTCGGTGAAGCCGGCGGCGACGATCGCCGCGGTGGGCACCGTGCTCGCCGGCGTCGCCGCGGACGAGCCGACGGAGATCTGGGCGGCGACGGCCTGCACGCCGGCGCGGGCCGCCCGGTCCCCGGCGTCCCCGGCGAGGTGGCGCCTGGCCTCGGTGAGGTCCTGGACCGCCACGACGAAGAACACGGGCAGCAGCATCGCCAGGACGCCGAGGATGCCGAGAGTCGCGAGGAGGGCGTAGCCGTCCTCGCCGGCGGGGGCACTGCGCTGCTGCGGGTCCGTCGAGCCGTCGGGAGCGGCGGGGGTGTCAGTGCTCATGGGCGTTCTCCAGGGCGACGGACCAGGTCCGGGGGGCGGGGTCGTCGGTGCCGTGGGCGAGGGCGACCCCCACCTCACGGATCTTCTGGCTGGAGGGCGTGCGGTCGAAGGTGAACGTGACGCTCGCCCGCTCCCGCGAGAGGCCCAGGCAGTGCGCGGCGGCGGAGCCCGCCGTGCGGCACAGGCGCCCCTGGGCGTCGACGTTCCAGGTGATGAGCTCGCCGGGCTGGCGCATGTAGTCGGCGTTGTCGTCGAGCCACAGGGTGACGGCCGTGGCGGTCGTGACGGTGGCGGGGACGCCGACCACCGCGCGGGCGTCCTCCAGGTCGGCGCCGAGCCGCTCGGTGCCGACCATCCCGGCGTCGAACTGAGCGCTGCTGGCGATGATGCCGTCGCCGGCGCGCATCGTGGAGAAGAGGGCCGTGAACGCCATCCCGGCCATCAGCACGCCGATGAGCGCGGCGACCTGCACCTCGACGAGGGTGATCCCCCGGTCGTCGGGGCGTCGCAGCGCGGCGAGCGCGGCAGGGGCGGGGTTGCGGTTCACGGGACGGTCACCTCCACAGCGGCCTCGCGGGTGGCGGTGGGGTCGACGGTCGACGTGGTCGTCGCGGTGATCGTGTAGGTGCCGGGCCCCGGCAGTGGGACGGTCAGGACCGCCTGCAGGCGCTGGCCGCTCTCCAGTGAGCCGCTCGCTCCCCTGCCGGTCGCACGGGAATCCGTGAGGCTGCGCTCTCCGACGAGGTCGCCGTTGGCGTCGGTGTGCCACTGCGTCACGACGGGGACGGTGGTGGTGCCGCGTCGCACGGTGGCGTTCAGCACCCACTGGTCGCGGTTGCCGTGGTTGGCGAGGAGGAAGGGGACCGCCACCGTCGTGCCGGTCGCACCAGGGACCGCGCCGGGCTGCCACGTCCAGCTCGCCGAGGTGCCGCGGTCGACGTCGGCGACGAGGGTGCTCGCCCAGCGCCGGTGCTCCTTGCCGCGCAGCTCCCACGTGACGAGGGCGCTGAAACGGCGGCAGGTGCAGTTCGCGGGCTGGGTGACGTAGCGGGAGACCCGGTAGGTGGTGTTCTCGTGGGCGTCGGTGCCACGGTGCGCCATCGCCGGGAGGGTGGCTGCCGCGGTCACGACCGGCTCGGCGACGCGTCCGCCGAGCGTGGCCTGCAGCGCACCGCCGCTGGAGCGGACGAGGGGGTCACCGGCCAGTTCCGCGGTCCGCAGCGCGAGCTGGGAGTACGGCAGGGCACGCGCCCCGGCGGTCTCCTCGCGCAGCAGGTCGGCGGCGTGGGCGTTCTGGTGCGTGAAGTCGGCCGCCCGCAGGGCGTCGATGACGGCGACGGAGCCGCCGGTCACGACGGCGAGGCCGAGCACCATCGCCATGAGGGCCTCGACGAGGGTGAACCCGGCGTCGGCCACGGAGGTGGGAGGGCGGTCGGGGTGGACCGCAGCGGCGGACTTCTCCCACGACGTCGGCGGCGTGAGGAGGGGCATGCTTGTGGTTCGTCCGATGCGGCGGGTGACTGGAGACGCCGCAACGCCTCCCCCACCCGGGGGAGTGTGATGTTCGACACACCACCGGTGTCCGCATCGCGCACGGGCCCCGCCCGCACCCCGAGGTGCGAGAGGGGCCCCGCGCGTCAGTTCCCGGTGAGCACGACCTCGGCGGTGAGGCGGGGTCGGGCGAAGCCGAACGGCGACGGGTGCGGCTTGTAGACGATCCCGCTGCCCTGCACGGAGTTGACGCCCCCGCAACGGTTCTGCGCGACCGCGTAGCCGTTGAGGATGCCGTTGGAGGAGCTGGTGCTGAGGACCACGCTCTCCTGCGCGGCGACGGCGCCGTTGGCGGCCTGCGCGTGGGCGTCCATGGTGAGGTTGCGCCCCGAGACCAGGGTGAGGCCCGGCAGGAAGGCCGCGACCGCCGCCTGCTTGATGACGAGGTTGCCGTCGGTGGCCCGCGGGCACGGCCCGAGGTTGTCGCTGGACTCGGTGATGATCGTCTGCTGGAAGGTGCCGCCGTTGGGGTTGTGGTTCACCTCGACACCGGCCCGGAAGACGTAGAACACGCCGCGGGTGCCGGCGGGGGGCTGGCCCTGCCGCCACTGCCGGGTGCCGGAGTTGTAGGACCAGTTGCCGGGGGTCGGCGAGACGATGGGCGTGCCGGGGGCGCACGGGGCCGCGCCCGGCAGGGGCCGGTGGGCTCTGCCGTCGGGGCAGAGGTCGTACCAGTTCGCGCTGTAGGGGGTCGCGTAGCGCTGGTGCAGGGCCCGCGGGTCGATGACGGGGACGGGCATCTCGGCCTGGCCGCCGACGGCCCCGGGCAGCTGCGTGGTGCCGACCGCGGTCACGGGACCGTCGACGCCGCCGGCGGTGCTGTTGCTGCTGCCGTTCTGGTTGGCGTTGCTGTGCGCTCCGGCACGGCGGGCGCCGGTGGTGTCGGTGGTGACGAAGCTGCCGGAGACGTCCAGGTCGGCGCCGGTGAGCAGGGCGGCCTGCGCCTGGAAGAGGGGCAGGGCGTACTCGGCCATGACGACCGTGCCCGACTCGGGCGTGGCCCCGGTTGGCCAGCCCAGCGAGTACACGGCGCGGCTGTTGGTGGCCTGCACCACCCGGTAGCTGCCGGTGGGCGTGACGTAGGTCTGCGCGGGCGTCTGGGCGAGCAGCGTGGCGCGCGCCCAGGCGTACTGCGCCTGCTCGTCCTGCCAGCCCGCCGTCTCGGAGAAGGCGGGGTGGCTGATGGCGACGCTGGGCAGCGTCGACGACGCGATCGGCGCGGCCGGGTTCAGGGCGATCTGGGCGGCGACGGCCTGCACGCCCGCTCGTGCCGCCCGGTCCCCGGCGTCCCCGGCGAGGTGGCGCCGGGCCTCGGTGAGGTCCTGGACGGCGACCAGGAAGAACACGGGCAGCAGCATCGCCAGGACGCCGAGGATGCCGAGCGTGGCCAGGAGGGCGTAGCCGTCCTCGCCGGCTGGCGCACTGCGCCCCTGCGGGTCCGTGATGGCGCGGGAGGCGGTGGCGTCAGTGCTCATGGGAGTTCTCCAGGGCGACGGACCAGGTCCGGGGGGTGGGGTCGTCGGTACCGTGGGCGAGGGTGACCCCGACCTGGCTGATCCGCAGGGTGGAGGGGACACGCCCGAAAGTGAAGGCGAGGGTGGCCCGCTCGCGGGAGAGGCCCACGCAGTGCGCGGCGGCAGAGCCGGCCGTGCGGCAGAGGCGGCCCTGGCCGTCGACGTTCCAGGTGATGAGCTCGCCGGGCTGGCGCATGTAGTCGGCGTTGTCGTCGAGCCAGAGGGTGACGGCCGTGGCGGTCGTGGCGGTGGCGGGGACGCCGACGACCGCGCGGGCGTCCTCCAGGTCGGCGCCGAGCCGCTCGGTGCCGACCATCCCGGCGTCGAACTGAGCGCTGCTGGCGATGATGCCGTCGCCGGCGCGCATGGTGGAGAAGAGGGCGGTGAACGCCATCCCGGCCATCAGCAGTCCGATGAGCGCGGCGACCTGCACCTCGACGAGGGTGATCCCCCGGTCGTCGGGGCGGCCCAACCCGGCGATGCGGGCGCGGGCCGCGTGGCGGTGGGATCGGCGGGTCACGGGACGACCACCTCTACGACGGTGTGGCGCTGAGCGGAGGGGTTGACGGTGGAGGTGCTCGTCGCGGTGACCGTGTACGTCCCCGGGCCCGGCAGGGGGATGCTCAGGACCGTCTGCAGGCGCTGGCCGCTCTCCTGGGTTCCGCTCGCTCCCCGCCCGGCGGCGGTGGCGAGGCTGCGCTCCCCCACCAGGTCGCCGTCGGCATCGGTGTGCCACTGCGCAACCACGGGAACGGCGGTGCCGCTGCGCTGGACCGCGACGCTGAGGGACCACTGGTCGCGGTTGCCGTGGTTGGCGAGGAGCAGCGGCACCTTGACCGTGCTGCCGGACAGGACCGGCGCCTTCGCGTCCACGAGCTCCCAGCTCCAGCTCGCCGAGGCGCCGCGGTAGACGTCGGCGACGAGGGTGCTGGCCCAGCGCCGGTGCTCCTTGCCGCGCGACTCCCACGTCACGAGGGCACTGAAGCGACGGCAGGTGCAGTTCGCGGGCTGGGTGACGTACCGGGCGACGCGATAGGCGGTGTTCTCGTGGGCGTCGGTACCACGGTGGGCCATCGCGGGGAGGGTGGCGGCCGCGAGGACGACGGGCTCGTCGGTGCCCGCTCCGACCGTGGCCCTGAGCACTCCGGCGGCGGAGCGAACGAGGGGGTCACCGGCCAGTTCCGTGGAGCGCAGGGTGAGCTGGGAGTACGGCAGGGCACGCGCCCCGGCGGTCTCCTCGCGCAGCAGGTCGGCGGCGTGGGCGTTCTGGTGGGTGAAGTTCGAGGTGCGCAGGACGTCGATGACGGCGACGGAGCCGCCGGTGACGACGGCGAGGCCGAGCACCATCGCCATGAGGGCCTCGACGAGGGTGAACCCGGCGTCGGCCACGGAGGTGGGAGGGCGGTCGAGGGCAACCGCTGGGGAGGACTTCTCCCACGACGTCGGTGGCGTGAGGAGGGGCATGCTTGTGGTTCGTCCGATGCGGCTGGTCACTGGAGGCGCCGCCGAGGCGTCAGCCGTTCGGGTTGAGTGTGACGTTGAACACCTGACCATCCGTGCGCCGCCACGACGCGAGGGGCCCCGCCCGCACCGGAGGTGCTGGACGGGGCCCGTCGCGCGGGGCGGAGGTCAGCGGCGGACGGCGGTGACCTTCCCGGTGCCGGCAGAGAACACCAGTGCGCCGCCCTGGAAGTCCTGCCGCACACCACCCGCGACGGGGTACTCGCCGCTGACGGGGTACCCGAGGAGCCCGTTCTCCCAGCCGGTGGAGCCCCAGCTGTCCCGGATCGCACCGAGGACGACGTGGCTGCCGGTGCGGGGGCTCCAGTAGACCGACCCGCCCTGGAACGCCGCGAAGGCGCCCTTGGGCAGCAGCACCTCGCTGGTCACGGGGTAGCCGAGGCGGCCGCTCTCGTGGCCGCTGCGGCCGTACTGCTCCAGGATCGCGCCGCGCAGGGCCTGCGCACCGGTGGCCGGGGACCAGTAGACGAGCCCGCCCTGGAAGTGCTGGACGACGCCGCCGCGCACGGCGACCTCCTCCGACGTCGGGTAGCCGAGGTAGACGTCGGCGCGCTTCGCCGGGTGCAGGACGCTGGCGGTGGTCTGCTCCTGGATCATGGCGCGGACCTTCGAGGAGATGGCCCCCTTGAGCACGCGGGCGCCGGTCGCGGGGCTCCAGATGATGGAGCCGCGCTCGAAGTGGCTGATGACGCCGCCGCCGGCGGGCAGCTCGCCCGGCGCGGACAGCTCGTTGCTCAGCGGCCAGCCGAGCGCACCCTTCTCGGCGCCGAGGGCGTCGTAGCGGGCGAGGATGGCGCCCTTCACGGTGACCGTGACGTCGTTGCGGCGGAACTCCGCACCGGACGCGGTCCGGGTGACCGTGTCGCGGGCGGCAACGGCTGCGACGGCGGCGTCGACGTCGACGAGGCCGGCGCCACGGCCGGATCCCACGTAGGAGTGGCCGGCCAGCGGCCAGCTCGTCCGTGCGGTCTGCCGCAGGACCTGCTCGACGCGGGCGGGGGTGAGGGTGGGGTCGGCGGCGCGCATGAGGGCGACCGCTCCGGAGACCTGGGCCGCGGAGAGGGAGCTGCCGCTGAGGAGGGCGGCGCTCTGCGCGGACGCCGCGATGCCGGCGCGGACCTTGTGGCCGGGCGCGCTGAGGTCGACCTGCGGGCCGGTGGTCTCCTCGCCGAAGCGCAGCCCCTGCGGCGAGCTGATGCGGGTGCTGGTCACCGTCAGGGCCTCCTCGTACCCTCCGGGGTAGTTCACGGCGTTGCCGCAGTTGTTCTCCTCGGGCTCCTGCCCGGTGTCGCAGGCGATGGCGCTGTTGCCGGCGGCCGCCACGACGACGGCGCCCTGGCGGACGGCCCAGCGGAGGGCGTACTGCTCGACGGCGCTCGGCTTTGCGCCACCGACGGAGATGTTGAGGACGTCGGCGCCCGCCTCGACGGCCTCCACGATGCCGGTCGCGATGGCGGACGTGGGGCAGGCCCCGTCGTCCTGGCAGACGCGCACGGACAGCAGCGATGCATCGGGCGCGACACCGGCGGCGGCGACGCCGTTGTTGAGGCGGCCCGCGATGAGGGCGGCGATGTCCGTGCCGTGGGTGCCGGGTGCGGCGCCCTCGGCGAAGTCGAGGGCGTCCACGACGGCACCGCGGAGCTCGGGGTGGGTGGTGTCGACGCCGGTGTCGAGGACGGCGACGAGCTGCCCCCGTCCGGTGGTGCGCTCCCAGGCGGGCAGGGTGTGCGTCAGGATGTGGTGCTCGGCGGCGCGCAGCAGCGGATCCGTGGTCGCGGGCAGCGGCTTGTGGTGGGCGGGCCTGCGCACCTGCGGCTTGGAGAACACCTTCACGCTCGCGTCCGCCTGGAGCAGGTCGAGCAGCTTGGCGTTCTGCTGCGCCTGCGTCACCGCCTCGATGTTCTTCTCGGGCACCGCGGCGACGGGCAGCTCGGCCTGCTGGACGGAGACGACCGGCACTCCGCCCGCCTCGCGCAGCACGTCGTAGACGGCTCGCTCCTCCGGTGGTGCCGGCGGCGGCGTCGGGCTGGGCGTCGGGCTGGGCGTCACCGTGGCGGCCGGGGCGGCCGCCACGGCCGGTCCGGTCGCGGCGAGGTGACCCGCGAGGACACTCGCGCCGATGGCGACGATCGTCGCGGTTCTGGCGTACGTCTTCCTTGTGCTCACTGCCGCTCCGCGGGAGTCGTCGTGCAGCCTCTCGGCGGCACGGCCTGGGTGGGTTGCTCCGCCCGGGAGGGGCGGGTGGTGCCGGTCAGCGGACGGCCGCGTCCCCGAGGTAGATGACGTTGTCGGTGCTGTGCAGCGCGGTGCGGTCCGAGGACGTCGACACGACCTTCAGGTTCTCCACGCCCGTGATGGGGACGTCGAACGTGGCGGCCGCGCCCGCGGCGACCGTGCGGGAGGCCAGCAGCTTCTCGTCGCCGTAGACCTCGACGGTGCTGCGCAGGCCCGAGGTGTTGCCGTCCAGCACGCCGACGGTCGCGGTGAAGCGGCTGTACTCGCCCTTGAGGTTCCAGGTGCGGTACTCGGAGTTGCGCGGGTCGGTGTCGAAGGACGCCGAGCGCGGGTAGAACACGCCGTCGATGGTGGCGTGGTCCGAGAGGAACCGCGCGTTGCCCGTCGGCCAGGGGAGCTGGTCGAGGTAGGTCTTGGGGCCGGCCTCGCAGGAGGTGCGCAGGCGGGCGTCCTCGCCGAGGACGCGCGGGCCGCCGACGGCCCGGAGGGCGAAGGGGTCGAGTGCCTCGATCGTCAGGTTCACCGACTGCGGCACGCAGGTCGGCGGAGTGAGGAGCAGCGGCGCCCGGCGCCGGCCCGCGTAGGCTCCGGCGGTGATGGCGTCGGCCCAGTTGTGCCCGGACACCAGGACCGCGAGGTTGGTGTCCTCCGCGGTGAAGAAGGCGCGGGCGGCGGCGGCAGCGGTCTCGTAGCGGTCGGCTCCGTGGACGCGCTGCACCGTGGCCGGGGCGATCGCCGTGAGCTGCTCCAGGACCGCGGCGGAGACGGCGCTCTCGGCGCCGAGGACGGTGATGCGCTCGGGCGCCAGCGCCTTCAGCGCGAGGGCCGTGGGCGCGGGGATGCCGTCGCGGGTGACCAGCAGCATGGGGGCGCCGAGCTTGGAACCCACCGCCGAGCCGGCCAGGGCGTCGGGGTAGTTGCTGCCGGTGGCGAGGATGACGTGCTTCGCGCCGCCCGGGTAGCGCCCCGTCTCGTTGGCCCACAGCGCGAGGTTCGCGGCGGTCGCGAACCGGTCGCCGCCCTCGATGCGGTGCAGGTTCGCGCGGGTGTTCTGTCGCAGCCACGTCATGATGTCGGGGCCCAGCACGCCCTCGCTGCCGACCAGCACGATGTTGCGGTGGTACGCGAGGCGGTCGCGCACCTCCTGCGTGAGCTGGCCCTTCGGGGAGAGGTAGATGTTGCCCTGGAGCCAGCCCGCGAGCGCACCGGCCGCGAGGCCGTCAGGGAAGTCCTGCCCCGTCACGACGAAGGCCGTCTCCATCACGGGGCCGTCGGGAACCGTGGCCACCGCGTCCTCGAGGACCACGGAGGTGAGGTAGCGGTCCGCACCGAACAGGGAGTGCGCACGGATGGGGCTGGCGTCCGCGGGCACCGCGAGGGCGGTCACGGCCGCCGCGGCGACGACGGCCGCGGCGGCCGCGCGCCGGCCGGGTCGGGTGGTGGGGCGGGACATCGGGTGCCTCCGGGAAGAGCAGGTGGGTGGCGGGCGCCAGGATCAGAGCGGTGGGCGGGCTCCGCCCCGATGGGGGCGGAGCCGTGCGTCAGAAGGTGACGCCGTCGGTCTCGCCGGCTCCGACAGGGCCGTAGTAGGTGACTCCGTCGGCGTCCGTGAACCGGACGGTGTCGAGAGCCGTTCCGACGCTCTCGAGGGTGAGGGGGGTGCCCTCGATCTTCTGGGTGAGCTCGTAGAGCTTCGAGGGCCCCCGGTCCACCTGGACGTAGTAGGCTTTCTCGTTGCGCTTGCCGACGAGCCGCACAGTTCCGCTGGTCTTCCCCATGGCGGTGGCGGGCACCTTCTTCTTCGCCGGCACGATCCAGCCCTGCGCCACCCCGCGGTCGGAGGTGATCCACGCGGATCCGTCCTTCTCCTCCTGGAAGGTGACGGCAGCCGGGTAGAGCCTGTCGCCGGGTGCGATGTAGACGTAGTAGCCCAGGTTCTTGGCGTAGCCGTCGTCGACCTCGTGCGGGGCCACGGTGAAGTTCGACCTGTCACCTCCCTCGCCGTCCTCCTCGTCCCGCGGCCCGAGGTAGGTGTAGGAGGAGACCTCCCAGGCCGGTGCCGTCGACTTGGACGGCACCGGGATGGGCGCCCCGGGGGTCGACGGCTTCGGCGCGGGAGCCTGGGTGCCGGTCGGGGCGGGCTTCGCGGTCTTGGCCGGGTCGGGGTCCACCGGGGCCGGGCTGGTGGGCTGCGGCGCGAGCGTGGGGAGCAGGATCCCCGGCACGGGAGCCAGCGGTCCAGCGCCCGAGGACGTCGGGGACGTCGACGACGTCACCGCCGCCGGGGTGGCGAGGGGCTTGAAGACGTCGCGCTTGCTCACCGACCAGCCGAGACCCTCGGCGGTGGGCGTCCCCGTCGACTGCGCCACCGGCGGGACGATGCGGGTGCCCGCGGTGCCGCCGGTGACGGTCTCGACGGTGGGCGGGGTGCTCAGCCAGAAGAACCCGAGCGCACCGCCGCCGAGGACGGTGATGGCGGCCGCGCCGGCGAGGATGGCGCGCAGGGCGCGGCCGTCACCGGCCTTGACCTCCTCGCCGGGGGCGAGGGTCGTGTCGGGGGCCGGGTGCGCGTCGGGCGCGCCGAACCCGGAGAACTGCTGGTCCATCAGCTCACCGTCTCTGCGTCTGTGGTGGTGTCGGCGACCTCCGGGGTGGCGGGCGCGGTGGCGGGCTTGGCGCCCGTGTCGGTGCGCAGCACGTAGATCCTCCCCGTGATGGTCGCGCTGATCCCGGGAGCGGAGGCACCCGTGGCCGTCGTGTCAGCCTGCTCGTCGAACGACAGCGCCAGGTTTTCCACGAGGAAGAAGCGCTTCATGTCCGCCTGGAGGTTCTTGAGGTAGAGCTCCGTCTCCGCGAAGGACCCGGCGGTCGTGACCGTCAGCGGCAGGCTGTACACGGCGGCCGTGGACCCCGCAGCGGGGGCCGGCGCCGGTGCGGCGCCGGGAGCAGCGGCGGGAGCGGCGCCGGGCGCGGCCGGGGCCGCCTCGGCGACGGGCGCGCCGGGGGTGATGCTCAGCAGCACCACCCCGGTGGACTTGGAGTAGCCCTCGAGCTGGCGCAGGAGGGCCGGCACCTCGGTCTCGGCGGGCAGCGTCTCCCGGATCAGGGCGAGCTTGGCCCGCTGCCCGTCGAGGGTCTCGAACTGGGCCTTGAGGGTCGCCGTCCGGTTGGCGAACGTGTCGTTGGTGCTCTGCAGCACAGCGCGCTGTTCCGCCAGCGCGGCAGCCTCGGCCCGCTTGGGCGAGACGAGCAGGAACCACGTCGCGACGAGGACGAGGACTGCGAGGACGCCCGTTCCGGCGACCCACATCCTGGGCTTGGAGTTGGTCATGAGGTTGGCCCCATCGTCTCTCGGGTCACTGCTTGCGCAGCAGCGCGTCGTCGGTCACGGTGGCGGAGGTGACGAAGGTGACGAGCCCGGTCTCCTTCGCGAAGGCGGAGCTGGACAGCGCCGGCTGGGAGAACCCGGGGATGGCGCCGAGACTGTCCATCCACGCGGCGACGGTCTCCTGCGACGTCGTCTCGCCGGTGATGTCGACCGTGCCCACGCCGGGAACGGCGAGCGGGTTCGCGGCAGCGGCGTCCGGCGGATTCGTGAGGGACGGCGGGGTGACTGTGAACGTCAGCGACTTGAGCGCGACCTTCTCCGGGGCGCTGCCGGCGATGGAGTCGAGGTAGCCGTACCAGGCGATGTCGTAGGCGGTGGCATCCGCATGGAGCCGCTCGACCGCCTCGATCTCGCTGAGGATCTTCGGGACCTCGGCGTACTTGGCCTGCTCGGCCTGCAGGGTGGAGGTGCGCGCCTGCTCCGCCGCCAGGGCCTCCCCGGCGCGGTCGACGTGCCCGAGGGTGATGGCGTAGGCGGCACCGGCGATGCCGAGGACGCCGACCAGCCCGAGGGCCAGCCCGGCGCGGAGGCGGTTGAAGCGGCGCCCCTCCTCGATCTCCGGCGGGAGGAGGTCGACCCTGGCGACGCGGGTGTGCGTCGTCAGCGTCTCGAGGGTCTGCATGCTCATGCGATCACTCCGAGGGCGAGGCCGACCGGCACGGCGGCCAGGGGCTGCACGTGGCGCAGCTGGTCCTCGTCCAGACCGGTGCGGCCGATGTGCAGCGGGGAGATGGGGTCACCTGCGACGACCTCCAGACGGGTCACCTCGGCGAGGCGGTCCGCGACACCGTCGAGGAGGGAGCCACCGCCGGTGAGGACGATGCGCTCTGCGGGGAACATGGGGTTCGACGCGGAGTAGTAGGCGATGGAGCTGCGGATCTCGTCCACGAGCACGTCGATCGAGACGTCGATGGAGTGCCACGCGAGTTCGAGGTCGCGCTGCTCGACGTCCTCGACGGCCTGGCGCTTGATGCCCTCCGCGAGGGCGCCCGGCATGCCGAGGCGCTCGGCGATGGCGTCGGTGACGTCCTGCCCCCCCATGAGGAGGACGCGGACGAAGCGCGGCACGCCGGCGGCGTGGACGACGAGGTTGCTGACGCGGGCGCCGATGTCGATGAGCGCCTCGACGGCGACGTCGGAGTGGGGGCGGCCCACGGAGCGGAGCACCGCGAAGGGCGTGAGGTCGACGGACTTCGGCCGCAGCCTGGCCGCCTGGACGGCCCGCACGTTGGACATCACCATCGCCCGGGACGCCGCGACGAGGAGGCCGCGCAGCGTGCGCTGGCCGCCCTCGTTCAGCTCCTCGGTGGCGTGGAAGTCCAGGACGCTGTCGGCCACGGGCATGGGCAGCAGGCCCTGCACCTGCAGCGGCAGGGCGGCCTTGAACTCAGCTGGCGGCAGCCACGGCAGGTCGACCTGGCGGACGACGACGCGCTGGTTGGACACGCCGAGAGCGACGTCCTTGCCCTTGAACCCGCTGCCCTTCCACAGGGTCTTGAGCGCGTCCACGACCAGGGGGACGTCGATGACCTCGCCGTCCTGGACGGCGCCCTCCGCGAGGGCGACCTGCCCGAACTTCTCCAGCGTGATGCCGTGCTTGCCGTAGGAGAGCTCGGCAGCGCGCACGCCCGACGTCCCGATGTCGAGGCCGATGGCGGTGCGTCCGGGCACGTCGCCTCCTAGTCCTGGGAATGTGGTTCCGGTGGTCCGGCGGACACCTGCTGGTGTCCCTCAGGAAAGGGATCGGGCGGTTCCGGACCCCACTTGAGGTCTGGAACCGCCCGAAGTTGACGTGCGGGTGGGTACGTGCCTACGCCGGCGGCGCGAGGCCGACGACGCCCAGGTACCAGGACGCGACGGGTGCCGCGGCGAACAGTGCGAGCAGCGCACCCGCGAGCATGGACGGGCCGAACGGGACCTTCGTGCGGCGCCGGGCGCGGCCGAGGAGCATGAGGGCGACACCCACGGCGCCGCCGAGGACGAACGCCGCGAACCCGCCGACGACGAGCGCCTCCCAGCTCCACCAGCCCAGGTACAGGCCGAGGACACCGGCGAGCTTGACGTCGCCGCGACCCATCCCCCCGAACAGCCACAGCGGGGCGTAGAGGGCGAGGAGGGCGGCGCAGCCGATGCCGGCGCGCAGCATCGCGCCCCAGTCCCCCGTCGCCGCGCTGGCCGCTGCGAGCAGGACGGCCGCCACGACGTAGGACGGCTTGACGATGGCGTCGGGCAGCCGCTGCACGTCCAGGTCGATCATCGTCAGCGCCACGGCGATCGCGGCGAGGTACAGGTACGCCGGCAGCGCCCAGGACGGGCCGACGAGCCACGCGACGGCACCGAACAGCAGGCCGGTGCCGAACTCGACGAGCGGGTACCGGACGCTGATCGGTGCCGCGCAGTCCCGGCAGCGCCCGCGCAGGAGCAGCCACGACACGACGGGCACGTTGTCCCGACTGCGTACGGCGTGGCCGCAGCCGGGGCAGCGGCTGGCCGGGCGGACCACCGACTCCCCCCTCGGCACGCGGTGGATCACCACGTTGAGGAAGGAGCCGATGAGCAGTCCGACGAGTGCGGCGACGACGGGAGTCGCGGCAGTCACGGCGCCCGCATCAGCCACCGTAGATCTCCTGGGTGCCCTGGAGCGCTGCGGGGACGGCGCCCGGCGGGGCGTTCCACTTCTGCCCCGGGTCGCCGGGGACGCACGCCTCGACGACGGGCGCGGGGTAGGGGGAGTGGCTCGCGACGGCGCCGTTGCCCAGGCACCGCCCCGCGCGGTCCACGATGGTGAAGCTGTCGCTGATCCGACCCGTCTCTCGCTTCACCGTCCACTGCTGCGTCGTCGATCCCGTGACGCAGGACGAGAGCCACACGAAGCCTCCCGAGGACCCGGGCGAAGTGAGGCAAACCCTGCTGCCGCCACCGTCTCGAGCCTGCTTGAACGTCCCCTTGAACCCCTGGTTGATGTGCCATGTGTAGATGGTGCTCGACGCCGAATCCAGCATGAGCGTCTGGTTCCACTGGGGGTCGCCCTCCGCGTCGATCTTCGCGCGGGGGTCCTGCTTGCACGGGTAGAGGATCAGCTCCGGCTGCGCAGACGGACTGTTGATGTTGCGGTTCGGCACGTCGATGCAGCGCCCGAACTCGAGGTAGTTGACCCACTGGAGTTCCTTGTCGGCGACGTCCGCGAGGGTCGGGCCGTTGTCCCCGACTCCTCCGGAGCCGGTGATCGCTTCGGGGGACCACTTCCTCCGCTGCTCCCCGTTGACGCACTGGCCCACGGTGGGTGACACGGACATAGAAGTCAGGGTCACCTGCGCTCCTACGACCCCAGCCGCATCCATGCATCGCGCGTCGCTTGCGTCCTTCACACTCAGGGAGTAGCGGGGGAGCGCGTAGAAGTGCCTGTGGTTGCTGAAGCCCCACTTCTGCTTGAAGGTGCCGTCGCACTTGGCGAGATGGGCGTAGGCACCGACCGGACCGCTCGGGTCGGCCGTGACGCAGAGCTCCGGACGCGAGGGGTCACCCTGCGTGGAGGTCAGCACGATGGAGTAGTCCTTCTGCCAGGCGAACTTCTGCTGCGCGGCACCGACGACGCAGCTCTGCACCGTCAGGATGGTGCTGAGCGCCGGCGCCGCAGATCCCGCGTCGAGGCATCGCACCGGATTGAGGGCGTTCCCGTCCCCGTGGTGGATGGGACCACCACTCGTGTTCCGGTTCTCGAGCTGGAACTCGTAGACCGTCTCGACCTTCCGGTCCCCCGCCGTGGCCGGGCCGGGACCCATGCCGTCGGACTCCAACAGCGCGTAGTGCGGAACCCGCACCGGCCCGCCGACCGGGTCGCACTCGAGCCTGTTCGCGTCGCGCCACGCTTCCGACTGGTGAGCGGGATCCTGGATGAAGTACCGGACGTCCACCTCGTAGCGCGGCGCGCTGGCCGAGCCGCTCACCTGGCCCGTGATCGTCGCGCTGTGGGTGGACGGGTCGCACGGCAGCAGCTCCCGATCCCCCTCGATGACCCCCGGGGCGGTGACGCTCGTCGCGGTGCGGAGCTGGCTCAGCGCGGCGCTGAAGCCGGCCTCCGCGGCACTCGCCGCGCTGACGTTCTTGCGGGCGAAGGCGGTGGGGCGCGCCTGCGCCAGCACGACGCCGAGGATGAGGATGCCCAAGGAGGTCGCGACGAGCATCGCCATCACGACGACGAGCAGGGCGCCGCCTTCGTCGTCTCGCCCGCGGCTCCCCGCGGTTCCGGTCGGAGTTCTCATGCGCGCGGGACCTCCGTGCAGACGGCCGCACTCGGGGCCGGGTCGTTCGTGCGGGTCATGGGCGTCGTGTTGCGGGCGACGAACGTGGAGTGCAGCCTCGTACCCGGCTGGCCCGACTTGCGGGAGACCGACAGGTCCACCGTGAGCCGCTGGTGCTGGTGCTCGGCGCTGGTCACCTCGAGCTTGAAGGGTGCCGTGCCCGCCGGAGGGAGGCCGACCCAGGAGGCGGCGGTGGACCACGGGGGTGCCGTGACCGTGGGTGCGACCTTCCAGGCGCGCCGCTCCAGCGTCCTCTCCGCGGTGTTGAGCCGGAACTGGACGCACTCGCTGGGGGCGCCGGCGACGGTGGCGCGGGTCCTGAAGTCGACGTACCAGTATCCGTCGGCGGCCTGGTTGGGCCAGTTGACGGCGTCCGCGTAGCGGAGTTGGTGGTCGAAGGTCTGGAAGATCTTCCGCGCCTGCGCCGACTCGTCGCTGGTGTTCTGCGCCTTGACCGTGGACTTGGTCATGGAGACGACGCCGGCCATGAAGATCGCCAAAATCACTGTGAAGATGCTCATGGCGACCACCAGCTCGACGACGGTGAAGCCGCCGTCACGCCGCTCGGGGAGCGGCTTCATCACCCTCATTCCTTCGTCACCTCCATGTACACGATCCCCCGCGCACGGCGGCCGGTGTCGTCCTCGACCTCGTACGTGAAGACGTCGATCCCGTTCCAGCCGGGGTTCTTCGTCGTGTAGGTCAAGGTGCCGTCGCTGTTGACCGTGACGAAGCCCTCCGGGGGCTGGTTGACGACGACGAGCTTCACCCGGAGGCCGGCCCAGGTGTCGTTGCGGAGGACGTCGATGGTGATCGAGTTCCTGTTGTGCTTGCGGACCAGGCTGAAGTAGTCGTCGGCCACCTTGAACGGGGGCAGGAAGTACGTGATGACACCAGTGGCCTCAGGTGAGCGGAAGCCGTCGTAGACCAGCCTGTACTTGAAGGTGGCTGTTCCGACGAAGTCGTACGCGGGGGTGAACGTCACGGTCCCGCCCGCCACCGATGCGCTGCCGCTCTGCGCCGACACGATTTCGACGGTCGTGCCGGTTCCCGGCGGAAGCCCGTCGATCGTGTCGTTGGCGAGGACGTCGAAGGACACCGGCTGGTTGCGCGCGACGGTTGCCGACTCGCCGCCGACGACGAAGACGGGCTGGGCCACCGCGACCGTCACCAGTGCGGGCGCGGAGACCCGAGTCTCCAGGTGGAGGCGGTAGGTGAAGACCGCATCACCGGCGAAGCCCGCCTTGGGCGTGAAGAGGACCCGGTTGTCGGCGGTGACCGTCGCGGTGCCGTTGCCGTCCGTCGTCAGGACCTCGACCGAGGCGAGCGCGGCGTGCCGGTCGTTGCTGCGGACCGCGATGTTCGTCGCCGTCTTGTACGCGATGGAGACGCTGTCCGGGTTGGCGACGGGCGTCGGGGGCCCGGTGTTGAAGACCGGGTCCTTCGTGGGGTCGATCAGGGTGGTGAGGACGTGCTCGCAGTTGCCGGCGGCGCACGTCGTCTCGCCCTTCTCCGTCCAGGTGACGACGACCGCGACACGGTAGAGCCAGGGCGCGACGGGCGTCGCTCCGGCAGGCGCGCTGCACCGGTCGGGGGTCGCGGCCTGGCGCTCGCACGTGCCGATGTAGGTCCGCGCCGTGTAGTTGGTGCCGTCCAGCGTGACAGGCGTCTCGAACGGAACGACGGGCGTTGCCCCCGCGAGGGCCGCGGGATCGCTGGCCTTGCCCGTCGCCCTCTGGAAGTCTGTGGGAGCCGCGTTCCAGCTCGCGTCGACCGCGGCCGCCGTCCGCCCGCGGACCAGGGCGCTCACGGAACCCTCGGTGCGGGGCAGGACGCTGCGGACGAGCTCCATCTGCTGGCCGGCGACGGTCACGGCCATCTGGCGGCGGTCGAGGTTGGTGGTGGTGCGCATGCCGCTCAGGAACAGCGTCGCGACCCCGGCGAGCACGGCCCCGAGCAGCGCCAGGGCCACGATGACCTCGACGAGGGAGAACCCGTCGTCGCGCCTCGTCCGACACGTGTCGTGCACGGCTCCCCCTCCATCGTCCGCCCCCTACCGGTGAGGGTGCGCCTGCTCTTCGATGATCGGTCGGTCGACCCGACTGCTTGAGCACTCAGCGTTGTGTCGACACCCGGGAGGGTGACGGGCTCGCCCGAACAGCGGAACGGCCCGCGAGCCGGAGCTCGCGGGCCGTTCGGTGTGGCGTAGATCAGCAGGTGGTGACGGCCATCGGCTGCAGGCCGCCCGCGGCGCTCTTGTAGACCCACTCCTGCGAAGAGGCGGGGGCGCCGGGCTGGCGCTTGGCCAGGACGCAGTAGGAGTTGCCACCCGGGTACAGCGTGTAGGTGAACTCGTTGCCCTGCGACGTCTTCACGACCTCGTTGACAACGGGCGTGGTGGTCCAGCCCACGGTCGTGTCGCTGCCCGTCGTGGAGATGGACGCCGGGTACTGCTGGAGGTCCGTGAAGTTCGTCTCGATGGTCGTGGCGATGGTCTTCAGGTCCGACTTCATGCTGGAGTCGACGGCCTTCTTGCGCTGGTTCAGGAAGACCGGGATCGCGATGGCCGACAGGATGCCGATGATGATCATGACGACGAGGAGCTCGATCAGGGTGAAGCCCTGGTCCTTGTCCTCCATCGACTTGCGGATGCGAGCGAGCATTCGATGCTCCCCTTCAGGTAGTCCCGGAGCCGCTCGCGGGTCGCGCACCGGTGTCGGTGTGGCGGCTCATGTACTCAATGCATCGGCCCCCTCCCGCGGAACCTTGACTCCCTGGAGGCGGATCACCCGGTCGGCGCAGCGCCGGTAGCGCCGACCCGGACGCACGACAGCGCCCCACGGTCCCGTGGGGCGCTGTCGCAGGGCGCTGCTGTGCAGGCTGCACACCGGTCACTCGATGAGCTCGAACACCCCGAAGATCGGCATGTACATGGCGACGATCATCGCGCCGATGATGCCGCCCAGGAAGGCGATCATCAGGGGTTCGATGAGGCTCGTCAGGGCCTCCGTCGTCGCCTCGACCTCCTGGTCGTAGAAGTCGGAGATCTTGTGCAGCATCGAGTCCAGCGCGCCGGTGTCCTCACCGACGGACATCATCTGCACCACCATCGGCGGGAAGATCTTGTGCTCGGCGAGGGGGCCGGCGAGGCTGTTGCCCGACCGCACGCTCTCCATGACCGCGAGGGTCGCCCGCTCCACGACCACGTTGCCTGCCGCGTTGCCGACGATCTCGAGGCTCTGCAGGATCGGCACGCCGGAGCGCAGCATCGTCCCCAGGTTGCGGGTGAAGCGGCTCAGCGCGATCTTCTGCGCCAGCAAGCCGAAGATCGGCATCTTCAGCTTCAGCGGGTCGACGACCTCCCGCACCTTCCGCTTGTCCTTGATCTTGTTCCAGACGATCGGGACGACGATGGCCGTCACGACGATGAACGGCCCGCTATAGCGCAGGGCCGTCGACAGCCACATGAGGATCTGCGTCGGCAGCGGCAGCGTGCCGCCCATGTCGCTGAACATCTTCGCGAAGATCGGCACGATGAACAGCAGCATCGCCGCCACCGAGACGATCGCGATGACGAACACGACGACCGGGTAGGTCATCGCCGACTTCACCTTCGCGCGCAGCTTGACCTCGGCCTCGAAGTTCTCCGCGATCTGCACGAGCACCCGGTCCAGGAAACCGCCGACCTCGCCCGCCTTGATCATGTTGATCATCAGGGGCGGGAAGACGTCCGTGTGCTTCAACAGCGCGGTCGACAGCGACGTGCCCGTCTCGACCTCGGCCCGGACCTCCGCCAGGACCTGCGCCAGCCGCTTGCTCTCCGTCTGCTCCGACAGGATCGACAGCGCCTTCAGCAGCGTCAGGCCCGAGGACACCATCGTCGCGAACTGCCGCGACATCAGCGCCAGGTCCTTCAGCTTCACGCGGTTGCTGCCCGGCAGGTTGATCTCCATCTGGAGACCCGTGCTCGCCTTGACCGCCGTCACCGAGACCGGCGTCACGCCCGTCCCGACGAGGCGCTGCACCGCGGCGTCCTGCGAGGGCGCCTCCAGGGTGCCCTTCACCATCTTGCCGCTGCGGTCGCGCGCGGTGTACGCGAACGTCCCGCCGAGCGACTTCGGGGTAGCCGGCTTAGCGCCCGGCTTCGTCGCGGTTGCCATCAGGTGGTCCCTCTCACATCCGGCCGGTCAGCCGGCGGAACTCGTCAGCGGCGTGGGCCTTCTCCAGGCCCGCCTCGAAGGTGATCTGCCGGGTGCGCACCAGCTCGGCCAGGTGCTGGTCGAGCGTGTGCATCCCGAACTGCGCCCCGGCCTGCATGGCCGAGCCGATCTGGTGCGTCTTGCCCTCGCGGATCAGGTTCCGGATCGCCGGCGTGGCGACCAGCACCTCGGTCGCGACCGCCCGGCCTCGACCGTCAGCGCGCTTCACCAGCGTCTGGCAGACGATGCCCTGCAGGGCGCTCGCCAGCTGCACGCGGATCTGCTGCTGCTGGTTGGCCGGGAAGACGTCGATGATGCGGTCGATCGTCTGCGCGGCGTCCTGCGTGTGCAGGGTGCCGAAGACCAGGTGACCGGTCTCGGCGGCCGTCAGCGCCACGGAGATCGTCTCCAGGTCGCGCATCTCGCCGACGAGGATGATGTCGGGGTCCTGGCGCAGGACGTGCTTCAGCGCGTTGGCGAAGGACTTCGTGTCCTCCCCCACCTCGCGCTGGTTCACCAGGCAGCTCTTGTGCTTGTGGAGGAACTCGATCGGGTCCTCCACCGTCATGATGTGGTCGCGGCGGGTGCGGTTGGCCATGTCGACCACCGCGGCCAGCGTCGTCGACTTGCCCGAACCGGTGGGGCCCGTCACCAGCACGAAGCCGCGCTGCAGCTGCGAGAAGCTGCCCACCACCGGCGGGACGCCGAGGTCCTCCAGCGGCTTGATGTCGAACGGGATGCGCCGCAGCGCCGCGCCGAGGGACTCGCGCTGGCGGTAGATGTTCACGCGGAAGCGGGACTTGCTGGCGAGGGCGTAGGCGAAGTCCAGCTCCAGGTTCGCCTCGAACGTCTCCCGCTGCTTCTGCGTCATGATCGCGTAGAGCATCGTCTGCAGGTCCTCGGGCCGCAGCTCCGGGAAGTTCTCCAGCGGGTGCAGCTCACCGGAGAGGCGGACCATCGGCGCGCTGCCGGTGGTCAGGTGGATGTCGGAGGCACCCAGCTCCAGCGCCGCCTCCAGCACGTCGTCGACGCGCAGCGACACCACGTCCTCGGCCCCGGTGGAGTGGCGCGGCGCCTCGTGCGCGGTCGCGGCGGGCGCGGCGGCAGCGGCGGGCGCGGCCAGCGGTGAGGGCGCCAGCGTCGGCACCGGAGCGGGCGCCAGACCCGGCACCGGCGCGGGCGCGGGCTGTGCGTAGGCGGGCTGGGCGTAGGCGGGCTGCCCGTACGCCTGCGGCTGCGGGGCGTGCGCCTGCTGCGGGACGCCGTTGCGGCGCACGCGCTCCAGCAGCTGCGACACGTCGCGCTCCGGGCGCGGCAGGGGCTGCGGGACGTCGCTCACTTCGGCCTCCTCGACACGGCCCCAGCGGACGATCGCGACCCGGTGGCGGACGCCGGCGTGGTGCCGCAGCGACTCGTCATCAACGCGTTCCCCCTCACGGAGCGGCGCCGCACCTCGGCGCCTACGGGAAGGCATCGGCCCGCTCGCGCACCACCTTGAGGGCGCCTGCACCCCGGAAGGAGCGGTGACCCGTCCGGCTCAGCCGGCCCGCCCCTCGGCCCGCTCGGTCAGCGCCGACGCCCCGGCCCGGCGCATCGCCTCGACGGGCGGCTCCAGGCCCGTCATCAGCCGCACCTGCGCCGCGGCCTGGTGCAGCAGCATCTCGAAGCCGCCCACCACCTCACCCGGCCACGCGCTAGCCAACGGCGTCGGCCACGGCGCGTACACGACGTCCACCAGCAACGGCCAGCGCGCGGGGTCCCCCGCCGTCGACCGTCCCGCCAGCACCTGCTCCGCGACCGCCGCGGAACCCCCGGCCGGCACCGTGGAGATCACGACGTCGGCCGCCGCGGCCACCGCCACCTCGCTCCACGGCAGGACCCGCACCCGGCCGTCCAGCCGTGGAGCGACCGCCCGCAGCTCCCCCGCCCGGTGCTCGCTCCGCACCAGCACCACCGGCTCCGGGCAGCCCAGCCGCAGCAGCGCCACCAGCGCCGAGCGCGCCGTCGCACCGCCCCCGAGGACGACACCGCGCTGCACCCCGCCGGCCGGCAGGCCGGGCGCCGCCTCCTGCACCGCCACCACGAGGCCCTCGACGTCGGTGTTCTCGGCCAGCAGCCGCACCCCCGCCCGCCCCGCCACGCCGCCCGCACGGGGCCGGACCACCACCGTGTTCACCGACCCCACCGCCCGGGCGAAGTCGCTCACCTCGTCGACGAGGGGGACGATCGCCTCCTTCAGCGGCATCGTCAGCGACAGCCCCGCCCAGGAGGCGTCGAGCGCGCCCACCACCTCGGGCAGGCGCTGCTCGTCGACCTCCAGCAGCCCGTAGGACCAGTCCGCCAGCCCCAGCGCCTCGTAGGCGGCGGTGTGCAGGACGGGTGAGAGCGAGTGCCGGATCGGCGATCCGCAGACCGCCGCCCTCACCGGCGCCCCGCCCCGCCCGTCACGACTCCTGCGCCCGCAGCCACCTGCGGAACTCCTCCACGTTGCGCAGGTGCTCGTCGTAGGAGTCCGTGAAGCGGGTCTCGCCCGTGTCCGGGTTGACCGTCACGAAGAACAACCACGGTCCCGGCTCCGGCTGCAGCACCGCACGCAGCGCCGCCTCCCCCGGGTTCGCGATCGGCCCCGCCGGCAGCCCCGTGATCTTGTACGTGTTGTACGGGGAGTCGGAGTCGCGCTGCTCCTGCGTCGTGGTGATCTTCTCCCCGCCGCTGGCGTAGTTGACGGTGGAGTCCAGCTCCAGGCGCATGCCGCGCGCCAGCCGGTTCTCCAGCACCGTCGCCACCCGCGCCATGTCCTCCGGCGAGCGGGCCTCCTTCTCCACCAGGCTCGCCCGGATGACGACCTCGCGGACGCGCTCCGGCGGCACCTGCAGCTGCGCCAGCACCGCCGTGGACTGCTGCACCATCTTCTGCAGCACCTCCAGGCCGGTGGAGTCCGGCTCCACCTCGTACGTCGAGGGGAAGAGGAAGCCCTCCGCCTGCCCGTTCGCCGCCGGCGGCAGGCCCAGCGCCGGGTCCTGCAGCGCCGCCTCCAGCTCCTCGCGCGGGATGGGCGTCTGCTTCGACACCACGTCGAGCACCTGCGCCACGGTCAGGCCCTCCGGCACCGTCAGGCGCGTCGTCTGGCGGGACCCGGGGTCCAGCAGCAGCGCCACGGCCGACGCCGCCGACATCTGGTGGCGCAGCCGGTACGTGCCCGGCTGGATGCCCGACGAGCGCGGCTCCTCCGCCGCCGCCCGCACGAACGCCGCGGCGGACTTCACCACGTCCGCCTCCTGCAGCCGCTCGCCGATGGCCCGGCCGGTGTCGCCCTGCACGATGCGCACGTCCACCGTGCCGGTGCCCGTGCCGTCGTAGTCGTCGCTGGCCGTCAGCCGCGCCACGACCGGTCCCAGCGTGCTCCAGGCCAGCACGGCCCCCAGCACCGCCACCGCCAGCGCAACCGTCAGGACGAGCACGGTCCGCCCGCGCCGAGGCGGGCGGCGCCGCTGCGACGCCTCGACCGCCCCGGGCAGGTCCGTCAGATCCATCACGTGCTCGTTCCCTCCCCTGCGCCGGGCACGCCACCGTCATCGGTGCGGGTGGCATCCGTGCCACCTGGACGTGCTCCCCGGTCAGCGTCGTCGTCGGGCACCGCCGTGTCGAGCACCCGACCGGGTGCGCGACCGGAGGTGCGCTCGGCGTCCAGCGCGCCCTGCAGGAACCACACCGCCGCCACCTGGTCCACGACGGACCGGTGCTTGCGGCCCTTGCGGCCCGACTCGTGCAGGGAGCGGTGGGCACCCACCGTGCTGAGGCGCTCGTCGACCAAGCGCACCGGCACGGGCGCGACCATAGCGGCAAGCTGCTCCGCATAGGTACGCACGAGCGCCGCGGCACGCCCCTCCGAGCCGTTCATCGACAGCGGCAGGCCCACCAGCACCTCGACCGCGGCCCGCTCCGAGACCTCCCGGGCGAGCTCGCGCAGGTCGCTGCGGGACTTCTCGTCCCGCGCCAGCGTGCCCACCGGCGAGGCGACGTAGCCGTCCGGGTCGCAGGCGGCCACCCCGACCCGGACGCTGCCGACGTCGACCGCGACCCGCACGCCCCGCCTCACGCGCGGCGCCCCGGGCACCGCGACCCACGGCCGGCGCGTGCGCTCACCCGCCGCGCCTCAGGCCGCACCGGTCACGCGCTGGCCGACGGCGTGCTCCACCGCCGCGAGCGCCTCGGGCACCTTGGTGGCGTCCTGGCCGCCGCCCTGCGCCACGTCGTCCTTGCCGCCGCCGCCCCCACCGAGGACCTTCGCGGCCGCCCGCACCAGCTCGCCGGCCTTCACGCCCCAGCGGCGGGCCTCCTCGTTCGTGGCGATGACCACCACCGGGCGCTCCTTCGCCACGCCCGTGACCGCCACCACCGCGGGCCGGTCCGCGGGCATCCGCCCGCGCACGTCCAGCACCAGCGTGCGGACGTCGTCGGCCGAGGCGTCCCCGGCGTCGTGACCGACGTAGGCCACGCCGAACACGTCGCGCGCCGACGACGCCAGCGACGACGACGCCGCGAGCACCTGCCCCGCGCGCAGCTTCGCGATCTCCCGCTCCACGTCGCGCAGCCGGGCGACCATCGCCTCCACCCGGCCCACCACGTCCTCCCGCGGCGTCTTCAGCACGTCCGCGAGCTGGCGCACCAGGTCCCGCTCCCGGGCCAGGTACTGGTAGCCCTCCAGGCCGACGATGGCCTCCACGCGGCGCACCGACGCACCCACCGAGGACTCCCCCGACAGCACCAGCGGCCCGATCTGCGAGCTGTGCGCCACGTGGGTGCCACCGCACAGCTCCCGCGACCACGGGCCGCCGACCTCCACGACGCGCACCTGCTCGCCGTACGTCTCGCCGAACAGCGCCAGCGCACCGAACTCCTGCGCCTGCGGCAGCGTCATGTAGCGGGCGCTCACCGGCAGGTCGTTGCGCACCGCCTCGTTGGAGACCCGCTCCACGTCCGCGCGCTGCTCCGGCGTCAGCGCCTGCGTCCACGAGAAGTCCAGGCGCAGGTAGCCGGGCCGGTTGTAGGAGCCCGACTGCAGCGCCGACGGCCCCAGCACGTCGCGCAGCGCGGCGTGCACGACGTGGGTGCCCGAGTGGGCCTGGCAGGCCCCCAGCCGCCACTCCGCGTCCACGGCCGCGTCCACCGCGGTGTCCACCGCCAGCTCCCCGTCGAGGACGCGCACCTGGTGCACCACGAGGCTCTTCACCGGGCGCTGCACGTCCAGCACCTCGGCGCGGCCCCCGTCCCACACCAGGTGACCGGCGTCGGCGTTCTGGCCACCGGACTCCGCGTAGAAGGGGGTGCGGTCCAGGATCGCGTGCACGATCTCGCCCGGGCCGGCCGCCGCCACGCCCTCGCCGCCGCTGACCAGGCCCAGCACCCGCGACTCCGTGCGCAGGTGCGTGTACGCCAGCCAGTCCGTCGGACCGTGCTTCGCCAGCGCGTCGCGGAAGACGGTGACGTCCACCCCGCCGGAGCGCTTCGCGCGGGCGTCGGCCTTCGCGCGGTCCCGCTGCTCCGCCATCAGCCGGCGGAAGCCGTCCTCGTCGACCCCGACCCCGGCCTCCGAGGCCATCTCCAGCGTCAGGTCGATCGGGAAGCCGTAGGTGTCGTGCAGGGCGAAGGCCCGCTCCCCCGACAGCGCCGAGCCGCCCGACGCCTTCAGCTCCCGCACCGTCGAGTCGAAGATCTGCGTGCCCTGCACCAGGGTGCGGCGGAACGCCTCCTCCTCCGCGTAGGCGACGGAGGAGATGCGCGCGAACTCCGCCGCCAGCTCCGGGTAGGACAGCTTCATGACGTCCCGGGAGACCGGCAGCAGCTGCGGCAGGCACGGGTCCTCCACGCCCAGCAGGCGCATCGCCCGCACCGCGCGGCGGATCAGGCGGCGCAGCACGTAGCCCGGGCCCTCGTTCGACGGGGTGATGCCGTCACCGATGAGCATCAGGGCGCTGCGCACGTGGTCGGCCACCACCCGCAGGCGCACGTCGTCGGCGTGCACCGCCCCGTAGCGGCGCCCCGACAGCTGCGCCGCCCGGTCCAGCACCGGCCGGACCTCGTCGATCTCGTACATGTTGTCGACGCCCTGCAGCACGCACGCCAGGCGCTCCAGGCCCATGCCGGTGTCGATGTTCTTCGCCGGCAGGTCACCGAGGACGTCGAAGTCGACCTTGGAGCGGACCTCGCCGAGCATCTCCTGCATGAAGACGAGGTTCCAGATCTCGATGTAGCGGTCCTCGTCGGCGATCGGGCCGCCCTCGCGCCCGTACGCCGGGCCCCGGTCGTAGTAGATCTCCGAGCAGGGCCCACCCGGCCCGGGCTGCCCGGTGTGCCAGTAGTTGTCCTTCTTGTCCCGGCGCTGGATGCGCTCCTCGGGCAGGCCCGCCAGGCGCTTCCACAGCCCGGCGGACTCGTCGTCGTCGAGGTAGACGGTCACCCAGAGCTTCTCCGGGTCGAGGCCGTAGCCGCCGGCCTCCACGGAGGAGGTCAGCAGCTCCCACGCGAAGCCGATCGCCCCCTCCTTGAAGTAGTCGCCGAAGGAGAAGTTGCCGTTCATCTGGAAGAACGTGCCGTGCCGGCTGGTCTTGCCGACCTCCTCGATGTCGAGGGTGCGCAGGCACTTCTGCACGCTGGTGGCGCGCGGGTACGGCGCGGGCTCGCGGGCCGTGAGGTACGGGATGAAGGGGACCATCCCCGCCACGGTGAACATCAGGCTGGGGTCGTTGGAGACCAGCGAGGCGCTGGGCACGACCGTGTGCCCGTTGCGCTCGAAGAACTCCAGCCAGCGCCGACGGATCTCGGCGGTCTGCATCCTCGTCGTCCTCCTCAGGCGGCGTGCTGCCCCGGCGGCGCGGGCACGACCTGCGACCCTACCCCGCCCCCGGGCGCCCGGTCGGCGGGGACGCGGCGCCGGCGACGCGGGGACGTTGCGCAGGCGACACGCCGGCGTCGCGCGGCCGAACGTCCCCGCCCGGGTGACGGCGCGAGGTGCGCGGGGACGTTGCGCAGGCAACACACCGGCGTCGCGCGGCCGAACGTCCCCGCCCGCGGCTGGGGGTCCACAGCGGGCTCCGGGCGTGGCCCCGTCCACATCCGCGGGCGCACGCCCCGCTCCCGGCGACGACCCGCCCGAGGGTGCGCAGGTGGACGACACCTACAACCGGCCGCACCGCACCGCGGCGCTCCTCGACCGCCACCTCACCCGCCACGACCTGCGCTCGCCGCTGTGGCGACGGCCCCACCGCGGGGTGCGCACCTGGGCGGGCGTGCCGCTCGACGCGGCGCAGCGGGTGCGCGAGGCCGCCGCGCTGCTGCCGCCGCACGGGGCGGTCGGGGGCTGGGCCGCGGCACTCCTGCACGGGGCAGCCGGCGTCGACGGGGAGGACGCCCAGGGGTGCCCGCTGCCGGTGCCGCTGTGCGTCGGGCACGGCCACGCGCTGCGCCGCCGCCCCGGGATCCGCCTCTCGGCCAGCCACCTGCCGCCGCACGAGGTGCAGCAGCGGGCCGGGGTGCGGGTCACCACCCCGGCCCGGACCGCCTTCGACGTGCTGCGCTGGGCGGGCTCCGTGCGGGAGGCGACCGCGGCGGCGGACCTGCTGCTGCGCCACGAGCTGCTGCCGCGGGCCGACGTGCTGGGCCTGGCCTCGGAGCGCCGCCGCTGGGAGGGGGCCGCCCAGGTGCGGCGCGCCCTGGAGCTGTCGCGCGAGGGCGTGCTGTCGCCGGGTGAGACGCGGCTGCGGCTGCTGTGGACGCTGGACGCGGGGTTGCCGGAGCCCCTCGTCAACCAGCGGATCGAGGACCGGCGAGGGCGGCTGCTGGGGGTCGCCGACCTGCTGGACCCGGGCAGTGGGCTGGTCGCGGAGTACGACGGCGCGCACCACCGCGAGCTCGGGCAGCACGGGCGCGACAACGTGCGGGAGGAGCTGTTCGAGGCGCACGGTCTGGTGGTGGTGCGGGCGGTGAGCACCGACCTCGGCCCGGACCGCGCCCGCGCCGTGGCGCGGCTGCAGGCGGGGCACCGGCGCGCCCTCGCGCTGCCGCCCGGCGGACGCGGATGGGTCGCGGGTGGGGCGTGGCGACCGTGACACGGTGCGCGCGGGGACGTTGCGCACACGACACGCCGCCGACACGCGGCGAAACGTCCCCACCAAGGCCGGGCCACCCGCGCGCGGGGACGTTGCGCCGACGACACGCCGGTGGCGCCCGGCCGAACGTCCCCGCCACGCTCGCACGACGCGTGCGGCCCGGGTCAGCTCCCCCGCACCAGCCGCCGCAGACGCTCCACGCGCTCGCGCAGGTCCCGCTCGTGGCCGCGGTCGGTGGGCAGGTAGTAGTCGCGCCCCACCAGCTCGTCCGGCGGGTACTGCTGGCTGGCCACCCCGCGCGGGGCGTCGTGGGCGTAGACGTAGCCCCGCCCGTGCCCGAGCCGGGTGGCGCCGGAGTAGTGCGCGTCACGCAGGTGCGCCGGCACCGCCCCGCCCCGTCCCGCCCGCACGTCGGCGATGGCGGCGTCGACGGCCAGGTAGGCGGCGTTCGACTTCGGCGCCGTGGCGAGGTGCACGACCGCCTGCGCGAGCACGATGCGCCCCTCCGGCATCCCGATCGAGGCCACGGCCGTCATGGCCGCCACCGCCGTCTGCAGCGCCGTGGGGTCCGCCATCCCCACGTCCTCCGACGCGGAGATGACCAGCCGGCGTGCGATGAAGCGCGGGTCCTCCCCCGCCTCCACCATCCGCGCCAGGTAGTGCAGAGCGGCGTCCACGTCGGAGCCGCGGATGGACTTGATGAGCGCGCTGGCGACGTCGTAGTGCTGGTCCCCGGCGCGGTCGTAGCGCACCGCGGCCCGGTCCAGGGCCTGCTCGGCGTGGGCGAGGGTGACGCGCAGGGGCTCCCCCTCGGGTGCGGGCTCCGCGAACGCCGCCCCGGCCGCGGCCTCCAGGCAGGTCAGTGCGCGCCGGGCGTCGCCGCCGGCCAGGCGCACCAGGTGCTCCAGGGCCTCCTCGCTCAGCTCCACCTCCCCGTCGAGGCCGCGCGGGTCGGTGACCGCCCGCACGAGCAGGCCGCGCACGTCGTCGTCGGTGAGCGGGCGCAGCGTCAGCAGCAGCGAGCGCGAGAGCAGCGGCGAGACGACGGAGAAGGAGGGGTTCTCGGTGGTGGCCGCCACCAGCACGACCCAGCGGTTCTCCACGCCCGGCAGCAGGGCGTCCTGCTGGGCCTTGGTGAAGCGGTGGATCTCGTCGAGGAACAGCACGGTCTGGCGCCGGTGCAGGTCGCGGGCGTCGCGGGCGTCCTCCATGACGCGGCGGACGTCCTTCACGCCGGCGGTGACGGCCGACAGCTCAGCGAAGCGCCGGCCGCCGGAGCGGGCCAGGACGTGGGCCAGGGTCGTCTTGCCGGTGCCGGGCGGCCCCCACAGCACGACGGAGGCGGGTCCGGCCCGGCCGAGGTCCGTGCCGGCGGCGAGACGGCGCAGCGGGGACCCCTCGGTGAGCAGGTGCTGCTGGCCGACGACCTCGTCGACGGTGCGCGGGCGCATCCGCACCGCCAGGGGAGCCCCGGACAGCACGGCCGGCGGGACCGCGCCGTCGGGTCCGGCGCCCAGGTCGTCGCCCGCGTCCTCGGAGCTGAACAGGTCCGCCACGCCGGTCACGGTAACCGCCTGGTTGGCTGCTGGAGTGCACCGATCCCGTCCTGCCGTCGGGGGCAGGGTCCGCCCCGTCAGCGACCGCGCCGCCCTGCTCGCCGCCAGCGGCCACGACCCGTTCGTGCGCTTCGAGCTGGACCCGGGCGCGGGCGGCGGCGCACCGGTGCGGGGCTGGGCCGGCCGGGGCGCGTGGGCGTTCCTGCGCCCGCGTCCCCCGGGGCTGGGCGGGCACACGCTGACGGCCCTCGGCGCACCGGAGGCGGTGGGGCCGCTGGTGGCGGAGGTCGTGCCGCTGCTGGGCGCAGACGTGGGCTGGGTGACGATGACGCGGGGCGCGGCCCTGCCGCCGCAGGCCGGTGACGGCGACGACTGGGACTGGTTCTGGACGCGGCAGCAGCCGCAGCCGCAGCCGGGCGAGGGCCGCGTGGTGGCGCTGCCCGACGACGCGGCCGTCCGGGCGGAGGTCGCGGCGCTGCTGCAGCGGGCCAGCCCCCGCCACAGCGCGCGGCCGGGGCGGCCCGGGGTGCTGGGCTGGGCGGGGATCCGCGACGGCGCGGGACGGCTGGTCGCGTGCGCGGCGCACACCGAGAACGTGCCCGGGGTGCCGCACCTGGCGTCCGTGGCGACGGACCCGGTGCAGCGCGGCCGGGGCCTGGGGGCGGCGGTGACCGCGGCGCTGACGAGGCGGCTGCTGGCGGCGGGCGCCCCCGCGGTGACGCTGGGCATGTACGCCGACAACGACGTGGCCCGCCGCCTCTACGCCCGCCTCGGCTTCGTCCGCGAGCACGCCCTCAGCAGCCGGCGCCTCTCCCGGCCGCCGCACGGCGAGCGCCGCGACGGCTGACGGCGCGGGGGCGGAACGGCACCCGGGCGGCCCGGCGCTCCGCCCCTCGCGCCCGTCACACTCCCGGCGCAGGGCTGCTCCCCGACTGGGCCGGACGGGCGGAGCCGGTCGGGTGAGCCGTGACGGATTGCGACGATCCGGCCGCCCCAGCGTGGCGAGACTCCTCGGGAACCGTTCCCGAACCGAGGAGTTCCGACTCGTGCGCCGCCCCTCCCGCATCCTGGCCGCCGTCCTGGCGAGCGCCGGGACCCTCGCCCTGCCGGTGCCGGCAGCGCCCGCCGCGACCGGCGACCTCGTCCGCGGCACCGTCGTGCGGGCGGTGGCCGAGGCCCCCGCCGAGGCCGCCTCCGGGGCTCGGGCCGGCGACCACGGCGACCACGCGCACGGCGACGGGCAGGTCGTCGACGGCACGGCCACCTACCTGTCCACCGGCGAGCGGGTGCGGCGCCTCACCGGCCCCGGTGTCGACGCCCTGCCCCCCGGTTCGCAGGTCGCGCTGCACGTCGAGGACTCCGGCTCCGACGTGCTCCGGGTCCGCTCGGTCGCCGCCGCGGAGGCACTGCCCGCGGAGGTGGCGGCGACCCCGGCGCAGGGGCCCCGCAGCGTCCGCATCGTGATGGCCGTCCCCGCCGGGGTGCCGCAGGACGCGCAGCCGAAGACGGAGGCACAGGCCCGGGGCATGGTGGCGGAGGCGAGCGAGTACTGGAGCCAGCAGACCGGCGGCCGGATCACCTTCGCCGTGACCGGCGTCGTGCCCTGGTACCAGTCCGCGCACGACTGCAACGGGTTCGAGCTGCTGCAGGAAGCCGGCCAGCGGGCGGGCGCCCCCGGGCTGCAGGGCAGCGGCCACTACGTCGTCATCGTCGCGCCCGACCGGTCGACGGAGACGTGCAGCGCGGGGTTCTCCATCGTCGGCCGCGACGTGAACTCGGGAGCGGTGTCCTTCATGGGGGTGCTGGAGCCCCGGGGCTTCGCCCACGAGCTCGGGCACGGGATGGGCCTGCTGCACGCCAACACCGCCGACTGCGCGCGCAGCCAGGACGTCGTCCCCACCGGCGCCGGCCGCGGCAGGTACGGCTGCGCGGGCACCGGGGAGGCGGCCCGCTTCGAGGAGTACGGCGACGAACTGGACCTGATGGGCACGACGTGGGAGGCCATCGGCAGCGCCGGCGCGCTCGCCGTGGACCGCCTCGGCCTCAACCCCGGCGCCGTCCGGCCGGTCACCGCCTCCGGCACCTACGACGTCGCGGCGCTGCCGGTGGCCGGGGACGGGCGCACCTACGGCCTGCGCGTCCTCGACCCGGGCTCCCGCGCCACCTACTTCGTGGAGCTGCGCGGGCACGCCGACGCCGGGAGCGTCCCGGCGCTCTGGTGGCCGCTGGGCGTGCGCGTCACCCGCCTGGGCGTGGACGGCGAGTCCGTGCTGCTCGACCCGACGCCGGGCAGCGTGCGCGACCCCCGCGCCGAGTTCGTCGGGCCCCGCACCATCGACTACGACCGCGTCCTGGCACCCGGCGCCACGCTGACCACCGCGGGCGGGCGCGTGCGGATCACCACGATCTCCGCCGACCGCGGCTCCGCCCGCGTCGAGGTGCGCGTCGACGGCGGCGGGGCGCCGGGGGCGCGCCCCGACGGCTCCGTGGACGTGCCCGTGGGCGGCGCCACCTACAACGTGCGTGGGGCGATCCTGGACCGCTACCGCGCCGCCGGCCTGACCGCGGGGCCGCTCGGGGCCCCGCGCAGCAACGAGGTCGCGCTCGCCGGTGGTGCCGTCTCGCACTTCGACGGCGGCTCGATCTACTGGAGCCCCGCCGGCGGTGCGCGCATCGTGACCGGCGCGATCCGGGACACCTGGTGGGCGCAGCGGGCGGAGCGCTCCCCGCTCGGCTTCCCCGTGGGTGAGGAGGTGCCGCTGCGCGGCGGCGTCGTGCAGGCGTTCCGCGGCGGGCTCGTCTACTGGAGCCCCGCGACCGGGGCGCACGAGGTCCGCGGCGCGGTCCTGGACCGCTACGGCTCGACCGGCTGGGAGAACGGCGTGCTCGGCTACCCCGTCACCGGGGAGCGGGCCGTGCGCGGCGGCGCCTTCACGGCCTTCCAGGGCGGCTCGATCTACTGGTCGCCCACGACCGGCGCGCACGTCGTCAGGGGCGCTCTCCGTGGTGCCTGGGGTTCCCTCGGCTGGGAGGGCGGCCGTCTCGGCTTCCCCCGCTCCGGGGAGTACCCGGTGCCGGGTGGCGTCCGGCAGGACTTCCAGGGCGGGACGCTGACGTTCGTGTGGAGCACCGGTCAGGTGCTGCTGACCCGCTGACCCGCAGCCGGGCCGCGGTCACCGCGAGCAGCGCGCACCCGAGGGAGACCGAGCCGACGGTGTCGCTGAGCCAGTGGGCGCCGACGAGGAGCCGGTCGAAGGCGACGACGAGCACGAGGCACGCCCACGCCGACCACAGCAGGGCGCGCGGCGGGCCGGGCCGGAGCAGGCGGGCGCCCACGAGGCAGCCGCAGCCGCCGACCACCACCGCCGCGAGCACGTGCCCGGAGGGGTAGGCGCCGCCGGAGGCGGTGGTGACGGCGCCCTCCAGCGCGGGGCGGGCCCGGCCGACGAGCGACTTGGCGGTCGGCGAGGCGAGGCCGGCCACCAGGACGGTGACGGTGACGACCCGCACGTGGTGCGCGGAACCGCGCAGCACCGCGCGCAGCGCCACCAGCGACGCCACCGCCCACCAGACGGCCGGCTCCGTGACGTGCTCGACGAGCAGGCCGGCCCGGGCCAGCTCGGGGTTCGCCACCGCGAGGCCCACCGCCCAGCCGGTCACCGCCCGCTCGAGCGCCAGCAGCGGCGGCCAGGCCAGTGCCACGAGCGCGGCCAGCACCACCGACGGCAGGGCGAGCAGGCCGGGCAGGACCCACCCCGGGTCCCGCCCTCGCCCCGCCGTCGGTGCCGGCGTCACGACGCCGGGGGTGCCACCACGGGCTTCGCGTCCACCCCCGCCTCCTTGCGCTGCTGCGCGGTGATGGGCGCGGGCGCCGCGGTGAGGGGGTCGAAGCCGTTGCCGGACTTCGGGAACGCGATGACCTCGCGGATGGACTCGCTGCGCGAGAGCAGCGCCACGATGCGGTCCCAGCCGAACGCGATGCCGCCGTGCGGGGGCGCGCCGAAGGAGAAGGCGTCCAGCAGGAAGCCGAACTTCTCCCGCGCCTGCTCCTCGTCGATGCCCATCACCGCGAAGACGCGCTCCTGCACGTCGCGGCGGTGGATACGGATCGAGCCGCCGCCGATCTCGTTGCCGTTGCAGACGATGTCGTAGGCGTAGGCCAGCGCGCTCTCGGGGTCGGTGTCGAAGGTGCCCAGGTGCTCCGGCTTCGGGGACGTGAAGGCGTGGTGCACCGCCGTCCACGCGCCGGTGCCGACCGCGACGTCGTCGGACTCGTCGGCGCGCTCGAACATCGGCGCGTCGACGACCCAGGTGAAGGCCCACGCGTCCTCGTCGACGAGGCCGCAGCGGCGGGCGATCTCACCGCGGGCCGCGCCCAGCAGGGCGCGGGAGGAGGTGCGGGCACCGGCGGCGAAGAAGATGCAGTCGCCGGGCTGCGCGCCGACGTGGGCGGCGATCCCGGCGCGCTCGGCGTCGCTGAGGTTCTTCGCGACCGGACCGCCGAGCTCCCCGTCCGCGCCCACGAGGACGTAGGCCAGGCCGCGGGCGCCCCGCTGCTTGGCCCACTCCTGCCAGGCGTCGAGCTGCTTGCGGGGCTGCGAGGCGCCCCCGGGCATGACGACCGCGCCGACGTACGGCGACTGGAAGACCCGGAAGGTGGTGTCGGAGAAGTACTCCGTGCAGTCGACGAGCTCCACGCCGAAGCGCAGGTCCGGCTTGTCGGAGCCGTAGCGGTCCATCGCCTCGGCGTAGGTGATGCGCGGCAGCGGCCGGGGCAGCTCGTAGCCGATGAGCCCCCACAGCGCGGCCAGCACCTCCTCGGCGAGGGCGATGACGTCGTCCTGCTCGACGAAGCTCATCTCGATGTCGAGCTGGGTGAACTCCGGCTGCCGGTCGGCGCGGAAGTCCTCGTCGCGGTAGCAGCGGGCGATCTGGTAATAGCGCTCCAGGCCGGCGACCATGAGCAGCTGCTTGAACAGCTGCGGGCTCTGCGGCAGCGCGTACCAGGAACCGGGCTGCAGCCGGGCGGGGACGAGGAAGTCCCGCGCACCTTCAGGCGTGGAGCGGGTCAGGGTGGGCGTCTCCACCTCGGTGAAGCGGTGGGCGTGCAGCACGTCGCGGGCGACGCGGTTGGCCTCGCTGCGCAGGCGCATCGCGGCGGCCGGGGCGGGGCGGCGCAGGTCGAGGTAGCGGTAGCGCAGCCGCGCCTCCTCACCGACCTGCACGTGCTCGTCGACCTGGAAGGGCAGCGGCGCGGCCTCGGAGAGCACCTCGAGGTCCTCGGCATTGACCTCGATGGCGCCGGTGGGGATGGCGGGGTTCTCGTTGCCCTCGGGGCGGGCGCCGACGGTGCCGGTGACGCGGATGCAGTACTCGTTGCGCAGCTCGTGGGCGCCGCGGCGCTCGAGGACCTCGTCGCGCACGACCACCTGCACGACCCCGGAGGCGTCGCGCAGGTCGAGGAAGGCGACCCCGCCGTGATCGCGGCGGCGGGCCACCCACCCGGTCAGGGTGACGGTGGTGCCTGCGGCGTCGGCGCGCAGGGTGCCGGCCTCGTGGGTGCGGAGCACGGGTGCTGTCCTTCCGTCGGTCCTCCTGCGCGGTGCGCAGGACTGTCGGGCCCGCGCACGGGCGGGGCCCGGCCGGAGGCGGCGACGCTCCCGGCCGCGTCGATCCTACGGATCGCGGCGGGCAGGCGCCGGGGCCCGGCGGCTGCGGCGGCGGAGCCTGCCTTCGGCGACGCCGTCCCGCGGCCCGGTGGCAGCACTGCGTCAGCGGGTGATGGCGCTGCGCTGCACCGCTGCATCCATCTCGTGGTTCCTGCGGCGGAACCGCCCCTGCACGGGCGCAGGGCGTCCGGGGACTGGCATGCTGCGCCGCGCCAGGGACCCGCCGGCGAGACCGTCCGGTGCGCCCTCCCCCACCCCACTGCCACCGCAGCAGCCAGGAGGATCATGGGCCGCCACTCACACCCGGTCGCCCGCGCGCAACGACGGGCCCTCCCGCCGCTGCCGGTGCCCGCCCCGGCGCGGGACGGCGCCATCCCGGTGCCCCGCGCGCCGGGCACCCTCTACCTCGTCGGCCGGGTCACCACGCACGGCGCGGACGGCGAACCGCTGCGCAGCGACGTCGACGGCCGGCCGGTCTGCATCGTCGAGCAGGGCGACGACGCGGTGGAGTTCGACGCCGCCGAGGCGGACGAGCTGCGGCGCCTGGCGCGCGGCGTGGCGGTGTCCGAGGTCCGCGCGGAGCTGGGCGGGGAGGCCGAGCACTTCCTGGACTGGCTCACCGGCTCCGGGCTCGCGGTGCTGGACCCCGCCGGCGACGTCGCGGCCCTGGAGGGCCTGCACCTCGTCCTCGACCTGCACGACCTCGAGCCCCACGAGGAGGATGCGACGCTGCGCTGGGTGCGCACCGGCGTCGGCGCCGAGATCGCGGTGTCCGTGCCGACGCTGCTGGTCCTCGACCACAACCAGGACGAGCCGCTCGGCGCCGCCGTCCGCACGGTGGTGCGCGAGTACGGCCTGCAGGAGCTGATGGTGCGGCACTTCCTCCACCAGGACTGGCCGTTGCTGCTGGGCGAGGGCGGCGGATGGCTGGTGCGGACTGCTGCGGTGCCGGCCCGCACCTGAGGCCGCGCGCGGGCCTTCGCCGACGGCGCTCGACTGCGGACGAGGAGAGCTCACAGACTGTCACGTTCTGCACCGCTCCGTACTCGATCCGCTGCAGCAGAGCGAATCTGCGGGCGAACCGGTGCGACTTCCTGCGCCTGGCCCGGTCACGCACGTACGCTCGGGCGAAGATCCGCGGCAGGCGTCGCCTTCCAGGATCGACGCCGAGCGGTGAGCGCCGGGCCACGTGACGCCCGGACCGCACGCAGGCCGTGGACTGCGGGGAGACCCGCGGACGCCGATGCAGCCACCCGCTCGAGATGGAGGGGCAGCACATGCCGAGACCAGCCACGGGGCGCCACCGCGCAGCCCCCTCCCTCACGGTGACGTTGAGGACGCTGACGCGTCGGCGCGGCGGCAAGGTCGGGTCGTCGCGTCACCGTTCCCTCGACAACGACGAGCACGCGCGGTGGCTGGCGCAGCTGGCGACGGACATGCCCAGCCCCTTCGAGGAGGGCTTCCTCGAGAGAGCTGAGGTCCTGGCGGGATCGCCCTCGACGGTCGACGCGACACCCCGGGCCGCGGCAGCCCCTCGCGCGACGACGCCGACGATCGAGGAGCCGGGAGCAGCGGAGGCCACACCGGCACCGCCGAGGCTCGTGCGCCCCGCCGGGCGCCAACGACGCCTCGTGACGGAGGTGCCCGTGGTGCTGACCGGGCTCCGCAACGGCAACCTGCCTGCCGTCGAACTGGCCGGCATCGCCCAGGGCCCGCACCGCCTGCACGTGATGGCGGCGCAGGCCTTCGTCCGCATGCGCGCCGCCGCCGCGCGGCAGGGCGCTCTCCTGAGCGTGGACGACTCCTACCGGAGCTACCAGGCGCAGCAGGTCGTGGCCCGCCGACGTGGCTCGAGCTGCGACGGCGGTCCCGCAGCCACCCCCGGGACCAGCGAGCACGGCTGGGGCCTCAGCGTGGACCTGCGTCCCACCGCGCGCGCCCTGCAGTGGATGGTGGAGAACGGCTGGCGCTACGGTTTCGCCGCGACGTGCGTGGACGAGCCGTCGCACTGGACGTACACCCGGGCCTGGGACCTCGATGCCCCCGGCACGCCGTCGCGGGAGCAGCGCGGCTGCTGACTCCAACCGGGCCCAGGCAGTCCCGTCCTGCGACGGCTCACCCCATCACGCGCGCGTACGCGTCTTCCAGCGTCGTGTGCAGCAGCTTGAGCTCCTCCACGCGGTCGCCGTTGACCAAGTAGGAGGATCCACCTCTCTGATTTCGAACCGTGCGGAGAAGGACGTCGAGGTACGGGCGGCACGTCCAGTCCATCTCTCCGGCACGGTGCGACTCCCCGTGGCGCCTTTCGAACCAGCGTGTGAGACCACTCAGCGCCTCCTGCTCTGCGCGCACAACTCCCCCTTCCCAACTGCCTCCCGGGCGCCTCACGACGGCATCGATCCTCCAGATTCCGATGTCGTACCCCGGAGGCCAGTTCGAACGGCTTCCGGTTTGCCCGTCGGCCCACTCGAGCACCGGCGCCCCCGATCACCCCGTGGGCGCCCCGCCCAGCCGCCGCACGAACTCCGCCGTCGCCGAGGCCGGGTCGTCGGCCTCCGTGATGGCCCGCACGACCACGACCCGCCGCGCGCCCGCGTCGAGCACCTCGTCGAGGGTGGCGAGGTCGATGCCGCCGATCGCGAACCACGGCTTCGCCGTGCCGGTGGCCGCCGCCGCGCGCACCAGGTCCAGGCCCACCGCCGCACGGCCGGGCTTGGTCGGGGTCGCCCACACCGGACCGGTGCAGAAGTAGCCGGCCTCCTCCTCCGCCACCGCCGCGGCCGCCTGCTCCGGCGCGTGCGTGGAGCGCCCGATCACCACGTCCGGCCCGACGATGCGGCGCGCCGCCGCCGGCGGCAGGTCGTTCTGGCCGAGGTGCAGGACGTCGGCGCCGGCGGCGACGGCGATGTCGGCACGGTCGTTGACGGCCAGCAGGCGGCCGTGGCGGCGGGCGGCGGCGGCGAAGACCTCCAGCAGCTCCAGCTCCGCGCGAGCCTCCAGCCCCTTCTCCCGCAGCTGCACGATGTCGACGCCCGCGGCGAGGACCGCGTCGAGGAACGGCTCGAGGTCGCCCTGCCTGCTGCGGGAGTCGGTGCAGAGGTACAGCCGGGCGCCGGCGAGGCGCTCGACGACCGTGCGGGCGGACGGCTGGGCGGGGAGCACGGGCTCGGGCACGATCGGGGAGTCTGCCAGCCGCCGGTGGCCGCGGGCGCGCGCGGCGGTGCGGGTTAGAGTTGCCGCACCACGGGAGCCCGTCGAAGCGGGCTGAGAGGGCGAGCGGACTCGCCGACCGTCGAACCTGCTCCGGGTCGTGCCGGCGAAGGGAGTGGCAGTGGAACCGTCGCGCACCGGCCAGCCCACCGATCAGCGCACCGGCTACGACGTCGTCGTCCTCGGCGGCGGCGTCATCGGGTGGAGCTGCGCGTGGCGCGCCGCCCAGCGCGGCCTGAGCGTCGCCGTCTGCGACCCCTCCCCCGGCACCGGCGCCTCGCACGTCGCCGCGGGCATGCTGGCCCCCGTCACGGAGCTGCACCCGGGCGAGGAGGACCTGCTGCGCCTCAACCTGGCGGCCGCCCGGGGCTACGAGGCGTTCGCCGCGGAGGTGGAGGCCGCCTCCGGTCTCGGCGTCGGCTACCGCCGCTGCGGCACGCTGGCCCTCGCGCTCGACGCGGGCGACCGCGCGGTGCTCGCCGAGGCGCAGGACCTGCAGCGCAGCCTGGGCCTGGACTCGCACCGGCTCACCGCGCGGGAGTGCCGCCGGCTGGAGCCGATGCTGTCCACGGAGGTCACCGGCGGCCTGCTCGTCGAGGGCGACCACCAGGTGGACAACCGCCGCCTCCTCGCGGCCCTGCGCGCCGCGGCCGGGCGGGCCGGGGTGGACCTGCTGCCCGAGCGGGCCGCGGTGCGGACGGCGGACGGGCGGGCCGTCGGGGTGGAGCTGGCCGGCGGGCGCCGCGTCGACGCCGGGCAGGTGCTGCTCACCGCCGGGGCCGCCGCCGCGGACGTGGCGGGGGTGCCGGAGGCGGCCCGCCCGCCGGTGCGCCCGGTCAAGGGCCAGATCCTGCGGCTGCGGGTGCCTGCGCCCCTGCGGCCGGTGCTCTCCCGCACCGTGCGCGGCGTGGTGCGCGGCGCCGCCGTGTACCTGGTGCCCCGCGAGGACGGCGAGCTGGTCGTCGGCGCGACGTCGGAGGACCGCGGTTTCGACGAGACCGTCACCGCCGGCGGCGTCTACGAGCTGCTGCGCGACGCGCAGGCCCTGCTGCCGGCCGTCACGGAGCTGGAGCTGGTCGAGACGGCCGCGCGCTGCCGGCCGGGTTCGCCGGACAACGCCCCCCTCGTGGGTGCCACCGTCGTGCCCGGCCTCCTGCTGGCCACCGGTCACCACCGCAACGGCATGCTGCTGGCCGGGGTGACCGGTGAGGCGGTGGCCGCCCTGCTGGGCGGCGACGGGCTGCCCGAGCACTTCGCGCCCTTCACGCCCGGGCGCTTCCGCACCCCCGAACCGGCCGGCGCCCCCCGCTGAGGAACCGGCGAGCAGGATCCACGACGAACGTGCGAGCGGAGAGGACGACATGGCCGAGACCACCGGAACGGCTGCCGCGGTGAGGTTCCACCTGAACGGGGAACCGCGCGACGCGGGCGCGGGCACCACCGTGGCCGACGTCGTCACGGACCTGCTGCGCGTGGCCGCGGACGGCGAGCGGACCCAGGGCATCGCGGTGGCGGTCGACGACGAGGTCGTCCCGCGCGGGCGGTGGAGCGAGCGCAGGATCGGCGACGGCGAGCGCGTCGAAGTTCTCGGCGCGGTGGCGGGGGGCTGACGTGACCGCTCAGCTCGACCCGGCGCGGCCGTCCGCGGCCGCCACCCCCGACCCGCTCGTCATCGCGGGGCGCGGCTTCGGCTCCCGCCTCATCACCGGCGCCGGCGGCGCGGCCAACCTCGACATCCTCGAGCGCGCCCTCGCCGAGTCCGGCACGCAGCTCACGACCGTCGCGATGCGGCGCGTCGACCCGGCCGCCAAGGGCTCCCTGCTGGACGTGCTGCGCCGCCTGGGCATCGAGGTGCTGCCCAACACCGCCGGCTGCCGCACCGCCGGGGAGGCGCTGCTGACCGCCCGGCTGGCCCGCGAGGCCCTCGGCACCGACTGGGTGAAGCTCGAGGTCGTCGCCGACGAGACGACCCTGCTGCCCGACCCGGTGGAGCTGCTGGACGCCGCCGAGCAGCTCGTCGACGACGGCTTCACCGTGCTGCCCTACACCAACGACGACCCGGTGCTGGCGCGGCGGTTGGAGCAGGTGGGCTGCGCCGCGGTGATGCCGCTGGGGGCGCCGATCGGGACGGGCCTGGGCATCCTCAACCCGCACAACATCGAGCTGATCGTGGACCGGGCGGGGGTCCCCGTCATCCTCGACGCGGGCATCGGCACGGCCTCCGACGCGGCGCGGGCGATGGAGCTGGGCTGCGACGCGGTGCTGCTGGCCTCGGCGGTGACGCGGGCGCGCTCCCCCGAGGGCATGGCGCGGGCGATGCGCCTGGCGGTGGAGGCGGGCCGCGCGGCGCGGCTGGCCGGGCGCATCCCGAGGCGGCACCACGCGCAGAGCGCCTCGCCGCTGGAGGGCATGGCCGAGGTCGACCTGTGAGCGGGCAGCGGCCGGGTCCCCTCGTCGAGCCCGGCCCGGACCTCACGGCCGAGGAGGTGCGTCGCTACGCCCGTCACCTGCTGCTGCCGGAGATCGGGCGCGAGGGACAGCGCCGGCTGAAGAACGCCCGGGTGCTGGTGGTCGGCGCCGGCGGGCTCGGCTCGCCCGTGCTGCTGTACCTGGCGGCGGCCGGGGTCGGCACCCTCGGCGTGGTCGACGACGACGTGGTGGACGAGTCGAACCTGCAGCGGCAGGTCGTGCACGCCACCGCCGACGTGGGCCGCGCCAAGGCCGACAGCGCGCGGGAGACCGTCTCCGGCGTCAACCCGCTCGTCGACGTGGTGCTGCACCGGGAGCGCCTCACCCCGGGCAACGCCGCGGGGATCGTCGCCGGCTACGACCTCGTCCTCGACGGCAGCGACAACTTCCCCACCCGCTACCTCGTCAACGACATCTGCACCGCCGCGGGCGTGCCGTGCGTGTGGGGGGCGGTGCTGCGCTTCGGCGGGCAGGTGAGCATCTCCTGGGAGGCGCACGGGCCGCAGTACCGCGACCTCTACCCCGCGCCCCCGGCGCCGGAGGACGCCCCCTCCTGCGAGGAGGCCGGGGTGCTCGGCGCGATCTGCGGCGCCGTGGGCTCCGTGATGGCGGCGGAGGCGGTGAAGCTCATCACCGGAGCCGGCCGGCCGCTGCTGGGGCGCCTGCTGGTCCTGGACGCCCTGGCGATGACCTGGCGGACGCTCACGGTGGCGAAGGACCCGACCCGCGCCCCGGCCCCCGTCCCGTCCCCGGTGGAGGCGACCGGCGGCCCGGCGTGCGCGGTGCCGGTCGCCGAGGCGCTGCCGGAGGTGGGGGCCGTGGAGCTGGCGGGGATGCTGCGCGCGCGGGAGGCGGGCGGGCCGGGGTTCGTCCTCGTCGACGTCCGCCCGCCCCACGAGCGCGACATCGTCGCCATCCCGGGCGCGGTCAACGTCCCCCTGGCCCGCATCGCCTCCGGGGAGGCCCTGGCCGAGCTGCCCGCCGACGCCGACGTGGTGCTGCACTGCAAGAGCGGCGGCCGCTCCGCGCAGGCGCTGACGGCGCTGCGGGCCGCGGGCCGCACCCGCGTGCGGCACCTGCGCGGCGGCGTGCTCGCCTGGATCGACGAGGTCGACCCGGACCTGCCGCGCTACTGAGACCGGCGCGCTGCCGGGAGTCGCCCCGCACGGCGCGGACGCTCCGGGGGACGGCGACGACGGCAATCGCGCATCGGATGCGCACAGCGGGGTAGTGGCGCTGCGAGCGCCGGGGTCCAGCTCGGCGACCGATGAGGAGGAGGAACCTGTGGCGAACGTCCCGCAGCCCGTCAACGACAACACCATCAAGGTCCGCCAGCTCAGCCACTACCAGTTCAGCTGGGTCGCCGGGGAGCCCGGCCAGAACGGCGTCTACACCCTGCAGCTCGTCCTCGACGAGGGTGCGTGGGAGGAGGTCCTGACGCTGACCGCGGACGACGCGGACGCCCTGCAGGACCTGCTCGTCAACACCAAGGACGTGCACTACGACATCGAGCGCCGGACCCTGATGTTCGGCGTGACGCGCACCGGCGACTGACCCGCCGGACGACGGCCGCCGCCGGGAACCCCGTCCCGCGCGGCGGCCGTCGTGCGTCGGCGCCCGGGGCGGGAGCCGGTGTTCAGCGCTCCTCGAGCAGCGCCCGGAGGAAGGGGTTGCCGGCGCGCTCGGCACCGATGGTGGTGGCGGGGCCGTGACCGGGAAGGACGTCCACGGCGTCGTCCAGCGGCAGGACCCGCTCGCGCAGGCTGCGCAGCATCGCCGCGTGGTCGCCGCCGGGCAGGTCCGTGCGGCCGATGGAGCCGGCGAAGAGGACGTCCCCGGACAGGCACAGGTCGGCCTCGCCGTCGCGGGCGAGGGTGAACATGACCGAGCCCTCCGTGTGGCCGGGGGCGTGGACGACGCCCACGTCGAGGCCCGCCACCTGCAGCCGCTCCCCGTCCGCGACGGTCACCACGTCGTCGGGCTCCTGCCAGCGCAGCGACCCGAACTCCGCGGCCAGCGCGCCCGCGAGCTGCGGGGAGAGGGTGCCGAACGGGTCGCGCAGCCGATAGCGGTCGTCGGAGTGGATCGTGGCGGCCACGCCGAACGTGCCGCACACGGGGGTGACGGCGAACACGTGGTCGAGGTGGCCGTGGGTGAGCAGCACCGCCGCCGGGCGCAGCCGGTGCCTGCGCAGGACGTCGAGGAGTTCGCCCTCGACGCCGATGCCGGGGTCGACGACGACGCACTCCTCCCCCTCGCCGGGGGCCAGGACGTAGCAGTTGGTGCCGAAGGCGGCGGCGGGGAACCCGTGGACGAGCACCCGGGCACCCTAGCGACGCCGTCGGCGCCGGGTCCGCGCCGCCGGTGGTGGCGACCCGCCGCGATCAGGAGCGCACCGAACGCAGTGCGCTGGGCCGATCGGGTGTCCGGGCACCTAGACTCCCCCCCGTGAGCCAGCCATCCCAGGAGCCGGCGTCCACCGAGGACGTGCAGGACACCCCCGCGACCATCGACGTCACTGCGGACAGCGAGGTCCCCGCGCCCTCCGGGGCGCCGGAGGGCGGCGAGACCGCGGACGAGCCGCAGGCGAGCGGCGACGACGACGCCGCCGCCGCCGAACAGTCCACCGAGCAGTCCGGCGAGGACACCCCGGCGGAGGCGGCACCCGTGGACGCGGCACCGGTGGACCCCGACGCGGAGGACCCCACGCCCGCGGACGTGCCCGCCGAGGTGGAGGTCGCCGGTGACGGCGGGGACGAGGCGGCCCAGCTCGACCCCGCCCAGGTCGAGGCGGTGCAGGTCGAGGCGGTGCAGGTCGAGGCGGCGCAGGTCGAGCCGGCGATGACGCAGGCGGCGGAGGCACCGCCCGCTCCGAGCCCGACTCCCAGACCCACCCCCACGCCCGCCCCCACCCCCACGCCGACCCCCGGACCCACACCGACCCCGGGGTCGCTGCCCCGGCCCGGTCACGTCCCGGCGCCCGGCCCCGCCCCCGAGGCCGCCCACGCCCCGGTCGTCACCAGCCACGTGCCGAGCGAGGTCTCCGCCTCCTTCGGGCGCGTCGACGAGAACGGCACCGTGTGGGTGCGGCGCAAGGACGGCGAGCACGAGGTCGGCCAGTACCCCGACGCCTCCCCCGAGGAGGCGCTGGCCTACTTCGTCCGCAAGTTCGAGGAGGTCGTCGCCCAGGTCGACCTCTTCGAGCAGCGCCTGCGCAGCACCGAGCTGTCCGGCAAGGACATCGTCGCCGGCGTCGCCGCGCTGCGCGCCGCCGTCGAGGAGACCCGTTCCGTCGGCGACATCGACGCCCTCACCGCCCGTGTGGAGGCGCTCGCCACCATCGCCGAGGAGGCCCGCGCCGCCGCGGACCGGGCCCGCCAGGAGAACCGGGAGCGCTTGCGCGCCGCCCGCCTCGCCATCGTCGAGGAGGCGGAGACGATCGCCGCCCAGGACCCCGAGCGCATGCAGTGGAAGAGCGCCGGCGAGCGGCTGCGGGACCTGTTCACCGACTGGCAGGCCGCCCAGCGCGAGGGGCGCCTCGACAAGCGCAGCGAGGAGGACCTCTGGAAGAGGTTCAGCCACGCCCGCAGCGCGTTCGACAAGGCCCGCCGCCACCACTTCGCCGCTCTCAACGAGCAGCGCGGCGGGATCCGGGCCGAGAAGGAGAAGCTGGTCGCCGAGGCCGAGGAGCTGTCCACGTCCACCGACTGGCGCGGCACCTCCACCGCCTACCGCCAGCTCATGGACCGCTGGAAGGCCGCCGGCCGGCTGGGACGCAAGGACGACGACGCCCTGTGGGCGCGCTTCCGGGCGGCCCAGGACGCCTTCTTCGCCGCGCGCACCGCCGCGAACGAGCAGGTCGACGAGGAGTTCAAGGAGAACCTCAAGGTCAAGGAGGCCCTGCTCACCGAGGCCGAGGCGCTGCTGCCCGTGAAGGACCTCAACGCCGCGAAGAACGCGCTCCGCGACATCCAGGACCGCTGGGAGGCCGCCGGCAAGGTGCCGCGCGCCGACCTCGGCCGCGTGGAGGGACGGATGCGCGCGGTGGAGACCGCCATCCGCGACGCCGACCAGGACCGCTGGAAGCGCAGCAACCCGGAGGCCCGGGCCCGCGCCCAGGGGGTCGTCGCCCAGCTCGAGGCGGGCATCCGCGACCTGCAGGCCGATGTGGAGGCCGCCCGCGCCCGCGGCGACGCCCGCCGGCTCAAGCGCGCCGAGGAGGCGTTGCGGGCACGGCAGGAGTGGCTGGAGCAGGCCCGCGGCACGCTGCGCGACGTCAGCGGCTGACGTGCTGCGCTGACGTCAGGCGCGGGCAGGGCCCGGACCTTCGCGGTCCGGGCCCTGCTGCGTCCACAGGCCCCCAGCGCGGCCGGGGCCTCGTGCGCTGGGGTGGGCCTGTGGTTCCGCACGAGCTGAGCAGCCGCCTGTCCGCCTACGCCGCGCCGGACGTGGCGCTTCCCTGGCTGCCGCCGGCGGCGGAGGCCGCGGAGGCCCACCGCTGGGTGCAGCTCGGCCTCCTGCAGGTCGTCGTCGGGCGCGTCGTGGTGGCCGCGGACGTGGAGGTGGACCTGCCGGTGCGGGCCCGCGCGCTGCGGCTGCTGGTACCTCCCGGGTGCGTGGTGCTGGGGTCGGCCGCGGCGTGGCTGCACGTCGGCGGCCGTGCCGTGCTGCCGCTGCCCCTGGCCCGGCCGGGCGGGCCGGCGCGCATCCCCCGGCGCGGTCGCGGCGGCACCGTCTCCATGAGTGCGGCCGTCCCCCCGCCGGAGGACGTGCTGGACGTGCACGGGGTGCAGGTCACGACCCCGGCCCGGACTGCTGTGGACGTCGCCCGCAGCTGCGAGGCGGGGCCCGCGACCGCCCTGGTGCGCCGGCTGCTGGACCTGGGGCTGGAGGCCGCGGCCGTGGAGGAGCAGTTGCAGGCGATGCGCGGCAGCCGCAACGTGCGCTCGGCACGGGCCGTGCTCGACGCCGCGGGGGCGCTGCGCTGAGCCGGCCCCCGGCACGGGTGGGCACCGCCGCTGGGGCTGCCGCCGTCCACGTGCGCTGCGAGCCGAGGGCCCCGCGCTCAGCGGTGGTCGAGCAGGACCAGATGGCCGCTGGAGGTCGTGACCAGGACACCGCCGGGGACCCCGACCGGAGGGAGTTCGTCGACCATCGGTTCGTCCACGGTGATCGACCAGGCGACGGACCCGCGCTCGTCGCGCGCCACGATCCGCTCGAGGTCCAGCTCGAAACCGAACCGCTCCGGCTGCGACTCGGGGAACGGCTGCAGCTGCGGTGGGCGGCCGCCGACCGGGGAGCGGCTGAAGCGGACGACGGATCCGGTGCTCCGCTCGACGGTGAGGTCGAACTCGTGCGGAGCCCACGCCCCGACGCGATCGGCTCCCCGGGCACCGATCACCACGCTCCCGCTGCCGGCGAGGCCGTGCCCGTCCGGCGGGGCCGCGCTCCACAGCTGCGCGCCGTCGGACACGGCGAAGGCCTGGAAGCTGCCCGCGGCGACGTAGACGACACCGTCGGCCACGGCCACCGCTTCCGGGTAGGCCTCCGGCACGACGACCCATCGCAGCGAGACCGGCAACACCCCGCCGGGGCCCGCCGCCAACCGCACACCCGGCGCGATCTCGATGCGGTCCGGAGCCGGCGACCGCCCAGCGAGCGGGGAGGATCCGCTCGGCGAGGTGCCGGACGTGGCGGAGGACCCACCGCCCGCGGGGGACGCGCCGCCCGGTCCACCACAGCCTGCGGTCACGACCGTGCACAACAGCAGCGCCGCGCCCGTCATGCCCCGGGGCGACGCGACCACCACCCGGACCGGGAGGCCGCGCCCCGCTGCGTCCATCACGCGCCCTGCGGAATCCCCCGCGTCCCGGCTCAGCCGCGGGGCTTGCCGGCCGTGACCCGGTAGGCGTCGAAGACCCCGTCGACCCGTCGCACCGCGTTGAGGACGTGCCCGAGGTGCTTCGGGTCGGCCATCTCGAACTGGAACTTCGAGATGGCCACCCGGTCCCTGCTCGTGCTCACCGTGGCGGACAGGATGTTGACGTGGTTGTCCGAGAGGACCCGGGTGACGTCGGAGAGCAGCCTGGCCCGGTCCAGCGCCTCCACCTGGATCTGCACCAGGAAGCACGTCGCCGACGTCGGCGCCCACTCCACCGGCACCAGCCGCTCCGGCTGCTGCCGCAGCACCTCGACGTTGTCGCAGTCCTCCCGGTGCACCGACACCCCGGCCCCGCGGGTGACGAAGCCGACGACCGGGTCACCCGGCACGGGCGTGCAGCACTTGGCGAGCTTCACCCACACGTCGGTCGCGCCGTTGACGAGGATGCCCGCGTCGCCGGTGCGGGTGCGCCGCGCCTGGCCCGGGGTGGTGGCCTCCGCCAGGTCCTCCTCGGCACCGGCCTCGCCACCGACGGCCGCGACCAGCTTCTCCACGACGCTCGCCGCCGAGACGTGGCCCTCGCCCACCGCCGCGTACAGCGACGAGACGTCCTGGTAGCGCATGTCCCGGGCCATGGTGAGCAGCGACTCGTGCGACATGAGCCGCTGCAGGGGCAGGTGCTGCTTGCGCATCGCCTTGGCGATGGAGTCCTTGCCCAGCTCGATGGCCTCCTCGCGGCGCTCCTTGGAGAACCACTGGCGGATCTTGTTGCGGGCGCGGGGGCTCTTGACGAAGGACAGCCAGTCCCGGCTCGGACCGGCGCCGTCGGCCTTGGACGTGAAGACCTCGACGAGGTCGCCGTTGTCGAGGGTGGACTCCAGCGGCACCAGGCGGCCGTTGACGCGGGCGCCCATCGTGCGGTGGCCGACCTCGGTGTGCACCGCGTAGGCGAAGTCCACCGGCGTCGACCCGGTCGGCAGCGCCACCACGTCGCCCTTGGGCGTGAAGACGAACACCTCGGCGGCGTTGATCTCGAAGCGCAGGGAGTCCAGGAACTCCCCCGGGTCGGACGTCTCCCGCTGCCAGTCGAGCACCTGGCGCAGCCACGACAGGTCGGTGGTGGAGTCGCCCTTGGGGCCCGCCACCTCGCCGGAGACGTTCGGGGCGTCCTTGTACTTCCAGTGCGCCGCGACGCCGTACTCCGCGCGCCGGTGCATCAGGTGGGTGCGGATCTGGATCTCCACGGGCTTGCCCTGCGGCCCGATCACCGTGGTGTGCAGCGACTGGTACATGTTGAACTTGGGCATCGCGATGTAGTCCTTGAACCGCCCCGGCACGGGGTTCCACCTCGCGTGCAGGGCGCCCAGGACCGCGTAGCAGTCGCGGACGGTGTCGACGAGGACGCGGACGCCGACGAGGTCGTAGATCTCCGCGAAGTCCCGGCCGCGGACGATCATCTTCTGGTAGATCGAGTAGTAGTGCTTCGGGCGCCCCGTCACGGTCGCCCGGATGCGGGCGGCGCGCAGGTCGGCGCTGACCTGGTCCCGCACGCCGGCGAGGTACTCCTCCCGGGCGGGGGCGCGCTCGGCCACCAGCCGGACGATCTCGTCGAAGCGCTTGGGGTAGACCGTCGCGAACGACAGGTCCTCCAGCTCCCACTTGATCGTGTTCATGCCCAGGCGGTGCGCGAGCGGGGCGTAGATCTCCAGCGTCTCGCGCGCCTTCTTCTCCGCCGAGGACGCGGAGACGTAGCGCCAGGTGCGGGCGTTGTGCAGGCGGTCGGCGAGCTTGATGACGAGGACGCGGATGTCCTTGGCCATCGCGACGACCATCTTGCGCACCGTCTCGGCCTGCGCGGCGTCGCCGTAGGTGACCTTGTCCAGCTTCGTGACGCCGTCGACGAGCATCGCGATCTCGTCGCCGAACTCCGACCGGAGCTGGTCGATGGTGTAGTCGGTGTCCTCGACGGTGTCGTGGAGGAGGGCCGCAGCCAGGGTGGGCGGGGTCATGCCGAGCTCGGCGAGGATCGTCGCCACGGCCACGGGGTGGGTGATGTACGGGTCGCCGCTCTTGCGCCGCTGCCCCTCGTGGGCCTTCTCCGCCCGCAGGTAGGCGCGCTCCACGACGCTGACGTCGGCCTTGGGGTGGGTGCTGCGCAGCGTGCGCAGCAGCGGCTCCAGCACAGGCGAGACCGTCGTCTGCCGCTGCTGGCCGAAGCGGGCGAGGCGGGAGAGCATCCGGCTCGCCGTCACGGGCCCCGCACCGGCGACCTCCGCGGCGCGCGCGGACTCGCGGCGGGCGGGTGGGGCGGGCACCACGGCGGGGTCGGACTGCGTGGCCTGCCCGAGGGCGGTGGCAGCGGAGGCGTGCGCGGACGCCCCGTCCTCGCTGCGGAACTCATCGGTCATGGACGCCCTCCTCGCACTTTCATCCAGTCTAGGTGGCGAGGAGCGATCACGAGGTCCGGACGCCGCCGGCGTGCCCCGGGTGGGTGCCGGGCCGCGTGCCCCGGACCGATGCCGGGCGGCCGGTGCCGGTCAGTGGGTTCAGGCGACAGCCGAGGTGGTGACGGGGACCACCCCCAGGCGTCCGCGGCCCCCGAGGAACGACAGCTCCAGCAGGACGTGCAGGCCCACGAGCTGCGCGCCGGCCTCGGTGAGCAGCTCGCACGCGGCCTGCGCCGTCCCGCCGGTGGCGAGCACGTCGTCGACCAGCAGCACCCGCTGCCCCGGCCGCACCACCTCCGGCTGCAGCTCCACGGATGCCGTGCCGTACTCCAGCGCGTAGTCGCGGCGCAGGGTCCGCCCCGGCAGCTTGCCCGCCTTGCGGACCGGCAGGAACCCGGCCCCCGCCGCCACCGCCGCCGGGGCCGCCAGGACGAAGCCGCGCGCCTCGATGCCGGCGACGAGGGTGGCCCCCGCCTCGCGGGCACGGCGGGCGACGTCCGTGACGACGGCTGCGAACGCGGCGGCGTCGGCCAGCAGCGGCGAGATGTCCTTGAACACCACCCCCGGCGTCGGCCAGTCGGGCACGTCCCGCACGAGGCGGGTGACCAGCTCGGCGATGTGCCCGTCCGGCCCGTCGGCCCCCGCCGGTCCTGCCAGCGCGCTCACGCCGGGGCGGGGGCGTCGCCGATGGGGGCTCCGGAGCGCTGGGCGGTGAGGCGCTCGGCGTGCTCGCGGATCGCGGGGTCGCGCCGGCGCAGGTCCACCAGCAGCGGCGTGGCGATGAAGATCGACGAGTACGTGCCGACGAGCATGCCGACGAAGAGGGCCAGCGCGATGTCGCGCAGGGTCCCCGCCCCCAGGATCAACGCACCGATGAAGAGGATCGCCGCGACCGGCAGCAGCGCCACCACCGAGGTGTTCACGGACCGCACCACCGTCTGGTTGACCGCCAGGTTGGCGGCCTCCCCGTACGTGTAGCGGTCGGACTTCGTGACGTTCTGCGTGTTCTCCCGGACCTTGTCGAACACGACGACCGTGTCGTAGAGGGAGTAGCCGAGGATCGTCAGGAAGCCGATCACGGAGGCCGGGGTGACCTCGAAGCCGACGAGGGCGTAGATGCCCGCGGTGATCAGGAGGTCGTGGACGAGGGCCACCATCGCCGCCACCGCCATCGCCCAGGTGCGGAAGTACAGCGCCAGCACGACGGCGACGAGCGCGAAGAACACCACCAGCGCGAGGAGCGCCTTGCTGGTGATGTCGGCACCCCAGCTCGGGCCGATGCTGGAGGAGGTCACGTCCTCCGGCTGCACGCTGTAGGCCTCCGCAAGGCTCGCCTTGACGGCGTCGAGCTCCTCGCTCGGCAGCTGCTCCAGCTGCACGCGCACGCTGCTGTCGTTCCCGCTGCCAACCTGGGTGATGAGCGGCACCTGGTCCACGACCTCGCCGACGGCCTCGCGGGCCTTGCCCGTGTCCTGGACGCCGCTGACCCGGAACTCCGAGCCCCCGGTGAACTCCAGCCCCGGGTGCAGCCCCGGGGTGATGAGGGCGATGAGGGAGCCGAGCATGAGGGCCGCGGCGATCAGGTACCAGGTGCGGCGGCGCCCGACGAAGTCGACGGACGTCTCACCGGTGAAGAGCCGGTTGCCGAGGTTCGCCATGCCCATCAGGCGTCGCTCCCTGCGTCGGTGCTGCTTTGAGCGCGCGCGGCGGCCCGGCGCGCGGCGATGGTCGTCTCCTGGGGCGGGCCGGCGCGGAGCGCGTGCCGGGCGACGACCGAGCCGAGGTGGACGGGGTCGAAGCCGGAGAGCTTGTGCCCGCCGCCGAAGAACTTCGTGCGCGCCATGAGCGCCACGATCGGGTGGGTGAAGAGGAAGACGACGACGACGTCGATGAGGGTCGTCACGCCGAGGGTGAAGGCGAAGCCCTGCACGTTGCCGACCGCGAGGACGAAGAGCACCACCGCGGAGAGCAGGTTGACGGCACCGGAGATCAGGATGGTGCGCCGTGCCCGGTGCCAGGCGACCTCGACGGCGGAGGTCAGCCCGCGGCCGCCGCGGATCTCGTCGCGGACGCGCTCGAAGAAGACGATGAACGAGTCGGCCGTGATGCCGATGGCGACGATGAGGCCGACGACGCCGGCGAGGCTCAGGCGGTAGCCCTGCAGCCAGCTCAGCAGCGCGATGACGCCGTAGGTCAGCAGCCCGGCGATGAGGAGGCTGCCGACGGTCACCAGGCCCAGGGCGCGGTACTGGATCAGCGAGTAGACGACGACCAGCGCGAGGCCGATGAGGCCGGCGATGAGGCCGTTGCGCAGCTGGTCCTGCCCGAGGGTCGCCGAGACCTGCTCCTCCGACTCCACCTCGAAGGACAGCGGCAGCGCGCCGAAGCGGAGCTGGCTGGCGAGGGTCTCGGTCTCCTCCTGCGTGAAGTCGCCCTCGATGCTCGCCAGGCCGCCGGGGATGGGGCCGGACAGGCGCGGGGCGGTGATCACGAGGCCGTCGAGGACGATGCCGAACTGGTTCTGCGGCGGGGGCAGCACGGAGAGGCGCTTGGTGATCTCCTCGAACGTCCGGCCGCCCTCGCCGGTGAAGTTCATCCGGACCTCCCAGCCACCGGTGGCCAGGCCCTGCTCGTTCTGCGCCTGGGCGGAGGACGCGCTGGAGATGGCGGTGCCGTCCAGCTCGACCGGGCCGAGGACGTACTTGGCGGTGCCCTCCTGGTTGCAGGTGACGAGCACCCGCTCCCGGTCGTCGAGGAAGCCGGGCTCGGGGTTCGAGCAGTCCAGGTCGGTGAGGATCTGCTGGACCTCGGGGGTCACCCACGCGAGGTCGCTGTTGTCCGTGGGCGGCGGGGTGGGCGTGGCCGTGGGCTGCGCCGGGCCCCCGGTGGGGCTGGGCGCGGGGGCCGGGGCCTCCGGCGCCGGCGCCTCGGTGGTGGGGACCTCGGTGGTGGGGCCCTCGGTGGGTTCGGTGACCGGGGCCTCCGGGGCCGGGGAGGGGGTCGCCGCGAGCAGGGCGCTCGGCACGACCGCGCCGTTGCCGCTCTGGGTCGGCGACGGGGTGGGCTCGGGTGCCGGCTCGGCGGGCACGGGCTCACCCGGCACGGGCTCCCCCGGCGCGGGCTCGGCGGGCGCGGGCTCCCCCGGCGCGGGCTCACCGGGTGCGGGCTCCCCCGGGGCCGGCTGCTCCAGCGACGGCTGCTCCGCCCCCGGCTCCTGCGGCAGCTCGATCGGCGCCTCGGTGGGAACCTCCAGGATCACCGGGCGGAACCGCAGCTGCGCGGACTGCTTGATGAGGTTGAGGGTCTCCCGGCTGGGCGTGCCCGGGATCGCCACGACGATGTTGCGCCCGCCCTGGACCTGGACCTGGGCCTCGCTCACACCGGTGGAGTTCACGCGGCGGCTGATGATGGCGACCGCGCGCTGCAGGTTCTCCTCCGTGACCTCCGCGCCGTTGGTGGCGCGCGGGGTCAGGATCACCTGGGTGCCGCCCTGGAGGTCGAGGGCGAGACCGGGCTTCCAGTCGGCCTCTCCCCAGCGGACCCCCGCGGCGAGCGACCCGAAGAGGATCGCGAGAAGGAGGCCCAGCACGACGAGCATGCGGCCGGGTCGGGAACGTCGGGGAGCTCTGCTGGGGGGCACGCCGTACCTCAGATCAGGGTGCGTCGCGGCCGGTGCGGCCGCTGCACGTCAGGAGTGACTGCTCGTCATCGATGCTGCCACATCTGCGACGGGCACCGGTCGAGCAGCCGGGACGGAACGGGGGTCAGGAGTGGGTGCTGCCGTCGCCGGAGCCGGCGGCCGGACCGCGCTTGCCCAGGTCCAGCCCTGCGGGGGTGGCACCGCCGAGCTGCGCGTCGGAGGTGGTGACGCGGGCGACGGCGCGGCGGTTCCAGCGGGTGCGGACGCCGGGGGCGATCTCGAGGACCATCTCCTCGCCCTCGATCGCGACGATGCGCCCGATGAGCCCGGAGGTCGTCATGACCTCGGCGCCGGGTCCGAGGCTGTTCTGCATCTCCAGCTGCGCCCGCTGCTGCTTGCGCGTGCGGGAGAACATGAAGAACAGCAGACCCATCATGAGCAGCAGGAAGATCAGCTGAGGGTCCACCAGGCACGTCCTTTCCTGCCGGTGACGACGATCACCCACCGGCGCGGCGCCGGCATCGGACCGGCTCGCTGGAGAACGGAGGGCACCGGGGTGCGGTTCCCTCCGCTCAGAGCTAGCGCCGCGCGCAGCGCAGCGGGGACGCAGTCTAGACAGGCCACCCGTTCGGCCCTTGCACCCGGCGACCAGCGTGTCTCCTCGGGCCGGCGGCGGACAGCAGCCGGCGGCCGGTCACCGACCTCAGGCCGGGTCGGCACCCCCGGCGCCGCGCCCCTCGTCGTCCGGCTGCAGGGCGAGCTGCCACGCACTGCCCCGCGGCGGGGTCAGGCCCAGGTGCGCCCACGTCTCCGGCAGCGCGACCCGCCCCCGCGGGGTGCGGCCCAGCAGGCCCTCCCGCACCAGGAAGGGCTCGGCGACCGTCTCCACGGTCTCCGCCTCCTCCCCCACGACGACGGCCAGCGTCGACAGCCCCACGGGGCCCCCGCCGAAGCGCCGGCACAGCGCCTCCAGCACCGCCCGGTCCAGGCGGTCCAGGCCGCGCTCGTCGACCTCGTAGACCTCCAGCGCGGCACGGGCGGCGCGGCGGTCGACGATGCCGCTGCCGCGGACCTGCGCCCAGTCCCGCACCCGCCGCAGGAGCCGGTTGGCGATGCGGGGCGTGCCCCGGGAGCGGCGCCCGATCTCCTCCGCCCCCTCCACCGTCAGCTGCACGCCCAGCAGCAGCGCCGAGCGCCGCAGCACCTGCACCAGCTCCGCCGGGGTGTAGAAGTCGAGGAAGCCGGTGAAGCCGAACCGGTCCCGCAGCGGCGCGGGCAGCAGACCGGCGCGGGTGGTGGCGCCGACGAGCGTGAAGCGCGGCAGCTCCAGGGGGATGGCGGTGGCGCCGGGGCCCTTGCCGACGATCACGTCGACGCGGAAGTCCTCCATCGCCATGTAGAGCAACTCCTCCGCCGGCCGGGCCATGCGGTGGACCTCGTCGATGAAGAGCACCTCACCCTCGTCGAGGGAGGACAGCACCGCGGCGAGGTCCCCGGCGTGCTGGATGGCCGGCCCGCTGGACTGGCGCAGCGGGGCGCCCATCTCCGCGGCCACGATCATCGCCAGCGTGGTCTTGCCGAGCCCGGGCGGGCCGGAGAAGAGGACGTGGTCGGCCGGCGCCCCGCGCTTCCTCGCAGCCGCCAGCACGAGCTGCAGCTGCTCGCGGACCACGGTCTGACCGACGAACTCGGTCAGGTCGTGCGGCCGCAGCGCCGACTCCGCGGCACGCTCCACGGCGTCCGCGCCGACGCCGACCACCCGCGGGCCGGCGCCCGGCGTCTCCCCGCTCACGTCAGGTCCTGCTCAGGTGGCGAAGGGCGGCGCGCAGAGCGGCAGGCACGTCGCCGCCACCGGGCACGGGGCCGTCGGGAGCGGTCACGGCGTCGACGGCGTCGCCGGCCTGCTTCGCGGCCCAACCGAGCCCCACGAGCGCCTCCACGACGTCGTCGCGCCAGGTCTCCTGCGCCCGCGGCGCGGGCACCGTCCCCGCGAGGTCCCCGAGGGGCGGGCCGAGCCGGTCACCGAGCTCGAGCACGATGCGCTGCGCTCCCTTGCGCCCGATGCCGGGAACCTTCACGAGGGCCGCGAGGTCCTCCTTCAGCACCGCGGCGCGCAGCCCGTCGGGGCGGTGCACGGCGAGCATCGCGAGCGCGAGCCGGGGCCCGACGCCCGAGACGCTCTGCAGCGTCTCGAACACCTCCCGCTCGTCGGCGTCCGTGAAGCCGTAGAGGGTGAGGGAGTCCTCGCGGACGACGAGGCTGGTGGCCAGCACGGCCTCCTCCCCCACCCGCAGGGGCGCCAGCGTCGCCGGTGCGGCGTGCATGAGCATGCCGACCCCGCCGACCTCGACCACCGCGGAGTCCAGCCGCACCGCGAGCACCCGCCCGCGCACCGACGCGATCACCCGTGCATCCTCCGCTCCCGACGACCCGCACCCCGGGCCGGCGGCCGCCGTCCCGAACAGGTGTACGACCACCGTAGCGACCGTCGCCGACACCGACGCCCGCGGACGCGCCGGGACGGCCCCGTCCGCGGCGGCTCGGAGAGGACGACGTCAGGAGCGGCGGCCCCGGGCCGCGCGCACCGCCTCGGCGTAGCCGTTGCGCCGGCCGGTGACGAGCGCGGCGTGCGCCGCCGCCTCCAGGCGCGTCGAGGCACCGCCGCGCCACAGGTGGCACAGCGCCAGGGCGAGGGCGTCGGTGGCGTCGGCGGGGCGCGGCGCCTCGGCGAGCCCGAGGATGCGCGTCACCATCGCCGCGACCTGGGCCTTCTCCGCACGGCCGTTGCCGCTGACGGCCGCCTTCACCTCGCTGGGGGTGTGCGTCGCCACGGGCAGCCCCCGCCGCGCGGCCGCCACGAGGACGAGGCCCGCGGCCTGGGCCGTGCCCATCACCGAGCGGACGTTGGCCTGGGCGAAGACGCGCTCGACGGCGACGACGTCGGGAGCGTGCTCGTCCAGCCACTCCTCCAGTCCCTCGCTGACGGCCAGCAGCCGCTGGGCGACCGGGTCGGCGGCGGGGGTGCGGACCACCCCGACGGCCACCATCGTCGCCCGGCTCCCGCCGGTGCCGTCGACGACCGCCAGTCCGCACCGGGTCAGGCCCGGGTCCACCGCCAGAACGCGCACGGCCCCACCCTCGCACGGGGCGAGGACGGGGCCGGGCGGACGGCTGCGCCTCAGGCGTCCTCGAGGGCCGCCATGACCTCGTCGGAGACGTCATAGTTGGCGTAGATGTTCTGCACGTCGTCGCAGTCGTCGAGGGCGTCGATCAGCCGGAACACCTTCGCCGCGCCGTCCGCGTCCAGCGGGACCTGCACGCTGGGCACGAAGCTGGCGTCGGCGGAGTCGTAGTCGATGCCGACGGCCTGCAGGGCCTCGCGGACCGCGACGAGGTCGGTCGCCTCGGAGACGACCTCGAAGGTGTCGCCCTGGTCGGTGACCTCCTCGGCGCCGGCGTCCAGCACCGCCATGAGGATGTCGTCCTCGGTGAGGTCGCTGCCCGCCTTGCCGATCACGACGACGCCCTTGCGGGAGAACATGTAGGCCACGCTGCCGGGGTCGGCGAGGCTGCCGCCGTTGCGCGACATCCGGGTGCGCACCTCCATGGCGGCGCGGTTCTTGTTGTCGGTGAGGCATTCCACGAGCATCGCGACGCCGCTGGGGCCGTAGCCCTCGTACATGATCGTCTGCCAGTCGGCGCCGCCGGCCTCGGCACCGGAGCCGCGCTTGACGGCGTTGTTGATGTTGTCGGCGGGGACGGAGGACTTCTTCGCCTTCTGGATGGCGTCGAAGAGGGTGGGATTGCCGGCCGGGTCGCCTCCGCCGGTGCGCGCGGCGACCTCGATGTTCTTGATGAGGCGGGCGAACATCTTGCCGCGCTTGGCGTCGATGACGGCCTTCTTGTGCTTGGTCGTCGCCCACTTGGAGTGGCCGGACATGGTCTTCCCCTCAGCTCGCGTGCGTCGCCTGGGCCCCTGCGGGGGATCCGTCCCCGCCCCGCGCCGCCACCAGGCGGACGAACGCCCGGTGCACGCGCGTGTCGCCCGTGATCTCCGGGTGGAAGGACGTGGCCATGAGGTTCCCCTGCCGAACGGCGACGATCCTACCCGCGGCGGGCCCGGACCCCACCCGGGCGAGCACGTCGACGCCCTCGCCGGCCTCCTCGACCCACGGTGCGCGGATGAACACCGCCCGCACGGGCCCGTCCTCCACGCCGCTCATCGGCAGGTCCTCCTCCCAGGAGTCGACCTGCCGGCCGAAGGCGTTGCGCCGGACGACGACGTCGAGGCCGCCCAGGGTGCGCTGCCCGGGCGCCGCCTCCACGAGCCGGTCGGCCAGCAGGATCATGCCCGCGCAGGAGCCGTAGGCGGGCAGCCCCGCGGCGATCGCCTCCCGCAGCGGTTCCCGCAGCCCGAACGTGGTCAGGAGGCGGTCCATCGTCGTGGACTCCCCGCCGGGCAGCACGATGCCGTCCACGGCGGCCAGCTCCTCCACCCGCCGCACCAGCACGGCCTCGGCGCCGCCGGCCTCCAGGGCGGCGAGGTGCTCGCGCACGTCGCCCTGCATCGCGAGCACGCCCACCACGGGGCGCGGGCGACGGGATCCGTCGTCGGCGGGGACGGGCTGGACGGTTCCGGTGGTGGACGGCGCGCTCACCCTGCTGAGGGTACGTCCGGCGAGCACGGGCCCGTCCCGCCCCGGCCCGGGGTTAGGGTCCGGACATGACCACCGCCGCCGCTGCCGGTGCCACCTCCCACGGATCCCCGGACCTCGGGGCCCGGGCCGCCGCCCTCGACGCGGGCTCCCTCGCCGGGCGCACCCGCGAGCGCTTCGACCTGCCCGCGGGCGTGACCTACCTGGACGGCAACTCCCTGGGCGCGCTGCCCCGGGCGGTGCCCGCCGCGGTCGCCGACGTGGTGGCGCGGCAGTGGGGCCGCGACCTCATCGCCTCGTGGAACGTCAACGGCTGGTGGGAGGCGCCCCTGCGGGTGGGCGACGCGGTGGGGGCCCTCGTGGGCGCCGCGCCGGGGCAGGTGGCGGTCACCGACTCCACGTCCGTGAACCTCTTCAAGTGCTACGTCGCCGCTGCCCGGCTGCGGCCCGGGCGCCGCGTCGTCGTGACGGACCCCGACTCCTTCCCCACCGACCTGCACGTCCTGCAGGGCGCCGCCCGCCTCGCGGAGCTCGAGGTCGTGCAGGTCCGGGTGCCGCAGGTGCCGCAGGTCCTCGCCGAGCGCGGCGCGGAGGTGGCGCTGGTGGCGGTGTCGGAGCTCGACTACCGCACGGGCGAGCGGTGGGACCTGCCCGCGCTCACGCGCGCCGCCCACGACGCCGGGGCGCTGGTGCTGTGGGACCTGTGCCACTCCGCGGGCGCGCTCGACGTCGCCCTCGACGCGGGCGGCGCGGACCTGGCCGTGGGCTGCGGCTACAAGTACCTCAACGGCGGGCCGGGCGCCCCGGCCTTCTGCTACGTCGCGCAGCGGCACCAGGCGGCGTTCGACTCCCCGCTGACCGGGTGGCAGGGGTCCGCGACGCCGTTCGCGATGGTAGGCGAGCACACGCCGGTCGAGGGGATCGGGCGGGTGCGGGTGGGCACGCCGCCGCTGCTGTCGATGCTGGCCATGGAGGCGGCGCTGACGGCCTTCGACGGCGTCTCCCCCGCGCAGCTGCGGGCGGCGGCGCTGTCGGTGACGGGCTTCTTCCTCGAGTGCGTGGAGTCGCTGCTGCCCGAGGTCGAGATCGCGACCCCGGCGGAGGACTCCCGCCGGGGGGCGCAGGTGTCGCTGCGGCACCCGCAGGCGTACGCGGTCGTGCAGGCCCTCATCGCGCGGGGCGTGGTCGGGGACTTCCGGGAACCGGACATCGTGCGGCTCGGGTTCGCGCCGCTGTACGTGACCCACGCCGACGCCCTGCGCGCGGCGCAGCAGCTGCGGGGGGTGCTGGACGCCGGGGAGCAGCACGAGCCCCGGTTCGCGGTGCGCGGCACGGTCACCTGACCGTCCCGGGACCGGGCGTGCCGCGACCGGGCACCCGTCGGGGTGGACGCGCTCAGTCGACCTGGAGCAGCCGCCCGTCCCAGCCGCGGCCGAGGCGCTCCACGTGCTCCGCCAGCGACGGCGGGTACACGTCGTCCGCGGTGACCGCGAGTTCGCCCGCGGCCCACCACCGGACGTCGTCGAGGGTGGCGCGCTCCAGGGCGGTCCAGCCGGCGCGGGACAGCCGCGGCGGGCTCGGCAGTCGCGCCAGGTAGAACAGCTCCTCCTGCCGGCAGCTGCGGCCGAGCCACTCGAAGACGGGCGCCCGCCGCAGCACGGGCCCGGTGAGCGCGGCGGGGGCCACGGCGATGCCGGTCTCCTCGGCCAGTTCCCGCGCGGCCGCCTCCGCCGGCGACTCCCCCGCGGCGATGCCGCCGCCGGGGGTGAACCACCAGCGCGAGCCGGGGACCGCGGGGTCACCGCCGCGGACCAGCAGCACGCGGCTCGCGCCGTCGAGGACGACGACGCGGGCCGCGCTGCGGGTGCGGGTGCCGTCGGCGGCCGTCGCCCACTCCGGACCGAGCGGGTCCTCCTCCGGAGCGGGCGCCGACGGCGTCACGGGCGGACGGGCGTGCTCACCAGCCGCGCTGGGCGAGGCGGTGCGGCTCGGGGATGGCGTCGACGTTGATGCCGACCATGGCCTCCCCGAGGCCGCGGGAGACCTTCGCCAGCACGTCGGGGTCGTCGTGGAAGGTGGTGGCCTTCACGATCGCCTCGGCGCGCTGGGCGGGGTTGCCGGACTTGAAGATGCCCGAGCCGACGAAGACGCCCTCGGCGCCGAGCTGCATCATCATCGCGGCGTCGGCCGGGGTGGCGATGCCGCCCGCGGTGAAGAGGACGACGGGCAGCGACCCGCGCTCCGCGACCTCCTTGACCAGCTCGTAGGGGGCCTGCAGCTCCTTGGCAGCGACGAACAGCTCGTCCGTGCTCATGGAGCGCAGGCGGTTGATCTCCGCGCGGATGGTGCGCATGTGCGTGGTGGCGTTGGACACGTCGCCGGTGCCCGCCTCGCCCTTGGAGCGGATCATCGCCGCGCCCTCGGTGATGCGCCGCAGCGCCTCGCCGAGGCCGGTGGCGCCGCACACGAACGGCACCGTGAAGCGGGCCTTGTCGATGTGGTGGGTGTAGTCGGCGGGGGTGAGGACCTCGGACTCGTCGATGTAGTCCACGCCGAGGGACTGCAGGATCTGCGCCTCGACGAAGTGCCCGATGCGGGCCTTGGCCATGACGGGGATCGAGACCGCCGCGATGATGCTCTCGATCATGTCGGGGTCGCTCATGCGGGCCACGCCGCCCTGGGCGCGGATGTCGGCGGGGACGCGCTCGAGGGCCATGACGGCCACCGCGCCGGCGTCCTCGGCGATGCGGGCCTGCTCGGCGGTGACCACGTCCATGATCACGCCGCCGCGCAGCTGCTGCGCCATGCCGCGCTTCACCAGGTCGGTGCCGACGACGGGGGCGCCGTGGCCCACCGTCCCCGGAGCGGGCGTCCCGTTGCTGGTCTCGGTGCTCACGTCGAACCTCACGCGTCTCGTCGGCTTCCCCGGTGATGAGCCCGGAGGAGTTCCAGTCTAGGAGCCCGGTCCGGCGTCCGGGTGCCGGTCGGACGGGCTCGTGCCCGGAGGGACCACGGTGGAGCCCGGGGCCGGGTCCGGGGCCGGGTCCGGGGCGGTGTCCCGGCGCCCGAGCGCCGCCGCGTCGTCGAAGTCGGCCGTGCGGGGCAGGCGGGCGTGCCCGGCCAGGTGCGCCCACCGGACGAGGCGCTTGGCGCGCAGCCGCCGGGCCTGCATGACCGCGTCGTTGTGGAAGCGGCGGGCCAGCTCGACCCGGCGCACGGCGCCGCGCGCGCGCCCGACGACGTCGGCCGCGTCCGGGCGCCCGCGGGCGTCGACCATCCCCGGTGCCAGCGCCGCGGTCAGCGCCTGGCTCAGGGCGGTCTCCACCCACCACCGCTCCTCGTCGCAGCGCTCCTGCTCCTCCCGGGTGCCCGGCCCCGGGTCCAGGGGGCCGGGACCGCGGGGGGCGTCGAGGGAGGCGGTGGCGGCGTCGGCGAGGAGCAGCGCCGTGGCCGGGTCGAGGAGGCCCGAGGTCGCCAGCTCCACCGCGGCGGAGGCGCGCCGGGCCAGCTCCGCGTCCAGGGAGGCTCGGCTGGTCTCCACCCGGTGGTGCAGCCGGTCCAGCCTGGCGGCGGTGGCGGTGAGGTACCAGGCGAGGAGGCAGCAGACCAGCAGGAGCAGCAGCGTCCACAGCAGCGGGGTCACGCCCGCCGCCCGGCGGTCACCGTCTCGTAGACGCGGAGGACGTCGGTCGCGACGGCCGCCCAGTCGTAGGTGCGGGCGGCGAGCTGCCCCGCGCGGGCGAGCCCGGCCCGGGCGGCGGGGTCGGCCAGCAGCTCCAGGACCGCCCCCGCGAGCGCGGCCGGGTCGCCGGGGGTGAACAGCCGGCCGTGCTCGCCGTCGCCGAGGACGCGGCGGAAGGCGCCCAGGTCGGAGGCGGCGACGGCGGTGCCGGCGCTCATCGCCTCCACCAGCACGATGCCGAAGCTCTCCGCGCCGGTGTGCGGTGCGACGTAGACGTCCGCGGAGCGCAGCAGCGCGGCCTTGGCGGGCTCGTCGAGCGGGCCGAGCAGCTCCACGGCGGCCGCGTCGGCGGGCGCGAGGGCGCGCACCGGTTCCGCGGCGCCGTGCCCGGCGACGAGGACGCGCACGCCCGGCACCGCCGCCCGCAGCCGCGGAAGGGCGGCGCACAGCACGTGCAGGCCCTTGCGCGGCTCGTCCAGGCGGCCGAGCAGCGCCAGCACCGGGGCCCCGGGGGTTCCCGTCCACTCCGGCCGGGGCGCGGCGGTCGCGAAGCGGCGCGTGTCGACGCCGTTGGGCACGACGACGGCGTCGCCGCCGATGTGCTCCACCACCGTGCGGCGGGCGTCCTCGCTGACCGCGATCCGGGCGGCGATCTTCTCCAGGCTCGGCCGCAGCAGCGGGTACGCCGCCTGCATGGCCCGCGAGCGCAGGTTGGCGGTGTGGAACGTGGCGACGACGGGGCAGGTCGCCGCCCACAGCGCGAGGAGGGACGTGCTCGGCGCGAGCGGCTCGTGGAGGTGGCAGACGTCGAAGCCGCCGTCGTCGAGCCAGCGCGCCACCCGGGCCGCGGCGACGGGCCCGAAGCGCAGGCGGGAGACGGAGCCGTTGTAGGGGACGGGCACGGCGCGCCCGGCGGAGACGACGAACGGGGGCAGCTCCGCCCCGTCCTCCGCGGGGGCGAGCACGCTGACGTGGTGGCCCGCGGCCCCGAGGTGCGCGGCGAGGTCCCGCACGTGCGCCTGCACGCCACCGGGCACGTCGAAGGAGTACGGGCAGACCAGCCCGACCCTCACCGGCGCCGGCCCACGTCGGCGCTGAAGACGGGCTGGAGCATGTGCCAGTCCTGCGGGTGCTCCGCGATGGTGGCCGCGAGGGCGTCTGCGCACGCCTGCGTCATCCGCCGCACGGCCTCCTCGCGCCCGGCCCGGCCGGGGACGGCGGGGGGCGGGACGACCTCGGCACCGAAGGTGATGACGATGCCGTGGCGGGCGCCGGTGCGGCGTCCCGCGGAGCCGGGGGGCAGCTCCTCGTAGTGGACGCCGATGGGCACGAGCGCCGCCCCGGTGACCAGCGCCAGGGCGGCGGGTCCGGCCGCCATCCGCGCCGGTTCGCCGAGCAGCGTGACCTCCACGCCGGTGGCACTGAGGTCGCGGTCCGCCAGCAGGGGCACGAAGGCCCCGGCGCGCAGGCGGCGCACGAGGATCCCGAACGTGGCCGGGTCCCCGTGCGGGAGCACCTCCATGCCGAGGCCGCGCCGGTAGGCGAGGAACTGCTCGTGCACCGCGACGGGCCTGAGGCGCTCCGCGACCGTGACGACCGGCGCGAGGCGCGCCTGCGACCAGGCGCCGGCGTGGTCCCAGTTGCCGAGGTGGCCGAGCACCCCGACGACCCCGCGACCGGAGGCGAGGGCGGCGCGCACCGGTTCCTCCCCCACCGTTCGCACCGTCTCCGCCACCCGCGCCGCGCTCCAGGAGGGCAGGCGGAAGGCGTCGCACCAGTAGCGGGCGTAGGAGCGCATGCCCGCCGCGACGAGAGCGTCGAGCGCGGCACCGTTCGCGGCGGGCGCGGCGCGGGACAGGTTGGCCCGCAATTGCGCCACGCCCGCACCCCCGCGCCGGGTCGCGGCGTCGGCGGCGACCCGGAAGAGCGCCTGCGCGCCGCGCTCCGGCAGCAGGCGGGTGAGGCGCCAGCCGGTGCGGAAGCCGGCCACCACGAGCGCCTCCCGCGCGGCGCGGGCGTCGGGGAGGTGGCGCGTGCCCGCGCGCGGCATCAGGTCCCGGCCGGACGCCCGGCCGCCGCGTGGGCCTGCCTGTGGACCATCGCGATCCGCTGCCCCACCGTGATCGCGCTGGCCGCGGCGAGCAGCGCCAGGACGACGCTCAGGACGGTCGCGGGCAGGTCGAGCAGTCCGGTGAACCCGGCGGTGACGAGCACGACCACGAGCCGCTCGGCGCGCTCGGCGATGCCCACGTCGGCGCGCAGGCCCAGTCCCTCGGCGCGGGCGCGGGCGTAGGAGACCAGGTTGCCCAGGACGAGGCACAGCACGGCCAGGGCCGCCGTCGTCACCGAGTCGCCGCCGCGCGCGTACCAGGCCGCGAGACCGGCGAAGATCGCCGCGTCCCCGACGCGGTCGAGGGTGGAGTCCAGGAACGCGCCCCACGTCCCGCCGCGTCCCGACAGCCGCGCCATGATGCCGTCGACGTTGTCGGAGAAGACGAACGCGGTGATGAAGAGGGTGCCCCACAGCAGCTCACCGCGCGGGTAGAAGAGCAGCGCTCCCGCGACCACCCCCAGGGTCCCGGCGACGGTGACCGCGTCGGGGCTGACGCCCAGCCGCAGCAGGAACCGGGCGACCGGCTCGAGGATGCGGGTGACCGTGGCGCGGGCGAAGCGGTTGAGCATCAGGTCGTCCCGTTCCCGTCGGTGTCCCCCGGCCAGGCCTGCGCGAGCCGGCGCCGGGTGTCCTCCAGCAGCTCCGGCAGCGCCTTCGTGCGCCCCACGACCGGCAGGAAGTTCGCATCCCCCTGCCAGCGCGGCACGACGTGCTGGTGCAGGTGCGCGGCGATGCCCGCCCCCGCCACGGCGCCCTGGTTCATGCCCACGTTGAACCCGGCGGGGGCGGAGGCGGCGGTGAGCGTCCGGAGCGCGGCCAGCGTCAGCTGCGTGAACTCGGCCAGCTCCTCGGCGGTGAGGTCGACGTAGAGGGAGACGTGCCGGTAGGGACAGATCAGCAGGTGGCCGGGGTTGTAGGGGAAGAGGTTCATCACGACGAAGCACGTCTCGCCGCGGTGGACGACCAGCCCCTCGGCGTCGTCGATCGTGCGGGCGCGGCAGAAGGGGCACTGCTGCGCGTCGTCGGGGTCGCTGGGCTTGCTCTCGCCCTTGATGTAGGCCAGGCGGTGCGGCGTCCACAGCCGCTCGAAGCCGTCGGCCTCCCCTGCCAGCGCGCCCGCCGGCTCCACGTGCGGGCCGGCGGGCCCCTGGTGCTCTGGAACGACGGGCATCAGACCTGCGCGTGGGTCTCGACGGCCTCGACGATGCGGCGCACGGCCTCGTCGACCCCGATGCCGTTGTCCTGGCTACCGTCGCGGAAGCGGAACGACACCGCGCCGTTGGCGACGTCCTCCTCCCCGGCGATGAGCAGGAAGGGCACCTTCTGCTTGGTCCAGGTGCGGATCTTCTTGGGCATGCGGTCGTCGGAGGCGTCGACCTCCACGCGGATGCGGTGTTCGCGCAGCTTGGCGGCCACCTGCTGCAGGTGCTCGACGTGGGCGTCGGAGACGGGGATCCCGACGACCTGGACGGGCGCCAGCCACGGCGGGAACACCCCGGCGTAGTGCTCGGTGAGGACGCCGAAGAACCGCTCGATCGAGCCGAACAGCGCCCGGTGGATCATGACCGGCCGCTGCTTGGTGCCGTCGGGGGCGGTGTACTCCAGGTCGAAGCGCTCGGGGAGGTTGAAGTCGAGCTGGATGGTGGACATCTGCCAGGTGCGCCCGATGGCGTCGCGGGCCTGGACGGAGATCTTCGGCCCGTAGAACGCGGCGCCGCCCGGGTCGGGGACCAGCTCCAGCCCGGAGGCGGCGGCGACCTCCTCCAGGGTGCGGGTGGCCTCCTCCCACACCTCGTCCGAGCCGACGTACTTCTCGGGGTCCTTGGTGGACAGCTCGAGGTAGAAGTCCTGCAGGCCGTAGTCGCGCAGCAGGCCGAGCACGAACTCCAGGACCCCGGTGAGCTCGGCGTGCATCTGCTCGCGGGTGCAGTAGATGTGTGCGTCGTCCTGGGTCATGCCGCGCACACGGGTCAGGCCGTGCACCACGCCGCTCTTCTCGTAGCGGTAGACCGTCCCGAACTCGAAGAGCCGCAGCGGCAGCTCCCGGTAGGAGCGCCCGCGGGAGCGGAAGATCAGGTTGTGCATGGGGCAGTTCATCGGCTTGAGGTAGTAGTCCTGCCCGGGCTTGCGGACCTCCCCGTCGGCGCCGAGCTCTGCGTCGAGGTGCATCGCCGGGAACATGCCCTCGCGGTACCAGTCGAGGTGGCCGGAGACCTGGAACAGGTTCCCCTTGGTGATGTGCGGGGAGTACACGAACTCGTAGCCGCCGCGCTCGTGGCGCTCACGGGAGTAGTCCTCCATCGCCTTGCGGATGACGCCGCCGCGGGGGTGGAAGACCGCCAGGCCGGAGCCGATCTCGTCCGGGAACGAGAACAGGTCCAGCTCGCTGCCGAGGCGGCGGTGGTCGCGGCGCTCGGCCTCGGCGAGGCGCTCCTGGTAGGCCTTCAGCTCGTCCTTGCTCGGCCAGGCCGTGCCGTAGAGCCGCTGCAGCTGGGGGTTCTTCTCGCTGCCCCGCCAGTAGGCGGCGGCGCTGCGGGTGAGGGCGAAGCCGTTGCCGAGGAGGCGGGTGGTCGGCACGTGCGGGCCGCGGCAGAGGTCCTTCCACGCCACGGAGCCGTCGCGGCGCAGGTTGTCGTAGATCGTCAGCTCGCCGGCGCCGACCTCGACGGAGGCGCCCTCGGCGGCGTCGGCCGCACCGGAGCCCTTCAGGCCGATGAGCTCCAGCTTGTAGGGCTCACCGGCGAGCTCCTCGCGGGCCTCGTCGTCGCTGACGGCGCGACGGCGGAAGCCCTGCCCCTCCTTCACGATGCGCTGCATCGTCTTCTCGAGGGTCTTGAGGTCCTCGGGGGTGAAGGGGCGCTCGACGTCGAAGTCGTAGTAGAAGCCGTCGCGCACGGGCGGGCCGATGCCGAGCTTGGCCTCGGGGAAGTGCTGCTGGACGGCCTGGGCGAGCACGTGCGCCGCGGAGTGGCGCAGGACGGAGAGCCCGTCGGGATCTCCGACGCGGACGGGCTCGACCTCGTCGCCGTCGGCGAGGACGTGGTCGAGGTCGCGCAGCTCGCCGTTGACGCGGGCGACGACGATGTCGCGGTCCTCGGGGTGCTGCCCCGCGAGGAGGGCGCCCGCCGTCGTGCCGTCCTCGACCTGGTGCTCGGAGCCGGACGCGGTGACGGTGAGGTGCGCGGGCACGGGAGAGCCTCCGGGGCCTGGAACGGGAAGCGGGCGGGCCGCTCGGTGCCCGCGGAGGCGGGCACTTCCGGCGATGCTATCGAGCGCCGCAGCGGTCGGGCCCGGGTGCGGGCCAGGTGCGGGTCCGGAGGAGGCGGGCGGGGCTCAGGCGCCGGGCAGGTCCAGCTCGACCGCCTGCCCGGCGCGCACCCGCCCGGGCCGCAGCACGGCGGCGTAGATCCCGGCGCAGTGGCGCGGGGCGTCCCCGAGGAGGAGCGCCGCGTCGCCCAGGCGCAGGACGGCGCCGCGCAGGCCCTCCGGGGCCGGGGCTCCCGGCACGGAGGCGACGAGGTTGGCGCGGGGGTCGTCGCTGCCGCAGGCGGCGTCCGCGGCGGGGTCGAGGAGGACGTGCACGGCGGCGACCTCCCTGGCCCCACCGGGCTGGGGGGCAACGCGCAGCGGACCGGCCGCGGGGCCGAGGATCCCGGCGAGCGCGGGGCCGGCCTCGGTGACCGGCAGCGGGGGGCTCCCCGGCAGCAGGATCTCGGGGCAGGTGTCGCCGGCGCGGGCGACGAGCGCGCGCAGCAGGGGGTGCTCCTTGGCCCGCAGGGCCCGGCCGGAGGTGTCGACGACCGCCCAGCCGCGGTCGCCGTGCAGGCCGTCGGGGCCGATGTCGGCCTCGTCGACGGGGGCGCCGTCCAGGGACTTCACGGGGAAGGTGCGGATCTGCAGGAGGGTCCCGGAGAGGGGCATGCGCGCTCCTGGTGTCGTGCTGGTGGGCGATACTGGGATCGAACCAGTGACCCCCTCGGTGTGAACGAGGTGCTCTCCCGCTGAGCTAATCGCCCGGTGCGACGCGTCCGACGAGCGTCGGCCGCAACCGGCAGGAGCAACCATACCCGGTCCCCCGGGGTGCTCACGACCGGGTTCCGCTTCCGTCCCCGGAAGGGGCGTCAGTCCAGGCCGGGCAGGAGCACGAGGGAGGCCGAGACGTCCTCGGGGACCCAGGTGGGCACCCCCTGCCAGGCGAGCCAGCCCCATGCGAGCGAGAGCAGGAGGGTCGCCGTGGTGGCCCCGAGCGCGATCCGGATCGACCAGGAGCGCTCGGCGACCCAGCTCGCCCAGGCGTGCACGTGGCGGCGGACCCACAGGTGCGTGCGCCGGGCCCAGTGGAACTCCGAGCCGAGGACCGCCAGGCCGATGAGGACGACGAGCCACCCGGGCCCCGGCAGGGGCACGAGGACGAGCCCGAGGGCGGTGATGCAGGTGCCGATGAGCGCCACCGCCACGCGCCAGAGGTGGTTCATGCGGGCGTCGGCGCGGATCTGCTCGCGCCGGGCGTGCAGCGCAGCGCGCCAGCGGCGCGGTCGGGGCGCGACGCGCGCGACCGCGCGCTGCGGAGCCGAGCGCGGTGCGGGCCGCTCCGCGGCCGGACCGGCGGCGCCCCCCTGCGGCGCGAGCGGCGGCACCTCCGGAGCCGGCACGACGCCGCCCGTCCCGGCGGCCTCCGCGCACCGGCGCGGGGCGGAGGTGCCGCCGGCATGGTCCATGTCCCCAGGGTAGGTCAGCGATCGGCCCCGATCAGGTCGGACGCATGCCAGGATGCGCGGATCAGGTGATGTTTCACCGCCCCTTGCGGGGGGAATCTGGTCGGCACGGTCGCCGCAGCCCGTCGGCGCCCACGGATCATGGGAGGCCGACGTGCCCTCGTTGCCCCACAGGAAGACAGAGGTCGACGTCGACGTGTCGCTGCGGCTGCGGACCGCCGGCGGGGCCGCCGTGCCCGTACCGGCGAGCCTGCACTACGGCGCCGACGACCCCTATGCCATCCACGCGGTCTTCCACGGCGGCGACGCCGACGTGGAATGGGTGTTCGCCCGCGACCTGCTGCGCGAGGGCATGGTCCGCCCCACCGGCTCCGGGGACGTGCAGGTGCAGCCGTGCGCGGACTCGCTCGAGGGCTTCCCCCGCGTGCTGCTGCGGCTGTCCTCGCCGGACGGCAACGCCGAGCTCGAGGCCGACGAGGCGGACGTGCGCCGCTTCCTGCGCCGCGCCGACGCCCTCGTGCCCCCGGGCAGCGAGACCCGCCACCTCGACCTCGACGAGCTGGTGGCGCGACTCGTCTCCTGATCGCGCGGCCCGGGTCAGCGCCGCGGCGCTGACCCGGGCGGGTGATCCCAGGACGGACCCCGGTCCCCGGTGCGGCGCTCGCCGCCCCGGGGACCTTCCGCATCTGGTAGTCCATCAGGCATGACGGAAACCCCCGCCGCGCGCGTCGAGCCCATCCCCGATCCGGCCCTGAACGTCAAGGAGCTGCGCCAGCACGCCCTCGGGCGCCTGCGCGCCGGCGCGTTCGGGCAGGAGATGTGGGACTACCTCGAGGGCGGCAGCGGCGACGAGCGCAGCCTCGCCTGGAACGAGGAGGCGTGGGCCGCGATGCGGCTGGCCCCGCACTGCCTGATGGGCGTCGACGGCATCGACACCACCACCGAGGTGCTCGGGCAGCGGCTGAGCACGCCGATCGGGCTGTCGCCCGCGGCCAGCCACCGGATCTGGCACCCGGACGGGGAGCTGGGCGTGGTCGGCGCCGCGGGCGAGGCTGGTGCGCTGTACGTGCAGAGCACCCTGGGGACGACCTCGATGGAGGACGTGGCCGCCGCGGCGACCGCGCCGGTGTGGTTCCAGCTCTACGTGCGCCGGGACCGGGAGCTGACGGCAAGCCTGGCCCGCCGGGCGGCGGCGTCGGGCTACACGGCCCTGGTGGTCACGGTCGACACCCCCGTCCTGGGTGCGCGCGACACCGACCGCCGTCGCAGCGTGCGACTGCCGAAGGGCATGACCTTCGCCAACCTGCCGGCTCTGACGCCCCGCAAGGAGGACGACCTCCCCGCCCACCGCCGCGTCTACGTCGAGCGCCTGGACCCGACGCTGACCTGGAAGGACATCACCTGGCTGGCGGGGCTGACGGACCTGCCGGTCGTGGTCAAGGGCGTCATGCGCCCCGACGACGCCTCGCGCGCGGTCGACCACGGGGCGGCGGCGGTGTGGGTCTCCAACCACGGTGCGCGCAACCTCGACACGGTGGTCCCGACGGCGGTGGCGCTGCCCGCGGTGGCCGCCGAGGTGGGCGGGCGCGTCCCGGTGCTCGTGGACTCCGGCATCCGGCGCGGCACCGACGTGCTCAAGGCGCTGTGCCTGGGGGCGGACGCAGTCTTCGTGGGGCGGCCCTACCTGTGGGGCCTCGCCGCCGCGGGCCGCGAGGGCGCCCTGGCCGCGATCCACATGCTCGACACGGAGCTGCGGATGGCGATGGGGCTCTGCGGTGCGCGAGAGCTCTCGGCGCTGACCCCGGACCTCATCTGGCGCTGAGCGCACGGGCCGGGGCCCCTCGTGCGGCCGGCGATCGGGCGGCGCGAGGGCCCCGGCAGGGGGGCGGTTGGACCGCACCCCTGCACGTCGGCTAATGTTCTTCTCGCCCCCGGGGGAACGGAACGAAAGATCCGGTCCACCGAGTGCATGCGGACGTAGCGCAGTTGGTAGCGCATCACCTTGCCAAGGTGAGGGTCGCGGGTTCGAGTCCCGTCGTCCGCTCGGAGGCACGAGCTTCTGAGGCAACAGCCTCGATACGGTGGAGTGGCCGAGAGGCGAGGCAACGGCCTGCAAAGCCGTGTACACGGGTTCGAATCCCGTCTCCACCTCGGCCGGCACCCCGTAGCAGGTGCCTCCCCGGGAACCCGGGCGATTGGCGCAGCGGTAGCGCGCTTCCCTGACACGGAAGAGGTCACTGGTTCGATCCCAGTATCGCCCACGCACGTCACAGCAGATCAGAGGCCCGCTCCCCCACCGGGGAGCGGGCCTCTTGCATTGCTTCGTGAGACCCGGCGCCGGCTCCTCGGGGCTCCGTCGCCACCGGGCGCTGCGCCCTGCCCCGAGGACCCGGCTCCCCGCGGCATCCTCCCGGGCCGGCGGGACCGCGGAGGCGAGTTCGGCCCGCTCGCCGTCCACGAGGCCACGCCCGCCCCAGCGGTCCCTGCCCGCTGCGCCGACGCTTGGAGGGAACAGCGGACCGGGCGAGGCGGCAGCGACGGGCTGGTGAGCGCTTCTTCTTGCCCGGCTCTGCTTGCTGCGACTAAGTTGCAAAAACGTAGCCGTCGGTCGAGGGCGACCCCAGGTCCGTGGTGGCCGCCCTTCTCCGCTCACCACGAGGACGCCTGAGAGCCCATGACCTCTGACACCTCAGCAAGAACCGGGGCGCCCCTCGCCCGAGGACGGCATCGGGCGGCGTTCACCGCAGGCGAGTGGCGCTCGATCGCCGGCATGGCCGGGTTCATCCTCCTCCTGCACGTCGTCGGGTGGGGGGTCCTGCTCCTCGCCGTGGCGCCCCGCAACTACGCACTGGGGACCACGGGCGTCCTGGGCGCGGGCGTCGGCCTGACCGCCTACATGCTCGGTGTGCGGCACGCCTTCGACGCCGACCACATCGCCTCGATCGACAACACGACCCGCAAGCTGGTCGGTGAGGGCAAGCCGTCGGTGAGTGCCGGCTTCTGGTTCTCCCTCGGTCATTCCTCGGTCGTCTTCGGCGCGAGCCTGCTCCTGGCGCTCGGGGTCCGCTCGGTCGCCGGGGTCGTCCAGGACGAGGGCTCGCAGGTCGGGCAGCTCCTCGGTTTGATCGGCACGTTCGTCGCCGGCGCCTTCCTCGTGATCATCGGGCTCGTGAACCTCGTCGCGGTCTTCGGCATCGCCCGGGTGTTCCGCCGGATGCGCACCGGGGAGTACGACGAGGTGCAACTGGAGCAGCACCTCAACAACCGCGGCTTCCTGGCACGGCTCCTGGGGCGCGTGACGAAGCGCGTCAGCCGCGCCTGGCACCTCTACCCGGTCGGTCTGCTGATGGGGCTGGGCTTCGACACCGCGAGCCAGGTCGCGCTGCTGGTGCTCGCCGCGGGCTCCGCGGCCTTCGTCCTGCCGTGGTACGCCATCCTCGTCCTGCCCGTGCTCTTCGCGGCGGGCATGAGCCTGTTCGACGCCGCCGACGGCGTCTTCATGTCGCGTGCCTACGGGTGGGCCTTCCTGCACCCGGTGCGGAAGGTCTTCTACAGCCTCACCGTGACCGTCCTGTCCGTCGTCGTCGCCCTGGTCGTCGGGGTCGTGGTCCTCGTCGGGCTCCTCACCGAACGTCTCGGCATCGAGACCGGACCGCTGCCGTGGCTCGCGTCGCTGGACCTCGCGTTCGTCGGGTTCGGTGTCGTCGGGCTGTTCGTCCTCATCTGGGGCGCGGCCCTGGCGGTGTGGCGGTTCGGCCGCATCGAGGAGAAGTGGTCGGGCGTCAGCCGGCGCGACGACGCCGCACCCGCCACGGAGTAGTCCGCCCAGGTCACCGGAGCGCGGCGCCGATTCGGCGCCGGGGACGACGGCCGGCGCCCGGCCGGGGCGGCGGGAGAACTGCGGCTCGACAGCCCGCGACACGCACGTGACACGAGTGATATACACGGAGTCGCGGCGTGCGGTTGACCGGACCGTGGCGCCGCGTCGGTGTCCCGCTGGGAGAAGCCATCAAGGGGGATGGCGCGCATCCGTCCGTCGTCCGGTGCGTGGAACAGGGGTGAGATGTCGCACACGGCCCCCGACCGGGCCCATTCCTGATCGCGGCGTCGCCGGGAAGGCGACGACCCACTCGCTTCACGAGGAGACCCATGGAACGACCATCAGGGACGCCGCGGCGGCACCGCGCCGCCAAGGGAGCCGGCGCCGTGCTCACCGGACTCGCCGCGATGACCGTCGCCACGCTGGGGGCCAACCCCAGTTCCGCGTCGAGCCACCGCGAGGCACCATACATCGCGGGTGACCCGCGAGCCGACAACACCGACGTCTACGCGTTCGTCAGTCCGGACGCACCGGACACGGTGACGCTGATCGCGAACTGGTGGCCGATGGAGGAGCCCGACGGCGGGCCCAACTTCTACCGCTTCGCCGACGGCGTGGCCTACGACATCGAGATCGACAACAACGGTGACGCCCAGCCGGACGTGACCTACCGGTGGGTGTTCACCAGCACCTACCGCAATCCGAACACCTTCCTCTACAACTTCGGCCCCGTGACCACCGTCCGCGACGCCGACCTGAACTTCCTCCAGACCTACGACCTCCAGGTCCGGCAGGGCAACGGCGCCTTCACCACCATCGCGGACGACCAGCCGGTCGCACCGTCGAACGTGGGCAAGGCCTCGATGCCGGACTACGCGGCGGTGAGGGCCGGTGCGGTCGTCGGCGTCGCCGGCGGCCTGACGTCGTTCGCCGGGCAGGCCGACGATCCCTTCTTCCTGGACCTTCGGGTCTTCGACCTCCTCTACGGCGGCGACCTGTCGAAGACCGGCCACGACACCCTGGACGGCTACAACGTCCAGACCATCGCGCTGAAGGTTCCCAAGTCGACGCTGGCGCTCGCCGGCGACCCCACGGCCAACCCGGTCATCGGCGTCGTCAGCACCACCTCCCGTCAGAGTCAGCGCGTCTTCCCCGCCACCGGGAGCCGTCAGGCCCCGACGGACAGCGGCGCCTACGTCCAGGTGTCACGACTCGGCAACCCGCTGGTCAACGAGGTCATCGTGCCCGTCCGCCTCAAGGACGCGTTCAACGCCTCCCGGCCCCCCGGTGATGCGACGTTCCTCTCCCTGGTGCAGAACCCGGAGGTGCCACGGCTCATCGAGACGATCTACGACGTCCCGGCACCGGCGACACCGCGCAACGACCTGGTCGAGGTCTTCCTGACGGGGATCTCGAGGGACGGCAACGGCCCGGCGGCCATCGAGGCGGACCTGAACGCCCACACGCTGAACGCCGGCGTGACCACGGCGGTTCCCTCGGAGCAGCTGCGGCTGAACATGGCGGTCCCGCCGACCGCCGACCCCAAGCGGCTGGGCGTCCTGGCGGGCGACCTCGCAGGCTTCCCCAACGGGCGGCGACTCGTCGACGACGTGGTGGACATCGAGCTGAAGGTCCTCCAGGGGGCCCTGTTCGGAACGAACACCGACGCGTTCACCGATGGCGTGGACGCCAACGACGTGCCGTTCGCGAGCACGTTCCCCTACGTCGCGCTCCCGCACGGCATCGCTGTGAACCGCAGCTGACCGGCTCCACCCCCGTCACCGGGTGGGCCGCACGGCGCACCCTTCCTGCTCGTGAGGGAGACCCATGCAACGACCAAGAACCGCGAGCCGCCGACGGCAGCTCGTGGCCGGGGTGGCGGCAGCCGCCACCGGCTTCGCCACACTTGCGGCGCTGGGGCCGGCACCGGGCTGGGCCTCCAGCCACCGCGAGGCGCCGTACATCGCCGGCGATCCTCGTGCCGACAACACCGACGTCTACGCGTTCGTCAGCCCGGACGCACCCGACAGCGTCACGTTCATCGCCAACTGGTGGCCGATGGAGGAGCCCGACGGCGGGCCCAACTTCTACCGCTTCGCCGACGGCGCCGCCTACGACATCGAGATCGACAACAACGCCGACGCCGTGGTGGACATCATCTACCGCTGGGTCTTCGAGAGCAGTTACCGCAACGGCAACACGTTCCTCTACAACACCGGCGTGGTGAGTTCGTTCGACGACCCGGACCTCAACTTCCGGCAGACGTACGACCTGCTCGTCAGCCGCGACGGCGGTGCGACGTTCACCACGGCCGCAGCCGACCAGCCGGTCGCGCCGTCCAACGTCGGACCGGCGTCGATGCCGAACTACGCGCAGCTCCGCCAGGAAGCCGTCAGGGAGCTTCCCGGCGGCGCGGGCAGATCCTTCGCCGGCCAGGCGGACGACCCGTTCTTCCTGGACCTGCGGATCTTCGACCTGCTGTACGGCGGTGACCTGTCGCTGCGCGGGAACGACACCCTCAACGGCTACAACGTGCAGAGCATCGCGCTGCAGGTGCCCAAGAGCGCCCTCGCCGCGCAGGGCAACCCGACGGCGAACCCGGTCATCGGGATCTTCAGCACCACCTCGCGGCCCGGGCTGCGGACGCTCAACCCGGACGGCACGGTCACGGAGTCCGGAGCCTTCGCCCAGGTCTCCCGGCTGGGCAACCCCCTGGTCAACGAGGTCGTGGTCCCCGTCGGCCTCAAGGACGCCTTCAACAACTCCCGGCCCTCCGGGGACGGCGACTTCCTCGGCCTCGTCCAGGACCCTGAGGTGCCTCGCCTCATCGAGAGCATCTACGACATCCCGGCGCCGGCGACGCCGCGCACCGACCTGGTGCAGGTCTTCCTCACCGGCGTCCCCGAGCTCACGGATCCCGCGATCAACGAGGTGGTCACGAACCCCACCCCCTCGGAGATGCTGCGGCTCAACATGAGCATCGCACCGACCCGCACCCCGGCCCGTCTCGGCGTGCTCGGCGGCGACCTCGCAGGCTTCCCCAACGGTCGCCGCCTCACCGATGACGTGGTCGACATCGGCTTGAAGGCCCTGCAGGGAGCCCTGCTCGGTGCCGACACGGCTGCCTTCACGGACCAGGTGGACGCCAACGACGTGCCCTTCGCGAACTCCTTCCCCTATGTGGCGCTGCCGCACAACAGCGCCGTCAACCTCTCGGAGTTCTCGGGGTTCAACCGGCTGGCCGGGGACGACCGGTTCGCCACGGCGGCGACCATCGCCCGCGAGACCTTCCGCGGCGCGCAGACCGCGGTCCTGGTCAACGGCGCAGACGAAGCCTTCCCCGATGCGCTCACCGCGAACTACGTCGCCGGCGACCGCAACGGCCCCCTCCTGCTGACCACCAGGGACAGCACCCCGGAGGCCACCATGCGGGCACTCACCGATCTGGGGGTCCGCAACGTGGTGCTCGTCGGTGGCACCGCGCGCATCTCACAGGCACAGCAGGACGCCCTCGCCCGGCAGTTCGTGGTGACGCGGATCGCGGGCGGGGACCGCTTCGCCACCGCCCGTGCCGCGGCGCTGGAGCCCGGTGCGGCCAACGTCGGCCAAGCCACGGCGGTCATCGCCAACGGGTTCCGCTGGCCGGACGCCCTCGTCGCCGGACCGCTCGCGTACGCGGGGCAGTTCCCGATCCTGCTCACGGCCGGTGAGTCCCTCTCCCCGGACGCGCGTGCGACCATCAGGGATCTGGGGATCAAGCGCGTCATCATCGCCGGCGGACCGGTCGCCGTCTCTCCCGAGACGGAGGCGACCCTCGTCAAGGACCTGGGGGTCGAGGTGGTCCGGCTCGGTGGCGCCGATCGCGGCGCCACGTCGATCGCGATCGCGCAGTTCGCGGTCGGTGAGCTCGGCTTCAACCCCACGCACGTCAACCTGGCGCGAGGTGACGTGCCGGCCGACACCCTGGCCGGCGGCCCGCACGCGGGTGTGGAGAGGTCGGCCATCGTGATGACCGTCAGCCCCACCGTCCTGGGCAACGCGGTGACCGAGTACCTCGCGCGGTCGTCGATCGCCCTGGAGCGCGGTCATGTGTACGGCGGTCCGAACGCCGTCACCGAGCCGGTCGTGGCGGCGGCGAGGGACGCGGCCAACAGCAACGACTGACTCTCCGTCCGCACGACAGCGCCCCCGCCGGCAGGTTCCGGCGGGGGCGCTGTCGTGCAGGCGGTCCGCCGTCCTCGGCCCGCCGCCGAGGTGAGCGGGCCGCGCCGCGGCGGTTCAAGAGAGGTCGACGCCGCAGGCCTGCAGGACCTCGTCGAGGGCCAGGCGCACGGCCTCGCCCTGATCGGTGGTGGACGTGCCGGCGTCCGCTCCCACCCGGAAGTGGCCCATGGCGGTCCGCAGTTCCCGCGTCGCCTCCGCGACCGCGGGTTCTGCCGCGGAGGTCTGCTCGCGCAGCTGTGCCTGCGCCCGTGCGTAGCCCTCGGCGGCGGCCGTGGCCTCGACGTCACCGGCTGCCATTCCCCGCTGCACGCGCTCGACGTCGAGCAGGGCGGTGCCCATGTCCCGGCAGGGCCCCGCGCGCAGGTCCTCGGCCTCGAACCGGGGTGCCGAGGCATCGGTGCAGGCGGTCGCCGTCCCGGTGAGCGCCGCTGCCATCAGCGCCGCGGCACCCAGCCGCCCCAGACGCCCGTCACGCCGCCGCGCGGTCCCATCCATCCCACAGCCCTCCGGTCCGCCCGGGAGGTCCGCTGACGCGGACGGCGGCTCCCGACCTCACCGGCGACTCTAGTGCGGGTGCAAGGCCGGAACCGGGACCTGTCAGCCCAGCAGGGCTGCGGTGAGGACCCCCCGCAGCACGAGGACCGCCCCGACGGTGACGATGATCCCGGCCGTGACCAGCGGCAGCGCGGCGAGGATCCTCGCGGCGCGCCCGCTCCGGAGCCACCCGAAGCGCTCCCCGCCGACGGAGCGTTCGAGCAGTCGGCGGGCGCGCAGCAGCAGCAGACCCGCCGCGGTCAGGGTCAGGGCCATGCCGAGGCCGTAGGCCACGACGAGCAGGACCCCGAAGGCCGCCCGCCCCGCGGCGTTGGCGGCGAGGAGCACCACGAGCGCAGAAGGGCTCGGCACCAGGCCCCCGGCCACCCCCATGACCGCCAGGGAGCGCATCCCGAGCGGCTTGGTCGGGTCGGGGAGCACATGGGTGTGGGCTCCGAAGCCGTGGTCGTGGGAGACCGTGATCACTCGTTCCGCGGGAGCGGCGACCGCCACCACCGCGGTCTCGTCCCGAGCCGGCGCATCACGCTCGTCCTGGTCGACGAGCCCCGTGGACGTGCCGGTCCCGACCGACTGCAGAGCCGGGGAGACGCGACCGTGGTCGTGCGCGTGATCGTGATCGTGGTCGTGCCCGTGGTCGTCGTCGTGGTCATGCCCGTGGCCGTGGTCGTCGCCGTGGCCATGGCCATGGCCGTGCCCGTGGCCGTGGTCGTCGTCGTGGCCGTGCCCGTGGTCGTGCCCGTGGCCGTGCCCGTGGCCGTGCCCGTGCCCGTGGCCCTGGCCGTGGCCATGGCCGTGCGCGTGGCCGTGGCCGTGGCCCTGGCCGTGGTCGTGTCGGGACGCCGCCAGCACGGCGCGGCGTCGGCGGACGGCACGCACCGCGAGGTAGACCCCCACTGCCGCGAGCAGCAGCCCGCTGACCACCTGCATCCCTGCGAGCAGGTGCTCGGAGGCCAGCGCCCGGTACACGAGGAGCAGCACGCCGAGCAGGAGGACACCGGCGGTGTGGGTGAAGGTCACGATGCCCCCGAGCAGCAGCGCCTGCCGCCGCGTCCCCTCCTGCCCGACGAGGTAGGCGGCCATGACGGTCTTGCCGTGGCCGGGGGCCAGCGCGTGCCCGGCACCGAGCACCACCGCGAGCGCGACGACCCCCAGGGCCAGCAGCAACCTGAGGTCCTCCTGCGCCAGGAGACCAGCGAACGCCTCGGTCAGCCGGTCGGTGCCGGGCAGCACACCAGGGGCCGCCGGGGCGGCGTCGCTCCTGTCGTCCAGGAGGCGGGCCCCGCCGGGGCGCACCTGGAGCTGCGCGGACCGCACGTCGGCGACGTCTCCCGCCTCCGCTTCGTCGGGGTACTCGCGCAGGCCGTCGGTCGGGCTCTGCGTGGGGACGTCGGAGGCGATCGCCGTCGTCCCGTCGAAGACCGCCGTCACCTCGCGCCAGCCGTAGCGGCCCGGGTAGGACTCGTCCCGGTAGGTGATGTCGGTGGGGCCGTCGACCTCGACGGGCGCACTGAGGCGGCACTCCAGCCGGGTGACCTGCAATCCGCCCTGACCGGGGAAGAGCTGCATCGACGACTCACCCGCGGACAACGCGCGAGCGGTGCCGTCCACGACGAGGCTGAGGGTGCGCGCCGTGTCGGAGCATGCCGACGCGGCATACGCCGACGCTTCCGAGGAGACGATCTCACCGTCCCCGTCCCCGTCGACGGACGGCAGGAGCTGCACTGTCCGGATCTCGGCGAGATCGGTGGTGTGGTCGACGACGACCCGGTCCGGCTCGATCCGCAGCTGGCTGGCCACGTTCGTCGAGGCGTTGCCCAGCGGGTGCGCCGCGGCGGAACCGGCCGGCCCCACGACGAGGACCGCCCCGATCAGCAGACCGGCGAGGGCACCTGCCGTACGTCGCTCGGCGGCGAGCCGCCTCACCCGGGTACGCCCAGCCGGGCGAGCTCGGCGCGCGCGGTGGGCGCCTGCAGGAGCGAGAAGTGGGGATTGATCGCGAGCGCCGTCCGCAGGCTCTCGCGTGCCCGGTCGTCGAGGTGGAGCGCCGCCTCGATCATGCCCTTGTGGAAGTGGAACGATGCGCTGCGGGTACCCAGCCGGAGAGCGTTCTCGGCGTGGGGCAGAGCCTCCGCGTGGCGGCCGTTGAGGTGCAGGGCCCACGCGAGGGCGTCCTCGGTGTGGATGGTCTGCCGGACCCGGTGCTCGGCCTGGGCCAGCTCCAGCGCCTTCGCGGGGTCCCCGTGGTCCGCGGCGAACAGGGCGGCCTCGAGATCGGCGCGGCCGCCGTTCGCCTCGATCAGCTGGATCTGCGCCTCCACCACCGCGTACTGCTCCTGCGCGTCCTCGGTGCGGCCCGTCGCGGCGAGCAGGTCGCCGAACTCGCTCGCGTACTGCGGGAGCGGCAGAGCTTCGAGGACACGCCGGTAGTCCGCCTCGGCGCGCTCCACGTCTCCGCGGGCCGCGGCGACCTTGGCGGATCCGGCGACGGGCGGCAGCCAGCCCGGGTCGAGCGCAGCGGCCTCCCCGTACCGGGCCTCCGCCGTGTCGAGGTCACCGGAGTTGAAGGCCAGTTCGCCCAGGTAGAAGGCCGCGAACGCCGCACCGGCGGGCGAGTGGGCCATGTCGCGAGCCTGCTCGAGCGCTGCGCGGGCACCTGCGCCGTCACCGCGCAGTTCACGCAGGTAGGAGACGCGCGTCAGGACCGAACCGTCCGGATTGAGGTCCGCCATCCGCTGCAGCGCCACCTCGGCCTCTTCGTAGCGCCCCAGCTCCACCAGTCCGTCGGTCAGCACACCGTAGGCGGAGGCGTCGTACGCGTTGATCTCGAGGGATCGACGGGCGAGGTCCACGGCGGCGGTGAAGTCGTGCCGCGCCGCGGCGAGCCCCGCCTGGCCGGTCAGCGCCTTGGCGTTGTCCTCGGGTTGCACGCGCAGCGACTCCGCGAACGCCTTCTCCGCCTGCAGGTAGAGACCTGCGTCACCGCTCACCCGGGCCTGCTCGACGTACGCGGAGCCGAGCGCGGCCCAGGCCACCCAGTCGCCGGGGAGCCGCTCGACCCGGCTCTGCAGGGCCTGGAGGGGCCCGGGTCGTGCGGTGCTCACCCGCGCCACCTCGCCGCCGCCCCCCGGAGCGCGGGCCGGCTCGTCATCGCCGAGGGCGACGCTGCCCACCGTGAACAGCGCCAGGCCCAGCCCGAGCGTGCCACCGGCAAGAGCCAGACGCCGTACCAGTGTGTTCATCCCTGCGGACCTCCGACGTGTCTCCCCGCACCGGCATCGCTGACGGTGCGTGCCCTAACCTTCGCACACGGTCCACACGGGGGTAAGGGCTCGCACGTTCCGCCCCGCGCGAGGCGCGTCCGGCGCCGAGGAGCTCCGCTGAGGCGGCGCTGCGTGCCCGCCCCCGGCGCCTTCGGGTTCCGCCCTGCGCTCAGGGTCGCCACAACCGCTGCTGCGTGGCGGAGCCGCGGGCCTCCTCGCGGGCGCGGGCGCGCTCCTCGTCGGGCCAGAGCCGGTCCAGGGTGGAGTTGAACGCCGCACCGACGAGCACCGCGATGGCGAGGACGTAGAGCCAGAACAGGACGACGATCGGCGAGGCCAGCGGCCCGTACACCGACGAGCCGCCGATCGAGGCCGCGATCACCCCGCGCAGCAGCGTGGAGGTGGCCACCCACAGCAGCAGCGCGACCACCGCCCCGGGCAGGTCGCGCCGCCAGCGGCTCCGCACCGGCGTGGCGATGTGGTAGAGCGTGCCGAGACCGGCCACGGTGAGGACGACGACGACCGGCCAGTACAGGGCGATGAGGAAGTCCACCTGCGACGGCAGCCACCCGCCGAGCAGGCGGGGGCCGATCAGCACGAGCGGCAGCACCACCACGCCGAGCAGCAGGCACAGCACGTACAGGCCCAGCGACAGCAGCCGGTTGCGCACGATGCCGCGCACCCCGCCCAGCCCGTACATGATCGAGATGGTGTCCACGTAGACGTTGAGGGCGCGCGAGCCGGACCAGACGGAGAACGCGAAGGCCACGAGGGTGACGTCGGCCCGGCCGGTGGTGGTCACCGCGTCGAAGGTGGGGAGGACGACGGAGGCGACGACGTCGGAGGTCAGGACCGGCTCGGTCAGGGCCACGATCTCCGAGCGCACCGCTGCGACGTCGTCGAGGCCGATCCAGCGCCCCAGGTAGCCCAGGCAGGCGACGAGGCCCAGCACCAGCGGCGGCAGGGACAGCAGCGCGAAGAAGCCCCCCTCGGCGGCGAGCCCGGTCACCCGGTACTGCATGCACACGGAGACGGTGCCCACGAGGAGGTCGCGGGCACCGCGGGCGAGGCCGCGCAGCCGGCCGGCGGCGGCGCGCACGAACCGGCCCGGGAGAGCGCTCAGCCGCCCGGGGGCGCCCGCCCACCGGGCACGGGCCTCCCCCGCAACCCGGCGCACGACATGCGGCTGCACGGCCGACACGTTATCGGCGCGGAGCCCGGCGCCGGGGCGGGCACCTCCAGTCGTGCGCCGGGCCCGCACCCGACAGAATGACCGGGATCGACGGACGCCCGGGAGCGGGACCGGAGGCCCCGCCCGGGCGCCGGTGCTGCCCCGGGTCCGCAACGAGCACGGAGGAGCACGACCGATGCAGATCTGGCCAGGACGGCCCTACCCGCTGGGCGCGACCTACGACGGCGCTGGCACCAACTTCGCGCTGTTCTCCGAGGTCGCGCACCGGGTCGAGCTCTGCCTCGTCGGCGAGGACGGCACCGAGACCCGGATCGACATGCCCGAGGTCGACGGCTTCGTGTGGCACGCCTACCTGCCCTCGGTGCTGCCCGGGCAGCGCTACGGCTTCCGCGTGCACGGGCCCTTCGACCCGGCCAACGGCCACCGCTGCCAGCCCGAGAAGCTGCTGCTGGACCCCTACGCCAAGGCGATCGACGGCCAGGTCGACGGGGACGAGTCGCTCTTCTCGTACCACTTCCTGGACAACGGCAAGATCAACAACGCGGACAGCGCGGGTCACACCATGCTCTCCGTGGTGGTCAACCCGTTCTTCGACTGGGGCAACGACCGCCGCCCGGGGCACGAGTACCACGAGAGCGTGATCTACGAGGCCCACGTCAAGGGCCTGACGATGACCCATCCCGGCATCCCGGACGAGATCCGGGGCACCTACGCGGGCCTCGCCCACCCGGCGATGATCGAGCACCTGAAGGAGCTCGGCATCACCGCCGTGGAGCTGATGCCGGTGCACCAGTTCGTGCAGGACACCCACCTGGTGGAGAAGGAGCTGTCCAACTACTGGGGCTACAACACCATCGGCTTCTTCGCCCCCCACAACTCCTACTCCTCCACCGGCCAGCGCGGCCAGCAGGTGCAGGAGTTCAAGTCCATGGTGCGGGCGCTGCACGAGGCCGACATCGAGGTCATCCTCGACGTCGTCTACAACCACACCGCCGAGGGCAACCACATGGGCCCGACCCTGTGCTTCCGCGGCATCGACAACGCCAACTACTACCGGCTCGTCGACGGCGACCAGGCGCACTACTTCGACACCACCGGCACGGGCAACAGCCTGCTCATGCGCTCCCCGCACGTGCTCCAGCTGATCATGGACTCACTGCGGTACTGGGTGACGGACATGCACGTCGACGGCTTCCGCTTCGACCTCGCCGCCACCCTGGCCCGCCAGTTCCACGAGGTCGACCGCCTCTCCGCGTTCTTCGACATCGTCCAGCAGGACCCGGTCATCTCCCAGGTGAAGCTCATCGCCGAGCCGTGGGACGTCGGCGACGGCGGCTACCAGGTCGGAGGGTTCCCGCCCCTGTGGACGGAGTGGAACGGGAAGTACCGCGACACCGTCCGCGACTTCTGGCGCGGCGAGCCGCAGACGCTGGGCGAGTTCGCGAGCCGGCTGTCCGGCTCCAGCGACCTCTACGAGCACACCGGCCGCAAGCCCATCGCGAGCATCAACTTCGTCACCGCCCACGACGGCTTCACGCTGCGCGACCTCGTCTCGTACAACGACAAGCACAACGACGCCAACGGCGAGGGCAACGCCGACGGGGAGAGCCACAACCGCTCCTGGAACTGCGGCGTCGAGGGCCCCACCGACGACCCGGACATCATCGCGCTGCGCGCGCGGCAGCAGCGGAACCTGCTCACCACGCTGCTGCTGAGCCAAGGCGTGCCGATGATCCTGCACGGCGACGAGATGGGCCGCACCCAGGCCGGCAACAACAACGTCTACTGCCAGGACAACGAGACCGCCTGGGTGGACTGGAGCCTCGACGGGACGCAGCAGGAGCTGCTGGAGTACGCCAAGCGGGTGGTGGCGCTGCGCCGCACCGAGCCCGTGTTCCAGCGCCGCCGGTTCTTCTCGGGGGACTCCCGCCACGGCGACTCCGAGATCGGCGACATCCAGTGGTTCACGCCCGCGGGCGAGGAGATGCGCGACACCAACTGGTCCGACCCCTCGCGCGGATGCGTCATGGTCTTCCTCAACGGGGAGGCCATCCCCGAGCCCGACCGAAGGGGCCAGCGCATCGTCGGGGACTCGTTCCTCATCCTGTTCAACCCCTGGCACGAGGACGTCACGTTCACGCTGCCGGACGCCGCCTACGGTGACGACTGGCACCTGCGCCTCGACACCGCCGACGACCAGGTGGGAGTGGTCAACATCTTCACCGACGAGACGGCCTTCGGGCCGGGGACGAAGCTCCCCGTGGCGTCGCGTTCCATCACCGTCCTCGCCCGCCCGCCGGCGGAGTCGGCATGACGGCGGAGCCGGGCGCGCAGCGCCGCGAGCGGGTCGTGCCGACCGGCACCTACCGCTTCCAGATCCAGGGTGCCTTCACCTTCGACGACGCCGCCGCGCAGGTGGCCTACGTCGACTCCCTCGGGGTCTCGCACGCCTACCTCTCCCCCGTGCTGGCGGCCACGAAGGGCTCCACCCACGGCTACGACGTCGTCGACCACTCCCGGCTGAACCCGGAGGCGGGCGGCCGGGAGGGCTTCGACCGGCTCACGGACGCGCTCGCGGAGCGCGGCCTGGCCGCGGTCGCCGACGTGGTCCCCAACCACATGGCCGTCCCGACGCCCGCGTCGGCGAACCGGCAGCTGTGGTCGGTGATGCGGGAGGGTCCGGCGTCGCCGTTCGCGAAGTGGTTCGACGTGGACTGGTCGGTTCCCGACCGCGCCCTGCTGGTGCCGGTGCTGGGGCAGCGGATCGGGCAGGTGCTGGCCGCCGGCGAGATCTCGCTGGACAGCAGCGGCGCCGAGCCGGTGCTGCGCTACTACGAGCACGTCTTCCCCGTCCGGCCCGGCACGGAGCACCTGCCGCTGCCGAAGCTGGTGGACCGGCAGTGGTACCGCCTGGCGCACTGGCGGGTCGCCGACGAGGAGCTGAACTACCGGCGCTTCTTCGACGTGGACACCCTCGCCGCGATCCGGGTGGAGGACGAGGAGGTCTTCGCCGCCTCCCACGAGCTCCTGCTGGACCTGCTGCACAACGGCCGCCTCGACGGCCTGCGCATCGACCACCCCGACGGGCTGGCGGACCCGGCCGGCTACCTGCGCCGGCTGCGCGCGGCGACCGACCGCGGCGACGGCGGCGCCTGGGTGGTCGTGGAGAAGATCCTCGAGGGCGACGAGGCGCTCGTCTCGGACTGGGCCTGCGACGGCACCACCGGCTACGACGCGCTGCACGTGGTCGGCGGGCTGTTCCTCGACCCCGCCGGCGCGGCTCCCCTGCTCGCGCACTACACCACCCTCACCGGCGACACCGCCGACTTCCACGAGGTCGTCGACCGCGCCAAGCGCGAGGTCGTGGAGCACGGGCTGTACGCCGAGGTGCACCGCCTCGTCGACCTGCTCGTCGAGATCTGCCACGCCGACGTCGACCTGCGCGACCACACCCGCCGCGGCCTGCACGAGTCCGTCGTGGAGCTGCTGGTGGCGATGGACCGCTACCGCGCCTACGTCGTGCCGGGCGAGCCCGCGCCGGAGGAGTCGGTGCGGGTCGTCACGGCGGCGACGGAGCGGGCGCGCCACCACCTGCCCGCCGAGCGCCACGACACCCTGCAGGTGGTGGCGGACCTCGCGCTGGGCCGCGGTGCCACCGACTCCGTCGGCGACGGCGTCGGCTCGGCGGCCAAGCAGGCCGAGTTCGTCATCCGGTTCCAGCAGACGTGCGGGCCCGTGATGGCCAAGGGCGTGGAGGACACCGCCTTCTACCGCTGGTTCCGGCTCTCCTCGCTCAACGAGGTCGGCGGGGACCCGGCGCGCTTCGGCGTGGCCCCGGAGGAGTTCCACGCCTACTCCTCCCGCATGGCCCGGGACTGGCCCGCGACCATGACGACGCTGTCCACCCACGACACCAAGCGCAGCGAGGACGTCCGGGCGCAGCTGTCCGGGCTGTCGGAGCGGCACGAGGAGTGGCACCAGGCGCTGACGTCCTGGCGGGAGGCCGCCGGCGCCCACCGCGAGGCGGAGCTCGACGCGCGCACCGAGGTCCTGATCTGGCAGAGCATCGTGGGCACGTGGGGCACGCAGGGGCCGATCAGCAGCGACCGCCTCGTCGCCTACCTGGAGAAGGCCACCCGGGAGGCGAAGGACCACACCACGTGGACCTCCCCGGACGAGGCCTACGAGACGGCGGTGCGCCGCTTCGTCGAGGGCGTCCTGGGCGACGAGACGCTGATGGCGGGCGTCGGGGAGTTCGTGGCGGCGCTGGCCACCTCGACCCGCACGGCGGTGCTGGGGCAGAAGCTGCTGCAGCTCGTCATGCCCGGCGTTCCGGACGTCTACCAGGGCAGCGAACTGGTGGACCTCTCCCTCGTCGACCCCGACAACCGCCGGCCGGTGGACTACGCGGAGCGCCGGCGGCGCCTGGAGGCGCTCGACGGCGGCGGGAAGCCCTCCGACCTCGACGACGAGAAGCTGCTGGTGACCTCGCGCGTGCTGCGGCTGCGCCGGGAGCACCGGGAGTGGTTCCTCGGCCCGGACGCGACGTACGCGCCGGTGCCGACGACGACGGGTCACGCGGTCGCGCTGGCGCGGGGCGACGCCGCGGGCGCGCGGGTCATCGCCGTCGCCACCCGGCTGCCGGTCGCGCTGGAGCGCAACGGCGGCTGGGGGGAGCACACCCTGACCCTGCCGGAGGGGCGGTGGCGGTGCGCGCTCAGCGGCGTGACGGCCACCGACAGCAGCGTGCGCCTCGCCGACCTGCTGCAGCGCCTGCCGGTGGCGCTGCTGGTGCGCGAGGACTGACGCCTCCGGCCACGGAACGGCGCGCGAGACGGCGGCCCACCCCTGAGGGGGTGGGCCGCCGTCGGCGTCAGCACCGGGTGGGCCGGCTCAGTTCACGGGCGCACGTCCTGGCGGGGGACGCCGGAGCGGGAGCGCGCCTTGTGGGCGCCGTCGCAGTAGGGCGCGATGCCGGTCTTCCCGCAGCGGCACAGCGCCACGGTCGCCCGCCGCCGTTCGACGGGACGTCCCTCGGTGTCCACGATCCGTGCGGGGCCGCGCACCAGCAGCGGGCCGTCGGGACAGACGACGACCGTCACCTCGTCGGTGTCGCGGGGACCGTGCGCGAGGTCACGGTCCAGGTCGTCACGTCCGGTTGCCTCGGCGCAGAACTCGTCCATGCTCTGACCATGCCGTACCCGCCGCGCCCGCGCAGAAGGAGAGCTCCGTCCCGATGACCGCAACCCTGCCCGTGCCCAGCACGACCGGTGACCTCGCCCCTTCCGCCCCGCTCCGCGCCGCCGCGGCCACGGACGGGCGGCTGCCCCTGCCGGGGGCGCGCGGACCGCTCAGCGCCGCCCTCCTCGAGGTCCTCACGTCCGCCCGCGACGGCTCGGCGCCGCTCGTGCGGGAACTGCCGGAACTGGCACGCGCCGCGGCGGCCGGTGACGTCGTCCGCGACGAGGACGTCCAGCTCAGCCTCGCGCTGCTCTACGAACTGCACTACCGGGGCCTGCGCGGCGTGGACGACTCCTGGGAGTGGGACACCGGCCTCCTCGGGGTGCGGGCGACGCTGGAGACCGCGTTCGAGGCCGCGATCCGGGAACTGGTCGAGGTGCCGGACGTGGCGCCGGAGGACGTGGCCGAGACCCTGTTCACGATGGCCGCGGAGGACGACGGTCCGCCGCTGTCGCGCTACCTGTGCCGCAACGCCACGCTGGAGCAGTTCCGCGAGTTCCTGGTGCACCGCTCCGCGTACCACCTGAAGGAGGCGGACCCGCACACGTGGGCCATCCCTCGGCTGGGCGGGGTGCCGAAGGCCGCGCTGGTGGAGGTGCAGGCCGACGAGTACGGCGGTGGGCGCCCGGAGCGCATGCACGCGGCCCTCTTCGCCCGCACGATGCGCGCGGCCGGCCTCGACGACTCCTACGGCGCCCACCTCGACCGGATTCCCGCGACGACGCTCGCGGGGACCAACGCGATGTCGATGTTCGGCCTCAACCGCCGCCTCGTCGGCGCGATCGTCGGGCACCTCGCTGTCTTCGAGATGACCTCCTCCATCCCCAACCGGCTGTACGGCAACGGGATGCGCCGGCTCGGCTTCGACCGCGACGCGACGTGGTTCTTCGACGAGCACGTCGAGGCCGACGCCGTGCACGAGCAGATCGCCGGCCGCGACCTCGCCGGCGGCCTGGCCGTGCAGCAGCCGGAGCGGGCGGGCGACGTGCTGTTCGGGGCGGCGGCCTGCCTGGCCCTCGACGCGGTCGCGGGGCGCCACCTGCTGGACAGCTGGGAGGCCGGGCGCAGCTCCCTGCGCGGCGTCGCCGCCCGCACGGGGAACGTCGCCTGAGGTGGCCCGGCGGCTGCCCCTGGAGATCGTCGTCCCGCTGCGCTGGGAGCCCGGCGCCGACCTCAGGGAGATGACGCACTACCTGCGCGAGCTGGCGCGGACGGCGGACGTCACGGTGGTCGACGGTTCCCCCGCGGAGGCCTTCGGCCTGCACGCCGCGGCGTGGGCGGGCACGGTCCGCCACCTGCGCCCGCTGCCGTGGCCGGGGCGCAACGGCAAGGTCGCGGGCGTGGTGACCGGAGTGCGCGCGGCCCGGCACGAGCACGTCGTGGTCGCCGACGACGACGTCCGTTGGGACGAGGCGGGGCTGCGGCGGATGGCCGCGCTGCTGGAGCGCGCCGACGTGGTGCGCCCGCAGAACGTGTTCTCCCCGCAGCCCTGGCACGCCCGCTGGGACACCGGCCGCACCCTCCTCAACCGCGCCCTGGGGGCGGACTACCCGGGGACGTTCGGCCTGCGCCGCAGCACCTTCTGCCGGATGGGCGGCTACGACGGCGACGTGCTCTTCGAGAACCTGCAGATGCTGCGCACGGTGCGCGCCGCGGGGGGCGTGGAACTGCGCGCCCCGGACCTGTTCGTGCTGAGGCGCCCGCCCACCGCCCGGCACTTCCTCGGCCAGCGCGTGCGGCAGGCCTACGACGACTTCGCCCAGCCCGCCCGGCTCGTCTGGGAGGCGAGCTGGCTGCCGGGCCTGCTCCTGGCGGGGCGCCGCCCCCGCCGCGGCGCGAGGGCCGCACTGGCCGCGGCGGCGACGGCCGTGGTGGTCGCCGAGGCCGGCCGCCGCCGTCACGGCGGGCGCGCGGCGTTCGGCCCGGGTGCCGCGCTGTGGGCGCCCGCGTGGGCCGCCGAGCGGACGGTGTGCGTGTGGCTGGCGATCCTCGCCCGGGCGCGCGGCGGGGTGCGCTACAGCGGCTCCCGGGTGCGCGACGCGGCGGTCCCGCCGGTGCTGCGGCCACCGCTGCAGCCCCTGCCGGAAAGGGCCCCGGAACCGCCGTCGCAACGCGCCGGCGACCGTGTCGCGGCCCGCTCCGGCGAGGGTCACGGGCCGGGTCGCGAGCGGGTGGCATCTCCGACAGGGTGACGCCATGGCTTTCTCGCTCATGGGGTCTCCCGCGCCCGCCTTCTCCGTGTGGGCGCCCGACGCGCAGCGCGTCGACCTGGACGTCGACCACGGCCAGGGGTTCCGCACCGTGCCGATGCAGCGCAGCGACGACCCGCGCCCCGGCTGGTGGACGGTGGACGCGGAGACGGCCGGCGGCGTGCCCGCCGAGGGGGTCCGCTACGCCTTCCGCGTCGACGGCGGCGACCCCACGCCGGACCCGCGCACGCCCTGGCAGCCGGACGGGGTGCACGCCCCCAGCGCCGTGCTGGACACCGGCGCGTTCGAGTGGACCGACGACACCTGGGCGGGCCGCGACGCGCGCGGAGCGGTGTTCTACGAGATGCACGTCGGGACGTTCACCCCCGAGGGGACGTTCGACGCCGCGCTCGAGCGGCTGGACCACCTCGTGGACCTCGGGGTCGACGTCGTCGAGGTGATGCCCGTCTCGGCCTTCGACGGCCGCTGGGGATGGGGCTACGACGGTGTGGCGCCGTACGCCGTGCACGAGCCCTACGGCGGCCCGCACGCCTTCGCGCGCTTCGTCGACGCCTGCCACGCCCGCGGTCTCGCGGTGGCGCTGGACTGCGTCTACAACCACCTCGGTCCCAGCGGGAACTACCTCAGCCGCTTCGGGCCGTACTTCACCGACAAGCACGACACCCCGTGGGGGTCGGCCGTCAACCTCGACGACACCGGCTCGGAGGAGGTGCGCCGCTGGATCGTCGACAACGCGCTGCGCTGGTTCCGCGAGTTCCACGTCGACGCCCTGCGCCTGGACGCCGTGCACGCCCTCGTCGACGACTCCGAGGTGCACGTCCTCACTCAGCTCGCCGACGAGACCGCGGCCCTGGCCCAGGAACTGGGGCGTCCGCTGTCCCTGGTGGCGGAGAGCGACCTCAACGACCCGGTCATGGTGACGCCCACCGCCTCGGGCGGCTTCGGCATGACGGCGCAGTGGGACGACGACGTCCACCACGCCATCCACGCCCTGCTCACCGGGGAACGTCAGGGCTACTACGCCGACTTCGGTTCGCTGGAGGTGATGGCGACCGCGCTGCAGGAGGCGTTCTGGCACGCGGAGCGACACTCCAGCTTCCGCGGCGAGGTGTGGGGCAGGCGGGTCGACCGCAAGGCCACGTCGGGGCACCGCTTCCTCGGCTACCTGCAGACCCACGACCAGGTCGGCAACCGGGCCGTCGGCGACCGCGTCGGGACGGGGCTCACGCTGGGGCGCAAGGCAGCCGGGGCCGCCCTCTACCTGACGGGCCCCTTCACCCCCATGATCTTCATGGGCGAGGAGTGGGCGGCGAGCACGCCGTGGCAGTTCTTCACCGACTTCCCCGACCCGGAGCTCGGTGCGGCCGTCAGCAAGGGGCGCCGCTCGGAGTTCGGCGAGCACGGCTGGAGCGCCGAGGACGTGCCCGACCCGCAGGACCCCGCCACCCGCGAGCGCTCCGTGCTGGACTGGAGCGAGCCGGGGCGCGAGGCGCACGAGCGGATCCTGCGCTGGTACCGCGACCTCATCGCGCTGCGCCGCGCCGAGGCGGACCTGCGCGACGCCGGCCTCAGCACGGTGGCGGTCGACACGGGCGCGGGGTCCGGCGAGGGCGACGACGGCTGGCTGGTGGTCCACCGCGGCCGCTTCCGCGTCGTCGTGAACCTGGGCCCGGCGCGGGAGGTCCCGCTGGACGCACCGGCGGGTCGCGTCGTGCTCGCGCTCGTCGCGGACGGCGACGAGGAGGTCACGTCGGCCTGCGAGGTCACGGGTGCGGGCGTGCGGATGGCGGGCGAGGGCTGCGCCGTGGTCGAACTGCGGTGACGCCTCCGGAGGACGTCCGGCCGGAGCCGGCGCAGCAGCTCGCCGCGGAGGAGCTCCCGGCCGCCGAGCGCATCCGGCGGGCGGCGGTGCTGCTGGCCGGGCTGGCCCAGTCCGGCCTCGCCTTCACGGCCGGGGACCCCGCCAAGGACTACGACACGTCGCGGTACTCGCTGATGCGGGAGTTGGCCGCGGAGATCCTCAGCGCGCAGTCCGGGTCCGACCGCGACGAGCTGCTGGTCCAGCTCGGCCGCGACAGCGGCTACGCCACCCCGAAGGTCGACGTGCGCGCGGCGGTCCTCGACGAGCAGGAGCGGTTCCTGCTCATGCGGGAGCGCAGCGACGGGCGCTGGTCCCTGCCCGGCGGCTGGGCGGACCCCGGCGACCGCCCCGGGCAGGCGGCGGAGCGGGAGGTCCTGGAGGAGACCGGCTACCCGGTGGAGGCCGTGAAGCTGGTCGCCGTCTGGGACCGCGACGCCCGCGGCCACGTGCCGCCGCTGCCCGTGGCGGTGCACAAGCTCTTCTTCCTGTGCCGGCAGGTCGGCGAACCGGTGGCCCCGCAGGCGCTGGAGACCCTGGAGGTCGGCTGGTTCGGGCTGCACGAGCTGCCGCCGCTGTCGCTGGGCCGGGTGCTGCCCTCGGAGCTGGAGACGGTGCTGGCCCACCACCGCGACCCGGGCCTGCCCACGGAGTGGGACTAGCACATCACCATGATCGATTGACTATGCTGTCGCGGTGCTCACCCGGCTGGAAGTGCGGGGGTTCAAGAACCTCCTTGACGTGGACGTCGACTTCGGTCCTTTCACGTGCATCGCCGGCGAGAACGGAATCGGCAAGTCGAACGTCTTCGACGTGATCGAGTTCTTGTCGTTCTTGGCCTCTGAGACCCTCGCGGAGGCCGCCCAGCGGGTCAGGGCGGCCTCCGGCACTCGCTCCGGAGACCCCCGTGACCTGTTCTGGGACGGATACCGGAATCACCACCGGGTGATCCATCTCGCCGCCGAGATGTTGGTGCCTCGGCATGTCGAGGACGATCTCGGCGCAGAGGCGGAAGCCAGCACGACGTTCCTCCGGTATGAACTGTCGCTGGGGTACGAACCACCGGCCGGCGAGGGTAGCGTCGGCCGGATCGCCCTGCTGCGCGAGCACCTGAGCCACATCACCAAGGGCCAGGCCGCCCTGCACCTCAAGTTCCCGCACGTGGCGAAGTCGTTCAGGTCCGCCGTGGTGACCGGTGAGCGACGCGGAGGCCCGTTCATCTCCACGGAGGAGCGGGAGTCCGGAACGGTGATCAACGTCCACGGAGATGGCGGAAGCTTCGGACGGCCGCAGCCGAGGGGCGCTGCGCGGGCCGGCCGAACGGTGCTCAGCAGCGTGACCACGAACGACTACCCGACGATCCTCGCCGCTCGCCGCGAGATGCAGAGCTGGCGCCGCCTCGCTCTGGAACCGTCAGCGCTCCGCGCCCCCGACGGGTTCGACGCCCCGAGGTCGATGGCTCCAGACGGTCGCCACTTGGCAGCCACTCTCCACCGCATCGCTCACCAGGTCGGGTCTGACGGCAGCCAACGGCCGGAGGCGGTCTTCGCCCGGGTGGCCGGTCGGCTCTCCGACCTCGCGGGCGTGAGCGTGGACGGGGTGACGGTGGACTTGGACCCGGTGCGGGAGGTCTTCACGCTCTTCCTCAACGAGAACAAGTCCATGCGCCTGCCTGCACGCGCGTTGTCGGAGGGGACGCTGCGCTTCCTGGCTCTCTGCGTACTGCTCGAAGATGCCCAGGCGACCGGGCTCATCTGCATGGAAGAACCGGAGAACGGCATCCATCCCGTGAACCTCCCGGCCATGTTGGAACTGGTGCGTGACCTGGCCGTCGATCCCCGGCTGGCCCCTGACGAGGACAACCCCTTCCGGCAGGTCATCGTCAACACCCACTCGCCTGGAGTCGTGCAGCTGTGCGAGCCCGCTGACCTGTTGCGGGCGGAGACCGTGCTCGTGCCGCTCGATGACGGTGGCGCTGCTCGCGCCCTGGCCCTGCGACCGTACAAGGGGTCATGGCGCCTGCGGGGGGAGAGCGAGGCCGACAGCGCCGTGAAGAGCTTCACGGAGGCCGATGTGATTCCCTACCTCGTCGCGCCTCCCGGAGCGCAGCTCACGCTGCCCGTCGACGTATGAGCGATCGGACGCGCCCACGGACGGCGTTCTTCGCCGCCGAGGGCTCCAGCGATGCGCCGCTGGCCGAGATCGTGACGCGGCTCTTCCTCGACCGGGGCGTGCGGCTGCGGATCAGCGCGCCGGACTTCACCCTGCTCGGGGAACGAGTGGGCAGGGACGTGGCTTCGCGTGTCCGGGCTGGATGTCGGCTGATGCAGGGCAGGCCGGACGTGATCATCCTCCATCGGGACACCGACACCGCGGACGTGGCCGCGCGGCAGGAAGAGATGCGGCAGGCCCTCGATGCGTGCCAGCTGGAGAGCCACCTCGTGCCCGTGATCCCGATGCGCATGACAGAGGCGTGGCTGCTCCTCGACGAGGAGGCGATCCGCCGAGCGGCCGGGAACCCGGCTGGACGGGAACCACTGCACCTCCCGAGCGCCGCCGAGGTCGAGAGGCGCGCGGATCCCAAGGCGCTGCTGCGCGAGGTGCTCCTCGCCGCATCCGGAGAGCGAGGGCGGCGCCGGGAACGCGTGGCCAAGCGCTTCGAGCAGCAGCGGCGCTTGCTGCTCGAGAACCTCGACTGCGAGGGACCGGTGACGCGCTTGTCGGCATGGCAGCAGATGCTCGAGGGGATCGACCGCGTAGCCTCCGACCTGAGAGATTCGTGAACCAGTCCCCGGTTCCTCGAAACCGCACGATGCCCGGCGAGCGACCGCTGGTGCGCCGCTTGCAGATCGGCGTCGTCGGTCCCGGTGACGACGCCACACCGCATCAGCGGGAACTCGCCCACCGCGCCGGAAACCTGCTCGCCCGGAGCGGCGCCGTGGTGGTCTGCGGCGGGCTCGGCGGAGTGATGGACGCCGCGGCGGCGGGGGCGGCGACAGCCGGTGGGACGAGCATCGGGATCCTCCCCGACGCCGACGCCGACCGGGCGTCGCGGCACCTGACGCACGTCGTCTGCACCGGCATCGGTGAGGCGCGCAACTTCGTGCTGGTGAACTCCTGCGACGCGATCGTGGCCGTGGGCCTCAACCCGGGCACCGTCGTCGAGGTCGTGCACGCGCTGCACAAGGCGGGCGGGCCGGTGGCCGGGGTGGACCTGGACCCGGCGGTGGCGTCGGGGACGGTGCTCGCCGGACTGGTCGACTGCGGCGACCGCGTGGAGGAGGCCGTCACGGACGCGCTGCGCCGGGCCGACGAGCGGGTGAGACCGGAGCCATCGTCGTCCTGAGCCACCAGGGGCTCCCCGTTCCTGCGAACTCTTCGCAGGAAGGCGGCGGCGCAGGTCGCTCGTCCCAGCCCGCCCGGAAGCCCCGTCGTCCCGCACCGGCCCGTCTCCCGACAGCGCCCCCGCAGCGGGCGCGCCCACCCAGGCCCTCGGCGCCTCCCGCCGCTGGACCCGCGGGGACACCCGCCGCCTCGGCAGCCTGCTCGGCGTCGTGGCGGCCCTGCACATTGTCGGGCGCGGCGGTGTGGCGCTGGCGCAAGCCGGCTGCGTCCCACTGACGACGCCCGCTGACCGGGCGGGCCCAGCGGGCGGGCAGCGCCCTCAGCGCCGCAGCGACGCCCCCTCGCGCGCCAGCGCGGAGAGCCGCGAGACCGCCCGCAGGTACTTCTTCCGGTAGCCGCCGCGCAGCAGCGCCTCCGTGAAGAGCCGGTCGAAGGGCTCACCGGAGGGCACCACCGGGATGTCGCGGTCGTAGAGGCGGTCGGCCAGCACGACCAGCCGCAGCCCCACCACGTCGTCCGCGACCGTCGTGACGTCCTGCACGCACACGGCGGTCACACCCTCGACCATCGCCCCGTAGCGGCTGGGGTGCACCCGGGAGAGGTGCTCCAGCAGCCCCGTGAAGGAGTCCAGCGTCGCACCCGGCTGCGCGGCGGCGACCTCGGCTACCGCACCGGAGGGCAGCGGCTGCGGCGCCGCGGGCAGCCCCCGGTGGCGGTAGTCCTCCCCGTCGACGCGCAGCACCTCGAACTGCGAGGCCAGCGCCTGGATCTCCCGCTGGAAGTCCTGCGCGGCGAAGCGGCCCTCCCCCAGCGCGTCGGGCAGCGTGTTCGACGTCGCCGCCAGCCGCACGCCCCGGTCCACCAGCTCGCGCATCAGCCGCGACATCAGGACCGTGTCGCCCGGGTCGTCCAGCTCGAACTCGTCGATGCAGACCAGCGCGTTGCCGCCGAGGGCGTCCACGGCCGGGCGGAAGCCCAGCGCGCCCACCAGGTTCGTGTACTCCACGAACGTGCCGTAGGCGGCCGGGCGCCCGCCCTCGGTGCTGACCTGGTGGAACAGCGACGACAGCAGGTGCGTCTTGCCCACGCCGAAGCCGCCGTCGAGGTAGCGCCCCGGCGACTGCGGGGCGCTGCGGCCGCGGCGGAACATGCCCAGCAGGCCGCCACCACCACCGCCGCCGCCGCCCGCCGTGATCTCCTGCCCGAAGGCGCCGAGCCGCTCCACGGCCTGCGCCTGCGTCGGCTGCGCCGGGTCGGGCACGTAGGTGCTGAAGCGCACGTCCCCGAAGCGGGGCGGGGGCACCAGCTCGGCGACCAGCTGCTCGGGGCGGACCCGGGGGTCGCGGTCGACGAGGCGCGCGGGGGCGGCGAGATCGGCGGCAGCGGTCACAGCGCGAGCGTAGTGAGGTGCCGCAGGAGCCACCCGACGGGCGCCGCAGCAGCCGTCACCCGACGGGTGCTGCCGCAGGAGCCACCCGCCGGGTGCTGCCGCAGGAGCCACCCGCCGGGTGCTGCCGCAGGAGCCACCCGCCGGGCGCCGCAGCAGCCGTCACCCGATGGGTGCTGCCGCGCCCGTCACCCGATGGGTGCTGCCGCGCCCGTCACCCGATGGGTGCTGCCGCGCCCGTCACCCGATGGGTGCTGCCGCGCCCGTCACCCGATGGGTGCTGCCGCGCCCGTCACCCGATGGGTGCTGCCGCGCCCGTCACCCGATGGGTGCTGCCGCGCCCGTCACCCGATGGGTGCTGCCGCGCCCGTGCGTGGTCGGCGCCCGGCCGGTGGTCTGGGACACTTCGGGCGGCGGGGAACGCCGGGACGGGCCCCGGTGTTGCCGCTCGACAGCAGGACGATCCGACCGCTGGACGACGAGCGCCGGCGCCCGCCCGGGCGCAGCACCAGCACGAGCACCTCAGGAGGACATCCGTGGCCCTGCCCCACGACCCCGACCCGAAGCTCGCCGAGTACGCGCACCCCGAGCGCCTCGTGACGACCGGGTGGCTGGCCGAGCGCCTGGGCACCCCCGGCCTCGTCGTCGTCGAGAGCGACGAGGACGTCCTGCTCTACGACACCGGCCACATCCCCGGCTCGGTCAAGGTCGACTGGCACACCGAGCTCAACGACACCGTCACCCGCGACTACCTCGACGGCGCCGGCTTCGCCCGGCTCATGTCCGCCAAGGGCATCGGCCGCGACACCACCGTCGTCATCTACGGCGACAAGAACAACTGGTGGGCCGCCTACGCGCTGTGGGTGTTCACCCTCTTCGGCCACCCGGACGTGCGCCTCCTCGACGGCGGCCGCACCAAGTGGATCGAGGAGGGCCGGGAGCTGACCCGCGACGTGCCGCAGCCCGGGCCCACCGACTACCCGGTCGTCGAGCGCGACGACTCCGCGATCCGCGCCTTCAAGGACGACGTGCTCACCCACCTCGGCGGCGCCATGGTGGACGTGCGCTCCCCGCAGGAGTACACCGGCGAGCGCACCCACATGCCCGACTACCCCCAGGAGGGCACCCTGCGCGGCGGGCACATCCCCGGGGCGCAGAGCGTGCCGTGGGCGCGGGCGGCCGCCGAGGACGGCACCTTCAAGCCGCGCGCGGAGCTGGAGGCCATCTACCAGCAGGAGAAGGGCCTCTCCCCCGACGACGACGTGATCGCCTACTGCCGCATCGGCGAGCGGTCCAGCCACACGTGGTTCGTCCTCACCCACCTGCTCGGCTTCTCCAAGGTCCGCAACTACGACGGCTCCTGGACCGAGTGGGGCAACACCGTGCGCGTGCCGATCGCGGTCGGCGAGGAGCCCGGCACCGTGCCGGCGAAGGGCGGGAAGTGATGGTCAACCTGACGGGGCCCGACACCGAGGGCCTGTCCCCCAAGCTCGCGGAGATCGTGGAGGAGTTCCACGCCGTCTCCGAGCGCGACCGGCTGAAGCTGCTCCTGGAGTACTCCGACGGGCTGCCGCCGCTGCCGGCGCACCTCGAGGGACACCCGGAGCTGATGGAGCAGGTGGAGGAGTGCCAGTCCCCCGTCTTCGTCAGCGTCGAGCTGGACGGCGAGGACCGCGCGCACCTGCACTTCTCCGCCCCGCAGGAGGCGCCCACCACCCGCGGCTTCGCGGGTGTGCTGCGCGAGGGCCTGCACGGCATGTCCGGCAAGGAGGTCCTCGACGTGCCCGAGGACTTCTGCGCCCGCCTCGGCCTCATGCAGGCCATCAGCCCGCTGCGCCTGCGCGGGATGACGGGGATGCTCGGGCGCGTCAAGCGCCAGGTGCGGGCAGCGCACGCGGCAGCGCAGGTGCAGTGACCCTTCCCCTCACGCGCACGCCGGACGGCCCCGGCGCCGGTGGTCCCGGCGCCGGGGCGACCCCCGCGCGCGCCGGCGCGGTGCCCGGCGCCGCGGTGACGGTGACGCGCGTGGCGTCGACCCGGCTGCCGACGACGCGGGGGGAGTTCACGGCCGTGGCCTACCGGGACTCCGCCGGGGCCGAGCACCTGGCGCTGGTCGCCGGGGACGTCGCCGAGGGCTCCGGGGTCCTGGTGCGGCTGCACTCGGAGTGCCTGACGGGCGACGTGCTGGGCTCCCTGCGCTGCGACTGCGGCCCGCAGCTCGACGCCGCCCTCGCCGCCGTCACGGCCGAGGGCCGCGGTGTCGTGGTCTACCTGCGCGGGCACGAGGGGCGCGGCATCGGCCTGGCCGACAAGATCGCCGCTTACGCCCTGCAGGAGGCCGGCCGCGACACCGTGGAGGCCAACCTCGACCTCGGCCTGCCCGTGGACGCCCGGGACTTCTCCGGCGCCGCGGCGGTGCTGCGCGACCTCGGGGTGCGCGACGTGCGCCTGCTGACGCACAACCCCGCCAAGGTGGCGGCGCTGGCCGCGCACGGCGTCGACGTGGTGGAGCGGGTGGACCTGCCGGTGGCCGCCACCGGCGACAACGTCGACTACCTGCGCACCAAGCGCGACCGCATGGGCCACCGCCTGCCCGGCGTCCCCTGAGCACCCGGCGGGAGGGGTCCCACCCCGCACGCAGCACGGCCCCGGAACCGAGGTTCCGGAGCCGTGCTGCGTGCTCAGGCCGTCGCGGCCGCGCCGGACGTCACGGCGTGGGCGTCGGCTCCGGCGTGGGCGTCGGGGTCGGGGTCGGCTCGGGGGCCGGCGCCGGCGCCGACTCGGCGGCGGAGGCCGCCACCCGGGCCACCGTGTAGGTGGCGTCGACCTTCACGCCCTTGACCTGGACGCGGTCGCCGACCAGCACGGCCGACAGCTCCACGACGGCGTCGTCCCGGGTGATCTTGGCGTCCTTCGCCACGGTCACGGTGAGCGGCTTGTCGCGCAGGGCCTTGTTCCTGCCGCCCTTCACGGTGAACGTGAGCGTCCCCGCCGCCGCGTCGACGGCGGTGACGGTGCCGCCCGCCCGCAGCGAGACGACGGCCTTGCGGGCCTTCTTCGCCGGCTTCTTCTTCGTCTCGCCGGCCGCGGCGACGGCCGCGGTGCGGCCCTTGTCCGGCCCGGCCGCGATCGCCGCACCCCCCGCGGGCAGCGTGAGCCCGAGGACGAGAGCTGCGACGACGGTGGCCCTGGTGCTGCTGCGCATGCGGTGGTTCCCTTCGGTGGCCGGGCTGCCTCGCCTGGCGGTGAGGCCCCGTGGCTTTGCGTCCCCGCCTCACGACGGGTTTGCCCTTCTCTGGCAGGCGGATGCCCCGGCTCACCATCGGCGGAACCGCGTCGCCGGTCGAGGGTCCGGCCCCCCGATCCACCCGAAAGGCCGTGTGCCGGCCCCCCGCTCAGCCCCCGCCGGTCGCGCCCGGTGGCAGCACGCCGTGACGACGCAGGAATCCCCCCACCGCCGACTCCCACGCCGCGGGGTCGAGGTTCCACTCCTTGGTGTGCAGCACCCCGCTGCTGGGCACGTGCGTGACCAGGTCGGGGCGCGCCTGCGCCAGCCGCCGGGAGGGACCGGACGGCACCACCTCGTCGTCGTCGCTGTGCAGGAGCAGCAGGGGCAGGTGCAGCTCCGCCGCCCGCGCCACCCAGTCCAACCGGGCCAGGTCGAGCGGGGCGTCCACGCCCACCAGCCGGCGTCCCTGCGGGTGGGCCATCAGCCGCGCCCCGTAGCGGCCCAGGCCGGCGGGCAGGTGGTGGCGCCGCGCCTGGTGCTCGATGACGTCGTGCCAGTCGAGGACGGGGCCGTCCAGCACCAGCGCGGCGACGCGCCCCGCCAGCGGTGAGCGGGCGACCAGCTGCAGCACGATCGCCCCGCCCATCGACCACCCGCCCAGCACGATGCGCTCCGCGCCGCGGGCCAGCGCGAACGCCACCGCCGCCTCGACGTCGCGCCACTCGGTGTCGCCGAGGCCGTAGCGGCCCGCCGGGGAGGGCGGGGCACCGGCGTCGTTGCGGTAGCCGGGCACCAGCACGTCCAGCCCCGCGCGGTGCAGCATCGGCACCGGGCGCAGCGCCTCCTCCCGGGTGGCGCCGCGCCCGTGCACCAGCACCGCGCAGGTGCGCGCCGGGAGCGGGTCCGCCCCCTCGGCGGCGGCAACCCACCACGCGGGCAGCGCGCCGACCTCGGAGTCGACGACGACGTCCTCGTGCCCGATGCCGAGCGCCGAGGTGGGCGTCCCGCAGTAGTAGTACTGGTTCCACCGCGCCGGGCCCGGCGTGACGCAGCCGCGGTCCACGCCCAGCAGCGCGCGGGTCACCCGGCCGCGCGCGGGGTCGGAGGCGACGACCTCGCCGAGGCGGACGTGCCCGGCCCCGCCCCGGGTCCACAGCCCGTAGCGCCCCGGGGCGCAGGTCTGCACGTCCGCGCGCAGCACCACCCGCTCCCCCGAGACGTCCAGCACGTGCACGTCGTCGGGCCGACGGCGCGCCGGGGTCACGACCCTGCGCGTCAGCAGCAGCGCCAGACCCGTCGTGGCCACCGCCGCGGTCGCCACCGCACCGGCCCCCACGGCCCCGGCCGTCACCGCGCGCCGGGTCGCGCTCACGGCCTGCCCTCCTCCGCCGCGCGCAGCGCCCAGCCGACGAGGACGGCCTGCAGCGGCAGGCGCGCGAGGGTGCCCCACCGCCAGGCGCGGGACGCTCCCCGGCGGTGCGCGTCCAGCGCCATCTTCCCGTTCGCGGGGAGCACGGCGACGAAGAAGAGGGCAGCGGCCTCCCCGCTCCGCCGGCGCGAGCGGGGATGCAGCAGGCCCGCGCCCAGCAGCAGCTCACCCACCCCGGAGGTCAGCGTCCAGAACCGCGCTCCGCCGGGCAGCGCGGAGGGCACGATCCGGTCGAACGGCGCCGGCCTCAGCAGGTGGGTGGTCCCCGCCGCCAGCAGCAGCGCGGCGAGGGTGGTGGAGGCGGTGCGCCGCCGGCCGTCGCTGGTCATGACCCGATCCTGCCCGATCGCCGGATCGTGCCGCGGCGGCTCCCTCGGTAGCGTGCCGGACGAGCGCCGCCGTGATCACGACAGCCGAGGGGAACACGTGACCGACACCATCGTCGTCCTGACCGAGGAGGCCCTGGGCCCCGACGACGCCGCACGCATCGCGTCCCTGCACGAGGGCGAGGAGGTCGCCTACCTGGTCCTCGTGCCCGCCGACACCGAACGCAGCGTGCTGGCGGACCTGCTGGACCACCTCGCGCTCGGGCAGCTGCGGGAGGCGCTGGGGGCGGTGCGCGGCGGCCCGGCCCCGGAGCAGGCCCGCGCGAACGCCGAAGGCGCCCTCGCCCGCTCCCTGGCCGCCCTGCGCCAGGCCGGTCTGACCGCCGACGGCGGCACCACCGGCGACGACCCCCTGCCCGCGGTGCGCGCGGCGGTCGCCGGTGAGGGGCGGCCCGCCCGCGAGGTCGTCGTCGTCACCCGCGTCCACGCCGTGGAGGACACCTTCCACACCGACTGGGCGTCGCGGGCCCGGGACGAGCTGGGGGTCCCGGTCCTGCACGTGTACGCGGGCACCCCCCGGCTGGGGTGAGGGGTGCGCTGGTGGAACAGGGTCCGGGGGCGGGGAGTTGAGCAGGACGTGAGCACCCACGAGACCAGCGGCCGCAGCTACCCCGTCCGGAAGAGCGACGCGGAGTGGCGCGCTGAGCTCAGTCCGGAGGAGTACCAGGTGCTCCGGCTGGCGGGCACCGAGCGCCCGTACACCGGCGAGTACGAGGACACCACCACCGAGGGCGTCTACGCCTGCCGGGCCTGCGGGGCGGAGCTGTTCACCAGCGAGACGAAGTTCGCCTCGCACTGCGGCTGGCCGTCGTTCTTCGACCCGAAGGACTCCTCCGCGGTCGAGCTCATCCAGGACCGGACCCTCGGCATGGTCCGCACCGAGGTGCGCTGCGCCACCTGCGGATCGCACCTGGGCCACGTGTTCGAGGGCGAGGGCTACCCGACGCCGACGGACCAGCGCTACTGCATCAACTCCGTCTCGTTGCGCCTGCGGCCGAAGGCCTGACTGCCCGCTGCCGCTCCTCCACTCCCGGTGGACTGCGGGTGTGCGAAGGCGGGCGGCCCTGTCGGCGGGCGCCTCAGGCCCCCTGCACGCCGGCGATGAAGGCGTCGATCTCGTCCATCCAGCGCTGCTCGCCGCACTCGGAGCACGGCGGGACGCCGCGCACCACGCGGCAGCGGATGATCGAGAAGACCCGCCCCGTTCCGCAGGCGGCGCACCAGTGCTCGTGCCGGTAGCGGGGGTCCTGGCACCCGCCTCCTGGCTGACCGTCCACGCCCACTCCCTCCGCTCGTCCTGAGGGCAGCGTCCGGCACGGTGGGCCGGCGGCGGGACATCACCGCGGGGATCCACTCCTGCGGCGCACAGCGCGACCCGTTCGCGTCGCGGCGACCGCACGCAGCGTGGCCGGACGCACCGCCGGAGCGGTCGTCGGCACCCGCTCGCCCGGCGTGCGTCGGCCAGCGGTGCGGGGCAGGGTGGAGGCATGAGCGCAGAGATCCCCGCCAACGGCATCGACCCGGAGCTGGACGCCCTCGACGACCCCGACCTGCGCCAGCACGACAGCGAGATCACCGACGAGGACCAGCCCGGCAACCCGGCCGACCCCCGCGGCCTCGCCACCGACACGCTCGACGGCGACGACGAGAGCGAGACCTTCGAGCCGGACCACCACCTGTCGAACGCGACCGGGCTCCTCATGGACGACACCGCCGTGGACCCGATCGAGCAGCGCCTCGCACAGGAGGAGCCGGACGTCGGGGACATCGGGGCGGCGAGCACCGGCCCGGACCACGTCGCGGAGGCCGACACCTTCGACGCCAACGTCGTCGACAAGCAGGTCGGGCACGGCTGAGCACCACCGCTCCCCCGACACGCGGAAGGGGCCCCTCGGCACCGCGCTCGGTGTCGAGGGGCCCCTGCCGCGTCGAGGGGGTCGGCGTCAGGGCAGCTCGGCGACCAGTTCCGCCAGCGGCACGCGGGGGCCGGTGAAGAACGGCACCTCCTCGCGCACGTGGCGGCGGGCCTCGGTGTTGCGCAGGTCCCGCATGAGGTCGACGATCCGGTGCAGCTCGTCCGCCTCGAACGCGAGCATCCACTCGTAGTCGCCCAGCGCGAAGGCGGACACCGTGTTCGCGCGCACGTCCGGGTAGGGGCGCGCGGCGAGGCCGTGGTCGCGCAGCATCTTCTTCCGCTCGTCCTCGGGCAGCAGGTACCACTCGTAGGAGCGCACGAACGGGTACACGCACAGGTAGCCGCGCGGCTCCTCCTGCGCCATGAAGGCGGGCACGTGGCCGCGGTTGAACTCCGCCGGCCGGTGCAGGCCGACGACCGACCAGACGGGCTCCAGGTGCCGGCCGAGGTGGGTGCGCCGCAGCCGCCGGTACGCCTCCTGCACGAGCTCCACGCTCTCGGCGTGCCACCACACCATGAGGTCGGCGTCGGCGCGCATGCCCGCCACGTCGTAGAAGCCGCGCACGACCAGGCCCTTGCCGGCCAGTTCGTCGAGCAGCGCCTGGACCTCGGCGGTCAGCCCGTCGCGGTCCTCCCCGAGGGACTCGCGGACCGCGAACACCGACCACATCGTGTACCGGATGCTCTCGTTGATCTCCTGCGCGGTGAGGGGCGTCTGCGTCATGGCTCCATCCTCCCCCCGGCCGCCGCGGCCCCGGGGGCCACCCCCGCCGCGGCCAGCTGCGCCAGCAGCTCCTGCGCGGCGCGCTCCGCGGCGGCGACGCAGGCGGGCACGCCCACCCCGTCGAGCACGGACCCGCACACCGCCAGCCCGGGCACGTCCGCCACCGCCGCCCGCAACCGCCGCACCCGCGCGGCGTGGCCGACGGCGTACTGCGGCAGGCCGGCTCGCCAGCGCACCAGCGCCGCGTCGACCGGCCGCAGCTCGCGGCCCAGCAGCCGGGAGGCGTCCGCGGTGGCGGTGCGCAGCAGGTCGTCGTCGTCGCGGTCGAGGACGGCGTCCTCCCCGGCCCGGCCCAGGGAGACGCGCAGCACCCGCACGTCGCTGCGCTGGGCCCGCACCCAGTCCCACTTGGACGCCGAGAGGGTCAGCGCCTTGGCCTGCAGGCCCTCCCGGGCGCCCTCGGCGGGCGGGACGAGCACCCCCGAGCCGTCCAGGCCCGCGAGCTGGGCGGTGGGCACCGCGAGGGCGGCGAGCGCCGTGCTCGCGGTCTCCACGGGTGCGAGTTCCGCCGCGGCGGCGGGTGCCGCGGGGGCGAGCAGCCGGGCGGCGACGGGGGCGGGCACGGCGAGGACGACGGCGTCGGCGCGCTCGGTGCCGGCGCCGGTCTCCACGGCCCAGCCGGCGCCGGTGCGGGCGAGCGCGCGCACGTCCACCCCGCAGCGCACGGCGCCGCCGGCGGCGGTCAGCGCGTCGCGCACCGCGTCGGGCAGCCGCGCCACTCCCCCGGAGATGCCCGCGAACACCGGGGCGGCGACGGTCCCCGGCGCGGAGGTCCGCTCCTGCACCGCGTGCAGGAGGGAGCCGCCGCGCGCGGCGTGCGCCCACAGCTGCGGCGCGGCGGCCTGCAGGGACAGCGCCGCGGCGCGCCCGGCGTAGACACCGCCGAGGAGGGGCTCGACGAGGCGGGCGACCACGGCCGGTCCCATGCGCGAGGCCACGTACGCGCCGACTGCCACGTCGTCGGCGAGGGGTGGGGCGGGGAGACCGGGCTCGGCGGCCACCCGGGCCACGTCGGCCTCGGTGAGCAGGCCCTGCAGCCGCTCGGGGTGGCCGGGGACGCCGAGCAGCGTGCCCGGGGGCAGCGGGTGCAGCCGCCCGTCCACGCGCAGCGCCGCCCGGGTGGTGGCCGGCTCGACGAGGTCCGCTCCGAGGCCGACGGCGCGGGCGAGGGCGACCGCCTCGGGGCGACGGGCCAGCAGGGACTCGGCGCCGGTGTCGAGGACCACCCCGCCGACCTCGGCGCGCTGCAGGACCCCGCCGGTGCGGGGTGCGGCCTCCAGCACGAGGACGTCGGCGGCGGCGGCCAGTCGCAGGGCCGCCGTCAGGCCGCTGATGCCGCCGCCGACGACGACGACGCGCGGCCGCGACGACGGTGGCACCGGGATGGGGGTGGTCACGGCTCAGCCCACCGGCTGGGCGGTCTCCCGCCGCGCAGGCACCCAGGCGTGGACCTCGTCGACGACGCGCTGGAGGACGTCGGGATCGGCGGTGGGCGGGACGCCGTGGCCGAGGTTGAACACGTGCCCCGGTGTGCGGTCGCCGGCGGCGAGGACGCCCCGCACCGCCTCGGTGAGCACGTCGGCGGGCGCGAAGAGCAGCGCGGGGTCGAGGTTGCCCTGCACCGCCACGGGACGCCCCGCCCCGGCGCGGGCGCGGCGGGCGCCCTCGTCGAGGGGGATGCGGAAGTCGACGCCGAGCACGTCCACGCAGGCGGAGCCGTCGGGTGCGGCCATGTCGGCCAGCAGCTCCCCCGTCGCGGTGCCGAAGTGGGTGCGCGGCACGCCGAGGTCGGCGACGGCCGCGAGCGCGGCGGCGGAGTGCGGGGCGACGAGGCGGCGGTAGTCGGCGGCGGACAGCGCCCCCACCCAGGAGTCGAACAGCTGCACGGCCGAGGCCCCGGCCTGCACCTGCGCGCGCAGGAACGCGCCGGAGATCTGCGCGAGGCGGGCGAGGAGGTCGTTCCAGAGCTGCGGGTCGCCGTGGGCCAGCGCCTTGGTGCGCAGCAGGTCGCGCGACGGGCCGCCCTCGACGAGGTAGCTGGCCAGGGTGAAGGGCGCCCCGGCGAAGCCGATGAGGGGGGTGGGGCCCAGCTCGGCGACGAGCAGGCGCACGGCCTCGCCGATGTGCCCGAGCTGCTCGGGGTGCAGCTCGGGCAGGCGGTCGAGGTCGGCGCGGGTGCGGATGGGTTCGGCGATGACCGGGCCGGTGCCGGCGACGATGTCGAGGTCGAGGCCGACGGCCTCCAGGGGCACGACGATGTCGGAGAAGAAGATCGCCGCGTCCACGCCGTAGCGGCGCACGGGCTGCAGGGTGATCTCCGTGACCAGCTCGGGGCGGCGGCAGCTCTCCAGCATGCCCACGTCGCGGCGCACGGCCCGGTACTCCGGCAGGGAACGGCCGGCCTGCCGCATGAACCAGACGGGGACGCGGTCGGACGGGAGGCCCCGGCACACCCGCAGGTAGGGCGATTCCGGGCCGGTCGGGTGCGGGGCGGGCTGCTGGGAGGGGGGCGTGGCGGGCACCCGCCGATGCTCCCACGGGCCGGGAACGGCGGCGGGCGGCGGCGGTGCGGATGCGCGGCGACTCGCGGATCCGGCGCGCCGCGCCCGCAAGCCGGGAGGTGCTGCTTATGGTCGTCGCCGTGAGCGCGCCCCGTGTCCCCGCCCCCCGGCTGTCGTCCTTCGACCGTGCCGTCGCGGAGATGCACGACGTCCGTCTGCGGGCCGAGATCAGCGTCAGCGAGGTCCCGGCGCCCGCCCGCATCGCGCCCCGTGCGGCGGCCCTGGCGGGCGACGTCGTGGTGCACGACGAGGAGGTGGCCACCGGCCGCTTCATCCTGCTGCACGACCCCGCGGCGCCGGCGGAGTGGGGTGGGACCTTCCGCGTGGTCACGTACGTTCGCGCCGACCTGGAGCCGGAGTTCGGCGAGGACCCGCTGCTGGGCCAGGTGGGTTGGGCGTGGCTGGAGGAGGGCCTGTCGCAGGCGGGCGCGCGGGCGGTCGGCACGGGCGGGACGGTGACGCGGGTCCTGTCGGAGGGCTACGGGGAGCTGGCCGAGCGCCCCGCCTCGGTCGACGTGGAGGTCCGGGCGTCGTGGACGCCGGTCCTCGCCGACGACGGCGACGTGGCCGTCGGTGCCCACCTGCAGGCGTGGGCGGCCCTGCTGTGCGCGGTGGCGGGCCTGCCGCCGCTGCCGGAGGGCGTCTCGGCGTTGGCGCAGCGGATGCGCTGAGCGCCACCTCGCGGCGTGCCGGGTGGGCGCCGCGAGGCGAACACCGCCATCCAGGTCAAGTCCCCCTGCCGGGCGACCGATGCACCTCCTGAAGGGAACCGCGCGGTGCGGCTCCCCGTGTCCGCAGGAGGACTCGATGACTGCCCTCGTGGAACGGCCCGGCATGGCGGTGCCCTCTCGCCTCGGCCGGTTCGCGGCTCTCGTGGCGGTCGCTGACCCCGCGACCCGGGAGTCCGTGACCCGCACCCTGCGCCTCCTCGGCGCGGCCAACGTGGAGCACGCGACCAGCGTCGCCCAGGCCCGTGCGCTCGCCCGCACCGGCCCGCGCGCCCTGTTCGTGGCCGACGCCGGCCTGCCCGACGGCTCCGGCGCCCAGCTCGTCTCCGAGCTGCGCGCTGCGGGCTGGAACCGCTGCGTGGTCCTGTCGACCAACGCCGACCCGTTCGCGGTGCGCGGCGCGGTCGCGGCCGGTGTGCGCTGCTACCTGGTGACCACGCGCCCCGAGGGCGCCGGCCCCGACGCCCGCCAGGGCGACAACGGCGTCGACAGCCTCTCGGAGCGCGAGATCGAGGTGCTGCAGCACGTCGCCGACGGCCGCTCCAACAAGGACACCGGCGCCCTGCTGGGCCTGTCCGCGCTGACGGTCAAGAGCCACCTGGCGCGCATCGCCCGCAAGCTCGGCACCGGTGACCGCGCGGAGATGGTCGCCATCTGCCTGCGCTCCGGCGTCATCCAGTGACCGCCGCGTCCTGACGGGTTCCCCCGTCGGGACGCGCCGTTCGGCAGCCGCCCCCACCGGGCGCACCTCTGGTGCGTACGGTGGGGGCGTGTCAGTTCGAGGACGCGACGAGATCCCCGCCGCGGGTGCGGCGGACGGCGACGGGGCGCAGGCGGTGGACGCGCCGCCCCTGCCGCTGCTCGACGCGCCCGCGGGCGGGCTCCCCGACGTGGTCGTCGACGAGGCCGGCCTCGCGGAGGTGGTCGCGGCGATGCGCGCGGGCACCGGGCCGGTGGCGGTGGACGCGGAGCGAGCCTCGGGCTACCGCTACGGCCAGCGCGCCTTCCTGGTGCAGCTGCGCCGTGCCGGCGCCGGCACGGCGCTCATCGATCCCACCCCCCTGCCCGACCTGTCGTCGCTGGGGGCGGCGCTGGAGGGCGTGGAGTGGGTGCTGCACGCGGCCAGCCAGGACCTGCCGTGCCTCGCCGCGCTGGGGATGCGCCCGGACGAGCTGTTCGACACCGAGCTCGGTTCCCGTCTGGCGGGCCTGCCGCGGGTGGGGCTGGCGGCGGTCGTGGAGGAGCTGCTGGGCATCCGCCTGGCGAAGGAGCACTCGGCGGTGGACTGGTCGACGCGGCCGCTGCCGGCGCCGTGGCTGACGTACGCGGCGCTCGACGTGGAGGTGCTGCTGGAGCTGCGCGACGCCCTCGCGGCGCGGCTGGCCGCGCAGGGGAAGCTGGAGTGGGCGCGGCAGGAGTTCGCGGCGGTCGCGGCGGCGCCCCCGCCGGTGCCGGCGGCCGACCCGTGGCGGCGCGTCTCGGGGCTGCACGCGGTGCGCTCGCGGCGGCAGCTGGCGGTGGTGCGGGAGCTGTGGCTGGCGCGGGACGCGGCGGCCCAGGAGCAGGACACCTCTCCGGGGCGGCTGCTGCCGGACTCGGCGATCGTGGCGGCCGCCCGGGCGACGCCCCGCTCGGCGCGGGACCTGCTGGCCCTGCCGGGGTTCAAGGGGCGGGCCGCGCGCAGCGGGGTGGAGCGCTGGGCCGAGGCGGTGGCGCGGGCGCTGGAGCTGCCGGAGGCGGAGCTGCCGGTGCATCCGCCGCGGGGCGACGGGCCTCCCCCGCCGCGGGCGTGGGCGGCGCGGGAGCCGCTGGCGGCGGCGCGGCTGGCTGCGGGGCGGACGGTGGTGCAGGGGCTGGCGGAGCGCCACGGCCTGCCGCAGGAGAACGTGCTGCAGCCGGATGCGCTGCGCCGGCTGGCGTGGTCGCCGCCGGAGCCGGCCGGGGCGGAGCAGATCGCGGCCGCGCTGGCGGAGCGCGGGGCGCGGCCGTGGCAGCGGGAGCTGGTCGCCGCACCGCTGGCGGAGGCGTTCGCCGCGGCGCGGGCCGAGGACGTGGCAGGGGACGTGGCAGCGGACGTGGTGGCGGGCGACGCCGGGTCCTGACCACCCGCCTCGTCTCACAATTTGATACCGCCGTTTCACATCATGGACGTGATCGCTAGGGTCGGCCTCCCACCACGGAGAGCGGAGCCACCATGAGCAGCACCGGCGAGTACGTCCACGGCCACGCGCCCTCGGTCCTGCGCACCTACGACACGCGCACCGCCGAGAACTCCGCCGCCCACCTGCTCCCCCACCTGCGCCCCGGCACGACGCTGCTGGACGTGGGCTGCGGGGCGGGCTCCATCACCGCCGACCTCGCCGCCCTGGTCGCACCCGGCGCCGTCGTCGGCGTCGACACCTCCGCAGAGGCGCTGGACGCCGCGCGGGCGCACTGCGCGCGCAGGGGCGTCGAGGGGGTCACCTTCACCGCGGCGGACGCGACCGCGCTGCCCTTCCCCGACGACAGCTTCGACGTCGTCCACGCCCACCAGGTCCTGCAGCACCTGCCCGACCCGGTGGCCGCCCTGCGGGAGATGCGCCGCGTCTGCCGCCCGGGCGGGTACGTCGCCGCCCGCGACGCGGACTACGCCGCGATGACCTGGTACCCCGCCGAACCCGCCCTGCAGGAGTGGCGCGCCCTGTACGACGCGGTCGCCCGCACCCGGGGAGCCGAGCCGGACGCCGGTCGCCGCCTGCTCTCCTGGGCCCGCGAGGCCGACTTCCGCGACGTCACCGCCGGGGCGTCGACGTGGTGCTACGCCGACCCCGCCGGGCGGGAGCTGTGGGGCGGGTCCTGGGCGCAGCGGATCCTGGAGTCGGGGACCGGCCGCAGCGCCGTCGAGAGCGGCCTGGCCACGCAGGCGGACCTGGAGCGCATCTCGGCCGGGTGGCGGGCGTGGGCCGCGGCGGAGGACGGCTGGTTCACGATCCTGCACGGCGAGGTGCTCTGCCGTCCCTGACGGTGAACGGGTGCGCCCGCGCGGGTGAGGACGGGCGCGGCGGCTCCCCACGGGCACACCGCTCGGCCGTCCTCCGAACGGCGCAACGGTGACCGTCCGTGGCATGCCGCCCCGAGCGGGGGCGAACTACGGTCGGCACATGCCCACCTCCCCGGAACCCGCCACGTTGCGCGCGACCCTGCGCCGCGCCGTGCTCGCCGTGGTGGTCGTGGACGACCTGGACCTGCTGCCCGGCGACGACGGCGTGCAGGTGCCCGTCGCCGGCGGTGACCCGCTGGTGCCGTGGACGGAGGTCGCCGCGGCCGCGGGCGCCCCCGCCGGACCCGCCTCGGCGCGACTGCGGGTGCGCGACTGGGTGCTCGCCCACCGCACCCTGCAGGAGGAGGTCGCGGCAGGCACGGACCCGTGGGCCCTGCTGCTGCCGCTGGCGCTGCCGGTGACCTCCGCCGCGCACCTGGGCCCGGCCTGGGCGAGCCGCCCCGTGCTGGGCGGCGCGATGGACCTGGGCCTGGGGGTGCGGCTGCCGTTCCCGCCGCCGGGCGCGCAGCGGGTGGTGCCCCTGCCGCGGCCGGTGGCGGCGCGCGTGGGCCTGGGCCCCGACGCCGACGGCGGCCAGCCGAGCGGGGCGCTGAGCTACCTGGAGCGGATGGGCGAGTACGCCGCCCAGCGCCTGCGCCGCGACAAGGGCGTCCGGGGCGGGGGCGTCCTTCGTCCCGTGGGCGGCTGCGACGTGCCGACGCTGCTGGCGGCGGAGTCGCTGCGCTCGTTCGTCGTCGGCGACGACGAGTGCGGCATGCGCGCGGTGGCGGTGCCGCGGCGCGAGCGCGGCTGGTTCGACCTGGCCCGCGTCGACCCGGCGTTCGTGGGGGCGGCGTGGTCGGCCACCGAGGTGGAGGACCGCGCCTTCCCCCGCGCCGTGCTCGTCACCCGCCACGAGGTGGCGATGCCCGAGCCGACGCTGGACCTGACCCGGCAGTCGCTGGAGGTCTGAAGCCCCCGCAGGCGCCGCCCGGGGGCGGCGCCGGTCGGGCGTCAGGCCGTGCCGGCGGGCGCGTCGACCTCCTGCAGGCGGGCGACGGCCTCCACGATGCGCAGGGAGACCGCCTGCGGCGCCAGCCCGGCCTCCTCCAGCACCTCGTCGCGGGTGCCGTGGTCGAGGAAGCGCTGCGGCAGGGCGAACGTCAGCACGTCGGCGGTGACGCCCTCGCGGCGCAGCAGGTCTGCCAGCGCGCCGCCGACGCCCCCGGCCTCCCCGCCGTCCTCCACGACCGCCACGTGGCGGTGGAGGCGGGCGAGGTCGACGAGCGCGGCGTCCAGCGGCACCACCCAGCGCGGGTCGACGACGGTGACGCCGACGCCCTGCGCGCGCAGCCGGGCGGCCACGTCGAGGCAGGTCGGCACCATCGAGCCCACGGCGACGAGCAGGACGTCGTCGCCCTCCGCCCACGAGGGCCCCTCGAGGACGTCGACGCCGCCGGTGCGGGCGATGGCGGGCAGGTCGGCGGGCACCTTGCCCTTGCTGAAGCGGACGACCGTGGGGGCGTCGGTGACGTCGAGCGCCTCACGCAGCTCCTCGCGCAGGGTGGTGGCGTCGCGGGGGGCGGCCAGGCGCAGGCCGGGCACGATGCGCAGCAGCGCCATGTCCCACATGCCGTGGTGGCTGGCCCCGTCGGGTCCGGTCACCCCGGCGCGGTCGAGGACGAAGGTGACGCCCGCCCGGTGCAGCGCGACGTCCATGAGGACCTGGTCGAAGGCGCGGTTGATGAACGTGGCGTAGACGGCGACCACCGGGTGCAGGCCGCCGGCGGCCATGCCGGCCGCGGCGGTCACGGCGTGCTGCTCCGCGATGCCGACGTCGAAGACCCGGTCGGGGTGGGCGCGGGCGAAGGCGTCGAGGCCGACGGGGGCGAGCATCGCGGCGGTGATGCCCACGACGTCGTCGCGCTCGGCGCCGATCGCGACCATCTCCTCCGCGAACACGCTCGTCCACGAGGAGCCGGAGGACGCCTGCGCCTCCCCCGTCTCGGGGTCGATGACGCCGACGGCGTGGAAGTGGTCCAGGTCGTCGTCGAGGGCGGGACGGTAGCCGCGGCCCTTCTGGGTGATGGCGTGCACGATGACGGGGCCGCCGTAGGCGCGGGCCCGGCGCAGCGCGTGCTCCATCGCAGTGACGTCGTGGCCGTCGACGGGGCCGACGTACTTCAGCCCGAGGTCCTCGAAGAGGCCCTGGGGCGCGACGATGTCCTTGATCCCCTTCTTCATCCCGTGGAGGGTGTCGTAGGCGAGGCGCCCGGGACCGCCCGCGCGGCGCAGGGTGCCGCGGCCCCACTCCAGGAACTTCTCGTAGCCGCTGGTGGTGCGCAGCGTCGCCAGGTGCGAGGCCAGGCCGCCGATGGTGGGCGCGTAGGAGCGCTCGTTGTCGTTGACGACGATGATCACCGGCCGGTCGCCGGCGGCGATGTTGTTCAGCGCCTCCCAGGCCATGCCGCCGGTCAGGGCGCCGTCACCGACGACGGCGACGACGTGGCGGTCGATCTCGCCGCGCAGCTGGTGGGCGCGCGCCAGGCCGTCCGCCCAGGACAGCGACGTGGAGGCGTGGGAGTTCTCCACGACGTCGTGGGGGCTCTCGGCGCGGCTGGGGTACCCGGAGAGGCCGCCGCGGGCGCGCAGCCTCGTGAAGTCCTGGCGCCCCGTGAGCAGCTTGTGCACGTAGGACTGGTGACCGGTGTCGAAGACGATGCGGTCGCGCGGGGAGTCGAACACCCGGTGCAGGGCGATCGTCAGCTCGACGACGCCGAGGTTGGGGCCGAGGTGGCCGCCGGTGCGGCTGACGGACGCGACCAGGAAGTCGCGGATCTCCCCGGCGAGCTGCTCGAGCTCGTGCTGGTCGAGCTTGCGCAGGTCCTGGGGTCGGGTGATCGATGCGAGCAGCCCCATCCGGGGTGTCCTCCTGGGGTGCGGCCGTGCGCCTCGCCGGGGCGGGCGCGGACGGGGCCTCGGCGGCCTCGCCGTGTCGAGTGTAAGAGCAGGTCGCGGACCCGGCCGCCCGGCGCGGGCGCCCCCGCAGGATCCTCACAGTCGCCCCCCGTTCACCGTCACCCCGGGTGCGGGTCACAGTCGCGGCACGTAGCGGCGGCCGTGCAGCGCCTCCTGCAGCAGCGCCACGGCCCGCCGCACCCGGCGCAGGCGCAGGTCCTCCCGCTCCAGCAGCTCGAAGACGCGCGGGGCCATCTCCACGGGCAGCACGTCGCTCAGGTCCACCCGGGCGGTGGCGACGGCCCGCCGCACCGCCTCCGCCTGCGCGTCGACGTGGTGGGCCACGAGCCACACGAGCAGCACGGGGTGCCGGCGCGCCGCCGGGTACGCCCGGTACTCCGGAGGCGCCTGGTCGAGCAGCCACGCCACCGCGCTCGCCTCGAAGTCCGGGGCCGCCGGCGGGAGGACCCCCGGCGGCCACCCCGGCGGGGCGCCCGGGACCCGCGGCGCGGCGCCACGACCGGAGCGCCGCTGATCGAACATGCGTTCGACCCTAGTGGGTTGTGGTGCTTCAAGATATGTGGCATGACCAGAGCCCTAGTTAGCTTGTGGTCCGGTGTGCCGTGAGCCGGTCGCGGCCCCGCCTGGTCAGCTCCGACGTCCAGCTCTCCGTGGTCTTGGCAGTACTGGCCGGGGAGCTGTCCATGACCGAGGCGGCCCGCCGCCACGGGGTCAGTGCCATCACCGTCGATGCATGGCCGGACCGCTTCATCGCCGCGGGTCGGGAAGGGCTGGTGGCGAAGAAGCCCGGCCCGCCAGGGCCCGGCACGATGATCGAGAGGCGGTTGCGGGGCGGAGAACGAGCAGCTCAAGCTCGCCCTGGCTGAGACGACCATCGCGCTGCGGATCCTGCAGACCGCCACCCACTACCCAGAGACCTCCGGGACAGGAGCAACCTCACCGGGGTCGCGGGGCCCTTCGGAGTCCTCGAGGCCCTGAGGGGCGAGGCAGGCTTGCCGGTCTCGAGGTTCGCCAAGCTGGCTGGGATCCCGGAGCGGACCTACCGCCGCCGGCTCACCCGCTACCGCCGGCTCGGTCCCGAGCATCCTGACCGCGGTCCTTGGCCGTCTCCGAAGGTGGACGCCGTGGAGGCGCTGGCGGCGAAGGACGCCGCGGACTGGCCGGCGTGGGGCCATCGCAAAAACGCCGCCCTCATGCGTGCTGACGGCCAGCAGGTGTCCACCTCCACCGTCCGCAGGGCGCTGCTGCGACGCGGTCTGCTGCTGTCGTCGGGCTTCCGGGCTGACCGCAAGGCGTGGTCGATGGTGCGCCGCCGCGTCTTCCACGACCCGCCCATGGTGAGGAACCGGCTGTGGCAGATGGACTTTCCCCCGCAAGCGGGAGGTACCCCCACCTCGTTCGAGACCCCCACCGGCGGCATCTGGCGGCTCTGCGCGGTCGTGGACTACGCCACGAAGTTCTGCCTCGCTGTCACCGTGACGACGACGAGTCGCGGCGGCGACGCCGTCGCCTGCGTCCGGGCGGCCGTCGACGCAGCGCAACGGCAGCTGAACTTGGAGGACCTGCGGGCCGACCGCGGCAGTGTCGAGGTCCTCGACGAGGCCACCGGGGAGCTCCTCGACCAACCCGCACCCATCGCGCTGGTCACGGACAACGGGCCGTGCTTCCGCGGAGACACCTTCGCGCAGCTGTTCACCGGCCCAGACCCGCTGCTGCGGCACGTCCGCACCAGAGTCAGGAGCCCGCAGACCAACGGGGTCGTGGAGCGCTTCTTCGGCACGCTCAAGTACGAGCACCTCTACCGCGCGATCATCGACGACGGCGATGCCCTCGCGGTAGAGGTCAACCTGTTCCGACATACCTACAACACCCGCCGACCCCACCAAGTCCTCGGCGACCGCACCCCGCGCGACGCCTACCGGATCCCTTGAATGCGAAGGCGAAGTTCATCGACTCAGCGTTGACGCTCCTGCACCAGTGTCAGGACCAGAAGGGCGGCGCCGGTACGAGACAGCGCCGCCCTCGCCGTTCCGATCAGCCGCCGGCCCTGGTGTCGACGGCCGGGTCCGCGAAGCGCGGGTCGTCCGGCGTCACGGGCTGCAGAGTGCGCATCAGCGGCACCAGGTCGCGGTAGCCGGTGCTGTCGCGGCTTGCTGTGCCGAAGACGGTGGCGGTGAGGTCGGGGGTGATCTGCCAAGCCACTCCGCCGGGGACGCCGCCGTTGCTGACGCCCGTTCCGAGGGTGCCGTTGATGTCGAAGATGCCCTGGTCTTCGAGTGGGCCGGTGCTCAGAGCGGCCGACCAAGGGGTGAGGCCTGGACCGACCTGGATGTGCATCCCCGGGGCGTCGAAGTCCTGTGAGCCCTCCACGTTCGCCCCGGGAACCTCGTAGCGGACGGTGTAGGTGGCCACTGCTCCCTTCGGCTCGGGAGGCAGGGCGATGTTCTCCATGTCGGGCAGCTGCTGGGCCAGTCCCTCAATGCCGTCGTTGAGGACGACGTGCTCAGCGACCTGAGCAACGGTGCGCGGATCCATGCCGGCCGCGGTGATCACCCAGTGCTCCGAGCCGGTGCTCCAGGACTGCACGACGCCCCAGTCCGTGACCCGCACGCGCGCCGGCTGCCCGGCGACCTCGGTTATGCGCACGCCCTGCTCGCCGTCGCGCAGGTCCATGGGCAAGCCCGCGGCGTTGGGTCCCCAGACGGTCAGGGCCTTCTCGGCGCGGCCGCGATCCGGGGCCAAACGCAGGAAGCTGGCCGCCGGCCAGGCGCCCCGGTTGCAGGCGGTGACCTCCACGATCGCGCCGGCGAGCACCGTCTCCGGTGGTGCTTCGGGCAGGAGGTGGAGCAGCTCCGGGACCTTCTCGAAGGCGGGGTAGCTGAACGCCGACTGTTCGTCGCAGTTGGTCGGCGCCTCGGTCGGCACGGGGAGGCTGTACGCGACCAGCCCCATCGCGGGGCCCCGCTGCCCGAGCTCGGTCCCGTGGGTGATGACGACGGCGACAGCCACAGCGGCGGCCAGGCCGGCCGATGCGCCGATGAGCGACAGGCGGCGGGGGGTGCGCTGCTTGGAGGTCGCTTGCAGGGTGGTAGCTGCCTCCCGCTGGAGGTAGCGGGTCATCGCGTCCTTGCGTCGAGGGTCCATGGGCGGCGTGGTGAGCATCACGGGGTCTCCTGCGCAGTCGTGGGCGCGGCCTGAGCTGAGGTGAGGGCGACGGTGGGCCTGCCGAGGTGGAGGGCCGTGACCGGGGACGCGGATGCCTCACCGGGTGGGTCTTCCTCGAGGAGTTGGCGCAGGCGAGCACGGGCGCGGGACAAGCGAGACCGGACCGTGCCGATCGGGACACCGAGAGCGACGGATGCGGCGGCGTAGTCCAGGCCCTGGCCGACGCAGAGGGCCAGGACGTCCTGGTCGGCGGGCTTGAGGCGGGCGAAGGCCCGCTGGGCACTGTCCAAGGCCGTCGCGCCGTCGAGCCGTTCGGCGACCTCGTCGGCGTGGTCGGGCGTGGTCAGCTCAACGGGTAGCCGCGCTAGGGCCGCCCGGTGGCGCCTCGCGGTGCGCCAGCGGTGACGCATGGTGTAGGCGGCGACGGAGAGGAACCACGGCAGCAGCGAGTCGCCGTGCAGCTCGACGTCCTGGCGCCGGCGCCATGCCTCGAGGAAGACGATCGAGAGCAGGTCATCGGCCGCGTCCAGGGAGCCGGTACGCCGGTGACAGTAGGAGCGCACCGCATGCTCGTGGCGCTGGAAGAGGACACCGAAGCACTCCACCTCCCCGGCCGCGGCTCGTGACCACAGCTCGTCATCTGGTGCTTCATCCACAGGGGTCACACCTCCCTATGGCCGCAGCATGCGACGAGTTCCATCCCAATCTGCGGGAGGCGTCAGGCCACCGGCAGCCACGATGGTGCCAGCACCGGACCCTTCCGCGCCGACAGCGCTTCCACCAAGTAGGTGACGTACCAGGACGACCGGCGGGCCTCTTCGGGCAACGACTCCTGCCGTGACGCCAGGCGTCTCGTCACACCGTTCACGCCTTGCTGCGCATGTCGCGCCCAGCGCTCCAAAGCGAGTAGCCAAGATCGACTGGACACGCCGTGACGGTAGGTGGCGCAAAGTAGTTGGGAGCGTCGGGGTGGCTGCGGGCACTTCATGATGTGACCCTCATGAACGAGCTGAGCGACGGAGAGCTGTGGCAGCGCGCTGCCGACGGCGACCCCGAGGGCTTCGGCGTCATCTTCGACCGGCATGCCCAGGCGGTCCGCTCGTACTGGGGTCTGCTGCATGATCCGGTGTCAGATCAGGTCACGCGGCCTGATTGGCCGGTGCGGTCATGATGGTCTCGTACTCGATAGGGGTCAATCGGCC
>NZ_PTJD01000004.1 GCF_002934625.1 Kineococcus xinjiangensis | reverse complement strand
CGACACCGCCGGGGTCAGCGACTGGTCCTTCGTCCACGACGGCGACCTCGACCTCATCCACCAGCCCCTCGACCTGCTCGGCATCAACTACTACACGCCGACGGTGGTGCGGGGCTGGGACGGCTCCCGGCCCAGGGAGTCCGCGGACGGCCACGGCGACGGGACGGCGACGCCGTGGATCGCCTGCGAGAGCGTGGACTTCCCCGAGCAGCACCTGGCCAAGACCGACATGGGGTGGCCGATCGACGCCACGGGCCTGCAGGAGCTGCTGCTGCGGGTGGCGGGGGAGAACCCCGGTCTGGAGCTCGCCATCACCGAGAACGGGGCGGCCTTCCCCGACGCGGTCTCGGCCGACGGCGGCGTCCACGACGACGACCGCATCGCCTACCTCCGGCAGCACCTCACCGCGCTGCACCAGGCGATCGAGCAGGGCGCGAACGTCACGGGGTACTACCTGTGGTCGCTGCTGGACAACTTCGAGTGGGCCTACGGCTACTCCAAGCGCTTCGGCATCGTCCACGTCGACTACACCACCCAGGTCCGCACCCTCAAGGACAGCGCCCGCTGGTACGCCGGCGTCATCGCCGGCAACGCCGTGACCGCGGCCGACCTCCCGCGGGACTGACCGCCCCGGGCCGCCCCGGGAGGGGGGCGTCCGGCGGCGGCGCTCCCGCGCGTCGGGTGCGATCCGTTCCCTCTCGGGGGCGCGGGGTGGATCGCACGACTCTCCTGTGCGCTTCTGTACCGCTGTCCGGGTGGCATCCGGGGCGGATCCTCACCCGATCGGCCCATCAAGAATCGCGGGACTCTTGCCACGCTGCGTTGACCGCTGCTTACTGGGAGTGTCGAAGGGAGTCACCATGCACATCGGATCGGTCACCTCGGCGCCCAATGTCTACGGCGCCCGCGACCCTCAGCGCATCTACGGGATCAGCCCCGTGGCGCGCATCAACGGGGACTTCCCCGACCAGGACCCGCTCGACCACCTCACCGGCAGCGACCGCGCCCTCCTGGCGCACCTGCAGGCCGGGGTCGTCGACGTCGACGGCTCCGACGGGACCGCGATCGCCGTCCTCGCCAAGGAGATCGCCTACGTCCGCGCCGCCGGCGTGGTCCCGGCCGGCCGCTCCCTCACCGAGGGCGAGATCAGCCAGCTCGTGCGCCACGCCATGAGCATCGCCGTCCGCCCCGTGGCCATGGAGACGCACTCGCGGATGTCGGCCTTCCTCCCGCAGGGCCGGGCCATGCTCCGCGTGGACGTCCTGCTCTGACGCCCCGCTCCACCGAGCCCCCGGTCCCCGCACCGGCCACGGCGCAGCACCCTCCCCGGGTGCTGCGCCGCTCGTGTGCAGCGGGCCCGCCGGGCCCCGATCCTGCTCCCGGCCCCCGGGTCAGGCCCGCGCCTGCTCGCCCCGCTCCGCGCTGCGCCCGCGCGGCACCAGGTCGGCGGGGTGGGCGCCCGAGAGGTGCCGTGCCGTGTTGACGAGCCCGACGTGGCTGAACGCCTGCGGGGTGTTGCCGAGCTGGCGGCCCGAGACGGGGTCGTACTCCTCCGCGAGCAGGCCGAGGTCGTTGCGCAGCGCCAGCAGCCGCTCGAAGAGCTCCACCGCCTCCCGCGTGCGGCCGATGCCGTGCAGGGCGTCGGCCAGCCAGAAGGTGCACGCCAGGAAGGCGCCCTCCTCGCCGGGCAGCCCGTCCACGCCGCCGTCGGAGGTGGTGTCGTAGCGCAGCAGGAAGCCGTCCCGGCACAGCTCCCGCTGCACCGCGTCCACCGTGCCCACCACGCGCGGGTCCTCGAACGGCAGGAACCCCACCTCCGGGATCAGCAGCAGTGCCGCGTCCAGGCCCTGCGAGCCGTAGAACTGCGTGAACGTGTTGCGCTCCGCGTCGAAGCCGTTGGCGCAGACCTCGGCGTGGATCTCGTCCCGCACCCGCTTCCAGCGGTCCACCGGGCCGTCCAGGCCGAAGCGCTCGACCGCCTGGACGGCGCGGTCCACCCCCGCCCACGCCATGACCTTGGAGTGCACGAAGTGCCGCGGCTCGCCCCGCACCTCCCACAGGCTCCAGTCGGCCTCGCGCCAGTTGCCCTCCAGGAAGTCCAGCAGCGCCCGCTGCATCCGCCACGCGCTCTCCGTCGCCGGCAGCCCCGCGCTGCGCGAGAGGTGCAGCCCGTCGAGGACCTCCCCCCACACGTCCAGCTGGAACTGGTCGGCGGCGAGGTTGCCGACCCGCACAGGACCCGAGCCCTCGTAGCCGGGCAGCCAGTCGAGCTCGAACTCCGGCAGCCGCCGCGTCCCGTCGATCCCGTACATGATCTGCAGCTTCGCCGGGTCACCCGCCACGGCGCGCAGCAGCCACTCGCGCCATGCTTCGGCCTCCGCCACGAAGCCCGTGCCCAGCAGCGCCTGCAGCGTGAACGTCGCGTCGCGCAGCCAGCAGTAGCGGTAGTCCCAGTTGCGGCTGCCGCCGATCCACTCCGGCAAAGAGGTCGTGGCGGCGGCCACGATCCCGCCCGTGGGCGCGTAGGTCAGCCCCTTCAGCACCACCAGCGAACGGCGTACCGCCTCGTCCCAGCGCGCGTCGTGCCCGTCGTAGTGGAAGTCCTCCATCCACCGCGCCCAGAACCGCTCCGTCTCCGCGAGGGCGTTCTCGGCGTGCACCGGGTGCGGGCGCGGGCCGTGGGAGGGGGCGTACGTCAGCACGAAGGGAACGCGGTCCCCGGCGGCGACCGAGAAGTCGGAGAAGGTCGTGAAGTCCCGGCCCTCCAGCGGGGCGGGGGTGCTCAGCCACAGCGCGTCCGGGCCCGCGATGGCCGCAAGGTCCCCGTCCTCGCGCCGCACCCACGGCACCACCTGGCCGTAGTCGAGGCGCAGCCGCAGCTCCATGTGCATCGGCACCCGCCCGCTCACGCCCTCGACGATGCGGATGATGTCGGCGGCCTCCCCGCGCGGGGGCATGAAGTCGATGACCCGCACGGTGCCCTCGGGGGTCTCCCACTCCGTCTCCAGGATCAGGGAGTCCCCGCGGTAGTGACGGCGCGTGCACATCCCGCCCGCGGTCGGCGCCAGCCGCCACATGCCGTGACCGTCGTCGCCCAGCAGCCCCGCGAAGCAGGCGGCGGAGTCGAACCGGGGCAGGCAGAGCCAGTCGATCGACCCGTCCCGGCCCACCAGGGCAGCCGTCTGCAGGTCACCCAGCACGCCGTAGTCCTCGATCCGCAGCGCCACCGGCCCTCCTCGCCCGAGGCCGACGTCCCGGCCTCGTCCCGTCCGCGGCGACGGTCACCGCGGGTCCGCGGGCGGCACCCGTGCGCCGACCCGCAGCGGGAATCCTCGCGGGAAGACCGCCGACCCGCAGCCCGAGTCCCCCGTGACCGGCGAGCGGGGGCGTGCCGCGGGAGCCGGGCGGCGCGGGCGCACGAGGGGTCAGTCGTCGGTGGAGCGCCGCAGCCGCTTGACGTCGCCGCGCCGCTTCTTGGCCTCCACGCGCCGGCGCTGGGAGCCCTTCGTGGGCCGGGTGGCGCGGCGGCTGGGAGGAGGCGGAGCCAGCGCCGCGGCGAGCAGCGAGGCCATCCGGGCCCGGGCGGCCTCGCGGTTGCGCAGCTGGGCGCGGTGCTCGGAGGCCACCACGGTGACGACGCCGTCCACCAGCCGGTCGGCGAGCCGTTCCAGGGCCCGGGCACGGGCGGCCTCGCCGAGGGAGGGGGAGCCCGTCACGTCGAAGGACAGCTCCACCCGGGAGTCGGTCGTGTTCACGCCCTGCCCGCCGGGCCCGCCGGCGCGCGAGAAGCGCTCCCGCAGCTCCGCCTCGGGGACGGTGAGGGAGCGGGTGACCTGCAGCCCCTCCACACCCACCCCCTGGTCGATCCGGCCGGCCCGCGGCCGCGGACCCGCCAGCATCCTCCCCCCTCCCGCCGGCCGGTGCGGACCGTGCGTCCCGCACCCCCGCGGCGCTGTCCCGGAGGCCCCGGACGGCCCCGATGTCGGAGCCGTCGTGTTTGGTTCCGCGGCAGCGGGGCACCGCAACGCTCAGGACGACGACAGGCAGAGCGACGACGGGCAGGATGAGACGGACGCGGCGCGGTCACCGGGGAACCCCGGACCGGCGGGCCGCGTCGGAGAGCGGGCGTGCCGGGGGATCCGGCCGCGTCCCGCGTGGAGGAGGACGGCATGTTCCGAGGCACGACGACCCGCACGACCCTCACCCGGGTGGCTTCCGGCGCCGGTGCGCTGGCGAGCGTGGCCCTGCTCGCGGGTGCGGCGCCGGTGAGCGCCGCGGCCGTGGTGGACGCCCCCGCCATCGAGCAGGCCGTGCGGACCAGCCCGGCCACGGCCGGCGTCGACCCCGCCGCCTACCGCGTGGCCGACGTCCGGCTCTCCGCCGCCGACGCCACCTGGGCGGCGGCCCACCTGGCACCCACCGGCGCCGACCTCGAGCCCGCCGACGTGGTCCTGCACCTGCAGGACGGGGCGTGGCAGGTCGCCGACCTCGGCAGCTTCGAGGTGGGCTGCGGCATCGCCCCCGCCCCCGTGCTCGGCGACTTCGGGACCGTCTGCCCGGGCTGACATCCCCCTGACTGCGGCCGGTGCCCCCGTCCCCGCCGCTGCCGGGGCCCCTCGGTAGCGTCGCTGCGTGACGCAGCCGACCGGGGAGACCCCGCCCACGGGAGTCGCCGCACCCGCTGCCGAGATGGACGAGGCGCAGGCGCTCCACCTGCTGGACGCCCTCCTGCGCATGGCCGAGGCGCTGCTGTCCTGCGGGGCGCCCGCCGCCGACGTGACCGCCGTGACCCTGCGCGCGGCCAGCGGCTGCGGCCTGCGCCACTGCCACCTCGACATCACCTACACCTCCGTGACGATCTCCGCCGCGCGCCGGGGTCGCCCACCGCTGACGACGTTGCGGGTCGTCCAGGTGCGCGGCATCGACTACTCCCGGCTGGCGGCGCTCTACGCGCTGGCCCACGAGGCGGCCGCCGGGGTCCGGGCCGACGACCTCGCGGCGCGGCTGCGCGCCGTGCTGGACGTGCAGCCGCGGGCACCCCGCACCGTGGCGAGCCTGGGGACGGCCACCCTGGCCGCCGCCGTCGCCTTCCTCATCGGCGGCGGGTGGGCGGTGGCGGTGGCGGCGGCCCTCACCACCGGCCTGATCGACCTGCTCCTGCAGCAGGCCAACCGGCACGGGCTGCCCGCGTTCTTCCAGCAGGTCGCGGGCGCCGCCCTGGCGACGGCGGTCGCCCTGGGCCTGACGCTGCTGGAGCCCGTGCTGCCGTCGTGGCTGGGCCCGCTGCCGCCCTCGATGGTCGTGGGGGCCGGGATCGTCGTCCTCCTCGCCGGGCTGTCGCTGGTGGGTTCCGCCGAGGACGCGATCTCCGGCTACTACGTGACGGCCAGCGCGCGGGTGTTCGAGACCCTGCTGATGACGACGGGCCTCGTGCTCGGCATCGCCGGGGTGCTGGACGTCGCCCAGCGTGCCGGGCTGCGGCTGACCCTCGTCCCCGCGGCCGTCGGCGGCCTGCCGCCCCTCGTGGAGGCCGCCACCGCCGGGATCGCCGCGCTGGCGTGGGCGGTGGTGGGGCGCGCCACCCGCTGGGCCGTGCTGATGGCCGGGCTGGCGGGGGCCCTGGGGTGGCTGGTCTTCGACGCCACGACCGCCGCCGGTCTCGGGCCCACCGCCGCCAGCGCCGTCGCCGCGCTCGCGGTGGGCTTCGTCGCGGAGAGCACCGCGTGGCGCTGGGGGGTGCCGGGCCCGGTGGTCTCCGTCTGCGGGATCGTGCCGCTCCTGCCCGGGCTGGCGATCTACTCCGCGATCTTCTCCGTCGTGGAGGGCTCGGGCGCCCAGGGGCTCACCCAGCTCGTCGGGGCGCTGGGCACGGGCCTGGCGCTGGCCGCGGGCGTCACGCTGGGGGAGTTCTGCTCCACGCCCCTGCGGCGGGAGTTCGACCGCGTCGAGCAGCGGGTGCGCCGCCGCGCCCTCAGCAGGCGCGGCTGAGTGCCCCCCGGGCCGCTCGTCCCGGGGCGCGGCTCAGCGCGACGGCTGCTCGCACGCCGCCCGGGCCGGGCAGGCGGCGAAGTGGTCGTTGACCACGCCGCACGCCTGCATCGCCGCGTAGGCGGTGGTGGGACCCACGAAGCGCAGCCCCGCGGCCTTCAGCGCCTTCGCCAGGGCCACCGACTCGGGCGTGGTCGCGGGCACGTCCGCCCACGACTGCGGGGCCTCGCCCGGCCGCCGCGGGGCGTGGCCCCACAGCAGGTCCGAGACGCTGCCGCCGCGCTCGGCCAGGGCGAGCACCGCCCGGGCGTTGCCGATGACGGCCTCGATCTTCAGCCGGTTGCGGATGATCCGGGCGTCGGCGAGCAGCCGCTCGACGTCGGCGTCCCCGAAGCGCGCCACCGCGGCCGGGTCGAAGCCGGCGAAGACCTCCCGGAAGGCGGGGCGCTTGCGCAGCACGGTGATCCACGACAGCCCCGACTGGAACGCCTCCAGCGAGAGCCGCTCGAAGACCGCCGCGTCCCCGCGCACCGCACGCCCCCACTCGGCGTCGTGGTAGCTCTCGTACAGCTCGTCGCCGGTGCCGAAGCAGCGGAGCGGATCGGCTGCGGCGGGATCGGCTGCGGCGGGATCGGTCACGGCGCGCAGCGTGCCAGCCGCCCCGGACACGCGCGGCAGGTGCACCCGCCCGGCCGCCGGGTCGTCGGGCGGGCGGTTGCTAGCGTCCGGCCATGACGCCGAGCGAGCCGGTGCAGTCCACCCAGCAGCCCACCTCCTCCCGGGACGGGTCCGCTCCGCGGCGGGTCCTCGTCCTCAACGGCCCCAACCTGGGGCGCCTGGGCCGGAGGCAGCCGGAGGTCTACGGCTCCGAGACGCTGGCGGACGTGGCCGCCCGCTGCACGGCGCTGGCCGCGGACCTCGGCGTGCAGGTGGAGTTCCGCCAGACCGACTCCGAGGCGCAGATGCTCGGCTGGGTCCACGACGCGGCCGACGAGCGGGTCCCCGTGGTGATCAACCCCGGCGCCTGGACGCACACGTCCGTGGCGCTGCGCGACGCCTGCGCGGAGCTGAGCGCGGGGCTGGTGGAGCTGCACATCTCCAACGTCCACGCCCGCGAGCCCTTCCGGCGCCACTCCTACCTCTCCGACATCGCGACGGGAGTGATCGCCGGCCTGGGCACGCGCGGCTACGACCTGGCGCTGCGCTGGCTGGCGGAACGCGAGCGGTAGGACGGGCCGAGTCGCGGGGCCGAGTCGCGAGGGACGGTCGGTCCCGGCTCGTAGGATGCCGGGCACGGCTGCGCGCGCTGCGGCCGTGAGCAGGCGCAGCGGACGCGGGCGCGGCGTCGACGAGGTCAGGAGCAGCAGTGGTCGAGCACATGAAGTGGTGGGGCTGGGGCCAGGAGGGCGTCTCCTTCCACCACGAGGACAAGCCGGGCCTGGCGCCGTTCGTCCTCGAGCGGGTCGACCTGGACCTGCACGGCCCCGGCGCGCCGGTCCCGGACTTCGCCAAGTTCAGCGTGCCGCCGTCGCAGGCACCCGGACCGCTCCGCGAGGCGCTGGTCGCCGCGGTCGGCGCCGGGCACGTCGTGGACGACGACCTCGACCGCGTCGTGCACGCCTACGGCAAGAGCCTGCGCGACCTGGTGCGGATCCGCCGCGGTGACTTCGGCCGGGTGCCGGACCTGGTCGTCTACCCGGGTACCGAGCAGGAGGTCGAGGCCGTGCTGCGGGCGGCGCTCGACGCCGACGCCGTGGTGATCCCCTTCGGCGGCGGCTCCAACATCTCCGGCAGCCTGGAGGCCCCGCGCGCGGAGACCCGCCCCGTCCTGTCGGTGGACATGGGGCGGATGAACGCCCTGCTCGAGGTCGACGAGACCTCCCAGGTCGCGCGCATCCAGGCGGGCGCGCTCGGCCCGCACCTGGAGGCCCAGCTCAACGGGCGCGGCTGGACCCTCGGGCACTTCCCCGACAGCTTCAAGCACTCCACCCTCGGCGGCTGGATCGCCACCCGCTCCTCCGGCATGCAGTCCGACCGGTTCGGCGACATCGCCGACATCACCCGCGCCGTGCGGGTGGTCACCCCCAAGGGCGTCGTCGCCACCCGCAACGTCCCCAGCCAGTCGACCGGGCCGAGCGTGCGGGAGATGGTCCTCGGCAGCGAGGGCAGGTTGGGCATCATCACGGAGGCGACGGTGCAGGTGCACCGCATCGCCGAGGAGCGGGTGATCCTCGCCTACTTCTTCCCCGACTACGGCAGCGGGCTGCGGGCCATGCACGACATCGCCGCCTCCGACGCCTCCCCGTCGATCACCCGGGTCTCCGACGCCAACGAGACGGCGTTCACGTTCGCGACGTCGAAGAAGAGCTCCGGGCTCTCGGCGATGCTGTCCAGGGGCGTGAAGCTCTACGCGCAGAAGCGCAAGGGCATGGACCTGTCGCAGATGTGCCTGTCCTTCATCGGTTTCGAGGGCTCCGCCGCGCACGTCAAGCGCAGCCGGACGCTGGTCGGCGAGATCGTCGCGAAGCACGGCGGCTTCTGCGTCGGCGCCGGCCCGGGCAAGCTCTACGACCAGAAGAAGTTCGACACCCCCTACATCCGCGACTTCATCCTCGACCGCGGCGCGATCGGCGACGTGTCGGAGACGTCCTCGACGTGGGCGACGCTGGAGACGGTCCACGACAACGTCGTGGCGGCCGCGAACAGGGCGTTCGACCAGATCGGCGTCAAGGGCTTCATCTTCTGCCACCTGTCGCACAGCTACCACATGGGCGCCTGCCAGTACTTCACGTTCGCCTACGTGGCCAGCGGCCGCCGCGACGAGCTGGAGGAGTACGACATCGTGAAGGGCGCCATCCAGCAGGCGTTCATCGACAACGGCGCGACGCTGTCCCACCACCACGCCGTGGGCCGTGAGCACTCCCGCTGGTGGGAGCAGGACGTCTCCCCGGCGGGCGCCGCGATCGTGCGCACGCTGCTCGACGGCGTCGACCCGGGGCGCAACCTCAACCCGGGCTCCATCACGGGCTGAGCCCCGGCCGCACCGGCGACGGGCCGCCCTCCTCCCCGGGAGGGCGGCCCGTGGCCGGTCCCGCCCCGGGGAGGGTTGTCGGCGCCGGTCCCTACAGTCCGCGCATGCCCACCACGGCGCCGGCCACCGGCGGCACGCACCCCGCCGGCCCGTACCGCTGCGCCGGCCCCGCCGGGCGCCGCCCCTCAGGCGGGGGAGTCGGGGTGGCGGCGCGCCGCACCCCACCTCGCGCGGCCCCACACCGTCCGCACGAGCGCCCGCGGCGCCACGTCGAGGACGGTCATGACGGCCTTGTAGCGCTTGCTGGGGACGCTGAGGACCTTGCCCGCGAAGGCGTCGTCCAGGCTCTGGCGCACGACCTCGTCGGCGTCCAGCCACGCGGGGGAGTCCGAGCCGCCGCTCTTCATGCCCGCCCTGGCGTGGAACTCGGTGCGCACGAAGCCCGGGGCCACGGCGGTGGCGGTCACCCCCGTGCCGCTGAGCTCCTGGTGCAGCGTCTCGGTGAGCAGCGCCACGTAGGCCTTCGCGGCCGAGTAGTGCCCGCCACCGGCGACGAACCCCGCGACGGAGGCGATGTTGACGATCCGGCCGCGCCCGCGGCCGCGCATCCCCCCCGCGGCGGAGCGCGAGAGGACCATCACGGCCCGGCAGAGCACGTCGAACATCTCCTCGTGCGCGGCGAGGTCGCCGTCGGAGAAGCGCTGCTTCAGCCCGAACCCGGCGTTGTTGACCAGCACGTCGACCGGGCGGGCGGGATCGGCGACCCGGTCCGCGACCCGCTGCAGCGCCTGCCGGTCGGACAGGTCGGCCGCCAGCACCTCCACCTCGACGCCGTGACGCCGGCGCAGCTGCTCCGCGCTCGTCTCCAGCCGCTCGGCGTTGCGTGCGACGAGGACGAGGTCGTGGCCCCGCTGGGCGAGCTGCTCCGCGTAGCGGGCGCCGAGTCCGGCGGTGGCCCCGGTGACGAGGGCGGTGGGTCGGGCGGGTGCGGGGTCGGTCATGGCCCCGACGATAGGTGCCCGTCCGGAGTGCCCGGCGAGGAGGGGCGATGAGCTGGAGCGGACCCGTGACCGCCGGCCTGGGTGCCAGGCTGGAGGAGGCGGCCGACCAGCGCACCCGCGAGCACTGGACGGGATACCTGAAGGGGGCGGCCCACTTCCGCGGGGTTCCCATGGCCGGTGTCCGCTCGGCGGTCCGCGCCCTCTGGCGGCAGCACGACCTCGGCGCCCGCCCCACGGGGGAGCTGCTCGCCCTCGCGCACGAGTGGTTCGCCGCGCCGTGGACGGAGGACAAGCTCGCCGCCGTCCTGCTCCTCGCCGAGCACCTGGTGCCCCGGCTGGAGCTGCCGGACCTCCCGGCGCTCGCCGTCCCGCTCGTGGAGGGCGACGTCGCCGACTGGAACGTCTGCGACTGGTACGCGACGAAGGCGCTGCACGCGTTCGCCGTGAGCCGTCCGGGCGAGGTGGAGGCCAGGGTCCGAGGCCTCGCCGCATGGTGCTCGGCGGAGGGCCTGTGGCAGCGACGCGCCGGTCTCGTCGCCCTCGTGCGGCTCGCCCCCGGTGGAGAGGAGGTCTTCCCCGGCTTCCCCGGCCTCCTGCTCGGCGCCTGCGCCGCCAACCTCGTCGACGATGACCGGTTCGCGCACACCGGCCCGGGCTGGGTGCTGCGGGAGCTGTCGAAGGCGGAGCCGGAGGCCGTGGCGGCGTTCGTCGCCGCGCATCCGGAGCTGTCCCGGGAGGCGCGGCGGATGGCGACCGCCCACCTGCGTCCGGGGCCCTACCGCCGCCGGTGAGGGCCCGGACGGGGAGATCTCCGACGATCGGGCGATGCCTCCCCGGGGTGGGCAACGGTCATGATCGCCGCATGACCTCGCTCGCACCTCCGGCGGCCATCACGAGGAGCGCCGGCCGTCGTGACCGTCTGCTCCTCGCCGCCGTCACCGCCCCGCCCCTCGTCCTCGCCGGCGTCGGGCTGACCCATCCGCACCACCTCGACGCGACGACGGCGACGTGGTGGACGTGGATGCACCTGCTGCTCATCCCCGTCTTCCCCCTGCTCGGGGTGGGGCACTGGCTGCTGCTGCGGCGGGTGCCGGGCGTCCTCCCGTGGGTGTCGCGGGTGGCGGCGTTCGTGTTCGCCTGCTTCTACACCGGCCTCGACGCCGTGGCGGGTGTGGGCAACGGCGTGCTGATGCTCCGGTCCGGTGCCGCCGACCAGAGCGACCTTCCCGAGGTGGGCTGGCTGTTCGGCATCGGCAACGAACTGGGGTCCGTGGGCGGGTGGGCGCTCGTGCTGGCCGCCGTCACCACGTCGGCGGTGCTGGTCCGCCGCGCCGGGGTGCGCGCGCTGCCCGGCGCGACGCTCCTCGTCGCCGCCACCGCGGTCTTCTCGGGCGAGCACATCTACTTCCCCGTCGGCGTCCTGGCCGTCGTCGGCATCGCCGTGGGCTCCGCCCTGCTCGCCGCGGTGGCGCGGCCTCAGGACGTCCCGGCCTCCGCCGCGGACCCGGCTCCCACCGGCCCCGCTCCCACCGGCCCCGCTCCCACCGGTCCCGCCTCCGCCACCGGGTCGACGCGGTAGCCGGCGAGGTCCTCGCGGGGGTCGCCGGGAGGGGTGCCGCCGGGTCCGAACGGGCTCCCGCCGAGCTCCTCCCGTCCGTGCGGCTCGTGCCAGCCCGCCAGGTCCGGCCCGCCCGGCACGATCTGCGTGGGGTTGATGTCGGTGTGGACGACGTAGTAGTGGCGCTTGATGTGGGGGAAGTTCACCGTGTCCCCGATGCCCGGCGTCTGGAACAGGTCGCGGGCGTAGGCCCACACCACGGGGTACTCGCTGAGCTTGCGCCGGTTGCACTTGAAGTGCCCGTGGTAGACGGGGTCGAAGCGGACCAGGGTGGTGAACAGCCGGACGTCCGCCTCGGTCAGGGAGTCGCCGACGAGGTAGCGACGGGTGGCCAGGCGCTCCTCGAGGAAGTCGAGGCAGGCGAAGACGTCGTCGTGGGCGCGCTCGTAGACGTGCTGGCGCCTGGCGAAGCCCGCCCGGTAGACCCCGTTGTTGAGGTCGCTGAAGATCCGGCGGGAGACGTCGGCGATCTCGCCGCGCAGGTGCTCCGGGTAGAGGTCCGGCGCCCCGGGCCGGTGCAGCTCGCGCCACTCGGTCGACAGGTCGAGGGTGATGCGCTGGTAGTCGTTGGTGACCAGCCGGCCGGACGGGACGTCCACCACCGCGGGCACGCTCACCCCGCCCGGGTAGTCGGGCCGGCCCTGCGCGGCGGCGCGCCGGTCGTACGCCTCGTGCAGGAACCGCATGCCCAGGACCGGGTCCCGGCCGTCGGGGTCCAGCGTGAAGCGCCAGCTCCGGGAGTCCTGGACGGGATCCACCACGGCCATCGGCAGCGCCGCCTCCAGCCCCAGCAGGCGGCGCACGACCACCGCGCGGCTCGCCCAGGGGCAGGCCAGGCTGACGACCAGGCGGTACCGGCCGGCCTCGACCGGCCACTGCGAGGAGCCGCCGGCGGTGATCCGGTCGGTGAAGTGGCTGCTGCCGCGCTCGAAGTCCTCGTCCGACACCTGCTCCACCTCTCGCGCGGCACCCGTCGGATCACGGTAGACCGCGTCAGGCGGGAGCGCTCTCCGTGGCCGCGTCGTGGCTGCGCGTGGTGCGGGCGGCGGACAGGCGGCGCCACCGCGCCTGCGCGAGCAGCGCCAGCAGGGCGGCGGTGCACACGGCGGCCGACGCGAACGTCATCGACCGCACCGGCCCGGAGGCCTCGATGAGCAGACCCGCGAGGGCATTGCCGACAGCGGCCCCCGCGGTGACGCCGGTGGACAGCCACGCCTGCGCCTCGTTCACCCGGTGCGCCGGGGCCAGCTCGTCGATCAGCGCCCCCAGGATGATCAGGTTGGGGGAGATGAAGAGGCCCGTGCAGAACAGCACCGGCAGCAGCACGGTCAGCGACGGGTCGCCGTCGCCGACGACGATCGCGGTGACCCCCAGCAGCACGCCGAAGCCACCCAGGCACACCGGCAGCCGTCGCCGCTCCGGCCCGGTCCAGTTCCGCCCGCCGTACAGGAGACCGCCCACGGCGCTGCCGCCGGCGATGGCGGCGAAGAGGTAGCCGAGCTGGTCGCTGGAGCCGAGCACCTTCTCGGCGACCGCCGCCAGGGAGACGTCGAGCAGGCCGAAGCCGACGCTCATGGCCGCCATGACGCTCAACGCGATGGGGATGCCGGCGACGAGCGCGACCGTGCGCCGGTACCACGGCAGCGCCGCCTCCCCGGGAGCCGAGCCGCCCGGGCCGGCGTGCTCGCCCGGAGCGGGTCGCCAGGTCCGGGCGGCGTGGGTGCGGGAGTAGAGCAGCGCGCCGGTGGCCTGCAGTCCGGCCGTCACCAGGGTCGGCACCAGCGGGTCGAAGAAGGCCAGCAGCAGGGTCAGGAGCAGCGGGCCGCCCACGAAGATCGTCTCCACGGCGACGGCGTCCAGGGCGTACCCCGCGCGCTGCTGCTTCAGGTCGGGCAGCACCACCCGCCACGCCGCGCGCATCGCGGGACTGATCGGCGGGAACGTGAGGCCGACCAGGACGGCCAGCGCGGGCAGCGCCGCGTCGTGGGCCGCCGTGGCCGTGACGAGCGTGAGGACGGTGAGCAGCGCCGCGCTCGGCAGCGCGGAGGCGAGGACGACCCGCGGCTGCCCGAAGCGGTCGAGGGCGCGGCCCCACAGCGGTGAGCCGATCGCGGCCCCGATGGCGAAGGCACCCGCGACGACGCCCGCCAGGGCGTAGGAGTCGCGCAGCTCCTCGACGAGCAGGACGAGCCCCAGCGGGGCCATCGCGATCGGCAGCCGGGCCAGCACCGCCGCTGCGAAGGGACGGGCAGCGCGCGGGTTGCGCAGCACTGCCGCGTAGGTGGTCATGCCGGACGCGTGGTCCTCGCGGGAGCCCATCGGGTGTGCCTCGTTCGGTGCTCGTTCACCGGCGCTCGTCCACCGGTGGTGCGGGTGCCCACCGCCGGGTGGGCCGCCGTCCAGCTTGCCAGTCGTCCGTGCGGATCCGCACCGCGGTTTCGCGGCAGCCGGTGGTGCTGGTGGTGGTGGTGCTGGTGGTCAGCGGGAGCGGCGCCAGATGCGGGCGCAGTCCCCACCCGCTGCGCGGGCCAGCAGCAGGGCGTCCTCCGCCTGCCCGAGCGCCTCGTCGGCGGAGGAGGCCCGGTCCGGGCTGAGGCTGGCGCCGATGCTCACCAGCACCCGCGGGCTCGCGTCGCCCGTGGCGGCCTCGAGCGCCAGCAGCACGGAGTCGGAGACCCGCTCCGCGACGGCCTCGGCCTGCCCGGGGAAGACGTCGACGAGGACGAGGGCGTGCAGCCCGGGTGCGAGTTCCAGCGTCACGTCCTGGGAGCGCACCGCGGCGCGCAGCCGGCGGTCCAGGGCCCGGGGCGCGTGCAGGCGCTGCGGGGTGCCGTCCTCGGTCTCCACGGCCACCAGCAGCAGCACGGCGCCGACGCCCCTGGTCCGGCCGGCGTCCACCGCGGTCTGCAACCGGGCCAGGAGCCCGCTGCGGGAGGCGAGTTCGTGCACGGGCGGGCGCGGGGCGGGGACGGCGGGGTGGGACGCGGAGAGCGGTGCGGGGGACGGCGCGGTCGGCTCGCGCACCGGCTCGAGGGCGCGCAGGGGCGCCACCCGGGTCAGCAGCGCGCTCGCGGCGGCCACCACGAGGTCGCGGTCGTGGGTGATGACGAACTCGAAGCGGCGCTGCGCGTCGGGGCCGGTGTCCCCGAGGTCGCGGGCGAGCAGCGCCCCGGCGAAGTGGGGGCCGAGGACCGTGACGGCCCACTCCAGCGCGAGGGGGTCGGAGGCGTCGATCGAGGCTCCCCGGACCCCCGGCAGGGGCTCGTCGGCCATGCCGTGGCCGAGGGCGGCCACGAAGGTGGCGGTGGCTGCGATGTCCGCGTAGCGGACGCGGGTGGCGGGGGTGAAGTTGGCCGCGTCCTGGAAGGTCGAGACCACCACGCAGGCGTCGCCGTTGCCGCGGGCCTGCTGCTCGAGCTGCTTGCTCATCTGGATGAGCAGCGGCTTCGTCGCGACGCGGACGGGCCGGCGGCGGGCGCCGACCTCGAAGGGGGTGCGGCCGGAGTCCAGCCGCCGCCGCGGGGAGAGCGTGATGGTGTCGGCGGGCGGGCGGGTGACGGTGGCCGGCAGCGGCTCGGGGCGGCCGAAGAGCCAGCCCTGGCCGAGGGAGGCGCCGAAGGCCACGGCCGTGGCGCGCTGCTCCTCCGTCTCGATGCCCTCGGCGAGGACGAGGGTGCCGTCGCGCTCGGCCTGGGCGCTGACGGCGTTGACGATGGCGGCGATCTGCGCGTCCGGCTGGGCCTGGACGAGCCGCAGGTCCAGCTTGACGACGTCGGGGCGCACGAGCGGCAGCAGTGCCAGCGAGGCGGGGTCGGCGCCCACGTCGTCGAGGGCGATGCCCCACCCGCGCGAGCGCAGCAGGTCCACCATCCGCAGCAGCTCGGCGGGGCGGGCGGTGAGGGCGCGCTCCGTCAGCTCGACGACGACGGCGTGGCCGCGCTGGCCGCCGAGGGTGGGCGGGCGGCGGGTCCCGGCGGCCTCGGGCTCGGTGTTGAGGAAGAGGGTCCAGCCCGTTCCCAGACCGGCGTCCTCCGCGGAGCGCAGGGCGGCGAGCTGGCAGGCGCGGTCGAGCTCGGCGAGGCGGCCGACGCTGCGGGCGGCGGCGAAGAGCGCGTCGGGGCGGTGCAGGGGGGAGCCCTCCGGGCCGCGGGCGAGGGCCTCGAACGCCACCGGCAGGCGCGAGTCGATGTCGACGATCGGCTGGAAGGCGGTGCGCAGCAGGCCCGCGCGCAGCACGACGTCGAGCTCCGCGGCCGCGTCGAAACCCGGTCCGGAGCCGTGGTGGTCCTCGGCGCGGGCGGCATGCGTCTGCCGTAGGGCGCCGGAGGGGTTCACCCGTGCTCCATCGGCAGGCGCGGCGGCGTACTTGAGAGCCCGCCCAGGGCGTTCGACATCGTCGAACCGGGCGCGTTGACCCCCGCGGCCGCCCCTCCTAGCGTCCTCGGCGCAGGACCGGGGAGCGGATCAGTGCGGCACTACGGAAGTGCCCCGACCGCCGCACCCGGCCCCGAGCACCGGAACGGGCCCGCGGGCCCGACGCCCGGACCGACGACCGCACCGGACACCCGCTCCGCTCCCCCCGGGAGCGGAGCACACCGCCTATCAACGGAGAGGGCACATGGCCGAGCACGGCAGCACCTCAGCACCCCGCACATCCGTCCGCGACCACGACCGGCCCCGCGCCTCGGTCCACCAGAAGCCCGGTCTCATGGGCGAGCTCCTCGCGGAGTTCGCGGGCACCGCGATCCTCATCCTCATCGGCGTCGGCGTCGTCGCCCAGGTCGTCGCCGGCGGCAACGGCGGAGCCGACGCCATCCACTGGGCCTGGGGCCTCGGCGTCGTCTTCGGCGTCTACGTCGCGGGCCGCGCCAGCGGTGCGCACCTCAACCCGGCCGTCACCATCACGCTGGCCGTCTTCAAGGGCTTCTCCTGGGCGAAGGTGCTGCCCTACTCCATCGCGCAGTTCCTCGGCGCCTTCGTCGCGGCCCTCATCGTGCGCTTCGGCTACAACGACCTGATCATGGCGGCCGACCCGGAGACGACCTTCGCCACGCAGGGCATCTTCTCCACGCTGCCCGCCGAGAACGTCACCCTCACCGGCGCCTTCATCGACCAGGTCATCGGCACCGCGATCCTGCTCTTCCTGATCTTCGCGGTCACCGACCTGCGCGCCACCCCGCCCGGCGCCAACATGGCCCCGTTCATCATCGGCCTCATCGTGGTGGCCATCGGCATGGCGTGGGGCGTCAACGCCGGCTACGCCATCAACCCCGCCCGTGACTTCGGGCCCCGGGTGGCGTCGTTCCTGACGGGCTACTCCACCGCGATGCGCGAGTCCGGCGGGGCCTACTACTTCTGGATCCCGATCGTCGCCCCGATCGTCGGCGGTCTGCTCGGCGGCCTGCTCTACAAGGTGCTCGTCGAGCGCTACCTGCCCGAGGAGCCCGGCGAGGCCACCGAGCAGGGCCGCGTCCCCACCGACGCCTGATCGCCGCAACCCGACCGTCCCCCTGCAGAGAGGCAGAACCCGATGGCATCCGAGTCCGGCCCCCAGTACGTCGCCGCAGTCGACCAGGGCACGACCAGCACGCGGTTCATGGTGTTCGACCACAGCGGCAACGAGGTCGCCAAGCACCAGCTCGAGCACTCCCAGATCATGCCGAAGCCAGGCTGGGTCGAGCACGACCCGATCGAGATCTGGGAGCGCACCAGCTCCGTCATCAAGACCGGGATGGGCGCCGCGAAGCTGGAGGCGGGCGACCTCGCCGCCCTGGGCATCACCAACCAGCGCGAGACCGCCGTGGTGTGGAACAAGCGCACCGGCCGTCCGTACTACAACGCCATCGTGTGGCAGGACACCCGCACCGACCGCATCGCCTCGGCGCTGGACCGCGACGAGCGCGGCCAGATCATCCGCCGCAAGACGGGCCTGCCGCCGGCGACGTACTTCTCCGGCGGGAAGATCCAGTGGATCCTCGAGAACGTCGACGGTGTGCGCGAGGACGCGGAGAAGGGTGAGGCCGTCTTCGGCAACACCGACTCGTGGCTGATCTGGAACCTGACCGGCGGCGTCAACGGCGGGGTGCACATCACCGACCCGACCAACGCCAGCCGCACCATGCTCATGGACCTCGAGACCCTGCAGTGGGACGACGAGCTCCTCGGGTTCTTCGGGATCCCCCGGGCGATGCTGCCCGAGATCAAGCCGTCGTCCTACAGCGAGGGCTACGGCACCACCCTGGCCAACGGCCCCCTGGGCGGGGAGGTGCCGCTGACGGGCATCCTCGGCGACCAGCAGGCCGCGACCGTCGGCCAGGTGTGCTTCGAGCCGGGTGAGGCGAAGAACACCTACGGAACCGGCAACTTCATGCTGCTGAACACCGGCACCGAGCTGGTCCGCTCCGAGAACGGCCTCCTCACGACGGTCTGCTACCAGTTCAACGACGACAAGCCCGTCTACGCCCTCGAGGGTTCCATCGCCGTCACCGGTTCCGCGGTGCAGTGGCTGCGCGACCAGCTCGGCATCATCTCCGGCGCCTCGGAGTCGGAGTCGCTGGCCCGGCAGGTGGAGGACTCCGGAGGCTGCTACTTCGTGCCGGCGTTCTCGGGCCTCTTCGCCCCGTACTGGCGTTCCGACGCCCGCGGCGCGATCGTGGGGCTCTCCCGCTACAACACCAACGCCCACATCGCCCGGGCCACGCTGGAGTCCATCTGCTACCAGAGCAAGGACGTCGCCGACGCCATGGCCCAGGACTCCGGCGTCCCCGTCGAGGTGCTGAAGGTGGACGGCGGCATCACCGCCAACACCCTCTGCATGCAGATGCAGGCCGACATCCTCGGCGTCCCGGTGTCCAAGCCGGTCGTGGCCGAGACGACGGCCCTGGGGGCGGCCTACGCCGCCGGCCTCGCCGTCGGGTTCTGGAAGACCACGGACGAGCTGCGCGACAACTGGAACGAGGGCGAGCGCTGGACGCCCACGTGGAGCGACGAGCAGCGCGAGCAGGGCTACAAGGGGTGGCGCAAGGCGGTCGAGCGCACACTCGGATGGGTGGACGTGGACTGAGGGTCCTCCAGAACGCAGGCGGGGCCGTGCCCGGGCGGTCGCGGCCCCGCCTGTCCGTCGCCGGGGAAGGGTCACCGGGGGCGGCGGAACCACCGCAGCACCGACGCAGGACGACGAGGGAGATGGACGTGGACACTGGATCGTCGCGGCTTGGACGCGCACAGGCACTGTCGCCGCAGGCGCGTGCCGAGGCGCTGGAGGAGATGACGCGCGGGGAGTTCGACGTGCTCGTCGTCGGCGGCGGTGTCGTCGGGGCGGGAGCGGCGTTGGACGCGGTGACGCGGGGGCTGCGCACGGCCATCGTCGAGGCCAGGGACTGGGCCAGCGGCACGTCGAGCCGGTCGAGCAAGCTGATCCACGGTGGCCTGCGCTACCTGGAGATGCTGGACTTCGCCCTCGTGCACGAGGCGCTGCGCGAGCGGGGGCTGCTGCGCAACAAGCTCGCCCCGCACCTCGTCAAGCCGGTGCCGTTCCTGTACCCGCTGACCAAGCGCTTCGCGGAGCGGCCCTACGTCGGCTCCGGGATCGCCCTCTACGACGCCATGGCCGTGTCCTCGGGGAACAACACCGGTTTCCCGCTGCACCGCCATCTCTCGCGCAAGGGCGTGCTGAAGGAGGCCCCCGGCCTGCGCAAGGACGCCATGGTCGGCGCGATCCAGTACTACGACGGGCAGGTCGACGACGCCCGCCACACGATGATGCTGACCCGGACGGCCGTCCACTACGGCGCCGCGGCGGCCAACCGCACCCGGGTCCGGGAGTTCCTCCGCGAGGGCCAGCGCGTCGTCGGCGCGATCGTCGTGGACCTGGAGACCGGCCGGGAGATCCCCGTCCGCGCCAGGCAGGTCATCAACGCCACCGGTGTGTGGACCGACGAGACGCAGGAGCTCGTCAACGCCCGCGGGCAGTTCAAGGTCCGCGCGTCCAAGGGGATCCACCTCGTCGTGCCGCGCGACCGCATCCAGTCGCGCACCGGGATGATCCTGCGCACGGAGAAGAGCGTCCTGTTCATCATCCCCTGGGGCCGGCACTGGATCATCGGCACCACCGACACCGACTGGGACCTGGACAAGGCGCACCCCGCCGCCACCAGCGCGGACATCGACTACGTCCTCGACCACGTCAACGCGGTGCTGCGCTCGCCGCTGAGCCGGGAGGACGTGGAGGGCGTCTACGCCGGCCTGCGCCCGCTGCTGTCGGGCGAGTCGGAGTCCACGAGCAAGCTGTCGCGCGAGCACGTCGTCGGCCATCCCGTCCCCGGCCTCGTGGTCGTCGCGGGCGGCAAGTACACGACGTACCGGGTGATGGCCAAGGATGCGGTCGACGTGGCGGTGCAGGGCATGGACGGCAAGGTGCCCGAGTCCACCACCGAGGACGTGCCGCTGGTCGGCGCGGACGGCTACAAGGCGATGTGGAACCAGCGCCACCGCCTCGCCTCCCGTGCGGGCATCCACGTCGACCACGTCGAGCACCTCCTGAACCGCTACGGCTCCCTCACCACCGAGGTCCTGGCCCTCGTCGAGGCCGACCCGGAGCTGGGACGCGTCCTGCCCGCCGCCGACGACTACCTGCGGGCCGAGGTGGTGTACGCGGTGACGCACGAGGGCGCCCGCCACCTCGACGACGTGCTCGCCCGCCGCACCCGCATCTCCATCGAGACGTGGGACCGCGGCACCGAGAGCGCTCGGCTCGCGGCGGAGCTGATGGCCGCTCCGCTGGGCTGGGACGCGGAGCGCACCGAGCGGGAGGTGCAGCTGTACCTGGAGCGGGTGCGTGCGGAGCGGGCGTCGCAGGAGGTTCCCGACGACGCCTCCGCCGACGCGATCCGGCTGCAGGCACCGGAGGTCGTACCGGTCACCTGAGCGGTCGGGACCGGGGGAGCGGAGGGGACGGTCCCGGCCCCGGCCGGACCGCCGCGCAGGCGGTCCCGGCCGGGGCCGGGACCGCTGCGTTCCCGTCGCGTTCACACCGCGGCCCACCGAGGTCCTCCTCCCGGTGCCCCGACGGCGGCTAGCGTCCACGGGCCCGACCCCGCCGAACCCTGGAGAGCCCGTGCGCGCACGACCCGCGGCGACTGCCGCCGCAACCCTGCTCACCGCTCTCGCGGTGGGGGTGGACCCCGCAGCGGCCGCAGGGCCGCGGCTGTCGGAGGTCACCACGGTCGGGGTGCACAACGGCTACTCCAAGAGCGCCTACACGTACCTGGCGCAGGGGCTGGACGCCGGCACCACGCTGCTGGAGCTGGACGTGTGGGCGGACCCGTTCTCGCGGCGGTGGCGGGTCAGTCACGACAAGCCCCTGGGCAACGACAACAACTGCGTCAAGGCGAGCAGCCCCGCCCAGCTCTACACGGGGGACCGCAACCAGGACCTCGCCTCCTGCCTGGACGACCTGCGCCTGTGGCTCGACGCCCACCCCACGGCGGGCCCGATCACCGTGAAGGTGGAGCTGAAGAAGGGCTTCGACAACCGCGCCGGTCTCGGCCCGGACGAGTTCGACGCGTACGTGCGCCGACACCTCGGCTCGCGGGTGTTCCGGCCCGCCGACCTGCTGGGCGGGCACCCCCACCTCGACGCCGCCGCGCGCGCCGGCGCCTGGCCGTCGCGGGCGGCGCTGGCGGGGAGGGTCGTGGTCGAGCTCATCCCTGGCACGCTGGAGGAGCGGAACCCCAACGACACCCTGTGGACGGACGTGGAGTACGCCTCCCACCTGCGCGCCCTGCACGCTGCCGGGCGGTTCGGGGAGGCGCAGGCGTTCCCCGCCGTGCACCGCGCAGCGCCCGGCGACCCGCGGACCCGCTACGCCGACGCGGGCCTGCGCCCCTGGTTCGTCGTGTTCGACGGCGATGCCGGCGCCTACGCCTCCGGTGGCATCGACACCTCCTGGTACGTGCGCAACCACTACCTCGTCGTGATGACCGACGCGCACGCCGTGGCGCCGGCCATCAGCGCCACGGATCCCACCGAACAGCAGGCGCGCGAGCGCCTGCGGCTGCTCGCCGGTCGCGGTGCGAGCGTCATCACCTCGGACTGGCGGGCGCTGCGCGGCGTGCTGACCGCCGTGGAGGCGCGCCGCTGAGGTCGCGCGGCAGGCGCGGGCGGCGACCGGCCGGCCCGCCGCCCGCGCCTGCCGCTCAGTGCCGGATCCAGCCGAAGGTCCGGCGCACCGCCTCCTGCCAGTTCTCCCACTCGGACTGCCGCTGCTCCGGCTCCATCGCCGGGCGCCACTGCGCAGCCCGGTGCCACCGCCGGCGCAGGGAGTCCAGGTCGGACCAGAACCCCACCGCCAGCCCCGCCGCGTAGGCCGCGCCCAGCGAGACCGTCTCGGACACCATGGGCCGGACGACGGGCGCGTCGAGGACGTCGGCGACCGTCTGCATCAGCAGGTTGTTCGACGTCATCCCGCCGTCGACGCGCAGCGACGCGAGCCGCAGGCCGGAGTCGGCGTCCATCGCCTCCACCACCTCCCGCGTCTGCCACGCCGTCGCCTCCAGCGCCGCCCGCGCGAGGTGGCCCTTCGTGATGTACGAGGTCAGGCCGACGATGACCCCGCGCGCCTCGCTGCGCCAGTGCGGGGCGAACAACCCGGAGAAGGCGGGCACGAAGTAGCAGCCGCCGTTGTCCTCCACCGTGCGCGCCAGCGTCTCCACCTCCGGCGCGGTGGAGATGAGCCCGAGGTTGTCGCGCAGCCACTGGATGAGGGAGCCGGTGACGGCGATGGAGCCCTCCAGTGCGTAGCTGGCCGGCTCGCCGTCGATCCGGTGCGCGACCGTGGTGAGCAGCCCGTGGGAGGAGCGGGTGATCTCCCGGCCGGTGTTCATCAGCAGGAAGCTGCCCGTGCCGTAGGTGCACTTCGCGTCGCCGGGGGAGAAGCACGTCTGCCCGAACAGCGCAGCCTGCTGGTCGCCGAGCGCCGCTGCGATGCGGGCGCCGGGGACGACGGTCCGCGCGCGGCCGTACACCTCCGCGGAGGAGCGGATCTCCGGCAGGACGGCCTCGGGGACGTCCATCGCGGCGAGCATGGCCGGGTCCCAGTCGAGGGTCTGCAGGTTCATCAGCATGGTGCGGCTGGCGTTGGTGACGTCGGTGACGTGCACCCCGCCGTCCGGGCCGCCGGTGAGCTTCCACACCAGCCACGACTCGATCGTCCCGAAGAGCACCTCCCCGCGCTCGGCGCGCCAGCGCAGGCCGGGGGTGGCGTCGAGCAGCCAGCGCAGGCGCGGGCCGGAGAAGTACGTGGCCAGCGGCAGCCCGCAGCGCTCGACGTACTTCTCCGCGCCCCCGTCGGCGGCCATCTCGTCCACCAGGTCGGAGGTGCGGGTGTCCTGCCACACCACGGCCCGCCCGACGGGCTCGCCGGTGCGCCGGTCCCACAGCACCGTCGTCTCGCGCTGGTTGGCGATGCCGATGGCCACGACGTCGTCGGGCCCCGCACCGGCCTGGGCCATCGCCGCGGGCACGAGGCGCTCGACGCTGCGCCAGATCTCCGCGGCGTCGTGCTCGACCCAGCCCGGCCGCGGGTAGTGCTGGCGGTGCTCCCGCTGGGTGACGGCGACGAGGCGGCCGTCGTGGTCGAAGAGGATGCAGCGCGTCGACGTGGTGCCCTGGTCGATCGCCACCACGAACCCGTCGCGTCCCGGTGCCTGGGTCGCCTGCCCGCGGCTCACGCGGACTCCGCCCCGAGGTCGCGCGAGATGGCCCGGGCGGCGTGCCGGACGGCGGGGACGAGCCCGGCGCGGGGGCGCAGGCGGGGGTCGACGAGGTCGTCGACCGCGCCGTGGACGTCGATCGCACCGACCACGAGCCCGCCGCGGTCGCGCACGGGCGCGGCGATGGACGCCTGGCCGGGCACGTGCTCGTCCACGTCGAGGGCCCAGCCCTGCTCGCGCACCGCGGTCAGCGCCCGGCGCAGCGCCAGCGGCTGGGTGATCGTGCGGGAGGTGTAGCGGACGAGGTGGCCGCGGGGGGTGCCGGTGGAGGCGAGCAGCACCTTGCCGAGGGCGCAGGCGTGGGCGGGCAGCACGTCGCCCACCTCCATCTCCTGCTGGCTGTCGTCGGGACGGAAGACGTGGTGCACGACGAGCACGCCGCCCTCGGTGAGGGTGGCGATGCGGACGGCCTCGCCGGTGCGGGAGGCCAGGGAGTCGGCCCAGTTGACGGCCCGGGAGCGCAGCTCGTTGGCGTCGAGACCCGCCTCGGCGAGGTCGGCGAGGGTGGCGCTGGCGCGGTAGCGGCCCGCCGGGTCCTGCTCGACGAACCCCACGCCCACGAGGGTGCGCAGGATGCCGTGGGTGGTGCCCTTGGCCAGGCCGAGGGCGTTGGCGGCGTCGACCACCCCCAGCCCTCCGGGGGTGCGGGCCATCAGCTTCAGGAGCGCGGCGGCGCGCTCGATGGACTGGATGGATCCCGGCACGCGCCAGAGGTTACGGCCGCGGACGGCCCGGGCGGGAGCCTTTCCGGTGGCTGCACCCCCCGGTCGGGTGCCGCGGGGCGGGGGCGGGCGCGGTGTGCCGCCCACGCGGTGAGGGCCTCGCGGTGGCTGCGGCCGGGGTGCTCGGACCGCCACCGGCGCAGGAAGCGGTTCAGCTCGAACTGCTCGCCGATGTCCGCGGGTGGGCGCTCGCGCGTGGCGTGCCAGTGCTCCAGGGCCTCGCCGAGGGTGCATCCTGCGGCCACCACCGTGCGCATCGGCTCGTCGAAGCGGAACCCCGGTCCGACCTGCTCGCGGAACCACGCGCGCAGCTGCTGGGTGCAGCGCTGGCCGGGCGGGAGGACGGTGTCCGGCGTCAGCGGCTCGGGCAGGGGGGCGCCGCTCGTGCGGGCCCGGGGGGTGGGGGGCGGGAGCGAGCGTCCGTCGAGGGCTGCGGCCAGGCGGGCGGTGAGCTCCTGCTTGCCGCCCCCGCGGGGGACGCCGAGCTGCCGCGCCAGGACGAGCAGCTCCTCCTTCAGCCAGTACCAGCGCTGCAGCTCCGCGCCGCTGAGGGTGGGGGAGGGGGCGGGGCGCTGCTCGTCCATGCCGGGAGTCTGCCGCTGTCCCGCGCGTGTCGGCGCCGCCACGCCGGACGGCGCTCAGACGGCGGGGTCCTCCCCGAGGCGCATCTCCTCCACGCGGGCCAGCAGGTCGTCGAGGGCGCGCTGGAACTCCGCGGCGGAGTGGTCCTCCGTCAGCTCCGGCTGGAGGCCGCGCACGGTGGGGAAGTCATCGAGGTCCTCGGTGTCGCCGTCCGGCTCCAGCTCGGGCTCGGGCCCGGTGTCCACACCGAGGGCGGAGACCTCCAGCAGGAGGTGGCCGAGCAGGAAGCTGGTGAAGGCGCGGTAGGCGGCCACGGCCTGGCGGCCGGTGAAGCCCGCCCGCCGCAGGGTGGAGAGGAAGAGCTCGACCCAGCGGACGCTGCGCAGCGGCGGCCGCAGCCACGGGGCGGCCGGCGGGCGCGTCGCCACCAGCGGGAAGACCTGCGGGTGCTCCAGCGCGGCGCCGCGGACCGCGAACGCCAGCCGGTGCAGGTAGTCCTGCCAGGAGGAGCTGTCGGCCGTCTCGCGCCGCATCGTGTCCAGGACGTCCTCCACCACCACCTCGACCACCGCGTCCAGCAGCGCGTCGCGGCCAGCCACGTGGCGGTAGAGCGCCATGGGGTCCACCCCCAGGTAGGCCCCGAGGCGCCGCATCGACAGCTCGGCCAGGCCGTGCTTGTCGACGAACTCGACGGCGGCCTGCACCACGCGCTCAGGTGAGAGCTGCCGCGGCGACACCGCCGTCGTGGGCCGCGGCGGTGCGGCCCTGGTGCCGCTCCCCGTGAGTACGTCGTCCACCGCATCCTCCCCTCGTCGCCCGTGCGTGGGGGACCGCTCACCGGCGTCCCGTCGATCCCCGTACCCAGCGCGCCGGGGTGAACACGTGCGAGGTCAGGAAAGGTGCCGGGACGCTCCGGGGCGGCGAAAGATCCGTGTTTCGACGCATACATCCGCCGCCAGGGGGGAACTAGATCCTCGAAGGCGGTTTCGGATGGCCGCCTCGGTGTCTACGGAGTAGACATGGCGTGCAGCCGCTCCGGGAGCCCCGGAGAGGCGTGCGGGTGCCTCGGAACGCACCCGTCAGTACGCCGTGGCTCGGACGTGGACGCCCAGAACCATCCGCGGCGAGAGCCAGCCGCGCCACAGGCCACACACGACGACAGGAGCAGACATGACCGAGAACACCTCCCGCACCGACGTCGCCGCCCTCTACGACGCCACCGTCTACGAGATGGACGGCGACAAGATCGGCCGCGTGGGCACCGTCTACCTGGACGACGCTACCGGACAGCCGAGCTGGGTGACGGTGAAGACCGGCCTCTTCGGCACCTCCGAGACGTTCGTGCCGCTGGACCGCGCGAGCATCAGCGGTACTGACATCCGCGTGCCCTACAGCAAGTCGCAGGTCAAGGACGCTCCGCGCATGGAGACCGACGCGGAGCTCACCCCGCAGGAGGAGGAGCGCCTGTACGAGTACTACGGGCTCGCCGGCACCTCTGGCACGTACGAGACCACGGGCACCACCACCGGCGTGGTCGACCGTGACCGCGACGGCATCCGCGACCGCGACGAGGTCGGCGTGCGCGGTGCGGGCCACGACACCTCGGGCCCGAACACCGACGACGCGATGACTCGCTCCGAGGAGCGCATCCACGCGGGCGTCGTGCGCCGCGAGGCCGGCCGCGCCCGTCTGCGCAAGCACATCGTCAGCGAGCAGGTCTCCGAGACGGTTCCGGTCACCCGTGAGGAGGTCGTCGTCGAGCGCGAGCCCATCACCGAGGCCAACGCCGGCAAGGCGATGTCCGGTGGGGACCTCACCGAGGAGGAGCACGAGGTGATCCTCCACGAGGAGGAGGCCGTCGTGCGCAAGGAGACCGTGCCCGTCGAGCGCGTCCGCCTCGGGACCCAGGAGTTCACCGAGCAGCAGACGGTGACCGACGAGGTCCGCAAGGAGGTCATCGACGTCGACACCGACAGCGAGGTCCGCAGCGGCCGTCGCGGTGACGACCGTCGCGACCGCATCTGAGCGACCAACCCGCACCACCCGCCGGGTTCCCCCCGGCGCCGGGACCGAACTCAGCGAGGAGCACGAGATGACCACGCCGCACACACCTGAGAGTTCCGAGCGCGACATCGTGCTGTCGGCAGAGAAGTTGCAGGTGGGCGTGGTCCGGGTTCCCCGCGAGAGGGTGCGGATCTCCAAGCGCATCACCACGGAGGTCCGCACCCTCGAAGTCCCCGTCCGCGTCGAGCAGCTCGTGGTCCGCCACGAGCCGCTCGACGGCTCGGACGCCACGGGTGCGTCCGGAGAGGCACCCGAGGAGCTGGTGCTGGTCCTGCACGAGGAGGTCCCCGAGGTCTCCCTGCGGGTCCGGCCCACCGAGCAGGTGCGGGTCCGGGTGCGGCAGGTCACCGGCAGGCAGGTGGTCTCCGACGTCCTCCGCCACGAGGAAGTCGACCTGACCGTCGACGAACTGCCGCAGGAGTCGCGGACGGCACAGCCGTGACGCAGCCGGTCGAGCGCAACGCAACGCACGGGTAAGAGACGACCCAGGACGAGGAGAGCAGCATGTCGACGAGTTCCAGCGGAGACTACGGGTCCGGCACGGGCGGTCACGGCAGCAGCGGCTACGGGACCGGCAGGTACGGCACGGGGGAGTACGAGACCACCGAGTACGGGACCGCCGAGGACGTCACCGGTTCGCACCAGGCCAGCGTCACCCCCGAGAGCGACCCCGCCGAGGGCGGGGACTCCGACGGCGTCGGCATGGAGGAGACCTTCACCGAGCAGGTCACCCCCGACCGCGACGAGACCACCTCGTCGTACGGCTCCGAGCACCAGGCGACGCCGGAGTACGGATCCTCTTCCTACCAGGGCGGGGCGACGAGCGGCACGGGCTACGAGACGCCCGCCGCGACGTCCGCCTACAGCACGGGGACCTCCTACACGAGCCCCACCGAGACGACCTCCTACGAGACGACGAGCGGGATGACGAGCGAGAACAGCACCACGTCCTACGGCGCCGGGTCCTACGGCACCGGCTACGGCGAGACCACGACCGCTTCGACCGAGGGCGGCTCGCTGGAGTCGACGACCCCGGCGGCTGGTCACTACGCCGCCGGCTACGCCTCGGGCGAGTACGCCACGACGACCGCGGGCGACGACCAGGAGTCCGGCAGCCGCACCCAGCAGGTCGCGGGCACGGCGAAGGAGCAGGCCGGGGCCGTCGCGGGGACCGCGAAGGAGCAGGCGAGCGCCGTCGCGGGCAGCGCGAAGGAGCACGCGAGCGCCGTCGCGGGGACCGCGAAGGAGCAGGCCGGGGCCGTGGCCGGCTCCGCGAAGGAGCAGGCGAGCGCCGTCGCGGGGACCGCGAAGGAGCAGGCGAGCGCCGTCGCGGGGACCGCCCGTGAGCAGGCCGCCTCCGTCGCGCAGACCGCCCGTGAGCAGGCCGGCGAGGTCGTCGCCGAGGTGAAGACCCACGCCGCCGACCTGCTCGGGGACCTGCGCAAGCAGATCAGCGAGCAGGGCGAGAGCCAGCGCGACCGGCTCGCCTCGATGCTGCGGGAGGTGGCCGAGGAGTTCCAGGAGATGGCGGACTCCAGCAGCCGCTCCGGCTACGCCTCGCAGGTCGTGCGGCAGCTGGGCGAGCGCGTCCAGACGTGGAGCACCCACCTGGAGGGCACCGGCGCCGCCGACCTCCTGGAGCAGAGCCGTTCCCTCGCTCGGCGCCGGCCGGGCGCGTTCCTCCTCGGTGCGGTCGCCGCGGGCGTCCTCGCCGGGCGGGTGACCCGCAGCGCCACCGCGAACTCGGACCGCACCAACGACGCACCCCTGGGGCAGCGCCGCAGCTCCGGCGAGCTGCCGGCCAGCACCGGGACCGCGACCAGCGCCACCACCGTGGACCTCACGGCCTCGGAGTCGATGGCCACCGCCACGGCGAGCACCTACCCGACGACGGCGGCCAGCACGGTCGGCACCTCGAGCGAGTGGTCCAGCCCGTCCGGCGGCGGCACCGCCTACGAGCCGAGCACGGGGGACAACCCCAACGAGGACCTGCTCCCCCACCACATCCCCTCCGACGTTCCGTCCGTGTCCCACGAGGGCCGGACGGGTGACAACACCATGAAGGGACAGCTGCCGTGAGTGGATCGCACCCGGTCGAGGACCCCGGCACGACATCGCGGGCCAACGGCGGCGAGCGGAGCATCGGCGAGATCGTCGGCAGCATCACCACCGAGTTCTCCACGCTGGTCAGCAAGGAGGTCCAGCTCGCCAAGACGGAGCTCCGCGAGGACGCCAAGAAGGCCGGCAAGGGCGCGGGGATGTTCGCGGGGGCTGCGGTCGCCGGACTGCTGTTCCTCATGTGCCTGTCCGCCCTGCTGGTGCTCGTCCTCGGCGACCTCATCGGTTACGGCTGGGCCACGCTCATCGTGACCCTCATCTGGGGGATCGTCGCCGCGGTGCTCGCCATGCGCGGCAAGAAGGAGTTCCAGAAGATCCCCCCGCCGCTGGAGAAGACCACCATCACCCTGAAGGAGGACGTGCAGTGGGCGAAGCACCCGACGAGCTGAAGCGCGACATCGAGGAGACCCGCAGCTCGCTGACGGCCGACCTCGACGAGCTGACCCAGCGTCTGACCCCCAGCAACATCGCCTCCCGTCAGAAGGAGAGGGCCGTGGGCGCCGTCATGGGCGTCAAGGACCGCATCATGGGCACCGCCCACGACACGGTCACCACCGCCCAGGACAAGCTGTCCGTCACCCACGAGCGCGTCACCGGCGCCTTCTCCGGCAGCGGTGAGAGCGACACCTCGTCGGGCCCCGGCCTCGGCGAGCGCGTCTCGGCGGGCGCCTCCGGCTTCGGCGAGCGCGTCTCCTCCGGTGCCTCCGGCCTCGGCGAGCGCGTCTCCTCCGGCGCCTCCGGCGTGGGGGAGAAGCTCTCCTCGGCCCGCCAGGGAGTTCCCTCCACCAGCCAGGCCGCCGCCGCCGCCCGGCAGCGCGCCCAGGGCAGCCCGCTGGCCGCGGGTCTGGTCGCTTTCGGTGCGGGCTGGCTCCTCTCGGCGCTGCTGCCCGCCACCAAGGCGGAGGCGCAGGCCACCGCCAAGGTCGTGGACGCTGCCAAGACCCACGGGCAGGGCGTGGCCGAGGAGGCCAAGTCCGTGGCCCAGGAGATCGGCAGCAACCTCGGCGAGCGTGCCAAGGAGGCTGCCCAGTCGGTCCAGGAGACCGCGCAGGTCGCCGCCATGACGGTCAAGGAGGACGCGCAGGGCGCCGTGTCCACCGTCAAGGAGGACGCGCAGGGCGCAGCCGCCACCGTGCAGCAGCACGGCCAGGAGGCCGCCTCCACGGTCAAGCAGGACGCGCAGGGCGCGGCGTCCACCGTGCAGCAGCACGGCCAGGAGGCCACCCAGCAGGTGCGTGGTGACGCCCAGGGAGCCGCCTCGACCGTGCAGCAGCACGGGCAGGAGGCCACCCAGGAGGTTCGGGGCAGCACGCAGCAGTAGTCCGAGGACTGCACCCCGGTACCGGGGGGCGACGGCGGGGCGGGTGCGGACAGCACCCGCCCCGCCGTCGTGCGCACCGGGGCGCCGATCAGACGGGTCGTCCCGATGCACGGCGAACGCGGTGGCGCCGCCCCCGTTCGGGTGAAACGGCCCCGCGCGGCATCTCCCCGCGCCGGGGCGGCATGGAAAGCCGGTCTACGGGGTAGACGACAGGCATGAGCAGGAGTTCCGAGGGCGCCCTCGCGCCCGGACACGACGCGAAGAAGCCGACCCAGATCCCCGCCAAGGGGTGGTTCCAGATCCTCAAGCGCGCCTGGGGCGAGGCCAAGACGGACATGGTCCCCCTGCTGGGGGCGGGTGTGGCCTTCAAGGCGTTCCTCGCCCTGTTCCCCGCGCTCACGGCGGCGTTCCTGATCTGGCAGCTGGTCAGCGACCCCGCGGAGATCAAGGCCCAGATCGAAGCCCTCGGTCCCGCCATCCCGGACGCGGCCCGCCAGATCGTCGTCACCCAGTCTGAGACCATCGCCCAGAACAAGGCGGCGGCCGGCTGGAGCCTCGCGTTCGCCGTCGCGATCGCCCTGTGGAGCGCATCCAGCGGCGTGCAGAACATGATGGACGCCATCAATGCGGCGTACGACGAGCAGGAGACCCGCGGCTTCATCAAGCAGAAGGCCACCGCCCTGGCCCTCACCGTCGGTGCGATCGTCGTCTTCCTGCTCGCGATCGCCCTCGTCGCCATCCTCCCGCCGGTGCTCGACGCCGTCGGTCTCAGCGGCACCGCCCTCGGGTTCCTGGTGGCAGCGGTTCGCTGGGTGCTGCTCGTCGCCATCCTCATGACGGCCCTCGGCGTGCTCTACCGCGTCGCCCCCGACCGCGACGCTCCGCAGTTCAAGTGGACGAGCACGGGCGCCATCATCGCCACCGCCCTCTTCATCGTCGCCTCGATCGGCTTCACGCTCTACATGTCGGTCCTGGGGCAGAGCTCCTACACCAAGAACTACGGCGCCTCCGCGGGTGTCGTGATCCTGCTCGTGTGGCTGTGGATCACGAGCTACGCCATCCTCCTCGGCGCCGAGGTGAACGCGGAGTCCGAGCGCCAGACGGCCGAAGACACCACGCAGGGCGAGCCGCAGCCGATGGGGGATCGCGACGCCCTCGCCGCCGACACCGTGGCGAACGCGGACGGCAGCATCGACCTGCGCGACGACCAGCCCCTCTCCGCGACGGCGGACCGCCGCATGGAGGAGAAGTCCCGCGGTCGCTCCTGAGCGAGCACCCCGGGGCAGTTTCCGCGCCCCGCTCCCACCGGCCCCCGCGCCGGCGGGGGCGGGGCGCCTCTGCGTGTCCGTGCGGCACCCGGGCCGGGGTGCGCGCAGCGTGCCCCTGCACGACGATCGACGTGCCGCGGGACGGTGCCCGCACCAGGAGAGGAGCCCCATGAGCACGCAGCCCGAGGACGCGCAGCCGCAGCAGGCCCAGGACGACCGCCCCGGTTCGGCCGGAGCCGCGGAGGAACCCACCGCGGACGGCTACGGCAACGACACCGGGTTCGCCGACGAGGCGGAGCAGGCCGACACCCAGGACTGACGCAGGACCGCGGCCCCAGGCCCGGTCCCCGCGCTCAGCCGGCGCGGATCACGTGCGGGCCGGTTCCGGGTGCCGGATCGGCGCCCGCCCCCTGTGAGGGTCCTGGACTGCCCTCACAGGGGCGGGCGGTCCGGGGCTCCGCGCCGCACCCCGTCGAGCAGTTCCGCCAGCGCCTCGGTGGAGGTGCAGGTGGGTTCCCAGCCGAGTTCCGCGCGGATGCGGTCGGTCCGCATCACCGGTGAGAGCAGGGCGAGGTCCATCCAGCCCGGTTCCGACGGCTGCAGGTGCGCGTGGAACGTGACCGACGCCAACGTCCGCAACGCCTTCGCCGGGACCGGCACGTGCCGCGCGTCGAGGACCTCCGCGAACTGCGCCGGGCCGAGCACGGGTTCTGCCGCGACGTTGAACGCCCCCTCGGCGCGGGCGTGCAGGGCGAGGCGGATGGCCTCGGCGAGGTCGTCGGCGTGGACGGCCTGCACGACCAGGTCGCCGGGCAGCGGCAGGACGGGCACGGCCCGCCGGCGCAGCACCACCCGGGGCACCAGGTTGCCGAGGAAGTACCGCACGACCTCGTGACCGGCGCTGGACTGGAACACCAGCCCCGGGCGCAGCACCGCCAGCGGCAGGTCGCGCACCGCGGGCAGGAACTGCTCCACCCAGGCCTTCTGGCGGCTGTACTGGGAGGTCCCGACACCGGTGACGGGGTGGTCCTCGCCGACCGCGCCCGCCACGGGGTCCCCCGGTGGCCGCGGGGCGTAGGCGCCGATCGAGGAGACGTAGACGGCGTGCGCCACACCCGCCGTCCGCGCGGCGCGCAGCACCCGCAGGGTCCCGTCCACGTTCGTGCGCCACAGCGCCGCCTCGTCGTGGGCGGGTTGGATCCCCCACGAGAGCGACACCAGGCGGTCGGCACCCCGGGCGGCCTCCACGAGCCGCGACTCCGACCACCGCGAGGAGACGTCCGCGCTGACCCACTCCACGCCCGCCGGCCACGAGGCCCGGTCGGGCACGTGCCGGGCGACGGCCACGACCCCCGTCACGGTCTCGTCGGCCGCCAGGCGGCGCAGCAGCGCCGACCCGACGTTCCCGCTGGCTCCGACCACGACCACTCGCACGGCGACGGCTCCTCGTCCAGGCCGCAGGCGCGCGGCTCCCCACTCCGTCGCCGTGCTCTCCTCGGCGGTGCCGCTCCCACGTGCATGAGCGGGGGAGCGGCGGGTACGGGCCGACGGAGAGACACGGCAGAACGGACGTCGCGGCCAGCCTCCCCCACCACCGCGACCCGTGCGACCGCAGCGCCGCCATCGGGCGGGACGGCTGTGGCCGTCGAGCCTGCTCCATGATCGGGTTGCGGGAGGTCCCCCCGCGTGGTGCCGTGGGGCCGTCGGGCGAACGGCGGCGGAAGATCCCACGAGGACGGTCGGGTGGCACACGTGGACGCGCAGGGGATGTCGGAGACCGACGCGCGGCGAGAAGCGACAGCGCGGCTCTTCACGGAGATGACGCACGCCGGCGAGGAGCAGCGCCAGCGCCTGCGCGAGGAGGTCATCCGCCTCAACATGCCCGTCGCGACGAGCATCGCGATGCGGTACCGGGGGCGCGGGGAGAGCATCGACGACCTCGTGCAGGTCGCATCGCTGGGCCTGGTCAAGGCGGTGGACGGCTACGACCCCGGCCGGGGTCGCGACTTCCTCGCCTACGCGGTCCCCACCATCTCCGGTGAGGTCAAGCGGCACTTCCGCGACCGCGGCTGGGACATCCGCCCGCCGCGGCGCATCCAGGAACTGCGGGCGAGCGTCGAGGCCGCCCAGGAGGTGCTCGTGCAGCGCCTCGACCGCTCGCCGACGGTGTCGGAGGTGGCGCGGTACCTCGACGTCGACATCGAGGACGTCACCGAGTGCCTGGCCAGCGTGGAGCTGTACCACGTGCGCTCGGTCGACCAGCAGGTGGACAGCGCGGGGGAGCTCTCCCTGGCGGAGACCCTCGGCGGGCCCGACCCGCGGCTGGAGCACGTCGTGGACTCGGTGAGCCTGCGGCCGCTGCTGAAGCAGCTCCCCCCGCGGGACAAGCGGATCCTGTCGCTGCGCTTCGACCACGGCTGGACGCAGTCGCAGATCGCCGACGACGTCGGGGTGACGCAGATGCAGGTCTCCCGGCTGCTGTCGCAGGTGTTGGCGAAGCTGCGCCGCCAGCTGGACGCCGAGGCCGCCTGAGCCGTTCCGCGGAAGATCCTCAACCGGGCAGGCGGGCGGTGGAGGCGGCCCTGCGGGTCACCACCGGCGTCATCGCGTGGCACACCCGCTGACCGGCCGACAGCAGCGCCTGCCAGAGCACCTCGGCCTCCCCGGAGTCGGTGGCGGGGAACCCACCGGCGGCGAGGTAGGCGTCGGCGCGCACCGCCATGTTCGCCCCCCGGGCGTGGAAGGCGCCGCCGGACGTCGCGTCGCCGGGGACGACCGCGGCGGTGCTGGCCACCGGCCCGTCGGCGAGGTGCGCGAGGTGGCCGAGGATCCAGTCCGTCCCGACCGTGGTCGAGCACTCCGTCGTCAGCACCGCCACCTCGTGCCGCGGCAGCGCCCGCACGGCCGGCGCCCCCAGCCCGGCGCCCACCGCCCAGCGCCGTGCGCCGGGCAGGCACACGGCCAGGTCGAGGAACGTGACGGCGTCCAGGGGCCGGGTCAGGTCCCGCCAGCCGTGGACGAGGCGGGCGCAGGCGCCGTCGGGAACCCGCAGCCCCGCCACGAGGACGACGGGGACGCCGCTGGCCGAGGCCTCGTCCGCGGCGGCCACGAGGCACGTGAGGCACTCGTCGAGCTCGCCGGCGGTCGCCTCGAGCTCCGCGGCCACGCCCAGGGCCACGACCGCTGCCCGCGGCGTCACCGCCGCGGTCCGGGGTGTCGGTGGAGTGGGGCGGGGCATCTCGCCTGGCGCGTCCGCATGTGCTCCCGCTCCCGGCCGGCCGGTCTGGCCGGCCCGCTCCGTCGCCGAACTGAAACTTGCACTGAAAGTAGCGGAATCTCACTCTTGGTGCACTGATGGGCCGCCGCGCGCCGGGACGGGTTTCGGGGGGGCCGCACGGGTCATTGCAGCGGTGTGACCACCTCCATGAGCACCGCCCGACCCGGAAGCGCCTCGCCCCTCGGTGACTGGATGGACCGCCTCACCGAGCTCACCGCCCTCGACCCCGTCGCTGAGCGGTTGTCGGACCTCGTCCACAGCACCATTCCCGCCCCCGTGCGCGACCTCCTGCACGGCGTCCCCCTCGGCCACCCCGCCCACCCCGCCATGGCGATGCTGCCGGCGGGGGCGTGGCTGAGTTCCGCCGTCCTCGACCTCGCCGACGTGGTCTCGCCCTCCAGGTCGCGCGCCTCCGCCGCCGCGCTGCTCGCCGGCGTGGGCGTGGCCGCGGCGCTGCCCACGGCCCTCGCCGGGCTCGTCGACTGGTCCGACCTGCACTCCGACCAGAAGCGCATGGGGCTCGTGCACGCCGCGGCGAACGAGGTGGCCGTCGCCCTCGTCTCGGTCGGCGTCGTGCGCCACCTGCGCGGTCGCGGCGGCCGGCGCTGGCGCCTCGCGGGCACGGCGGCGGCCAGCCTCGGTGCCCTCATCGGCGGGCACCTCGCGACCCGGTGGGCCGTCGGGGCCAACCACGCCGAGGACGTGCCGCACCGCGCGCCCAAGGACTGGGAGCCCCTCCTCCCGCTGGCGGAGCTGGTGGAGGGCGAGCCCGTGCGCGGGCGCTGCGGCGACGTCGACGTCGTGATGGTGCGCCGCGGCGGGAACGCGGTGAGCGTCCTGGCCGACCGCTGCTCGCACCTCGGTGCGCCGCTCTCCGAGGGCAGCGTCGAGCAGGTCCGCGGCCGCGACTGCATCGTCTGCCCGTGGCACGGCAGCGCCTTCGAGCTGGAGGCCGGATCGGTGGTGCGAGGCCCCGCCATCGCCCACCAGCCGCGCTTCGACACCCGCGTCGTGGACGGCGTCGTCCAGGCCCGCATCGTGACCGTCCCCGGAGCCTGAGGGATCCACCGCGCCCGAGGGACCGACCGGCCCGCGGACCGCCCTCAGGGCAGCCGCACCGGCGCCGGGTCGGGGCGCTTGCCGTGCCGGCCCGTCCCGGAGGAACGGCGGCGCAACCGCCGGCCCACCCAGGGCAGCACGTGCTCGCGCACCCAGGCCGCGTCCTCCGACAGCGCCGCGGCGCGCGCCCTCGCAGGAGCGGGCGGCAACGGTGCGCGCCAGTCCGGCGCCTCCGAGGGCAGCGGAGCACCGAGGGCCTCCAGCGCGGCCAGCGCCACCCGTTCGTGGCCCGCGGGGGTCAGGTGGATGCGGTCCGCGGCCCACATCCGCCGGTCCTGCAGCGAGCGCATCCCCCACAGGTCCAGCACCGAGCAGCCGTGGCGGGCCGCGATCGACCAGACGTGGGCGCTGAAGACGGCGGTCAGCCCGCGGTTGCGGCGCAGCAGCGGAGCCTGCCGGGTGTCCATCGCGGTGGCGAGCAGCACGTCGGCGCCGATGGCCCGCACCCGCACCACCGCGTCCTCCAGCAGCTCCGCCAGCGCGTCCGGGTCGGCACCCGGGCGCAGCAGGTCGTTGCCCCCGCCGATGAGGCTGACGAGGTCCGGGTCCAGGCGCAGGGCGCGGGGCAGCTGCTCCCGGACGATCTCCGGCAGCAGCCGTCCGCGCACCGCGAGGTTGGCGTACTCCAGCGGCGTCAGCGCACCGTCCGGACGGCCGGCGGTCGACAGCCCCGCCAGGTGCTCGGCCAGTCGGTCCGCCCAGCCGCGGTAGCCGCCGGTGGACTCGTCGACGTCGACGAACCCCTCGGTGAAGGAGTCGCCCACCGCGACGAAGCGCCGGGGAGCGGCACCGGAGCGCGCGGCGGTGCCGCTGCAGAGGGCGTCGGGCGTCGGGTCCACGCGCCCATGGTGGTCTGCCGCCCGGTGCTCCGGACAGCCGGGTGCGGTCGTCGGGCGTTCACCCGTTGGTCACCGGATCGGCCCGCAGACGTTGCGCATGGTGTCCGACCGTTGGCGCAGAGTTCTGCCATGAGCGAGGCCATGCCCTGGACGAGCGCCGGACCCGCCGCCGAGCGGCTCGCCGTCCACCGCGACGACGTCGAACTGCGAGGCAGGACGGGGTTCGACCCGCGGTTCCTGGCGCCCGGCCCGCTCCTGCCGGTCCCGCTGCCCGTGCCCGGCCCGCACGCACCCCCCGTCGTCGTCCTGCCCTACACCCACTTCACGGTCGTGCTGCGACCCGACCGGCGCCTCGCGGTGGCCACCGTCGCGGCCGTCGACGGTGCCCGGCTGCGCGACGTGGACCGCGCCGGATCGCAGTGGTGGCTGGACCCCCGGGTTCCGCAGGAGCAGCAGACCGGCCCCGAGGTGTACGCGCGCAACGACCTCGACCGCGGCCACCTGGTGCGCCGCCGCGACCCGGTGTGGGGAACGCCCGAGGAGGCGGCACAGGCCAACTCCGACACGTTCTGCTACACCAACGCCGCCCCGCAGCACGCGGGGTTCAACCAGTCCGAGGAGCTGTGGCTCGGACTGGAGGACCACGTCCTGCAGTACGCGCAGACCTACGACCAGCGCCTCGCCGTCGTCACGGGCCCCGTCTTCGCCGACGACGACCCCGTCTACCGGGGGGTGGCGCTGCCGCGGCGGTTCTACAAGGTCGTCGCGCACCTGCGGGCGGGCCGGACGGTGGAGCTGGCGGCGAGCGCGTTCCTCCTCGACCAGTCGGCGATGGTGGAGCGATTCGGTGCCCGGGCCGAGCGGGCGGGGCGCGTTCCGGACCTGGAGCCCTACCGCACGTTCCAGGTGCCGGTGCGCGACGTCGCGCTGCTGACGGGGCTGGACCTCGGGCCCCTGCCCGCCGCGGACCGGCTGCCGGCCGTCGCCGCCCGGGCCGCCGGCGTCCCCGCGGGATGGCGGCGGGTGTCGGCCCCCGACGACGTCGTCTGGTGACGGGGGCGCGGCGGTGAGCCGTCAGGAGGCCCCCGCGGACTCCCACGCCTCCAGCCGCCGCTGCAGGTGACGGCGCTCGACCGCGTTGCGGGCCACGGCGACCGCCTGCCGCATGAGGTCCGCGGCCGCCGCCCGCTGCCCCAGCTGCGCGGTGAGTTCCGCCCGCAGCACCAGCAGCCGGTGGTCCCCGGCGGCGGTCGGGAGATCGCGGGCCGCCTCCAGCCCCGCGGCCGGACCGTCGGCGCGGGCGATCGCCGCGGCCCTGTTCGCCAGCACGGCCGGTGAGGGCGCCAGGGCCGCGAGGCGGTCGTAGAGGGCCACCACGGCCCGTCCGTCCGGTGCCGGCTGCACCTGCAGGGCCGCGATCGCCGCCTGCAGGACCCAGCGCCCCGGCCTGCTCCCGGCGCGCCGCAGCGCCTGCCCGGCCAGGTCCAGGCCGCGGCCCACGTCGTCCCAGCGCCACAGGGCCCGGTCGGACTCGGCGAGCACGACGAGTTCGCCGTCGCGCAGCCGGGCGTCGCGCCGGGCGTCGCTCAGCAGCAGCAGCGCCGCCAGGCCGAGCACCTCCGGCTCGTCGGGCAGCAGGCGCAGCAGCAGGGCGGACAGCCGCAGCGCCTCGTCGCACAGCGGTGAGCGCAGCAGGTCCTCGCCCTCCGTGGCCGCGTGTCCCTCGGTGAAGAGGAGCCCCACGACGGCGAGCACGCTGTCCAGGCGGTCCGGCCACGCCGCCCGGGCGGGCACCTCCAGCGCGATGCCCGCGTCGCGGATCTTCCGCTTGGCGCGGACGATGCGCTGCGCCACCGTCGCCTCCGGTGTCTGCAGCAGCCGGGCGCTCTCGGCCGCGGACAGCCCGCACAGCAGCCGCAGCGCCAGGGCCACGGAGGCGGACGGGGCAAGGGCCGGGTGGCAGCAGGTGAAGACCAGCCGCAGCAGGTCCTCTGCGGCGGCGTCGCACCAGCGCACCGCCCCGAACGGGTCGTCGGGGTCGCTGACGCTGTCGGCGCCGGGCTCGTCGCGCAGTTCCCCCGCCAGCGCGGCGAGCTTCCCGGTGGCCGTCCGGTCGCGGCGGAGGCGGTCCAGCACCTTGCGCCGCGCCGTGGTCTGCAGCCACGCCCCGGGCCGCTCGGGGACGCCGTCCCGCGGCCAGGACTCCCAGGCGGCGGCGACGGCGTCGGCGGCAGCGTCCTCGGCCCGGTCGAGGTCGCCGCACCAGCGCGCCAGCGACGCCACCAGCAGCGGCCACTCCTCGCGGTGCGCGCGCTCCAGGGCGATCTCGACCGGGGTCACGACGCTCAGCCGAGCTCGACGAGGCCGCGGACCTCCACCGAGCCGCAGTCGGCGGCGGGGCACTCCCGGGCGTGGGCGAGGGCGGCGTCCAGGTCGGGTGCCTCGACGATCCAGAAGCCCCCGAACACCTCGGCGATGTCGGCGAACGGGCCGTCGGTGAGCAGCGTCTGCCCGTCGCGGTTGCGCACCGTGGTGGCGGTGTCGGCGGGGTGCAGGTGCTCCGCGCCGCGCAGGACGCCGGACTGGGCCAGGGCCTGCGTGAACGTGACGAACCGCTGCATGGTGAGCTCGCGGTCCTCCGGCGCCATCGCCGCGACGACGGAGTGGTCGATGTTGGAGGTGAGGAGGTAGCGCATGGTGGTCAGCCTCTCGGAGGGCGTGGGGGAGGGGAGGGGTTTCAGGCGAAGCGGTGCTGCAGGCGGGTGAGGGTCAGCTCCAGCGCGGTGCCGGCGCGACGCGGGACGCCGAGGGCGCGGACGAGGCGGTGGGCGCGCTTGGCGGTGTAGTCGAACGTCTCGGTGACCTCGCTGCCGCCGGGGACCGCGCGGACCTGCCAGCGCCACACGTGCCGGCCGCGGTGGCGCCAGGCGATGAGCGCGCCCGGGGAGAACTCCACGACCGTGTTGGTCGTCGTGTAGCCCTTCATCCGCATCCGGAACACCGAACCCGCCGCCAGCCGGGCCGGGGCCTCCACCACGCCCTGCACGGTGCCGGAGCCGTCCAGCTCCGCGTGCCGGGAGGCGTCGGTCAGCAGGGCGAAGACCTCCGCCGGCGGGGCGGCCACGACGACGCGGCGGACGACGGCGGTGGGGGTGTCCAGGTGCTCGACGGCGCCGTGGGGTGCGGTGCCGTGCGCGGGGGTGGTGGTGCTCATGGGAGGCGCCTCCAGCTCGGTGCGGGAGGCCCGTCGCCGCCCGCTCACCTCACCGACGCGCGGGCGAGGCGTCTTTCGACACCCCGGCCCAAGATCTTTCCGGGGGACTCAGGGCCCCGGTGCGAGCACCGCGTCGTCGCGGTCCCGGTCGCAGACCAGCGCCCCGTCCACGACGTCCAGGGGCGCGATCTGGACCGAGCTGCGCCGCTCCCGGGCGCTGCGCTCGTCGTACGTGCCCGGCCCGCCGGACTCGTCGCGCTCGGGGTGGGTGAAGTAGACGACGAAGGCCCGCTCGTCCTGCCCCGACCCCTGCACCACCACGTCGGCGTGCAGGCCGAAGCGGGCGTCGTCGGGGCGGGAGCCGGGCACGTCCAGGATCCGGCCGCTGCGCTCCCAGCCCTCCAGGTCGTCGGAGCGGTGCACCGCCTGCCCGCACCACTCGTCGGTGAGCATCCACCAGCTGCCGCGGAAGCGGAACACGTTCGGGCCCTCGTGCGGCGGCCCGGAGAGCACCTGCCGCGGCGAGTGCCAGGTGGCCAGGTCGGCGGAGTCCACGGCCCAGGTGCTGGAGTCGGCGGCCTCGTCCTTGTACCAGAGCCGGAAACCGCCCCCGGGCAGCTCCGCGACGCAGGCGTCGATGCAGTACCGCGACGACAGGGGCAGCTCCCCGTGGTGCGTCCAGTTCAGCAGGTCGTCGCTCGTGCAGTGGTGGATCGTGCGCTCGTGCCCCGTCCACGTCCGCGGCACGCCCCGGATGAAGCTGACGTACATGTGGTAGCGCCCGTCGTGCCAGAAGACCTCCGGCGCCCAGTACGTGTTGTGCCCCGGCTCGAACGCCAGGCCCTGCAGCGTTCCCCGGTACGTGAACTCCACGCCGTCGGACGAGGTGGCGTAGCCGAGGTCGCTGCCGTGCACCCACGCCACCCCGGGACCGGGGGCGCCCGCGCGGCGGCTGGTGTAGATCAGCCACCACTCGGACGTCCCCCGGTTCCACACGAGCACGGGGTCGGTCGCCCCGTCGTGCACGGGGTCGCGGAACAGGGGAGCGGTCACGGCCCCGGACCCTACGTCAGCGCTTCCCGGCTCAGGCGGGCGCGCCGGCGAACTGCACGACGCTCCACGACAGCGGGGGCAGCACGACGGTCGCGGTGCCGCCGGTCAGCTCCACGTCGGCGAGGGGGCGCGGCTGCACCGCCGTCGGGTTCGCCTGGTTGTTCGTGGTGTGCCGGTCCTGGTCCTCCCCGGCGTGCAGGGTGGTGGCCGAGACGACGCGCTCGGCGCCGAAGCCCCGCAGGCCCACCTCGACCCGGGCCGGCTGCTCCAGGTCGCGGTTGGCCAGGAACAGGGTCACGGTGCCGGTCTCGGGGTCGTGCGTGGCGGCGGCGTCCACGATCTCCGCGTCGCCGTACTTCGCCGACTCGTAGCGGTCCCCGGACGCCTGGACCTGCAGGATCTCGCCCTTGGCCAGGTGCCGGACCTGCTCGAAGGGGTGCGCGATGGTCTGCTTCCACGCCGGGCCGTCCGGCTCGCTGCGCAGCAGGCCGATGACGTTGACGAGCTGGGCCTGGCAGCCGATGGTGACGCGGTCGCCGTGGCGCAGCAGGGAGTTCAGCAGGGTGCCGACGACGACGGCGTCGGTGACGGAGTACTCGTCCTCGATGACGCGCGGCGCCACGTCCCACGGCTTCGCGCTGGGGTCGTGGTGCGGCCGGGAGATGTACCAGACGTTCCACTCGTCGAAGGAGATGTTGATGCGCTTCCGGTGCTTGCCGCGGGCCCGCACCGCGTCGGCCGTCGCCACGACCTCCTCGATGAAGGCGTCCATGTCGACCGCGCTGGCGAGGAAGCTGCCGACGTCGCCCTCGGACTCCTCGTAGTAGGCGTGGCAGGAGACGTAGTCGACGACGTCGTAGCACTCCTCGAGGACCGTGGACTCCCAGGAGCCGAACGTCGGCATGGCCCGGGAGGAGCTGCCGCAGGCGACGAGCTCGATGTCGGGGTCGATGAGGCGCATCGCCCGGCCGGTCTCCGCGGCGAGGCGGGCGTACTCGTGGGCGGTCTTGTGCCCGACCTGCCAGGGGCCGTCCATCTCGTTGCCCAGGCACCACAGCTTGATGTCCAGCGGGTCCTTGGTGCCGTGGGCGATGCGCAGGTCCGAGTACTTCGTGCCGCCGGCGTGGTTGGTGTACTCCAGCAGGTTGCAGGCGTCCTGCAGGCCGCGCGTGCCGAGGTTGACCGCCATCATCGTCTCGGTGCCGACCTCCCGCGCCCACTCGTCGAACTCCGCGAGGCCGAACTGGTTGGTCTCCACCGAGCGCCAGGCCCGGTCGATGCGCCGGGGCCGCTCCGCGCGGGGGCCGACGGAGTCCTCCCAGTCGAACCCGGACACGAAGTTGCCACCGGGGTAGCGCACCACCGTCGGGCCGAGCTCGCGGACCATCTGCAGCACGTCGGTGCGGAAGCCGCGGTCGTCGGCGGCGGCGTGGCCCGGCTCGTAGATGCCGGTGTAGACGCAGCGGCCCATGTGCTCCACGAACGAGCCGAAGAGCCGGTGCGGGACGGGGCCCACGGTGAAGGCCGGGTCGAGGGTCAGGTGGGCGTTGCGCACGGGGGTCCTTCCGGGGAGTGTCTCGAACGGCTGGGCGCCGTAAGTGCGGCCGGGGTTCCGCGGGACGGTCCTCGCGGAACCCCGGCCGGTCAGGAGGAGCGGGTCACTGGCCGCCGAGGCCGGTGGTCGCCACTCCGCGGATGATCTGCCGCTGGAACAGCATGAACACGATGATCAGCGGGAGCCCGGCCAGGATGGCCGCGGCCATCACCTGCGCGTAGCGGACGCCGAACGTGCTCTGCACCGTCACCAGGCCCACCGGCAGCGTCATCAGGTCGGGGTTGGAGGTCACGATGAACGGCCAGAGGAAGTTGTTCCACGCGCCGATGAAGACGAAGATCGCGACGGCCGCGAGGATGGAGCGCGACAGCGGCAGCACGATCTGCCAGAAGATCCGGAAGGACCCCGCGCCGTCGACCCGTGCGGCCTCCTCCAGCTCCCGGGGGATGCCGTCGAAGAACTTCTTCAGGATGAACACCATCGCCGGCGCGACGAGCTGGGGGAGGATGACGCCCCAGTAGGTGTCCACGAGACCCATGGCGATCATCTGCCGGTACAGCGGCACGATGAGGATCTGCGGGGGCACCATGATGCCGGCCACCGTCAGGGCCAGCAGGACCCCGCGGCCGCGGAACTCGCAGCGGGAGAAGCCGTAGGCGGCCAGCGCCGAGACGAGGACCGTCAGCAGCGTCACGGCCACGGAGATGACCGTGGAGTTGACGAACCAGGTGATCAGGTCATCGCTGGCGAGGACGGAGCGGTACGCCTCCAGGGTGAACCCGCTCTCGGGGATCCACTGCGGCGGCACCGCCGTGGTCTCCGACTCCAGCTTCAGCGACGTGTCCAGGGCCCACAGCAGGGGGGCCAGCCACAGCAGCGCGACGACGGCCAGGGCGGTGACCACGCCGACCCGGACGCCCAGCGGTGAGCGCTGGGCGGAGGAGCGCCGGTCGGTGGCCTCCTTGCGGGCGACCCGCGGTGCGGGCGCCTGGGGTGCGATGGTGCTCACGCCGCCCCTCCCTTCTGGCTGGTCCCGCGACGGTTGCTGAGCCACAGCTGCCCGAGCGAGAACACGATGATGAGGGCGAAGAACATGTACGAGATCGCCGAGGCGTAGCCCAGGCGGTAGCTGACGAAACCGGTGTCGTAGACGTACTGCAGCAGCGGTGCCGCAGCGCCGTCGGGGCCACCGCCCCCGCCGAAGAGGATGTAGATCTGGTCGAACACCTTCAGCGACGCGAGGACCTGCAGGACGATCACGAGGCCGGTCGTCCGGCTCAGCAGCGGCAGGGTGATGGACACCAGCCGCCGCCAGCCGCCGGCGCCGTCGAGGGCGGCGGCTTCGTAGAGGCTCTCGGGGATGGCCTGCAGCGCGGACAGGTACAGCAGGAAGTTGAACCCGACGGTCCACCAGACGGTGAGGATCACCACGGAGGCGATCGCCATCTCCTCGGTGGTCAGCCAGCCCACGGGCTCCAGGCCGAGCTGCCCCAGGGTGGCGTTGATGAAGCCGAAGTCGTACTGGAAGAGCCACTGCCAGATCAGGACGACCGTGGCGACGGGCATGAGGAAGGGGGCGAAGAACGAGAAGCGCCACAGCCACTGCCCGCGCACGCCGGTCTGCACCAGCAGGGCCATGAGCAGTGCCACCAGCACGAGGGGGATCGTGCTCATGACGGTGAAGAGGAGCGTGTGCCCGAGGGTCCGCCACACCAGCGGGTCGCCGAGGAGCTCCCGGTAGTTGGCGAGGCCCACGAAGTCCGACTCCGGCCGGGCGAGGCTGGTGTCGAAGAAGCTCATCCCGAGGCCGTAGACCACCGGCCACAGGAGGAAGACCGCGTAGACGACGAAGAACGGCAGGACGAACCAGAAGCCGCCCCTGTTCGTCGCGAGGCTGCGGCCCTTGCGTGCGCGCGGCGGCTGGCCGGGGACCAGCGCCGGGGGTGTCGTCTGGATCGTGGTGGTAGCCATCCTCGATCCTCCTCTCAGACCGGACTGGGGGTGTCGAGCTGCTTCTGCATCCAGGACACCAGCTGGTCGACAGCCTGTTCCGGGGTGACGGTGCCGGAGTGCACCGAGAACAGGATCCGCCCGGCCTCCCACATGAGGTTCGAGCCCGTGCCGGAGAAGTAGGCGATCGGGTCGAACTGGACGGTGTCCGCGACCTCGCGGATGTTCGACTGGGGCTGCATGGCGAGGTACTCGTCGCTGTCGGCCACGGGGCCGTAGGCGGGGATGTGCCCGCCCGCGGCCCAGCCGAGGCTGTTCTTCAGCAGGGACGCCGCGAACAGGTAGGCGTTCTCCCTGCCCTGGTCGACCTCGATCTGCTGCGGGAGCACGAGGGCGTGGCCGTCGGCCCGGACGCGGTTCTCGCCGAAGACGGGCGGGAACGGGACCATCGTGAAGGGGATCTCGGAGTTGAGGTAGGTGGTGACCTCCCAGTCACCGGTGAAGCAGAGCCCCGCCTTGCCGCTGGCGAACAGGGCGATGGACCCGGCCGCGTCGAGGGTCGTGGGGACCGCCTCCCCGTCGGTGAACTCGCGGAGGAAGCGGAAGACCGTGAGGAGCTTCTCCTCGTCCACGCCGACCTTGCCGCCGGGCGGGAGGTCGAACGTGCCGCCGAGCTGGCGGTACAGCGTCCAGAAGAGCATCCACGACACGAACCCGTCGGCCGCGGGGTAGGCGATGCCGATCCCGCCGGTCACCTCGGCGCACGCCTTGGCGGCGGCGAGGAGCTCCTCCGGACTGGTGATCGGCTTGAGTCCGCCGTCGGCGTCCAGCAGCCCGGCCTCCGCGCAGATGTCGGTGTTCGCGAAGGTCACGAGGGGGTGCACGTCCAGCGGGACCGCGAAGAGCTCGCCGTCGCGGGTGGCCATCTCCCACAGGGGCGCGGGGAAGTCGGCCTCCTGGATGCCGAGCTCGGCGAGCTTGTCGAGGTCCCACGGGTCGAGCAGGTGCTCGGCGAAGGTGGGGAGGCGGGAGAGGTGGATCGTGGCGATGTCCGGCGGGCGGCCACCAGCCGCCGCCATGGCCAGCTTCGTGTAGTACGGCGACCCCCACGCGAGGGTCGTGGCGGTGAGGTCGATCTCGGGGCGCTCGGTGCGGAACGTGTCGACGAGAGCGATCATGCGCTCGCCGTCGCCGCCGCCGAAGAAGTTCCAGTACTGCAGGTTGCTCTCGCTCCCTGCGGCGGTGATGGGGGTGGCGCAGGAGCTGAGGGACAGTCCCGCCGCGCTCGCCCCGCCGGCGAGGGCCGCTCCACGCAGGAACGCCCTCCGGGTCGTTGCGGTCATCGTCGACCTCCAGGTCTGCAACGCGTCTCCAACGTTGCATTACAACGTTGGAGGGAGGATGCCGTCCTGGCGGCCCATGGTCAAGAGCCCGCGCCGGTGAGTTCCCCGGCGCGGGGCCCGGCGAGTGGGAGGATCCGGGCATGCCAGCGCCGCGTGCCACCACCCTGCGCGACGTCGCCGAGGCGGCCGGGGTGTCCATCAAGACGGTCTCCAACGTCGTCAACGACCACCCCCACGTGCGCCCGGAGATGCGCGAGCGGGTCCTCGCCGTGATCGAGCGCCTCGACTACCGGCCGCAGGCCATCGGCAGGCAGCTGCGCCACGGCCGCACCGGCATGCTCGCCCTCGCCGTGCCGCAGATGGACATGCCCTACTTCGCGGAACTCGCCTGCAACCTCGTCGCGGCCGCGCGCTCCCGCGGGCTCACCGTCCTCGTGGAGCAGACCGACGGCCTGGCCGAGCGGGAGCGGGAGGTGGCCGCCGGCTTCCCGGTCCGCATCGTCGACGGCCTGGTCTTCAGCCCCCTCAACCTCCCCGACGCGGAGCTGGCCCAGCGCCGCGACCGCACCCCGGTCGTCCTCGTCGGCGAGCACGGCCGCGACACCGGCATCGACCGCGTCTCCAACGACAGCGTCGAGATCGGGCGGCTCGCCACCGCCCACCTCCTGGACTGCGGACGCCGACGGATCGGCATGATCGGCACCAAGCTGCGCTCGCCCCACCTCGTCGCCACCGACCGCCACGCCGGGTACCGCCGTGCCCTCGACGACGCCGGGGTGCCCGCCGACCCCGCCCTGCTCAGCCCCACCGACGGATGGGGACGGGAGGAGGGGGAGCGCTCCACCGACCTCCTGCTGGAGCAGGCGCCGGACGTCGACGCCGTCTTCGCGCCCAACGACGTCATGGCGCTGGGGGCGCTGCGCTCGCTGCGCCGGCACGGGCGCCGGGTGCCCGACGACGTCGCGGTCGTCGGTGTCGACGACATCGCCGAGGCGAGCTACGCCGCACCCACCCTCTCCACCGTCGCCATCGACCGGGCCTTCATCGCCGAGACCGCCCTGGACCTGCTGATCCGGCGGATCGGGGGCGACGACTCCCCGCCCCGCACAGCCATCGCGCCCCACCGGCTCGTGGTGCGCGAGAGCACCTGCGGCTGACAGCCGGCCCGCGGGCTGCCTCCTCGTCGCGGGCGTGTCGCCGGGTCCGGCGCGGAAGAAGCGGCGCGGTGCGGCGGTTGCCGCGGCCATGAAGGCGATCATCATCGAACGCACCGGGGGACCGGAGGTCCTCACCCGCGCCGACGTCGAGGAGCCCGCGCCCGGCGACGGCGAGGTCCTCGTCGACGTGGCCGCGGCCGGCGTCAACTACATCGACACCTACCACCGCGACGGCACCTACCCGCAGCCGCTGCCGTTCCGCCCCGGGCTGGAGGGCGCCGGCCGGGTCCGCGCGCTCGGGGCGGGGGTCGAGGGCTTCGCGGAGGGCGACCTCGTGGCGTGGAAGGCCGCCCCGGGCAGCTACGCCGAGCAGGTCGTCGTCCCCGCCGCGGAACTCGTGCCCGTGCCGGAGGGCGTGGAGCCCGACACCGCCGCCGCGCTGCTGCTGCAGGGGCTGACCGCCCACTACCTCGCCACCTCCACGCACCCCGTCGCCGAGGGCGAGTGGGCCGTCGTCCACGCCGGGGCCGGGGGAGTGGGGCTGCTGCTCACCCAGATCGTCAAGCTGCACGGGGGGCACGTCCTCGCCACCACCTCCACGCCGGAGAAGGCCGAGCTGGCGCGGGCGGCGGGCGCCGACGAGGTCGCCGGCTACGACGACTTCGCGGCCCGTGCCCGCGAGCTCACCGGCGGCCGCGGGGTCGACGTCGTCTACGACGGGGTCGGGCGCGCCACGTTCGACGCGGGCCTGCAGGCGCTGCGCCCGCGCGGGCTGATGGCCCTCTTCGGCGCCTCCAGCGGCCAGGTGCCGCCCTTCGACCTGCAGCGCCTCAACCCGGCCGGCTCCCTGTACGTCACCCGTCCCACGCTGGTGCACTACGCCTCCGACCCCGCGGAGCTGCGGGCGCGCGCCGCGGACCTCTTCGGGTGGGTGGCGAGCGGGCGCCTCGACGTGCGCGTCGGCCACCGCTACCCCCTGGCGGACGCGCGGCGCGCCCACGAGGACCTGCAGGGCAGGCGCACCACCGGGAAGCTGCTCCTGCAGCCGTGAGCGGCCGGGCGGGGCCGGGGCCTCACCCGGCTGTCGGCACCGCCCCGGCCGTCGGCACCGCCCCGGCCGTCGGCACCGCCCCGGCCGGCCGCGCTCCGCTCGACCGCGGGAGCCCCGGCCCCGGCAGCGCTGCGCGCTCGGCGGCGGCCCGGGCGATGTCCGCGCGGGTGACCGGTGGCGCCGTCAGCACCCGGGGGGCCGGTGCGGGGCGCCCGCGCCGCGGCCCCCACTGCGACCCGACGCCCGCGGCGACGACCAGCGCGATGCCCGCGGCCTGCCAGGCGGACGGCTCCTCCGCGAGCAGGAGGAGGCCCACGAGGGCCGCGAGCGCGGGGTCGGCGCTGGTGAGGGTCCCGAACGCCGAGGCGCTCATCCTCCGCAGCGCCACCAGCTCCAGCACGTAGGGGATGACGGGGACGAGCATGGCCGCGGCGGCCGCCACCCAGACGGCGTGCCAGGTCAGGTCCGCGGCGGTGGCCGGTGCGGCGACGGCGGTGGCGGTGAGGGCCGCGACGGGGAAGGAGACCGCCAGCGTCTGCAGGCCGCTGAGGACCGTGCCCATCCGCTGGGTCAGCAGGATGTAGGCGGCGCACGCGGCGGCCGCCAGGAGCGCGAAGGCCACCCCGGCCGGATCCAGGGCGCCGCTCCACGGCCGGGTCAGGAGCACCACCCCGGCCGTCGCCAGCAGCGGCCAGAGGAGGCCGCCGCCCCGCCCGCGGGCGAAGAGCGCCACCGCGAGGGGACCGCAGAACTCCAGCGCGCTGGCGGTGCCGAGCGGGATGCGCGCCACCGCCTCGAAGTAGCAGAGCGTCATCGCGGCGCTGGCGACCCCGAGCAGCGCCGCACCACCGAGGGCCCGGCGCGGCAGCCGCCACCAGGGCAGCCGGACGGCGAGCGTGAGGAAGAGGGCTGCCCAGCACAGCCGCACCCACGCCGTGCCGGCGCCGCCGAGCTGCTCGAAGAGCGGGGTCGAGGCGGCGACGCCGACCTGGACGGAGAGCATCGCCGCGAGGGCGAGTGCGGGCGCGGGGACCCCGGCGCGTGCCTGGGGGGTGGTGCGGGCGGGCATGGGGTGGTGCTCCTCGGGCCGTCGGGGGCGCCGTCCCGTCCCAGGGCCGGGCGCCCGCTGCGGGACTCCTACGATGAGACGGAGGCGTGCGCAGCGTTGTGCTTACCGTTGAGCACTATATCGCCCATGAGCACTTCAGTGCTCACTCGTTGCGCCGAATGGGCACTGGACTGCGCAGGAGGTAGCGATGTCGGCCGAAGAGCTCGGGGCAGCCGCGCCCTTCCTCGCCCAGCTGGGACAGCAGGTCCGCGACCGGCGGCGCGCGGCCGACCTCACCGTCCAGCAGCTCGCCGACCGAGCCGGCGTCAGCCGCCGCATGCTCACGCAGGTCGAGCTCGGGCAGGCCAACCCCAGCATGGTCACCGTCGACAAGCTGGCCCGGGCCCTGGGCGTCGACTTCCCCACCCTCGCCGGGGCCGCCGCCGGCGGGGCCAGCGCGCTGCACCGCCCACCCGGGCCCGTGACCGCGTGGGCCAGCCCTGCCGGCAGCGCCGCGCTCCTGCACGTCGCGGGCTCGCGGACCGCCGCGCCGGAGCTGTGGGAGTGGAACCTCGCCCCCGGCGACGCCTACGCCTCGGAGCCCGACCCCGCCGGCTCCGAGGAGCTCCTCCTCGTCCTCGCGGGCACCCTGCTGCTGGAGGTGGACGGCGCGCGCGAGGACCTCCCCGCGGGAACCGCCGCCCGCCTCACCAGCGACCGCGCCTACGCCTACCGCAACGACGGGGGCGAGACGGTCCGCTTCGTCCGCGTCACCGTCCCGCCCCGCTGAGGCCGTGCCGGCGGGTCAGGCGTCCCCGGGGCCGTCCACCAGCACCACGGCCTGCGCCACCACGACCCGGCCGTCCACCGACGTGATGGCGGGGTCCCCGTGCAGGCGGTAGCCGGAGGCCAGCGCCTCGCTCACCCGCTCGCAGAAGGAGCGGTCGTCGGGGCCGGTCAGCAGCCGGTAGGCCAGGGGCGCGCTCTCGCTCATCGGGTTCCTCTCACCGCTCGCTCGGGACGCGAGCGTAAACCCCGGCCCCCCGCCCCCGGATTCCGGGCGTCCGGCACAGTGGCCCCGACCACCGACCCGCCCGCACCCCAGGAGCACCCGTGCCCGAAGCCGCCGACTCCACCGCCGCACTCGCCGTCCTCGTGCGCGACGGCGTCCGGGAGAGCCTCCACCGAGGTGTCCTCGTGGGGCTCGACGCCGCAGGGGAGGTGGCCCTCGCGCTCGGCGACCCCGACGCCACCGTCCTGCCCCGCTCCTCCCTCAAGCCCGTCCAGGCCCTCGTCGCCCTGCGCGCCGGCGCCCCCGTCTCCGGCTACGCCCTCGCCCTCGCCGCCGCCAGCCACTCCGGCACCGACCCCCACGCCGCGACCACGCGCGAGGTGCTCAGCCGGGCCGGCCTCGCCGAGGACGACCTGCAGTGCCCCGCCGACCTGCCGATGGACGAGGAGGCCTTCGCGCACGCCCTCGCCGGCGGTGAGGGCCGCACCCGCGCCCGGCACAACTGCTCCGGGAAGCACGCCGCCATGCTCGCCGCCTGCGTCGCCTCCGGCTGGCCCACCGCCACCTACCTGGAGCAGGACCACCCCCTGCAGCTCGCCGTCCACGCCGAGGTCGAGCGCCTCACCGGCGAGCCGGTCCGGGCCGCCACCGTCGACGGCTGCGGTGCACCGCTGTTCGGGACGTCCGTGGCCGGGCTGGCCCGGGCGATCCGCGCCGTCGCGCTCGCCCCGGACGGGGAGGCGAGGGCCGTGGCGGACGCGATGCGCGCCCACCCCGAGGCCGTCGCGGGCCCCGGCCAGCCCAACACCGTCCTCATGCAGCGGGTGCCGGGGCTGCTCGCCAAGGGCGGCTACGAAGGTGTGCTCGTCGTCGTCGCCGCCACCGGGCAGGCCGTCGCGGTGAAGGTGTCCGACGGCGGCTCCCGCGCCACGACCATGGTCGCGGTGGCGGCGCTGGCGCGGCTGGGCGCCGACGTGAGCGGCGCGCGGGACCTGACCTCCAGCCCCGTCCTCGGCGGCGGGCGGCAGCTCGGCGTGCTGGCGCCGGTCCCGGAGCTGCTCCCGCAGGGGTGAGCGGCGCCGGTCCGGGGCGGCAGCGCCACCCCGGACCGGCGCCCCGGGTGCGTCAGGAGCGCGGCGGCAGGACCCGCATGACCGTGGTGGAGCGCCACTCCTGCCCCGGCTGCAGCACGACGTCCCCGAAGTGCGGCTGGTTCACCGCGTCCGGCAGAGCCTGCGTCTCCAGGCAGAGGGTGTCGGACTGGCGCACCGTGTGGCCCTCGGCGTCGGCGTCGGAGCCGTCGAGGAAGTTGCCGGAGTAGAACTGCATCCCCGGGCGGTCCGTGAGCACCTGCAGCACCCGCCCGCTGGTTCCCGTCACCTCCGCCACGAGCGCCGGCTCCGCGGGGGCGGCCTCGAACGTGGCGTCGAGGACCCAGCAGTGGTCGTAGCCCTGGGCGGCGACGATCTGCGGGTCCGCCTCGCGCAGGCGCTCGCCGATGCGGCGCGGCTCGGTGAAGTCGAACGGCGTCCCCGCGACCGGGCGCAGCTCCCCGGTCGGGATGAGCCCCTCCCCGACGGGCAGGTACCGGCTGGCCGCCAGCCGCAGCAGGTGGGGCTCGATCGTGCCGGAGCCGACGCCGTCGACGTTGTAGTAGGCGTGGTTGGTGAGGCTGACCGGGGTGGGGGCGTCGGTGGTCGCCAGGTAGTCGATCCGCAGCTCGCCGCCGCCGCCGGGCAGGTCGGAGAGGGTGTAGACGACCTCCACCTCCAGCGTGCCGGGGAAGCCCATGTCGCCGTCCGGGCTCGTCAGCCGCAGCCGCACCGCCGCCTCGCCGGGCACCGGCTCCACCGTCCAGACCTTGCGGTCGAAGCCCTGGGCGCCGCCGTGCAGCGCGTGCTCCGCGTCGCCGGAGGGGATGTGGTGCTCCACGCCGCCGAGGGAGAAGCGGGCGTTCGCGATCCGGTTGGCGAAGCGGCCGACGGTCGCGCCGAAGAAGCTGCCGCTGGCCTCGATCGCCGCCACGTCCGGCAGCCCGGCCACCAGCTCGACGTCCCCGCCGGCGCCCGGCACCCGCAGGGAGTGCAGCGTGCCGCCCAGCGAGAGCACCGCGGCCTCGGCGCCGGCGGGCGTGCTCAGCAGCCAGCGCTGCACGTCCTCGCCGCTGCTCGTCCGGCCGAACGTCTCACAGCTGGTGCCGGCGGTCTCAGCCGGTGCGGAAGTCGAACTCATGGCTGCATGGTGACGCACGCCACTCGCCGCCCGGGCGGGCGGGGGGTGAGGCGCGTAGCGTGGCTGGTCCGGGCGGTGCGCCCGGACCCGGATCCCGTGAGGAGATCGCGATGAGCGGCACCGACAAGATCCAGAACGCGGCGCAGAAGGCGGCGGGCAAGGCCAAGGAGGCGGCCGGTCGCGCCACGGGTGACCCGTCGCTGGAGGCGGAGGGGCACACCGACCAGCAGTCCGCGAGCGTCAAGCAGGCCGGGGAGCACGTCAAGGACGTCTTCAAGCACTGACGCCGGCCCCGCCGGGTTGCGGCCCGGCGGTGGTGGCGCTCGGGGTCCCCGGGCCCGGACCGCCGGCGCTCAGGGCAGCGACCAGTCCACCGGTGCGGCACCACGGGCGGCGAGGAGCTCGTCGACCCGGCTGAAGGGCCGGGAGCCGAAGAACCCGCGCCTGGCCGACAGGGGGCTGGGGTGGGCGCTCTCGACGATCCCCGCGGACGGTTCCGCACCGTCCAGCAGGGGGCGCACCGACTGCGCGTCCTTGCCCCACAGCACGGCCACGAGCGGGGTGCCGCGGGCGGCCAGTGCGCGCACGGCCGCGTCGGTGACCGCCTCCCAGCCCCGCCGGCGGTGGGAGCCCGCCGCCCCCTCCTCGACGGTGAGCACCCTGTTCAGCAGCAGGACGCCGCGATCCGCCCACGGGCCGAGGTCCCCGGTGGAGGGCGGCGGGGCCCCGGTGTCCGCCGTCAGCTCCGTGAAGACGTTGACGAGGCTGCGCGGCAGCGGCCGCACGTCCGGCTCCACGGAGAAGGCGAGGCCGACGGCGTGCCCGGGGGTGGGGTAGGGGTCCTGGCCGACGAGGAGGACCCGCACGTCGTCGAAGGGCCGGCGGAAGGCGCGCAGCACCCGGTCCGCCCGGGGCAGCCAGGAGCGCCCGGCGGCGTCGTCGGCGGCCAGCCCGGCGGACAGGCGCTCCAGGTCCGCGCGGACCCCGTGCAGCGCCCGCGCCCAGCCGGGGTCGAGGTCGTCGATGCCGAGCCCCGCGGGGTCGGCGGCTGCGGCGGTCGGGGGCGGCGCGGGAGGCACGGCCGGACGCTACCCGGGCACCCCGCTCCCGGCGCGGCGCGCGGCGCGCAGGGCCGGACGTGTCGCACGCGGTGCCTACAGTGGAGACCGAAGAGGGGCGCGGACGTCGGCGCGGACCCGGCCGTGGGGGCCGGGCGGTGCGGCCGCGCGGGGAGGAACGGCGATGGACGGCGGGAGCGGAACGGCCCGGGTCGTGCACGACGAGGCGCTGACGGTCAGCCGCGGCGACTCGCTCTCGGTGCAGACGGGCCCGGGTGGCCTGAGCGCACGCGACGCCCGGATCCTCGAGTTCGAGCGCCAGTGGTGGAAGTACGCCGGCGCCAAGGACCAGGCCGTGCGGGAGATGTTCGACCTCACCCCGACGCGCTACTACCAGCTGCTCAACGCCCTGATCGACACCCCCGAGGCGCTCGCGCACGACCCCATGCTCGTCAAGCGGCTGCGGCGGATGCGCTCGACCCGCCAGCGGGCCCGTTCCGCGCGCCGCCTCGGGCCGGAGTCCTGAGCCGCTACAGCGGCGGGCCCGTCCCGGTGCGCCGGGGGGCGCACCGCACGAGGCGCAGTCCGGCCGCCGTCGCGGGGATCGCCCTGCTCCTCCTCGCGCTGCTGGCCGGCGCCGCCGCAGCGGTCGTGGTGCTCGCCGGGGACGCGCTGGCCGCGGGGCTGCAGCTGCTGCGCTGAGGCCCCGCCTCTTCGACGGCGCCGCCGAAAAGGCGGTCGCGATCATCCTTGTGGTGGCCCAGGGGACCTCTCCATAATCGGGAACCGGTCGCGCCACCCGGTGTGCAGACCCCTCGCGGGGCCCGTGCCGGGTGCCGCCGTTCGCCCGTGCGGACGGAGCAGACCCGCTGCCGGTGAGCCGGCGGTGCCGCCCGCACCACCAGATGGAGAACGCAATGGCTCAGGGGACCGTGAAGTGGTTCAACGCCGAGAAGGGCTTCGGCTTCATCACCGTGGACGACGGCGGGACCGACGTCTTCGTGCACTGGAGCGCGATCGAGATGGACGGCTACCGCTCGCTCGACGAGGGCCAGCGGGTGCAGTTCGAGGTCGGCCAGGGGCAGAAGGGCCCGCAGGCCGAGGCGGTCCGCGCGGTCTGAGGACTCCCGCCGCTGCGCCTCGCGAACGGCGCCGCCCCCGTCGACGGGGGCGGCGCCGTTCGCGCGAGGGGGGTTTGCACTCGGCAGGCGAGAGTGCCAACATGGCCGTTGGCACTCTCGAGTCGAGAGTGACAGCACGAGCAGCACCTCGACCCGGGAGCTGAGAGCTCCCGGTCGGCCGGTGAGGCCCGTCGCGGCGAGGGACGTGACCTCGCGGCCGCGGGTCGTCCGTCGCGGGCACCGGACCGGCCACCCAGACCCGTCTTCGGGGAGGAACACCAGGCATGAGCAAGATCATCGCCTTCGACGAGGAGGCCCGTCGCGGTCTCGAGCGCGGCATGAACCAGCTCGCTGACGCTGTCAAGGTCACGCTGGGCCCGCGCGGTCGCAACGTCGTCCTGGAGAAGAAGTGGGGCGCCCCCACGATCACCAACGACGGTGTGAGCATCGCCAAGGAGATCGAGCTCGAGGACCCGTACGAGAAGATCGGGGCCGAGCTCGTCAAGGAGGTCGCCAAGAAGACGGACGACGTCGCGGGCGACGGCACCACCACCGCCACCGTCCTCGCCCAGGCGCTCGTGCGCGAGGGCCTGCGCAACGTCGCCGCCGGCGCCAACCCGATGGCCCTCAAGCGGGGCATCGAGAAGGCCGTCGAGGCCGTGACCGAGCAGCTCCTCGCCGCCGCCAAGGAGGTCGAGACCAAGGAGCAGATCGCTGCCACCGCGGGCATCTCGGCCGGTGACGCCTCCATCGGCGAGCTCATCGCCGAGGCGATGGACAAGGTCGGCAAGGAAGGTGTCATCACCGTCGAGGAGAGCAACACCTTCGGCCTCGAGCTCGAGCTCACCGAGGGCATGCGCTTCGACAAGGGCTACATCTCGCCCTACTTCGTCACCGACTCCGAGCGCATGGAGACGGTCCTCGAGGACCCCTACGTCCTCGTGATCAACTCCAAGATCTCCAACGTCAAGGACCTGCTCCCGCTGCTGGAGAAGGTCATGCAGTCGGGCAAGCCGCTGGCGATCATCGCCGAGGACGTCGAGGGCGAGGCCCTCGCGACCCTGGTGGTCAACAAGATCCGCGGCACCTTCCGGTCCGTGGCCGTCAAGGCCCCCGGCTTCGGCGACCGCCGCAAGGCCATGCTCGGTGACATCGCCATCCTCACCGGTGGCCAGGTCATCTCCGAGGAGGTCGGCCTCAAGCTCGACACCGCGGGCCTCGACCTGCTGGGCCGCGCCCGCAAGGTCGTCGTCACCAAGGACGAGACCACCATCGTCGAGGGTGCGGGTGACGCCGACCAGATCGCCGGTCGCGTGGCGCAGATCCGTTCCGAGATCGAGCGCAGCGACTCCGACTACGACCGCGAGAAGCTCCAGGAGCGCCTCGCGAAGCTGGCCGGCGGCGTGGCCGTCATCAAGGCCGGCGCGGCGACCGAGGTCGAGCTCAAGGAGCGCAAGCACCGCATCGAGGACGCGGTGCGCAACGCGAAGGCCGCTGTCGAGGAGGGCATCGTCGCCGGCGGTGGCGTCGCCCTGATCCAGGCCGGCGTGCTGGCGTTCGAGAAGCTGGACCTGGTGGGCGACGAGGCGACCGGCGCGAACATCGTCAAGGTCGCCGTCGAGGCTCCGCTGAAGCAGATCGCCATCAACGCCGGCCTCGAGGGTGGCGTCGTGGCGGAGAAGGTCCGCAACCTGCCGACCGGTCACGGCCTCAACGCCGCGACCGGCGAGTACGTGGACATGCTCGCCGAGGGCATCAACGACCCGGTGAAGGTGACGCGCTCCGCGCTGCAGAACGCCGCCTCCATCGCGGCGCTCTTCCTCACCACCGAGGCCGTCATCGCCGACAAGCCGGAGAAGGCCGCTCCGGCCGCTCCCGGTGGCGACGGCGGCATGGGCGGCATGGACTTCTGAGTCCCGCTGCACCCAGCACCACTGCGAGGGCGGTCTCCCCACGGGGAGGCCGCCCTCGCGGCGTTGCGGGGCCGGCCCCCGTGACCCCGTCGTGTCCCCGCGGGGGTCGATCGACCGCGGCGCCGGTTCCCGGCCGCTGCGGCTAGCCTCGCGCCCGTGACGGCGGACACCGGCCTGTGGGCGTTCACCCTGGGGGTCGGCCTGCTCACCATCACCCCGGGCATGGACACCGCCCTCATCCTGCGCACGGCGGCGGTCGGTGCGCCCCGGCGGGCCTGGGGCGTGGTCATGGGCATCCAGAGCGGCACCCTGGCGTGGGGCGTCCTGGCCTCTGCGGGCCTCGCGGCGCTGCTGACCGCCTCCGCCGTGGCGTACGAGGTGCTGCGGTGGGCGGGGGCCTGCTACCTGGTGTGGATCGGCGTCGGGATGGTCTGGGGCACGATCCGTCGCCGGCCCGGACCGGAACCGGTGCCCGGGGTGACGCCCGGCGCGGGGGACGACGTCCGCGGCGGCTGGCGCCGAGGGCTGCTGACCAACCTGCTCAACCCCAAGGTGGGCGCCTTCTACGTCGCGGTGCTGCCGCACTTCATCCCCGCCGGCGCGAACCACCTGGCGTGGGGGGTGCTCCTGACCTGCATCCACATCGGGCTGGGTCTGGCGTGGTCGTCGGTGCTCATCCTCTGCGCGCGGCGGATGCGCGGCGTCCTGCAGCGCCCGGCGACCCGTCGGTTCCTGGACCGCGTCGCCGGCACCGTCATCGCCGGCTTCGGGGTGCGCCTGGCGGTCGGGGACTGACGGCTCCCGGGCGCTGCGTCGCTAGGGTCGACGTGTGAGCACACCGCCTGCGCAGGACGGCCCGCAGCCCGACGCCTCGCGCGTGACGGAGCCGGCCCGCCGGGTCGTGCGCGCGGACGTGGGGGACTCGGCCCTGGACGTCTCCGAGCACGCCGCGGCCGTCGCGGACGTCGTGGCGGGAGCCGTGGTGACGTTCGCGGGAGTGGTGCGCGACCACGACCACGGCCGCGCCGTCGAGCGCCTGGAGTACGTCGCCCACCCCTCGGCGGGGGACGTGCTGGCGGAGGTGGCGCAGGACGTGGCCCGGCGCTGCCGGGTCGACGCCGTGGCCGTCAGCCACCGCGTCGGGCACCTGGCGGTGGGGGACTGCGCGCTCGCCGTGGCCGTCTCCGCGGCGCACCGTCGTGAGGCGTTCGAGGCTGCGGCGCTGCTCGTCGACGAGGTGAAGCGCCGGTTGCCCGTCTGGAAGCACCAGCACTTCTCCGACGGCACCAGCGAGTGGGTCGCCTGCCCCTGAGGCCCGGTGCCCGCCACCCGTGAGGGGCGGCGCGAGCGGTTAGCACATCGTGATCTCCAGCGCTGGCGGGCGCTGCCGTCCTCCGGTACCTTCAAGGTGAACGCAAGGTGAACAGGAGATGCATCATGTACAACGCGAAGGTTTCCCCCGCTGTCCAGGTCGCAACGCCGGTCCGCCGTGCCCCGCGACCCGTGCCCACCGCTCACTGGGTTCCGACCGTCGGCCCCGACGGGCGCCGGCGCCTGAGCATGCAGTGGTCCGTCTCGCGGCGCGCGCTCGACGTACCCACCCCGCGCGCTGCCTGACACCGCACGTGCGCAGCACTGACGCGGGTGCTGGTGCGCACGGCGGGGTCGTGCGCACCAGCACCCGCTGTCAGCGGGCGAACATCCGCGCGTTGGCCGCCTCCACGTCGGCGTACTGCTGACCCGCCGAGGCGAGCGCCCGCTGGATCTCCTCAAGCGACTGCCGCACCCGCTCCTGGGTCCCGCGCCACTCCGCGGCGACGCCCTGGAAGCCGTTGGCGGCCTGCCCCTTCCAGCTCGACTGCAGGTCCAGCAGGTTGCGCATCATCCGGTCCACCTCCGCCGTGATCGCCCCCACCGACGTCTGCACCGCGGCGCTGGCCTGACCCACCCGTGCGCTGTCGACCTCGAACCGGCTCATGGCAAGCTCCTCCGCTCGGGAAGCCGCGGGTTCCCTCCGCGGCGAGCGAGGACGACGGTCGCCCTCGCTGCCCGCGACCGTAGGGAGGGCGCCCCCGTGCGGTGCCGCCGTCCACAGCACCGGCCCGAGGCCGCTGCGGCACCGGGGTTGTGCACACCTCGATGACGCTGCTCATCGACCCGCCCGCCTGGCACGCCCACGGCCGGCAGTGGTCCCACCTGGCCAGCGACGACTCCTACGCGGAACTGCACGCGTTCGCGGCGCGCCTCGGCGTGCCGCGCCGGGCCTTCGAGGGCGACCACTACGACGTCCCCGCCGACCTGCACGCCCGCGCCGTGGCGGCCGGCGCCCGCGCCGTCAGCACCCGCGAGCTGCTCACCCGCCTGCGGGCGGCCGGGCTGCGGCGACCCAAGCGACGCGGCGAGAAGGTCGTGAGCAGCCGGGACGCCGGGGACCTGCGGATCGACGTCGTCCTCTCCGCGCGGCTGCCCCACCCGCACGGCAGCCGGCACCTGGTGCAGCTCGACGCCCCGGGACGGCGGCTGCGGACCGTGCCCACCCCCAGCGGCGCCGACCTGCCCGTCGCCGCGCCGGGGGACCCGCACGAGGACGCGCACGGCGAGGTCCTCGGATTCCGCCGGACCTGGCGGCTGCAGGGGGGCCGCCGCGTCCTGGTCCACGACGGACTGCTCCGGGTGGACCTCGCCCCCGCGGCCGGCGCCGCCTGGACCCCGTTCGGGGACCTGCCCCCGCGCTGGTGGTCGCCGCTGCTGGTGGCCGCGGGGATCCTGCCGCCCGCCGGCGGAACCGGCCCCTGAGCGCACACAGTGCCCGAGCGCACATGATGCCCGAACGCGCACGGTGCCCCCGGGAGCTTCCCGGGGGCACCGTGCGACTGCGCGGGCTGAGGTCACTCCTGCGGGCGCGCCCCCAGGGTGACCTCCAGGTCCTCGCGCGCGCCGTCGCGCACGACGGTCACCGTGACGACCTGCCCCACGGCCCGCTCCCGGATCGTGGCGATGAGGTCCTCACCACCGGTGACCTCCTCACCGTCGACGGCGATGATCGCGTCACCGTCGCGCAGACCCCCCTCGGCGGCCGCGGTTCCCGGCTCCACCTGGGCGACCTGGGCGGCGGAGCGGCGGGCCCCGTCCACCTCCACGCTCGCGTCCCGCGGGGCCAGCCCGACACCGAGGCGCGCGTGCTGCGCGGTGCCCTTCTCGGCGAGCTGGTCACCGATGAGCTTGGCCTGGTTGGACGGGATGGCGAAGCCCAGGCCGATGCTGCCCGACGTCCCGCCGCTGGCGCTCCCGAGGGAGGCGATCGAGGAGTTGATGCCGATCACCCGGCCGCTGGAGTCCAGCAGCGCACCGCCGCTGTTGCCCGGGTTCACCGCCGCGTCGGTCTGGATGGCGTTGGTGACTGCGCTCTCCCCGCCCGCCCCGAGGGAGTCGCTGGGCTCCTGCCGGGTGGTGACCGGACGGTCGACGGCGCTGATGATGCCCGTCGTCGCGGTCTGCGACAGGCCCAGCGGGTTCCCCAGCGCCATCACCGGCTGACCCGGCGAGACCTGGTCGGAGTCGGCGAAGACGGCCGGCTTGAGCCCCTCGGGCGGGTTGTCGATCTCGATGATGGCGAGGTCGGTGCCGGGGTCGGTGCCGACGATGCTCGCCGCGAACTGGCGGCCGTCGTCGAGCGTGACGGTGATCCGCGCGCCGCTGCCGCCGCCGGAGATGACGTGGTGGTTGGTGATGATGCGCCCGCGGTCGTCCCAGACGACACCGGAGCCCTCACCGGCACCGCCCTCGGCGCTGACGGCCACGGCCACGACGCTCTGGGCCACCGAGGAGACGACCTTGCGCCAGTCGGGGGCCGTGACTCCCGTCCCCGGCTCCACCGGCGCTGCGGCGCCCGAGTCAGGACGGGCGCTGAGCTCGGCGAGGCCCTGGTCGCCACCGGCGACGAGGGCACCGGTGAGGGCGCTCGCGGCGACCGCGCTGCCCAGCATCCCCGCGGTGAGGGCCAGCCAGCCGGGACGGCGGCGCTCGCGGCGCGGGGCCGGCGGCGGGGCGAACGCCTGCAGCGGCTGCGTCCGGTTCGCGTACGGGTCGCCGTACCCGCCGTACTGGTCGCTGTAGCCGTTGGCGTAGGGGTCGCCCTGGGCGTAGCCGGGGGAGTAGGGGTCGCCCTGGACCCGGGCGTACGGGTCGGCCGGTGCGTGCTGGCGCGGTCCGGTGAAGCCGACCTCGGGGGTGCCGTAGCGCGATCCGTGCGCCTGCTGCCCGTAGCCGTGCGGGCCGGTGGGCGTGGGGTTGCCCCAGGGGGTCGAGGGCTGCTGCGGCTCGCGGTCGGCGGGGCTGGTCATGGTGCTCACCTCGGGGTCGGTGCGGCGTGCGTCGGTACGTCCATCAACGGTTCCCCGCCTGGAACGAAGCCCGGCCGGAGCTGGATGTTTCCTGTGAATCTGGCGCATCCCACCGGGCGCCGCGATTCCTGCACGCCCCCGGTGCCCCCGAACGGGCCCGTCGTCGTCTCCGGGGCCGTGCTCAGGAGGTGGGCGTCCCGGCCGGGGGGGCCAGCCGGAAGCGCAGCCTGAAGGTGGCCCCGCCGCCCGGCGTCGCCGTCACCGCCACCGTCCCCGCGTGGCCCTCCACGATCGTCGCAGCGATCGCCAGCCCCAGTCCCGAGCCGCCGCCGGTGCCGCGCCGGCGGGAGGCGTCGACCCGGTAGAAGCGCTCGAAGACCCTGGCGGCGTCCTCCTCCGGCACGCCCGGGCCGTGGTCGCGGACCTCCACGACGGCCTCGGGCCCGCTGGGCCCCTGCACCGGGCCGACGGCGACCTCCACCGGCGTGCCCTCGGGGGTGTGGTGCAGGGCGTTGGCCACCAGGTTGGTGAGGACCTGGCGCAGGGCCGCGTCGTCGCCCGCCACCACCGTCGGCCGCACGGGCGCCCCCTCGGGCAGGCCCACGAGCCGCACCCCGCGCTCGGGGGCCAGGGCGCGGGCGTCGTGGACGGCGTCGGAGGCGAGCACCGCCAGGTCCACCGGCTCGCGCGGTGCCGAGCGGCGCCGCTGCGCCTCCTCCAGCCGGGCCAGGGCCAGCAGGTCCTCCACGAGGCCCCCCAGCCGGGTCGACTCCGCCTCGATCCGCTCCATGGCGCGTGCGACGTCCTCGGGCTGCTGCAGGGCCCCCATCCGGTGCAGCTCGGCGAAGCCGCGGATGGCCGCCAGGGGGGTGCGCAGCTCGTGGCTGGCGTCGGCGACGAAACGCCGCATCTGCTCCTCCGAGCGCTGCCGGGCGCGGAACGCCCGCTCGACGTGGCCGAGCATCTCGTTGAGGGCCCCGGACAGCCGCCCGACCTCCGTCGCGGGCGCGGCCCCGGGGACCCGCTGGGAGAGGTCTCCGGCGGCGATGGCGGAGGCGGTGCCCTCGATCTGCACCAGCGGCCGGAAGGCGCGGTGGATGGCCACGGCCCCGAGTGCGGTGCCCGCCACGAGGACCGCGGCGCCGACGAGCAGCTGGATGGTGCGGAAGGCGTCGACGGTGCGCTCGACCTCGGCCAGCGGGAGGGCGACGGCGACCGCGTGGCCGGTGGTGGTCAGGTGGGCCGTGACCCGCCACCGCCCGTCGTCCCCGGCGGAGCCGACGGTGAAGGGCCGCTCGCCGGCGCGCTCCACGAGGTCGGCCGTCACGGGCGGCAGGTCCGGGCGGACCGGACCGCCCGGCTGCTGCGGCTGGTAGGCCCCCACGACCTGCCCGTCGAGGGTGCTGAACTGCACGTAGAAGTCGCTGGGCAGGAGCTGGTCGTCGCCCGCCGCGCCGGGCAGGACGACGGAGCGCACGATGGACGGCCCCGACTGCACCAGCCGCTCGTCCACGCGCGCCTCCAGCGCGCTGCGCAGCAGGTGCAGGGACGCGACGCCCGTGGCGGTCATGGCGGCCAGCAGCAGCGCCGCGACGAGCGCGGGCAGGCGCACGCGCAGCGGCGTCGCGGCCAGCCTCTGCCGCAGCTCGGCGGGCAGCGCGCGCAGCGGGACCCCGCTCACCGGGCCCTCCTCATCCGGCAGTGCCCGGCCGGTACCGCTCAGCCGGCATCGGGGGGCAGGCGCAGCACGTACCCCACCCCGCGCCGGGTGTGGATGAGCGGGGCGAGGCCCTCGGTGTCCAGCTTCCGCCGCAGGTAGGAGATGTAGGACTCCACGATCTGCGCGTCGCCGTTGAAGTCGTACTCCCAGACGTGGTCGAGGATCTGCGCCTTCGACAGGACCCGGTTCGGGTTCTCCATGAGGTAGCGCAGCAGCTTGAACTCGGTGGGGGACAGCTCCACGGCCCGTCCCGCGCGCCGCACCTCGTGGGAGGCGTCGTCGAGCTCGAGGTCGTGGAACACCAGGCGGCCGGCCGACGCCGCGCCCGGGCCGCCGGTGCGCCGCAGCACCGCGCGGATGCGGGCCACGACCTCCTCCAGGCTGAACGGCTTGGTCACGTAGTCGTCGCCGCCCGCGGTGAGCCCGGCCACCTTGTCCGCGGTGTCGTCGCGGGCGGTGAGGAACAGCACCGGCACGTCCGCGCCTCGCTGCCGCAGCTTGCGGGTCACCGTGAAGCCGTCCATGTCGGGCAGCATGACGTCGAGGACCACGAGGTCGGGCCGCTGCCGGCCGGCCAGGTGCAGCGCCTCGGCGCCGTCCTTGGCGGCCTCGACCTCGAAGCCCGCGAAGCGCAGGCTGGTCGCGAGGAGCTCGCGGATGCTGGGCTCGTCGTCGACCACGAGGAGCCGGGCTTCGGGGGTGGACGGTGGGCGCTGCACGCGCCCAGTCTGCTCCTCCTCCCCGCGGGGCACCGGATCCGGGCGTCTCAGGAGCGCCGCAGCGCCGGTTCCACGTGGTCGCGCCAGGAGTGCTTCGGCTCGTAGCCGAGCAGTTCGCGGGCGCGGTCGATGGACAGCAGCGTCTGGTGGCCGGGGACGTCCTCGATGACCTCCACGCCGGGGAACTCCTCGCGCAGGGCGTCGAGGGAGGGGCGGTCCAGGACCGTGTCGGCGGCGGCGATGATGAACGACTGCGCCCCGTCCAGCGGCGCCTCCAGCCCCAGCCGGCACGCCGCGGCGGCGTCGCGGGAGTCGACGTAGCCCCACAGGTTCCACCGCCGCAGCGTCGGGCGGCGCCACACCTCGGGGAAGTGCTGGTAGTCCTCGGGGGTCAGGACGTTGGAGAAGCGCAGCGCGACGAAGGGGATGCCGCTCCAGCGGGAGACCTGCTCGGCGACGATCTCGCTGGCCACCTTCGACAGCGCGTACGCCGACTCCGGGCGGGGGTAGTGGTCCTCGTCCACGGGCACGTAGTCCGGCGGGTTCTCGAAGGGCAGGCCCAGCGTCGTCTCGCTGGAGGCCCACACGACGCGTTCCAGGCCGGCGCGCGCGGAGGCGGTGAACACGTTGTAGTTCATGGTCGTGTTGTCGGCGAAGGTCACCGAGTCGGGCAGCAGGCCGGGGGCAGGGATGTTGGCCAGGTGCACGACGGCGTCCACGCCGTCGAGCAGTTCCACGGCCTGGCCGAAGTCGGTGAGGTCGGCGCGCAGGAAGGGCGCCCCCAGGTCCCTGCCGGGGTCGCGCTCGTCGGTGGCGCGGACGCGGTAGCCGTTGGCCAGGAGGTCGGCGACGACGGCGCCCCCGACCCGGCCGCTGGCGCCGGTGACGCACACGGTCCTCACCGGACCGGGCAGGCCGTCGACGACGGGGCGCGGAGCGGCCACCGGTGCCGCGCCGCCGGACTGCTCGGGCTCGATGCTCATGCGCGCAGCCTAGGGAGGTGCCCCGGGGACCGCCAGGGTGCTGCGGCAGACTGCGGGGGTGCTCCGCGACGTCCTGGCTGTGCGCTACGTGGCCCCGCTGCGCGAGGGGGGCAGCCTCCCGGGGCTCTGCGAGGCCGACGACGACGGCACCTACGTCGTGAAGTTCCACGGCGCGGGGCAGGGGCGGCGGGTGCTCGTGGCGGAGGTCGTGGCCGCCGGGATTGCCGCCGCCCTGGACCTCGAGGTGCCGGAGCTGGTGACCGTCGAGGTCGACCCCGTCATCGGCCGCAGCGAGCCCGACGAGGAGGTGCAGGACCTCCTGCTGCGCTCGCCGGGGACCAACCTGGGCATGGACTTCCTGCCCGGGGCGCTGTCGCTGGACCCGGCGGTGGACCCGGTGGACGCGGACTGGGCGGTGCGGGTGCTGTGGCTCGACGCGCTGGTCCTCAACGTCGACCGGTCCTGGCGCAACCCGAACGCGCTGTGGTGGGGCGGGCGGGCCTGGCTCATCGACCACGGGGCGTCGCTGTACTTCCACCACGACTGGCCGCGCGCCGCGGCGGGCGTGCAGCGGCCGCTGCGGCACGCCGCGGACCACCTGCTGCTGCGGGCGGCGGCCCCGGTGGAGGAGGCCGACGCGGAGCTGGCCGCCCGGCTGCCGGAGGAGGTGGTGCGTGCGGTGCTGGCGGAGGTCCCGCAGGTGTGGCTGGAGGACGAGCCGGGGTACGACTCGCCGCAGGCACTGCGCGACGCCTACGCCGGGTGGTTCGCCGCGCGGCTGGCGCAGGGGCGGCCGTGGGTGGCGGACCTCGCGGACGTGCAGCGGCAGGCCGCCCGGCAGGGGGACGGTCGTGGCTGAGCGCTCGGGGGCGGTGCTGTACGAGTACGCGGTGCTGCGGGTCGTGCCGCGGGTGGAGCGAGCGGAGTTCCTCAACGCCGGGGTGCTGCTGTGGTGCCGCTCGGCGGAGTTCCTCGGCGCCCGCACGGGGCTGGACGAGGCCCGGCTGCGGATGCTGGCGCCGGACGCGGACGTCGAGGCGGTCCGCCGCCACGTCGAGGCGCTGGAGCGGGTGTGCGCGGGCGCGGACGGGGCGGGGGCTCCCGCCCGGGAGGCGCCGGGGCAGCGCTTCCGCTGGCTGACGGCGCCGCGCAGCACCGTCCTGCAGACGTCGGGCGTGCACTGCGGCCTGACCCGGGACCCGGCGGCGGAGCTGGAGCGGCTGTTCGGGGCGCTGGTGGGCTCGTGAGGGCGAGCGCGTCCCGGCGCCGGTGGCGGGCCGTGCCGGCGGTGGCGTTCGCGTTCGCCGTCACCGTCAGCGCCGTGGTCCTCTTCGCGCCCCGTTCCGGTTCGGGCTGGGACGTGCCGCACCTGGACAAGGTGGTCCACGTCGCCGTCTTCGCCCTGCTCGCCGGGACAGCGGCGTGGCTGTTCGGGCGGCTGCGGGCGGTGCTCGCCGGGTGCGTGGTGTACGCCGTCGGCAGCGAGGTCGTGCAGCACGTCCTGCTGCCCCGCCGCTCCGGCGACGCCGCCGACGTGGTCGCCGACTGCGCCGGCGCGGGAGCGGCGCTGCTGCTGGCCCGCGCCGTGCGGAGGCGGCGGGCGCGCCGGGGGTGACCCCGTGCGCGCCCGCCGCCCCCCGTCCCGGTCAGTCGCGCCAGACCTGCGCGACGGCCGGCCGCGGGCGGCGCGTGCCGTCGTAGGGGAACAGCGAGGCGGGCGCCTCGATGCTCGCCCCGTCGACCTCGCCGGGGTGCTGCACGGCGACGAAGACCCGGCTGTCGTCGGTGATGACGGGACCGCAGGTCTCGGCTCCCACGGGCACCGACAGGAACTGCCGCACCCGGCCGCGGTCGGGCCCGTCCACGACGACCTCGTAGAGCCCGTCGTTGTGGCCGAGGGCGTTACCGTCGGTGGAGATCCACAGGTTCCCGGTGGAGTCGAACGCGACGTTGTCCGGGCAGGAGATCGGCGACACCTGGTTCTTGTCGAACCCGCCGAAGTAGGTGCTCTGGTCGGCCGGGTCGCCGCAGACGAGCACGAGGTTCCACGAGAACGTGGTGGCCGCGGCGTCGTCGCCCGCCTCGGTGATCTCCACGACGTGCCCGTCCTTGTTGAGCGGGCGGGGGTTCGCCTCGTCGGGGCCGGGCCGGCCGGCGGTGCCGCGCCGGGTGTTGTTCGTGCAGGCGACGTAGACGCGGCCGTTGACGGGGTTGCGCTCCACGTCCTCGGGCCGGTCCATCTTGGTGGCGCCGACGGCGTCCGCCGCGAGGCGGGTGTGGACGAGCACCTCCTCGACGCTGAAGCCCTGGACCTTCGAGCGGCCACCCTCCACGAGGGGCACCCAGCGGCCCGTGCCGTCGTAGCGGCCGTCCTCGGTGCCGTCGCCGGTGAACACCGCGACGTAGAGGTCGCCGTCCTCCAGCAGCGTCATGTTGTGCCGGCGGGCCGAGGCGGACCTCCCCGGCTTGAAGCGCTTGCTGGAGACGAACTTGTAGAGGTAGTCGAACCGCTCGTCGTCGCCCATGTAGGCCACGGCGCGGCCGTCGGCGGCGATGGAGATCGTCGCCCCCTCGTGCTTCATCCGGCCCAGCGCGGTGTGCTTGCGGGGGGTGGAGTGCGGGTCGGTGGGGTCGATCTCGACGACCCAGCCGAAGCGGTTGGGCTCGTTCGGCTCCTCGGCCACGTCGAAGCGCGGGTCGATGCGCTCCCAGCCGCGGCCGGACCCCGTGATGCCGTAGCGCGCCAGCGCGGGGTCGGTGGAGCCGGGGACGGCCTTGAAGTAGCCGTTGAAGTTCTCCTCGCCCGACAGGACGGTGCCCCACGGGGTGGTGCCGCCGGCGCAGTTGTTGAGGGTTCCCAGGACCTTGCGGCCGGTGTGGTCGGCCTTGGTGCGCAGGTACTTCGAGCCCGCAGCGGGTCCGGTCACGTGGAACTCGGTGGTGGCGGTGACGCGGCGGTTGAAGGCGGACTCGCGCAGGTACGCCCACGGGGACTTGCTGTTGTGGCGGCGGAGCTCCACGACGGACATGCCGTGCGCCGCCATGGCGATGCGCAGCTGCTCGTCGGTGGCGTCGGTCGCGCTGGTCCAGCCGCGGTGCATGAACTTCTCGTTGGTGTACTCGTGGTTGCACACCAGCAGGGCGCGCTTGCGGCCCTGCAGCGGCAGGATCGTCGTGTAGTCGTTGTTGTAGCCGAACTGCCCGGCCTGCGCCTCGGCCGTCTGCTGCTCCGGGTCGAACTCGGGAGCGCCGGGCAGGATCGGGTCGCCCCAGGCGATGAGGGGGGCCCACGTCCAGCCCGTGGGCACCTCGAAGGAGTCGACGGTGTCGGGCACCGGGGCGATCGCCTGGAAGTCGAGGGCGCGCCGGGGGGCGTACGGGTCGGCCTGCGGGGCGAGCAGGTCGTCCGGTGCGGCCGCGGCGGCGGAGTCGGCGCCGGCCGCGGTGGCCCCGACGGCGCCGAGGGCGAGGATGCCGGCGAGGACGCCCCGGCGGGAGACCGCGGAGCGCACGACGTCGCCGAAGTACTCGTTGCCCGTGGTGTTGGGGACGGGCTGGGCGCAGGCGTCGCCGCAGCGGAAGTGGCACGTCATCCGGCTGCGCTTGCCGGCGGGCTGGTGCCCCGCGAGGGCGAGGGTGAGCATGGGTCGGTTCTCGGGTGCGATGGTCACGACGCCTCCTGTGCGCGAGCCGGTGCCCTCAGGGGGCACCGGCGGGGTGGTGCGCGCACTCGGCGTTGTCCGCCCGTGCGCTCGCCGCCGACGGTAAGCCCGCCTTCAGGTGGGTTCGGATACGTGACGGTGACCCTGCGGTGAACCGGACGTGAAGCACTTGAGAGGCACGGTGCGGCGGCCGTTCTCCTGAGGTGCGCCTCACCTCACCGCGAGATCGCCAGGTTGCCGGAGGGTGACGGGGCGACGGCGGAGAGCGGGAGCGCGACGCGCGGTGGACGACGGCGCTAGGTTCGGGACCGGCCCGCCGGCAGTGCGCCGGGCGGCGCCGAGGACCGCCGAGGAGGGCGCCGTGACCGCTGAGCTGGCCGCCGACAACCCCTTCGCCGTCCCGAGCGGGCTGCCGCACGGGCTGCCGCCCTTCGGTGCCCTCCGGTTCGAGCACTTCGCGCCGGCGTTCGAGGCGGGCATGGCCGAGCAGCTCGCGGAGGTCGAGGCGATCGCCACCGATCCCCGCGAGCCCGACGTCGAGAACACCCTGGAGGCGCTGCAGCGCTCCGGGCGGCTGCTGGGCCGGGTCGGTGCGGTGTTCTTCGCCCTCGTCGGTGCGGACTCCTCGCCGGAGCTGCAGGAGCTCCACGCCTCGATCGCGCCCCGGCTGGCCGCCCACGCCGACGCCGTGCGCCTGGACCCGCGGATCGTGGCGCGCATCGCGGCGCTGCACGAGCGCCGCGACGACCTCGGTGCCGACGCGGAGACGCTGTTCCTCCTGCGGCGCCTGCGCTCCGACGCGGAGCGCGCCGGTGCCCTCCTGCCTCCCGAGCGGCAGGAGCGCCTGCGGGAGCTGAACGCGCAGCTGTCGGAGCTGACGGCGGCCTTCTCCGACGCGCTCCTGGCCGACACCAACGCCTCCGCCGTGCACGTGGACGACGCCGCCGAGCTGGCCGGCCTGAGCGCCGGCGAGCTCTCCGCCGCACGGGAGGCCGCCCGCGCCCGCGGCCTCGACGGGTACCTGGTCTCCCTCGTGCTGCCCACGGCGCAGCCGGTCCTCGCGGCGCTGCGCTCCCGTCGCGTGCGCGAGCGCATCCACCGCGCCTCGGTCGCCCGCGGCGCCCGGGGTGGCGCGCACGACACCCGCAGCACGCTCCTGCGCATCGCGTCGCTGCGCGCCGAGCGCGCCGCGCTGCTCGGCTTCGCCGGCCACGCCGACCACGTCGTGGCCGACGAGACGGCGGGGACGGCCGAGGCCGCGCAGGCGATGCTCGCGCGCCTGGCGCCCGCCGCCGTCGCCAACGCCCGGCGGGAGGCCCGTGAGCTGACGGAGGTCCTCGCCGCCGCGGGGGAGCAGGGGCCGCTGCGGGCCTGGGACTGGGCCTTCTGCGCGGAGCGGCTGCGGGGGCGGGTGCTCTCCCTGGACGCGGAGGCGCTGCGCCCCTACTTCGAGGCGGAGGCGGTCCTGGCCGACGGGGTCCTGGCCACGGCGAGCCGCCTCTACGGGCTCGGGTTCACGGAACGGGCGGACCTTCCCCGCTACCACCCGGACGTGCGGGTGTTCGAGGTGCGCGACGTCGACGGGTCCTCGCTGGGGCTGTTCCTGCTGGACCTGTTCGCGCGGCCGTCCAAGCGGGGCGGGGCGTGGATGACGTCGTTCGTCGAGCAGTCGTCGCTGCTCGGCTCCCGTCCCGTCGTCCTCAACGTGCTCAACGTGCCCAAGCCGGCGCCGGGGGAGCCCGCGCTGCTGAGCCTGGACGAGGTCACGACGCTCTTCCACGAGTTCGGGCACGCGCTGCACGGGCTGCTCTCCGACGTGCGCTACCCCCGCTTCTCCGGAACGTCCGTGCCCCGCGACTTCGTGGAGTTCCCCTCGCAGGTCAACGAGATGTGGGCCTTCCACCCGGACGTCCTGCCCCGCTACGCCCGCCACCACGGCAGCGGGGAGCCGCTGCCGGCGGAGACCGTGCGCGCGTTGGCCGCGGCGCAGCGGTTCGGGCAGGGGTTCGCCACGACGGAGTACCTGGCGGCGGCGCTGCTGGACCAGGCGTGGCACCGCGTGGCGCCGGGCGAGCTGGACGGGATGGGCGCGGAGGACGTCGAGGAGTTCGAGGCGCGGGCGCTGGAGGCGGCGGGGGTGGCGCTGGAGGAGGTGCCGCCGCGCTACCGCAGCACCTACTTCAACCACGTCTTCGGCGGTGGCTACGCGGCCGCCTACTACTCCTACCTCTGGAGCGAGGTCCTCGACGCCGACACGGTGGAGTGGTTCGGGGAGAACGGCGGGCTGTCGCTGGAGAACGGCTCGCGGTTCCGGCGGCTCGTCCTGGCCCGCGGCGGCAGCACCGACCCGCTGGCGGCGTACCGGGAGTTCCGGGGGCGGGACGCGCGGATCGAGCCGCTGCTGCAGCGCCGGGGGCTCACGCAGGAGTAGCGGAGCGCGAGCGGGTCGCGGGGAGCCCGCGCGCCCTGCGCAGGAGCCGGACCCGGGCCGACCAGCGGGCCGGGCTGGTGGGTGGGCGCCCCGTGGCGGCGAGTTCGGCGTTGTCGAAGAGGTCCTGCACCAGCGCCTCGTGCAGCCAGCGGATGACGAGGGGCCACAGCAGCACCATCGCGCCGCCGCAGCGGCCCGCCACGGTGTGGACGAGGCGGCAGCGGTGCGGCCCCTCGGGGACGATCAGCAGTTCGTGGTGGCCGTCGAGGCCGATCCGCGGGTCGAAGGCGAACCGCAGGCGGCGACCGGGTTCGTACTCGGCGACGTGGTAGCGGATGGGGCCGTGGCCGCCGCGGGAGCCGGGGGTGAGGCCGGCGTCGAGGCGCAGGCGCGGCCACGCGGGGCTGGGCCAGACGCGGTCGTCCGGCGTGGCCAGTTCGGCCATGAGCTCGCCGAGCCGTTGCGCCGGTGCGTGGATCCGCCGTTCCTGGATGTTGCGCATCTGGACCTCCGAGGCGTTGCGGGAGAGCGGGTGCCGCCAACCGTACGCTAGCGTATGGACATGGCACGTGAAAGACGCAGGCTCAGCGCCGAGGACTGGGCCGAGGCCGCGCTTCAGGCGCTCGGCGACGGCGGCCTCGCGGCCGTGGCGGTGGAGCCGCTGGCGGCACGGCTCGGTGCGACCAAGGGCAGCTTCTACTGGCACTTCGCCAACCGGGAGGCCCTCGTGACCGCCGCTCTGGAACTGTGGGAGCGGCGCTCCACCGAGGCCACCATCGCCTCCCTGACCGTCGAAGCCGACCCGGTGCAGCGGCTGCGGATGCTGTTCACGCGAGCCGCCGGCCGCGGCGAGGGCAACCCCGCCGAGCTCGCCGTCCGGGCGGCCGCCACGAACGACACGGTCGCCCCCGTGCTGCGGCGCGTGATGCAGCGCCGGGTGGGCTACCTCGTCGGGTTGTTCGAGGAGATCGGCTTCGGCCCCGCGGAGGCGGCGCGCCGGGCGATGCTCGCGCACACCGCCTACCTCGGTCACGGGGAGCTCGAGACCCGACTGCCCGGAACCCTTCCCCTGGACAGGGCGGGAGGACTGCCCGCCTACGTGGACTCCGTCCTCACCCTGCTGCTCGCCGACGCACCCCGACAGGCCGAGGAGGCCCCCCGATGAGCGACCCGATCGAGCAGTTCCTGCCCGTCCACGACCACCGCGCCGTCCACGAGATCCGCCTCGCGGCGCCTCCGGAGCGGGTGTGGGCGGAGGCGATGGCCCTCACCCCGGCGGAGCTGCCGCTGCCGCGCCTCCTCATGGCGCTGCGGTCGCTGCCGCAGCGACTGCGCGGCGGCGGGGCCGGTGTCCTGGGCGGTTCCGCGCCTCTCGCGGAGCTGTTCCGGGCGGACGGGCGCTGGATCACGCTGGTGGAGGAACCCGGGCGCCTGATCCTCGTCGGGCGCGCCGCCCGGTTCTCCAGCCCCGTTCCGGACGGACCCTCCGCGGTGCAGGACGCCCGGGGCTTCGCCGCCTGGACCGCCCCCGGCCTCTCCAAGGCCGTCGTGCTCCACGAGGTGGTTCCGGAGGGGGCCGGTTCCCGGCTGGTCACCGAGACCCGCATCCGGACGGCCGACCCGGCATCGCGCCGGGTGTTCGCCGCCTACTGGTTCCTCATCCGCCCAGGCGTCGGCCTGATCCGGCGCAGCGTGCTGAGGGCCGTCGCGCGCCGGTGCGCAGGCCCTGCCGGTGTGCGGGGACCGCTCGCAGGCAGTCGCTGAGCGGGGCACGCGAACGCGCCCCCCACCGGAGGTCCGGTGAGGGGCGCGTGGCGCGGGACGGGCTCGTCAGAGCCTGGTCACCTGGCTGGCCTGCAGGCCCTTCTGGCCCTGCGTGACCGTGTACTCGACGCGGTCGTTCTCGTCGAGGCTGCGGTAGCCGTCGCCGGCGATCTCGCTGAAGTGGACGAACACGTCGGCGCTGCCGTCGTTGGGGGCGATGAAGCCGAAGCCCTTCTCGCCGTTGAACCACTTCACGGTGCCCTGAGCCATGTTTGATCCTCCAGGATCGACGCTCCACGAGGAGCTCGTCGCCGAGGGGCTGGCCAGAAAGAGGCGAGCGAGTGCCCTCGTGAAGATCCCGGGGCGACTGCTGCACATCGAGAACTGCGACTGATGACGACCGTAGCACGCTGCGGGGCCCCCGAGTCGGGTGGCGCCCCGAACGGTCCTGCGCCACCTCGGGGCGGCCGGCTGAGGACCGCTCACGGGCGCCGTGCTCACAGCGGCCAGCCGGCCCGGGCCTGCAGCAGCCACGGCAGGACGAGGGCCACGGTCGGCAGCAGCAGCACCGCGGCGGCCAGCGCGCACATCGCGGCGCCGGCCGCCCGGGAGGGGCGGGGGGCGCCGGGGGAGAGCCGGTCGAGCCGGCGCAGGCGCTCGCGCTCGGCGTCGCGGCCGGTGCCGGCGGCCTCCGGGGGCGCGGCGACGGCCCCACCCATGGTGGCCAGCGCCCCGCGGAGGGGCTGGTCGCCGTGGTGCCTGCGGGCGGCGTCGTCGGCGGCCATCTCCAGGAGCAGGTGGACGGCGTCGAGCGCGGTGCGGCTGCGCAGGGGGCGCGGCACGGCGCGGTGGACGGCCGCGAAGGCCTCCAGGACGAGGTCGTGGCGGGCCCGCAGGTGCGCGTGCTCGTGGTCGAGGACCGCGGCCAGCTCCTCGCGGGTCAGCGCGCGCAGCGCCCCACCGCTGACGACGACGCGGGGGGAGCGCCCGGGCAGGCAGTAGGCGAAGGGCACCTCGCCGTCGAGCACCCGCAGGCTGCCCGCGGGCAGGTGTCCCTCGACGTCGCCGTGCTGCTCCGCGCGGTCCAGCAGGTCGACGAGCATGCGGTGCCGGGCGCGGCGCCGGCGGGAGCCACCGGTGACGGCGACCAGTGCGGCGAGGAGCCGGGCGACGATGAACCCGGCGACGGCGAGGGCGCCGAGGAGGATCCACTCCGCGCCGAGCGGCCCGGCGCCGCGGGCCCGGACGTACTCCTCCGGGGCGGCGAGGACCACGCCGATCGCGGAGAGCACCGAGGCGAGGGTGACGGCCTGCCAGAGCACGATCGCGGCGCGCGGTTCGCGGCTGGTCCAGCGGGCGCGGGCGAGGGCGGGGGGCACGAAGCGGGAGAGCGCCAGCCCGAGGGCGCCCAGCAGGAGCGCGGTCATCGCGGACGGTGTCCCGGGACGCGGCTCGGCCGGCGGGTCAGGGGAGGGAGCCGCGCGCGGTGCGGTCCAGGGCTGCACGCAGTGCGGCGGCACCCTCCGGGCCGACCCGGCCGACGAAGTGGACGAGGGCCGCGTCGCGCGCGGCGCCGTCGGGGGTGGCGCCCAGCGCCTCCAGCATGAGCGCCGCGGTCATCTCCTCGCGCGTCTGGGTCGGGGCGTAGCGGTAGGCGCGGTCGGCGCGCTCCTGCCGGACGACGCCCTTCTTGGCGAGGCGGTCGAGCACCGTCATGACGGTCGTGTAGGCGAGGTCGCGCTCCGGGCTGAGGCGCTCGTGCACCTGGCGGACGGTCAGCGGCTGCCCGGCGTCCCAGAGCCGGGCCATGACGTCGCGCTCGAGATCCCCCAGGCCCACCATCCGGCCACTGTAACCCAGCTCACGAAGGTCTACGGGGTGGGTCGTACTACGTCGAGTAGTATCTACGACAAGAGGTCGTAGACGAGCTGTCCGGAAGGGACACCATGGCTCTCGACGTGCTGGACCTGACCCGCCTGCAGTTCGCGGTGGTGACGATCTACCACTACCTGTTCGTGCCGCTGTCCATCAGCCTGTCCGCGGCCGCCGCCTGCCTGCACACCGCCTGGCTGCGCAGCGGCGACGAGCGTCACCGCGCCCTCACCCTCCTCGTCGGCAAGCTCCTGCTCGTCACCTTCGCCGTCGGCGTCGTGACCGGCCTCGTCCAGGAGTTCCAGTTCGGCATGGCCTGGAGCGCCTTCGCGCGCTTCTACGGCGACGTCTTCGGCCCCACCCTCGCCATCGAGGGCATGCTCGCCTTCTTCCTCGAGGCGACGTTCCTCGGGCTGTGGTTCTTCGGCTGGGGCCGCATCCCGCCCCGCCTGCACCTGGCCACGATCTGGACCGTCGCGGTGGGCACCCTCATCTCCGCCTACGTCATCCTCGCCGCCAACAGCTTCATGCAGAACCCCGTGGCCTACGCCCTCGACGAGGAGACCGGCCGCGCCCGGCTGACGAGCTTCTCCGAGCTCATGCTCAACGAGGTCGGCCTCGCCGCCTTCCCCCACACGATCGCCGGCGCCGCGATGGTGGGCGGCTCGCTGCTGCTCGCGATCGGGGCCTGGCGCACCTGGACCCGGCCCGCCGACGGCGACCCCCGGCAGGCGGGCGCCTTCGCGCTGCTGGCCCGCGCCGGGGCCTGGACGACGGTGGTCGCCGGCGTGCTCACCGCCGTCAGCGGCGACGTCCTCGGCAAGGTCATGACGCGCGTGCAGCCCATGAAGATGGCCGCCGCGGAGGCGCTGTACTCCACCACCTCCGGCGCGCCCTTCTCGCTGTTCGCCGTCGGCCGCCCCGGCGGCGGCGAGCCGCTGTTCAGCCTGGAGATCCCCTACCTGCTCTCCGTGCTCGCCACGGGCGACCCCACGGCACAGGTGCAGGGCATCGACGACCTCCAGGCGCAGTACTCCGGGCAGTTCGGCCCCGGGAACTACGTGCCCGTCGTGCCCCTGGCGTACTGGGCGTTCCGCGGCATGATCGGCGCCGGGATGCTCGCCGCGGGACTCGCCGCCGCCTACCTCTGGCTGACGCGGCGAGGCCGCACCCCGGGCGCGGGTCGCGCCGGGCGGGCGCTGCTGCGGGCCCTGCCCCTGCTGCCGCTCCTGCCCACCGCGGCGAACACCTTCGGCTGGGTCTTCACCGAGACCGCCCGCCAGCCGTGGCTCGCGTTCGGCCTCACCCGCACCGCCGAGGGGATCTCCCCGGGCCTCACCGCAGCCGAGGTCCTGCTGTCGCTGGCCGGGTTCACGCTCGTCTACGGGATCCTCGCGATCGCCTGGCTGAAGCTCGTCCTGCACCTGGGCCGCCAGGACCTGCCGCTGCGCGCTCCGGCCGTCGTGGCCCAGCGCACCGCCTCCGAACCCGGAACCGCTCCCGAACCCGGCACCGCCCCCGGGTCGCACGCCGCGGACCGGCCGCTGCCCGCCGACGTCCCCGCCTACTGACCGGACCCTGCCGACCGGACCTGCTGACTGGAGATGGCCGTGGACCTCGTGACCGTCTGGTTCGCCCTCGTCGTGCTCTGCTGGGTGCTGTTCTGCGTCCTGGAGGGGTTCGACTTCGGCGTCGGCGTGCTCGCGCCCGTGCTCGGCCGCGACGACTCCGAGCGCGGCGCGGTGGTGCGCACCGTCGGCCCGTTCTGGGACGGCAACGAGGTCTGGCTCGTCGCCGCGATCGGCGTGACCTTCGCCGCCTTCCCCGACTGGTACGCCGCGATGCTCTCCGGGCTGTACCTGCCGTTCGCGCTGTTCCTGCTGCTGCTCGCCGGCCGCGGCGTGGCGCTGGAGTTCCGCGCCAAGGGTGACGGCCTCCGCTGGCGGCGCCGCTGCGACGCCGCGCTGGCCCTGTGCTCCGCCGGGGTCGTCGCCCTCCTCGGGGCGGTGCTGGCCGTCCTCGCCGTCGGCCTGCCCCTCGGGCCCGACGGCGAGGTCGCCTCCCGCCCCGGCGCCCTCGCCGGGCTCGGCCGCAGCACCGCGCCCCTGCTGAGCCCCGAGGCGGGCGCCGGGGCGGTGCTCGCGCTGCTCGTGGCGGTGCTGCTCGGCGCCACGTTCCTCGGGCTGCGCACGACCGGCCCGGTGCGCGAGCGCGCCCGACGGGTCGCGGTGCGGGTGCCGCTCGGGGCGGCCGCGGTGGCGCTGCTCGTGGCTGCGGCGGGCTGGACCGCCGCAGGAACCGCCTCCGCCGCAGCCGCCGCGCTCGTCCTGCTGGCGGTCCTCGCACACCACCGCCGGGAGGCCGCGGCGTTCGGGCTCGCCTGCGGCCTGACCGCGCTCGCCGTGGTGCTCCTCTTCACCGCCAACGGCGACGTGGTGCTGCCCAGCACCCTCGACCCGGCTGCCTCCCTCACCCGCTCCTCGGCCGCCGCCACGGACTCCGCCCTGCGCCTCGTCAGCGCCTTCGCGGTGGTCGTCCTGCCCGGGGTGGTGGCCTACCAGGCGCTGTCGTACTGGGTGTTCCGCCGCCGTGTCGGCAGCGAGCGCACGGCATGAGCGCGGACCCGTCCGCACCCGCAGCCGGACCTGGACCCGGACCGGCAGCCGAACCCGCAGCGCAGCGCCGCGGCGGTCCGCTCGACCGCCGCCTCCTCGCCCACGCCCGCAGCAGCCGGCCCGGCATCGCGGGGCTCGTCCTCCTCGGTGCGGTGCAGGCAGCGCTCACCGTGGCGCTGGCGTGGGGGCTGGCGCAGGCCGTGGCCGGGCTGGCCGGTGCCGCGGGAACCGGCGGAACCGGCGGAACCGGTGCCGCGGTGTTCGTCGCCGCCGCCTTCGTGCTGCGCGCCGCGCTGACCTGGGCCGAGCAGGCGCTCGCGCAGCGCACGGCGGCCAGGGCCGGCGACGAGCTGCGCCGCAAGGTGCTCACCGCCGCCCTGGGCCGCGGGCCGGCCTGGATCGCCTCGGCCGGCGCGGGGCGGCTGGCGGCGCTGCTGACGGGTGGCCTGGACGGGTTGCGGCCGTGGTTCAGCGGCTACCTGCCCGCGCTGGTGCTCGCCGCGGTGCTCCCGCCGTGCGTGCTGGTGGTGCTCGCACTCACCGACGCGCCCTCCGCGGTGGCCGTCGCGCTCACCCTGCCGTTCGTGCCCGTCTTCGCCGTCCTCATCGGCCTCGCCACGCGCGCCCGGTCGGAGGAGCGCTGGCAGGCCGGCGCCGTCCTGGCCGGGCACTTCCTCGACGTGGTCCGCGGTCTGCCGACGCTGCGCCTGTTCGGCCGCGCCGAGCGGCAGGTGGCCGCCGTGGCCCGCACGACGGAGCGCCACCGCGACGCCACCCTGCGGGTGCTGCGCCTGGCGTTCCTCAGCTCCACGGCCCTCGACCTGGTCGCCACCCTGTCCGTGGGCATCGTCGCGGTGCAGGCGGGGCTGCGCGTCGCGGCCGGTTCCCTCGACCTGGCGCCGGCGTTGTTCGCCATCCTCCTCGCCCCGGAGGCGTACCGGCCCCTGCGGGAGGTCGGAGCCCGCTTCCACGCCGGCGCCGACGCCTCGGCGGTGGTCGCGGACGTCGACGCGGTCCTGCGCGGCGAGGCCCCCGCCCGGCGGCGTGCCCGGTCCGCGGGAACTCCCGCCGTCGAGGCGCGCGACCTCCGCGTGCGCCACCCCGGCGCCCCCGCCGACGCGCTGCGGCTGGCGGGGTTGCGGGTCCGCGGCGGGGAACTCGTCGCGCTGCACGGTGCCTCCGGTGCGGGCAAGACGACGGCGCTGCGGGTCCTCGCCGGAGTCCAGCCGCTGACCGCGGGGGAGGCCCTGGTCGCGGGCCCCGAACCCCTGCACCTGCCCCAGCACCCCGCCCTGACGCACGCCCGCACCGTCGCCGGGGCCCTCTCCCTCGACGGGGAGACCTCGCTCCCGCGGGAGGAACTGCTCGCGGCGCTGGCCCGCGTCGGCCTCGACGCGGAGGTGTCGGCGCTGCCGGGCGGACTCGACGCGCCGCTGGGGGAGCGGGGACGGGGGCTCTCGGCGGGGCAGCGTCAGCGCCTGGCGCTGGCCCGGCTGCTGCGCGCGGCGGCCGGCGAACCCCGGGTGCTGCTGCTCGACGAACCCACCGCCCACCTGGACCCGGACGCCGAGGAGGTCGTGGTGGCGCAGTTGCGCGCCGCTGCCGACCGCGGCTGCGCGGTGCTCGTCGTCGCCCACCGCCCCGCCCTGCTCGCGGCCGCCGACCGCCACGTGCGCATCGGGGCGCCGCCCCCGCCCGGTGCGGCGGTGCAGACGGCGGAACCCCTGCCCCCGCCGGACGTCCGGCCGCAGGCCCCCCGCGCGGCAGGCGAGCCCGCCGGGCTCCCCGGGGCCCGGACCCTCTCCCGGCTCACCGCGCGCCCGGGTTCCGTGGTGCTCCTCGGCGCCTCGTCGTGGCTGGCGGCCCTCACCCTCACCGCCGCCGCGGCGTGGCTGCTGGCCCGTGCGGCCGCCATGCCTCCCGTGCTCACGCTCTCCGCCGCCGTGGTCACCGTGCGCGCCGCGGCCGTGGCGCGCCCCCTGCTGCGCTACGCCGAGCGCCTCGCCGGCCACGAGGCGGCGTTCTCCCGCCTCGCCGCCTGGCGCTCGCAGGTCTACGCCGACCTGGTGCCGCGCATCCCGTCGGCGGTGTCGCGGCGGCGCGGGGAACTGCTCACCCGGGTCGTCGCCGACGTCGACGCCCGGGTGGACGGGTTGCTGCGCGGCAGCCTGCCCGCCGCCGCGGCGGCCGTGCCCGTGCTGGCGGCGCTGGCCGCCGGAGCGGTCCTGCTGCCCGCCGCCGTGCCCGCAGCGTGTGCCGGGGCGCTGCTCGCCGCCGTGGTCGCGCCCGTGCTGGCGGCGCGCCAGGCGCGACGGGAGGACTCCCTGTGCGCCGCCGCCCGCGCCCGCACGGCCGAGGCGGTGCTGGAGACCCTCGACGGCGCCGAGGAACTCGCCCACGCCGGGGATCTCGCCCTCGTGGTTCCCGAGCGCGCCGGCCGCGCCCTGGCCCGCGCCGAGGCCCGGGCCGCCACCACCGCCGGTCTCGCCGCCGCGGTCGCCGTCGCCGGGCACGGGCTGTGGGTCGCCGGCACCGCCGTGGCAGCCGCGCAGGCCGTCGACGCCGGGCGGCTCACCGTGGAGGTCGCCGCGGCGCTGGTGCTGGGGCTCGTCGCGCTCGCCGAGCCCCTGCTCGTCCTGCCGGAGGCTGCCGTCGCCCGCCGCCGCGCCACCGGGGCCCGGGCGCGCCTGACCGAGCTGGCCGCCGCCGCTCCCGCGGCCTCGGAGCCCACGGACCCCGTGGCCCCGCCCGCCGGGCCGGGCCTGCGGCTGCGGGGTCTCGTGGCGGGCTGGGACCCGCAGCGCCCCGCACTGGCCGGCGCCGACCTCGACCTGCCTCCGGGCGGCCGCATCGCCGTGACCGGGACCTCCGGCTCGGGCAAGTCCACCCTGGCCGCCGTCCTCGTGCGCTTCCTCGACCCGGTGGGCGGCTCGGCCACCCTCGGCGGGCAGGAGATCACCTCCCTGCGCGGCGACGACGTGCGCCGGCGCATCACCTGGGTCGGTGACGACACCGGCCACGTGTTCGCCTCCACGGTGCGGGAGAACCTGCGGCTGGCCCGGCCCGGCGCCTCCGACGCGGACCTGGTGGAGGTGCTGCGCCGGGTGCGGCTGGGGAGCTGGCTGACGCGACTGCCGCACGGCCTGGACACCTGGCTGGGGGAGGACGGCAGCACCGTCTCCGGCGGGGAGCGGCGGCGGCTGCTCGTGGCCCGAGCCCTGCTCGCCGACCCGGCGGTGCTCGTCCTCGACGAACCCACCGAGGGCCTGGACGAGCCCACGGCGCGCGCTCTGGTGGCGGACCTGCTGGAGGCCGGCGCGGGGCGCAGCGTCCTGCTCCTCACCCACCGCCGTGAGGGCCTGGACCTCGTCGACCGCGTCCTGCGGCTGCGCGACGGGCGCCTCGTGCCCGCAGAGGCTGCACACGACCGGGACCACCTGCAGGACCACCCCTGGAACCTCGCCACGGCAGGCAGGCGGTGACGGCCAGGGCGGCGCTCCCCCCGAGCAGCACGAGGTTCCCGACGGCGTCCACCGGCGCGGGGGGCAGGTGCCGAGCGTGGTACAGCAGGTGGGGGACCGCGAACACCAGCCACGCCGCTCCGGCCAGGCGCGCGGAGCCCGGCCGGGGCCGCGCCGCCGCCCAGGCGCTGACCACGGCCAGCGCCAGGTGCAGGCCACCGACGTCGCGGATCAGGTGCTCGTTGAACGCGCCGTCCTGCCGCACCCAGCCGCGCCCGGCGGGGAAACCGCTGTAGAAGGACACCGGCGCGAGCAGCGCCCACACGCCGACGAAGGCGGTGGACAGCGCCAGCAGGGTCAGGACGGCTCGCGCGGATCGAGGGTTCACACCGGGAGGACGGGACGACGGACACGGGTGTGACACGGCGCGGACGTGATGCGCCGCACAGGCCGGTGGTGCCGTCAGTCGCGGGCGTCCTCGCCCGCGCGGCGCGCGCCCTGGCCCCCGCGCGTCTCCGGCATCGCCACGGTGAGCAGCAGACCGGCCAGCAGCACGAGCGCGCCGCTGCCGAACGCCGCGCCGTAGGAGGCCGCGTCGGCGAGCAGTCCGGCGACGAGCGGGCCGAGCATGGAACCCAGGTCCCCGGCCATCTGGAACGCCGCGACCGAGGTGCCCCCGCGCCCGGGGGCCACGTCGCCCACGACGGCTGCGGGTGCGGTGCTGAGGAAGGCGAACCCGGCCCCGAAGGCCGACATCGCCACGACGAACGCCACGACGGAGGCGACGGACCCGGGGGAGGCGGTGAACGCCGTCACCACCAGGGTCGTCACGGAGGCCAGGGCCAGGGAACCCCCGAGCAGCATCGCGGGTCTGCGCCCGGTGGAGTCCGCGAACCGCCCGGCGGGCAGCAGGACCGCCGCCTGCGTCCCGGCCGAGGCGACCAGTCCGACACCGGCCCAGAAGGGTTCCCGGCGCAGCCCCTCCACGACGAACAGCGGCAGCATCGCGGCCTGCACTCCGAGCAGCATCCAGCCCACGCTGAGGTTCGCCACCAGCGCCGCCCGGTAGGCGGGCGAGGACAGGGACCGGCGCAGCGTCGTGGGCTCCGGGACGGTCACCGGTTCCGCGCCCGCAGCCCCGGCCCCCGGCGCGGCGGGCGGGCGGCGCAGGAACACCATCCCGATGGTCCCGGCCGCGGCGAGGGTCACCGCGTAGACGAAGAACGGCGTCCGCAGCGACGCCCCCGCCAGCGCCCCGCCGAACGCGGGCCCGGCGACACCGCCCAGGAGGAAACCCGACTGGTAGAGGCTGGTCGCGCGGGCGCGCTGGCCGGGGCCGACCACCCGCAGCAGGAGGCTGAACGCGGAGACGGTGAACATCGCGGAACCGACGCCACCGGCGCAGCGCAGGACGAGCAACTGCGCGTAGGTCTGCGCCAGCCCTGCGAGCACGCTGGAGACGGCGACGATGCCGATGCCGGTCGCCAGCACCTTCCGCTCGCCGAAGCGGTCCACGAGCCGGCCGCCGAGCAGCGCCGACGCCAGGCGCATCGCGGCGAACGCGGAGATGACGGCCCCCGCCGCCGCGCGGCCCACCCCGAACTCGCGGGCGAACAGCGGGATGGCGGGGGCGACGACGCCGAAGCCGAGGGCCACGGCGAAGGCGACAGCCACGAGGACGGCGACCTCGCGGGGAAGGCCGCGGAACGGGCTGCGCACCAGGGCAGGCTAGGGGGTGCCCCGGAGAGCACGGGGGCCCCCGGCGGCGTCGCGCCCGGGGCGGACGGCGGATGGTGCAGTGTGGGGCCGGGACCGACCCGTGGAACTGCTGGAGGGCTCCCCGCGTGAACTGCTCCCCTGCGGCCCCGCCCCAGGCAGCCTCCGCCGTGGCGCACGTGCGCAGCCTCGCCCGGGGCGGGCCGATCGACCCGACCTGGCGGGTGACGGTGCACTTCCACCCCGACCGCCTCGCAGGCACGGTGCCGATCCTGCGCGCCATGGCCGCAGACTGCCGCTACCGCTCGCAGTTCGACACCGGCACCAGCAACGGTGGCCTGACCGCCCACCCCGGCGGGGACCGCTGGCGCTGGGAGAGCCGCCTCTTCGGCGGCGCCTACGACTCCGCCGCAGCAGCAGCGCGCCCGGTCTACGGCTCGCTGAACCACCGCCACCGGCCCGCCGGCGGATCACCGCGCTTCGGCTCGGCGCACCTGCGCCTGAACGCCGCCACCCTGGCGCGCACCACCTTCTGCTACCCCGACAGCGTCTTCGAACCCGCCGACGTCGGCACGGCCGACCGCTGCCGCCTGGCCGAGCTCGCCGACGCCGACGACCAGGAACCGCTGGACGACTACGTCGAGGCCCACGTGCACGGCGGCGTCTGCTTCGCCCGCGACGTCGAGGCTCTCGTGCTGGACCCCTGCTTCCGCGGCACCGACGTCGAGGCCGATGCGCACCTGCTCGGCGTGCCCGTGCAGTGGCACCCCGGCTTCCGCGCCCGGGTCGCCGAGGTCGCCGCGCACCCGGAGTACCGCGGCGCGGACGTGGTCGCCGCCGCGGCACGCGTCGCCCGGGGCGGCGTGCTCGACGCCCGGATCATCGGCGAGGCGGTTCGCAGCGGGCGCTTCGACGCGCAGGTCCTCAAACGCGTCTGGCACTGCACCGCCCGCTTCGGGAGCCCCGGCACCGACCGCTGACGACACGCCCCCACGCGCGACGACCTGGGCGCTCGGGTGCTGCCGCTGCTCTGACGGTCGCGCTCCGGCCGGTCGGGCGCGGCGGGCGACGACGGGCGAGGACGCGGTGATGCCCTCAAGCTGTGCCGCAGGGCGGCGGACGGCGGGCGCCCACGGGTGAGGGGACGGTCATGAGGTACCGGGACGACGCGAGCCTGGACGTCGGCAACGTGCGGGACCGCCGTGGTGGTGGCGGCCGGGCCGTGGCGATCGGCGGAGGGGGTCTCGGCCTCGTCGGCGTGCTCGTGCTCGTGCTGCTGCAGGTCCTCGGTGGCGGCGGGGCGGTGCCGCCGCTGGGTTCGAGCGGCCTGGACCTCGGGCCGGGGCAGATCGCCAGCGGGGAGGACCTGAGCGCCTCCTGCCGCACCGGCGCCGACGCCAACCGGAGCGAGGAGTGCGCCGTCGTCGCGAACATCGAGTCGGTCCAGGACTTCTGGCAGGGCCAGCTCGGCGGGCGCTACGTCCCCACCGACACGGTCTTCTTCGCGGAAGGCACCCAGACAGGCTGCGGTGCAGCGTCTTCGGGCACCGGGCCGTTCTACTGCCCCGCCGACGAGCTCGTCTACATCGACCTGTCGTTCTTCGGCGACCTCCGCACCCGGTTCGGCGCGCAGGGCGGGACCTTCGTCAACGCCTACATCCTCGCCCACGAGTACGCCCACCACGTCCAGCACCTGCTCGGGACGACCGCGGCGGTGCGGCCGGGGGAGGCCGGACCCGAGAGCGGGAGCGTGCGGCTGGAGCTGCAGGCCGACTGCTACGCCGGGGCGTGGGCCCACCACGCGACCACGGTTCCCGACGACTCGGGGGCACCGCTCATCAGCGAGATCACCGAGGAGGATGTCGTGCGCGCCCTGGACACCGCGGGCCGCATCGGTGACGACTTCATCCAGAACAACCTCGGCGACGGCAGCGCCGACCCGGGCTCCTTCACCCACGGCACCTCCGAGCAGCGCCGGCTCTGGTTCAGCATCGGCTACCGGACCGGCGACCCGGAGCGGTGCGACACCTTCGCGGTCTCCGACCTGGGGTGAGGACCGCCCGTTCCCGCGGGCCTCTCCTCGCGGGCACCGGCGAGCGGGCCTAGCGTGGCGGCATGAGCGAGACGGAGACGCCCGAGATCCCGGAGCTGGAGCAGGACGAGGCGGTGGCGCCCCGCCCCGAGGAGGACGTCGCCGACGTGGCACGGGCGGAACCGGACACGGAGCCGCACGCGTAGGCCGTCACCGGTCCCGGGCGTTCCCGGCGGTCCCGGTCGGGGCGTGGGCAGCGCCCCACCGGGCGGCGTCGCCGGTGGGGCGCTGGTCCGGGTGGCGATGCCCTCCCGGCGCCGGCTCGGCGCGGTGGTCACCCGGAGAGGGGGGAGTCCGGGGTGCGAGACGGGCACCGCCACTCTTCTCAACCGCATCCGGTCGCGCGCCCTTCCCTCCCCGCCGGGCGTCGCCCGGTGACGGCGGTCACAGGCTTGGCGCACCGGCGTGGACGGGACCGCGGACCCGTCCGGGGGATCCCGGCGAGCGCGCGTAGCCTCGCCGCATGAGGTCCTCCTGGGACGACTCCCGCCGCGCCTTCGCGGAGGCGGCGGACTGGTTCACGGCGACGGCCGTGCGGGTGGCCGGTCGCTGGGACCTCCCCGGGCTGGGGGAGTGGGACGTGCGGGCGCTGACCGGGCACACCAGCCGCGCCCTGCTGACCGTGGAGACGTACCTGACGCGCCCCGCCGCCGCGGTGGAGGTCGCCTCCGCGGCCGCGTACTACCGCGCCACCCGGACGATCGCCGCGGGCCCGGACGTGACGGCGCGCGGCGTCGAGGCGGGCGCGGCGCTGGGCGAGGACCCCGCGGCGGCCGTCGCGGGGACCGCCGCCCGGGTGGTCGCCCTCGTGGACGCCCGAGACGGCCGCGAACTGCTGAGCACCGTCGCCGGAGGCATGCGGCTGGCGGACTACCTGCCGACGCGCACGTTCGAGCTCACCGTCCACACCGCCGACCTCTGCACCGCCCTCGACCTGCCGGTGGACGTGCCCGCCGGCGCCGGGGAGCAGGCGCTCGCCCTCGCGGGTGCTCTCGCGCTCGGGGACGGACGCGCCGGCCCGCTGCTGCTCGCCCTCACCGGCCGGGCCGGGCTCCCGCCGGGTTTCTCCGTGCTCTGAGGTCCCGGGCGGCGCGGGGTTCCGGGGCTCCGGGCCCGGTGTAGCGCAGGACCCGGGCGATCAGCGTCTCGACCGTGGAGACGTCGCCGTCCAGCCGAACCGAGCGCTCGGTCTGTCAATGCTCACGAGCTCGTCAGCCGCCCCAGCGCCTCGTAGAGCAGCGGCAGGGCCACCAGCAGCACGGCCGTCGCCCACCGCACGCCCCGGCTGCCCAGCACGAGCAGACCCCCCGCCACCGGAGCCAGCGGCACCACCAGGAACGCCGGGGGCACGAACCGCCACCCCACCACCACGGCGGCCACCGCGACCCCCACCGCCGCCGCCACCACCCCCGCCCGGCGCCCGGGGGGAACCGTGCGGCGCGCCGCGAGCACCGTGCCCCCCAGCAGCGCCACCACCCAGACCGCACCTCCGACGCCGAGCGCCAGCAGGGAGGCGCTCAGCCGCCCCCAGCCCCCCGGATCCGACACCTCGAGCAGCGCCAGCCGGTACACCGGCCAGCCCACCAGCACCCCGCACGCCGGGGCCGCGGCCGTGACCCCCGCCAGCGCCCGCACCGGCCTGCGCGAACCCGCCCCCGCCGACGCCGGGGAATCGCCGCGGCTCATGCGAACCGGAACACCGGACCGCGCGGGGAGAACGGCAGCCGCGCTCCCACCGGCACCAGGAACGCGTGCTCCCGCCGGATGCGCACCACGTCGCACTCGCCGTCGGTGATGACGAGGACCGGCCCGTCCTCGGGGAAGTCCCGGGCCGACTCCACCAGGTCCACCCCCGGCTGCAGCACCGTCCCGCCGCGCCCGCGCACCCGGACCCGCCGCGCGATCTCCGTCACCTCCAGGAACCCCGCGTCGTAGGCCACCGCGTCGCAGAACACCACCCGCACCGCCGGCACGTCGTGGCTCACCGCGTAGGAGGCGATCGCCCCCAGCGCCTTGCCGAGCAGCTGAGCGGGCATCGACCCCGACGTGTCCAGCACCACCGCGAACGTCCGCCGCGCCACCAGCTCCCGCGGCACCACCCAGCTCGGCCGCGGGATGTCCGGGGTGGCCGCCTGCCGCCGCGAGGCCCGCGCGTAGGAGCGCCGCGCCTCCACGGCGGGGAAGTGCTCGTCGAACCAGCGGGCCAGCTCCACGTCCCACGGCACCGGCGGCTGCCCCAGCGCCCGGATCTCCTGCTCCAGCCCCGCCGGCAGCAGGCCGCGCCCGGCGCCGCGGTGGTGCTCCAGCCCCTGCGCGATCGCCCGGCGGTAGAACTCGTCGAGGTCCACGCCCGCCTCCGCCTCCGCGGCGTGCCCCACCCGCTCGCCGAGCACGTCGCCGAGGCCGGTGCCCCGCAGGGTGGCCAGCTTGCGGATGCGGCGGGTGTCCCGCGCCATCCGGTCGTAGACCTCCTCGCTGCTCATCCCCTTCAGCGCCGGGTCGTAGAGGCAGCCCTCGGGCATCGCGCCGACACCCATCTCCACCAGCCACCCGTTGACGGCGTAGTCGCAGGCGTAGTTCCACAGCTCCGGGTGCCGCCCCCCGCGGCGCGTGTCGTGCCGCAGCCCCGCGTGCAGCAGCTCGTGGGCGATGACGAAGCGGCACTCCTCCACCCCCAGCCCCGCCCGGGGGTTCACGTAGATCTGCGCCGCGGCCGGGCTCACCGCCGCCACCGAGATCGACTGGGCGGTGCAGACGGCGGCGTCCTCCACCAGCTCGAAACCCGACGCCAGCGCGCCCAGCAGCGGGTACGAGGAGACGAACCACTCCAGGGCGCGCGCCCAGCGCGTCTTCGTCCCCCGCGTGCCCGAGAGGTCGCTGATCTCCCGCCCGGCCACCGCGACGGCGGCGTCCACCGCGGCGGCGAGCCCGTCCGCCAGCAGGTCGCCCCACGAGCGCTGCAGCGGCACCCCCCAGCGCTGCGGCGGGCGGTCACCCCCGGCGGCGTCGACGAAGTCGGCGAACCCGTCCGCGGTGCCCCGCCGGCCCCGCGGCATCCGCCCCGCCGCGAGCAGGTCCGCGTAGTGCAGGAACAGCTTCTCCTCGTCGCCCAGCTCGCTGTCCAGCAGCGCCCACGACGGACGCCGGCCCACCTTCAGGTGGGTGAGGAACTGGTCGGCGCCCGCGCAGGCCGCCGCCCGCCACGCCGGCGACCAGCCGCCCGCGCCGCGACGGTCGTCGCGGAAGTGCTCGAACCCGAGGTGCAGCAGCCCGTGCGCGAACGCCCACTGCCACTGCTGCGGATCCGCCCGCAGGCGCGGGTTGTAGCGCAGCGTGCCCGCGGAGTCCACCACGACCATGCCCTCCGGCCCCCACGGCCGGTCGTCCCCCGCCACCACACCGGCGTGCTCCAGCAGGGGCGCGAACAGCGGGTGGTGCGCCACCGCCGCCAGCCCCTGCCGGCGGGCCTCCAGCACCGGGTCGAGGCGCTGCCCCTGCCGCCCGCGGCTCACGCGCGCGCCGCCGCCAGCCGCGGCAGGTCCCGCACCACCTCGCTGAGGAACCACGCCGGCAGCCCCTGCCCGTCGCCGCCGTCGCCGTCCTCCCCGCCGCCCGCGACCACCAGCTGCGCGACCTCCAGGGAGATCTCCGCCAGCTCCGTGAGCAGGCCCTTCGCCCGGTGCGCCAGCGCCTGCGACTCGGCGCTGCCGCCGCGCCGCTGCCGGGGCAGCTCCTTGCCCAGCCGCGCGCGCAGCGACTGCGCGAGGAAGTACAGGACGTCGCGCTGCGCCGGGTCGGCGGGCCAGCGCAGGTTGCCCTTGAGGATGGCGTCCAGGTCGTAGGCGTGGCGCAGCAGCGCCACCGAGGCCGTGAACTGCCGCGCGTGCACGGGCGAGACGCACCCCAGCGCGACCGTGCGCACGTCGTCCTCGCTCACGTCGGGTCCCAGCGAGGTCAGCACGTCGCTGAGCACGTGCCAGCTGCGCGGCGTGGAGAACGGCTCCTCCGTCTTCGGCGCCGGGCTGACCAGGTGGTCCGGGCGGGCGCGGACGTAGTCCACCACCCACGGGTGGATGCCGGCCCCCGCCGCCCACTGCAGCCAGTCCCGCGGGCTGGCCACCAGGTGCAGGTGCACCATGCGGTTCACCAGCGCCGAGCTCATCGGGCGCACGATCGCCGAGTCCTGCGCCCGGTTGCCCGCGCCGACCACGACCGACCCGGCGGGCAGCCGGTACTCGCCCAGGCGCCCCTCGAGGATGAGGGAGTAGAACGACTTCTGGACCTCGTGGCTGGAGGCGTTGAGCTCGTCGAGGAACAGCACGTACGGCTCCGGGCGGGCGACCACCGCCGGTGGGCAGAAGCAGCTCAGGCCGTCCTGGATGGTCGGCACCCCGATGAGGTCCTCCGGCGCGAGCTGCGTCCCCAGCAGGCTGACGCACTCCATCCCCAGCGCCGCGGCGAACTGCTCCACCAGCGACGACTTGCCGATGCCCGGCTGCCCCCACAGGAACACGGGGCGGACGGTGGCGACGGCCAGCAGCAGCTCGGGCAGCCGGGCGGGGGTCACGGTGATCGGGGCGTGCAATCGGTCTCCTGTTCGAGGGCGGCGGTCCATGGCAGCGCACGACGGCCGCCCGCGCGAGGGATTCTCGGCCGGCCCCGCCCGGACAGCGTCTCCCGCCCGGCCCCGCCCCGCGCCGCCACCACCCGCACGGGTGGCGACACCACCCGGGTGGCCGCACCCGCCGGAAGCGGCCGCTTCAGCTCCCGCGGGCTTCTGCCGAGGCAGTTCGTGTGTACACGCCGGAGCCCACCCACCCCGGCGACCAAGCCCAGAGCGGCGGAGGGGTTGTCATGGGGAAGCGTCGCAGGACCGTCACGCAGAGTCCGCCCGCGGGCCACCTCCCGGACGCGCTGCCCCGCCAGCGTGGCGACGTGGCCAGCACCTCCCCGGTCGACTCGCCCCTCGTCATCGCCCACCGCGGGTACTCCTCGGTGGCCCCGGAGAACACCCTCGCCGCCTTCGAGGCCGCGCTGCGCTGCGGCGCGGACATGATCGAGACGGACCTGCACCCCACCGCCGACGGCTCCGTGGTGCTCATCCACGACGAGGACGTCGACGCCACCACCGGCGGGCACGGCCGCGTCAGCGACCTCGCCGCCGCCGAGCTCGCCAGCCTCGACGCGGGCGCCTGGTTCTCCCCGGCCTACCGCGGCCAGCGCGTGCCCCTGCTCGCAGACCTCCTCGACCTCGTCACCGAGCACCCCGGCGCCCAGCTCCTGCTGGAGCTGAAGGAGGTCTGGACCGCGGAGCAGGTGACCACCGCCGTCGAGGCCGTCCGCCGGGCCGGCGCCGCCGAGCAGGTCGTCCTGCAGAGCTTCGAGATCGCCACCCTGGAGCACGTGCGCGACGTCGCCCCCGACATCCGCCGCGCCGTCCTGCTGGAGGCCCCCGACCTCGACGCCCTCGCCCAGGGCCGGGCGCTGCGCCGCGACCTCGGCGTCATCGCCTGCAACCCCGGCGTCGCCTCCCTGATCGCACGCCCCGAGGCCGTCGCCGAGCTGCACGAGGCTGGCCTGGCGGTGTGGACGTGGACGGTCGACCAGTCCGTGCTGTGGCGCTCCGTGCTCGACTCCGGGGTGGACGGGGTCATCACGAACCGCCCCGACGGGCTCAAGGGCTGGCTGGAGGCCCGCCAGGAGGCCGCCCTGCCCGCGTCCTCGGACCTGCTGCTCACCGCCCTCAACCAGGGCGCCCGCGCCCGCGCCACCGCCGAGGCCCAGATCACCCGGGCGGCCGCCGCCTGAGCCCGCCCCCGCACGACACCCCGCACGACGCGGCCCGCCCGCCCCCGGAACCTCCGGAGGCGGGCGGGCCGCGTCGAGGGGCGTGCCTGCTCAGGCGTCGGGCAGGACCCCGTCGGAGTCCGGCACCCCGTGGTCGAGGTCGTCGGCGTCCACGATCCGGTACGCGTAGCCCTGCTCGGCCAGGAAGCGCTGCCGGTGCGCGGCGAAGTCCTGGTCCTTCGTGTCCCGCGAGACCACCGTGTAGAAGCGCGCCGTGCCGCCGTCGCCCTTGGGCCGCAGCACCCGTCCCAGCCGCTGCGCCTCCTCCTGCCGCGACCCGAACGACCCCGACACCTGGATGGCCACCTTCGCCTCCGGCAGGTCGATGGAGAAGTTCGCCACCTTGCTCACCACCAGCGTGCTGATCTCACCGGTGCGGAACGCCTCGAACAGCCGCTGCCGCTCGCGCACCGTCGTCTCGCCCTTGATGACGGGCGCGTCCAGGCGCTCCGCGAGGTCGTCGAGCTGGTCGATGTACTGCCCGATCACCAGCGTGGGCTCCCCGCGGTGCTGCTTCACCAGCTTCTCCACCACCCGCGACTTCGCCGGCGACGTCGAGCACAGCCGGTAGCGGTCCTCGTCCTCGGCCGTCGCGTACAGCAGCCGCTCCGACTCCGGCAGCGTCACCCGCACCTCCACGCAGTCCGCGGGTGCGATGTAGCCCTGCGCCTCGATGTCCTTCCACGGCGCGTCGTAGCGCTTCGGGCCGATGAGGGAGAACACGTCGCCCTCCCGCCCGTCCTCGCGCACCAGCGTGGCCGTCAGCCCCAGGCGGCGGCGCGCCTGCAGGTCGGCGGTCATCCGGAAGATCGGCGCGGGCAGCAGGTGCACCTCGTCGTAGAGGATCAGGCCCCAGTCGCGCGCGTCGAACAGCTCCAGGTGCGGATAGGCGCCCTTCCGCTTCGTCGTCACCACCTGGTACGTGGCGATCGTCACCGGGCGGATCTCCTTGCGCGCCCCCGAGTACTCGCCGATCTCGTCCTCGGTGAGCGAGGTGCGCTTGAGCAGCTCGTCGCGCCACTGCCGCGCCGAGACGGTGTTGGTCACCAGGATCAGCGTCGTCGCCTTCGCCTGCGCCATCGCCCCCGCGCCCACCAGCGTCTTGCCCGCCCCGCAGGGCAGCACGACGACGCCGGAGCCGCCGTGCCAGAACCCCTCCACGGCCTCCTGCTGGTAGGGGCGCAGCGACCAGCCGTCCTCCGCGAGCTCGATGGGGTGCGCCTCGCCGTCGACGTAGCCCGCGAGGTCCTCCGCCGGCCAGCCGAGCTTCAGCAGCACCTGCTTCAGGTTGCCGCGCTCGCTGGGGTGGACGACGACCGCGTCCGGGGCGATGCGCGCACCGACGAGCGGGGCGACCTTCCGCGAGCGCAGCACCTCCTCCAGCACCGGCGTGTCCAGCGCGTGCAGCACGAGGCCGTGCGCGGGGTCGTTGAGCAGCTGCAAGCGGCCGTAGCGCGCCATCGTCTCCGCCACGTCGACGAGGAGGGCGTGCGGCACGGGGTAGCGGGAGAACTCCAGCAGCGTGTCGACGACCTGCTCGGCGTCGTGGCCGGCCGCCCGGGCGTTCCACAGCCCCAGCGGCGTCAGCCGGTAGGTGTGGACGTGCTCCGGGGCGCGCTCCAGCTCGGCGAAGGGGGCGATGGCCGCCCGGCACGCGCGTGCCCGGTCGTGGTCGACCTCCAGCAGCAGCGTCTTGTCGCTCTGGACGATGAGGGGTCCGTCGTTCACGCGGCTCCTGCCTGTGCGGGGTGGTGCGGGGCCGGCTGGTCGCAGCCGGGGCGTCCCCGGTGCAACAGCGCGGCACGCCCCCTGCTTCCGCCGGGGCGCGCCGCGCCGTGGAGCGAGGGCCTCAGGCCAGGAGGGAGGCGGTGCTCTCGAAGTCCAGGTCCGACTCGTAGGAGCCGGCCTCCGCGAGGCTGCCCACGACCGCGATGAAGATCACGACGCCGATGAGCCCGAGGACGGTCAGGGCCAGGGTGATCCAGGCGCAGATCTTGCCCGCCTTGATCTGGCCGAGGCCCTGCAGCCGCCCCTGGGACTCCTCGACCTGGCGCCGGGCGCCGGGCGCCATCGCCAGCGCGATGATCGCCGGGATGAAGCCGAGGATGCCCGCGGTGAAGAGCAGCACCGCCAGGGAGCCGATGCCCGTCCACAGCACCGCCTGCGCCTGGCCGGCGACGGGAACGCCCGCGCCGCCGTAGACGGGCTGCCCGTAGGACTGGTTCTGGCCGTAGGGCTGGCCCTGCCCGTAGGACGGGGCCTGCCCGTACTGCCCGTAGGACGACGGGGCCTGGCCGTACTGCGCCGGCTGGCCGTACTGCCCCGGCTGCCCGTAGGTCTGCTGGTCCTGCCCGTACTGCCCCGGCTGCTCGGAGGGCTGGTCCTGCCCGTACTGCCCGCCCTGCCCGTACTGCGACGGCTGCCCGGGGGTCCCGCCCCACGGCTGGTGCCCCGTGGGCTGCTGCCCCCACGCCTGCCCGCCCTGCTCGGGAGTGCGGTAGGGGTCGTGCTGGTCACCGGGCGGGGCCGCGGGGTGGGCGCCGGCGGGCCGCGCGGGTCCGGGGGGCGTCTCGGAGCCCCGGTCGTCGGGGGTCCACCAGGACCGCTGCTCGTCGTCGCCGCGAGTGGACTCGCTCATCGTCCAGGCACCCTCTCCACTGCGTGCCGGCCCAGCGCCAGCCCCGGTGGCGCCCGGGCGGGCACCACGGCAGACGCTAGCCGACGACGGCCGCCACCCCCGCCCGAGAACCCCCGTCCGGCTCCCGGTCAGCCGTCGTGCACCGCCACGCCCGTGACCCTGTGCACCGAGTACGTGCGCACCTCCTGCGCCCCCGCAGGATCCGTCCGGTCCAGCGCGGTGACCCGCCCGCCCTCCACCGACAGCGGCTCCACCAGCCGCCGCGCCGTCTGCCCCGTCGCGTCCGCGTAGCCCAGCCAGACCGCCCGCCGCCGCGCCGCCGCGTCCCGCAGCACGGCCAGCGAGACCGCCGGGTCCATCGCCGGCAGCGGCGGCGCCTGCGCCGTGCTCGCGCGCCGCCGCTCCTCCGCGACCGCGTCCTCGTCGCCCGCGCGCAGCGCGCGCACCGCCGCGTCCAGCAGCGCCGCCGTCGGTGCCGGAACCTCCGACGGCAGGGGCCGCGGGAGTTGCCGCGTGCCGCTGCGGTGGGCGGTCGCGCGCCGCAGCACGAGCTCCCCGTCCGGGCCCTCCGCGGCCGGGGCGATGCCCACCTCCCGCAGCACCGCCAGCACCCGGTCCGGCTCCGCCGCGGCCGCCAGCACCGTCGGCGCCAGCCGGCGCAGGCCCAGCGACGCGCAGCGGCGCTCGCTGAGCAGCTCCGTCAGCACCGACTCGTCCTCCGCCCGCAGGTAGGCACCCGCCGACCCCACCCGGACCCGCCCGTAGCGGCGCGCCACGTCCCGCACCAGGTACTCCAGCGGCTGCGGAACGCCGGTCGCGGACACCTCCGCGAGGAAGCGCAGCGCCTCGTCGGCGGTGGAGCCGGCATCCAGGGCGCGGCGCACCGAGGACGCGTCGAAGCGGTAGACCGTCGCGCCGCCGCGGCTCTCCACCGTCGCCAGCTGCGCCAGGCGGCGGGCCGGCTCGGGTTCGAGGGGACCCGGCGCCACCGCCGTCAGGTCCGCCTGCAGCAGCACCTGCCGCACCGGGGCGGGCAGGGCGGTCGCCAGCGCCGCGGCCGCGGCCTCCTCGTCCCCGGCGACCAGGGCGCGACCACCCGGCGACAGCGCTCCCGCGCCGGTCACCCCCAGCCAGGCGGCCTCCCGCAGGGTCCAGCCGACGAGTTCCTCCCGCAGCCGGCTCGCCCGCCGCGGCGCCGCGAAGCGCATCCGCTCCACGAGCACCGCCTGCTCCGTCGCCGCGTCCGCCGGCAGCTGCGCCAGCTCCGCCAGCACGCGCTGCCGCACCTGCACCGCCGCCGCGCGGTCGACGTCGGGGCCCAGCGCGTTGCGCGCCGCACCCTTGGCGTCGCGGGTGCCCACCAGCGCCGCCACCCGCGTCGAGGGCAGCCAGGCCGAGGCCAGCCGCACCCAGCGCTCCTCGACGGGTTCCTCCACCCACCCGTCGAAGCGGGGGGTGGGCACCCAGCGGGGTTCCACCTCCTGGTCGTCCGCCACCAGCCCGGCCGTCCGCGCCAGCTCCACCACGAGCGCGGTCGTCAGCTCGTCGACCTCCAGGGCCAGCGCCACCCGCTTCAGCTCCCGCACCCCCAGCCCACCCGCGCGCAGCACCGGCGCGGGGGCCTCGCTCCACAGCTGCCCGAGCGCCTCCACCAGCCGCACCGCCTCCACCGCAGCGCCGGCCGCGGTCGCCGCGACCCGGGCCGGGGGCTGCTCGCGCAGCGGCAGGGGCGGCGGGGCGGTGGCCGGCTCCCGGTGGACCCGGCCGCCGCGCAGCACCAGCCCCACCTCGCGGGGCAGCACCACGGTGCCCGCGCCGGCGACCGCCAGCAGGCCGTGGGCGAGCAGCCAGTCGACCGGGCCCGTGGACGTGGCCGCCCGCACCGAGCGCTCCGCCTGGGCGACCGCACCCACCGGCGGACCCCAGGTGAGCCTCTCCAGGACGGTGCGCGCCCCCTCGGGAGCCGCCGCCAGCAGCGCGGCCACCGCCTCCGGGTCGCCCAGGTGGGCCGCCAGCGCGGCCAGCGCCCGGTCCGGGTCGCCCGCGCCGGGCAGGCCGAGGTCCTCCAGCAGCTCCGCCAGCCGCTGCGGGGAGCGCCGCCCCAACGCCTCCGCCAGCGGCGGCCCGAGGCCCGCGGGGTGGGGGCCGAGCACGTCGCGCACCGCCGTGACCACCTGCAGGCGCCGGTCGCCGCCCCACAGCAGCGCCTGCTCCCGCAGCACCGCCAGCTGCGGCGACGCCTTCGCGCCCCAGGCGCGGGAGACCGCCGCGGCGGTGACCGGTGAGGGCAGCGCGGCCAGCACCTCCGCCACCTGCAGCGCGGGGGCGTCCAGGGCGTCCAGGGCGCGCTGGACGCTGGCGCGGGTGGTGGCGCGGGTGGCGAGGGCGGTGGTGGACGCCGGCAGCGGCACGGCGAGGTCGGGGCGGGCGCGCAGCAGCGCGGCCAGGGCGGTGTCGTCGCGGGAGCGCAGCTCCTCGGCGAGGGTGCGCGGGGAGCTCCCGGCTCGGCTGGGCATCGCTGCCAGCCTAGGCCGCGCGGGGCCGGCCGGCTCCACGGGCGGGCACGGACCGGGCCGGCGCTGACCGGCCTGGCAGGGTGGTGGCCCGTGGACACCGCCACCCTCGCGCTCCTCGTCCTGGCGGGAGCCGGCGCGGGGCTGGCCGGTTCCACGGCCGGGCTGGCGTCCCTCGTCTCCTACCCGGCCCTGCTGGCCGCGGGCCTGCCCCCGCTCACGGCCAACGTCACGAACACCGTGGCGCTCATCGGGACCACCGTCGGTTCCGTCGCGGGCTCGCGCCCGGAGCTGGCCGGGCGGGCGCGGGAGCTGCGGGGCGCGGTGGCCCTCGCCGCGGCGGGTGGTGCCTGCGGGGCCGCGGTGCTGCTGCTGACCCCGCCGGGGGTCTTCGAGCGGATCGTGCCGTTCCTCATCGCCACGGCGTCCCTGGTGATCCTGCTCCAGCCGCGGCTGGGGTTCCTGCAGCCCGGGCACCGCGGCGCGAGCCACCCCGCCGCGGTGCTGGGCACGTTCGCGGTGACCGCCTACGCCGGCTACTTCGGGGCCGCGGCGGGGGTGCTGCTGCTGGCGCTGCTGTCCATGCAGTCCGCGCAGCCCCTGGCGCGCACCAACGCCGTGAAGAACGTCCTCCTCGGCGCCGCCAACGGGGTGGCGGCCCTCGGTTTCTGCCTCCTCGGCCCCGTGGTGTGGCCGGCGGCCCTCGCGCTCGGCGCGGGCTGCGTCGTCGGCGGCTACCTGGGCCCGGCGGTGGTGCGCCGCGCGCCGGTGGTCCTGCTGCGCACGGTGATCGGCGTGGCGGGCCTGGGGCTGGCGCTGCACCTCTGGACGTCCGCCTGAGGGCGCTACCGCAGGATCGTCACCTCGACGCGGCGGTTGGCGGCGCGGGCGGCGGTGTCGTCCTGCCCGGGGGCGGGCGGCGGGACGAGGGGGCGGCTCGCGCCGAACCCCGCCCAGCTCATCGGCGGCACGGCGGGTCCGAGCGCGGCGCGCAGCGCACCCTCCACGGCTGCGGCCCGCCGCTCCGAGAGCACCTGGCCGTCCTGCGGCTGCCCGGCGCCGTCGGTGTGGACCTCGACCCGCACCGCGAGGCTGGGGGAGGGGGCGGTGAGGCGGATCCGCTCCACCACCCCGGCGAGGCGGCCGGCGGCCGCGGGGGGCAGGTCGGCGGAGCCGGGGGCGAAGAGGACGTCGGTGCCGAGCACGATGCTCGTGGCCTCCGGCCGCTCGACGACGAGGTCCTCCACCCTCGGGCGCAGGTCGTCCGTGCGCGGGCGCAGGTCCTCCACGCGAGGCTGCAGCTCCGCCACGCCCGCCGCCCTGCCGCCCCAGTCCCGGGGTCCGGGCCCGGGCGCGGTGGTGGCGAGGGCGGACCCGGCCGGCACCGCGGCCGCGAGGAGGGCGCAGACCAGCACGACCCTCCCGCTGCGGGTGCTCACGAGACCGGCACCTCGGCGATGCCGCCCATCGGGGTCTGCACGGCCACGGTGAGGACGCCCTCCGGCAGCGCGGGGTAGAGGGCGGTGAGGATGGTGCGCTCACCGCGCGGGATCTCCTGCGACTTGGTCGAGGAGCACAGGCAGCGGTCCTCCCCGTCCACGTAGGGCAGGTAGCGCTTCAGGCCCACCGGGTCGACGAGGGCGACGCTGCGCGTGTCGAGGTGGGGGCTGCCGAGCCTGTTGATGATCCTCAGCTCGTCCGCGGACTCGTTGCGCACGGCCATCGTCAGCAGGGTCGTCCCCCTCAGGCGCTGCACGGCGAGCACCTCCAGCACCGCCCCGGAGGTGTCGGCGGGCGCGGAGGCGATGGCGGGTGCGTCGACGGGGACCGTGCTGCCGCCGGCGACGGCCAGGTCCTGCGCGAGTGACTGGGCGGGGGTGGCCGTCGTGCCCCCGCCGGCTGCGCCCGGCGGCGTCGGCGCGTCCTGCGCCTCCTCGCCCGAGCAGCCGGTCCCGCTCGCCAGCAGGACCAGGCCCAGCGCCACGGCCAGCACCCGACGAGTCGTGCGTTCCACGTGTCGTCCCCCCACCCGTCGATGCACCGCTCGCGACAGCGGTGTCCACGGCACGGTAGGGGTGCCCGTTCACCCGGACGGGCGAATCCGGAGGTTCTCCCCGGGGAGTTCCCCCGCTCGGCTCAGCGCCCGGCCACGTCCATCCCCGGAGGCAGTGGCTGTGCGTGGAGGATCACGAGACGCTGGGTGGCGCGGGTCAGGGCGACGTAGAGGTCGTTGGCTCCCCGGCTCCCGCGGTGCAGGACCTCGGCGGGCTCGACGAGGAGCACGGCGTCGAACTCCAGGCCCTTGGCGCGGCGCACGTCGAGGACGCTGACGGGCGCGTCGAGGTCGTCGTGGCCCGCGGCGACGGTGCGGGCGGGCAGGGCGGCGCGCAGGGACCGTCGCAGCGCACCGGCGCCGAGCGGCCCGTCCTCCCGGGCGGTGAGGACCGCGAGGCGTCCACCGCCGAGGTGGGGGAGCTGCTCGCGGACCTCAGCGAGCACCGTCGCCGCGGGGTCGGTCGCGTCGAGGAGGACCGCGACGGGTTCGTGCTCGCCCTCCCGCACGGGGGTCGGGGGCCTGGCGTCGATCCCCGCGGCGGCCAGCACGTCCGCCGCGACCCGCGCGATGCGCGCCGGGGTGCGGTAGTTGACGGTCAGCTCCTCCAGCCGCCACCTGTCGTCGACGAGGGGCTGCAGGGCCTGCGCCCAGCTGTGCGCGCCGGCCTCGGAGGAGGTCTGCGCCACGTCGCCGACGAGGGTCATGGAGCGGCTGGGGCAGCGCCGCTCCAGCAGCCGCCACGCCATCGCGGACAGCTCCTGCGCCTCGTCGACCACGACGTGCCCGTAGGCCCACGTGCGGTCGGCGACCGCGCGCTCGGCGACGGTGCCCACGGGACCGTCGACGCTGAAGCGGTCGGCGAGCAGTTCCGCGCTGACCATCTCGTGCCCGGCGTTCGTGGTCTCCAGCACGGTGCGGGCGTAGGCCAGCTCGGCCTCCCGCTCGGCGGCGGCGCGGCCCTCGGCGCGGCGGGTGGAGTCGTCGAGGTCGCCGAGCAGCTCGGCCAGCTCGTCGAGGAGGGGGACGTCGGCCTCGGTCCAGTCGGTGGCCCGTTCCCTCGGCCGCAGCAGCGCGCGCCGCTCGGCGGGGGACAGGCGCGGGGCGGCGGCCGCCAGCCGCTCCGGGGAGACCAGCAGCTGGGCGAGGACCTTCTCGGGCGTCAGCGGCATCCAGCAGAGGTTCACCTCGCGGCGGACGTCGACGTTCTCCCGCAGCTCGGTGACGAGGTCGGCGCGCTCCTCGGCGAGGTCGAGGTTGCGGCCGCGGGCGAGCTGCTGCGCCAGCGAGGACAGCACCTCCCGCACGAACGTCACCCGGGCCTCGTTGTGGGGCTTGCGGGTGCGGCGGGCGCGGTTGCGGGCGGAGGCGACCGCGTCGGGGCGCAGCGCGACGGGGGTGCCGTCGACGTCGATGCGCACCGGCCGGGCGGGGATGCGCTGGCGGGCGGCGACGGCGGCGGCGAGCACGTCCACCATGCGCAGGTCGCCCTTCACGCGCGCCGCCTCCGGGTCCTCCTCGGCGGTGGCGGTGGCGGCCGGGTACAGCTCGGCCGGTGTCAGCGTCACGACGCCGGTCTCGCCGAGGGCGGGCAGGACCTGCTCGACGTAGCGGAGGAAGACGGGGCTCGGGCCGACGAGGAGCACGCCGCTGCGGGCGAGGCGCTCGCGGTGGGTGTAGAGCAGATAGGCGGTGCGGTGCAGCGCGACGGCGGTCTTGCCGGTGCCGGGTCCGCCCTGCACGACGAGCACGCCGCGGTCGGAGGCGCGGATGATGCGGTCCTGCTCGGCCTGGATGGTGGCGACGATGTCGCCCATGCGCCCGGTGCGGGGGGCGCTGACGGCGGCGAGCAGCGCGGCGTCGCCGGTGGTGGTGCCGCCCTCGCCGGCGACGAGGACCTCGTCCTCGAGGTCCGTGACCCGGCGCCCGGCGGTGAGGAGGTGCCTGCGGCGCACGACGTCGCGGGGTGCGGCGGCGGTGGCCTGGTAGAAGTCCTGCGCGGCGGGGGCGCGCCAGTCGACGAGGAGCTGGCCGCCGCGCTCGTCGGAGAGCCCGAGGCGGCCGACGTAGCGGCGGGGTTCCTCGGCGCCCGGCTGCAGGTCGAGGCGGCCGAAGCACAGCCGGTTCTCCACCGACCACAGCTGGGAGAGGCGGTCCTCGTAGAGGGTGGCGAAGGCGTCGCGCTCGAAGCGGCTCTGGTGGGTGCCGGTGGGGCGGGTGCGGCGGACCTCGGCGAGCTGCTCGGCGGTCTGGGCGCGCAGGGCGTCCAGGCGCGCGTAGAGGCCGGCGACGTAGTCCCGCTCGGCGGGCAGGTCCGGGTGCTGCGGCTGCTGGTCGGGGTCGACGGGCGCGGCCGGGAGGTGCTGGTCGCTCACGCCGTCGCCGCGTCCTCGGCTGCGGGGGCCCCGCTGCGGGGGCGGCGCGGAGCGGGCATGTCCGCCACCGTAGCCCGGAACCCGCGGCGCCATGGATGCGGGCGGGGGTGATCCGTGGTTCACGGGGTGCCTCCGGGGTGCGCGGGGCCGAGGGGGAGGTCGCGCACGACGGCGCGCAGGGCCGTGAGGACGTGGCGGACGGCGGGGCGCTCCTCCCCGCCGGGGCGGGTGGCGAGCCACACGTGGCGGGCGGCGCCGCCGGCGAGGGGGCGCAGCACGACCTCGGCCGGGACGGGGCCGAGCGCCAGGCGGGAGACGAGGCCGAGGCCGAGTCCGGCGGCGACCATCGCGAGGACGACGTCGTAGTCCATGGCGCGGTGCCGGCGGCGGGGGGTGAAGCCGGCCCGGCGGCAGGTGGCGTCGAGGATCTGGCTGCAGGGCGCGTCGGGGTGGGCGGCGAGCCAGGTCTCCTCCCGCAGGTCCGCCATGTCGACGGCCGGGTCCGCCGCCCGGGGGTGCCGGCGGGGGAGGGCGACGTGGACGGGGTCCTCGAGCAGGGGCACGGTGGCGACGGGGCGCGGGCCGAGGCGGGGCTCACCGGCGGCGTGGTGGCCGAGGACGGCGTCCAGGTCGCCTGCGGCGAGCAGGTGGAGGCTCTCGTGCTGCTCCATCTCCAGCAGTTCGACGTCGAGGCCGGGGTGCTCGCGGGTGAGGTGGCCGAGGGCGGGGGCGGCCAGCGCCCGGGCGGCGGTGGGGAAGGCGGCCATCCTCAGGGTGCCGACGTCGCCGCTGGAGTAGGCGGCGAGGGAGGACTCGGCGCGCTCGACCTCGGCGAGGACGGCGTCGGCGTGGGTGACGAGGACGCGGCCGGCGTCGGTGAGCCGCACCCCGCGCCCGGCGCGCTCGAGGAGGCGGTGGCCGGTCTCCTGCTCCAGTGCGGCGAGCTGCTGGGAGACGGCGGAGGGGGTGTAGGAGAGGGCGCGGGCGGTGGCGGTGACGGTGCCGTGCACGGCGAGCTCGCGCAGCACCCGGAGCCGGCGGACGTCGATCACCCGGCAACCGTAGCCGATCGTTCAGTGCTCCTGAACCGTTCTTCCAGAAGATGTCGCTGGACTGCACGATCCCAGCCGTGAGGTCATCGGCGGGTGAACCTGCGCACCCTCGCCCCCGACGCCGCCGTCCTCTCCGTGGCGCTCGTCTGGGGCTGCTCCTTCGTCGCCGTGCAGGCGGCCGCGGCGGGCGCCTCGGTCGCCCTGGTCCTCGGGCTGCGCTTCGCCCTCGCGGTGCTGCTGCTGCTCCCGGTGGCGCTGCTGCTCGCCCGGCGCCGGCCCGCCGCCGGGACGTGGCGGGGGGCGCTGCGGCGCGGCTGGCCGGCAGGGCTGCTGCTGCTCGTCATCTTCACGCTGGAGACCCACGGGGCGGTGCGCACGAGCCCGGCCCGGGCGGGCGTGCTCATCGCCGTGTTCGCCGTGGTGGTGCCCTTCGCGGCCGCGCTGCGGGAGCGGCGCGCCCCGCGCTGGGGGGCGGCCGCGGCCGGTGCGGTGGCGGTCGGTGGGGTCGCCCTCCTGCTCGGCCCGGGCGGCGGGGTGCGCACCGGCGACCTGCTGGTGCTGGCCGCCGCCGTGGTGCGCGGGGTGGTCACCGCGATGGACGGCGACCGCGAGGACCCCGACCCCTTGCGCAGCACCGTGGTGCGCCTCGGGGTGGTCTCGGCCGGGTCCTTCGCCGCGGCGCTGCTCGTGCCCGGCGCGGCCGACGGCGGCCTGCCCTCGGGCGTGGGCGCCTGGGGGGCGCTGCTCTTCCTCGCGGGCCCCTGCACGGCGTTCGCCCTGCTCGCCCAGCGCCTCGCCAGCCGCCGCACCTCCCCGGAGCGGGTCGCGGTGCTCCTCGTCACCGAGCCGGTGTGGGCGGCGGCGGCCGGCGTGGCGGTGGGGGAGCGGCTGGGCGCGGTGCAGGTGCTGGGCGTCGTGCTGGTCCTCGGGGCGCAGGCGGCGCTGCGGGTTCCGTGGGGGCGGCTGCGCGCCGCGGGCGCGACGAGGGGCCGGGGCGCGACGAGGGCCCCGGTGGCAGAAACCACCGGGGCCCTCGCGGAGCACAGCGTCAGCGCATGAGGAACGGCGTCAGCGCGTGACGAACACCGCCACGGTGCGGGCGGGCACGGTGAACGTGCCGGTGCCCGCGTCGTGGGTGGCGCCGCGCACGACGCGGTCACCGCCCCCGGCCTGGACGGGGTGCAGGCGGTAGCGCTCGCCCTCGGTGCCCGCCACGGTCTGCGTGGTCGCCTCGTCGGAGGCGTTGAAGACCACGACGAGGCCGTCGAGGCGGCGGTCGACGTCGGAGCCGGCGGTGTCGTCGATCCGCATCACGATGACGCCCGGGGTCTGCTCCGGCCCGCTGCCCGGGAAGGAGACCTTCTGCTGGACCTGCTCGGCCGTCTCCAGGTGGAACAGCGGGGTGCTGTGCCGGATCTCGAGGAGTTCCTCGGCGCGCTCGCGGGCGGTGGCGATGTCCGCCGGCGACGGCTTGAGGGCGGGGTCCGCCAGCAGCGGCTTCATGAACTCGTACTTGTCCTCGTTGTCCGGCTTCGGCGGCAGGCCGCGGCCGAACCCGTTCTCCGTGCCGGTGTGGTCGAGGATGTTGAACCAGTCACCGGAGTCGTAGCTGTTGCGGTCCAGGGACTTGCTGCGCAGCTGCTCCCCGCCGGCGTGCCAGAAGGAGATGCCCTGGGCGAAGGCGGTGGTGCTCAGTGCCAGGGTCTGCATCCGGATGCGGTCCGACATCGGGGTGTCCTGCGGCAGCTTGAACGCCAGGGCGTCGTACAGGGTCTCGTTGTCGTGCGCCTCGACGTAGGTGACGACCTCCTGCGGGTCGGCGGTGTACCCGGCGGGCTGCCCGTTGTAGTCCACCTGGGAGCCGGTGACCTGCTCGCCGGTGCGGTCGGTGAAGGTGTAGTCCTTCAGGTTCCCGGTGAGGCCGACGCGGATCTGGTCCTGCGACAGGAGCAGTTCCTGCAGCTGCTGCTCGGCGGTGCCGTTGACGGGCGCGCCGTTGGGGTCGGTGAACAGGCCGCTGGCGAAGCCCTGCACGCGGGGGTCCTCGTCGAACGGGCCGCCGCCGCGCACGGCGTCGCGCAGCCGGTCTGAGAACGTGGCGATCCCGGTGCCGGCCATGTTGAGCTGGGTGGCCTGGACGAACCGGGCGTCGTTCGCGACCTCGCCGAAGTTCCAGCCCTCGCCGTAGAGGACGATCCGCTTGCCGTCGACGCCGTCGCGCTCGAGCGTGAGGGCGTCCAGGGCGGCGCGCACGTCGAGCATGTTCTGCTTGGTGTGGTGGCCCATGAGGTCGAACCGGAAGCCGTCGAGCTTGTACGCCTTGGCCAGCGTCACGACGGAGTCCACCATGAGCTTGCCCATCATGGCGTTCTCGGTGGCGGTGTTCGGGCAGCAGGTGGACGTGGCGACCGTGCCGGTCTGGGCGTCCAGGCGGTGGTAGTAGCCGGGGACGATCCGGTCGAGGTCGTTGCGCCCGCCCTGGCCGGCGTCGGGGGTGTGGTTGTAGACGACGTCCTGGATGACGCCCAGGCCGGTCCGGTTCAGCGACGTGACCATCTCGCGGAACTCGCGGATGCGGGTCGCGTCCTCGGGGTTGGTGGAGTACGAGCCCTCGGGGGTCGTGTAGTGCAGCGGGTCGTAGCCCCAGTTGAAGCCGTCCTGCGCGGCGACCGCGGTGACGCACTCCTGCTGCTGCAGGCTGTCCGGCGGCAGCAGGGCCAGGTCGCAGGCGGGGTCGGCGTGCTGGGAGCGGCGCTCGTCGATGGTGGCGATGTCGTTGACGGGCAGCAGGTGCACGGCGTTGAGCCCGGCCTTGGCGAGGTCCGCGAGGTGTCGCATGCCGTCGCTGCGGCGCTGGGTGAACGCCGCGAAGGTGCCGCGCTGCGCCTCGGGGACGGTCTCGTCCCCGATGGAGAAGTCGCGGACGTGCAGCTCGTAGATCGAGAGGTCCTCGGGCTTGGCGAGGCGGGGCTTCTTCAGCCGGTCCCAGCCCTTGGGGGCCAGCGCGGGGTCCGCGAGGTCGACGAAGAGGCTGCGCTCGGAGTTCGTGGTCAGGCCGACGCTGTAGGGGTCGGTGACGATGTTGCGCTCCACCTGGCCCGTCTCCGGGACGTAGACCTCCACCTCGTAGGTGTAGGAGGCGCCCTTCCAGCGACGGTCCCCGGTGGTGCTCCACACGCCGTCGCGGTCGACGCTCAGCGCGGCCGTGGCGATCTCCTCGCCGGAGCCCGGCGCGTGGACGTGGAGGGTGACGCTGCGGGCCGTGGGCGCCCAGAGCGCGAGGGAGGGACGCCCGTCCTTCCAGCTCAGGCCGAGGGTGCGCTTCGCGGCGCCGGGGTAGAGGTCGTCGAGGACGCCGGGCACCTGGACGCCGGTGGCGGCGACGACCTTCCCGTCGCCGTCGACGGCGGCGACGACGAGCTGGCCCTTCAGCAGCTCGCCGGCCCGGGCGGCGACGTCGCGGGGCAGGCGGAGGGTGTCGAGGGAGCTCAGGTGCGGGAACCGCTGCGCGGCGTCGGCGGGCAGGTCCGCGGACTCGCGGGTCAGCTCGACGAACGTCCCGCCGCTCACCGCGCCGTCCGCGACGGTGAGGGCGCCCTCGGGCGAGGTGTAGAGGCGGTAGGTGGTGCCCTCGGCGGGTGCGCCGGAGTTCCAGGCGAGGAGGTCGGCGCGCAGCCAGTGCGCACCGGCGCCCAGGGCGTCGGCGACGTCGTCCTCGACGACGTGGGTGCTGTGGTCGTACGTGAACGTCACGGGGCCGCCGGGGGCGGTGAGGGAGATGTTGGCTCCGCCGGCCGCGCCGCCTGCGCCGTAGTTCTCCGACCAGGAGCCGTTGAGGGCGACCTTGAAGTCGTACTTCCCGGCGGGCACGTCGAACGTGGCGCGGTAGAGGCCGGGGGAGCCGGCGACGGGCTGCAGGAAGGACTGCGTGCACTCGGGCTGCCAGTCGCCGGGGCAGCCGAGCTCCGACTGGAGGGTGCCCACGAGGGCGACGGACGACGGGGTGCCGGTGTGGTCGGCGGCCGCGGTCTGCGGCAGGGCGGTGATCAGGAGCGGGGCGAGGGCGAGGGCGACCAGGGGACGCGACGCTCGGGGACGGATCACGGAACCTCCTCGGCCGCGCGGCAGCGGGCGGCCAGTGACGGGATCCCCCGACGGGGAAGGGTGCCCCGCGCACGCTAGGCCGGACGAAACCGCCTTGCAAGGAAGCTGCAAAAGTTGCAAGGAGGCGTCGTGTCGCGACGCTGTGCCGCCCTCAGTCCGCGGCGGACGCCGCGCTCACCCTCGCCCGCCGGGCCACCCAGGAGGCCAGGTGGGTCGCGGGCATCGCAGGCGCCACCACCGGCCCCTGCACGGCGGCGACGCCCAGGGCGCGCAGCTCCTCGGCATGCTCCGCGGTGGCGACCGCGCACGCCGTCAGCCGCAGCCCGAGGAACCCGCCGATGGCCTGCGCCAGACCGAGGACGCGGTGGGCGTCGGCGCCCGGCTCGACCGCCTCCGCGTCGAGCTTGAGCTCGGAGACCGGGAAGCCCTCGTGCATCGTCAGGCAGTCCCGGCCACCCGCGAAGCCGTCGACCACCAGGCGCACGCCGTGCCCGGCCAGCCGTCGCAGCTGCGGGTGTGCGGTCCGCTCGTCGGTGTCGTCGGCGTCGACGAGCTCCAGGAGGAGGCGCCGCGCCGGCAGGCCCGAGGCGGCGAGGGCGTCCAGCACCACGTCGGCGAAGGTCGGGTCGGCGAGCTGGCGGGCGGCGACGTCGACGCGGACCTCCACCTCCCCCATGCCGTCCGCGTCGGACCACGCGGCGACCTCCGTGCAGGCGGTGCGCAGGGTGTGCGCGCCGATGTCGCAGATGCGGCCCGAGCGCAGCGCCTGCGGGAGGAAGTCCTCCGGGCGCAGCAGCCCCAGCAGCGGGTGCATCCAGTGCGGGCGTGCCTCCACCGCGACGCAGGCGCCCGTGGCCGGGTCGACGGCCGGCTCGTAGTGCAGGAACACCTCCCCGCGCTCGACGGCGGAGATCAGGTGGTCCTCCAGGAGGCGGTGGCGGGCGACGTCGCCGTGGCGGGTGGGGTCGAACACCTCCACGCGGTTCTTGCCCATCGCCTTGGCGGTGTACATCGCGATGTCGGCGCAGCGCAGCACGTCGCCGGCGGTCAGCGGTGCGCTCCAGCTCGCCACGCCGATGCTGGCGCCGACGGTCACGGTGGCGGCGGAGAGGACCATCGGGTCGGTCAGGCGCCGGCACAGGGCCCGGGCGAGCTCCGCGGCGTCCTCGCCGCCGAGGGAGGTCGGGAGGAGGACGGCGAACTCGTCGCCGCCGAAGCGGGCGGGGACGCTGGCCCCGCCGCACACCTCACGCATGCGGCGCGCGGCCTCGACGAGCAGTTCGTCGCCGGCGGCGTGGCCGTGGACGTCGTTGACCTGCTTGAAGTCGTCGAGGTCGATGTTGAGCAGCGTCACCGCGCCGCACCGGATGTCGATCGCGTCACCGACCTGCTCCAGGAACAGCGCACGCGTGGGCAGTCCCGTCAGCTCGTCGTGGCTGGCCCGGTGGCTCAGCCGCTCGTAGGAGGCGCAGCTCGCCTCGGCGAGGCTGAACTGGTCGGCGAGGGTGCGGTAGCCGTCGAGCACCGACTCGTCCACGCGGCGGGTGCCGCCGAGGAGGAGGAACCGCTCGACCTCCGCGGTGGCGAGGGCCACGCCCTGCCAGTGCCCGACCTGCGGGGCGGCTGCGCCGAGGGCACCGGGGCCCTGCGGCAGCGGGGTCAGGACGTCCGGCGGGAGGGCGTCGAGCACGGCGGAGAGGTCGTCGGGGACCGCCGCTCCCGCGAGCCCCTGCAGGGCGCCGCAGGAGGCGACGACGATCGCCGATCCCGCCCGGCGCTCGACGACGAGCACGGCGGTGCCGGGCGCCAGCTCCGCCAGGTCCTCCCCGGCGGCGGTGACGGCCTCCCGCAGCGCCTGGAGGTCCCGCAGCCTCAGGAACTGGCTCCCGGTGCGGGCGAGCAGGCCCTCGCGGCGGGCGGAGAGCTCCTGGGCCCGCAGGCAGGAGTGGAGGATGCGCATCAGCAGGGCCATGAGCGCCATCTGCGGCAGGTTGCCCAGGACCGCGGGGTGGTGCCAGGGGATGAGCCGCCCCAGCGAGTAGGGGGAGATGGAGACCACCACGGGGATCGCCAGGCCCGCCGCGACGGCGAGGACCGCGCCGCGCCGGTGGGAGCCGTAGAGGCTGAAGGCGAAGATCGCGTTGGAGCAGACCCCGATGGTGGACAGGGGGTCCTGGTGGCTGATCCCCCCGAGGACCATGAGCCCCGGGATCAGCAGCACGTCGCCCGGCACCGGCCGCCGGCGGCGGTAGGTCACGACCGCCAGGACGGCGAGCGCCACCAGGGCCGCCACCCCCGCCAGCCGCCACGGCAGGGGGTGGGGGGAGGCGAGGACGGGCGGTGCCATCCCGAGGAACCCGGTGGCGCCCGCCGCGCAGGCGACGAGGCGGACCCGGTCGAGGGTGCTCCGGCGGCCCCACCTCGAGATGCGCATGCCCGGTCATCGACCCGTCCCGTCCAGGGCTTCATCCCCTGGACGGGTGGTGCTCAGCGGCTGGAAGCCCCGGCCCGCCCGTGCTCGGCCACCCAGGAGGCGAGCTGCGGCGCGGACAGGGCGCCCGCGACGGCGGGACCCTGGACCGCGGTGACCCCGTTCTCGCGCAGGTGCGCGACCTGCTCCCCGTCGCCGACGCCGTGCGCGGTCAGCTGGAGGCCGAGGACGTCGCCGATGGCGCGCACCACCTGCAGGCTGCGCACCGCGTCGGTGGGCGACGCCAGCGTCGCGGCCCCGTCGATCTTGAGCTCGTGGACGGGGAACGCGTTGCGCACCGTGAGCGTGTCGCGCCCGGTGGCGAAGCCGTCGACGCAGATCCGCACGCCCAGTTCGGCGAGGGCGGCCAGTTGCGGGTGGGCGCTGCGCTCGTCGGTGTCGTCGGCGTCGGTGAGTTCCAGGGTGAGCCGCTGCGGGGGCAGGCCCGCGTCGGCGAGCGCGCCGAGGACCCGGCCGGAGAAGGCGGGGTCGGTGAGCTGGCGGGCGGTGACGTCGACGCAGAGCCGGGTCCGCTCCAGGGCGGGGACGCCCGACCACGCGGCCAGTTCGGCGCAGGCGGTGGCGAGCACGTGCGCGCCGATCTCGTTGACCCGCCCGGAGCGGCGGGCCTGCGGGAGGAACTCCGCCGGTGCGAGCAGGCCGAGCAGGGGGTGCTCCCAGTGGGGCTCGGCCTCGACCGCGACGCACTCGCCGGTGACGACGTCGATGCTGGGCTCGTAGCGGACGACGATCTCGCCGCGCTCGACGGCGGAGGCGAGGTGGTCCTCCAGGAGGCGGTGGCGGGCGATGTCGCCGTGGCGGGCCGGGTCGAAGTGCTCGACGCGGTTCTTGCCCATCGCCTTGGCCCAGTACATCGCGATGTCGGCGCAGCGGAGCACGTCGCCGGCGGTCAGCGGTGCGCTCCAGCTCGCCACGCCGATGCTGGCGCCGACGGTCACGGTGGCGGCGGAGAGGACCATCGGGTCGGTCAGGCGCCGGCACAGGGCGCGGGCGAGCTCCGCGGCGTCCTCGCCGCCGAGGGAGGTCGGCAGCAGGACGGCGAACTCGTCGCCGCCGAAGCGGGCGGGGACGCTGGCCGCGCCGCACACCTCACGCATGCGGCGCGCGGCCTCGACGAGCAGTTCGTCGCCGGCGGCGTGGCCGTGGACGTCGTTGACCTGCTTGAAGTCGTCGAGGTCGATGTTGAGCAGGGTGACGCCCTCGCGGGCGGTCTCGATCGCCGCGCCGACCTGCTCCAGGAACAACCCGCGGGTGGGCAGGCCGGTCAGCTCGTCGTGGCTGGCCTTGTGGTCCAGCCGCTCGTAGGCGGCGCGGCTGGCATGGGCGAGGCTGCACTGGTCGGCGAGGGTGCGGTGGGCGTTGAGGACGGCCAGGTGCACGGGGCGTCGACCGCCGATGAGGACGTAGCGGCGGGAGGCGGGGCCGTCGACGCGCAGCACGTACCAGTGCCGCAGGTGCGGGGCGGCGGTGCGCAGCGCCTCGACCGGCTCGGCGAGCGGGAGGAAGGCGGCCTCACCGCACGTGCCGTCGCGCGTGAGGAGCGAGGCGGGCAGGTGGAGCTCGTCGGGGGCGACGACGTCGCCGGCGGAGCTGAGGACGCGGACGGTGTCGCCGTCGAGCTCCACCACCAGGGCGGCGGTTCCGCGGGTCAGGCTGCACAGCTCCTCGCCGGCTTCCCGGCTGAGGCGCCACAGCTCCGGCATGGACGCGGCGGCCAGCAGCCGGCTGCCGGTGCGGGCCAGCAGCGCCTCCCGCTGCGAGGCGCGGAAGTGCGCCCGCAGGGTCGTGAGCAGGATGCGCGTCAGCACGGCGATCACCGCGAGCTGGGGCAGGTTCGCCAGCGCGTGCGGCTGCAGCCACTGGATGACGTCACCGGAGAGGTAGGGCGTGAGCCACAGGGTGGCCATGACGGCGCCCACCGCGAGCGTGGCGAGCACCACGGCGCGCAACCGGCTGCCGTAGAGGGACATCACGAACAGCACGTTCATGCAGATGGCGAGGCTCGCCATGGCGTCGACGAGGTTGACGCCCGCGACGACCATCAGGACCGGCACGAGGAGCGCGTCCAGCGGCAGCGGGCGCGAGCGCCGGTACGTCACGACGGCGATCGCCATGAGGCTCAGCAGCGCGGCGACGCCCACGAGGCGGCGCTGCCCCGAGTAGGGGGCGCCGAGGATGGCGGGGATGAGCAGGGTGAAGCCCATCAGCCCGGCGCCGAGCACGAACCGCCGCATGCGCTGCAGGCCCGTGTCGGGGACCTCGCCCGCATCGGTGGTCGTCATGGGTGGGGCATCGGCGCCCGTTCCCGCCCGCTTGAGGTCGGTTCCGGCAACCGGTCTCGGTGACGGTGTGTAGCTTTACTGCAACAGAGTGTTGTTGTGCGGGGCTTTTTCGGTGAGTGAGAATGCGCTGGTCGCCGGGGCGCGCCGGGCCGCACCTTCGAGATGTCGCCCTGAGCAGTTCCAGGGCTCGGCGGGCCACTCGGGCCGGCCGTCTCGAGGAGGAGAAACCCATGAGTCCCCGTGCCGCCCTGCGCCGTTCCGCCGCCGCCATCGCCCTCGCGGTCCTGCCGCTCTCCCTGGCCGCCTGCGGCGGCGCCACCCCAGGTGCCGCGACCGACGCCGGTCCCGTGAGCATCACCATGCTGGTGGACGGCGACCCGTCCACCGTGGCGCCCGCCGAGCAGCTTGCGAAGGACTTCCAGGCGGAGAACCCGGACGTCACGGTCGTGGTGGAGAAGCGCCCGGGCGGCGCCGAGGGCGACGAGGTCGTGCGGACGCGCCTGGAGGCCGACTCGCCCGACGTCCTGCTCTACAACTCGGGCTCGCTGTTCCAGCAGATCAACCCGTACGAGACCCTGCAGCCGCTGAAGGACTCGGCGCTCCTCGCGGCGGTCGACGCCGACTACCTGTCGCAGGTCTCCGTGGGCGGGCAGCTCTACGGCGTCCCGCTGGGCAGCGCCAACGCCGGCGGCGTCCTCTACAACCGGGCCGTCTACGAGCGCCTCAACCTGCAGGTCCCCGCGACCTGGGAGGAGTTCCTCGCGAACAGCCAGCGGATCCGCGAGGCCGGCATCACCCCGGTCATCCAGACCTACGGCGACCCGTGGACGTCGCAGCTGCTCGTCCTCGGCGACTTCCACAACGTCGCGGCTGCCGACCCCGGTTTCGCCGACGCCTACAGCCGCGGCACGGGGAAGTTCGCCACCCACGCCGCGGCGGGCAAGGGGTTCCAGCACCTGGAGCAGATCCACCGCCTCGGGCTGCACAACGACGACCACGCCACGGCCCAGCTGGGCGACGGGCTGCGCATGCTCGCCCTCGGCGAGGGCGCCCACTACCCCATGCTGTCCGCGGTGGCCACGGCCATCATGGGCATCGCCCCGGAGAGGATGGGCGACATCGGCTTCTTCGCCCTGCCGGGTGACGACGCCGCCGCCAACGGCGCCACGGCCTGGTACCCGCCGGGCCTCTTCATCCCCAAGGCGACGAAGGGCGCGGAGCTGGAGGCGGCGCAGAGGTTCCTCGCCTACGTCGCCAGTGCCGAGGGCTGCGAGTCCATCAGCAAGGCCGCCACCCCCGCCGGCCCGTACCTCGTCGAGACCTGCGAGCTGCCCTCCGACGTTCCCCAGGTCACCCGCGACGTCCAGGCCTACTTCGACTCCGGTGCGCACAGCCCCGCGCTGGAGTTCCTCTCCCCGGTGAAGGGCCCCGACCTCGAGCGGTTCGCGACCGAGGCCGGTTCGGGTGTCCGCTCCGGCGCCGACGCCGCCGCGCTCTACGACGCCGACGTGCGCGCGCAGGCCGGGAAGCTGGGCCTCGAGGGCTGGTGACCCGCGCGGGGGACCGGCCGGAACCGGCCGGTCTCCGCGCCCGCCGCTCTCGGTGGCCGAGAGGGGCCGATGGCCGGGGGGATGGTCCGGGTAGCCTCGCGCAGACGCGCTTGAACCGCTTCAAGGCCGGTCCGCGGGCCGGGTCGACCGTCGCGACGAGGAGGTCCCGGTGGCTCCTGCCGACCCGTTCCCGCTGCCCCGCACCGCCTCGGGGAGCGGGCGCACCGCGCGATCGGGCGGTGACATCCGGGACGTCGCCGCCCGTGCGGGGGTCTCCGTCAGCACGGTGAGCAACTACCTCAACCAGGCGCCGAACATGGCGCCCGAGCGGCGCAGCAGGATCGCCGCGGCCATCGCCGACCTCGGCTACGTCCGCCACGAGCCCGCCCGTCGGTTGCGCGCCGGCAGCAGCCGCGTCCTCGCCGTCGTGGTGGGCGGCCTCGGCACCTCGGCCTCCGCGGGAGTGCTGCGGGGTGCGGAGTCCGCCGCCCAGTCCGCCGGGTTCCTCGTGAACCTGTGCACCAGCGGCGGTGACGCCGAGCGCGAGCGGCGCATCCTCCGCGTCCTCGCCGGGCAGGGCGTCTCCGGGGTCCTGCTCGGACCCACCGCGTCCCCCGTGCAGGAGGCGCTCGCGCTGCTGCGCCGCCACGGCGTCGCCGTGGTGCTGCTCGACGAGACCGACCCGCCCGCCGGAACCCCCTCCGTGTCCGTCGACGACGAGCACGGCGGGCGGTGCGTCGGCCGGCACCTGCGGGAGGCGGGGCACCGGCTGGTCGCCTTCGTCGCGGCCGTCCCCGGCCCGTTCCCCGCCGTGCCCGTGCAGCGCCGCCTGCGGGGCGTGCGGGCGGAGCTCGGCGACCGCGAGCTCGAGGTGGTCGCAGCGCATCCGCTGGAGGCCGCGGGGGGCGGGGTCGTCGCGGAGCTCCTGCGCCGCCCGCCCCGCCGCCGGCCCACGGCGCTGGCCTGCGCCGACGACCGCACCGCCCTGCGCGTGCTGCAGGAGTGCGCCCGCCTCGGGGTCCGCGTCCCCGCGGACCTGGCCGTGGTGGCCTGCGACGACACCGGGTCCGCGGCCTCCGCCGCCGTGCCGCTGACCGCCCTCGTCCGCCCCTCCGCGGCGCTGGGGGGCCTGGGGGTGCAGCTCCTGCTGAGGGCGGCCGCCGGCGAGGAGGGCGGCGGCGCGGACGCCACGCTGCTGCCGCCCCGCCTCGTCGTGCGCGCGTCCAGTGCCGCGCAGCGGGTCCCGCGCTAGGCGAGGGTCAGCACGAGCTTGCCGCGCAGCCCGCCGCGCTCGGTGCGCTCGTGCGCCTCGGCCACCCGCTCCAGCGGCAGCGCCTCCGCGACGCGGGAGGTGAGGCCGCCACCGGCGACGGCGAGCAGCAGTTCCCGCAGGCGGGTCGCGTCGGGGCGGACCATCATCGTCGCCACCCGCACGCCGCGCTCCGGTGCCGGTGCCAGCGGGGTCACGAGGGCGAGGAACGTCCCCGCCTCGCGCACGGCGCTCAGCAGGGGCTGCCCGAGGGCCGCGGCGTCGAGGACGGCGTCCACCCCGCCCGGCAGCAGGTCGCGGACCGCGTCGGCCACCGCGGAGCCGTCCCCGCGGGCGAGGACCTCCTTCGCGCCGAGGGAGGCCACGTGCTCCTCGTCGCCGGTGGAGGCGACGGCCAGGACGTGCAGCCCCGCCGCCGCGGCGAGCTGCACGGCGAAGCCGCCGACGGCCCCGCTGGCGCCGGTGACGAGCAGGGTTGCGCCGGGACGCAGGTCGAGCGCGGTCAGCGCCTGGTCGGCGGTGAGCGCGTTGAGCGGCACGGTCGCCGCCAGCGTCGGCGGCAGCCCCGCGGGAACGGGCGCCACCCAGTCGCGCCGGGCGGAGAGCTGCTCGGCGTAGGCGCCGGCACCGCCCGCCTCCGGCCAGGGCAGCATGCCCGCCACCTCCTGCCCGGCGGGCAGGTCGCCCAGGGGCTCGAGCAGGGTTCCGGTGAAGTCCCAGCCCAGGACGAGCGGCGGGGTGATGCCGGGGACGACCTGCTGGAAGCCGCCGCTGCGGGTGAAGGCGTCCACGGGGTTCACCGTGGCGGCCCGCACCGCCACCCGCGCGGTCCCCTCCGCGCTGCGCGGTTCGGCCCGCCGGACCACCTGCAGGACCTCGACTCCGCCGTACTGCTGCACCTCGACGACGCGCACGTCGCCACCTCCGTCCGTCCGGCCCCTCCCGGTGAGGGGCTGCGTCGGTATCCTGTGGTTCCCAGGTCTCTGCGAGTAAGCAGGCACCTGGAAGTGCCTAGGAGAGGTGGGGGAACCCGTGACGAGGACCGCGGAGCAGCGCCGGACCGACGCGAAGGTCGTCTACGACGCCTACATGGCCCTGTGCCCCACCCGGCAGGTGATGGCCACCGTCGGGGACAAGTGGGCCGGCCTCGTCGTCAACGCCCTCGCCGACGGCCCCCGCCGCCACGGCGAGCTGCGCACGAGGATCGCCGGGGCCAGCCAGAAGATGCTCACCCAGACCCTGCGCGCGCTGGAGCGCGACGGCCTCGTCACCCGCACGGTCACCCCGTCGGTGCCCGTGCGCGTCGACTACGAGCTCACCGCGCTGGGCCGCAGCCTCCTGCCCGTCCTCCAGGCCCTCAAGGCGTGGTCGGAGACGCACATCGAGGACGTCCTCACCGCCCGCGAGGCCTACGACGCCCGCGAGGCGGCGAACGCCTGAGCAGACGGGGTCCGCGGGCGCCTCAGGGCTGGCGGCGCTCCACCCGCCAGCCGCCGGGGTCGTCCAGCGCCGGGTGCTCCCGCACCGCCACGAACACCAGCCGGTCGTGCAGCCGCGACGGGCGGCCCTGCCAGAACTCCACCTCCCGCGCCCGCACCAGGTACCCGCCCCAGTGCTCCGGCAGCGGCACGTCGTCGGCGCAACCCGTGTCCGGCCACCGCGCGGTCAGCTCCGCCCAGCGCCCGCGCACCTCGTCGGCGGAGGCCGCCGGTGCCGACTGCGCGCTCGCCCACGCCCCGATGCGGGAGCCGTACGGCCGCGAGGAGAAGTACGCCCACGACTCCTCCCGGGACAGCTCCACCACGTCCCCGACCACGGCCACCTGCCGCTGCATCCCGACCCACGGGAACACCAGCCCCACCCGCGGCTCCGCCGCCATCGCCCGCGCCTTGCGCGACGTGCGGTTGGTGTAGAGGGAGAAACCGCGCGCGTCGGCGCCCTTGAGCAGCACCGTGCGCGCGCTCGGCCCGTCCGGCCCGCCCGTGGCCAGCACCATCGCGTTCGGCTCGGCGATCCGCGCGTCCACCGCCGCCGAGTACCAGCGGTCGAACTGCGCCAGCGGCGAGGGCGCGAGGTCCTCGACCCTCAGCGGGACGTCGGCGTAGGCGACACGGCGCGCGGCGGGGTCCTCCACGGGCGCCATCCTGCCGCGTGCCCGTCCCCCTGGGCGGGCAGCGCGGTCGCCTCGGAGCGGCGCGCCACGACCAGGCAGGCCATGACGACCACCCCCACCGCCGCGGCGAGGCTGCGGTACGTGAAGAAGGCGTGGATCTGGGAGTGGTTGCTCATCACCTCGTACCAGACCGGCACGACGAGCGCGGGGGCGGCGAGCACCGCGGCCGTGGCGAGCGCCGCCGGGCCCCGCCGCGCCACGGCCACCGCCACGGCGGCCAGGGCCACGACCGCCGCCACCACCAGCAGCGGCCGCGCCGTCGCGGTCGTGTCCAGCCAGTGCTGCCAGTTCGCGCGCAGGCCCGCGCCCAGGGCCTGGGAGACCATCGCGCCGTTGTCGCCGTTGACGCGGAAGCGGCCCACCTCCGCGACCCGGGAGAACACCTCCGGGCCGTGCACGAGCGCGGCGACGACCCAGCGCGAGATCCACGTCAGCGCGAACGCCGCGGGCCAGGCGATCCCCGCGGCGAGCACCACCCGCGCCGTCGGCCACCACAGCGGGCGCGCGGTGAACGCCACGGCCCCGGCGACCGCGGCGCACAGCGCCCACGCCATCGGCGGCACCGTGAGCAGGTCCACGTAGCAGAACAGCGCCCCCGACGCCCCGGTGCCGACGGCGGCGCCGCGCCAGCCCCTGCGCGCCGCCACCGCGGTCAGCGCCACCCCCGCGGCCACGGCGGCCAGCGCGATGCCGTGGCTGAACGCCGTCGAGGGCATCGCGGCCGCGTTCGTCGCCGCGGCCAGCGGCACGAGCAGCGCCAGCGCGGGACCGCGGCCCGCGCGCCGCGCCACGGCCGCGAACGCCGCGACCGTGGCGGCCGCCAGCAGCCCCGCCGTCACCAGCCGCACCCCCGGCACGCCGAGGGCCGCCAGCGCGGGTCGGGTGAGCACCGAGTAGCCGTTCCAGTAGCGGAAGTAGGTGGCCGGGGTCAGCAGCGTCCCGCCCGCGGCGAGGTGGCGGATCTCCCCGGCGCCGTCCTCGCAGGAGCTCAGGCGCGGGCCGCCCGTCGCCCGGTACCAGAGGCCGCGGGGGTCGCCGGGGGAGCTGACGCCGTAGCCGAGGACCACGCACTCGGTGAACCGGTCCGCCTGGCCGCCGAAGCCGTCCGGCGCGTACGGCGTCCCGTAGTCGCCCGTCTGCACGGCCGTCGCCAGGTGCGCGACGATCGGCCGGTTCGGCACCGCCTGCGCCGCGACGAGCAGGAGCAGGAGCACCACCTGGAGGGCCAGCAGCCCCGCCAGCGCCTTCGCGGCGAAGCGCAGCAGCGGCCTCATCCCCGGAACCGGCCCTGCGGGGCGGCCGGGGCGGGCACCACCGACGGCGGCCGCGGCGGGGCGGGGTGGCGCAGGTAGGTCAGGCGCATCGTCTCGTCGGCGGCGCGGTGCACCGCGTCCAGCACGATCCCCACGGCCACCACCAGGGCAGCGATCATCGCGAGCCCGGAGGCGAGGATCGCGGTGGGGAAGCGCGGCACCAGGCCCGTCTCGGCGAACTCGACGACCAGCGGGATGCCCAGGACCAGCGACACCGCACCGATCAGCCCGCCCAGCAGGCAGTGCACCGCCATGGGCCGCCGGTAGCGCGCCAGGCGCAGGATCAGGCGCAGGATCCGCCACCCGTCGCGGTACGTGCGCAGCTTGCTCTCGCTGCCCTCGGCGCGGTCGCGGAAGCCCACCGGCACCTCCCGCTGCGGCACCCGCAGGCTCACCGCGTGCACGGTCAGCTCCGTCTCGATCTCGAAGCCGCGCGAGATCGCCGGGAACGACTTCGCGAAGCGGCGGGAGACCACCCGGTACCCGCTGAGCATGTCCGCGACGGGGGTGCCGAAGACGCGGCTCACGACCTCGTTGAGCGCCCGGTTGCCGGTGGCGTGCCCCGGGCGGTACGCCGTCGCGGTGCCGGCCTGCCGCACCCCGACGACGTGGTCGTAGCCGCCGGTGAGCAGGACCCGCACCAGATCGCCCGCCACGCTCGCGTCGTAGGTGTCGTCGCCGTCGATGAGGACGTAGACGTCCGCCTCCAGGTCCGCGAAGGCCCGCCGCACCACGGTGCCCTTGCCTGGGCGCTCCTCGTGGCGCACCTGCGCGCCGTGGCGGGCCGCGACCTCGGCCGTGCCGTCGGTGCTGCCGTTGTCGTACACGACCACGTCGGCCCCGGGCAGTGCGCGGCGCAGGTCGTCGACGACCTTGCCGACGGCCGCCGCCTCGTTCAGGCAGGGGACGACGACGGCCACGCGCGGCGCGGCCGTGGCGCTGGGCGGAGGGGCTGCGGACACCGCAGGACGATAGCCCGCGGGGAGCCCGTGGGAGTGCCGCGGCTCGGGGGAGTCCCCGACTTCCCCGCGCGGAGCGCCGCGCGGTGCGTCAGCGCACCTGCCCGGTCGCGAACAGGAAGGTCAGGGAGCCCCCGGTGAAGTCCTGGCGGACGCCGCCGCGGACGGGGTACTCACCGGTGCGCGGGTACCCGAGGCGTCCGGTCTCCCAGCCCTGCCGGGACCAGGTGTCGCGGATGGCTCCCTTGACGACCTGCGCCCCGGTGGCCGGCGACCAGTAGACGGACCCGTTCTCGAAGTGGGTGAACGCACCGCCGCGCAGGGCCACCTCGTCGGTGGTGGGGAAGCCGAGGGACGAGTTCTCCCAGCCCTGCCGGGCCCAGGCGTCGCGGATGGCGCCGCGGACGACATGGGCTCCGGTGGCCGGCGACCAGTACACGCTGCCGCCCTCGAAGTGGGTGAAGCGGCCCGGCTTCGTCGGGGTGGAGAGCTCGTCGGTCGTCGGGAACCCGAGGGCGCCGTTCTCGTGCCCCGTGGCGCGGAAGCGCTCGAAGATGGCGCCCTGCACCGCGTGGGGGGCTCCGCCGTCGCGGGCGAGGATCTGGCCGTTGGCGAAGGACTGCCCGGTGCCGCCCCTGGCGAGGCGGTAGGGGCCGCCGGTCGGCGTCCCCAGGGCCGGGGTGCGCCGGGCGAGGTCGCTGATGGGGCCGCTGCCGGGCAGCGGAGCGGGAGCCGGCGCGGGAGCCGGCGCGGGCGCGGGAGCCGGAGCGGGAGCCGGAGCGGGCGCGGGAGCCGGAGCGGGCGCGGGAGCCGGTGCCGGTGCCGGTGCGGGAGCCGGAGCGGGCGCGGGAGCCGGCGCGGGTGCGGGAGCCGGCGCGGGTGCGGGAGCCGGTGCGGTGACGCTCACGCTCACGCTCGCGCTGGCGGTGCCGCCGTGGCCGTCGGTGACGGTGTAGGTGAAGGAGTCCGTGCCGGAGTGCCCCGCGCCGGGGGTGTAGTAGACGCTGCCGCCGTCGAGGGCGGTGGTGCCGTGGGCGGCGGAGCCCACGGACAGGACGCTCAGCGGGTGGCCATCGGGGTCGGAGTCGTTGGCGAGGACCTCGACCCTGGTGCGCGAAGCGCCGGCCGCCACCGTCAGCGCGTCCCCGGTGGCCGTGGGCACCGCGTTCGGCGGGGCGGCCAGGAGCCGGCCCGCCTGCACGGCGGCGTCCGCCTGCAGCAGGCCCGCGCCGAAGTGGTCGTCGCGTCCTGCGGCCCCGAGGTCGTGGGCGCTCGTCGTCAGCGCCGCGGCCACCTGGTCCGGTGTGAGCGTCGGCGCAGCCGCCAGCACGAGCGCCGCACCCGCGGCGACGTGCGGCGTGGCCATGGACGTGCCGCTCATGATCGCGTAGGAGGCGTCCTTGAAGGTGGAGACGATGTCGTCACCGGGAGCGGCGATGTCGACCTGCGGGCCGTACTGGCTGAAGCCGGCACGCGTGTCGCTGCTGGTCGTGGCGCCGACGGCGATCACCTGGGGGAGCGCCGCCGGGTGCAGGAGCGGGTTGCCCTGCTCGGCGGAGTTGCCCGCGGCGGCGACGACGACCACGCCCTGCTGGCGGGCGTGGTCGATCGCCTCGGTCACCGCACGGTCCTCGCCGCCCATCGTCAGCGACATGTTGATGACCTTCGCGCCGTTCGCCACCGCCCACAGGATCCCCTCCGCGATCCACGTCGAGCTGCCCGAGCCGGTGTTGCTCAGGACCTTGACGGGCTGGATGTCCACGCCCGCGGCGATGCCGTTGACGCCTCCGTTGCCCAGCGCCGCGCCGATCGTGCCCGCGACGTGCGTGCCGTGGCCGTGCAGGTCCGCCCGCTCGTCGCCGTCGTCGTCGGTGAAGTCGGCGCCGGCGACGACGTGCGGCAGGTCCGGGTGCACGGCCGTGCCGGTGTCGAGGACCGCGACCTTGAGGAAGCGCAGGCCGGAGGCCAGCTCCGACGCCACCGCCCCCGACCGCACCCGGACGTCTCCCCACTGGAGGGGCGTGTAGTCCGGCTGCGTGGCGAGGCGGGCGGTCTGCGCCCGGTCCGCCGCCCGCACGCTCGGCTGGGCCTCGAGCAGGTCCGCCGTCGCAGCCGCCCCGGCCGCGTCGGACGTGACCGTCACCACCCGGGGCCCCGAGGCGGTCTCGACGAAGGCGTTGACCACCACCGAGGTGCCCTGCGTGAGGTCCGAGAGGGCGCGGACCTCGGCGGAGGACAGCTCCGCCCGCACCTCCGCCGGCAGCGAGGCGACGTCGCCGGACGGGGCGGCGTGGGCGGGGGCGACCGGCAGCAGGGTGCAGGCGACGAGCGATGCCGCAGACAGCCTGCGGCCGCGGGCCGCGGTCGCAGGCCGACCGGTGCGCGGGTTCCGGGGGTCCATGGTGCTCCCTGCTCAGGTTGCTTCCGACGCCCCGGGTCGTCCCGGGGCTCCTCGCCACCTGGGCTTCGGCAGGGTGCGGACGCAGCTGGCTAGGCCCTCCGGATGACCCGCGTTCGGCCTACCGCGCGCCGAGCCCGGGGATCAGGCCGCCGCGGAACGCGTCCACGAACAGGGCGTGGTCGGCGCGGACCCGGGCGCCGTACTCGTGCGCGAACCGCACGACGTCGGCCACCAGCTCGTCGTCGCGCTCACCCACCACCGCGGCGATCGCATCCTCCACCTGGAACTCCACCAGCGGCGTCGTCGCGTCGTCGACGTCGGAGACGCAGTGGGCCTTGGCGGTGGCCCGGCCCAGCTGCGCCAGCGTCTCGGCCAGGTCGTCCACCTCCGTCAGCTGCGACCAGTCCAGGTCCGTCTCGTGGGGGGAGTACTCCGACACGACGAAGCCGATCCCGTCGTAGGGGCCGCCCTCCATCCGGCACCACCCCGACCACGGGTCGGCGTGCGCCTGCAGCGCCCGGCGCGACACCGTCGTGCGGTGCCCCTGGTGCTCGAAGCACTCCCGGGCGCGGGGGTCGTCCACCACCCGGCTCGCGGCGGGCACGCCGCCCTGCTTCACGGTGAGCACCACGTCGTTCTCCAGGGCCTCGGACGTGCCCTCCACGAGCAGGCTGTACGCGGGCAGGCCCGCGCTGCCGATGCCGAAGCCGCTCTTGCCCACCACGTCTTTGATCGCGTACGTGCCGCTGCGGAACCGCTTCGCGGGCGGGATGGTGTCCAGGTAGCGGCGGTAGGCGGACTCCACGACGGCGCGCTCCTCCGCCTCCAGGACGCGCACGGTCGGACCGTGGCGGAACCGGCGGTCGTAGCCGTCCTGCACCTCCGCCACGACGCTCACCCGGTCCAGCAGGGACACCCGCGTCGACTGCTGCGCCTCCAGCAGCGCGGCGCGCACCGCGCCCGTGGCCGTGCCGAGGCGCAGGGACCACTCCTCGTCGCCCTCGCAGCGCGCGAACCAGCGCACCTGGTCCAGGTAGGCGCGCACGTACACCTCCACGAGGGAGCTGATGTCGTCGTCGGAGAGCGCCTTCGTCCAGCCGAGGAGCGCGATGCTGGCGGCGAGGCGCTGCAGGTCCCACGTGAAGTGGCCCAGGTACGCCTCGTCGAAGTCGTCGAAGTCGTTGACGTCGAAGACGAGGCGACCGGTGCCGTCCATGGCGGTGCCGAAGTTCTCCGCGTGCAGGTCGCCCTGGATCCAGACCCGGCTCGTCCGCTCGTCCGCCCACCGGTCCTCCCGGTCCGCGACGTCGGCGAAGAACAGGCAGGCGGTGCCGCGGTAGAAGGCGAACGGGTCCGCCGCCATCTTGCGGAACTTGTGGCGGAACGCGGCCGGGTCGGCGGCCATCAGGTCCGCGAAGGCGTCGGTGAGGACGTCGATGATGGTGCTGGTCCGCTCGTCGCGCTCGGAGGCTGGCGTGGTGTCGGGCACCGGCCCAGCCTGCCACCCGCACCGGACGTGGCGGGGCGTTCCCGCGCAGGACGTCGCGGCGGGGACGTTCCGCGCACGACACGCCGGTGTCGTGCAGCGCAACGTCCCCGCCGGTGGCCGTCGGGCCGCGGGTGCGGCGCCTCAGCTCCGGGCGACCGGCCGGGGTGCGCCGGCCGTCGCGTCCACGGCGTCGACGGGGCTGTCGGCGTCGGGCGCCCGCCCGGCGGCGCGCAGGTGCGCCGGCGCGAACGCGCGCATCAGGTGGTAGCCGACGAGGACGATGAGCGTTCCCAGGGCGATGCCGGTGATCTCGAAGTTCTCGGTGATCCGCAGCGGCACGTTGCCCGCGCCGACGATGACGCCCGCCGCAGCCGGCACCAGGTTGAGCGGGTTGGAGAAGTCGACCCGGTTCTCGACCCAGATCTTCACGCCGAGCAGCGCCACCATGCCGTACAGCACGACGGTGATGCCGCCGAGGACACCGCCGGGCGTGGCGGCGATGAGCGCGCCGAACTTCGGGCAGAACCCCAGCAGGAGGGCCACCGCCGCCGCCACGTAGTAGGCGGCGGTGGAGTAGACGCGGGTGGCGGCCATGACGCCGATGTTCTCCGCGTACGTGGTCGTGGGGGAGCCGCCCACCGACGACGCCAGCGCCGTGCCGATGCCGTCGGCGAACACGGCCCGGCCCAGGTACGGGTCCAGGTCGGTGCGGGTCATCGCCCCGACCGCCTTGACGTGGCCGGCGTTCTCCGCGATGAGGGCGATCACCGCGGGCAGGGCCACCAGGATCGCGGCGCCCTCGAACGACGGCGCGTGCAGGTCCGGCAGGCCGATCCAGGCGGCCTCCGCGACCGCCGACAGGTCCACCCGGTCGTGCGCGACCACCTCCCCGGCGCCGGTGGGGGAGGTGATGGGCCCGGCGATCCGGTCCAGCACCCACGACAGGACGAAGCCGAACACCAGGCCCACGAAGATGGCGATGCGGGCGAGGAAGCCGCGCAGCAGCACCGAGCCGGCGATGACGACGAGCATCGTGACGAACGCGACCCACTGGTCCTGCGGCCAGTAGATGCCCGACACCACCGGCGCCAGGTTCAGGCCGATGAGCGCGACGACCGCGCCCGTGACCACGGGCGGCAGCACCCGGTTGAGGGCGTTGCCGCCGACGACGTGGATGAGGACGCCCGTCGCGGCCAGCGCGAGGCCCGCCACGAGGATCGCGCCGGTCACGGTGGAGCTGTCACCACCGGCGAGGCGGATCGTCGCGACGGCCCCCACGAACGAGGCGCTCGTCCCCAGGTAGCTGGGGACCTTGCCCTGGACGATGAGCAGGAACAGGACCGTCGCCACACCGGACATCAGGATGGCGAGGTTCGGGTCGAGGCCCATGATGACGGGGAAGACGAACGTGGCGCCGAACATGGCGACCACGTGCTGGGCCCCGATGCCGACGGTGCGGCCCCAGCTGAGGCGTTCGTGGGGGGCGACGGACTCCCCGGGGGGCGGCGTGCCGCCGTCCCCGTGCAGGGTCCACCCGAATCCGAGGTTCATGGCTGCGGCTCCGTTCGGCGAGTGCGGGCGGGGATGCGGACGGCACCGGCGCTGCGTCCGGCCGGGAACGTACCGCGCGGCGGGTCGCTCACCCGGCGCCCCTCAGGGGCTCAGCGGCAGCGCGGCGGGAGCCGGGGCGTCGGCGGCTCCGGTGGCTCCGGTGGCCGGGAGGGCGGAGACGGCGAGCACCGGTTCCGCCAGGGCTGGCATCACCGCGTCGGCGTAGGCCCGCATCGTCTGCTCCTTGGCGTCGTGCTGCAGGTACAGCGCGAACTGGTCGACGCCCAGGGCCTGCAGGTCCCGCAGCCGCTCGACGTGCCGCTGCGCGGGACCGAGGAGGCAGAACCGGTCCACGATGGAGTCGGGGACGAAGGACGCGTGGGTGTTCCCCGCCCGCCCGTGCTCGTTGTAGTCGTAGCCCTGCCGGTCGGCGATGTAGTCGGTCAGCGCCGCCGGCACGTCCCCGGACGTGCCGTAGCGGGAGACGAGGTCGGCGACGTGGTTGCCCACCATCCCGCCGAACCAGCGGCACTGGTCCCGCATGTGCTCCAGCTCCGCATCCGGGGCCACGTACGCCGGCGCGGCGACGCAGATCTTCACCTCGGCGGGGTCGCGCCCGGCGCGCTCGGCCGCCTCCCGCACCGCCTTGATGGTCCAGGCGGCGATGTCCGGGTCGGCGAGCTGGAGGATGAACCCGTCGGCGACCTCACCGGTGAGCTGCAGCGCCTTCGGCCCGTACGCCGCCACCCACACCTCGGTGCGGTTGCCGTCGTGCGTCCTCGGTGCCCAGGGGAAGCGCAGGGTCTGCCCGCGGTGCTCCACCGGCCGGCCGTTGGCGAGCTCCCGGATGACGTGGACGCTCTCCCGCAGCGTCGCCAGCGTCGTCGGCTTCCCCGCCAGCGTGCGCACGGCCGAGTCACCGCGCCCGATGCCGCAGATCGTGCGGGGTCCGTACATCTCGTTCAGCGTCGCGTACGTCGACGCCGTCACCGACCACTCGCGGGTGGCCGGGTTCGTCACCATCGGGCCCACCACCACCTTGCGGGTGGCGCCCAGGATCGCGGAGTGGATGACGTAGGGCTCCTCCCACAGGACGTGGGAGTCGAACGTCCACACGTGGCTGAAGCCGTACAGCTCCGCCTGCCGCGCCAGTTCCACGACACGGGCGGCCGGCGCCACGCACTGCAGGACGGCACCGAAGTCCACGGGCGTACCTCCTCGCTGCTCGGTTCTCGACGGGAAGGGGATCGGTGCGGCGCAGCCGATCCGGTCAGCGCAGGTACTGCGACGGGCCGCGCTTGAGAAACCGCCCGTGGCCGGGCCGGCCGGAGTAGACGCCCCGGTCCAGGACGACGGTGCCGCGCGACATCACCGTGCGCACCGCCCCGGTCAGCTCGAAGCCCTCGAACGCGGAGTAGTCGATCGCCATGTGGTGGGTCTCGGCGCTGATGCGCGTCGTCCCCTTCGGGTCGTACACCACGATGTCTGCGTCCGAGCCGGGGGCCAGCACGCCCTTGCGCGGGTACATGCCGAACATCCGGGCCGGGGTGGTCGAGCACGTCTCCACCCACCGCTGCAGCGACAGCTCGCCGTCGACGACCCCCTGGTGGATGAGGTCCATCCGGTGCTCCACCCCGCCCATGCCGTTGGGGATCTTCGCGAAGTTCCCGCGGCCCAGCTCCTTCTGGTCCTTGAAGCAGAACGGGCAGTGGTCGGTGGAGACGACGGCGAGGTCGTCGGTGCGCAGCCCCTTCCACAGGTCCGCGGCGTGGCTCTCGTGCCGGCTGCGCAGCGGGGTGGAGCACACGTACTTCGCGCCCTCGAAGCCCGGTGCGCCCAGGTGGTCCTCCAACGTGAGGTACAGGTACTGCGGGCAGGTCTCGGCGAAGACGTTGCGCCCCTGCGACCTCGCCTCCGCGATGCGCTCCACCGCCTGCGAGGCGGAGACGTGGACGATGTAGAGGGGGGTGTCGCCGGCCACCTCGGCCAGCGCGATCGCCCGGTTCACCGCCTCGCCCTCCATGGCGGAGGGCCGCGTCAGCCCGTGGTGCACGGGGTCGACGTCGCCGCGGGCCAGCGCCTGGGAGACGAGCACGTCGATCGCCGAGCCGTTCTCCGCGTGCATCATGATCGTCGAGCCGTTGCCGCTGGCCTGCTGCATCGCCCGCAGGATCTGCCCGTCGTCGGAGAGGAACACCCCCGGGTAGGCCATGAAGAGCTTGAAGCTGGAGATGCCCTCGTGCTCGGCGAGGTGGTCCATCGCCTTCAGCGCGTCGTCGTCGACCCCGCCCAGGATCATGTGGAACCCGTAGTCGATCGCGCAGTTGCCGGCCGCCTTCTCGTGCCACGCCGCCAGCGACTCCTGCACGACCTCCCCGGCTCGCTGCACCGCGAAGTCCACGATCGTCGTCGTGCCGCCCCAGACGGCGGCCCGCGTCCCCGTCTCGAACGTGTCCGACGCCTCCGTCCCGCCGAACGGGAGCTGCATGTGGGTGTGCACGTCCACCCCGCCGGGCAGGACGTACATCCCCGCCGCGTCGATCGTGGCGTCCACGGTGAAGCCCTCGCCCGCGCCCGGCGCCAGCAGCGCGGCGATGCGCTCGCCCTCGACGAGGACGTCCATCGGCGTCGCGCCCGTGGTGGAGACGACGGTGCCGCCCGTGACGAGCGTGCGCCGCGACGCCAGGCTCACGGCTTCACCAGGTCGCCGTAGGCGTCCGGGCGGCGGTCGCGGTAGAACTGCCAGCGGGTGCGGACGGTCTCCATGAGCTCCATGTCGAGGTCGCGGACGATCACCTCGTCGGAGTGCCGGGAGCCGGGTTCCCCGACGGTCTTGCCCTCCGGGTCGGCGAAGTAGGACTGGCCGTAGAAGTCGTCGTCGCCGAGGTCCTCGATGCCGATGCGGTTGATGGTGCCGACGTAGTACTCGTTCGCCACGGCGGCCGCGCGCTGCTCGAGGTTCCACAGGTACTCCGACAGCCCCGCGCTGGTGGCCGAGGGGTTGAACACGATCTCCGCGCCGTTGAGGCCGAGGGCGCGCCAGCCCTCGGGGAAGTGCCGGTCGTAGCAGATGTAGACCCCGACCTTGCCGACCGCGGTGTCGAAGACGGGGAAGCCGAGGTTGCCGGGGCGGAAGTAGAACTTCTCCCAGAAGCCGCTGACGTGCGGGATCTGGGTCTTGCGGTACTTGCCGAGGTAGCTGCCGTCGGAGTCGACGACCGCGGCGGTGTTGTAGAGGATGCCCGTGCCCTCCTCCTTCTCGTACATCGGCAGCACCATCACCATGCCGGTCTCCCGGGCGATCGCCTGGAACCGCTCCGTGGTGGGGCCGGGGACGGACTCCGCGTAGGAGTAGAACTCCGAGTCCTGCACCTGGCAGAAGTAGGGGCCGTAGAAGAGCTCCTGGAAGCAGATGACCTGGGCGCCCTGCTCGGCCGCCTGCCGCGCGTACTCCTCGTGGGCCTTGATCATGCTCTCCTTGTCGCCCGTCCAGGCGGCCTGGACGAGCGCGGCGCGCACGGTCCTCATGAGGTTGCTCCTTCGGTCGCACGTCACTGGGCGCCGGCCGGTGGTCGACCGCTCCGGCGTGACCGGAAGCCTTCTCCCGATCGACGGACCGCGGCAAGGCGCTGGCTGTACCGTTTCGGCCTCCGCCCGTGGGCATCTGCACAATCCGCGACGCGGTCGCACCACGGCGGGACGGCCGGACATCGGGAGGGCGGCGTGGAGACGGAGGTCGGTGGCGGGGCCGGGCAGCAGCCCTCCCCGGAAGCGGACCGGGGCGCGGTGCGGACCGCGCTGCTGGAGCTGCTCGGCGAGGTCGACGCCCTGGCCGAGCACTTCGTCGCCGAGCTGACGGAGCTGGCCCCCTACCGCGACGGCGTCGTCGACCGCGGAACCCTCATCGCCGACGCGGTCGGCACCTACGAGCGGATCCTGCGCCGCATGCTCGGGATGCCCGTCCCCATCCGTCTCACCGAGCTGTCCCGGGAGATCGGCCGCCGCCGCGCCGCCCTGGACATCCCGCTGGCCGCCATCACCCGCGGCACGCGGCTGCACTTCCGTGTCGTCTGGCAGCGCCTGGCCCACCACTGCCCGCCCGACCCGCGGTCCTCCTGGCAGGACGTCCCGCTGCTGCTGTGGGAGGCGGTCGAGGAGCACTCCGGCGACGTGCACGCCGGGTTCTCCGAGGCCGCCGCCGCCCTCGCCCACGAGCGCGACCGCGACCGGCGCCGGATCGTGGAGACCCTGCTCGACGGCGACGGCGGCGACGAGGCCCTCGTCGGGCAGGCCGCGGCCGTCCTCGGCGTCGACCGCGACGACGACCTCGTCGTCGCCTTCGTCCCCGCCGCGGCCCAGCAGGCGCTGGCCGCCGCCCTGCGGGCGCGCCGCGGCGGCAGCGGCGCCCACGTCCACGAGTGGCGCGGCGGCACGGTGGTCCTGCTGCGCGCCTCGCGGGAGGTGGGTGCGCGCCCCCGGCCCCCGCTGCCGCCGCTGCTGCGGGAGGTGCCGTGCGCGCTCGTGCCCCTGGCACGCGGCCTCGCGCAGGTCCCGCGCGCCGCGCACGTCGCCGCCGAGGTCGCCGCCACCCTGCCGCGCGGGGCCCGCGGCCCGTGCGCCCTCACCTCCGCCGCCCTCGACGTCGCCGCCGCCCGGCTCGGGGACGTGCGCGAGCCGCTCGTGCGGGAGGCGCTCGGGGGACTGCTGGCCCTGCCCGCGCCGGAGCGGATGCGCATCCTGGAGGTCGCCGACGCCTACGCGGCCACCGGCACCGTCGCCGGCGCCGCCGCGGCCGCCTACTGCCACCGCAACACCGTCCTCAACCGGCTGCGCCGCCTGCAGGAGGTCAGCGGCCTGGACCTCACGGTGCCGCGGGAGGGCGCCGTGCTGCTGCTGGCGCTGGCCGCCCTGGGGCAGCGGCGGGAGGAGCCGCGCCCCGCCGCGGCGGCCGGGCCCGCCCGCCCGCGCGGAACTGGGACGATGCCGGGGTGAGCACCCCCGCCGCCGGTGTGTCCCCGGCCGACGTGTCCCTGCCCGCATCGCTGCTCCCCGCCGACGGCCGCTTCGGCTCCGGGCCGAGCAAGGTCCGGCCCGAGCAGGTCGAGGCCGTCGCCCGCGGCGCGCGCACCCTGCTGGGGACCTCCCACCGCCAGCCGCCGGTGAAGGACCTCGTCCGCCGCGTGCGGGAGGGCCTGGGTGCCCTCTTCGCCCTGCCCGACGGCTACGAGGTCGCCCTCGGCAACGGCGGGGCCACCGCCTTCTGGGACGTCGCCGTGTGCGGGCTGGTGCGCCGGCGGGCCCAGCACCTGGTGCTGGGGGAGTTCTCCGCCAAGTTCGCCGCGGCCACCACCGCGGCGCCCTTCCTCGACGACCCCGTCGTCGTGCGCGGGGAGCCCGGCACGCTGCCGGAACTGGGGGAGGTCGCCGCGGACGTGGACGTCGTCGCCTGGCCCCACAACGAGACCTCCACGGGCGTCATGGCCCCCGTGCGGCGCCCGGCGGGGGTGCCCGGCCCGGCCGGGGGCGGCCCCCTCGTCCTCGTCGACGCGACCTCCGGCGCGGGCGGGCTGCCGGTGGACGTGGCCCAGACCGACGCCTACTACTTCGCCCCGCAGAAGTCCTTCGCCTCCGACGGGGGCCTGTGGCTGGCGCTGCTGTCCCCGGCGGCCGTGGAGCGGGCCGGTGAGATCGCCGGCTCGGGCCGCTGGATCCCGGAGTCGCTGAACCTCGTCACGGCGCTGGCGAACTCCCGCAAGGACCAGACGTACAACACCCCGGCGCTCGCGACGCTGGTCATGCTCGCGGAGCAGGTGGAGTGGCTGCTGGCGCAGGGGGGCCTGGACTGGGCGGCGCGGCGCACCGCGGAGTCCGCGGCGCGGCTGTACGGCTGGGCGGGGGAGCGCGACTGGGCCACCCCGTTCGTGGCCGACCCCGCCGCGCGCAGCACGGTCGTGGGCACGGTGGACCTCGACGCCTCCGTCGACGCCACCGCCGTCTCGGCGGTGCTGCGCCGCCACGGCGTCGTGGACGTGGACCCCTACCGCAGCCTCGGGCGCAACCAGCTGCGCGTCGGCATGTTCCCCGCCGTGGACCCGGACGACGTCGAGGCCCTCACCCGCTGCGTCGACGTCATCGCCGAGCAGCTTCGGAAAGGCTAGCCTCGCTTTCCCGGAATGGGCTCAGGATAGGCGAACCTTGGTTTCCGGGAATTGCTCCGGAAAGGTTTCCCCATGTAGCGGGGATATTCCCCGAGTGGCTATGGTCGGGGCGGTGCGGTGCCCTCGGGCGCCGCGGCGACCGCCCCGACCCGGGGACCGCAGATCTCGAAGAGGAGAACAGGTCATGGCCACGGTGAACCTCGACCTCACGCCCGTGCACAGCTGCTCCGCCACCGGATGCGCCTTCAACGAGGACGTCCACTGCCACGCCCCGGCGATCACCGTCGGCGACCACGGGCAGAACCACTGCGGCACCTTCCTCGGGATGCCGTCCAAGGCGCGCGCCGGCAAGCCCGGCGGCCACGTCGGCGCCTGCCAGCTCGCCGACTGCCGGCACAACGAGGAGCTCACCTGCCACGCGGAGTCCATCGAGGTCGCCTCCGAGGACGACGGCTCCCGCTGCCTGACCTACGCCGCCGCCTGACGCACCCGCCTCACGCCCCGAGGACGGCGTCGACCTCCGGGCGCAGCATCCGCGCCAGCGCGGGCTCCACCCGCCACGCGGCCGTGAGCTGCCGGTACTCCGCCACCAGCTCCGGCCGCGCCGGCGCGCCCGTGCGCACCGCCCGCAGCAGCGCGTTGCGCGGCGTGTGCCGCGAGTCCACGAACTCCACGACGTCCGTGCGGTAGCCCAGCAGCCGCAGCAGCAGCGCGCGCAGGGAGTCCGTCAGCACGTCCGCGAAGCGCTCGCGCAGGATCGGGTGGCGCACCAGCGGCGGGGCCGGGGACTCGTCCACCGCGTCGAAGGACCCCTGCAGCTGCCGCTGCACGTCGTGGTGGCAGCACGGCGCCGCCAGCACCACCGGCGCCCCCCACCGCACCGCCCGGGCCAGGGCCTCGTCGGTCGCCGTGTCGCAGGCGTGCAGCGCCAGCACCACGTCCGGCGCCTCCTCCCCGAACGGCACCGCCCCCGCGATCGTGCCCGTGGCGAAGTCCAGCCCCGCCAGCCCCGCGCTGCCCGCCAGCTCCCGGCTGCGGGCGACGACGTCCTCGCGCACGTCCACGCCCACCGTGCGCAGCGCCGTACCGGCCTCCGCGGCTCGCTCGCCCAGCCAGCGGTGCGCGGCGAACGTCAGGTAGGCGTTGCCGCAGCCCAGGTCCGTCATCCGCAGCTCGCGGCCTGCGGCGCCGTCCAGCAGCTTCGGCGCCAGGGGAGCGAGCAGCCGCACGAACGCGTCCACCTGCCGGCGCTTGTCGGCCCCGGCCCCCAGCACCGTGAAGAGCGGGTCGGCGGGGTCGACGAGCCGCTGCTTGGCCCGGTCGTGGGCCGCCGGCCCCGCCGCCACCTGCCGCTTCGACGTCGCCGCCCGGTGCAGCTGCGCCTCGCCGCGCTTGGTGACGCGCAGCTGCACGACCTCCGCGGCCGTCTCCACGTGCCAGTTCCCGAAGGGCAGCGCGAGCAGCTCCTCGACCAGGCGCTCGGCGTCCTCGCCCACCGCGGCGTTGCGGGTGCTGACGCGCGGGCCGGAGCGGGCCACGGCCTGCAGGTGCGGCCCGGAGCGCAGCGCGACGGGGCGCAGCTCCACCCGCTCGTGCTCCGGCGGTTCCTGCCCGCGGCGGCGCCCGGCGGCCACCGCGCGGACGAGCCGGTCGGGGTCCAGCAGCAGCGGGCGCAGCTCTTCCAGGGCGGTGGTGAGGGGGTGGGGCACGGCCCCATCCTCCCAGCAGCCTCAGGCCGCGGCGGTGTCCCGCTCGTCGCGGCCGGCGGCGGGCACCACGAGCAGGTGCGGGGAGTCCCGCAGCCGGTAGCGCACCGTGAGGCGCTGCCTGCGGATGAGCAGCGCCGAGGCGAACGCCGCGACGGCCAGCGCGGACAGCGAGCCCACGAGGATCGACCAGCGGGGCCCGACCACCTCCCCGATCCACCCCACGAGCGGGCCGCCGACGACGGTGCCGCCCTGGAAGAGGGCCATGTAGACACCCATCACCCGCCCGCGCATCGCCGGCTCCGTGCCGAGCTGGATGGTGGCGTTGGCGGCCGTCATGAGGGTCAGTGCGGACAGCCCGACGGGCACCAGGGCCACGGCGAACAGCGTGTACGTCGGCATCACCGCCGCCACCGTGGCGCTGATGCCGAAGGCCACGGCGGCGCCCACGACGAGCCGCAGGCGGGGGCGGTCGCGGCGGGCGGCGAGCAGCGCCCCGGCCAGCGAGCCGATCGCCATGATCGAGCCCAGCAGGCCGTACTTCTCGGGGCCCTCCCCGAAGGCGATGCGGGCCATCAGCGCGGTGGTGAGCTGGTAGTTCAGTCCCAGCGTGCCGACCACGCCGATGATCGTCAGGACGGCGAGGAGGTCGGGGCGGGTGCGCAGGTAGCGCAGCGCCTCCCGCGTGCCGCCGCTGCCGGGAGGGGGCGGCTCGCCGGTGGCGCGCGCGGGCCGTTCCGGCTCCAGCGGGGGGCGGATCCGCAGCAGCACCGCGACGGGCGCGGCGAAGGTGAGCGCGTTGAGCAGGAAGACCGGGCCGGTGCCCCACAGGGCGATGAGCAGCCCCGCCACCCCGGGCCCGATGAGGCGGGCGGCGTTGAAGGAGGCGCTGTTGAGGCCGACCGCGTTGGGCAGGTCCTCGCGCGGGACGAGGTCGGCGACGAACGTCTGGCGCGCCGGCCCGTCGATGGCGGTGGCGACGCCGAGCAGCAGGGCGAAGCCGTAGACGTGCCAGAGCTGGGCGGCTCCGGAGAGGACGAGCGCGCCGAGGCCGAGGCCGAGCAGGGCCATCGCCGTCTGGGTGCACAGCAGCACGCGGCGGCGGGAGAAGCGGTCGGCGAGGGTGCCGGCGACGGGCGCGAGCAGCAGGATCGGCCCGAACTGCAGGCCGGTGGTGATGCCGACGGCGGTGCCGGACTCGTCGGTGAGCTCGGTGAGGACGAGCCAGTCCTGGGCGACGCGCTGCATCCAGGTGCCGACGTTGGAGACGATCGCGCCGCTCGCCCACAGCCGGTAGGGCCGGTGCTGCAGGGAGCTGAAGGTGGAGCTCACGGGGCGACCACCCGCCGCAGGATCTCGGTGGCGCGGGCGAGGGCGTCGCGCTCGGCGGGGTCGAGGGTGGCCAGGCGGGTCGCGAGCCAGGCGTCGCGCTGCCGGCGGGTCTCGGCGACGGCCGCGGTCCCGGCGGGGGTGAGGCCGACGAGGAGCTGGCGCCGGTCGCCGGGGTGCGCGTTGCGCTCGACGAGGCCGCGCTCGACGAGGCAGCCGATCGTGCGGGTCATCGAGGGCGGCTGGACGTGCTCGGCCTCGGCGAGCTCCCCGGGGGTGCGCGGGCCGGTGCGGTCGAGCAGCGCGAGGACGGAGTACTGGGCGTCGGAGAGCTCGTCGTCGCTCTTCATGGTCCGCAACCGGCGGGTGCTGCGCATGAGCGCGACGCGCAGCTCGCCCGCGAGGTGGGCCGGGTCGCGGGGGACGGGGGCCTCGCCGGGGGCTGGTGCGGACGGGGTTGCCGGCAGGTCCGCGATCACCTGCTCAGGGTAATAGTTAGCGAGGCTAACCACTACCCGGCGGCGGCCGGCCGGGGGAGGACGGAGCCCACCTCGACCGGCCGCGGCGAGGGCCTCAGCCGCCGAGGAGCTGGCGGATCGGGTTGACCGCGAAGTACGCGACGAAGAGCAGCGCGACCACCCACAGGAGCGGGTGCACCTGGCGGGCCCTGCCCCGCACCACCTTGATGAGCACGAAGGACACGAAGCCCGCACCGATGCCCGCGCTGATCGAGTACGAGAACGGCATCATCACGATCGTCAGGAACGCCGGCAGGGCGATCTCCACGTCCTTCCAGTCGATGCCCCCGACCTGCTGCATCATCAGGAACCCGACGATCACCAGCGCCGGCGTCGCGGCCTCGTAGGGGACGACCGCCACCAGCGGCGCCAGGAACATCGCGGCCAGGAACAGCACGCCCGTCACGATCGAGGCCAGGCCCGTGCGCGCGCCCTCGCCGACGCCCGCCGCGGACTCGATGTAGGAGGTGTTGCTGGAGATCCCGGCCGCACCACCGGCGATGGCCGCCACGGAGTCGACCACGAGGATCCGCTGCGAGCCGGGCGGGTTGCCCTCCTCGTCGAGCAGCTCCGCCTCCGCACCGATCGCCACCATCGTGCCCATCGTGTCGAAGAAGTCCGCCAGCAGGAGCGTGAAGACGAGCAGCACGACGCTGGTCACGCCGATCGCGGAGAAGGACCCCAGCAGGTCGAACTCGCCGAGCAGGCTCAGGTCGGGGACGGCGGCGATGCTCTCGGGCAGCGCCGGCACGTTGAGGCCCCAGCCGACGGGGTTCCTCGCCCCGTCGGCGCCGATCTTCGGGCCGATGTCCGCGACGGCCTCGAGGACGACGGCGAACGCGGTCGCCGCGACGATGCCGATGAGCAGCGCGCCGCGCACCTTCCGCACGAACAGCGCCGTCATCAGCGCCAGGCCCGCGACGAACACCACGACCGGCCAGCCGGCCAGGGAGCCGCCCACGCCGAGCTCCAGCGGGACCGCGGCCCCCTCCGGGGTGCGGACGATGCCGGCGTCGACGAGGCCGATGATCGTGATGAACAGGCCGATGCCGACGCTGATGGCGATCTTGAGCTGTGCGGGGATGGCGTGGAAGACCGCGCGGCGGAAGCCGGTGAGCACCAGCACGAGGATGATGAGGCCCTCCAGCACCACCAGGCCCATCGCGTCAGCCCACGTCATCCCGGGCAGCGTGGCGATCCCGAAGGCGACGAAGGCGTTGAGGCCGAGGCCGGTGGCCAGGGCGAGGGGGTAGTTGGCGACGGCGCCCATCAGGATCGTCAGCACCCCGGCGACCAGGGCCGTCGCGGCGGCGATCGCCGGCAGGTCCGGTGCGCTGCCCCCGGCGAGGAAGGCCCCGGTGCTGTCCGGGCTGAGGCCGAGGATCAGCGGGTTGAGCACCACGATGTAGGCCATCGCGAAGAAGGTGACGACGCCGCCGCGGACCTCCCGGCCCAGCGTGGAGCCGCGTTCGGAGATGCGGAAGAAGCGGTCGAGGGTGGAGCGGCTGGCTGTGGGCTGCGCGGCGTCGGTCGTCGCGGGCACGGCGGTACCTCCAGGAACGGGGGGAGGGGGCGGCGGGTGCGCACCGGTCCCGGCCGCGCCGGGGCGCAGGCGGATCGGGAACGCGCCTGCGCGTGCCCGCATCCTTGCAGAGCGCGCGGCACCCACCGGGCAGGCCGCGGAGGTGTCGACTGCGCCGAACGGGGAGCTCGAATCGACCCATCTCACTGACTGGTTACTGTCCCTCACGTACGGTGAGAGACGAGGGGGTCCGGTGAGCGACGGAGCACGAGCGGGGGCGGAACGCGGCGACAGCCGCGCCGACTGGCGGACGCCCCTGGTGCCGGCCCCGCCCACCGGCGCGGCGCCCGGGCGCGCCACCCGGCACGAGCCCCCGCCCGCGGACCCCTGGTCCCTCCTGCAGCGCACGCAGCGCCACCTCGCCGCCTGCACCGACGAGGGCGCCGTCGCCCGCGAGCTCGCCGCCGCCCTCTCCGCAGCCGGCGCCGGGACCGCGCTCGTGCTCGCCGCACCCGACCGCGACGGCACCTGCGCCGTCCTCGCCGCCACCGGGCCCGGCGCCCCCGCCCCCGGCACCCTCCTGCGGGAGGCGCCCGCAGCCACCGCCGTCGTGCCCCTGACCCACCCCGCCGCCACCGAGGACGGCCCCCGGCTGCTGGCCGAGCCCGCCCAGGCCGCCCGCCCCCTCGTCGGGGCGCTCGCCGGTGCCGCCACCCTGGCCCTCGCCCGTGTCGCCGAGGCCCGGGCCCGCCACGGCGTCGAGCAGGACCTCACCGCCACCCGCGCGCTCCTCGGCGGCGCCCGTTCCCTGGGCGGCCTGGGCAGCTGGGAGCTGCAGCCCGACGGGCGCGTGCGCCTCGACGAGACCATGCGGGAGATGCTCGGCCTGCCCGCCGGTACCGCGGCCCTCGACGCCGACACCTGGTCCGAAACAATCCACGCCGACGACCGCGGCCCCCTCACCGTCCCCGGCCGCGAATCCGCCACCTACCCCTTCCGCGTCACCACCGCCGGGGGCGAGGTCCGGACCCTCCTCGGCTGGAGCGACGCCTCTGCGGGGCACGACCCCGCGCACGACCCCGCGCACGACCCCGCACGCGGTCCCATGCGGGGGATGGCCCTCGACCTGTCCGACGACGACGCGCACACCCGCGAGCTCGTCCGGCTCGCCCACAGCGACAGCCTCACGGGCCTGCCCAACCGCACCCTGCTCGACGCCCGGCTCGCCGAGGCGCTGCAGCAGGCCGGGCCCGCCCGCGCGGTCGTCCTCGTCCTCCTGGACCTCGACAACTTCAAGCTCGTCAACGACAGCCTCGGCCACCAGGCCGGGGACGCCCTGCTGCGCCGGGTCGCCGAGCGGCTGCGCGCGGCCGCGCCGGCCGGCTCCACCCTGGCGCGCCTCGGCGGCGACGAGTTCGTCCTCTGCCTCCCCGGAGTGGACCGGCCCGACTTCGCCCAGGTGCTCGCGCACGACCTCGTCCGCCGCCTCCGCGCCCCCCACCAGCTCCCGGGTCTCCCCGAGCCCCTCGTGTGCACCGCGAGCGCCGGGGTGGCCGTCGCCGCCGGCGGCAGCGCCGAGGACCTGCTCCGCTCCGCCGACATGGCCCTCTACCGCGCCAAGGCCGCCGGCCGGGACCGGTGCGCCCTCTACGACCTGGCGATGCGCGAGGACGCCCGGACCCGCCACGACTCCGAGCGGCGCCTGCGCCGGGCGCTGCGCGACGGCGGCCTGCGCCTGGTGTGGCAGCCCATCGTCGACCTGCGCGACCGCCACCTCGTCGCCGCCGAGTGCCTGGTGCGGCTGCAGGACCCCGTCGAGGGGCTGTTCGGCCCCGCCACCTTCGTCGACACGGCCGAGGACACCGGCCTGATCGTGGACGTGGACTCCTGGGTGCTCGACGCCGCGCTGGACCAGCTCCAGGAGTGGCGCAGCGCCGGCACCGACCTGCAGGTCTCGGTCAACGTCTCCGGGCGCACCCTCGAGCACCCCGCGTTCTCGCACCGGCTCGCCCACAGCGTGCAGCGCAACAGCGGAGCCGGCAGCCACCTGCTCGCCGAGGTCACCGAGCGCACCCTCATCGACCTCAGCGCACCCACCCGGGCCAGCCTCCACGAGCTGCGCAGCGCCGGCGTCCGCGTCGGCCTGGACGACTTCGGCACCGGCTACTCGTCGCTGGCCTACCTGCAGCGGTTCCCGCTGAGCTTCCTGAAGATCGACCGCTCGTTCGTCACGCCGCTCGGCACGAGCCGGCGCGCCGACGCGGTCGTGGAGGCGCTCATCGCCCTCGCCCACGCCCACGGCATGCTCGTCACCGCCGAGGGGGTGGAGACGGAGCTGCAGGCGCAGCGGCTGCTGCAGATGGGCTGCGACCGGGCCCAGGGCTGGCTCTTCGGCCGCCCCGTCGCGGCGGCGGACCTGTTCGGCGCGCAGCCGTAGCGGCGCGCAGGCGGGTGCCGCAGCGCCCGCACCCGCCTACCCTGGGCCCGTGCGCCTGTTCCTGCGTCCGTCGGAGGCGAAACCGCCTCCCGAGCCGCTGCGCACCGACGACCGGGCCGCCGTGCTCGTGGGCATGGGGATCTGGACGGGTCTCTTCGTCATCGGGCTGCTCGTGCCGGAGGCGCGGCAGAGCGGGCAGGGGCGCTGGCTCGGCTCCTGCATCGCGGGACTCCTCCTCGGGCTCGTCGCCCTGCACTACCTGCGCCGCCGCGACCGCCGCCGCTGACCCTCCCGCCGCTGACCGCTGACCCTCCCGGTGCCGCCCGCGGGCGCTCAGCCGGGCAGGGCTCCCGCCAGGACGGCGGCGCGCGCCGCGGCGTCGGGGGCCGTGAGCAGCGCCGCGACGTCGTGCCGCAGCTCCCACCGGCCCGCGGCCAGGGCGAGGCCGCACGCCGCACCCGCCGGTGTGCGGGCGTGCACCAGCGCGGCCTCCCCGGGGCCTGTCGGCGCGCTCCACCACCCGACGGGCGCGCCGTCCACCCGCAGCTCCTCCGTCCGCCACCACTGCCGCGGCGCCCCCGGCAGCAGCACCTCCACCTCCGCGGGCACCGCCGTCGCCACCGCCGGGGCGCGGTCGACGGTCCCGGCGGCCCGCTCGGAGGCCAGGTCCACGTCGAGCACGTCCGCCACCGCCTCGGCGTCCGCGGCGGGCACCAGCACGCAGGGGCCGAGGTCGTGGCGCTGCGCCCACGCCGGGGAGTCGGCCACCAGCACGTCGGCGGCGGCGGCCACCGTCGTGCCGGCACCGTCCAGCACCCGCAGGCGGTGCGGTGGCCCACCGTCCGACGCCCCGGCCGACCCCGTGCTCGATCCGGTGTCCGATCCCGTGTCCCACACCAGGTGGCGGGCGTGCCGGGCCAGCAGCCGCCACAGGGCCAGCAGGGCCGCAGCGGACACCCGGCGGGCGGGATCCGCCGCGGCCACCACCAGCGCCGCGACCGCCTCCGGATCTGCCCCCCGGTCCACGTGCGGCAACTCGTCGAGGACCCCGAGGGCGACGCGCACCTGCGGGTCCAGGGCGGCGGCCCACTCCGGCGCGGGGTCCAGCCAGCCCAGCAGGGGCGAGGCCCCCGGTGCGCGGCTGACCGGCGGCAGCGGCCCGCGGTGCCGCAGCCACCAGGCGGCGTGGCCCAGCACGGTCCCCACCGGCTGCCCGCCCGCCCCCGGCCCGCCCGCCGCACCGGTACCGCTCGTCACCGGCCAGCGGGCCAGCAGCGCCTGGCGCCCGGCCGGCTGCGCGCACAGGGCGGGCACCACCTCCGCCCACGCCCCCCGGCGGACGAGGTCCAGGTCCCGCACCGCCACGACGTCGGTGGCCACCAGCAGCCCGCCCGCGGCTCCGGCCTCCTCGGCCAGGGCCGCACCGGCCGAGCACAGGTGCTCCAGGTACTCCTCCCACGCCGGCAGCTCCACCTCGGGATCCGCTCCCTCCGGCGCCTCGGCGTCGACGGCGACCTCGGGCAGGCGGGCCGTGCCCAGGTCCGCCAGCACCCCGACGGCGAGCAGCGGCGCCGGCCCCCAGTCCGCGAGCAGGTCCGGGTGCACCTCCGCGACCTCGGCCGGGTCCAGCACCCTGGCGGCCACCGAACCGGGCAGCACGAGCGCCGAGGCGGGGGCGAGCTCGTCGTCGGCGTCCGGCAGCGCGAGGTCGCCCAGCCACGGCAGCCGCTGCGCCACCTCCCGCGCCGCGTCCGACGCCGCGCCCGTGTCCGGCAGGTGCGCGGCGACGAGCTCCAGCACCGCCTCGGCCAGCACGTCGGGGTCGTCGGCGTCGGGGGAGTCCGCCACCGCGGTGCGCACCGCCTCGTCGGTCAGCAGCATCCACGGACCGCCCGCGCGCGCACCGAGCCGCTCCAGCAGCTCGTCGGCGGCCTCGGGGTGCACCACGCGCAGGCCGTAGGGGGCCAGCACCGCGAGCGCGTCCTCGCCCACCCCGCTGCCCGGTGCGAGCTGCACCAGGCCCCGGGGCCCGCGCACCACCCGGCCGTCGGCCAGCGGCACCGGCAGCGCGGCCAGCGCCTCCCGCGCCGACGGGTCGGCGCCGAGGTGCCGCAGCGCCGCGTACAGCCGCCGCCACTGCGCCGGGGCGGTGCCGGCCGTGGGCAGCTCCTCCACCACGTCGGCGAGGGAGGTCCGCGCGACGTCCAGCATCCGCAGCAGCGGCAGGTGCCGGCGGGGCGCGGCGACGAGGGTCGGCAGCACCGGCGCGAGGGCGGCGAGCACCGCCGGGTCGTCGCCCGCAGCACCGTCGAGCACCACGGCGTCCCGCGGCCGCACCCGCAGGCGCACCCCCTCCACGGCGGCGACCGCCCGCAGGACCGGCGCGTCCGGCAGCAGCGCCAGCACCCGCTCCCGCAGGGACGCGTCCAGCGCCGAGGCGGCGACCCCCGGGGGGAGCAGGTCCAGCGGATCGGCGTCCGCGCCGTCGCCCGCCGCGTCGTCCGCATCGGCGGCGCTCTCGACGAGCAGGTCCACGTACGCGCGGGCCGCGGCGTCCAGCACCACCTCCGTCGCGGGACCGGGCAGCACGTGCCTGCGGTCCGGCTGCAGGGGCAGCGTGGCGAGCAGGACCGCGGGCCAGGGCAGCGGCTCGTCCGTCGGGGTCGGCGCGCACAGCACCCCCGGCCCCGCGACCTCCCCGGCCCGCGGCACGGCCCACGTCAGCTCCCACGCCGGGCGGGAGCGGTCCTCCGACCCGCGCCCGGCCAGCTCCTCGGCGGAGTGCCTGCCGGAGCGGCGCAGCGTCCGCCAGCGCCGCTCCACGTCCGCCAGCCGCCGCGCCGGCCTGCCGGGCAGCTCCACGACGACCTCCCGCAGCGCAGGCAGCGCGAGCAGCAGCACGTCGTCGGCGCCCGCCAGCAGCTCCTGCGCCAGGCCGGCCGCCGCGGCGTCGCGCAGGGGGAGGGTGACGAGCGTGTCGTAGCCCTCGGGGACGGCGGCCCGCGGGTCCGAGGCCGGCACGGGGAAGGGCAGCCGCAGCACCGGCACGTCCGCGCCGCGCCGGGCGACCTCCGCGGCGAGGCCGGGGGCGGTGCGGCAGCGCTCCTCCAGGAGCGCCAGGGTGCCGGTGCGGCTGAAGCGGACCCCGCCGCCGCGCCCCGCGACGGCGGGCTCGTCGCTGACGGCCAGCACCGCGGAGAAGCCCACCCCGAAGCGGCCCACCACGGCCGTGCCGTCGTCGCGCTTGGCGGAGGCCCGCAGCGTCGCCAGGCCCTCCACCCCCGCGGCGTCCAGCGGGGCGCCGGTGTTCGCCGCGAGCAGCGTCGCGGGGCCGCCGTCGGTGCCCGGGACGAGGCGCAGCAGCAGCCGGCCCTCCACGCCCGCGCGCGCCGCCGCGTCGGCCGCGTTCTGCGCCAGCTCCACGACGAGGCGGTCGCGGTAGCCGCCGAGCGCGGCGTCCTCCTCCGCGTTGGCGTCCTCCCGCAGCCGGGCCGGGGAGGCAGCCCACGCCTCGAGGACGCGCCCGCGCAGGGCGGCCGTGCCGAACGGGTCGGCGTGCTCCTCCGCGGTCAGGCGCCGGCCTCGGGCTCGACCGGCTCGGGCTCGACCGGCTCCACCTCGGCGGGCTCGACGGGGTCGACGGGGTCCACCTCGGCGGGCTCGACGGGCTCGACGGGCTCGGCCGGCTCGACGGGCTCCACGGGCTCGGCCGGCTCTGCGGTGGCCTCGGCCGGCTCGACGGGCTCGGCCGGCTCCGCGTCCGGTTCCGCGCCTGCTCGAAGCTCCGCCGTCGGGACCAGTTCGAGGACCTCCGGCGCCAGGTCGTCGACCACCGGCGGGGCCACGTCCGTGGCGTGCGGCTCGACGTCGGTCTCGCTGTGCGCGCCGCAGCCGTGGTCCACGCTCACCACGCGGCCGTCCTCGGGGGACCACTCGTTGGCGCAGACGCCGAAGACCTGCCGCATCGACCCCGCCATCAGCAGGAAGTAACCGCACGTGGAGCAGGGGGCGCCGGCGTTCTCGGCGATCTCCGTGCGGGGGCCGCGGTCGCCCTCGTACCAGCGCGTGGCGGCTTCGTCCCGGCCCAGGCGGGAGAGCACCCGGGGGCGCCCGAGGCCGAGCTCCCAGATCGCGAGGCGGTCGGCGTCCTCGTCGGAGGCGTCCTCGTAGCCCTGGTCCAGCAGCGGGTCGTCCTCGCGGCGGGGCAGCACGTCCTGCGGGCCGACGTCGCCGGGCCGCAGGCGCTGCGACCAGGGCAGCCACTCGGGAGCGCGCAGCGACCCCTCGCCGGGGAGCAGGCACACCTCGCTCACGGTGACGGTGCGGGCGCGGGAGGCGCGGGTGACGGTGACGACCCACTGCCAGTCGCGGTAGCCGCGCAGCAGGCACGCGAAGGAGTGGCCGACGATGCGGTCGCCCTCCACGCTCGCGCCCAGGTGCTCGCCGACGGAGCCGGGCTCCGCGACCTCCTCGGCGGCGGCGCGGGCCAGGTCGACGGCCGCTGCCGCGGCGGCGTCGAGGACGGGCTTGCGCGCGCGGCGGGGTCGGGCGCCCGCAGCGGTGGCGGTGTCGTCGACTGCCGGTGGTGTCACGGCGCTCATGCCTCGAGGTCGTCGGCCACGGCCCGCAGGACGGTCGCGACCTTGCCCGCGGCGCCCTTCTCGGGGTAGCGGCCGCGGCGGAGGGAGGCGGAGACGCCGTCGAGGAGCTTGATGAGGTCCTCGACGATGACGACCATCTCGTCGGCGGGCTTGCGGGTGGCGCGCGCCACCGACGGCAGCGGCTCCAGGGTGCGGACGGACAGCGCCTGGGCACCGCGCTTGCCCTCCACGATGCCGAACTCCACCCGGCTGCCGGGCTTCAGCGTCGTCGCCCCCGCGGGCAGCACGGAGGCGTGCACGAACACCTCGGAGCCGTCCTCGGCGGCGAGGAAGCCGAAACCCTTCTCGGCGTCGAACCACTTGACCTTGCCAGTCGGCACGGGAACCTTCCGGAGTCGGAGGGCCGCCGGGGCGGCCTGCGTCGCTGCGTCTGCGGTGCGGGTGCTGCGCGCGCGGTGCCCTGCGTCCGTTGCGGGCACTGCGCGGCGCGACTCGCGGTGTCCAGGTTAGTCCCGTGCGGCCGCGGGCACGTCCGCAGCCGCGACGGGCTCGCCGGACGGGCCCGGCAGGGCGAGTCGCCGCGACGCGGCCCGCACCTGCTCCCCGGTGAGCGCGGCGTCGCGCAGCGGGGTCGCGACGTCGCCCCCGGCCGGCCCGGAGCGGGAGCCGGGGCGGGGCAGCACCTCGTCGGCGTCCTGGCCGCCGGCCACGTGCGCCAGGCCGAGCCTCGCGGCGAGCGGGCCCGGGGCCGTGCCGGCGGGGAGCTCGTGGACCCGGATCCCGAGGCCGGCGGCCAGGGCGCGCGCCCTCGCCGTGCCCGGCGCCGGGGAGGGGACCGCCGCGGCCACCCGGTCCGGGCCGAGGACGGCGGCGGCCTCGGCCAGCAGCAGGGCCGAGCCTGGCGTGCCCGTCAGGACGACGAGCACGGAGCCCAGCGCGGCGAGGCGGTGCCGCAGGGCGGCGGTGCGCAGGTCGAGGACGTGCTCCTCCAGCCAGGCGGGCACCTGCGCGACGCCGGCCAGGACCACGTCGGCGCCGGCCCTGCGCAGCGCGTCGCCGTCGTGGGCGCCGGTCGTGACCGCGACGGCGACCGCTCCCGCCGCGCGCGCCGCGGCGACGTCGCCGGGGTGGTCGCCGACGTAGGCGGTGCCGCCCGCGGCGGCGACGAAGGGCCCCTTCGCGTCGGCGAAGAGGTCGCCGGCGACGTCGGCCGCGGCCACCGCCGCGTCCAGGCCGGCGGCGGCCAGGACGCGGTGGACGTTGGGGGTGTGCTTGGCGCTGACGACGAGGCTGCGCCCGCCGTGGGCGCGGGGAGCCGCCAGCGCCGCGGCCGCACCCGGGTAGGCGGTGACGGAGTCGACCCCGAGGGAGGGGTAGAGCTGCCGGTAGCGCGCGACCAGGGCGTCGACGGCGGCGGGCGGGGTGCCGGGGGCGAGGCCCGCGATGATGAGGTCCAGGGGCAGGCCCGCGTAGAGGTCGACGTCGGCGGCGCCGACGTGCACGCCGTGCTCGGCGAGGGTGGCGCGCAGGGTGGCGGCGATGCCCGCGCTGGAGTCCACGAGCGTCATGTCGAGGTCGAAGCCGACCACGGGGTGCAGGGCGGGGGAGCGCGTCGCGCCGGGGGAGGCCACGGCGCCCAGGGTAGGCGGCGGGCCGGGGGTGCCCGCGCGCCGCGGGAGGGGCTGACCGATCATGGCCCTGCCGCACCTTGCGGCGGGCCGCGGCCTGCGCAAGGGTCGCGGCGAGCACGGACGAGCACGAACGAGCACTGCACCGGCACCCGCGCCGATCCCGACGCGCAGACCGATCCACTGACCGATCCACCGACCGGAAGAGGAGACCGTGGCCGACTACACGCTGCCGGACCTGCCCTACGACTACGCGGCGCTGGAGCCCCACATCTCGGGCGCGATCATGCAGCTGCACCACGACAAGCACCACCAGGCCTACGTCACCGGTGCCAACACGGCGCTGGAGAAGCTGGCCGCCGCCCGCGACGCCGACGACCTCGCGGCCGTGAACCTGCACGAGAAGAACCTCGCCTTCAACCTCGGCGGGCACGTCAACCACGCCGCGTTCTGGACGAACCTGTCCCCGAACGGCGGTGACAAGCCCGAGGGCGAGCTGGCCGCGGCCATCGACGAGCACTTCGGCTCCTTCGACAAGTTCCGCGCCCACTTCTCGGCCGTCGCGGCCGGGGTGCAGGGCTCCGGCTGGGCGATCCTGGCCTGGGACTCCGTCGGCCAGCGGCTGATCATCGTCCAGCTCTACGACCAGCAGTCGAACATCGCCCTGGGCCTGGTGCCGGTGGTGCTCCTGGACTGCTGGGAGCACGCCTACTACCTGGACTACAAGAACGTGCGCGCCGACTACGTCAAGGCGTGGTGGAACGTCGTCAACTGGGCCGACGCCGCCGAGCGCTTCACCCGCGCCCGCACCCAGACCGCGGGGCTCATCGTCCCCGCCTGACCTCCCGCCCCGGCGCCCGAGCGCCGGCCGCGCCTGCGACGGGCGCCACCGGATCCCCGGTGGCGCCCGTCGTGCGTCCGGGCGGGGCGCCCGGCTGCTCCGCAGGGGCGTTCCGGAGGGTGGGTGTCGGACCCCGGTGGGACCGTGGAGGCGGTGGCGTCGAGCGGGTGGAGCGGGGTGGTGGCGTGGTCCGGGCACTGCGGGCGGCGGTCACGGCGCGCCGCGACACGCCGAAGCGCGCGGCGGGTCCGCGACGAGGTCGACCGCGTCCTCCACAACCGGTGCAGGACGGTGGCCCCGGTCGTGCACAGCCCCTGACGTGCGGTTCCGCCCGCTCGTCCACAGGTGTCCGCAGGCTCGTCCACATGTGCTCCGGACAGGTGGCGCGACGACACGCGCGACACAAGATGTCGGAGCGTGCCGCGGATCGATCCCTAGATGTAGTGTCGGGGCACTGGTTGACCACTGGGACGGACGGGGCTGGAGAGGCCCCGGCGGACCGGTGGGGAAGGTTCCCGCAGACCGGGGGGAACCTCCTCGGCAGAGGGTTTCGGCGGCAGTCGGCGTCCCGTGGGGAAGCGGGGAAGACGGTGGCCGCCCGAGGGGCGCAGCGCGCCTCCGTGCAGTCCTGCCACGCCCTCTGCAGGCAGGTGCAGCACACCGCTGCGCCCTGCCGCCGATCAGCCTGCCCCCGACCGGCACCCGGTCGATCCGCAGACGTGGCGAGGAGAGCGCAGTGACAGACCTTTCGACCGAGGCCCGCGAGGGCCTGAGCGTGAGCGGCGCCCCCAACCAGCGCCGGTCGGCGAACGACGGCGGGGACCAGACCTCCCTCCCGCTCACCGTCCTCCGCCGCGACGGCACCCCCGTCGCCTTCGACCAGTCCCGCATCGCGACCGCCCTGCACAAGGCGTTCATCGCCGTCGAGGGCGAGGCGTCCGGCGCCTCCGCCCGCGTGCGCGACCTGGTGAGCACCCTCACCGCGCAGGTCGTGGACGTCATCCGCCGCCGCGCCGTGGCCGACCGCCACGTCGACGTCGAGGTCATCCAGGACCAGGTCGAGCTCGCCCTCATGCGCGGCGGGCACCGCGAGATCGCCCGCTCCTACATCCTCTACCGCGAGGAGCACGCCCGGGCCCGCGCCAGCCGGGGCGAGCTGCCCCCGCCGCCGGCCGCCCTGGAGCGCGCCGCGCGCACCACGGTGAAGCTGCCCGACGGCAGCCGCGAGGCGCTGGACGTCGAGCGCCTCCAGCGCGTCGTCGTCGACGCCTGCCAGGGCCTGGAGGGCGTCGCCCCCGACGCCGTCCTCACCGAGACCGCGCGCAGCCTCTACGACGGCATGAGCCTCGCCGAGCTGGACTCCGCGCCCGTCATGGCGGCGCGCACGCTGGTGGAGACCGAGCCGAACTACACCTACGTCGCCTCACGGCTGCTGCTGGACACCCTCCAGCGGGAGGTCTTCGAGGGTCTGGGCATGGCCGAGACCGGCCTCGACCGCCAGCGCGTCGCGGAGCTCTACCCGCAGTACTTCAGGGCGTACATCGACCACGGTGTGAAGACGGGGGCGCTCGACCCTCGGCTGGCCGAGTTCGACCTGGACCGCCTCGGCGCGTCGATCCGCCCGGAGCGGGACCTCGACTTCACCTTCCTGGGCCTGCAGACCCTCTTCGACCGCTACCTGCTGCACACCGACGGGGTGCGCTACGAGCTGCCGCAGGCCTTCTTCCTGCGCGTGGCGATGGGCCTGGCGCTGGCGGAGGAGCACCGCGACGAGCGCGCGCAGCAGTTCTACGACGCGATGTCCTCCTTCGACGTGATGGCGTCCACCCCGACGCTGTTCAACTCGGGCACCACCCGCCCGCAGATGTCGTCGTGCTTCCTCACCACGGTGCCGGACGACCTGGACGGCATCTTCTCCGCGGTTCGCGACAACGCACTGCTGGCCAAGTACTCCGGCGGCCTCGGCAACGACTGGACCCCGGTGCGCGGCCTCGGCGCCCACATCCGCGGCACCAACGGCGTCTCGCAGGGCGTCGTGCCCTTCCTGAAGATCGCCAACGACACGGCGGTCGCGGTGAACCAGGGCGGCAAGCGCAAGGGCGCGGTCTGCGCGTACCTGGAGACCTGGCACATCGACATCGAGCAGTTCCTGGACCTGCGCAAGAACACCGGTGACGACCGCCGGCGCACCCACGACATGAACACCGCGAACTGGGTGCCGGACCTCTTCCTCCAGCGGGTGGAGGAGGACGGGCAGTGGACGCTGTTCTCCCCTGACGAGGTCGCCGACCTGCACGACCTCTACGGCACCGCGTTCGCCGAGCGCTACGCCGAGTACGAGGCCGCCGCCGACCGGGGTGAGATCCGCACCTTCCGCCGGGTCCGCGCTCTCGACCTGTGGCGCCGGATGCTGACGGTGCTCTTCGAGACCGGCCACCCGTGGATCACCTTCAAGGACGCCGCCAACGTCCGCTCCCCGCAGCGGCACGTCGGCGTGGTGCACTCCTCCAACCTGTGCACCGAGATCACGCTGAACACGTCCAATGACGAGGTCGCGGTCTGCAACCTGGCCTCCATCAACCTGGCCAAGCACGTCGGCCCCGACGGCATCGACCACGAGAAGCTCGAGCGCACGGTCCGCACCGCGGTCCGGATGCTCGACGACGTGATCGACACGAACCTCTACACGATCCCGCAGGCGGAGCGCTCCAACCTCAAGCACCGCCCCGTCGGCCTCGGCCTCATGGGCTTCTCCGACGCGCTGTTCGCCCAGCGCATCCCGTACAGCAGCGACGCGGCCGTGGAGTTCGCGGACGTGAGCATGGAGGCCATCAGCTACCACGCCATCTCCGCCTCGGTGGACCTGGCGGAGGAGCGCGGCGCTTACGAGAGCTTCCCGGGGTCGCTGTGGAGCCAGGGCATCCTGCCCATCGACTCCGCGGCGCGGCAGTCGGCCGACCGCGGCATGGCGTTCGACGTGGACCTGACGCAGCGCCTCGACTGGGACTCCCTGCGCGAGCGGGTCGTCGCCACGGGCATGCGCAACTCCAACGTGATGGCGATCGCGCCCACCGCGACGATCTCCAACATCTGCGGGGTCGGGCAGTCCATCGAGCCGCTGTACCGGAACCTGTTCGTCAAGGCGAACATGTCCGGCGACTTCACCGTGGTGAACGCCCACCTCGTCCGGGACCTGAAGGCCCGCGGCCTGTGGGACCAGGTCATGATCGCCGACCTCAAGCACTTCGACGGGGTGCTGGCGCCCATCGACCGGGTGCCGGCCGACCTCAAGGAGCTGTACGCCACCGCCTTCGAGGTGGACCACTCCTGGATCATCGCCGCGGCCGCCCGCCGGCAGAAGTGGATCGACCAGGCGCAGTCGCTCAACCTCTACGTCAACCGCCCCAGCGGCCGGGTGCTGGACCAGATGTACCGCAACGCCTGGCACAGCGGCCTGAAGACGACGTACTACCTGCGCTCGCAGAGCGCGACGCACGTCGAGAAGAGCACGCTGCGCGGCACCGACGGTCAGCTCAACGCCGTCTCGCCCGTCGTGGTGGGCTCCGGGCAGGGCGCGGCCCAGGGCGTCCCCGCCCCGGCCCGCGGCCCTGAGGCGAGGGCCGCCGAGAACAAGACCGTGGTCGACGTCACCGACGCCGCCGCCTGCTCCATCACCGACCCCGATTGCGAGGCCTGCCAGTGACCACCTTCGACGACACCCCGCTGACGTCCGGCGCGGCTGCCGCCGGCGACGGTCCGACCTCGACGTCGGTCCCGGCCCAGCCCACCGCGGAGACGGTGGCGGCGGCCGCGGCCGTCACCACCACCGACCCGGGGGCCAGCGTCACCGGCCTCGGGGAGATCGACACCACCGCGCACCGGGTGAGCGTCAGCGAGAAGGCGATGATCAACGCCCGCGCCGACGTCAACCAGCTCCTGCCGCTGAAGTACGAGTGGGCGTGGCAGAAGTACCTCTCGGGCTGCAACAACCACTGGATGCCCACCGAGGTCTCCATGCAGGCCGACATCGCCCTGTGGAACTCCAAGGACGGCCTGAGCGACGACGAGCGGCTGATGCTCAAGCGCAACCTCGGCTTCTTCGCCACGGCGGAGTCCCTGGTCGCGAACAACATCGTGCTCGCCGTCTACCGGCAGCTGTCCAACCCGGAGTGCCGGCAGTACCTGCTGCGGCAGGCCTTCGAGGAGGCCGTGCACACGCACACCTTCCAGTACATCTGCACCAGCCTCGGCCTCGACGAGGGCGAGCTGTTCAACATGTACCGGGAGGTGCCCTCCATCACGGCGAAGGACTCCTGGGCGCTGAAGTACACCAAGCACCTGGAGGACCCGGACTTCCGCACCGGCACCCCGGAGGCGGATCAGGACTTCCTGCGCGACCTGGTGGCCTTCTACGTGATCTTCGAGGGGATGTGGTTCTACACGGGCTTCGCCCAGATCCTCTCCCTCGGCCGGCGCAACAAGATGGTCGGGATCGCGGAGCAGTACCAGTACATCCTGCGCGACGAGTCGATCCACCTGAACTTCGGCATCGACGCGATCAACCAGATCAAGATCGAGAACCCGCACCTGTGGACGCCCGCCTTCCAGGAGGAGGTCCGCGGCATGCTCCGCGAGGCCTGCGAGCTGGAGGTGGCCTACGGCCGGGAGACCATGCCGCGCGGCATCCTCGGCCTCAACGCCGAGCTGTGCGAGCAGTACATGCACTTCATCACCAACCGCCGCTGCGTCCAGCTCGGCCTGCAGCCGGTCATGCCGGAGGCGGAGAACCCGTTCCCGTGGATGAGCGAGGTCATGGACCTGGGCAAGGAGAAGAACTTCTTCGAGACCCGGGTGATCGAGTACCAGACGGGCAGCGGCCTGAGCTGGGACTGACGGCCGCCCTCGGGGTGCGCTGCTGAGCCGGGGCCCCGTCCCTCCCGTCGTGGAGGGACGGGGCCCCGGCTCGTCCCGTCCGCGGGTGCCGAGCGCGTCGCGCGGGCCGTCGCTCCGGGGGGATCGTCCGCCGTCGCCGCGAGGTCACCGCCCGCGACCGGAGCTTTTCCGGCCGTGGGCGGCGCCACGCCGGAGGGAGTCCAGGTCTGTAATCGAATGGATGCTTGACGCAACGGACGTCACCCGGTTGGCTGCCCAGGGCTGTCTCTCCGCCCCGGCGGATGCAGCGGTACCCGCTCCGTCGTCCGCTGAGGAGGCACGACGTTGGTCCACGACCACGCCCCTGCAGGTCCCGGGCCCGTTCCCGGCGAACAGCGCGCCCGGCGCCGGAGGGGGGTGGTCGCGATCGCCTGGGGGGCCGGTGCCCTCCTCGCCGCCGCCCCGCTCACCTCCGCGGCAGCCTCCCCGGCCGACCCGGCCCCGCGCGAGGTGCCCGTCCTCTCCAGCTTCGAGGACGGCCACTACGTCGTGACCCTGACCGGCGCTCCCCTCGCGGAGTACCAGGGCGGGGTCGCGGGCATCCCCGTGCCGAAGGCCGCCCCCGACGGCCGCCCGAACATGAAGGGCCCGGTGGCCCGGCAGTACCGCCGCCACCTGGAGCGCCGGCAGAGCGACGTCGCCGCCAGCGTCGGCGCCAGCCCCGACCAGCGCTACACCGTCGCCCTCAACGGCTTCGCGGCCGAGCTGAGCGCGGTGCAGGCGCAGAAGCTCGCCGGCCACCCCGGCGTCCTCTCCGTCGTCCCGGACACCCTGCGCCAGGTCCAGACGACCACCACCCCCGAGTACCTCGGACTCACCGGCTCGGCCGGCGTGTGGGCGGAGCTCGGCGGCCAGGCCAGGGCGGGGGAGGGCGTCGTCGTCGGCATCCTCGACACCGGCCTGTGGCCGGAGAACCCCGCCTTCGCCGGCGCGGAGCTCCCGGAGGGCCCGACCCCCGGCAAGCCGTTCCTGGCCCATCGCGGCGAGGACGGCCGCATCGTCCAGCAGAAGCGGGACGGCGGCACGTTCACCGGCGTCTGCGAGGAGGGCGAGCGCTGGTCCGAGACGACCTGCAGCACCAAGGTCATCGGCGCCCGCTACTTCGCCGAGGGCTTCCTCAGGAACGTCGACGAGGAGGACCTCGTCGAGGTCGAGTACCTCTCCCCGCGCGACGGCCACGGTCACGGCTCGCACACCGCGGCCACCGCCGCCGGCAAGGACAACATCCCGGTCGTGCTGGAGGGAGAGGACTTCGGGTCGACGTCGGGCATGGCCCCGGGCGCCTCCCTGGCCGTGTACAAGGTCTGCTGGACGGCGACCGCCGCCTCCGGCTGCGCCACGTCCGACTCGGTGGCCGCCATCGACGCCGCCGTCGAGGACGGCGTCGACGTCATCAACTACTCCATCGGCGGCGGCGCGGCGACCACCGTCGCCGACCCGGTGGAGCTGGCCTTCCTCTCCGCGGCCTCCGCCGGCATCTTCGTCGCCACCTCCGCCGGCAACGCCGGTCCCGAAGCCTCCACGCTGGACCACGCGAGCCCCTGGCTCACCACCGTCGCGGCCGCGACGGCGGTGCCGCGCGAGGGCACGGTCCTGCTCGGGGACGGCCGCAGGTTCGTCGGCGGCCGCCTCAGCGGGCGACCGATGCCGGCGGCACCGCTGGTGCTGTCGACGGACGTGAAGACGGAGAAGGCGAAGGAGGCCGACGCGAGGCTCTGCAAGCCCGGCACGCTCGACCCCGCCGAGGCCCGCGGGAAGGTGGTCCTCTGCTACCGCGGCGAGAACCCCCGCGTGGAGAAGTCCGCCGAGGTCGCGCGCGCCGGCGGCGTCGGCATGGTCCTCGTCAACCCGACCCCCAGCAGCGTCGACGCCGACGTGCACCTGGTCCCGACGGTCCACCTGGACGCCGCCGCCGGGAAGGAGGTCGTCGCCTACGCCGAGCAGCCGGGCGCGACCGTCGCCTTCGAGGGCGGCAACACCACGGGGATCGTGACGCCCACCCCGCAGATCGCCGGGTTCTCCTCGCGCGGGCCGACCCTGGCCAGCGACGGCGACGTCCTCAAGCCGGACATCGCCGCCCCCGGCGTCGGCATCCTCGCGGCCGTGGCCCCCCAGCCCGGCAACGGCGAGAACGACTTCGGGGGCATGTCCGGCACCTCGATGGCGTCGCCGCACATCGCCGGCCTCGCGGCGCTGATCTTCCACCGGTACCCGAACTGGTCCCCGATGGCCGTGAAGTCGGCCATGATGACCACCGCCCGCGACCTCGTCCGGGCGGACGGCACCCCCGAGCGCGACGCCTTCGCGGGCGGCGCCGGGTTCGTCGCCCCGCGGCGCTTCCTCGACCCCGGCCTCGTCTACGACTCCGGCCCGGAGGAGTGGATTGCCTTCATGGAGGGCTCCGGGATCGACACCGGCACCGGTCTCGGCGCCATCGACCCCAGCGACCTGAACCAGCCGTCCATCGCGATCGGCGAGCTCGTCGGCACGCAGACGGTGACGCGGCGGGTCACGGCCGTGAGCCCGGGCCTCTACTTCGCCCGGGCCAGCGTGCCCGGCATGAGGGTCAGGGTGTCCCCGAGCGTCCTGCACTTCAACGCGCCCGGGGAGACCAAGACCTTCAAGGTCACGTTCACCACGACGCGCAAGGCGGAGCTCGCCGAGTACGCCGGCGGGTTCCTCACCTGGCGGGGCGCCGGCACCACGGTGCGCAGCCCCATCGCGGTGCGCCCCCTCCCGCTGGACGCGCCCGAGGAGGTCCGCGGCAGCGGCGCCGAGGGGTCCGTGACCGTGCCGGTCGCCGCGGGCACGACCGGCGAGGTCGAGCTCGACCCCCTCGGCATGGTCCCGGGTGACGTCGAGCGGGGACGCCTGGAGCGCAACGGCACGAGGTTCTGGGACGTCGACATCGAGCCCGGCACCGAGTTCGCCCGGTTCGAGGTCCTCGCCGAGGACCAGCGCGGCGACTTCGACCTCGCCCTGTTCCGCCTCGGGGACGACGGCGAGGAGGAGCTGGTGCGCATCTCCGCCAGCGCCTCCGCCGACGAGCGCATCGACCTGGTCGCCCCGGAGCCGGGGACGTACATGGTGCTGGTGATGAACTTCGCCAACCCGCCGGGCCAGTCGAGCAACGGCTTCGAGCAGGCGACGTTCCTGGTGAACTCGGCGAGTGTCGAGGGCAGCCTCGAGGTGGAGCCGAACCCGCTGGCCCTCACCTCCGGGCGCGTCTCGACGTACGAGGCGTCCTGGTCCGGCCTGGATCCGGAGCAGCGCTACCTCGGCATCGTCGACTACGTCCTCGAGGACTCCGAGATCCCGCTCCCGCCGACCGTGGTCGCCGTCGGCTGACGCCCCCGCCCGCCCGACCGTCCCGTCCCCGCCTGCCGGGGGCGGGGCGGTCCGCGTCCCGCCCGGCTCCCGCTGGAGGTGCCGGGCGGGGAGCCCGTCGGAGCGGTGCCGCGCCCGTGGCAGGCTGGCCGCATGGCTCGTCGCAGCACCCGCAAGCCGGGCAGCCGTCCCACCCCCCGTCCTCCCCGGGCGCAGCAGCCCGCACCCGCCCCGCCGCCGGCGGCCGGCGACCCGCAGCGCGTCGCCACCGCGTCGGTCGCCGTGTTCCTCGCCGTCGTGGCGCTGCTGTCCTCGCTCGTCCTCATCCCCCTGAGCCTGCTGCTCGGCGCCGTGGCGGTCGTCGTCGCGCTCCGCGCCCTGCGGCTGGGCGACGGCAGCCGCGCGCAGGCTCTCATCGCCGTCGGGGTGGGGGGCCTCGCCCTCGTCTCGGGCATCGCCTTCCTGCTCACCCGCTGAGGGCCCGCGCCGCCGTGACCGCCGCCCCGCTCGTCGTGACGCTGCTGCTCGACGAGGCGGCGCAGGCGCGCTTCGACGACCTGCGGCGGCGGCACTTCCCGCCGGAGCGCAACCACCTCGCCGCCCACGTGACCCTGTTCCACGCCCTGCCCAGCGAGCGCAGCGCCGAGGTGCTCCGCGACGTCTCCCGCGCCACCGCACGCGCCCCCTTCCCGGTGGCGGTCACGAGGGTGCGCTTCCTCGGGCGGGGGGTGGCCTACGACCTCGCCGCCCCCGAGCTCGACGCGCTGCGGGCCGAGCTGGCCGCGGCCTGGGCGCCGTGGCTGACGCCCCAGGACTCCCGGCGCTTCGCGGCGCACGTCACGGTGCAGAACAAGGTGGATCCGGAGCGGGCCCGCGCCCTGCACGCGGAGCTGGCGGCCGCCCCGCCGCTGCCGGACGCCACCGCCACGGGGGTGGCGGTGTGGCGCTACCTCGGCGGCCCCTGGGAGGCCGTGGCGGCATCTCCGCTGCGGGGCGACTGACGGGGGGACCTCGGGGCGGCCGAGGGTGAGCCGGCGGGGCGGGCCCGACGGCGAGGGCGGGTGGCGGCGGGCCGCCGGCCGGGCTCAGCCCGTGGGCTCGCCGTCGCGCCGAGGCTCCGGTTCCCGACGGGCCACCGGCCCCCTGCGGAGGAGGAACCAGCCCGCAGCCATGAGCACTGCCGCGGCCAGCGAGCCGGCCGCCTGACCCAGCGGGAAGCTCACGACGTACGCGATGGTCGCGGTGGCCTCGTCGGGCGCCGGGCGGTTGAGTTCCCGCTGCAGCGGGGTCAGCGGGCCGTACGTCGTCCACAACGAGGCCGACGTCACGAGCAGCGCCGTCCCCGTCCCGGCGGCCGCGAGGAGCTGCGCCGCCGCGCGGGCCGGGCGCGACGGTGCGGCGGGGTGGGCGCCCGGGAGCGCGGACAGGCCGGTGAGCGCGAGCACCCCGATCGCGGTGGCCGACAGCGCCGTCGCGAAGTCGACCGTCGAGAGCATCCCGCCGAGGCGGTCGACCAGGTTCGGCGCCACCGTCAGCGACGCTCCTCCGCGGAACGAGGGGTAGCTGTCGCCGTCGATCCCGCCCGCCAGCACCCGATCGCCGGCGACGAGCGCGAGGAGCAGTGGAACCGCGGCGGCGGCCAGCAGCAGCCAGGGCACCACCCGCCCGCCCCGGTCCGCGGTGCTCACCACCGGGCACCCCGGACGAGGACCACGAGCTCGGCGGCGGCGAAGACGGCGACGAACACGAGGGGCCCGAGGGTCGGGGCGTGGACGGCGGCGTAGGAGGGTCCCAGTCCCCGGTACCCGCCCCATCCGAACCCGAGCACGGTGGCGAGCGCCGTGGCCAGCGCGACCAGGACGAGCAGCGTCGCGGTCGCCGCCGCGACGGCGCGCAGGAGCCGGCCGGGGGTGGAGCGTCCTCCCGCCAGGACGGCGGCGGCCGGGACCGCCACTCCGACCGCGGCGACCAGCAGCGTGGGGACGACGGAGACGGTGAGCAGGGCGGTGCCGATCCGCCCGGCCAGCAGCGACCCCTCGTCGGACGGCGGGAGGGCGTCGTCGTAGGCGCCGCCGAGCACGGAGGCGACGTCGACGAGCAGCACCACCAGGGGGAGCAGCGAGGCGCCGAGCACGGCCCCCACCAGAACCACGCTGCGTGTGCGGGAGGTCACGCTCCTCACGGTAGGGCAGCGGCTTGCCGATCCGGCAACGCCGCTTGGCGCCGCACCCCGAGCCGGGTCAGGCTCCTCGCATGATCGAGGAGAGGGACCGCACCCCCGGCGCCGCGGAGTGGGACGAGCGCTACAGCACCTCCGAGCGCACCTGGAGCGGGGAGCCGAACGGCGCACTCGTCGCCGAGACCGGTGGGCTGGCGCCCGGGCGCGCCCTCGACGTGGGCTGCGGGGAGGGCGCCGACGCCGTGTGGCTCGCGCGCCACGGCTGGCGGGTCACCGCCCTGGACGTCTCGGCCGTCGCGCTGCAGCGCGCGCAGCGCCAGGCCGAGGAGGCCGGGGTCCGGGTGACGTGGGTGCACGCCGGGCTGGTGGAGGCGGACCTGCCGGCAGGGGGCTTCGACCTCGTCTCGGCGCAGTACCCCGTCCTGCGCAAGGTCCCCGGCGCGGTGGCCGAGCGCACCCTCGCCGACCTCGTCGCACCGGGCGGGACGCTGCTCGTGGTGCACCACGACCTCGGAACCCGCCACGGCCACGAGGGCGGTTTCGACCCCGCGCTGTACGCGCTGCCCGCGGACGTCGCCGCCGTCCTCGGCGACGGCTGGCACGTCGAGGTCGACGAGCGCCGCCCGCGCAGCATCAGCGGCGGGGCGGGCGCCCACCACGTCGACGACCTCGTGCTGCGCGCCCGGCGGCGCTGACGGGGGCCGCGCCGCTCACCCGGCCGGTGCGACAGCCGGTGCCCGGCACCCGACCGCCCCGTCGGGTCACACGTCGAACAGCCGCTCCGAGCGCCCGGACAACCCGGGGTTGCCGATCGTCGCCATCGTCCGGCGGATGCGGCCGACCCGGCCGTAGCGCTGGACGAAGAGGTAGCCCAGATCACCGCTGTCGTCGCAGCCGTCGACGAAGACGGCATCGGTGCGCACGCCGTCGAGGGTGAGGTACCCGTCCCAGGCCACGCAGGCCATCCGGACCGCCTCCTGCTGCCGGATCCACGCCCGCGCGAACTCCTGGGCCTGCGCCATCTCGCCGGCGAATCGATGCAGCGCCCGCCCTCCCGGCTGCACGAGCATCACGAAGGGGACCAGCGGCCCACCGCGGGGGACGACGCAGTCGGTGGCGTGATCGAGGGCGAAGAGCAGGAAGTCCGCCAGCTCCTCGCCGGGCAGCTCCAGCGGCGCCTCGCCTGCACGGTCCATCCCGCCAGCGTAGGCGCCGCCGTCAGCTCCCCGCCGCCTCCACCGCGTCGGGCAGCAGCTCCAGCAGGGTCTCGACCTCCGCCGCGGTGGTGCGCTCGCCCATCGTGAAGCGGACGGCGGTGCGGGCCAGGTCCGCGTCCAGGCCCATCGCCAGCAGCACGTGCGAGGCGTCCTCGGAGTCCGCGGCGCAGGCGGAACCGCTGGAGCAGACCACCCCGCGCGCCTCCAGCTCCTGCAGCACCGTCTCCCCGCCGACGCCGGCGAAGCAGAACGAGGCGTGCCCGGGCAGCCGGCGGGTGCGGTGCCCGGTCAGCCGGGCGCGCGGCACCGCGGCCAGGACGCCGTCGACCAGCAGCTCGCGCAGCGCCGTCAGCCGCTCCGCCTCGGCGGGCAGCGCCGCCTGCGCGCGCCGCAGGGCGGTGGCGGTGCCCACGGCGCCCGCGACGTCCACGGTGCCGGAGCGGCGGCCGCGCTCCTGCCCGCCGCCGTGCAGGACGGGCTCCAGGGCGACCGCGCCGCGCACGAACAGCGCCCCCGCACCCCGGGGGCCGCCGAGCTTGTGCGCCGACAGCGTCAGCGCGTCCACCCCGAGGGCGTCCACGTCGAGGGTCAGGTGCGCCGCGGCCTGCACGGCGTCGGTGTGCAGGGGCACGCCGCGCTCGCGGCACAGCGCCCCGATCTCGGCGATCGGCTGCACGGTGCCCACCTCGTTGTTCGCGTACATCACCGAGCACAGCGCCGTGTCCGGGCGCAGGGCCGCGGCCAGCGCGTCGAGGTCGACGAGCCCGTCACCGTCCACGCCGACCACGTCGACGTCGAAGCCCTGCCGCTGCAGGGCCCGGCACGTCTCCAGCACGGCGGGGTGCTCGATCGCCGTGGTCACCACGTGCCGGCCCCGCCCGCTCGCCGTGGCGATGCCGGTGACCGCGAGGTTGTCCGCCTCGGTGCCGCCGCCGGTGAAGACGACCTCGCCGGGGCGGCAGCCCAGCACCCCGGCCACGCCGGCGCGGGCGGCGTCGAGGCCGGCCCTCGCGGCCCGCCCGACCTCGTGGGCGCTGGACGGGTTGCCGAACACCTGCGTCAGGTACGGCCAGGTCGCCTCCAGCACCTCCCGCACCGGCGGTGCGGTGGCGGCGTGGTCGAGGTAGATCACGGCCCTCAGGCTCCCGTGCCGGTGCGGTCGTCGGGGCGGACCTCCACGTCGAGGCCGAGGTCGAGCGCGGCGGCGGCCTGGGTGAGCGCCCCCACCGAGACGACGTCCACCCCGGTCGCGGCCACGGCCGCCACGGTGTCCAGCGTGATGCCGCCGCTGGCCTCCACGGTGGCGCGGCCCGCGACGCGCTGGACGCCGGTGCGCAGGTCCGCGAGGGAGAAGTTGTCCAGCAGCACGACGTCGACGTCGGCGGCGAGCACGGCGTCGAGCTGGTCGAGGCGGTCCACCTCGACCACGACGGTCGTGGTGTGGCCGATCCGCTGCCGCAGCGCGCGCAGGCCGCTGGTCACGTCGATGCCGGAGGCGGTGAGGACGGCGAGGTGGTTGTCCTTGACCATCACCGCGTCGGACAGGGACCAGCGGTGGTTGGAGCCGCCGCCGCAGCGCACGGCGTGCTTCTCCAGCACCCGCAGGCCCGGGGTGGTCTTGCGGGTGTCGGCGATGCGGGTGCCGCTGCCCTCCACCGCGGCCACGTAGCGGGCGGTGAGGGTGGCGATGCCCGACAGCCGCTGCACGAGGTTGAGGGCGACCCGCTCCGCGCGCAGGACCGCGCGGGCGGTGCCGTCGATGCGGGCGAGGACGTCACCGGCGCAGAACCGCGCCCCGTCGGCGAGCAGGACCTCGACCCGGGCGGTGCCGCCGGTCGCGGTGGCCGCCTGCTCCGCGGCGAGGCGCACCGCGTCGACGCCGGCGAGGACGCCGTCGACGCGGGCGCGCAGGACCGCCGTGGCGCGCGCGTCGGCGGGCAGCAGGGCCTCGGTGGTCACGTCCCCCCAGGGGGCGTCCTCCGCCAGGGCGGCGGCGACCACCTCGCCCAGCGCGGTCAGGGGGGCGGTGGGCGTCAGCACGGGATCCTCCTCAGGACGGTGCGCCGGGCGGTGGCGGCGGGAGCCGGGTGGTCACCGCGCCAGTGCGCGCCGCGGCTCTCCTGCCGCGCCGCGGCGGCGAGGACGAGGAGGCGCCCCGCGGTGCGCAGGTTCGCGTCCTCCAGCTCCGCCACGTCCGCCGGCGCCCGGGTCTCGTCGGGGGAGGGGGCGAGCTGCTTCGCGGCCACGTCGAGCCCCGCGGCGTCGCGCACCACCCCGGCGTGCTCCCACATCAGCCGCTGCAGGTCCTCCCGCGGCAGGTCGCTGCGGCGGGCGCGGCCCGCGTCGGCGACGTCGAGGACGTCCTCGTCATCGCCCACCCCGAGGGCCCCGCCGCCGCCCGCGCAGACGTCGGCCGCGGCGCGCCCGGCCAGGACCACGGCCTCCAGCAGGGAGTTCGACGCCAGCCGGTTCGCGCCGTGCACGCCCGTGCAGGCGACCTCCCCGACGGCCCACAGCCCCGGCAGGCTGGTGCGCCCCAGCGCGTCCGTGCGCACCCCGCCCATCCAGTAGTGCGCGGCGGGGGTGACGGGGACGAGGTCGCGCTCCGGGTCGAGGCCCTGCCCGCGGCAGAGGGCGTCGATCCCGGGGAAGCGCCGCGCGAAGGGGACCCCCAGGCGGGCGGCCACCCCGGTGGCGTCGAGCAGTGCGGGGCGCCCGTCCTGCCGGGCCATGACCGCCGCGGTCGCGCGGGCCACGACGTCGCGGGGCGCGAGCTCCGCCCGCGGGTCCACGGCGCACATGTACCGCTCGCCGCGCTCGTCGCGCAGGACGGCGCCCTCACCGCGCACGGCCTCGGAGACGAGGAACGCCTCCGGCAGCGCCGCGGCGGTCGGGTGGAACTGGAAGAACTCCAGGTCCGCCAGCAGCGCCCCGGCGCGCCAGGCCGCCGCCAGGCCGTCCCCGGTGGCGACGGCCGGGTTCGTCGTGTGCCGGAACAGCTGCCCGGCGCCGCCGCTGGCCAGCACCACCGCCGCCGCCCGGATCCGCAGCCGCTCCCCGCCGGCGGTCAGCAGGTCCGCCCCGGTGACGCGGCCGCCCTCCACGAGCAGGTCCGCCAGCGCGGTCCCCTCGTGCAGGCGCACCCCGCTGGCGCGCACCGCCGCGACGAGGGCGTCGCTGATCCGCGCCCCGGTGACGTCGCCGCCGGCGTGCAGGATGCGGTGCCGGCTGTGCGCGGCCTCCAGGCCCCGGGCGGGCAGGCCGTCGCGGCCGAGGTCCCAGGCGACGCCGCGCGCGGCGAGGCCGGCGACGGCCGCCGGGCCGTTCTCGCACAGCGCCCGCACCGCCGCCTCGTCGCAGAGGCCCGCGCCCGCCGCGACGGTGTCCGACGCGTGCAGCGCGGGGGAGTCGTCGCCGGAGCTGACGACGGCGATGCCCCCCTGGGCCCAGCGGGTGCTGCCCGCGCCGAGGTCGGCCTTCGTCACCAGCGCGACGGAGGAACCCCGCGCGCAGTCCAGCGCCGCGGTGAGCCCCGCGATGCCGCTGCCGACCACGAGCACGTCGACGGCGGGCAGCTCCCGCGGTCGCGGCGCGGGGGTCACGGACGGACGGCCAGCATCCGCTGCAGCGCGGTGCGGGCGGAGTCGGCGACGTCGGCGGGGACCCGCACCTGGTTGACGACCTCCCCGCGCACCAGCGACTCCAGCACCCAGGCGAGGTAGGCGGGGTGGATCCGGTACATCGTGGAGCAGGGGCAGATCACCGGGTCGAGGCAGGTGATGGTGTGCTCGGGGTGCTGCTCGGCCAGGCGGCGCACCATGTTGATCTCGGTGCCGATCGCGAACGCCGTGCCGGGCGGGGCGGTCTCGACGGCGCGCTTGATGTACTGGGTCGAGCCCGCCTCGTCGGCGGCGTCGACGACCTCCACCGGGCACTCCGGGTGCACGATGACGCGGACGTCCGGGTTCGCGGCGCGGGCACCGGCGATCTGCTCCGGCGTGAACCGCTGGTGCACGGAGCACCAGCCCCGCCACAGCACCACCCGGGCGTCGGTCAGCGCCTGGGAGTCGTTGCCGCCCAGGGGCTTGCGGGGGTCCCACAGGGGCATCTCGTCGAGGCCGACCCCCATCGCCTTGGCGGTGTTGCGGCCGAGGTGCTGGTCGGGGAAGAACAGCACCCGCTGCCCGCGCTGGAACGCCCACTCCAGGACGGCGGCCGCGTTGGAGGAGGTGCAGACGATGCCGCCGCGGTCGCCGCAGAACGCCTTCAGCGCCGCGGAGGAGTTCATGTAGGTGACGGGGATGACGGGCACGCGGCCCTGCTCGTCGGGCTCGGTGCCGTAGAGGGCGGTGAGCTGGTCCCAGCAGGCGGAGACCGAGTCGATGTCGGCCATGTCGGCCATGGAGCAGCCGGCGGCGAGGTTGGGCAGGATCACGCTCTGGCCGGGGGAGGCCAGCAGGTCGGCGGTCTCGGCCATGAAGTGCACGCCGCAGAACACGACGAACTCGGCGTCGGTGCGGGTGGTGGACTGCTGCGCGAGCTGGAAGGAGTCGCCCACGAAGTCCGCGAACTGCACGACCTCGTCGCGCTGGTAGTAGTGGCCGAGGATCACGAGGCGGTCGCCGAGGGTGGCGCGGGCGGCGCGGATGCGCGCCTCCAGCTCCGGCACGGGGGTGCGCCGGTACTCGGCGGGGATCTGCTGCTGCACCGGGGTGCTCGCCGGGGCGACGTCGGCGTTGGAGGAACCCGGCCCGTACTCGGGCATCGGCAGGGGCGCGCCGGGCACCGCGTCGAGGGCCCAGGGCCCGTCCGCGAGCTTCGGGTCGCAGACGCCGCCCGCGGCCGTGGCCGTCTCGCCGGTGCGGGGGCGCGGGGTGCGCAGGAGCTGCTCGACCTGGATGGTCACGGAGGTCATGGCGTTCCTTCCGGGGCCGCGGGGTCCGCGGGGGGCTGGTGCGGGCAGGTGCGCGTCCGCGCGAGGTCCTGGTGCCGCCAGGTCGGGGGTCTGCGGGGACGCCGCGGCCGGGGTCCTCACGAGAGGGGGCCCGCGGTGGCGAGGGGGCCGGGGCTGCCCTCGGGGACGAGCGCCCGGTACAGCCGCGGCGGCCGGTGCCGGGTGCCGGTGAGGCGCTCGCCGGTGGGGACGATCGTTCCGGACGCCTCGACGTGGCGGCGGAAGTTCGCGGGGTCCAGGGGGCGCTGCAGCACGGCCTCGTAGACCTCGCGCAGCTGGGCCATGGAGAACGTCTCGTCCAGGAAGTGCAGGGCGATGTGGGCGTACTCGACCTTAGTCCGCAGCCGCCAGAGGGCGTAGCGGACGATCTCGTCGTGGTCGAAGGCGAGGCCGGTGGCGTCGTCGGCGGCGCACCAGCGCACGTTCTCGCCCTCCTCGGCCACGGTGGCCTCGTGGGTGCGCACGAGGGCGGAGTAGACGACGGAGAGCACCCGCCCGGTGGGGGAGCGGTCGGGCCGGCCGAAGGTGTAGAGCTGCTCGAGGTAGCTGGGGCGCAGGCCGGTGGTCTCGGCGAGCGTGCGTCGCGCGGCGTCGCGCAGGCTCTCGTCCTTGCAGACCCAGCCGCCGGGCAGCGCCCACTCGTCCCGGTAGGGGTCGCGGGTGCGCCGGACGAGGGGGAGGTGGACGCGCGGGGTGCCGTCGCCCCCCGGGAGCAGGGCGAGGATCACCGTCGACACCGCGACGGAGATCTCCTGCTGCTCGGCCGGCTGGCACACGGGCGGTTCCACTCCTCGGGAGGGGGTGACGGCCTCTTCATCGGCCGCGCGGGGGACGTACTAAAGGTGTCAGCTACCTGAACCTCGACGGCATCAGGTTAGCCGCACCCGAACTCCGCGGGCAACTCGCTGGCGGACGGCGGTGCCTAAGTGCTAAGAATCTCAGTACTGAGCAAACTTGCCCGGTCATCGGCCGAGCACCACCAGGAGGGAACCGCATGCGCATCGCAGTCCTGGGAGCCGCGGGCAGCGTCGGCAGCCGGGTCGTGGCCGAGGCCCTCGCCCGCCGCCACGTCGTCACCGCCGCCGTCCGCCGCCACGACCAGCTCGCCTCCCTGCCCGCAGCCGCGACCGCCCTCGTCGCCGACGCCGCGGACGCCGCCGCCGTCACCGCGCTCGCCGCCGGCCACGACGTCGTCGTCCTCGCGACCCGCCCACCGCCCGGTCGCGAGGACGAGCACCTGCGCACCACCGCCGCCGCCCTCGCCGGCTCGGCCGGCAGCGGCGCCCGCCTCCTGGTCGTCGGGGGCGCCGCGACCCTGCGCGTGCCCGGAGCGGGCGGGCGCACCGCGGGGGAGGATCCCCGCTACGTGCCCGCGCAGTGGCGCCCGGTGGCCCGGGCCTCCGCAGCCCAGCTCGCCGCCTGCCGGGCCGCCCGCGACGTCGACTGGACCTACCTGAGCCCGCCCGCGGTGCTGGAGCCGGGAGTCCGCACCGGCCGCTACCGCCGCGGTCTGGACGAACTCCTGGTCGGCGAGGACGGCAGCTCCCGCATCAGCGTCGAGGACCTCGCCGTCGCCCTGCTCGACGAGCTCGAGGAGCCCGCCCACCGGCGGGCCAGGTTCACCGTGGCGCACTGAGGCGGCCGGCCCCCGAGGGCATCGCGCCACCCCCGCGGAAGTTCCCTCTTGTTCGGCGTGACAGGTGCGCGCATCCCGACGTACCGTTTTCCTACACGGGAAGGAGGTGGTCCAGAGCATGCAGAACTCTCGGACGCGTGAGGTGGCTGCCAGCTAGCAGCTGCGTGCAGGACGCTGACCGGTCTGGTCGCCCCGCGCAGCGCGGCGAATCCCAGGCAGTCACCGAGGCCCCCGGGTGCCGGCCAGTCCAGTCGGCCCTCCGCCAGGAGGAAGCACCCGGGGGCCTTCCCATGCCCCCGTGCCCGCGGTGCGCCCGCGGCGCCACGCGGTCCCGGGTGGAGCGGCCGCGGTGCGTGCACCGTGCAGGCCCATGCCGGAGAATGCGCGCGTGAGCGACCTCATCGACACCACCGAGATGTACCTCCGGACGATCTTCGAGCTCGAGGAGGAGGGCATCGTGCCGATGCGGGCGCGGATCGCGGAGCGGCTGCACCACAGCGGCCCGACGGTGTCGCAGACGGTGGCCCGGATGGAGCGCGACGGCCTGCTGCACGTCAGTGCCGAGCGTCACCTCGAGCTGACCGACGAGGGGCGCACGAAGGCGATGCGGGTCATGCGCAAGCACCGCCTCGCGGAGCGGCTGCTCACCGACGTCATCGGCCTGGACTGGGAGCTCGTCCACGAGGAGGCGTGCCGCTGGGAGCACGTCATCTCCGAGCACGTCGAGCGGCGGCTGGTGGAGATCCTCGACCACCCGCACTTCTCCCCGTACGGCAACCCCATCCCGGGCCTGTCCGAGCTGGGGGAGGCCGGGGAGGCGGAGGACTTCCGGGCGGGTGTCGCGCCCCTGACCACGGTCGACGCCTCCGCTCCCACGGTGGTGCGCCGCCTCGGGGAGCCGCTGCAGACCGACGTGGAGCTGATGGGCCGCTTCGCCGTCCTCGGCCTGCGCCCGGGGGCGTCCGTCACGGCGAGCCGGGCCGCCGGGGGCATCTCCGTGGCGCTGGGCGGGGCGACGATCGACCTGACCCCGGCCCAGGCGTCGCACGTGTTCGTGGAGGTCCCGCGCGCCTGAGCGCGCCTTCCCCGGCGTGGGAGATGTGAAACCCCTCACACCGCGCGTCCACACGACTGTGACGGGGACGTGACATCTCACACCGGTGTGAGTTACTGTCGCGCCGCTTCCCATCGTGCGGTGGGAAGCCCTCGAGCGGACGCCGAGCCCTGCCACCGCTGACGAGGTCCCGCGACAACTCATGGCAGGGGTGGGGGAACCACTTCCGGGCCGCCCGCCTCCGATCGCAGATCGGGGCGGTGGTCCTCGGGGTGAAGCCGGTGCGAACCGGCCGGGCGACCTTCCCGCCCGAACCCGACAGCTCACCTCGCAGGCGTCGGAGAGGTTCACGCTGTGACGACTCGTCTTCCGGCGCGCCATCGCGCCCCCGGTCGCCCCCTCACGCCCCTGGACGGCGCCGCCGACGGCCTGCGCCGCAACGCCGGCGCGCTGGGCCGCGGCACCGCCGTGCTGGCCGCGTCCTCGGGGCTCGTCCTGTCGCTGGCGATGCCCGCCGAGGCGCACGTCCAGCCCGCCCCCGCGGCCCCGGTGGCGCTGGAGGCCGACAGGACGCTGGAGCGCGCCTCCCGCAGCGCCGCCCGTCCCGCCCCCGGCGCGCAGGGAGACGTGGCCCCGGCCGTCCTCGCCCCGCCCGCCCCCGCTCCCGTGCCGGTGCCCGCCGCGGCCCCGGCCCCGGCTCCCGAGCCGGCCCCCGCGCCGCCGCCGCCCCCGCCGGCGGTCGACGTCCGGGCGCAGGTCCTGGAGATCGCCGCTCGCTACACCGGCACGCCGTACCGCTTCGGGGGGACGACGCCGGACGGCTTCGACTGCTCCGGCTACACCGGCCACGTCTTCCGCGAGATCGGCGTGCACCTCCCGCGCATCTCCCACGACCAGATGCTCGCCTCCCACCGGATCGCCCCGCACGAGGCGCTCCCCGGCGACCTGGTCTTCATGGCCAACGGCAGCGGGCGGGTCTACCACGTGGGCATCTACGCCGGCGACGGCATGATGTTCGACTCCCCGCGGGCCGGCAAGAGCGTCAGCAAGCGCAAGATCTGGACCGCGTCCGCGTTCTTCGGACGCGTCCTCTGAGCCTGTCCTGAACCGCGGACGGCGGCCCGCGCAGCCCCCTCGCAGGGGCCGTGCGGGCCGCCGTCGCGTGCGGCAGGAGGGGCTCCCCGACGGTCCCCGGTGACGACATCCGGGTGACGTCTGCGTGAGCAGCGGCGAACCCGCGTGACTCCGCCCGCAGCCGGACGTACAGTGCGAACCACGACGACGGCACCGCGGAGGCAACCGTGCTGCACGACACCCGGCACCACCGGCTCGCGGGCGCGTGCGCCCGCCCACGGCGGCGCAGGGGTGTGGCCGGAGCGATCCAGAGGCACCACCATCAGGTGCGCGTGCAGGTGCACGCCGTCCCCGTCAGAGGCGCACTCCCGACCCGGGAGGGCGCCTCTTCTCGTCGGTGGAGGTGGATGTGCGCACCCTCGTGCTGAACGCCGGATACGAACCGCTGGCCGTGGTCACGTTCCGCAGGGCGCTCGTGCTCGTCCTGGCGGGCAAGGCGACGGTGGTGCTGGAGGACGGCGAACCCGTCATCGGCGCCACGCTCACGCTCGCCCGCCCGTCCGTGATCCTGCTGGGCCGGTACGTGCGGGTGCCCCACGGCAGGGTGGTCCCCGTCAGCCGGCGGGGGGTCCTGCGCCGCGACCACCACCGCTGCGCCTACTGCCGCGGCCCGGCGAGCACCGTCGACCACGTCCTGCCCCGCAGCCGTCGCGGGCCGGACTCCTGGGGCAACCTCGTCGCCTGCTGCGTGCGCTGCAACAACGCCAAGGGCAACCGCACCCCGGAGGAGATGGGGTGGACGCTGCCCTTCGTCCCGGGCCCGCCGCGGGGGGCGTCGTGGGCGGTGCGGGGGGCGGAGCAGGCGGACCCGCGCTGGGAGGAGTTCCTGGCCGCTGCCTGAGCCGGTCCGGTGGGCGGGGCCGCTCAGCCGTCGTGGGCGAGGAGCGTGGCGGTCCCGGAGACGACGATCCCCCCGCGGGCGGGCACGTCGACGGCGATGAGACTCGGCCGCCCCACGTGCCGGCCCTGGTGCACGGTGAACCGGAACGGGGCGCTGCCCGGGCGCAGCGTGCGCAGGTAGCCGCCGAGGGAGGCTGCCGCCGAGCCCGTCGCGGGGTCCTCGCTGAGGGTGCCGACGGGGAAGAGGTTGCGCGCCTCGAAGTCCCGCTCGTCGAGCGGCAGGACGACGGTGACGGTCGCGCGCCAGCCCTGCTCGTCCATGAGCGCGCGGACGGCGGTGGGGTCGAACGAGAACGCGTCGAACGCCTCGCGGTGGGCCAGGACCACGACGGGGTGGACGTTGCCCGCGAACGCCAGCCGCGGGGGCAGGTCGGGGTGCAGGTCGGCGGCGGTGAGGCCGAGCAGCCCCAGGAGGCGCTGGAGGACCGCGTCGTCCAGGTCGTCGACGCGCGGCTCGCGGCTGGTGAAGGAGGCGGTGGGCCCGTCCGGACCGGCGACCGTGCGGATCTCCACCTCGCCGACCGGTGTCTCGAAGACGGTGGTGCCGGGGCCGTCGCGCTGGGCGAGGGCGACGGCGGTGGCGATGGTGGCGTGGCCGCAGAAGGGCACCTCCGCGACGGGGGAGAAGTAGCGGATCCCGGCCCGGTCCGGTCGCAGCGAGGTCGGCGGGGCCGTCAGGAAGGCCGTCTCGGAGTAGCCGACCCGGGCCGCGACCTCCTGCATGAGCGCGTCGGGCAGGCCGGTTGCGTCGAGCACCACACCCGCCGGGTTGCCGCCGCCCGGTCCGGCGGGGAACGCGGTCATCCGCAGCACGGGGACGGCGACGGGGTGGTCCGCGGTGGGGGAGTGCACCGGCACAGCGTGCCAGCGCGGGGCCCGCGGCGGGAGCCCCTCGTGCCGCGGGCCCCGTCCCCGCCGGGGACGGGGCCCGCGAGGGGACGGGGTCAGGCGGTCTCGGCGACCAGGGTCACCGGGACGTTGCCGCGGACGGCCTTGGAGTAGGGGCAGAGCTGGTGGGTGCGCTCGATGAGCTCCTGCGTCTGCTCCTGCGTCAGGCCGGGCACGGTGACGCGCAGGGTGACGGCGATGGCGAAGCTCTCGCCCTCCGGGCCCAGGCCGACCTCGGCGCGCAGCGTGGAGCCGCCGGCGTCCACGCCGAGCTCCTTGGCGGCGAGGCCCATGGCGCCCTGGAAGCAGGCGCCGTACCCGGCGGCGAAGAGCTGCTCGGGGTTGGTGGCGCCGCCGGGGCCGCCGGTCTCCTTGGGGGCCTGCAGCTCCAGGTCGAGGATGCCGTCGTCGCTCACGGCGCGTCCGCCGCGGCGGCCCCCGGTCACGGTGGCGCCGGCGGTGTAGACGATCTTGTCAGGGGTGTTCGTCATGCCCCGAACCTAGGGCGTCCGCCGGCCGGTGCCGCAAGGCCCCTCGAGTGGCGCGCGCGGGAGGCCGTGTCTAGCGTCGAGGGAACGTTGAGTGTTTGACCATCAGCTCGACGACCCATCGCACCGCCGACGAGCACTGGAGCAGCACCGTGACCGGATCCGACGTGACCGAGCCCGTCCGACTCAGCGTCATCTACTACTCCTCCACCGGCACCAACTACGAGATCGCCCGCACCATCGCCGAGGCCGCCGAGAAGGCGGGCGCCGAGGTCCGCCTGCGCAAGGTCCACGAGCTGGCCCCCGAGGAGGCCATCGCGAGCAACCAGGGCTGGGCCCAGCACGCGGCCGCCACCCAGGACGTGATCGAGGCCGACAAGGACGACATGACCTGGGCCGACGCCGTGATCTTCGGCTCGCCCACCCGCTTCGGCAACGTCGCCGCCCAGCTCAAGCAGTTCCTCGACACCCTCGGCGGGCTCTGGGCGCAGGGCCTGCTGGCGGACAAGGTCTACAGCGGCTTCACCTCCACCAGCACCCGCCACGGCGGGCAGGAGTCCACGCTGCTGGCCCTCTACACCACCATCCACCACTTCGGCGGCATCGTCGTGGCCCCCGGCTACACCGACCCCGCCAAGTTCGCCGACGGCAACCCCTACGGCACCTCCCACGTCGACGGCAACGGCGAGAACCCCGTCGACGACGTGACGCGCGCCGCCGCGCGGGTCCAGGCCCAGCGGGTGGTGCGCATCGCCGCCGCCCTCAAGGCGGGTCGCTGAGCGCCCGCGCGGACGCTGCGGCGGCACGGTCGGCCGGGGCTCCTCGGGGTGACCTGGGGGTCCTCCCGGATTGACCGTGCCGCCGCCGCGCGCAGATGCTGCGACGTACCCGGCGACCGCCGGCTGGAGGACGCCCGGGAATCGCCGACGGGACGACGGAGGACGAGATGGGCACCGAGGACGACCGCGCCGCATCGGCGCTGGACGACCTGCTGCAGCGCGCGGTGAAGCAGGGCTACCTCGACCCGATGGCCGGGCTCGCCGCGCGCAGCGGTGTGGACCGCCTGCGCACGTTCCTCACCACCGCCGGCAGCGAGGGCAGGGGCGCCGGCGCGGCCCCGTCTCCCGCCGAGCCCGCCGGGGGCGTCGAGGACGCCGAGGTCGTAGCCGTCGAGGAACCCCCGGTGCCCGCCGCGCAGGAGGCCGCTCCCCTCGAGGAGGCGGCAGTGGACGAGGGCGCCCCCACCGGCGGCGTCGCCCCCGGCGCGGACACCGTCCGGATCCCCGTGGTCCTGCGCGGGGGCCGGCGCGCCGAGCTGGTCCTGCCTGCGCGCTTCGACGAGGCGGACGCGGCGCGCGTCAGCTCCGTGCTGCACGCCCTCGCCCTCGACGAGGACCCCGGCGCCGCACCGCACGCCACCTGACCCGGCGCCGCGCCCTCTCCCGGCCCGCGCGGCTCCCCGCCCGGCTGGCAGGATGCGCCGGTGCGCGACATCGAGATCTCCGCCCGGCCCGGGGAGGACCCCGCCTCCGCCGTCATCCGGCTGGGGCAGCTGCTCAAGCTCGGTGACGTGGCCGAGACCGGTGCGGACGCCCGGGCGCTGCTCACCTCCGGCGAGGTGCGCGTCAACGGCGAGGTCGAGGAGCGCCGGGGCCGGCAGCTGAAGCGGGGCGACGTCGTCGAGGTGGCCGGGGAGCGCCTGCGCCTGGTCTGAGCGCCCTCGCGACGACCCCGGCGGGGCGAGGGCGAGGACTGCGCCCGACGGGTGTGAGCGCGCTGCGGGCGACGGGTGTGAGCGGAGTCGCACCGTGTCGGGCCGCCCCGATCGCGCGTCCGGGCGTGCCGGGCCGTAGCGTTCGTACGTCCTCAGCGGAGCGTCCGCGCCCCGCACCGCGACCTCCGACCTGCGAGGCAGCCACCGTGTCCGCAACCCAGCCCGCGCCCACTCCCGGGCCCACTCCGGGGCCGACTCCGAGGGCCGTCCCGGGCCCCGCCGCCGGACCGCAGAGGTACGACGCCGTCCTCATCGGCGGCGGCATCATGAGCGCCACCCTCGCCGCGCTGCTCACCGAGGTGCAGCCGGACTGGTCCGTCGTCGTCCTGGAGAAGCTCTCCGCCCTGGGGCAGGAGAGCTCCGCGCCGTGGCACAACGCCGGCACCGGGCACGCCGCGCTGTGCGAGCTGAACTACACGCCCGCCCGCTCCGACGGGGGCGTCGAGATCAGCAAGGCCGTCTCCGTCAACGAGTCGTGGCAGGTGTCCCGGCAGTTCTGGGCCCACCTGGTGGAGTCGGGCGCCATCCCCGACCCGACGCGGTTCATCAACCCGGTGCCGCACATGAGCTTCGTGCGCGGCGACGCGAACACCGCCTACCTGCGGGCCCGCTACGACGCCCTCAGCGACCACCCCCTCTTCCGCGGCATGGAGTGGTCGACCGAGCGTGGGCGGATCGGGGAGTGGGCACCGCTGCTCACCGACGGGCGCGACCCGTCCGAGCGCATCGCCGCGACGCGCTCCGCGGCCGGTACCGACGTCGACTTCGGCGAGCTGACCCGCGCGCTGCTGGGACTGGCCCAGCAGCGCGGTGTCCAGGTGCACACCGGGCGCACCGTCAAGGACGTCAAGCGCTCCGGGACAGGCTGGGAGGTCTCCGTCCGCGAGGCCGGGGGAGGCTCCGCCACCCTGCGCGCCCCCTTCGTCTTCGTCGGCTCCGGCGGTGGGGCCCTGCACCTGCTGCAGCGCTCCGGGATCCCCGAGGGGCGCGGCTTCGGCGGATTCCCCGTCAGCGGGCAGTTCCTCCGCTGCCGCCGCCCCGAGGTGGCCCAGCGGCACAGCGCGAAGGTCTACGGCCAGGCGGAGGTCGGCGCCCCGCCCATGTCGGTGCCGCACCTGGACACCCGCATCGTGGCGGGGGAGCGGGCGCTGCTCTTCGGCCCCTACGCGGGCTTCTCGCCGCGCTTCCTGAAGCAGGGCGCCCTCACGGACCTGCCCTTCTCGATCAGGCCCGACAACCTGCTGCCGATGCTGGCCGTCGCGCGCGACAACGTGCCGCTGACGACCTACCTCGTGAAGCAGGTGCTGCAGTCGCGCGAGCAGCGCCTCGAGGCGCTGCGGGTGTTCTACCCCGACGCGGCGGAGCAGGACTGGGAGCTCATCACCGCCGGCCAGCGCGTCCAGGTCATCAAGAAGGGCCCGCGCGGCGGGGTGCTGCAGTTCGGCACCGAGCTCGTCCACGCCGGTGACGGCTCCATCGCGGCGCTGCTGGGCGCCTCGCCCGGGGCCTCCACGGCGGTGGACGTGATGCTCAACCTGCTGCGGAAGTGCTTCCCGTCCCGCATCGAGGCGTGGGAGCCGCGCCTGCGGGAGGTGGTGCCCTCCTACGGGCGCAAGCTGTCCGAGGACGAGGATCTGCTGTCGGCCACGGTGGCGCGCACCACGGAGGCGCTGCAGCTCGCGGGCTGAGCCCCACGGGGCCGGTCAGGTGCCGGCGTCACCCGGGCGGCCCTGCGTGAGCAGCGGTGCGCTCAAGCCGCGGGCCCGGCTCGCCGACCCCCTGCGCAAGAGGGCGCCCCGCCGGCGGCGCCCGCGATGCCGGTGGGAGGCGTCGTGGAGCCCACCCGGACCGGCTCGCCCGTCGTGACGGGCGTGGACCCGATCCACCGCACGCGCTGGATCCCCCTCTGGGAGCAGGGCCCCGACGGCGGCCCGGAGCGGCAGCGGTCCCGGCGGGCCTCCGCGGCGCTCGTCGACGGCCTCGTCGACGCGCTCGACACCACGCCCGAGGTGGTCCTGGGGTTCCTGGCGGGGACGGGGCGGCTGTCCCTCACCGCAGCGGCCGACGGCACGGTGCGGGCCGTGGAGGAGACCCCCGCGGAGCTCGGATTCCCCCTGGGCCCCCACGGCTCCCCGGACGCCGCGGGCATCACCGCGGCCGGCGGCCGCGTCACCGGGGCCATCCCGCCCGACGGCGTGTGGGAGCACACCTCCCAGAGCCTCATGCAGGTGACCTACTACGCCGCGGCGATCGACCTGGCGGACGGTCGCGGGGAGCGGTTCGTGCGCGGCGCCGTGGTCGACGGGCGGGCACTGCCCGGCGGCACGCGCCCGGCGGCACGCGACCGCATCGCCGCCCTCGACGCCGCACTGGCCACGCTGCGGCGGCTGCCTCGCAGCTCCGCGGAGGCGAGGACCCGCGCCGCCGAGTCGTTCTTCGGCTCCCACGCGGGCTGCCACTTCGACGCCGACCTCTGAGGGCTGCTCCGGGCGCGGGTGCTGTGGACGCGGGCGGTCAGCCGCGGTCGGCACCTGCGCTCCCCGCACCGGGGCCCTTGGCGAAGAAGACGCGCCGGTAGCCGTCCTGAACGGCTCGGTGGCTCTGGCGGCAACCCCGACGCGGGTAGCAGGAGGCGTTCTCGCTCATCGCCTCGTGGGTGGAGAGCCGGACCTGCGCGATGCCCATCGTTCCCGCCTGCTCCTCCGCCAGTCGCAACAACCGCCGCCCGACACCTCGGCCCTGGTGGGCAGGAGCCACGGCGACGTCGAGCACGTCCTGCACGTCGGCGGCGCCCGCTCGTCGCACCACCACCTCCGGCGCATCGGCGGAGCGCGTGCCCGTCGTCACGTCGGGGAGCCTTCCCGTGCGCCGGTGACCTCCACGGCGCGGGTGGTCGTCACCACGGCCATCGCCGTCGCAGCTCGGCCGGTTGCCGACCGGGGTGGACGACGGCGACGCTCTCCGTCTCGGGGCAGTACGCGACGACCGGGCCGGTGTGGGGTGCTGCGGCGCAGAGGGCGAGCAGGACCCCGGCTCCGGAGGGCTTGCGGAAGCTCATCGAGGCCACCGGGTGGTCCAGGTGGAGGACGTCGTCGCAGCCGCCGTCTCGCCCGGTGCTGACACTCCCGCTGCATCGAGACGGTGACACGCCGCTCCGGACCCACGGCGGATCCGGGTGCCGGGCTCTCGCTGCAGCAGGAGTGTCCGCTGGCCCGCGCCGCTCTCCGGGAGGAGGCTGCAGCAGAGGGGCGCTCCGCGTGCCTCGCAGCGAGAGGGGTGGGCGTCGTGGGCGAAGACCGCGCAGCAGGACCGCCGGGGGTCGAGGGCACGTCCGATCCGAGGAGCCGCTACCGCACCCTGCCGGATCCCGCGCGCATCGCCGACGTGGTGGAGCGCCACGATCCGCTGCCGGCTCCCGATCCGACCATGGGGCGCGACCCGGACCAGGACTTCCTGCTCCGCAACGCAGGCTGACGCCGCCGGCGCCCGGTCAGGGGGCCGTCAGCACCACCGGGCCGTCGGCGGTCACGGCGACGGTGTGCTCGGCGTGCGCGGCGCGCTTCTTGTCCAGCGCCACGACGGACCAGCCGTCCTTCGCGGTGCGGTAGCGGCCCTCCCCGGACAGCAGCATCGGCTCGATGGCGAGCGTGTTGCCCACCCGGAGGCGGTGCTGCGCGGCGTTCGGGGTGGGGCGGTTCGGCACGAAGGGCGCCTCGTGCATGCTGCGGCCGATGCCGTGCCCGCCGTGGTCGGGCAGGTGGGCGTAGCCGTGGCGGACGGCGACCTCGTCCACCGCCCGGGCCACGTCCAGCAGGGTGGCGCCGGGCCGGGCGGCGGCGATGCCCGCGGCGAGGGCCTCCTCCGTGGCGCGCACCAGCCGGTCGTCGGCCTCCCAGACGTGCCCGGCCCGCTCCCCGACGTGGACGGTCAGCGCGGAGTCGCCGTGCCAGCCGTCGGCGACGGCGCCGCAGTCGATGCTGAGCAGGTCCCCGTCGTCGAGGCGCCGGCCGGTGGGGCGGCCGTGCACGACGACCTCGTTGACCGACAGGCACAGCACGCCGTTGAAGGGGGTCGGCGCCCAGGACGGCGCGTAGCCGAGGAACGAGGGGAGGGCGCCGGCTTCGCGGATGCAGGTCTGGGCGATCTCGTCGAGGTCGCGCAGCCGGGCACCCGGTACCGCGGCGGCGCGCACCGCCTGCAGGGTCCGCGCCACGATGCGCCCGGCCTCGCGCATGGCGTCGAGCTCCGCGGCGGTGCGGACGGGCATCGGTTCCTCGCTGCTCACGGCTCCCAGTATGGGCGGCGGAGCACCGGCGTCCCGGGACGGGCGGGGCGCCCCGGGCCGGAGCCGCGACGGGCAGTGCTCAGCCGAGGGCGGGCAGCGCCCCGGTGCCGGCCCGACCCTGCGAGTTCGCGGCGCGGCGGCGGTCGCGGTCGCGGAGCAGGAGCATGGCGAGCAGTTCGGAGCACACCGCTGCCACGAGCAGCGCGGCGGCCGCCACGAGGGTCCGGCCGGTGAGCGCGGCCTGGGCCGCCACCGCGGCGCAGACGGCGACCGCGAGCAGGTACGGCACGGCGAGGGCACGGCGGGCGCCGGGGGACATCGGGGGCTTCGGCCCGTCGGTCGGCCGTCGTCCCGCCCTGCGCATCGTGCGTCCTCCCGGAGTCGAGGGGACCGCACTCCGCGGATCGGGGCGGCCCTGCCGCGTCGATCCTCGTGCGATGGCCGTTTCCCGCCACCGGAACCGCGGCCCGCTCACCCGAACGGGTGACGGGACCCGCCCGCGGGGCCCGGCGGGCGGGCCCCGCCCGGTGCGAGCCGGTGCACCGGGACGGCGGCGGGTGGGCCGCAGCGCCCCGTGCGGCCCACCCCGTCCTCGGGTTCCGCGCCCGGAGCCGATCGCGGCGGCCCCGGGCGCGGAACCGGTCAGAGGTCCTGCGTCACGGGGGGTGCGTCACGGGTACTCGGTGATCCACACCGGCTGGCCGACCCGGTCCATGCCCGCCGCGTCCCCGATCCCGTTGACGACGTGGTCGATCGTCCCGGCGGTGAGGTTGACGGTCATGATGTGGCGCAGGCGCACTCCGGGCGTCTGCGGCACCTCGAAGCCGTTCTCGGTGTGGATCGACGGGTCGTTCTGGTTGAACACGTAGACGCCGCCACCGTGCAGCTGGTGGGTGCGGACGTGGTCGCCCACCTTGTACCCGGCCCAGCCCTCGACGTCGCCGTTCATCCAGTCCGCCTGGGAGGGCGGGTCGTACGGCAGCTCGTTCTGGTAGAGGACGACGGTGCCGCGCTCGCCGTTCCAGATGGTGTTGTACTGCTGGAAGTGCTCGACGAACAGCCCGGTGGCGGTGACGTTGTCGCCGTTGACCACCGCGCCGTTGAGGCCGATGTTGGTCCGCCAGCGGTCGGTGTCGCCGTTGACGCCCTCGGTGAAGCCCTCGACGCCGTGGTCCGCGCGCCACACCCACGTGTGGTCGATGAGCACGTGGTCGCTGTTGACCTCCAGGGCGACCTTGGTGCGCCCGATGTGGGGGCCGCCGACGCGGAAGAACACGTCGGAGAGCGTGGTGGGGTTCGACGGGACGGTGTGCGGACGGCCGTTGTTGCCGTTCTTCGTGCCGACCCGCAGCAGCGTCTCGGACGTCTCGGTGCCGGCGTCGACAGTGACGCCGGCGATGATCACGCCGGGGACGTCGGCGACGGTCAGCGGTGTGGCGCCGTCGACGGCGGTCAGGGTGGCGTGGCCCATGCCGAGCACCACGGTGTTCGCCCGCTTGACGGCGATGCTGCGCGCGACGTCGTAGACGCCGGGGGTGAGCAGGAGGTGCCGGCCCCGGGCGAGCTGGGTGTTGATCTCGCGGACGGAGTGCTCCGGGGTGGCGACGAAGAACTCGTCGAGGGAGATCGTGCGCCCGGGTGCCTGCCCGTCCTCCCAGCTGATGCCGCGGGTGTCGCGCTGCGCCGCGGGGACCCGCACGTTGTACCGGCCCTGGGCGTCGACGAACAGGTACGGCTTCTCGCGGCTGAGGGGCGTGCGCTCCAGCGTGGTGTAGGGCGGGTTCGGGAACCCCGAGTCGTCGGGTGCGCCCACGACACCGGAGAACACCTGGTTCCACACGCCGTTGGTCCACGTGCCGAGGGTGCTGTTGCGGGTGAGCCACTGCTGCTGCGAGCCGTTGATGACGGTGCCGTCCACGACCCCGTCGCCGGCCACGTTGTCCACCCGGGAGTCGGCGAGGAAACCTCCGCTGGCGAAGTGCGGGCCCGCGGTGCAGTAGTCCATCAGGGACAGCGGGGTCTTCTGCTCCCCGCCGAGGACGTTGAGGCGGCGGACGGGCGCCGCCTGGGAGACGGCGTAGAAGTTGGCGCTCTGTCGGCAGCCGTCCTGGCCGGCGCCGTTGACGTCGATGGTGAGGTTGGACAGCGTCCGCCAGAAGGTGTTCAGGGCGATGCAGTTGCTGGTGCCGCCGTCGGTGAGGCAGCGGTTGTAGACCTCCACCTTGCCGTTGATGACGACGTCCTCGGGGGAGGCGCCGAGGCCGGAGACCTCGGTGTAGTAGCCGACCTTGATCTGCAGGGGGTTCGCGTCCGTGCCGTAGGTGCCCGGCTTGAACAGCAGCGCGTAGCGCTGCGTGCCCATCTCGTTGTCCACCTGCTCGGCGTGGATCCGGTCGGCGATCGCCTGGATCTCGGCGACCGGCGTGGTGGGGTCGAAGACGAAGACGTTGGTCCCGAAGGGGGACTGCACGGCACTCGCGCCGACCGCGGCGGCTGCGGGCGCCGATGCGGGGACCGCCGAGGCGGAGATCGCGGGGGCCGTGATCGTCGCCGCGCTGAGGGTGAGGCCGAGGGCCAGTGCGCGGGCGGCGTGGCGGCGGGAGGTGGAGGGGAGCATGCGGGGGGAACCCTTTCGCCATCGAACGCGGGGTCATGGAAACGTTTCCAATACGACGGATCGTAACCCCGCACCGAGACGGCGTCTACAGCTCGGCGGGGTTCGGCGGAGGTGGAGGCCCGGGCCGGGCCGGGGTGTGGCGCAGGGTCAGGCGGGCGGTGCCGTCGTGCCGCGCACGACGAGCCGCCCGGGCAGCAGCCGCGGGGCGGGCCCGCGGCGCGCGCCGCCGCGGGGGCCCGTGACCCGCGGGTCGGCGATGATCTGCACCAGCAGCTCGACCGCCGCCCGGCCCATCGCCAGGTAGTCCTGGCCCACCGTCGTCAGCCCCGGGTGCACCAGCGACGCGGGCTCGATGTCGTCGAAGCCGACCACCGACACGTCGCGGGGCACGGACAGCCCCGCCTCCTCCGCCGCGCGCACCGCCCCGATCGCCATCAGGTCGCCCGCCGCGAACACCGCGGTCGGGGGGGAGGGCAGCGCCAGCAGGCGCCGCATCGCGGCAAGGCCGGATTCCAGGAAGAAGTCACCCTCGGCGACGTACTCCGGCGGCACGTCCAGGCCCGCGGCCGCCATCGCCGCCGAGAAGCCCTCGCGGCGCTCCACCCCGGGCATCATCCCCGCCCCGCCCGTGATCGTGGCGATCCGCCGGTGTCCCAGCCCCGCCAGGTGCTCCACCGCCAGCGCCGTGCCCTGCTGGTTGTCGGCGCTGACGTAGGAGGCCCGCGCCCCCCGCACCGGCAGGTCGAGGCCCACGCAGGGCCGCCGCGAGGCGATGAGGGCGTCCACCGCGGGCAGGTGGGCGTTGACCGCCATCAGCGCCACGCCCTCCAGGCTGTGCTGCGCGGCGATGCTCACGAAGTCGCTGGGTGAGGCGGCGGTGCTGCTCGGGGACAGCAGCATCAGGTGGTAGCCCGTCTCGGCCAGCGCCATCTTCAGCGCCACGAGCAGGTCCTGCAGGAAGGACTGCCGGCCGTGGGTGCGCACGTAGCCGGTGTCCCAGATCAGCCCCACCGTGTCCGAGCGCTGCCGCACCAGGGCGCGCGCCTGCTGGTTGGGCTGGTAGCCCAGCTCCCGGGCCGTGGCCAGCACCCGCGCCCGCGTCGCGTCGGCCACGTTGGGGTGGGCGTTGAGGGCGCGGGAGGCCGTGGCGGGCGAGACGCCGCTGCGGCGGGCGACCTCCCTGATGTCGACGGCCACGCGCCCTCCTCCGGACCGGCCGCTCGGCCGCGCTGGCGGCAGGGGGTTCCCGCCGCGGTGCGCGCAGGTTACGGGCTGCGGTCGCCGCGCGGGCACGCACCCCGCCGGGCCTGCGGGCGCGCCGCGCCCCGGACGTGGCGGGGCACGGGTGGCCGGGTCAGCGCACCGGCACCGGCGCGGGGACGGCGGCCGTCCCGGGCAGGTTCGCGAGGAACTCCGCCACCGGCGCGGGCCGGGCGAAGAAGTAGCCCTGCACCCGGGGGCAGCCCGCCGCACGCAGGCTCTCCGCCTGCTCCTCGTCCTCCACACCCTCCGCGACCACCGACATCCCGAACGACTCCGCCAGGGACAGCACGGCGAGCACCAGGGCGCGGCTGCGCGGGTGCCGGTTCATCCCGGCGACGAAGGACCGATCCACCTTCACCACGTCGAAGGGCAGCTCCTGCAGCTGCGACAGCGACGAGTAGCCGGTGCCGAAGTCGTCCAGCAGCAGGGTCACGCCCAGCTCGTGCAGGCGGCGAAGCGCCTCGGGGGCGGTGCTGCGGTTGAGGACCGCGCTCTCCGTCACCTCCAGCCCCAGGTTCGCGGCGGGCATCCGGTGGCGCGCGAGCTGCCTGGCCACCCGGTCCGGCAGGTCGGCGCAGAGCTGGTGGGCGCTGACGTTGACCGCCACGTGGAAATCGGCCGGGACGTGCCCGGCGGCCATCCAGTCGCCCAGGTCCGTCAGTGCCTGGTCCAGCACCCAGTCGCCGAGCGCGCCGATCAGCCCGGCGGCCTCCGCGACGGGGATGAACTCGTCGGGGCGCACCGGCCCCAGCTCCGCGCTGTGCCAGCGCAGCAGCGCCTCCGCCCCGACCGCCTGCCCGGCCCGGTCACCGGTCAGCGCCATGACGGGCTGGTAGTGCACCGACACCTCGCCGCGCCCGATCGCCCGTTGCAGGCCCTGCTCCAGCTGGAGGACGCGGTTGGAGCGGGCGGCCAGCCCGTCGTGGAAGACCCGGAAGCCTCCCGGGCCGCCGCGCTTGGACTCGTACATGGCGGCGTCGGCGTCGCGCAGCAGCGTCCGCGGCGTCGAGCCGGGCCCGGCGACGGCCACGCCGACGCTGCCGCTGACGTGCAGGGTGCGTCCCGCGAGCGTCAGCGGCTGCGCCCACACCTGCGCCAGTCGGGCGGCCACCCGCTCGGGCGGGCGGTCACCGTCGCAGTCCTCGCACATCACGGCGAACTCGTCCCCGCCGAGGCGCGCCACCACGTCGCGGGGCCCGACGGCCGCCAGCAGGCGCGGGACGAGCTGCCGCAGCAGTTCGTCACCCGCCTCGTGGCCGAAGGTGTCGTTGACGTGCTTGAAGCGGTCCAGATCGAGCAGCAGCATCGACACCGCCCCCTCGCGCCCCGCCTGCCGCGCCAGGGCGGCGCGCGTGGCGGCGGCGAGGACGCGCCGGTTGGGCAGCCCGGTGAGGGGGTCCTGGGTGGCGCTGCGCCGCAGGCGCGCGGTCATCCGGGACACCAGCAGCACGCTGCACAGCACCGTGGCGATGCGGATCGCGGTCTCCACGAGCGTCTGCGCCAGCGTCGGCGCCGGCAGCCACCACGCGGAGACGACGAACACGGCGGACGAGGCGGCGACGTGCAGCCAGCGCGCCCGGCGGGAGAAGATCCCCGCGTACGGCGCCGTCCACAGCACGAACAGCAGGGCGGGCCCGCCCGGGTCGCCGGCCAGCAGGTGGCCCGCGGTGACGAGCACGAGTGCCGAGGCGATGCACGCGTGCGCGACGAGGGTGAGGGACCTGCCGGACATCCTGCTCGCCCAGACCATCCCCATCAGCGCGGCCCCGAGGAGGGCGGCGGAGGCGCAGGCCAGGTAGGCGGGCCGCGCCTGCGCCGGCATGGCCGCGACGACGCCCCACGCCACGGCCAGCACACCGCCGACGAGGTACTGCATCCCGAGGACGCCTGCGAGCGTGCGCCGGGGGAAGACGTGGTCGGCGACCTCGTCCGCGAGCACGGAGGCCAGGGCCTGCCACTGCTGTGCGAGACCCATCCGCCCCCCCTCCTCCCGGCGCCGGTGTCCGCGCCCTGCGGCCGTCGATGCCGACCTCCCTCCTCATCGACCGCCGCGGGGCCCTCCTCAAGGGCCGGGGCGCGATCGAGGAGCCGGGACGTGATCGAGGGAACCCGTCCATGGCCAGCTGAACGGGTCAAGTTGCGCCGTTCGGGTGTCGATGAACGCCCCGACGAACCAAACTCTCGGGGAGCGTGGAGACGATGACTGCAGTGGCACCGCCGTCGGTGGTCCGCTGGATGGAGACGCTGCCGGTGATCCGGTGGCTGACCAACCGCAAGGTGGGCACGAGGATCCTCGGCGTCGTGGCCGTGCTCGCCCTGGTGGCCGTGGCCGTCGGTGTCGTGGGCCTGCGCTCCCTCGCCAGCACGAGCGCGGGCACCGAGCGGCTCTACCAGGAGAACGTCCAGGGGCTCGTCGAGCGCGGGCGCGTGCACCAGGAGCAGATCAAGTCCCGGATGCTCATCGCCAACCACGCCGTCTCCCAGGACGACGCGGGCATGGACGACTACGAGGAGAAGATCGCCGCCACCGACGCCGACCTCGACACCGCCGCCGCCGCCTACGAGGCCCTCGGCCTCGAGGGCCAGCGCGCGGACTGGGAGGAGTTCCGCGCCGCCCTGGCCGAGTTCCGCAGCGTCCGCGACGAGCAGCTGATCCCGCTCAGTCGCGCCAACGACCTCGCCGAGTACCAGCGGGTGCGCGACGAGGCCGCCCAGCCCGTCATCTCCCGGATGGCCGACGCCCTCGACCGCGTCGAGCAGTTCGAGCAGGCCGAGGCCGCCGCCGTCGTCGCCGAGGGGCACGAGACCTACGCCGACGCCCGCACGAGCATGCTCGTGGTGCTGGTGGCCGGGCTCGCCGTGGCCCTCCTCCTCGGCTTCCTCGTCTCCCAGATGATCGTCATCGGCCTGCGGCGCGTCGCGCATGCCGTCGAGGGGATGGCCGAGGGCGACCTCACCCGCACCATCGACGTCCACACCACCTGCGAGCTCGGCGCGATGGCCGACGCGCTGCGCGCCGCCCAGCGCGGCGTCGGGGAGGCCGTGCGCGCCATCGCCGACTCCTCCACCGCGCTGGCCGCGGCGTCGGAGGAGCTCAGCAGCACCTCCACCCAGATCGCCGCCTCCGCCGACGTGGCCTCCACCCAGGCCCAGGCCGTCGCCGCAGCCGCCGGGCAGATCTCCGCCAACGTGCAGACCGTGGCCGCCGGCAGCGAGGAGATGGGCACCTCCATCGCGGAGATCGCCCACAACGCCGGACAGGCCGCCGAGGTCGCCGCGGCAGCCGTCGGCGAGGCGCAGGCCACCAACGCCACCGTCGCGCGCCTGGGGCAGTCCTCCGCCGAGATCGGCGACGTCGTCAAGGCCATCACCGCCATCGCCGAGCAGACCAACCTGCTCGCGCTCAACGCCACCATCGAGGCGGCCCGGGCCGGGGAGATGGGCAAGGGCTTCGCGGTGGTGGCCGGTGAGGTGAAGGAGCTGGCGCAGCAGACCGCCCGCGCCACGGAGGACATCACCCGCCGCGTCGGGGTCATCCAGGCCGACTCCGCCAACGCCGCCACCGCCATCGGGCACATCTCCGAGACCATCGAGCGGATCAACTCGTTCCAGGTCACCATCGCCGCGGCGGTGGAGGAGCAGACCGCCACCACCGGTGAGATGAACCGCAACGTCAACGACGTCGCCACCGGCGCGGACCAGATCGCCTCCCGCATCGGCGGTGTCGCCGACGCCGCCCGCACCACCACCGAGGGCGTCGGGCAGTCCCAGCAGGCCACCGCCGAGCTGGCCGGCATGGCCGCGCAGCTGCAGACCGTCGTGGCCCGCTTCCGCCTCCCCGCGGAGCTGCGGAGCTGACGCGCCCTGCGGCCGCCGTCCCCGCGCCACGACCCGCTCCGGCGTGGTCGTCGCCGGGACGGCGGCCCGGTCCGGTCCCGGTCCGGTCCCGGTCCGGTCCCGGTCCGGTCCCGGTCCGGTCCCGCTCCGGCTCGCCCGCCGTTCCCGCGGCTGGTTGGCTGGACACTGGCCGGGACCCGCGGCCGGAGGACGCGAACCCGACGACGGGAGTGCGGCGAGGTGGCCGACGAGGTGGCCGGCGAACTGCCGGACGTGGACTTCGCGACGGTCTTCGACGAGGCACCGGCCCCGTTCCTGCTCCTGACCCCCGACTTCGTCATCGTCCACGCCAACCGGGCGCGGCTGGAGGCGACCGCCACCACCCTCGAGGGCACCGTCGGGCGCAACCTCTTCGACGCCTTCCCCGGGCGACCCGGCGATCCCGCCAGCGAGGGGATGCGGGCGCTGCGCGCGTCCCTGGAGCGCGCCCGCGACAGCGGCCTGCCCGACGTCATGCCCATCACGAAGTACGACATCGCGATGCCGGACGGCGGCTACGTCGAGCGGTACTGGAGCCCCCGCAACGTCCCGATCCTCGACGAGCGGGGGCGCGTCGTGCTGCTTCTGCACCGGGCGGACGACATCACGGAGTACGTGCGCGACCGCGACGAGGCCCGGCTGGAGGCGGCCCGGGGCAGCCGGCTGCGGGAACGGGTGACGCAGGTCGAGTCCGACCTCTTCGCCCGGACCCGGGACCTGGAGAGCGCCAACGTCCGGCTGCGCGAGGCGGGGGAGCGGCAGCGCCGCACCGCCCGACGGCTCGCCGGGCTGGCCGCCCTGGCCTCCGAGCTGGCCGAGACCGAGACGACCGAGGGGCTGCTCGGGGCCCTCTTCCGGCACACCCGTCCGGCCACCGGCGCCGCAGCGGTCCTCGCCGGGATCGCTCGCGAGGAGGGCCGGCTGGAACTGGTCGACAGCCTGGGGGACAGGTCACCCCTGCACGGCCGGTTGCTGCCCGCGGACTCCAGCCTGGCCGTCGCCGTGGCCGCCCGGGGTGAGCGGGTGCTCGTGCCCGACATCGCGCAGGCGCCGCCCGTCCCCGCGGAGGCGGAGCAGGTGGTCGAGGAGGCCGCGCTCCGGGCCTGGGCAGCCCTGCCGCTGCGCGCGTCGGGTCGCCTGCTGGGTGCCGTCGCCTTCGGGTGGGAGCAGCCTCAGGCGTTCGACACGGACGAGACCGAGCTGCTGGAGGCCGTTGCCGCGCAGTGCGCCCAGGCGCTGGAGCGCCTGCGGAGGCTGGAGGAGGAGCGGCAGCGCGCCAGTGCCACCCGCACCCTCGCCGAGACCCTGCAGCGCTCCCTGCTGACCGACCCGCCACAGCCTGACCACCTCCACATCGTGGTGCGCTACGCGCCCGCCGCGCAGGAGGCTCACGTCGGCGGCGACTGGTACGACGCCTTCCCCTCCCGCGACGGGGCGACCCACCTCGTCATCGGCGACGTCACCGGACACGACCGCTTCGCCGCCGCGGCCATGGGGCAGTTGCGCAACATGCTGCGGGGCATCGCGCACGCCCTCGACCGCCCCCCGGCGGGGGTCCTCACCGCCCTCGACACCGCCCTGGCCGACCTGGGCTCCACGACGCTGGCCACGGCGCTGCTGGCGCGCGTCGAGCAGACCCCGGCGGAGGCGGCGGCGGGCCTGCGCACCCTGCGCTGGTCCAACGCCGGGCACCCGCCGCCGCTGCTGCTCCAGCCCGGTGAGCCCGCCCGGCTGCTGACCCGCCCCGAGGACGTGATGCTCGGCCTGGCGCCGCACGTCCCGCGCAGCGACCACACGGAGGTGCTGCACCCGGGCGCGACGGTGGTGCTCTACACCGACGGGCTGGTGGAGCGCCGCGGCGAGGCCCTCGACACGGGCCTGCGACGGCTGGTGGAGGCGGCGGGCCGGCTCGAACGGCTACCGCTGCAGGCGCTCTGCGACGCGCTCATCGCCGACCTCGCCCCCGCGGCGGAGGACGACGTCGCCCTCCTGGCCGTGCGGGCGCACCCGGAGGACCGCCCGCGCCCGCCCGAGGCCGGGCCGGTCAAGCACCCCGCCGGGTAGCGCGGGCACGCGATCCGGCCCCGACCCGCCGCGGGTTCGCCCGAACCCGCCTCGCGGGCCGCGTCATGGGAGCAGACTGCGAGGCGCACGCTCCGTGATGAGGGGGAGGCTCGACGTGACCGAACATCGACCGATCATCCTGGAAGGGCTCCGCCGGCGGCCCGCGCCGCTCGTGGCCATGGCGCTGCTGGCGACCTGCGCCGCCCTGACCGTGGCCCTGCCGCCACCCGCGGCCGCCGCGGTGCCGGCGGGCTTCACCGACACCGTGCTCATCGGCGACCTCAGGCTGCCGACCAACCTCGCCTTCGCGCCCGACGGGCGGATGTTCGTCACCGAGAAGCGCGGCCTGCTGAAGGTCTACGACAGCCCCACCGACACGACCGCCGAGGTCGTCGCCGACCTGCGGACTGACGTCTGGAACCACTCCGACTCCGGGCTCAACGGACTCGCCGTGGACCCGCAGTTCCCCACCCGCCCCTACGTCTACGTCAGCTACGCCTACGACGCGCCACCGGGAGGGAAGGCGCCGACCTGGGGGACGGCCGGCGCCGACGACGACGACTGCAGCGTCAGCGGTGTCGAGCACTGCGTCACCCAGGGGAGGGTCGTCCGCCTGACGCTCAGCGGCAACCGCGTCGTCGCCCAGAACGTCCTGCTCCAGGCCTCCTGCCACCCGTTCTCCTCGCACTCCATCAACGAGGTGCAGTTCGGCCCGGACGGCATGCTCTACGTCACCACCGGCGACGCCGCCGGCGGGACCTTCGCCGACTACGGCCAGAAGGGGAACAAGTGCGCGGACCCGCCCGTGCCCGCCGGTTCGGTCCCGCAGGCCTCCACCTCCGAGGCCGGGTCCCTGCGCTCGCAGGACCTGCGGACCAGTGGTGACCCCGTCGGGCTCAACGGGACCATCGTGCGGATCCACCCCGACACCGGTGCCCCCGCGACCGGCAACCCGCTGCTGTCGCACGCCGATCCCAACGCCCGCCGCATCATCGCCCACGGCCTGCGCAACCCGTTCCGGTTCGCGTTCCGCCCCGGCTCGCAGGACGTCTACATCGGCGACGTCGGCTGGAACAACTACGAGGAGATCGACCGGGTGGCCGACGTCGACGACGGCGTCGTGGAGAACTTCGGCTGGCCCTGCTACGAGGGGGCGAACCGGCAGGGCAGCTGGGACGCCCTGAACAACAACATCTGCGAGAAGCTGTACTCCGAGGGCTCGGCCGTGTCGCCGCTCTACGCCTACCCGCACAACGACAAGTTCCTCTCCACCGGCGCCTGCCCGGACAAGGACGCGGGGACCATCGGTGGCCTGCGCTTCTACCCCGGTGGATCCTTCCCGGACAGCTACGACGGCGCCCTCTTCTTCGTCGACTTCTCCCGCGGCTGCCTGATGGTGATGAAGCCCGGCAGCGACGGGCGACCGCAGCCCTCGACGCTGACCGAGTTCAGCACCACCACCCCGTGGGCGGTGGACCTCGAGGTCGGCCCCGGTGGGGACCTGTACTACCTCGACATCTACAGCGGTGACCTGCACCGCATCCGCTACTCCTCCAGCAACAAGCCGCCGACCGCCGCGGTGACCGCCTCGCCGACCAGCGGGCCGGTCGGCACCACCGTGCGCTTCGACGCCTCCGGCTCCCGCGACCCCGAGGGCTCCACGCTGACCTATGCGTGGGACCTCGACGGTGACGGCGCCCTCGACGACGCCACCGGGGTGACGGCCTCGCGGACGTACAACACCGCCGGGAGCACCACCGTCACGGTGGAGGCGCGCGACCCCTCCGGCGCCACCGCACGGGCCAGCACGTCGGTGCTCATCGGCGGCGCCGCCCCGACCCCGGTCATCACCGCGGCCGCGGGCTCGCAGACGTGGGCGACGGGGGAGCCGCTCGTGTTCAACGGCACGGCGAAGGACAGCACCGGCGCGACGCTGCCGGCGTCGGCCCTGAAGTGGTCCTCGACGCTGTTCCACTGCGAGAGCAGCGGCGGCTGCCACCCCCACCCGCTGAGCGGGGGCACCGGCTCGTCGCTGTCCTTCACCGGTCCCGACCACTCGGCGCCCGCCTACATCGACGTGACCCTCACCGCCACCGACTCCCGCGGTGTCACCGGGACGACCACGCTGCGGGCCGACCCGGAGACGGTGGCGCTGACCCTGGCGTCGAACCCCTCCGGCCTGCAGGTGGCCTTCGACGCGGAGGTCGCCAAGACCCCGTTCACCCGCACCGTCATCGTCGGGTCCCAGCACACCGTCTCCGCGGCGGAGCAGTCGACGTCCACGGGCACCTGGCGCTTCCGCTCCTGGTCCGACGGCGGGGCCGCCACACACACCCTCACCGGCCCGAAGTCCGCGACCACGCTCACCGCGACGTTCGAGTCGGCGGGCGGCACCGCGAACCTGCTGACGAACGGGAACCTGGCGACGGGCTCGCCGCTGCCCACCTGCTTCACGCTGAGCAGGTGGGGGACCAACACCGCCAGCGGGGAGCTGTCCAGCGACCTGCCCGCCGGGGCGACCGGGCGCTCCTACACCGTCAAGGTCAGCGGCTACAGCAACGGCGACGCCAAGCTGCTGCCGTCGACGTCCAGCGGCTGCGGCGCCACGGTCCAGCCGGGCGGGTCGTACTCGGTGGGGCTGTCCTACAAGGCGACCAGCACGCGCAACTCGCTGATCGCCTACACGTTCAACGGCACCCGGTGGGTGTACTGGACGAAGCTGGACTCGTTCCCGGCGGCCTCGTCGTGGACCCAGGTCTCCCGGGCGCTGCCGCCGGTCCCCACCGGGGTGACCCGGGTGGCCTTCGCCATGGCCACGGAGGCCAACGGCAGCACCAGCGTCGCCGGCCTCACCCTGGGCGCGCCTGCCCCGCCGCCCCCGCCGCCGGCCGAGAACCTGCTGGCCAACGGGAACCTGGCGACGGGCTCGCCGCTGCCGACGTGCTTCACGTTCAACAGGTGGGGCACGCTCACCGCCTCGGGAACGCTGTCGAACGACGTTCCCGCCGGTGCGACGGGCCGCTCCTACGCGATCACGGTCAGCGGCTACAGCAGCGGCGACGCCAAGCTGCTGCCGTCCCCGGCCACCGGGTGCGGTGCCACGGTGCAGGCGGGCACGTCCTACACCGTGGGCCTGTCGTACAAGGCGACCAGCGCGAAGAACTCGCTGATCGCCTACACCCACACCGGCAGCGGCTGGAAGTACTGGACGACGCTGTCCTCGCTGCCGGCGGCCTCGTCGTGGACGTCGGTGTCCCGGTCCCTGCCGGCGCTGCCTGCCGGCACCACCCGGGTGGCCTTCGCGCTGGCGGTGAAGTCCGACGGCACCGCCTCCGTCGCAGACCTCGGGCTGCGGAAGGCCGGCTGAGGTGGGGGCGGGCCCCGGGTGGTGCGGTCGTCCCGCCCACCCGGGGCCCGCCGCTGCGATGACGCGCGCGAGGCCCGCGTGCAGTTCCGCATCCGGCGGCGATGCCTGAGCCCTCAGACCTGCCCGGTCTCAGCGGAGGACGAGGCGGGCGAGGAATGCGGAGGTTCCGGAGTTCCGGGGCGAGACCACCACGCCTTCCGCTCAGCCCGTCCCGTCAGCCAGGCGATTCCGAGTGTCACGGTGCCGAGGATCCACAGGGCGAGGGCAGGCGCTCCCAGGACGGCGGGATCGTCCTCTCCCTCGAAGAGCCACCGCCCCGGTCCGTGTTCGGGCGAGAGGAAGCTCAACGTGAAGAGCGCGGCACTGATGGCCAGGGGGGCTCCCGCGAGGAGCCGCATGATGCGGGCCACCGGCTCCTGCGTTGGCCAGAGGACCCTGGGCAGGCCGCCCGACATCGCCCGCGACCGCGCAACGACTGGCGCGGACGCTGCGTGGGGTTTCCCCCGGGCCGCCGTCCGATCGGGAGCCAATCGAAGCGGGGCCGCTCGTGCTCGCCGCAGGAACCGACGGGAGGGTGGCCCAGGTTCACCGGTTCACCCCGGGCGGGGCAGCCCTGGCCGACGTCTCTGTTCGAGACGACCAGCCCCCCCGCGCGGAAGCCGCTACTCACCGCACGGGCATAGTGGCGGGGCTCAGGTGCCGTCCCCCCGATCGCGGCCACCCCCCCCACTGAGAAGGACTCTCCATGTTCCGAACCCGCAGGACCACAGCGACGTGCTCGCTCCTCACCGCAGGCTTACTCGGCTGGGCGGGCGCCCCCGCGCTCGCCACGGCCTCCCCGCAGGGCCCCGCCGGCACGGTGCGCTACGTCAGCGCCCTGGACTTCGAGGAGGTCGCCAACGGCTGGGGTCCGGTGGAGAGGGACCGCTCCAACGGGGAGCGGGGCGCCGGCGACGGCCGTCAGCTGACGGTGGGCGGGAAGAGCTACGCACGGGGCCTGGGCGTCCACCCCGGCAGTGAGGTCCGGGTCACCAGCCCGGGGGAGTGCACCTTCGCCTCCACCGTCGGGCTGGACGGGGAGGTGAAGGGTCGCGGCAGCGTCGTCTTCCAGGTCTTCAACGGCGAGGAGGAGGTCTGGAACTCGGGCCGGATCACCGGGCGCGGCACGAAGGCCGTCACCGCCGAACTCGCCGCGGGCGAGGTCCTGCGGCTGGTCGTCACCGACGCCGGCGACGACCCGCACCACGACCACGCCGACTGGGCGGACGCCAGGCTGACCTGCCGGGACGGCGCCGGTGCGCAGCCGCCGCCGTCTGCTCCCAGCCCCGCGCCGTCGGCGTTCGAACCGCAGTCCTTCGAGGGGTTCGACACCACCCTCGACGACGAGCTGTGGTGGCGCTACGGCGGTGTGGCCTCCGCGTCCCGTTCCCCCTACGCCTCCTCCGGGGTCAGCGTCAGTGGCGGCAACCTGGTGCTGACCTCCCGCAAGGGCGCCGACGGGGTGTGGCGCGGCGCCGGTGTCGGTCACCGCGTGAACCAGACCTACGGGCGCTGGACGGTGCGGGCCCGTGCCGAGAAGGGCCGCGGGATCACCATGGTGGCGCTGCTCTGGCCGAGTGCCGGCGGTCGGCCGCCGGAGATCGACTTCGCCGAGGACAACGGCGGCGACCGCGACATGATGTCGGTCACCACGCACTTCGAGGACCGCACCCGCAAGCACTCCGAGACGGCGATCGACTCCACCCAGTGGCACGACTACGCCGTCGAGTGGACCCCCGGCCAGATCAAGTACCTGATCGACGGGAAGGTGTGGGCCACCGTCGCCGACACCCGGGTCCCCGACGAGGACATGCGCCTCGGCATCCAGACGGAGGCGTGGGTCAAGGGCACCAACTGGATCCACTCGATCGAGGCGAGCACCCCCCGCCAGGTCCGCATCTTCGTCGACTCGGTGAAGGTCGAGTCGTACGTCGGCTGACGAGCCTCCCGGCAGGGACGCGCCGAGGTGCGGAAGCCGCAGTGGCGCAGCGCCTCGCATGTTCCTCAGCGCAGGTCTGCTGGCTCCGACGACCACTCCCGCTCTCCCCACCCCTTCCCGGGGGTGGGGAGAGCGGGAGCCACGGTGCGGTCGGGCGTGAGAGCCCCGGTTGCCGGAGGGACCCCGCCCCTGCGGAACGTGTCAAGCAGGGTGAGACAAGATCGCGTCAGCTGGTCTGCGGGCGGCCTCCGTCAGGGGTGGGTTGGTCCAGGCCTGTTCGGGCAGGTGCGGGGGCTGGGGGCGGCGGTGGCCGAACCGCTCTGGATGGGCGGCGTAGGCAGCGTTCAGGGTCGCGGCCCGCTGGGCGCGGACCTCGGTCGCGGCGCCGTGGTGGACTGAGGCTGGGGTGTGCAGCCCGTCCCGCAGTGGCGGTGCTCGTGGTTGTAGTAGCCGAAGAACGCCTCGGAGAACACCCGCGGCCACAGCGCGACCCTGCCACGCGGTGGCAGGCCCTCGTGGGTCGCGCGCGCCACCGCGATCACCCCCGCCCGCGCCGCGCTGCCGGTGCGGTCGTGCGCCCAGGGCAGCGATCCAACTCCGAGCGGCGGGCTCGACTCCCGTGGGTGAGGTCGGGTCGTCATCCCCGGTGCGTGTTCAAGGCGCTCGTTGCGCTCACCAGGGCCCGTGGCACGTCGTGGGCCGGGACGGGACGTGCGAGGTGGTAGCCCTGCACCAGGTCGCAGCCGACGGCGCGCAGGGAGTGCAGCGTCTCGGCGTCCTCCACGCCCTCGGCGACCAGATGCAGTCCGAGGGCGTGGGCGAGGTGGGTGGTGGATTTCACGATGGCGACGCTGCGGGCGCTGGACGTCATCGTCGCCACGAAGGCACGGTCGAGCTTCAATTCGGTGACAGGGAGGTCCATGAGGTAGGCGAGGCTGGAGTAGCCCGTTCCGTAGTCGTCGATGGACACCTGCACCCCCTTCTTGCGGAGACGGGTGAGCGCGCTCACAGCCCTGTCGCGGTGGGCCATGAGCAGATCCTCCGTCACCTCGAGCACGAGGGCTGAAGGCGGGAGGTGATGGGTGCTGAGCAGGTACTCCACCTGGGTGGGGAAGTCGTGGTCGATGAGGACCGATGGGCTGACGTTGACGGCGACCTGCAGATGCGACCCCTCGGTTCGCCACCGGCTGCACTGGATCAGCGCCTCCTCCAGCACCTGCGCGGTCAGCTTGCCCATGAGGCCTGCAGACTCTGCCAGCGGGATGAACTCCACCGGCGGCAGCAGTCCTCGCCTGGGGTGCTGCCATCGCACGAGGGCTTCGACGCTGCCGGCCCGCCCGGTGCGCAGGTCCACCTGAGGTTGGTAGTGCAGCACCAGTTGGTGCTCGTGGAGGCCTTCGCGCAGCTGGGTGATCAGCTCCAGGCGGTGTCGACCCGAGCCGTCTCGGGCCTCGTCGTAGACCAGCACCCCGCCGCCTCGGGCTTTCGCGGCGTACATGGCCAAGTCGCTCATCTGCAGCAGTTCGCTGCTGTCGCCGGCGTGCTGCGGAGCTAGAGCCACTCCGATGCTGGCATCGAGGCTGACGGTCGCGGCACCGAGCGAAGCAGGTGCCTGCACCTCCGCTTGTACCGCCCACGCCAGGACCAGGGCCTCGTCCTGGCTGACGTCGCGGACGAGGAAGGCGTACTCATCACCGCCGACGCGGGCGAGGAGGTCACCGGGGCGCACCAGCGGGCGCAGCCGGGCGGAGATCACCCTCAGCAGTTGGTCCCCGGCGTGGTGTCCGAGGGAGTCGTTGACCTCTTTGAAGCGGTCCAGGTCGATGAGCAGCACTGCGAAGCGGTGCCGTGGCAGGGCCTGACTGGCGGTGCTGAGGGCTTGGTAGAAGTGCCGGCGATTCGCCAAGCCGGTGAGCTCGTCGGTGAGGGCCTGACGTTGCAGCTCCGCTGAGCGCTGAACCTCGCGGAAGGTCATGGCGATCCGCACGCTGAGGAGGACTCCGGCGATGAGGGCCAGCGCGGCGGTGCCAGGGGGGAGTGCTGCGTGCGTGCCGTGGAAGAGCAGGCCGAGGACCGCCAGGGCGCACAGGGTGGGAAGGGCCAGGACGGGCAGCCCGGTGACCCTCGTGGAGCCGCAGCGGTGAGCGTCGCGTACGGAGGTCCACGCGGCCACGGCCAGACAGGCGCGGGCCAGGACCCAGCCCAGGTCCAGCGGCCCTCCGCTGACGTAGGAGCCCGTCGCGGCCTGCGCGGCGTAGAGGGCGTCGGTGACCGCGAAGGTCATGAAACCGGCGCAGAGCAGCCACCACGAACTGCCCGCGCTGCCACGCAGCATGCTCAAGCCCGCCACGCCCACGGCGAGCAGGATGAGATCGGCGAGTGGGTAGGCCGTGGTCACCGCGACCCCGACGACGGTGCCGGCGGCAGGATGTACGGCGGCCCCGTCGAGGTAGGCGCTGGCAAGAGCGGTGGCAGTCAGTCCGGCGCCCAGGCCGTCCAACCACAGGCTGGGCGGCAGGTCTCGTGAGCGCTCACGCAGAAGGAGCAGCAGGCCGCTGTAGAGCAGGGGGTAGAACGCCAGCCATCCCACGTCGGCCAGCGATGGCGAAGAAACGGGGACCTGATGTTGGTAGTAGGCGTAGTAGGCCACGCTTCCCGCCAGCGCGGCCGTCAACCCCGTCGCGAGACACCACCACGCTGCCCGTTCACGACGCTCCACCCATCCACGCACCACCAGCACGGCGATGATCGCGGCGTCAGCGATGGAGTTGAGCCACCCGTCGACGACCGGCCGGTAGCCCGGTGCTCCGCGCGCCCCGGGGAACAGAGAGATCGCGTAGGCAAGGGTCAGGGCGAGGGCGATCCCCGTCACCACCGACAGAGGACGTGGGGCACGCTGCTGGATCATCATGCTCCCCGGTCGTCGCCTACCGTGACATGCTTGCGCTGCGTAGTTCCATGATGACAATCCATGATGGCGTCCTGAGCCTCGCCGGGAAAGCCGATGCCGGCGAGAGGGCGACCGGGGTAGTGCTCCCATGCATGCTCCGCCCATGGACGGAGGGCCCGCTGGAAGAGCTGAGGCGTCACGGCTTCTCTGCCGTCTCCGGACGGGTCGCAACTCCGCTTCGGCCGCGGTGATCGCAGCGTGGTGGGCGGCTTCTGCTTCTGCGGGTGGGCGGTAGCCCAGCGCGGAGTGCAGGCGGGCGTCGGAGACCGTCTGGGCAGCCGGTGCAATCCCTGCATTTCAGGCGCGATAGGTCCTCGCGGCAACCGGGTGGCCCTTCTCATGCAGGACCTGACAGATCGACGCGACCGCGAAGCCTCGCTGGCGCATCTGATCGACGAAGCGGCAGATCAGTGCTGGCGCGGTAGGAGTACCTCCCGCTCGCGGGGGACGAACTCCCGCGCGAAGAAGAACGAGGCCGATCGCGGGATCTCCTTGGCCTCGCGCAGCCGCTTGGTCTGCGCCCGCAGGTTCTTCATCTCCTCAGCCTCGGCTGAGGTCACACCGGGCTGGGCGTCGACGCGGGCCTGCTCCACCCAGCGGCGCAGGCGCTCAGGGCTGGGGGTACCTCCCGCGTGCGGGGGAGTGCCGAGCTGGTCACCGATCGCCACGCACGCCACCCGCAAGGACGTGTAGTCCTTCTCACGCTCCAGCACCATCCGCACCGCACGGTCCTCGACCTCCGGCGGTACCTCATGCGAAATGATCGTCATTCTGACTCACCAGGAAGCGGCATCAAAGCCGTGACGGTTCAGCGAGTTGGATGCGGTGGCCGAGCGCACGGACCGAGCGGCTGAGGCTGCTCTCATGAAGTCCTCGTGGGCTGGCGAGTCAGAAGGTCTCCGGCCCGACGCCTTGCGGCGGCCCTCGCAGGGCGCTCGACCTGCGGTGATGCTGGGTGCCCCCGGCAGGATTCGAACCTGCGACACACGGTTTAGGAAACCGATGCTCTATCCCCTGAGCTACGGGGGCGCACAGCCGGTGAGAGCACAGGTCGGATCCTGCGCGGCCACCGGCGGCGGCAAGTCTAGCGGGCGGGGCGCCGCCCCTCCCGGCCCGTCTCTCCGGTCGCGGACCCCTCCCCTGCGGGGGAGCATGATCCCCATGGCAGCCCGGATCGAGACCGACCACGATCGCCGCCCGTCCCCGGAGCCCCGCACGCTCCCCGGGAGCCCCGCGCGGGCCTCCCACCACACCCGGGAGTCGGGCCGTTGAGCGCATCCCTCGTCATCCTCGGCGCCACCGGCGACCTCACGGGCCGCTACCTGCTGCCCGCCCTGGCCCAGGTCCTCCCGCAGATCGAGGGCGGGCTGCAGCTGGTCGGCGTCGCGCAGGACGACCTGGACACCGGGGCCTTCCGCCGGCAGGTCGACGAGCGGCTGGGGCAGGTCACGGGCGACGGCGGCCGGGACGTCCACGAGCGGCTCGCCGGCTCCGCCGAGTACGTGCGCGGGGACGTCACCGACGCCGCCACCCTGCAGGCGGCCCTGGACCTCGCCGGGCGCCACGGCACGGGCCGCGACCCCGTCGTCGTCTACCTGGCCCTGCCGCACGTCCTCTTCGAGGGCGTCGTCCACGCCCTCGGCGCCTGCCGGCTCCCCGAGGGGCTGCGCGTCGTCGTGGAGAAGCCGTTCGGGGAGGACCTGGAGGGGGCCCGCCGGCTCAACGCCGCGCTGGCCGCCGTCCTGCCGGAGGACCGGACCTTCCGCGTCGACCACTTCCTCGCCAAGCAGACCGTCCTCAACATCCTCGGGCTGCGCTTCGCCAACCGGGTCTTCGAGCCCCTGTGGAGCAGCGCCCACATCACCGGCGTCGACATCGTCTTCGACGAGACCGTCGACGCGCAGGCGCGCGCCAGCTACTACGACCGCTCCGGCGCGCTGCGGGACATGGTCCAGAACCACCTCCTGCAGGTGCTGGCCTACGTGGCCATGGAACCGCCGGTCTCCACCGCCCCCGCCGACCTGTCCGCCCGCAAGGCCGACGTGCTGCGGGCGGTCCGCACGCCCTCCCGGGAGGCGCTGGCCGCCACCAGCCTCCGCGGCCGCTACACCCGCGGGGAGGTCCCCGACGGGGAGGGGGCCCGCACCGTCGACTCCTACGTGGACGCCCCCGGGATCGACCCGGCCCGGGAGACGGAGACGTACGCCGAGGTGGTCCTGTCCGTCGACAACTGGCGGTGGTCGGGGGTGCCGTTCCGGCTGCGCACCGGCAAGGCCCTGGGGGCGCGTCGCCGCGAGGTCGTCATCCACTTCGCGGAGGTCCCGCACGTCGTCTTCGCCGGCGCACCGCCGCAGCGCAACGTGCTGCGGCTGCAGCTCGACCCGGACCGGATGTCGCTGCGGGTCAACGTGAACGGCCAGGGCGACCCGTTCGAGCTGGAGCCGGTGGACCTCGACACCGACCTCGCGAAGCAGGAGCCGGGCCCCTACGGGCAGCTCCTGCTGGCCGTCCTCGACGGCGACACGCGACTGTCCGCGCACGCCGCGGAGGCCGAGGAGGGGTGGCGCATCGTCGAGCCCGTCCTCGCCGCCTGGGGCGACGGCGTGGTGCCCCTCCTCGACTACCCGGCCGGCAGCGACGGCCCCGTCCGGCCCGCTCCGCAGGGCTGAGCGCCGGGGGGCCGGAGGGCGGGGGAGCGAGGCCGCGGGACCGGCCGGCCGGCGACCCGGTCGGTCGGCGACGCGCCCGCGGCGGGTTACGGTGCGGGCATGAAGCGACCCCTCGCCGCCGTCGCAGGCCTCGCCGTGCTCCTGCCCCTCGCCACCGCCGCCCCCGCCTCGGCCGCCGCCGCGACGGTCTCCGGGGCGAAGGCCGACCCGACCTGCGTGGTCGGCACGCCCGGCGCCTTCGTCTGGTTCGACCACCGCGGCGCCGGCTCGGGCACCCGCTTCGTCGTCGAGCGCAACGGGCAGGTGGTCGGTGAGGTCCGCCGCAGCGGCGACGGGCGGGCCGGGGTGCAGACCGGCGCCCTCCCGACCGGGGAGCAGACCCTGCGGGTGCGCGCGGAGGGCGGCGGCTCCGTCGACGTGCCCGTCCGTGTCGGCACCTGCGACATGTGGCGCGACCCGGCCGACTACAACGCCACCTCCAACCGGCCCATCGGCGTCGTCGACGCCTCGCAGTCGTACCCGGTGGTCGGCGGGCAGGTGTGGTTCGGCGACACCGGGGAGCTGTACGGCACCCCCCGGGGCCTGCACGCCGTCGGCGGCGCGATCAACCACCGGTACTGGACCATGGACGCCACCGCCGGGCCGCTCGGGCTGCCGCTGGGCAGCGAGTTCGGCCTGCCCGCACCCCGCTACGGCTACTACCAGAACTTCGAGCGCGGGAACATCTACTGGTCCCCGCGGACCGGGGCGCACGCCGTGCTGGGGGAGATCAACCGCCGCTACGCCGCGATGGGCTGGGAGCGCTCCTGGCTCGGCCTGCCCGTGACGAGCGAGCAGCCCACCCCCGCCCGCCGCGGCGCCTTCAGCCACTTCGAGGGCGGCTCCATCTACTGGTCCCCCCAGAAGGGCGCGCACGCCGTCGGCGGGGCGATCGGCGTGGAGTGGGCGCGCCTGGGCCACGAGAACTCCTGGCTCGGCTTCCCGCAGTCGGGGGAGTACCAGTCCGGGGAGCACCGCCGCATCGACTTCGAGCACGGCTACCTCGTGTGGACGCCGCAGCGGGGGGTGCAGGCCTTCCGCTGGTGACCCCCGCGGAGGGCGGGCGCCGCCTCAGCGGGCGGTCTCCGCGAGGAGCACCTCCGCGAGGGCGGCGTCCTCCGCGGCCAGCACCTCCGGGGTCGCCTCGGGGACGTCCAGCGCCCCGTCGGGGACGTCGCCCGCCAGGGGGGTGCCCGCACCCCCGCACGGCTCCGGCGACCCCGTCTGGTTGCGGGAGCCGCCGATCCACCACTCCCCGTCCTGCAGCACCAGCGTGACGGCGACCGTCCACAGCGAGCACGTCTGGGCGTCCGGGCCGAACTCCGCGTCCTGCGTCGTGCGGTACTGCACCAGCGCCTCCACGGCACCGGCGCCCACCGCATCGGCGTCCACCACGTCCAGCTCGTGCCAGGTCGAGGTCGCCAGGTCGCCCGCGAAGGTCTCGTAGTCCACCTGCTGGGCCCGCATCGGCGGGGTCATGAGGTTCCACGCCACGTCGTAGCGGCCCGCGCTGACCGCCGAGGCGTACAGCTGCAGCGCCTGCGCCGCGGCGGCCGTCTCGGCGGCGGTGCTGCTGACGGCGACGGCCACCCCGGGCTCGCCGCCCCCGCGACCCCGCTCCAGGCAGGGGCCCGCCTCGCGCGCGGGCTGGTCCCGCCACACGGCCGTCGCGTGCCCCACCGCCTCCAGGGGCACCGCGTGGACCCCGCCCGGCCCGGCGTCCAGCAGGGCGCCCACGACCTGCCCCTCCGGGGTCAGCAGCGGCGCGCCGCCGTCCACCGCGGCACCCGGCTCCGGCGTCACGGCCAGCAGGCCCCCGCGCTCGCGGCCCGCGACGGCGGCGACCACGTCGGCGCCCGTCAACACCCCCCGCGCCCAGCGCAGCGCCCCGCCCTGCGGGAAGCCCGGCAGCCGCACCTCCGCCCCGGCGGGTGCGGGAGCCCCGGCCAGCGGCAGGACCGGGGCGGCCGGCGGGTCGCCCAGCACGCGCACCGCCGCCAGGCCGCTCCCGTCGTCGACCGCCACGACCGCCGCGCTGCGGACCTCGGAGCCGACCCGCACCGACACCGACGACGCACCCTCCAGGAGCCGGGCCGCCGTCAGCACCAGTCCCGGGGCGACGTGGAAGCCCGAGCCGGACCGCGGACCCGTGCACGTCGCCACCGCCACACGCGCGACGCCCTGCCCGGCGAGCTCCTCGGGGGAGGGGGGCGGCGGGGCCTGCACCGGCACCGCGGCAGGGGGCGCCGTGGCGGGCGGCTGCGGGGCGGGAGCGAGCCGCGGGGCGCCGGCGCCGTGCTGCGCCTCGAGCCTCCCGGCGTCGTACGGCTCGACCAGCGAGCACCCCGCCGACGCGCCACCGGCCAGCGCGAGGCACCCCGCGAGCGCCACCAGCCGGGCGCGCCTGCCGTCGGGTGCTGTCGTCATCTCTGCCCTCCCCGGCGCGACCGCGCCCCGGTGGGCGGCCGAGCCGAAGGGTAGGGGCAGCGCGGCCCGGCGTGCGACGAACCGCCCCGTTCAGCCCCGCCGGGAGGCAGGAGGGGGCCCGCGCTCCACCCGGATGGCGGTTCCTACACTCAAGAGCCAGTTCACCACCACCGATGACGTCGTCAGGTGCCGGCGCATCGAAGGACGCTGCCGGTGCACGCCGGCGTCATCGCACAGGAAGCACCGAGGTCATGTCCGTCAGCACCGTCGCCACGCGGGGCACCACCCGCGCGATCATCCCCTCGCCCCGCACCACGGCCCGCCGCCACCACGCAGCCGGCGCGGCCATCGCCGCGGCGATCTCCGACTCCGGCTGCATCGTCATCAGCACCACGGTTTCCGACAGCGGCTGCGTCGTGGAGTTCTACGACGCGCGTTCCCTCAGCCGCGCCCTCGACGTCATGGCGGGCGCCGCCCGTGCCATCGGAGAGGACGCGCTCGCCTCCCGGGCCGCGCAGACCGGCGCCGACGCCTGGCGCGTCACCGCCGGGCCGCAGAGCTGGCGCGGGGAGGACGGCGACCCCCGCCAGGCCGCGACGCGCTCGCACACGGCGTGGAAGCTGACCATCCCCGGTGACGACCTCGCGGTCGTGGCCACCTCGCTGCTCGTCTGAGGAACCCCGGGCCGCCCCCCGCAGGGGACGGCCCCCGTGAGCCGCAGGTCCCGGGTGTCCGGGACCTGCGGCTCACGGCTCAGACCTCCAGCTCGGCCAGCACGCCCGGCACCCGGCCCGGCAGCTCCCGCGCCAGGAACCCCAGCCGGCCCACCTCCGCCGCGAGCCGGTCGCCGGCCCGCCCGTGCAGGTGCGCCCCCCAGACCGCGGCCTGCGCCGGCTCCGCACCCCGCGCGCACAGTCCCGCCACCAGCCCGGCGAGGACGTCCCCGGAACCGGACACCCCCAGGCCCTCACCGCCGGTGGTGTCCACCCACAGCCGCCCGTCGGGCGCAGCGATCCACGAGTCCGCCCCGCCGGCGGCCACCACGGCACCCGTGCGGCGGGCCAGCTCGAGCGCCGCGCCCGCGAGGTCCGCCTCCGCCTCCAGCTCCTCCACCCCGAGCGTCAGCGCGATCTCCTTCAGGTTCGGCGTGAGCACCGCCCGCGGGGCCTCGCCCAGGGCGCCCGGGTCCCGGCTCAGCAGCGCCAGCCCCAGTGCGTCCAGCACCAGCGCACCGCCGACCGCCGGGACGAGGGCCGCGACCAGCTCCCGGGTGCGCTCCTCGTCCAGCATCCCCGGACCGGCGAGGACCGCGTCGGCCGAGCCGGCCAGCTCCAGCAGCTCGCCGCGGCAGTCCCCCTCCGCCGTCAGGACGCCGTCCGGGGTCTCCGCCAGCGGCAGCACCAGCGCCTCCGGCAGCGCCACCCCCAGCGCCGCGCTCGTGCTGCGCACCGTCGCCACCTGCAGCTTCCCCGCCCCGCAGCGGATCGAGGCCTCCGCCGCCAGCAGCACCGCCCCCGGGGTGCGGGCGCTGCCCCCCACCACCAGCACCCGGCCGCGCTGCTCCTTCCCGCTGCCGCTGCTGGCGTGCGGCCCCGGCAGCGGCCAGTCCCGCAGCAGGGCCGACGTGACCGGCACCGCCTCCGCAGCCGCGCTCACCGGACGGCCCCGGCGGCGCTCTGCGGCTCGTCGTCCACGGGGTCGTCGGTGACCGGCTCGTGCAGCCGTTCGAGCGCCGCGGTGTCGCCGGCCTCCAGCAGGCGCAGGCCGTCGGGCCCCCCGGTGGAGCGCCCGTAGCGGGTGAGGGAGCAGTTCGGCGCCGGCTCGTCCCGGTCCACGGCCATCAGGGCCCGCTCGTCGAGTGCCTCCAGCACGAACCGGAAGTTGGCGATCACGGCCTGGTGGCTGACCAGCAGGACGTGCCGGCCGGCGTGCTCCAGGCGCAGGTCCCGCACGAGGCTGCGCACCCGCAGCGCGACGTCGCACCAGCTCTCCCCGCCGGGCGGGCGGTAGTAGAGCTTGCCCAGCCGCTTGCGGCGCGCCGACTCCTCCGGGTACCGGGTGCGCACACCGTGCCCGGTCAGGCCGTCCCACCAGCCGAGGTCGCGCTCGCGCAGCCGCTCGTCGAAGCGCACCGGCACCTGCAGGCCGGCCGCCGCCACCACCTCGGCCGCGGTGTCGGCGGCCCGGGCGAACGGCGAGCTGAGGACGAGCCCGGGCTCGGGACGGCGCCCCGCCGCCACCTCGGCGGCCAGCCAGCGACCGACGGCCACCGCCTGCCGCCGCCCCAGCGCCGACAGCGGCACGTCGGCGTCGCGCTCGGACAGGTCGAGCGCCTCCGCCCCCGCGTCCCGGGCGGCGCGGTCGGCGAGGTTGCCGGCGCTCTCCCCGTGGCGCAGGAGGGTCAGGCTCGCCGGCCAGCCCGGACCGGCAGCCGCGGAGGGCTCCCCGGAGCGGGGCGTCGGCGGGAGGTCGGGATCGGCGAGAGGCGGTGCGGTCACCTCCCGTTCCTACTGCACCGGGAGGTCGCGTGCACCCCGCCGCGGCGCCCCTGCCCACCACGCGTGACGGGGAGGTGACCGTCGAGGACACTGGACCCCCGGCGGGATCGGCGGCACGCTGACCCGCTCCACCCGAGCGCGACAGCGCGGGGCGCGGAAGGCACGGCGGGAGGGTGGTGAGCACGGTGCGAGGGGTTCCGCAGCGCATGACGCTGCAGGTGCGCGTCGGCCTGCTGGCCGCCGCGGTCCTCGCCATGGTGGCCCTCCTGCTCGGCGTGCTGATCTCCGGTCAGTCCCGCGACGAGCGCCTCACCGAGCGCCTCGACTACTGGCGGACCCTCCTGCAGCAGGAGGACGCCGTCACCGACTCCCTCGTGCGCTGGTACCACGCGCAGCGCGACTACGTCCTGACCGGCAACCAGCGCCGCCTCAGCGACAGCGAGCGCCACCACGCCGAGATGGAGGAGGCGCTGCGGGAGCTCAGCGCCGCCATGCCCCCGCAGGACCCCCACGTCCGCCGCGCCACCGGGCACCTCATCGCCGAGATCCTCGCGCTGGAGGCGACCACCGCACCCGAGGTCCAGGCGCGCCGCCGCGGTGACCCCGTCGCGGCCAGCAGCCTCGTGGAGCGGCGCTTCGACGCCCCCGGCCTCGACCGGACGCTGGAGGCGGCGGACAGCGTCAAGGCGCTCACGGAGGCGCAGCGCGTCGCCGCGGAGGAGACCAGCCGCAGGGCCGCCGACGCCCTCCAGCTGCAGCAGGCCGTCGTGGGCATCCTCGCGCTGCTGCTCGTGCCCACCGTCCTGCTGCTGGTGCGCCGCTGGATCCTCCAGCCGCTGGCGCGCATCCGGGAGCGGCTCCTCGCGGTCAGCGGCGGCGACCTCAACGTGCCCGTGGAGGTCCAGGCGCCGCCGGAGCTGGCCGACGTCGCCTCCGCCGCCGAGGCGATGCGCCGGCGCATCCTGGACGAGCTCGCCGCGTCCGTCGCCGCCCGGGAGGCGCTGGAGCAGGGCCAGCCCCTCGTGATGGAGGTGCGCGCGCAGCTGGAGCCGCACGCCCTGCCGGAGGTGCCCGGCTGGTCGGCGGCGGCGGCCCTGCGGGCGGCGGAGGGCGTGCTCGCCGGCGACTGGTACGACGTCGTGAACCTGCCCGACGGCGACGTCGCCGTGCTCGTCACCGACGTGTCCGGGCACGGTGCCCGCGCGGGCATCGTCGCGATGCAGGTCAAGCGCGTCCTCGAGAGCAGCCTGCACCTCGACCCGCGCCCGGACGCCGCGCTCGCCCTGGCGGCCCGCGTCTTCGCCGACGAGGCGGAGCGGTTCGCCTCCTGCCTCGTCGCCGTGCTGGAGCCGGCCACCGGTGTCCTGCGGTACGCCAACGCCGGGCACCCCCCGCCCCTGGTGCTGCTGCCCGGCGGCGGTGGCCGCAGCGTGCGGGTGGTGGACCAGCTCGACGTCACCGGCCCCCTGCTCTCGTGGCTGCACGTCGACGAGCCCGGGGCCTGGCGGGCGCGCACGCTGACCCTGGCCCCCGGCGCGGCCCTCCTCGCGTTCACCGACGGCCTCATCGAGGCGCGGCCCGGCTCCGGCGGCGAGGAGCTCGGCGTCGAGGGGGTCGTGGAGGCGTTGGCGCAGGTGCCGGACCTGGACCCCGCCCGGGTGGTCGAGGTCGCGCTGGAGGCGGCGAGGCGCCGCAGCGGCGGGCGGGTGCGCGACGACGTCACGCTCGTGGCGCTCGCGCGGGCGGTGCAGGGCAGTCGCAGCGCCGCCTCCACCCCGCGGCCGGTGGCTCCCGTGCCGCGGGCGGACCAGGACGGCGGGCCCCGCGCGCGGGAGGTCCGGGCGGCGCCGACGGAGGGACCCTGAGCCTCAGCTGGACGTCGAGGGATTCGCCGCGGCGGACCGGCCGCGGGTGGTCCCTCAGCCTCAAGCCAGCCCCTAGGGTGTCCCGGTGACCGCCGTCGACGCTTCCGCAGCCGACCACCTGGGCGGGGTGCTGCCGGGGTGGCTGGATGAGCTGGCCGCCGCGGGCGGGCCCACCGGCCTCCTGCACTGCCCCGACGCCGGCGCCGGGGCCCTGGAGCTGACCACCGCCCACCCGTCCGGCCTCGCGCAGCTCCTCGCGGGACGCCCGGCCCGGCTGTCCAGCCTCGTGCGCGAGACCGGCGCCTTCGCCGAGGCCCGCCGGCGGGCGCGCGAGGTCCACGTGCGGGCGGAGGAGCTGCGCGAGCAGCACGGCCTCGAGAGCGCCTGCCTGGCCGTCGGGCTCGCGACCTGGACCCCGCCCGGCACCGCACCCGGCCTGCCCGTGCGCGCCCCGGTGCTGCTGCGCCGCTGCGGCCTGCGCCCGGTGGGGACCGCCCGCGACGACTACGAGATCCAGCTCACCGCGGGGATCACCCTCAACCCCGTCCTGCGCCGCCTCGCCGCGGAGCACGGCATCGCCCTCGACGCCGCCGCCATCGCCGCCTCCGCGGTCGGCGGGCGCGGCTTCGACCCCGTGCCGGCGTACAGCACCCTCGGTGGCCGGCTGCAGCGCGTGCCCGGCTTCCGCATCGAGCGCCGCCTGCTCCTCGGCACCTTCGCCGACCCCGGCGCGGCCGCCGCCCGCGACGTCGCCGAACTCTCCTCCCGGCTGCGCGAGCACCCCGTCCTCACCCGGCTGGCCGGCGCGGCACGGCCGGGCGCCGGGGAGCGCACCGACGACGGGCCCGCGGCGAGCGCCGAGGCGCCCGAGACCACCGAGACGCCCACCGACGGGCCCGCGCTCCTGCTGGACCTCGACCCGCAGCAGCGCGAGGCCGTCGAGCGCGCCCTCGCCGGTGAGGACCTCAGCGTCGACGCCCCCGCCGGGACCGGCGCGACCCAGGTCGCCGCCGCGCTCGTGGCCACCCTGGCCGGCCGGGGCCGGCGCACCCTGCTGCTCGCCGAGGCGGCCTCGGAGCTGCGGGCGGTCAACGAGCGCATCGCCGCGGCAGGTGCGGGGCGGCTCCTCCTGCACGTGCGCGACGCGGGCGGCGGCGCGGAGGCCGTGGACGAGCAGCTCACCGCCGCCGCACGCGCCGTCCTCGCCGACGGGGAGGTCCTCCCGCCGCTCGCCGGGGGAGCCGCCGGCGCCGAGGAGCACGCCCGCTCCCTCGCCGAGCACGCCACCGCCGAGCACCGGGTGCGCGCGCCCTGGGGCGTCAGCGCCGCCGAGGCCCGCGAGGCGCTGGCCGAGCTCGCCGAGCGGCCGCTGGGTCCCCGGACCACCCGCCGCCTGCGCGGGGAGTCGCTGACGTCCTGCCGCCGCGAGGACCTGCCGGTCTGGGCGGCGAAGCTCGCCGAGGCCGCCGAGCTGGGCGCCTTCACCGTCACCCCCGCCACCACGCCCTGGGCGGGTGCGCGGCTCACCACCGACGAGGGCGCCCGCGCCGTCGCCGGCTCCCTGCAGCGCATCGTGGAGGAGCTGCTGCCCGCGGCGCGCGCCCGGATGGCCGTGCTCGACGAGCAGGCAGGCCTGCGCGGCGCCGACACCGTCGCGGGGTGGCTGGAGCAGCTGAGGCTCCTGCGCGGCGTCCGCAGCAGCGTCGAGCGCTTCGGCCCGGACCTCTACCGCCGCTCCCTCGCGGACGTCGCCGCCGCCACCGCGGGGCCGCAGCAGCGCCGCGAGCAGGGCGTGCGGATGGGCTGGTGGCGGCGCTGGCGACTGCGCAGGCAGGCGCGCGCCCTGCTCGTGGAGGGGGTGACCCCCACGGGCATGGACGAGCTCCACGAGTGGCTGCAGTCCGCCCGCGCGCAGCGGCTGGAGTGGCAGCGCGCCAGCGGGTGCGGCGGCTCCCCGCACGTGCCGGCCGAGCTGGCCGACGCGGAGTCCGCCGTCGACGCCCTCGTCGCCGAGCTCGACGCGCTCGCCGAGGTGCTCCCGGAGCGCTGCGGGGGCGTCGAGGGCCTGCGCCGGCTGCCGCTGCCCGAGCTCGCGGCGCTGCTGCGGTCCCTGCGCGCCGACGCCGCCGCGCTGGACCCCCTGCCGCGCCGCACCGTGCTGCTGGCCGAGCTGGCCGAGGGCGGCTGGCAGCCGCTGCTGGAGGACGTGGGCGCACGTTGGAGCGGCCCGGGCAGCGTCGACCTGCTCGCCGAGGTGGAGACCGCGTGGTGGGCGGGCGTCCTGGAGGCCGTCTCGCTGGAGGACCCGCACGTGGGGGCGGTCGACGCCGCGCACCTGCGGCAGGTCCGCGCCGACTACGCCCTCGCCGACCGCGCCGCCGCCGCGGCCGCGGCAGCAGGGGTGCGCCTGGCCGTGGACGCCCTGGCCGCGGAGGCCCTGCGCGCCCTGGGGCCCTGGCCGGAGCCCGCGGGACGCGGCGCCCGGACCGTGCAGCCCCGGCCGGTGGTGGACGTGCTGCGGGCGGCCGGGGAGCGGGCCCGCGCCCTGCTGCCGTGCTGGGCGATGGGTCCGCTCGCCGTGGCCGAGGCAGTGCCCGCCGACGAGGTCTTCGACGTGCTCGTGGTCCTCGGCGGTGAGCGCACGGGCCTGTCGGCGGTGCTGCCCGGGCTGGCCCGCGCGCGGCAGCTCGTGGTGATCGGCGACCGCGAGTCGCTGCCCCCGCTGCCGTTCTCCACCGTCGCGGCCGCCCCACCGGATGTCGTGCCGGTCCAGGGCGGGCGGGGCCCGGGGCGCGGCCGGGCCGTGCCGGCGCTGGCGCCGCCGCGGGTGCCGGCGGCCCTGGAGGCACTGCCCGCCGAGGGGGCGGCGCCGTCCCTGTCCGCCGTCGCCGACGCGGTCCTGCCCACGGTGCGGCTGCGCACCCAGCACGCCTGCCGGGACGAGCGGCTGCTGCGCCCCCTGCTCGCGGCGGCGGACCGCCCGGCCGGCCCGGACCAGGTGGTCCTGCCCGGCGCGGCCGGCGCCGAGGTGGTGCGGGTGGTGCAGGTCGCCGCGCGCGGCACCGGCCGCCGGGCGGAGCCCACCCTGGTGGAGGCCGTGGTCGCGGCGGTGGTCGAGCACGTGCGCCGCTGGCCGCACGAGTCCCTCGGGGTCGTCGCGCCGGACGCGGACCTCGCGCGGGAGCTCGACGAGGTCGTCCGCAGGGGCCTGGCGGAGGCGCTGGGGGTGCCCACCCGCACGGCCGCGGGGCAGGAGGTCCCGCCGCCCTGGCCGCTGCCGGGGATGGACCCGCTGCACGTGGCCGAGGTGGAGCGCTGGCGCGCGACCCGCCGCGACGCGGTGGTGCTCGTCGTGCCCGCCGGTGCCGCCGGTGCGGAGGCGGCGGCCGCGTCCCCGCTCGCGTCGACCGCCGTCGGCCGGCAGCGGGTGGCGCTGGCGCTGAGCCGGTGCCGGGTGCGCACCACGGTCGTCGCGGAGGAGCTGCCGCCGACGGCGCTCGCCGCCGCGCCGGGGGAGCGCCTGCTGCGCGGTGCCGTGGAGCAGTGGGGCCGCTGCGCCGGGGACCCGGCGCCGGCCGGGGGTGCGGAGGTGGGTGCCCTGGTCCGCAGGCTGGCCGCGGCCTGCGCCGGGCTGGGCCTGCCGGTGGTGACGGGCGCCGGGCACGGGCATCCCGTGGACCTGCTCGTCGGGGAGCCCGCTCCCGCGGGCGGGGGCGCCGGTGCCGAGGGGGCGGGGCCCGCGGGGGCTCCGCTCTGGCACCGCGGAGTGCTGGCGGTGGAGCTGGACGGGCCTCGCTGGGCGGCGGCGCCGAGCCTGCGCGAGCGGGAGCGCGGCCGCCCCGAGGAGCTGGAGCGGGCGGGGTGGCGCTACGTGCGGTGCCTGGGTGCCGACGCGCTGGCCGACGTGGACGCCGAGGCGCGGCGACTGGCGTCGCTGTGGCGGGAGCAGGTCGAGGGCGGGGTCTGGGAGGCGGGCCGGTGAGCGCTCCGGAGGGGCGCGAGCGCTCGGGGGGCCTCGACGACGAGCGGGAGGTCCTCCTCGAGGACGAGCGCAGCGCCGACGACAGCGACCGCGGCTGGGGTGACGAGCCCGGCGCGGGGAGCGGGCACGACGACGAGCGGTTCCTGCGGGACGTGCCCCCCCACTGGGGGTAGGCCGACACGCGCCGCGGGTCGGGACCGGGCCGACGCGGGTCAGGACCGCAGCACGACACCCGTCCAGCCGCCCGCCGTGCTCGCGAGGCGACGGGCGGTCTCCTCGTCGACGCCGAGGAGCAGCGTCGCGGGGGCCGTGCCGGAGCCCGGGAGGAACCCGGAGGCGGCGGGCGGCGCGGGCAGCGCCAGCACCACGACGTCCGTGGCGACGCGCTCGGCCGGGCCGGCGGCTCCCGTCACGGGGTCCCCGGCGCGCGCGAGGACGTCGATGCGCCGCCCCGGTGACAGGCTCGGCAGGGCTCCGGCGTCGCTGAGCGCCAGGGCCACGAGCACCGTGCCCGGCGGCTGGCCCGCGAGCAGGCCCGGCCCGAGGCGGCGGGCGTCGGTGAGCGGCTCGCCCCGGCGCAGGGCCCCGGACAGGACGGCGCCGACGGCCTCGGCGGGCGCCGTGGCCGCACCGTCGGGGCGGGCGCCGCGGGGCCAGGGCGCCACGGCGACGTCGGCCGCCGTGACCACGGCGCCGGCGGGCAGGTCGTGCACCGCGACGACGACCGCCTCCGTCGGGGGAGGCGGGGGCGCGACCGCAGCCGCCAGGCTCGCCGCCGCCGCACCGGCGAGCAGGGCCGCCCCGATCCGGCGGAGGCGACGGCGCAGCACCCGGCGCCGGGCGGGGGAGCGGACGGGGGCGGTGGACGCGGGCACGCCGCGACGCTAGGCGGGCGCCCGCGCCCCGCAGCCGCGAGCAGCGGGCCCTGTGGAGGGCAGCGCCGCCGCGCCCGCCTGTGGACGCCGCGGCCGGGGGCGTCCCCGGTCGCGGTCGCGGGCCGCCCGGTTCAGGCGGCCGGGCTGGAGGAGCTGCTGGAGGAGCCGCCGGTGGAGCCGGTGGACGCGCCGGCCGAGGAACCGGCCGAGGAACCGGCCGAGGAACCGGCCGAGGAACCGGCCGAGGAGGACGCGGAGTCGCCGGACGCCTTGGTGGGGGCCGCCGCGCCGGTGGACTTCTTGGTGTCGCGGGAGTCGGTGCGGTAGAAGCCGGAACCCTTGAAGACCACGCCGACGGAGCCGAACTGCTTGCGCAGCCGGCCGCCGCACTCGGGGCAGTCGGTCAGCGCGTCGTCGGTGAAGGACTGGTGCACCTCGAGGCGGTGCTGGCACTGGCTGCACGCGTAGGCGTACGTGGGCACGGTGGCTCCTCTGCTCGCGCTCTGCACGGGCGCCGTCCCCGGCGCCCGTGCCGGCGCCTGGACTGGCACTCCGCAGTCTCGAGTGCCAATGATACGCGCTCGGCGACGCGCCCCGCGGGTCCGCGGCGTCCTCCACCCGCGTGGCGCAACCCGCCGGCTCCGTTCCGCGGGGCGCTCAGGAGTGCCAGTCCGCCAGTTTGCCCGTGCCGCTGATCGCCTGCAGGCGCCGCTCGACCTCCTCCCGCTCGGCCGCCGAGGTGACCACGAGCACCTCGTCGCCGTGCTGCAGGGCGGTGCGCGGACCGGGCACGAAGGTGGTGCCCTCCCGGGCGACGAGGGTCACGTTCGCCCCCGCCGGAAGGCGCAGCTCGAAGACCTCCACCCCGTGCAGCCGGGAGCGCGGCCCCACCCGCACCCGGACCACGTCGGCGGCCAGGGTGCCCAGCGGGGAGACCTCCACGTCCAGCTCCTCCGTCGCGGCCCCCGAGCTGAGCCGCAGCAGCCTCGCCACCCACGGCAGCGTCGGCCCCTGCACCAGCGTCTGCACCGTCACGAGAACCACCACGAGGTCGAAGATGCGGGCGCTGCCCGGCACCCCGGCCACCATCGGCACGGTGGCCAGCACGATGGGCACCGCACCGCGCAGCCCCGCCCAGGACAGGAACGCGCACTCGGCGGCCCGCAGCCGGAACGGCAGGAGGCTCACGAGCACCGACGCCGGCCGGGCCAGCAGCGTCAGCGCCAGCCCCACCGCGAGAGCCGGCAGGATCTGCTCCGGCAGCCGGGCCGGGCTGGCGAGCAGCCCGAGCAGCACGAACAGGCCGATCTGGGCGAGCCAGCCGAAGGCCTCGGCGACACCGCGCGTCGCCGCCCGGTGGGGCAGGCGCGCGTTGCCCAGGTGCAGCGCGCACACGTAGGTGGCGAGGAAGCCGGAGGCGTGGGCGATGTCGGCCAGCGCGTAGGCGCCCACCGCCAGCCCGAGCACCGCGATCGGATAGAGGCCGGGGGAGGGCAGCGCGGTGCGGCGCAGGCCCGCGGCCCCCAGCGCCCCGAGCCCGAGACCCAGGGCGGCGCCCGCGCCGAGCTCGAACACCGCCTCCCCGAGGAACCACCACCAGGGGTGCGGCTCCCCGCCGGAGAGCACGGAGGTCAGCGCGACCACGGCGATGACCACGGGAGCGTCGTTGAGGCCGGACTCGGCCTCCAGCATCCCCACCAGCCGCCGCGGCAGCGGCACGGCGCGCAGCACGGAGAAGACCGCCGCCGCGTCGGTGGAGGAGACGACCGCGCCGACGAGGAAGGCCATCGCCCAGTCCACGCCGAGGATGAAGTGCACGGCGACGGCGGTGACCGCGATCGACACCGCGGTGCCGAGCGTGGCGAGGACCGCCGCCGGTGCGAGGACCGGGCGCACCGCCGACCAGCGGGTCGTGAGGCCGCCCTCGGCGAGGATGAGGATGAGTGCGCTGTAGCCGAGGACCTGGGCCAGCTCGGCGTCGTCGAAGAGGATGCCGGCGCCGCTCTCACCGAGCAGCAGGCCGAAGCCGAGGTAGAGGAGCAGGGAGGGCAGGCCGGTGCGGGCCGAGAGCCGCACGGCGACGACGGCGAGCAGCAGGACGGCGGTGCCCACGAGCAGCACGGCGCTCAGCTCCGCCAAGGTCATGCGTCACCGTACCGAGCGGGCCGCTACCCACCGTCGCCGACGGGGTGGTCGGTCCGGGTGCCGGGCGGGCCGGAGGGCGGGGCTCAGCTCCGCAGCCACAGCCAGCGGGTCGGGGTGACCACCGCATCCACGCGCCGGTCGTGGGGCAGGGTCGGCACCGCCGAGACCGCCGCGTCCAGCAGCTCGTCGTCGTGGACCAGGGCCACCACCGGCACCCTCGGCGGCACCCTGCGCAGCGCCCGGTCGTAGCTGCCGCCGCCCTGGCCGAGGCGGTGGCCGTCGGTGTCCACCGCGAGGGCGGGCACGATCAGCAGGTCCACCTCGGCCACCGCGCCCGGGCCCAGCAGCTGCGGGGGCTCCCCGACGGTGCGGGGGGCGGGGTCCGAGCGCATGGTCCAGTCGAGGTCGGCGTCCGGCAGCAGGACCGGGAGGATCACCTCGACGCCGTCGCGCTGCAGGGCGTCCAGCGCCGAGCGCGTGCCCGGCTCGCCCGGCAGGGAGGTGTAGCAGGCCACCGTGCGCACGGCGCGCAGCAGCGGGCAGGTGGTGAGGCTGCGCCCGAGGTCGCGGTCGACGGCGTCGGCCTCCACGGCGTCGCGGCTGCGGCGGCGGGCCCGGATGCTGCGGCGCAGGGCGGCCTTGCGGGCCTCCACGTCGCTGCGCGCGGCGCTCGGCGGGCCGAGCACGATCTCCAGCCGGTGCGGGACGGTGGCCAGCTCGGGCCCGTCGTCCAGGTCGAGCACGGCGGCGTGCCCGGTGCCGGGGCGGGGGTGCTCGCCCTGGTGGTGGACGTGCAGCTCCTGGTGCACGCTGAGCCCCGCCCGCGCCGGCGCACTGCGCCCGCCGGGCGCCGGCGAGCCGGTACCGGCGGCGGGTGATCCTGACGTCATCCGGGCTCCCCCTCGCATGTGCGGTCCGCAGTCGGGCCGTCACGTGCAGTCTGCGCCCTGGAAGGGCCATCGCGCCAGGTCAGAGGCCTGCGGAGCAGGTCCCGGCCGCCTGCGGCAGCCGGTGGAACGGTCCCGCGCCGCTCCGGACCGGGCGGTGCTGGGGCGCGCACCACGGCACGCCCGGTAACCTCCGGCGACATGAGCGAGCCGAACGTGCGCAAGCCGGTCCGCAAGGCGGTCATCCCCGCGGCGGGGCAGGGCACCCGCTTCCTGCCCGCGACGAAGGCGGTGCCCAAGGAGATGCTGCCGGTGGTCGACACCCCGGCCATCCAGTACATCGTCGAGGAGGCGGTGCGCGCGGGGCTCACGGACGTCCTGATGGTGACCGGCCGCAACAAGCGGCCGCTGGAGGACCACTTCGACCGCAACGTCGAGCTCGAGGCGAGCCTGGAGGCCAAGGGCGACGACGCCAAGCTGGCCCGCGTGCGGGAGTCCACGGACCTCGCGAGCATCCACTACGTGCGCCAGGGCGACCCCAAGGGCCTCGGTCACGCCGTCCTGGTGGCGGAGCAGCACGTCGGCGACGAGCCCTTCGTCGTCCTCCTCGGCGACGACATGGTCGACGAGCGCGACCCGCTGCTGGAGAAGATGATCGAGGTCCGCGAGCAGTTCGGCGGCAGCGTCGTGGCCTTCATGGAGGTCCCGGAGGACCAGATCCACCTCTACGGCTGCGCGGTCTCCGCGCCGACCGACGACCCCGACGTCGTCCTCGTCTCCGGGCTGGTGGAGAAGCCCAAGCGCGAGGAGGCCCCGAGCAACCTCGCCGTCATCGGCCGCTACCTGCTCGACCCGTCCGTCTTCGCGGTGCTGCACGAGACCCCGCCGGGCAAGGGCGGGGAGATCCAGCTCACCGACGCGCTGCAGACGCTGGCGGCGTCGGACGCGCCGGGGGCCGGGGTGCGCGGCGTCGTCTTCCGCGGCCGCCGCTACGACACCGGCGACAAGCTCGACTACATCAAGGCCGTCGTGCGCCTGGCCTCCGAGCGCGACGACATCGGCGCCGACCTGCGCGCGTGGCTGAGCGAGTTCGTCGCCGGTGCCGGTGAGCGGGACTGAGGCCGCCGCGGGGACGCCCCCGCGGCACGGTCCCGCCGAGCTGGTGACCGTCGCGGAGCACCGCCGGGCGTGCCTGGACCTGGTGCAGCCGCTCGCGCCGCTGGAGGCGTCCCTGCTCGACGCGCTCGGCTGCGTGCTGGCCGAGGACGTCGTGGCGACCCGGCCGCTGCCCGCCTTCGACAACTCCGCGATGGACGGCTACGCGGTGCGGGTGGCCGACGTGGCCGAGGCGACGCCCGCGTCTCCCGTCCGGCTGCCCGTCGTGGCCGACCTCGCCGCGGGCAGCGCCGAGTCGATGCGGCTCGCCCCCGGCTCCGCCGTGCGGATCATGACCGGGGCGCCGGTGCCCCCCAACACGGGTGCCGTCGTGCCCGTGGAGTGGACCGACGGGGGCGTGGCCTCGGTCGAGGTGCGGCACTGCCCCGCCGAGGGGCAGCACATCCGCCGCGCCGGGGAGGACGCCGCGGCGGGCGTCGTCGTCGTGGAGGCCGGCACCCGGCTCCAGCCGCGGCACGTCGCCGTGCTGGCGGCGGTGGGCCGGGCCCGGGTGCGCGTGCGGCCCCGCCCGCGCGTCGTCGTGATCTCCACGGGGAGCGAGGTCGTCGAGCCGGGGCAGTCCCTGGGGCCGGGGCAGCTGCACGACGCGAACGGCTTCGGCCTCACCGCCGCCGCCCTCGACCTGGGGGCGCAGGCCTACCGGGTGGGTGTCGTGCGGGACGACCCGGCGGAGCTGCGGCGCACGCTCGAGGACCAGCTCGTGCGCGCCGACGTCATCGTCACCAGCGGCGGGGTCAGCGCCGGGGCCTACGACGTGGTCAAGGAGGTGCTGCACCGCACGGGCTCGGTGGGCTTCTGCGGCGTGGCGATGCAGCCGGGCATGCCGCAGGGCGCCGGGACGCTGGGGGAGGACCGCACGCCGCTGCTGGCCCTGCCCGGCAACCCCGTGAGCGCCTTCGTCTCCTTCGAGGTGTTCGTGCGGCCCGTGCTGCGGCGGCTGCTGGGGGAGGACCCGGAGGCGCCGGACCCGCAGCGGCCCCGCGTGCGCGCCCTCGCCGCCGCCGCCTGGCGCTCCCCGGCGGGCAAGGAGCAGTACGTGCGCGCCCGCTGGTGGCGCGACGGGGACGGCGCCCTGCGCGTGGAGCCCGTCAGCGGTGCGGGCTCGCACCTGGTGACGGCGCTGGCCCGGGCCGACTGCCTGGCGGTCGTGCCCGTGGGCGTCGACGGCGTCGAGGTGGGCGACGAGGTGGAGTGCGTCCTCCTGGGGCCGGCGGCGTGAGCGGCGGGGCGGACGGGGCCGGTGCTCCGGGCGGTGCCGGGCACCCGCCGCGGCTGACGCACCTGGACGACGCCGGCCGGGCCCGCATGGTCGACGTCTCCGCCAAGCCCGTCACCGTCCGCGAGGCGCGGGCCGAGGGGCGGGTGCTGTGCTCACCGGAGGTCCTGGCGCTCCTGACCTCGGGCGGGCTGCCGAAGGGCGACGCCCTGGCGGTGGCGCGCATCGCGGGGCTGCAGGCCGCCAAGCGCACCCCGGAGCTGGTGCCGTTGGCGCACCCGGTGGCGGTGCACGGCGTCGTCGTGGACCTCGTGGTCGCCGACGACGGCGTGCGCATCGGCGCCGCGGTGCGCACGGCGGACCGCACCGGGGTGGAGATGGAGGCGCTGACGTGCGTGGTCGCGGCGGCGCTGACGTTCGTGGACATGGTCAAGGCCGTGGACAAGCACACCCGCATCACGGACGTGCGCGTCGTGGCCAAGAGCGGGGGGAGGTCCGGTGACTGGGTCGCCGACGACGACCGGCAGGCGTGAGGCGGGGGCCGGTGGCCGTTCCGCCCTGGTGGTGACGGTGTCCAACCGCGCCTCCTCCGGGGTCTACGAGGACACCTCGGGGCCCCTGGTGGTGGCGGGCCTGACCTCCGCGGGCTTCGCGGTCGACGGGCCGCAGGTGGTGCCCGACGGCGACGCCGTGGAGGAGGCGCTGCGGACCGCGGTGGCGGCCGGCTACGACGTCGTCGTGACCAACGGCGGCACGGGCCTGACGCCGCTGGACCTCACGCCGGAGATGACCCGCCGGGTCCTGGACTACGAGGTGCCGGGCGTGCAGGAGGCGGTGCGGGCGGCGGGGATCGCCAAGGGCGTGCCCACCGCGGCGCTCTCGCGCGGGCTGGCGGGAGTGGCCGGCCGGACCTTCGTGGTGAACCTGCCGGGCTCGCCGGGCGGGGCCCGCGACGGGGTGGAGGTGCTGACGGGGCTGCTGGCCCACGCCGTCGACCAGATCCACGGCGGAGACCACGCGCGGGGTGGGGCAGGCGGCCCGCAGGGCACCGCCGGCGGCCGCTGACCGTGGTGCAGGCGCCCCTCGGGTGGCCCGTGCGGTTGGGCGGGAGGCCGGTGCTGCTGCGGCCGCTGCAGCGCCGTGACGCGCGGCAGTGGCGCGCCGTGCGGGCCGCCAACGCGGCGTGGCTGCGTCCCTGGGAGGCGACGAGCCCCGAGGGCGCCGACCCGCCGCCGACGTTCGGGCAGATGGTCCGCGCCTTCTCCCGGGAGGCGCGGGCGGGGCGCATGCTCCCGCTCGTGGTGGAGGTCGACGGCGCCCTCGCAGGGCAGGTGACGGTCAGCGGCGTGACGTGGGGGTCCCTGCGCTCGGCCCACGTGGGGTACTGGATCGACCGGCGGCTGGCCGGGCGGGGGTTGATGCCGCTGGCCGTCGCGCTCGTCGGCGACCACTGCTTCCGCGTGATGGGCCTGCACCGGCTGGAGGTGAACATCCGGCCAGAGAACACCGCGAGCCTGCGCGTCGCCGAGAAGCTCGGGATGCGCGACGAGGGGCTGCGCGAGCGGTTCCTGCACATCGACGGCTCCTGGCGCGACCACCGCACGTTCGCGGTGACGGCGGAGGAGGTTCCGGAGGGTCTCGTGGCGCGGCTGCGGACCGGGGGTCGGCGCACCTGACGGTGGCGACACACCGCGTGACGGCCGGGATCCCCGCCGCCGGGGTGCCTGACCCCTAGCGTTGTCCCTCGTGCACGCCAGCAGCCTCGTCTTCGTGGTCATCATCGCCATCTGGGCCGCGTACCTCCTGCCTGACCAGTTGCGTCGCCGCCGGCGGCTGGAGTCGGCCCGGACCACGGACCGCGACTCGACCCAGATGCGCGTCCTGGTTCGGCGGAGCCCCGAGGACGTTGCGGCGCAGGCTGTTCCGGCCGCTCTCCCGGCGGGGCCGACCGTGCAGGAACTCGGTGCGGGGTCGGCGCCCGCGCTGGAGGCGGCTCCCGCGGAGGTTCCCGTCCCGCGGGTTCCGGTGGAGGCGGGTGCGGCGGTGCGGACCGCCGAGGGCGCTCGGGCCGGGCGCGTTCCCGCCGCCCCCCGGCGCTCCGGTGCCCACCCGGCCCGGGTCCGCTCCTCGCGCGTCGTGCGCCGTCGCCGCCGCCTCGTGGGCGCGCTGGTCGCGCTGAGCGCGGCGGGCTGGACGGCCGCGGGCCTGTCGGTCCTGCCGTGGTTCGCCGCGGCGGTGCCGACGCTCCTCCTGCTGCTCGTGCTGGCCGCGCTGGCGCGTCACGCCGGTGCCGCCGTCCGCCCGGCGCCCGCCCCGGCCGCCCGGGTGGAGGCACTCGCGGCCGTGCCGCTGCCCGTCGTCGCGGGTGAGGTGCTCGGCTCGGGCGAGGCGGTGCCGGCCGCGGCTGCGCGCCGCGTGGAGGACGGCACGTGGGAGCCGGTTCCGGTGCCCCTGCCGACCTACCTGCTGAAGCCGAAGGCCCCGTCGGTCACCATCCCCGCGCCGGCGCGCCGCCGGGTCGTCGTGGACGTGCGGCCCTTCGACCAGGACTCCGCGTTCCCCGCCCGCTCGCGCGCCGCGGCCGGCGACGTGGTGCTCGACCTGCGCGAGGAACGCCGCGTCGCCAACGGCTGAGGGCGGGACCCACCGGGTCGGGGCGCCGTGACCGACCTGGTAGGGTTTGGAGCACTTCGGGGCTGTGGCGCAGCTGGTAGCGCACCTCGTTCGCAACGAGGGGGTCAGGGGTTCGAGTCCCCTCAGCTCCACCCGAGGAGGGTTCCGGAAGGAACCGCAGCACGACAGGAGGGCCCCGCCGGCAACGGCGGGGCCCTCCTGCGTGACGGGCCCTCCCCGTCTCCGTCAGACCCAGCTCGGGAGCCAGATCCGCGCCTGCCACGCCTCGTAGGGGATGACCTGGGCGGTCCAGACGGGCCAGAAGAAGGCGAAGGTCGCCACGCACGCGACGACGAGCGCCCCGGCGACGGCGCCGCCGATCCGCCGGCGCCGCCGCGCACCGGGCTCGCCGGCGCCGGCCGCGAGCGCGGGCCCGAGCAGCAGCCCGATCACGTAGACGACGGCGAGCACCACCCACGGGGTGAACACCACCGCGTAGAACGTGAAGATCGTCCGGTGCTGGTACTGGAACCACGGCAGGTAGCCCGCGGCGAAGCCGGCGAGGACCGCCCCGGCCCGCCAGTCCCGGCGCAGCGCCCAGGCGGCGAGCACGACGACGACGGCCACGGTCGCGGCCCACCACAGCACCGGGTTGCCGAGCGAGGTGATGGCCTTGGAGCACTGCGCCACGGCGCAGCCGTCGGCGCCCTGCACGGGACCCTCGTAGAAGAACGACGTCGGCCGGCCCTGCACCAGCCACGACCACGGGTTCGCCGAGTAGGGGTGCGGTGAGCTCAGCCCGATGTGGAAGGCGTACGCGTCGGAGTGGTAGCGCCACAGGCTGCGCAGCGCGTCGGGGACGAGCCCCGCAGCCCCTTCGGCCGGGTTCTGCGCCCCCCACTGCCGCAGGTACCCGTCGTCGCTGCGGAACCAGCCCACCCACGAGGCGACGTAGGTGGCGACCGCGACGAGGACGAGGGAGGCGAAGGCGGGGAGCCCGTCGCGCAGCGCGGCCGCCTGCAGCCAGGGCCGCACCCCGACGGTCCTGCGCGCCCCGGCGTCCCACAGCACCGTCATGAGCCCGAAGACCGCCACGAAGTACAGGCCGGACCACTTCACCCCGCACGCCAGGCCCAGGCACAGGCCGGCCGCGAGGCGCCAGGGGCGCAGCCCCAGCCCCGGTCCGAAGCGGCCGAGGGGCCCGGCTGCGGCGAGGTCGGCCAGGCGGGCGCGGGTGGTGTCGCGGTCGAGGAGCAGGCAGGCGAAGGCGCACAGCACCCAGAACATGAGGAAGACGTCGAGCAGGCTCGTGCGGCTCATGACCAGGTGCAGCCCGTCCGCGGCGAGCAGCAGGGCCGCGGTGGCGCCCAGCAGGGTCGAGCGCAGCAGCCGTCGCGCGACGCGCCCCAGGAGGAGGATCGACAACGTGCCGCAGACGGCGGCGGTGAAGCGCCAGCCGAAGGCGCTGTCGATCCCGAAGATCCACTCGCCGAGGGCGATCATCCACTTGCCCACCGGTGGGTGGACCACGAAGTCGGCGGTCTCGGTGAAGACGTAGGGAGTGCCGGCGGTGAAAGAGGCGTCCGGCGTCTCCAGCCCGGGATCGTTGCGCAGCTCGAAGCCCCGCAGCAGCAGCGAGTACGCCTGCTTGACGTAGTACGTCTCGTCGAAGACGAGCTGGTGGGGGCGGCCGAGCTGCCAGAAGCGCAGGAACCCGCCGATCGCGGTGATCAGCAGCAGCGGCAGCCAGGCGCGGCGCCAGGACTCCCCGTCGATCTCCGAGGGGCCTCCCAGCAGCCGGGTGCGCAGGGCGGCCCGGTCGGCGGCTGCACCGCTCGGACGCGACGTGCGGGTCGGTGCGTCGGTTCTCACCCTGCGTCCCTGGCCATGGGCGTCATGCTAGGCAGGGCCTCCGGCGCCGGCGCAGGCGCCGTACCGCGGCGGTGGCAGGATCGCACCGTGGCAGCGACGACGGACGGTGCGGGTGCGGGTGCGGGGAGCGCGGCGGCGGGCGGCGGCCGGCTCGTGCTGGCCGCCACGCCCATCGGCAACGCCCTCGACGCCTCGCCGCGGCTGGCGCGGCTGCTCGCCGAGGCGGACGTCGTGGCCGCGGAGGACACGCGGCGCACGCGACGGCTGTGCGCGGACCTCGGCGTCGAGCCCAGGGGCCGGATGCTGAGCTACCACGAGCACAACGAGTCGGCCCGCACGCCCGAGCTGGTCGCCGCGGTCGCCGAGGGCGCCGTGGTGGCCCTCGTGACCGATGCGGGGATGCCGTCGGTGTCCGATCCCGGCTACCGGCTGACCCGCGCCTGCGTGGACGCGGGGCTGCCGGTGACGGCCGTTCCGGGGCCCTCGGCGGTGCTGACCGCGCTGGCCGTCTCGGGGCTGCCGGTGGACCGCTTCGCCTTCGAGGGCTTCTGCCCCCGCAAGCCGGGGGAGCGGTCCCGGGCGCTGGCGGCGCTGGCGCGGGAGCAGCGCACGCTGGTCTTCTTCGAGGCGCCGCACCGCACGGCCGCCACGCTGGAGGCGATGGCCGCCGCGTTCGGCGCGGACCGTCCGGCGGCGGTGTGCCGGGAGCTGACCAAGACGTACGAGGAGGTCGTGCGGCTGCCGCTGGGGGAGCTGGCCGCGTGGGCCGCGGCGGGGGAGGTGCGGGGCGAGGTGTGCCTGGTGGTGGCACCGGCCCCGGCCGGGGAGGCGCCGCCGGTGCAGGACCTCGTGGGGCAGGTGCTGGCCCTGGTCGCCGACGGCAGCCGGCTGAAGGACGCGGTGGCCGCGGTGGCGGACGCGACCGGTGTGGTGAAGCGGGAGCTGTACGAGGCCGCGGCGAAGGCCCGGGGCGGGTCGGCCCGCCGCTGACCGAGGCCCCGTCGCCGGCCCCGTCCCGCGGGCCGGCGCGACCCGGGGCCGGGCAGCGAACAGCCCCCGGCGGGTGGTCCGCCGGGGGCTGTCGTGTGCTGTGACCGCGGGGCGTGCCCGCTGTCAGCGTGGGGGTGTCAGTGGTCGACGGCCTTCTCGGCGCCGGCCCCGGTGAGGGAGCGGACCTCCATCTCGGCGGCGCGCAGCTCCGCGCCGCGCTCCTTGGAGGTGACCGAGCCGAGCCAGCCCAGGAAGAAGCCGAGCGGGATGCTGATGATGCCCGGGTTCTCCAGGGGGAACCAGGAGAAGTCGACGTTCGTGTCGGTGATCATCGACAGGCTCGCCCCGGTGGCCGGGTCGGTCTTCCCGGAGACGACCGGGGAGAAGGCGATCAGCGTGATGCAGGAGATGAGCCCGCCGTAGATGCTCCACAGCGCCCCGCGGGTGGTGAAGCGGGGCCAGAAGAGCGAGTAGAGGATCGTCGGCAGGTTGGCGCTGGCCGCCACCGCGAACGCCAGGGCCACCAGGAAGGCGATGTTCTGCCCCTTGGCGAAGATGCCGCCGACGATGGCCACGGCGCCGATGACGACGACGGTGATGCGGGCGACCCGCACCTCGGCGTCGGGGTTCACCTGACCGCGCTTGATCACGCTGGCGTAGATGTCGTGGGCGAAGGACGCGCTGGCGGTGATCGCGAGACCGGCGACGACCGCGAGGATCGTCGCGAAGGCCACCGCCGCGATGATCCCGAGCAGGACCTCGCCGCCGAGCTGGTAGGCCAGCAGCGGCGCCGCGGAGTTCGCCTTGCCCGGCGCCGCGAGGATCGTCTCCCGGCCCACGAGGGCGCCGGCGCCGTAGCCCAGCACCAGGGTGAACAGGTAGAAGAACCCGATGATCCAGATGGCCCAGACGACGCTGGTGCGGGCCTCGCGCGAGGTCGGCACCGTGTAGAAGCGCATGAGCACGTGGGGCAGGCCCGCGGTGCCCAGCACGAGGGCGAGCGAGAGGGAGATGAAGTTCAGCTTCGTCAGTGCCGAGGCGCCGTACTGCGCGCCCGGGCCGAGCATGGCCTCGCCGGCGTTGCCCTCGCGGGCCACGGCGGCGCCGAGCAGCTCGGACAGGTTGAAGCCGTACTGCGCGAGCACCAGCACCGTCATGAGGCCGGCGCCGGCGACGAGCAGGATCGCCTTGATGATCTGGACCCAGGTGGTGCCCTTCATGCCGCCGATGAGCACGTACATGATCATCAGGGCGCCCACGACGGTGATCGTGATGTTCTGGCCGGCGGTGCTCGTCACGCCGAGCAGCAGCGCGACGAGGCCGCCGGCGCCCGCCATCTGCGCGAGCAGGTAGAAGAAGCAGACGATGAGCGTGGAGCAGGCCGCGGCCATGCGCACCGGGCGCTCCTGCAGCCGGAAGCTGAGGACGTCGGCCATGGTGAAGCGGCCGGTGTTGCGCAGCAGCTCCGCCACCAGCAGCAGCGCCACGAGCCACGCCACGAGGAAGCCGATGGAGTACAGGAAGCCGTCGTAGCCGTAGATCGCGATGGCCCCGGCGATGCCGAGGAAGCTCGCGGCCGAGAGGTAGTCGCCGGCGATGGCCGTGCCGTTCTGGCCGCCGGTGAAGGAGCGACCGCCCGCGTAGAAGTCGGCGGCGCTGGTGTTGTTGCGGCTGGCCTTGATGACGATGGCCATCGTGACGGCCACGAAGGCGCCGAAGATGGCGATGTTGACGACCGGGTTGCCGATGTCGGCGGCGGGGGCGGCTGCCGCGCCGAGCCCTGCGATCACTTGTGGCCTCCTTCGCCGACGTGGCCGCTGAGGGGGCCGTGGCTCTCGACGCGCTCGCGGAGCGCGGTGGCGGCGGGGTCGAACTTCTTGTTCGCCCAGCTCACGTAGAGCGTGGTGATGATGAAGGTCGACAGGAACTGGCCGAGGCCCATGAGCAGGCCGACGGTGATGTTGCCGAACACCTTCGTGCTCATGAAGTCAGAGGCGTAGGCGGCCAGCAGGACGTACGTGAAGTACCAGACCAGGAACAGGGCGGCCATGGGGAAGACGAAGCGGCGGAACCGGGTGCGCAGCTCCGCGAAGTCGGGACTGTCCTGCACCTGCTGGTAGGGCGTTCGCACCGCGGAGCCGGCAGCTGCCGTGCTCCCGTGCGCGTTGGGCTCCCCCGCTGGGGGAGGCGTGCCGTGCGTGGTCATCGCAGACCTCCTCGTCCGCTCGCCGGCCGCTCGGGACGCGGCCGCGATCAAGTGGCTGGCCACACAGTAGCCACTGCTCTCCTTTGTACCCTCTTCACAGGACTTCCACGGCTGGTGGCGTGTCGCCGGAGGACTTCCCGCTGGGAAGTGGCTGTCACCGCGCTCACCGGAGGATCGTCGACCGAGCACCGCTTTCCGGGCCGCTTCGGCGGTTGCTCCGGACGGGGGACCGCGCCGACGGGCGAAGTTGAACCGCGTCCCCGCGGCCGGTTACTGTGCATCCACCATCCAGAGCGGCCGAGAGTCCTGGCTCGACGACGCCGCAGCAACCCCCCGAGGAATCGGGTGAGGGTGCTACCGCCAGGTGCGATGGAGCTGAGATGAACTGCACCTGCCCCGCCGCCGGCCGCGCCTGCCCGCGCGAGGTCCGGCCGTGAGCGTCGCGCGCCTGCTGACCGCCGGCGGGCGGCCCACGGTCTCCTTCGAGCTCTTCCCGCCCCGCACCCCCGCCGCGACCGAGTCGCTGCACCGGACCGTCGAGGCGCTGAGCGGCATCGGCCCGGACTTCCTCTCCGTCACCTACGGGGCCTCCGGCTCGACCCGCGAGACGAGCCGCGACCTCGTGCGCCACGTCCTGTCCACCACCCCCGTTCCCGTGGTCGCGCACCTGACGTGCGTGGGCGCCTCCCGGGCCCAGGTCATCGAGACGGCCACGGAGTTCCTCGACGTGGGCGTGCGCAGCTTCCTCGCGCTGCGCGGCGACCCGCCGGCCGGCCGCCCCGACTGGCAGCCGCACCCGGACGGCGTCGCCCGCGCCTGCGACCTCGTGGAGCTGCTGCAGGTCGTCGAGCGCCGCCACCGCGCGCAGCGCCGCCCCGGCCGCCCCGTCGACGACGGCCCGCTGAGCATCGCCGTGGCCGCGTTCCCCGCGGCCGCGCCGGCGCCGTCGGGACCCGACGACGTCGAGGTGCTGCTGGCGAAGCAGCGTGCGGGCGCGGACTTCGCGATCACGCAGGTCTTCTACGACGCCCGCGACTACGTCCGCTTCGCCGACCGCGCCCGCGCCGCGGGGGTCACCATCCCCCTGCTGCCGGGGATCATCCCCCTGACCGACCCGGGGAGGCTGCTGCGCCTGCAGGGCCTCACCGGGGTGCCGGTGCCCCGGGAGCTGCTGGCCCGCCTGGAGTCCGCGGCCGACGGCGGGGAGCGGGCCGTGCACGCCGAGGGCATCCGCGCCAGCGTCGAGCTCGCCCGCCGGATCCTCGACGCCGGCGCTCCGGGCCTGCACGTCTACACGTTCAACAAGCACCACGCAGCACTTGACCTGCTCGAGGGCGTACACCTCGGCGGCGGGGCCCCGACGGCTCCCGACCTGGCCAGCCGGCCGTGGGTCTCGGCTCCTCACCACGACATGCTGCGCTCCGCGCAGCACTGAAGGGGACGACCATGACGCACGACGCGACGCAACTGCCCACCACGATCCTGGGCTACCCCCGCATCGGCCCGCGCCGGGAGCTGAAGAAGGCCCTGGAGGCGCTGTGGGCGGGCCGCGCCACCCAGGAGGAGACCGAGGCCGCGGCCGTCGAGCTGCGCGCCCGCACCCGCCGCCGCCTCAACGCCCTCGGCCTGCGCGCCCACGACGCCTCCATCCCGTCGGCCGCCTCCTACTACGACCAGGTCCTCGACGCGGCCGTGGCCGTCGGTGCCGTGCCGCCGCGCTTCGCCGACGTGGTCGGCCAGGACGGGCGCGTGGACCTCGTGGGCTACTCCACGATCGCCCGCGGCCGCGGCGAGGACGCGCCGCTGGAGATGACGAAGTGGTTCGACACGAACTACCACTACCTCGTCCCCGAGATCGGCCCGGACACGCAGTTCCGCTTCGCCGACGACCGCGCCGTGCGGGAGTTCCGCGAGGCGCTGGAGGACGGCTTCCTCACCCGCCCGGTGCTCGTCGGCCCGGTGACGTTCCTGCTGCTGAGCAAGCCCGCCGACGGCAGCCCCGAGGGCTTCTCCCCGCTGCAGCGCCTCGCCGACCTCGTCCCCGTCTACGCGCAGATCCTGCGCGCGCTCGCCGAGGCCGGCGCCACCTGGGTCCAGCTCGACGAGCCGGGCCTGGTGTCCGACACCCTCACCGCCGCCGACGCCAAGGCGATCCACGCCGCGGTGCAGGAGACCTACGCCGCGCTGACCGCCGTGGAGGGCCGTCCGGCCCTGCTCGTCGCGGCGCCCTACGGCGACCTGGGCGAGTTCCTGCCGACGCTGGCCGCCACCGACGTCGAGGCGCTCGCCCTCGACCTCGTCAAGGGCGCCGTGCCCTCCGCGCCGGTCGCCGGCCTGGAGACCAAGGCCGTCCTCGGCGGCGTCATCGACGGCCACAACATCTGGCGCACCGACCTGGTCCAGGCGCTCGGCAAGCTCGAGGCGCTGCGCCCGCTGGCCGCGTCCGTCGCGGCCGGCACCTCCACCTCCCTCCTCCACGTCCCGCACGACGTCGAGGACGAGCCGAACCTGCCCGCGCAGCTGAAGGGCTGGCTGGCGTTCGCGGACCAGAAGGTCGCCGAGGTCGTCACCCTCGCCGCCGCGCTGGAGGACCCCGCCACCGCCGCCGACGCGCTGGAGGCGTCCGCCCGGGCCCGCCGCGAGCGGCTGGAGGCCCCCGGCGTCGTGCGCCCGGAGGTCCGCGAGCGGCTCGCCGGCCTCACCCCGGCCGACGCCCGCCGCAGCGACTACGACGTGCGTCGCGCCGCGCAGGACGCGGTGCTCGCCCTGCCGCCGCTGCCGACGACGACCATCGGGTCGTTCCCGCAGACGGGGGAGATCCGCCGCGCCCGCGCCGCCTGGGCCAAGGGCGAGCTGTCCGACGCCGACTACGTGGCGGCCATGCGCGCCGAGATCGACCGCGTCGTCGCGCTGCAGGAGGAGCTCGGCCTCGACGTGCTCGTGCACGGCGAGCCGGAGCGCAACGACATGGTGCAGTACTTCGCGGAGCTGCTGGACGGCTTCGCCGTCACGCAGAACGGCTGGGTGCAGTCCTACGGCTCCCGCTGCGTGCGCCCGCCGATCCTGTGGGGCGACGTGACCCGCCCGGCGCCGATGACGGTGGAGTGGGCCACCTACGCCGCCTCCCGCAGCGCCAAGCCCGTCAAGGGCATGCTCACCGGCCCGGTGACGATCCTCGCCTGGTCGTTCGTGCGCGACGACCAGCCCCTCGGCGACACCGCCCGCCAGGTCGCGCTGGCGCTGCGCGACGAGATCGCCGACCTCGAGGCCGCGGGCATCGGCGTCGTGCAGGTCGACGAGCCCGCCCTGCGGGAGCTGCTGCCGCTGAAGGCCGTCGACCAGAAGGCGTACCTGGACTGGTCGGTGGAGTCCTTCCGCCTCGCCACCGCCGGCGCCGCCGACGCCACCCAGATCCACACCCACCTCTGCTACTCGGAGTTCGGTGAGGTCATCGGGGCGATCGACGGGCTCGACGCGGACGTGACGAGCATCGAGGCGGCCCGCTCGCGGATGGAGGTCGTCCCGCAGATCGCGCAGGCAGGCTTCTCCCGCGGCATCGGCCCGGGCGTGTACGACATCCACTCCCCGCGCGTGCCGAGCGCCGAGGAGATCGAGGAGCTGCTGAACATCGCGGTCGGGTCCATCTCCCCGCGCCACCTCTGGGTGAACCCCGACTGCGGCCTGAAGACCCGCGGCTACGCCGAGACCGAGGCGTCGCTGCGCAACCTCCTCGCCGCCACGCGCGCCGTGCGCGGCTCGCTGGCGGAGGGCGCGGACGCGCACTGACGCTGCCGGCTCCTCCGGGAGCCGCGTCGTGACGGCGCCCCGGTCGCGGTTCTGCGACCGGGGCGCCGTGCGCGTCCGGGCGCCCGTCCGGAGGATCACGGCCGGGGTCCGACAACCGGGTGCCCGGCGGGGAGGCTGGTGAGCTGGCAGGCTGGGAGGAGCGACCTGGCGGTGCCCGATCCGCCTGCGACCCCCGGGAGCACGTCATCCGCCTTTCAACGAGCAACGGGCTGATCGCCGTCGTGCTGTGCCTGTCCCTCACCACGTCCGCGTGCACTGCTGCGGGGGTCGGGGATCCTGCAGCACCCGACGTGGGGCAGCGGCCCGCCACGTCCTCCGCGCAGGCAGCGGTGTCCGCGGCCCAGCACAGCCGGCCTGACGGACGCAGTGCGGTGCTGGGTGTGACCACCGCTCCCGAGGCGGCCGTCGCGCTCAGCGCACACCTGCTCAGCAGCAGCCACCGCGTCGTCGTGGCCGCCGACGAACCGGCGGCGCTGGAGCGCGGCGCCGCGGTGGCCGCCGGCCTCGCGGCTCCGCTGCTGCTGCCGGCGCCGGCGACGGCCGCGGAGGTCCAGCGGCTGGGCGCTCAGGAGGTCCTGACCGTCGGTCAGGCAGCCGCACGGTGGGCGCGCGAGACGTTCCCCGACGGCGACGGCCCACGGGTGCGGGAGGCGGGAGACCCTCGCCCCGCCTCGGCGAGGCGGGCGAGCGACACGGTCGTCCTCCTCACGGGCGCGGCGTGGGAGAGCGCGGCCGCGGCCACGGCCCGAGCCGTCGGAGCGCAGGTGCTGACCGTGCCGACGGGCGACCCGCGCGCCCACGCCGCCGTCGTCGACGCCCTGCACGCCGCCGGTCCGCAGCACGTGGTGGGGCTGGGATCCGCCTTCGCCGCGCCGGAGCTCTTCGCCGAGCGTGTCGAGGTGGCGCTCACCGGGGTGCAGGTACCCGGCGGCGGCCAGCTGCCGCTGGCGCAGCGGCGGCTGATCGCCCTGTACGGGCATCCGGGAACTCCGAGCCTGGGTGTGCTGGGCGAGCAGCCGCTGCAGGCCGCGCTCGCGCGCGCCCGGGAGTTCGCCGGCCGCTACGACGGTCTGGGTGGGCTGCCGGCGGTGCCCACGCTGGAGATCATCACGACGGTGGCGTCGGACTCGCCGGGTGCGGACGGCGACTACTCCAACGAGGCGGACCCGGCCGAGCTGAAGCCCTGGGTGGACGCGGCCGAGCAGGCGGGCATCGCCGTCATCCTGGACCTGCAGCCCGGCCGCAGCGACTTCCTCGCCCAGGCGAAGCGGTACGAGTCGCTGCTGGCGCGCCCGCACGTGGGTCTCGCACTGGACCCCGAGTGGAAGCTGCGGCCGGACCAGAGACCGTTGCGGCAGATCGGTGCGGTGAGCGCGGCGGAGGTGAACGGCGTCGGCGACTGGCTGGCACAGCTCGTCCGCGAGAACGACCTGCCCCAGAAGGTCTTCCTCCTCCACCAGTTCCGCACGTCCATGGTGCCCGACCGGGACCTCGTGAACACTGCCCGCGACGAGCTGGTCACCGTGGTCCACGCCGACGGTCACGGGACACCGGCCATGAAGCACGCCACCTACCGCGCCCTGACCGCCGGCGGTCCGCCCGGCCTGGTGTGGGGGTGGAAGAACTTCCTCGACGAGGACGACCCGACGCTCTCGCCGGGCGAGACCGTCGCGGTGGATCCCTCGCCGGTGTTCATCTCCTACCAGTGACCCCGGCGCCAGGGCCGGGAGCAGTGGGCCGGGCTCTGCTTCGAGCACTCCCCGCAGCGCGAGGCGATGGTCTTCTCGGCGGTCACCCGAGGCATCTCCGACGACGCCGACGCCCTGGTCGTCGAGGGCGGCCGGTGCACCTGCGCCTGCTGCGGACCGGCCGGGCCCACGCCGTCCACCACTGCCTCGACGGCTCCGCGTGGCACGTCGTCCGCCTCGGAAGCGTCACGGCTTCTCTGCCGTCTTCGGACGGGTCGCGGCTCCAGTCGGGCCGCGGTGATCGCGGCGTAGTGGGCGGCGACCGCGAGAACCGCGCCGCCGCGGCCCTGCGCGAAGGAGACCGCCCGCCGTGGTTCAGTCCGGCGCGCCCCCGCCGGCCGGGTCGGGGCGCGGTTCGGCGAGCACGCAGAACTCGTTGCCCTCGGGGTCGGCCAGCACCACCCACGGCCGCCGGCCCTGCCCGACGTCGCGACGACGCGCACCCGCGTCCAGCAGGGTGGTCACCACCGCGTGCTGCCCGGTGCCCTCGCGGGCGCCGGGCACGGGGGACGGTGCGACGTCGAGGTGCCAGCGGTTCTTGCCCGTGCGCTGCGCCGGGGAGTGCACGAACTCCAGGTAAGGGCCGCTGCGGCCGCAGCGCAGGGCGGCGGCACGGCGGTCGTCGCGCACGACGTCCCACCCGCTGGCCAGCGACCAGAACCGGGCGAGGCGGCGGGGGTCGTGCGCCTGCACCACCACCGCCGCCACCGCACCGGTGCCCTCGTACTCGGGGCGGGCGTCGAGCACGCAGAACTCATTGCCCTCGGGGTCGGCCAGCACCACCCAGGGGGCGCTGCCCTGCCCGACGTCGACGCGGCGGGCCCCCGCGTGCAGCAGGAACTCCACCGTCCCCCGCTGGGCGGCGGGGGAGTCGCTGTCGAGGTCGAGGTGGAGCCGGTTGGGGCCCGTCTTCGGGTCGCGGACCCGCACGAACACCAGTGGCAGGCCGGGAAGCCCCTCGGGGGGTGCGATCTCCGCTTCCTCGTCGTGCGCGGCGACGCTGCGCCACTGCAGGGCGGAGGCCCACCACGCCGCCAGGCCCCGCGGGTCGGCGGCGTCGACGACCACCTGCCGCAGGCAGGACGAGGCCCCGCCGCGCACGCCCGCTCCTCAGGCTCCGCGGCCGGTCTGCTGCTGCAGTTCGTCGATCAGCTTGGAGGCGTCGGCCTTGGTGAGGTCCTCGGGGACCTCGCGCCCGGCCTCGCGGGCCAGCGTCTCCAGGTAGCTGCGCTGCGGGCCGGTCATCGGCTCGTCGCCGGTGGCCCAGTCGTCGGGGTCCTTGGCGGCCGTCGTGGTGTCGGCCGTCGTCGTGGTGCTGTCCTGGTCGTCGGCGGTGTCCTGGTCGTCGCGGGTGTTCGCGTCGGTCATGGCCGTGACGCTACGACGGGCCTCCGACACGCGCTCGCCGAGCGCGGGTCACCGCCCCGGGGCCAGGGCCGCCAGGACCGCCGCGGAGGCGGGCTCCAGGGCCGCGACGTCCTCCGGCGCGACCCCGACCGCGCGCAGGCAGGCGTCCGCCAAGGCGAGCGGGGTGCCCTCCCCGGCCAGGGAGCGCTGCTGGATGACGCTCTCGACCACCGCCATCGGTACCGCGGCGGCCACCGGGTCGTCCAGCGCGGCCCCGGCCCGCTCGGGCGCCGCGGCGCGGGCGAGGGTGCGGTAGGCCGAGACCAGCCTCTCCCGGCGCGCCCAGAACCCGGCGTGCTGCTCCGCCCGCGCCTCGGGGAGCAGGTAGAGCGCGCCGACGTTCCACCGGCTGCGCCCCAGCAGGTCCGCGTCGAAGCGGGCCAGGGCGTGCAGGCGCACCGCGGGGGAGGCGAGCGCCTCCGCGGCGGCGACCAGGCGCTCGGCCAGGTCCAGCGAGGGGCGCACGGTGGCGTCGAGCAGCTCGGCGAGGAGCTCGTCCTTGCCGGCGAAGTGGTAGTAGAGGGTGGCCTGCCGCACCCCGGCCGCCTCCCCGAGCGCACGGGTGGACGTCCGCGTGAACCCCAGGGTCGTGAAGAGCTCGGCCGCGGCGTCGAGGATGTCCTCGCGCGTGGAGCCGGTGCTGCCGCGGCGGGCGCCCGAGGCGGCCCGCGGCCTGCCGGTGCGGGGGGTGCGCGACGGCGTGCCGGCGGGGTCCGCGCCGTCGCCCCGGTCTCCGCCCACGGGCGCATCCTCGCACCGGCGGGCGGCGCGGGCGCCCGCCTGTTTCGGCGCTGTTTCGCGTCGGGTGCCCGCCGACACGAGGAGTTCACGACCGCGGAATCCCCGTGACACGGCCGGGGAGGACCGTGAACGCACTTCCTGTCAGATGACAGGAAGTGCCTCCGGAGCGGACGCGACCGCCGGCAGGCCCACGCCCGAGGAGTCCGCCATGACCACCGCAGCTCCACCCCCCGCAGCGCCCCCGTCGGCTCCCCGGCGCCCGGGCCACGCCGACGACCAGCACCTCGTGCGCTTCGGCTACCGCCCCCAGCTGCGCCGCGACGTCGGCAGCTACGCGTCCTTCGCCGCCGGGTTCTCCTTCGTCTCCATCCTCACGACCGTCTTCCAGCTCTTCGCCTTCGGCTACGGCTTCGCCGGCCCGATCGTGTCCTGGACCTGGCTGATCGTCCTCGGCGGCCAGCTCACCGTCGCCCTGACCTTCGCCGAGCTCGTGGCGCGCTACCCGCTCTCCGGCGCCATCTACCAGTGGTCCACGCGCCTGGCCGGCCCGCGCCTCGGCTGGTACACCGGCTGGACGATGATCATCGCCCAGGTCATCACGTTCGCGGCGGCAGCCATCGCGCTGCAGGGCGTGCTGCCCGCCATCTGGAGCGGGTTCCAGGTCGTCGGGGGCGACCCGGCGCTCGGCACCCCCAGCGGCGCCACCAACGCCGTGGTCCTCGCCACCGCCCTCGTCCTCCTCACCACCGCCATCAGCGTCATCGGGGTGCGGCTGACCGCCGTCGTCACCAGCGTCGGCGTGACCCTGGAGATCATCGGGGTGGCGGCCGTCATCGTCCTGCTGCTCCTCAACGTCGAGCGCGGCCCCGGAGTCGTCCTCGACGTCGACGGCGCCGGCTTCGACCCCACGTTCGGCGCGTTCCTGGCCTCCGGGCTGATGGCCGCCTACGTCCTGGTGGGCTTCAACAGCGCCGCGGAACTGGCGGAGGAGACCACCGACCCCCGCCGCACCGCGCCGCGCACCATCCTGCGGGCGGTGCTGGCCTCCGGCCTCGGCGGTGGACTGCTGCTGCTGGCCGGCCTGATGGCCGCTCCCAGCCTCGACGACGGGCGGCTGGCCACCGAGGGGCTGCCGTACGTCCTCACCAGCCAGCTCGGCCCCGTCGGCGGGCGCATCCTGCTGGCCGACGTCGCGATCGCGGTCCTCGTCTGCGCGCTGGCCATCCAGACCGCCGCGGCCCGGATGGTGTTCTCGATGGCCCGCGACGGCCAGCTGCCCGCCGCCCGGGTCCTCGGGGCGGTCTCGCCGCGCACCGGCACCCCCGTGGTCCCCTCGATCCTCATCGGCCTCGGCGGGATCCTCGTGCTCGTCGTCAACATCGGCCAGCCCGGCCTGTTCACGGCCCTCACCAGCGTCTGCATCGTGATGATCTACCTGGCCTACCTGATGGTCACCGCCCCGATGCTCCTGCAGCGCCTGCGGCGGCCGGGTGAGTTCGCCGCCGGTCACGACGGGTTCTTCTCCCTCGGCCGCTGGGGCCTGCCCGTCAACGCGGTGGCCGTCGCCTACGGCGCCGCGATGGTCGTCAACCTCGCCTGGCCCCGCGAGGCCGTCTACGACCCCGCCGGCGACAGCCCGCTGCTGCGCTGGTCCGCCGTCCTCGTCGTCCTCGCCGTCGTGGCCGCCGGCGTCGTGGCCCGCGCCGCCGTCCGCCGCTCCGTCCCCGCGACCGCCGCCCCCGGCGTGTCCGTCCCCACCCCCGCCACCTCCCAGGAGGGCGCTGCCCGATGAGCAGTTCCACCGCCACCACCGCCGCCGCCCGTGCGCACGCCCGCGCCCAGGAGGGCGCCACGGCCGCCTCCCGCCCCTTCGTCCCGCCCGGCACCTGGCCGCACCCGCGGACCGGCTCGGCGGCCGACGTCCCACCGGACCGGCTCGTGTGGGCCGAGGCGCTGGGCGCCGGAGCCGCCACCAGCGCAGTCCTCGCCCGCGGCACGAGGGTCCAGCTCACCGACGTCGACGGCGGCGCCTGCGCCCACGTGGTGCTGCTGCGCGCCGACGCCCCCTGGGAGCGGCTCAACGTCGCCGACACCGTCAAGGTGCTGTGGCAGGCCTACCTCGGCGCCGGCCACGTCCTGCTGAGCGACCAGGGGCGCGCCCTGGCGACCGTCGTGGAGGACACCTCCGGGCACCACGACGTCCTCTGCGGCGCGTCCGCCGGCCGGCTGTTCACCACCGCCGCCGCCAAGCACGGCCTCGGCGAGCGCGACGTCCCGCCGAGCGCGACGTTCTTCCAGGGCGTGCGGGTCGCCGACGACGGCAGCCTCTCCGCACCGGTGAACGCCGGCCCGGGCCGCAGCGTCGCCCTGCGCCTGGAACTGCCCGCGATCGTCCTGCTCGCGAACTCCCCGCACCCGCTGGCGGACCCCGCCACCGCCACCACGGGAACTCTGCACGTCCTGGCGTGGCCCGGTGGGGCCACCCGGCCGGGGGACCCGCAGTGGACGTCCAGCCCGGAGGCGCGCCGCGCCTACGAGAACACCCGCACCGACTGCCTCGCCAGGGGGACCGCATGAGCACGACCAGCCCCGCCACCACCGCCCCGACCCGGCGCCCCGCCGAGGTGGCGCTCGTCGCGGGCGAGGTCGTCCTCGACGAGGTCGTGCCCGCCCGCGCCGGCTGGTCCGCGGTCGTGGCCGCCGGTGACGTCCTCACCATCGTCGACACCGAGGGCAACCAGGCCGTGGACTGCCTGCTGTACGCCGCCTCCGACACCGCGGAGCGCTACAGCGCCCCCGACACCATCGCCGCGCAGCGCAACGTGTTCCTCACCACCGGCAGCGTGCTGCGCTCCAACCGGGGCAGGGCGCTGATGACCGTCGTCGCCGACGAGGTCGGCCGGCACGACACCCTCGGCGGCGCCTGCAGCCGCGAGTCGAACTCCCTGCGCTACGGCTTCCACACCCAGCACCAGCACGCCTGCGTGGAGAACTTCCTCGCCGAGGGCGCGCGGTGGGGGCTGGGCAAGCGGGACCTGGTGAGCAACGTCAACTGGTACATGAACGTGCCCGTCGACCCCGACGGCAGCCTCGGCATCGTCGACGGGATCTCCGCGCCCGGCCTGCGCCTCGCCCTGCGCGCCGAGGTGGACACCCTGGTGCTCGTCTCCAACTGCCCGCAGGTCAACAACCCCTGCAACGGCTTCGACCCCACCCCGGTCCGCATGGTCGTCACCCGGCCCTGACCCGCCCGAACCCCACCGCTGGAAGGACCGGAACGTGCCCGAAACCCTGCTCGTCGCCAACCGGGGCGAGATCGCCCGCCGCATCCTGCGGACCGCACGGGCCATGGGCCTGCGCACCGCGGCCGTCTTCTCCGACGCCGACCGCGGCGCCCCCCACGTGCGGGAGGCCGACACGGCGTTCCACCTGGGGCCGTCGCCGGTGCGGGAGAGCTACCTCGCCGTGGACCGCCTCCTCGCGGCGGTCGAGGCGACGGGCGCGTGGGCCGTCCACCCCGGGTACGGCTTCCTCTCGGAGGACGCCGCCTTCGCGCGGGCCGTCGAGGCCGCCGGCGCCCGCTTCGTCGGCCCGGCGCCGGAGCACCTGGAGGCCTTCGGCGCCAAGCACACCGCGCGCCGCCTTGCCCGCGCCGCGGGGCTGCCGATGTCGGCGGGCACGGAACTGCTGGCGGACCTCGACGAGGCCGTGGCCGCCGCGGAGACCATCGGATACCCCGTCATCCTCAAGGCCACCGGTGGTGGCGGCGGGATCGGGATGCGGGCCTGCTGGAACGCCGACGAGCTGCGCGCCGCCTTCGAGTCGGTGCAGCGCACCGCGTCGGCGAGCTTCGCCTCGACCGGGGTGTTCCTCGAGCGGTTCGTCGAGCACGCCCGCCACCTGGAGGTGCAGGTCTTCGGCGACGGCGCCGGGCGCGTCCTCGTCCTCGGGGACCGGGACTGCACGCTGCAGCGGCGCAACCAGAAGGTGGTCGAGGAGGCCCCGGCCCCCAACCTGCCCGACGCGCTGCGCGAGCAGGTGCACGCCGCCGCGCGCAGGCTCGGGGAGTCGGTGTCCTACCGCTCCGCGGGGACGGTGGAACTCGTCTACGACGCCGACCGGGGCGAGACGTCGTTCCTGGAGGTCAACGCGCGCCTGCAGGTCGAGCACCCCGTCACCGAGGCCGTCCTCGGCATCGACCTCGTGGAGTGGATGCTGCGGCTGGCGCAGGGCGACGCGGGCATGTTCGACCGGCCCGCCCCCGCACCCCGCGGTCACGCCGTCGAGGCGCGGGTCTACGCCGAGGACCCGGCACGCGGCTACCGCCCCGGCACCGGAACCGCCAGCCGCGTGCAGTGGCCCGCGGGTGAGGGGATCCGCGTGGACACGTGGGTGGAGACCGGCACCGAGGTCACCGGGAACTACGACCCCATGCTCGCCAAGGTGGTCGCCCACGCCGGCGACCGCGCCACCGCCTTCGCCCGCCTCACGGAGGCGCTCGACGCCACCCGCGTCGACGGGCTCGACACGAACCTCGGGCAGCTCCGCGCCCTCGGAAGCGCCCCCGAGATCGCCGCGGCCGAGCACACGACGAAGACGCTGGAGCGGGTCGTCGACCCCTCCCCGCGCATCGAGGTCCTGCGGCCGGGGACGCTGACGACCGTGCAGGACTGGCCGGGACGGCTCGGCCTGTGGCAGGTCGGGGTCCCGCCGTCGGGGCCGATGGACGACCGCTCCTTCCGGCTGGGCAACCTCGCGCTCGGCAACCCCGAGGGTGCGCCCGGTCTGGAGTGCACCCTCGCCGGGCCTGCCCTGCGGTTCTCCGCCGCCGCGACCGTGTGCATCACCGGGGCCGCCGCGCCCGCCACCGTCGACGGGCGGCCCGTCCCGATGTGGGAGCCCGTCGCCGTCCTGCCGGGGCAGGTCCTCGACGTCGGCGCGGCCCCCGGCCCGGGGCTGCGGACCTACGTCCTCGTCGCCGGCGGCCTCGACGTGCCCGCCTACCTGGACAGCGCGGCGACGTTCACCCTCGGCGGGTTCGGCGGGCACGCCGGGCGGACGCTCGTCACCGGTGACGTGCTGCGCCCGGCCGGCGGCACCACCGGCCCCACTGGCGTCGTCCCCGCCGGGGACCGGCCGCTGCTGGGGGCGGAGTGGGAGCTGCGCGTCACCGAGGGCCCGCACGCCGCACCGGAGTTCTTCACCCGCGCCGACGTGGAGACGCTGTACGCCTCCGAGTACCTGGTCCACTTCAACTCCTCCCGCACCGGCGTCCGCCTGGTCGGCCCGAAGCCCGCGTGGGCCCGCCCCGACGGCGGCGAGGCCGGTCTGCACCCCAGCAACATCCACGACACCCCGTACTCGGTCGGGGCGCTGGACTTCACCGGCGACACCCCGATCCTGCTGGGCCCCGACGGGCCGAGCCTCGGGGGTTTCGTGTGCCCCGTCACGGTCGTCACCGGGGAGCGCTGGAAGCTCGGTCAGCTGCGCCCCGGCGACGCGGTGCGGTTCGTGCCGGTGCGCGCCGCGGAGGCACCGGCCCTGCGCTCCCTGCGCGGCGCGCCGCGGCTCACCGGCCGCGGTGACGGCGACGACGGGGTGCTGGCCCGCCGCCCCGGGACCGGTGACGCGCCCGAGGTGACGTACCGGCGCTCCGGGGACGACAACGTGCTCGTCGAGTACGGCCCCATGGTCCTCGACCTTGGGCTGCGTGCCCGCGTGCACGCCCTGTCGGAGCGCCTGGCCTCGGAGGGGCTGGCGGGCGTCGTGGACGTCACGCCCGGCATCCGCTCCCTCCAGGTCCACGTCGACCCCGAGGTCCTCGACCCCCGCCGCCTCCTCGGCGCCCTGCAGGCCGTCGAGGACGACCTGCCCGCCGTGGCCGACCTGGAGGTGCCCAGCCGGCACGTCCGCCTGCCCCTGTCGTGGGACGACCCCGCCACCCGTGAGGCCATCGCCCGCTACATGGCCGGTGTGCGCGACGACGCCCCCTGGTGCCCGTGGAACATCGAGTTCATCCGCCGCGCCAACGGCCTCGACTCCGTCGACGACGTGCACCGGGTCGTCTTCGACGCCGAGTACCTCGTCCTCGGCCTCGGGGACGTCTACCTCGGGGCGCCCGTCGCCACCCCGCTCGACCCGCGCCACCGCCTGCGCACCACGAAGTACAACCCGGCCCGCACCTGGACCCCCGAGAACGCCGTCGGCCTCGGCGGTGCCTACCTCTGCATCTACGGCATGGAGGGTCCCGGCGGGTACCAGTTCGTGGGCCGCACCACACAGGTCTGGACCCGCTACCCCAAGGGCCACCAGCCGCGCGAGCCGTGGCACCTGCGCTTCTTCGACCGCATCTCCTGGTACCCCGTCGGTGCGGAGGAACTGCTCGACCTGCGCGCCGACGTCGCGGCGGGCAGGGCGCGCCACGACGCGACGGACGGGGTGTTCCGGATGCGGGAGCACCAGGAGTTCCTGCGGGCCAACGCCTCCTCGATCTCGGCGTTCCAGGCGCACCAGGACGCCGCGTTCGGGGTGGAGCGCGCCGCGTGGGAGGCGGCGGGGGAGTTCGACCCCCGGCCCGAACCCGAGGCCGTCGCCGAGGGCGGCTCCTACGACCTGCCCGACGGCGCCGTGCTGCTGGAAGCGCCGTTCACGTCCAGCGTCTGGCGCGTCGACGTCCGCCCCGGCGACCGCATCGGCGCCGGCTCGCCCCTGCTCGCCCTGGAGGCCATGAAGATGGAGACGGTGCTCAGCGCCCACGCCGACGTCGAGGTGACCGACGTGCTCGTGGCGCCCGGCCGCCAGGTCGCTCCCGGGACCCCGCTGATGGTGCTGCGCGAGGTGGCCGCGTGAGCGCCGCCGCCGACGTCCTGACGGGCACCAGCTCCGCCCGGGTCCTCGCCGCGTACGAGGCGCTGGCCGCCTCCGGCCGCCCCGAGGTGTGGATCACCGTCCGGGACCGGGCGGGGGCCCTCGCCGAGGCGGCACGGGTCGACGAGCGCGTCGCGGCGGGGGAGGACCTGCCGCTGGCCGGGACCGTCTTCGCCGTCAAGGACAACGTCGACGTCGCCGGGATGCCCACGACGGCGGCCTGCCCCGGCTACGAGCGCACCGTCCTCCGCTCGGCCACCGCCGTGCAGCGCCTCGTCGACGCCGGCGCCGTCGTCGTCGGGAAGACGAACCTGGACCAGTTCGCCACCGGTCTCGTCGGCACCCGCAGCCCCTACGGCGCGGTGCGCGACGCCGAGCGGCCGGACCGGATCTCCGGCGGGTCCAGCTCGGGCTCGGCCGTCGCCGTGGCGCTGGGCGTCGTGGACTTCGCCCTGGGCACCGACACCGCCGGCTCCGGCCGGGTGCCGGCGGCGCTGCAGGGCGTGGTGGGGCTCAAGCCGACCGTGGGACTGGTGCCGGTCACGGGCGTGGTGCCCGCGTGCCGCTCCTTCGACTGCGTCACGGCCTTCACCCCCGATGTGGCGCTCGCCCGCAGGGTGCTGGCGGTGATGGCGGGGCCCGACCCGGCGGACCCCACGAGCCGTCCCCGGCCCGCCTCGGCCCCGCTGGCCGCACCCGCCGCCGTGCGGGTGGGGGTGGTGGCGGCGACGGCGCTGCCCCAGCTGTCCCCGGCCGCCCGCGCCGCCTACGCCGCGGCGGTCACCCGCGCCCTCGCGGCCGGCGCGGTGGCGGTGCCGGTGGACCCCGAGCCGTTCCTCGCGGCGGGCCGCCTGCTCTACGGCGGCGCCTTCGTCGCGGAGCGCTACGCCGCCGTCGGCGAGGCCCTGGAGTCGCAGGTGGCGGGCCTCGACCCCGTCGTGGCGGGGATCGTCGGCGCCGCCCGGGACGTGACGGCCGCCCGGTACGTGCGGGACCGGGAGCGGCTGGACGCCCTGCGCGCGGAGACGGCGGCGGTGTTCGCCGGGATCGACGTGCTGCTGCTGCCCACCACCACCGGGCATCCGCTCGTCGCCGACGTCGCCGCCGACCCGGTGGGGGTCAACGCCGCCCTCGGGACGTTCACGACGTTCACGAACCTCCTCGACCTCGCCGCCGTCGCGGTGCCGGCGGGCCGCGCCGACGGCGGGCACGTCGGCGTCACCGTCATGGCCCCCGCGTTCGGCGACCACGTCGCGGCCGACGTCGCCGAGCGCATCGCCCTCGGCGGGGTCGCCGCGCTGCGCCCCGCGGACCCCGCCGCGCCGCAGGCGGCCACGGGGGACGGGCTGCCGCTGTTCGTCGTCGGCGCCCACCTGCGCGGGCAGCCGCTCGAGCACGAGCTCGCGGGCGCCGGGGCTCGCTGGCTGGGCCCGGTGGCCACCGCGGCGCGGTACGAGCTGCACGCGCTGGAGACCGTCCCGCCGAAGCCGGGCCTGCGGCGGGTCCGCTCCGGCGGCGCGCAGGTGCCGGGGGAGCTGTGGGAGGTGCCCGCCGCGCGGCTCGGGGCGTTCCTGGCCGCACTGCCGCCGCCGATGGCGCTCGGGCCGGTGCTGCTGGCCGACGGCCGGCGGGTGACGGGGTTCCTCGCCGAGCCCCTCGCCTTCGAGGACGCCGTCGACATCACCGCAGCCGGGGGCTGGCGGGCGCACCTGCGGGGAGACGGGCCGCCGGTGATCCCGCGCGGATAGGCTCGGGCGATGGAGTTCCGCCGCATCGCAGGCCTGCCGCCCTACGTCTTCACCATCATCGACGGGCTCAAGCGGGAGGCCCGGCGAGCCGGCCGCGACGTGGTGGACCTCGGCTTCGGCAATCCCGACATCCCCTCCCCGGACATCGCGGTGGAGAAGCTGGCCGAGGCGGCGCGCAACTCCCGCAACCACCGCTACTCCGCCAGCCGCGGCATCCCCAAGCTGCGCGAGGCCGCGGCGGCCCTCTACCGCCGGCAGTGGGGCGTGGAGCTGGACCCGGAGAGCGAGGTCATCTACACCATCGGGGCCAAGGAGGGGTTCAGCCACCTCATGTGGGTGCTGCTGCAGCCCGGCGACGCCGCCCTCGTCCCCTCCCCGTCGTACCCCATCCACATCTGGGGCCCCTACTTCGCCGGGGCGGACGCGCGGCAGGTGCCGATCGGCTCCGGCGAGGGCGGCGGGGCCGCCTACATCGACGGGGTCATCGAGACGTGGGAGCGCGGCTGGCCCCGCCCCCGCGTCGTCGTCTGCTCCTTCCCGCACAACCCCACCACCGCCACGGTCGAGCTCGCCGACCTGCAGCGGCTGGTGGACTGGGCGCGGGAGCGTGACGTCGTGCTCGTCCACGACTTCGCCTACGCCGACGTCGCCTTCGACGGCTGGCGCCCGCCCTCGATCCTGCAGTGCGAGGGCGCGAAGGACTGCGCCGTGGAGCTGTACTCGATGACGAAGTCGTTCTCCATGGCCGGCTGGCGGGTGGCGTTCCTCGCCGGCAACCGCGAGGTCGTCGCGGCCCTGGCCAAGCTCAAGAGCTACCTGGACTACGGCACGTTCCAGCCGGTGCAGATCGCCGCGACGGTCACCATGAACGAGGCGGCGGACTACCCGGCGGAGGTCAACGCCGTCTACGAGTCGCGGCGCAACGCCCTCATCGACGGCCTCGCGCGCATCGGCTGGGAGGTCGAGAAGCCGCGGGGGACGATGTTCGCGTGGGCGCCGATCCCCGAGCAGTACCGCGACCTCGGCTCCATCGACTTCGCGAAGCTGCTCGTCACCGACGCCGACGTCGCCGTCTCGCCGGGCGTGGGTTTCGGGCCGGAGGGCGACTCCTTCGTGCGCTTCGCGCTCATCGAGAACGAGCAGCGCATCGCCCAGGGCATCCGGCAGATCCGGGCGGGGCTGCCGCTGCTGCGCGGCTGAGGCGGCCGCACGACCGCGGTGACGTGCGGGGGCGGGCCGGCCGGCGTCGGGGGAGGCCCGACGTCGCCACCCTGCCGGGCTTCACCGCCGCGAGCCTGGTGCTCAGCGTCGCGCCCGGCCCGGCAGCCTCAGGACGGCCCGGCGACCGGCTCCACGGCCCACGCGCGCCCGCCCTCCACCCGCACCACCCGGCTGCAGGTGCGGGCCAGCTCCGGGTCGTGGGTGACGAGCACGGTGATCCGGTCCTCGCGCCCGACCGCGACCAGCTCAGCGATGGCGGCGCGCGCGGTGGTGTCCAGCGCGGAGGTCCCCTCGTCGACGAGCAGCACCCCGGCGCGGCGGTGCAGCGCCCTGGCGACGGCCACCCGCTGGCGCTCGCCCCCCGACAGCATCCGCCCGTCCTCGCCGACGGTCCGGCCCTCGAGCCGGTCGATGACCGGCTGCAGGCCGACGGCGCGCACGACCTCCGCCACCCGCGGATCCTGCGCCGAGCGCCCCGACAGGTCCAGCGTGATGTTGGTCAGCACGTCGGAGTCGAGCAGGTGGACGTGCTGCGGCACCATCGCCACCTGCGCGGCCCACTCCGCGCCGAGCTCCTCCAGCGGGCGCCCGTCCGCGCTCACCGAGCCGGCGGCCGGTGCCAGGGCCCCCGCGAGGACGTCCACGAGGGTCGACTTGCCCGCGCCGTTGGGCCCCACCACGGCGACCACGTCACCGCGGTGCAGGTCCAGGTCGACGTCGCGCAGCACCGTGCGGCCCGTCTCCGGCACCGTGACGCCCACCCCCCGCAGGGAGATCCGCTCCGGCGCGGGGCCCGCCCCGCGGCCCCGCCCGCCCGCGCGCAGCAGGCCCTCGTCCGCGAGGACGGTCTCCACCGCCGGGGCGGAGAGGGCGACGGAGTGCACCAGGCCGACCAGCCCGATGAGGGAGGGCAGCACCCGCAGCGCCGCGTAGGCGAACAGCCCCAGCGTCGGCAGGACGGCCGCCGCGTCGCCGCGGACCGTGGCCAGCCCGGCGTAGCCGACGACGAAGAGGACCAGCACCGTCTCGGCCGCCAGGCGCGGCACGCCCCGGATCACCTCCTCGGCGCCACCGGCCCGCGCGATGCGGCGCCGCACGTCGCCGAAGCGGCGGCTGAAGTCCTCCGAGCGTCCGGCCATCCGGATCTCCCCGGCCAGGTCGAGGGTCTCCGTGGCCGTGCGCAGGCTCTCCGCCAGCGACGCCTCGACCACCTCGCCGAGGCGTCGCACCGGGCGGCGGACGAGGTGGGAGACGAACCAGAGCAGCGGCGCGAAGACGAGGCCCGCGACCAGGGTCGCCACCGGCGAGGTCGCCGCCATCACGGCGACGATGCCCACGATCCGCAGGACGCTGCCGAGGGCCAGCACCGACGGCAGCAGGCACTCCTCCACGACCGTCATCACCGTGTCGTGCACGTTGCGCACCAGCTGGGCGCGGCCCCGGCGGCGCAGCTCCCGCGGGGGCAGGGACAGGTAGCCGCCCAGCAGCTCCTGCTCCAGCTCGGCGCCCGCGCCGTAGCAGAGGCGGTACAGCACCGAGTCGTGCAGCACCACCGTGGCGGCCCGCACCACGAAGACGCCGACCACGCACGCCGCGAACACCCCGAGGTCGTCCCCGGTGGTGGTGAAGGTCCCCAGCAGCGGCAGCGTGACGGTTCCCGAGGCCAGCAGGCTGACGAGGGCGAACACGAGCGCCGCCGCCAGCGCCTCCATGGCGCTGGTCAGCACCACCAGCAGGGAGAGCAGGTACCAGCGGGCCCGGTGCCGGCCGAACAGCCGCCGCAACCGGCGCACCGTCTGCGTCAACGCTTGCTCCTTCGTTCGGGTGAGTCCGCCGCGAAGTCACCGACAGGTCATGGACGGCCGCTTACCGTCGTCAAGAGATGCCTGCCGTGCGCCGATGGAGTTCCCCATGATGTTGAGGTCCCGACCCGCGGATGTCCACGCGCAGTGGAGCAGCGGTCGGGTGCTCGTGCCGCCGTTTCCCGCGCTCAGTCACCTGACCGCAGCAGCGGCGGCGGCGCACCCGGACGACGAGGCCCTCGTCGCCCGCCGTGACGACGGCTCCGCGCTGCGCTGGACGTACCGGGAGCTGGAGGCGGAGGTCGCCCGGCGCGCCGGGGCGCTGCGCGCCGCCGGGATCGGCGCCGGTGACGCCGTGCTGCTGGTGGCCTCCCGCGTCCCCGCGCTCGTCCCGGCACTGCTGGCCGTGCTGCGGGTGGGAGCGGCGTACGTGCCCGTCGACCCCGCCGCGCCCGGCGCCCACTGGCGCACGGTCGCCGCGGGGGTGGGCGCCCGCGCCCTGCTCGGCCCCGCCGCGGCGCTGCCCAAGGCCGCCGGGGCGCTGCCGGCCGGCACCGCCCTCCTCGACGTGGACGCCCCGCCCGCCGCCGGCCACCAGGACGCCGACCCCGAGCCCGGCCCCGTCGCCGACGGGTCCGCGACGGCGTACGTGCTGTTCACCTCCGGCAGCACCGGCACCCCCAAGGGCGTCGTGGTCAGCCACGGCAACGTCGTGCACCGCATCGCCTCCTACCTCGCCCTCACCGAGGGCCCGTGCCGCTACCTGCTGCACAGCTCCCTCTGCTTCGACGGCTCCGTCGGGGGCATGTTCTCCACCCTCGCCCGCGGCGGCACCCTCGTCCTCGTCCCGGACGCCGTGGCGGGGGACCCCGGGCTGGTGGCCCCGGTGGTGCGCGAGGAGCGCATCACCCACCTCGAGCCCGTCCCGTCCTGGTACGCGGCCCTGCTCGAGCTCGCCGGCCCCGCCGACCTGGAGTCGGTGCGCGCCGTCATCCTCGGCGGCGAGGTCCTCCCGCCGGAGCTGGTGACCGCCTCCCGCCGCGCCGTGCCGCGGGCCCGGCTCTTCAACGACTACGGCCCCACCGAGGTCACGGTCGCCGCGACCGTGTTCGAGGTCGACGGCACCTGGACGGGCGGCGACGTCCCCATCGGCCGCCCGCACGCCAACACCTCGCTCGCCGTCCTCGACGACGAGCTGCGTCCCGTGCCCGCCGGCGAGGCGGGGGAGCTGTGGGTGGGCGGGCCCTGCGTCGCCCAGGGCTACGCGGGGCTGCCCGAGCACCCCTCCTTCCAGCGCGACCCCGACACCGGTGAGCGCTGGTACCGCACCGGAGACCTGGTGCGCTGGGACGGCGACGGGCTGCTGCACTTCTGCGGGCGGCGCGACCGCCAGGTCAAGATCCGCGGCCAGCGCGTGGAGCCGGAGGAGGTCGAGGCCGTCCTCGGCGGCCTGCCCGGCGTCGCGACCGCCGCGGTCGAGGTCGACCGCTCCGGCGCCGAGGCCCGGCTCGTGGCCTACGTCGCCCCCCTGCCCACGGCCGTCCTCACCCCCGCCGCCGTCGCCGAGGCGCTCGCCGCGCGGCTGGCCCCGCACCTGCGCCCGGGTGCCGTGGTCGTCCTGCCCGAGCTGCCCCTCACCGCCGGCGGCAAGGTCGACCGCCGCGCCCTGCCCGCCGCCCCGCGCGGCGGAGGCACCGGGGAGGCCCCGCGCGACGACCTCGAGCGCGCGGTGGCGGCGGCGTTCTCCGTCGTCCTGGGCGCCGGCAGCGGCGCCGTCGACCGCGACACCGACTTCTTCGCCGCGGGCGGGCAGAGCCTCGGCGCCGCGCGCGTCGTGGCCCGGCTGCGCAGCGCCCTCGGGCTCGACGTCACCGTGGCCGACCTGGCCGCGCAGCGCACTCCCGCGACGCTCGCCGCCGCGCTGCGCGAGCGCCCGCAGGCCGCGCCCGAGCCGCCCCTGGCCCGCCGCCCCCGCCCGGCCGGGCAGGTGTGGCGGGTGCCCGCCACCCCGCGCCAGGAGTCCTTCTGGCACCTCGAGCACGTCCCCGGAGGCCGGGGCCGCTCCAACCTCGTCGAGATCCTCACCTTCCCGGCCGGCACGGACCCCGCGCTGCTGCGGCGGGTCGTCCGGGCGCTGGTCCAGCGGCACGCCGCGCTGCGGACCGCGTTCGACCTGGAGGAGGACCTGGTCCAGGTCGTGCACCCGCACGCCGAGCCCCGGTTCGCGGACCTGCCGGCCGCCGCGGACGCCGCGGGCCTGGACGCCCTCGCCGACGCCTTCGGTGCCGAGCCGTTCGACCTGTCCGCGGCGCCGCTGCTGCGGGCGGGCCTGGTCGCCGGCACCGGCGGCGCGGGACCCGCCCTCGTCCTCGTCGTCCACCACGCCGTCGCCGACGGCTGGAGCCTGGGGCTGATGCTGGAGGAGCTGACCGCCCTCGTGCGCGCAGGCGGCGACGCTCAGGACCTGCCCGAGCCGGCGGTGGAGTACGCCGACCTGGCCGAGTGGACCGCCCAGCGCCCCTCCGCACGGGCCGAGGCCGCCGTCGCGCACCTGACGCCCCTGCTCCTGCGCGGCGCCGAGACCGGTGGGCGGATGCTGCCCTTCGACCGGCCGCCGGCCGTGCGGGCCGACGCCTCCGCCCAGGTGGTCGCCACGGCGCTGCCCGCCGCCGCGATGGACCGGGTGACGGCGCTCGCGAGGTCGCTGGGCACCACCGCCTACGCGGTGCTGGCCGCCTCCCTGGGGGCGCTGCTGGCGCGCTCGTCCGGGTGCTCCGAGGTGGTGCTGACCGGGCCGTCGTCCGGGCGCGGGGAGCCGGCGCTGGACCGCGTCGTCGGGTGTTGCATCAACACCCGCGTGCTGCCGGTGGACGTCTCCGGGACGCCGACCTTCGCCGACCTGGTGGGCCGGGTCGCAGCCGCCGCCGCCGAGGGCGAGGCGCACGCGTGGCTGCCGCTGGAGCTGGCACTGCGCCCGCTGCCGGAGGGCGTGCGCGCCACCGTCGGGCCGGTGCTGCTCAACCTCCTCGACCCCTCTCCCGCGGACCTGCGCGTCCCCGGCGGCGACGTGCGGCGGCGCAGCCGCCCGAGCGCGATGGCGTACTCGGAGCTCGACCTGTACCTGGAGCACCGCGACGGCGGCCTGGCCGTGGAGGCCGTGCACTCCGGGCGGCTCGACGGCGCCACCGTCGACCTGCTCCTGCAGCGCTGGTTCCACCTGCTCGCCGCCGCGCTCGACGCGCCCGCGCAGCCCGTCGCGGACCTGCCCCTGCTCACCCCGGCCGAGGCCGGCTGGCTGGACCGGGTGGAGGGCGCACCCGGGGAGCCGGCGCCAGGCAGCGTGCTGGCGCAGCTGCGGGCCCGCACGGCGGAGGACCCGCGGGCGGTGGGCATCGTCGACGGGTCCGGGCCCTGGACCCGTGCGCAGCTGTGGGCGCGCGCCGGGGCCGTCGCCGCGCTGCTGGCCGGGCGCGGCGTCACCGCCGGCAGCACCGTCGTGCTGGAGCTGGACGAGACCGCGGACGCCGTCGCCGCACTGGTCGCCTGCTGGCGCCTGGGCGCGGTGCCCGTGCCGATCGGCCTGAACCAGCCGGAGCGGCGCGTGGAGGCCGTCGCGGCCTCCGCCGGTGCCGTGCTGGTCGTGGACGCGGACGTCCTCGCGGACGCCGCGGGCGCCGCGGAGTGGCCGGACGCGCCCGCCGGCACCCCGGAGGCCGCCGCCTACGTCCTCTACACCTCCGGCAGCACGGGGGAGCCGAAGGGCGTCGTCGTCGGCCACCCGGCCCTGGCCGCCTCGACGACGGCCCGCCTGCGCGCCTACCCGCAACGGCCCGGGGTGGCCCTGCTCGCGCACGACCTCGCCTTCGACGCGGGGATCGGCATCCTGGCCTGGTACCTGTGGACGGGCGGCACGGTGGTGATGTGCCGCCACGACGAGCGCCTCGACGCGCAGCGCCTCGCCGACCTCGTCGAGCGCCACCGGGTGGGGCAGCTCGACATCGTGCCGTCGCACTACCGGCTGCTCCTCGACCTGGCGGCTCCCGGGCAGCTCGCCGGGCTGGAGCTCGTGACCCTCGGCGGGGAGGCGTGCCACCCGTCGCTGGTCCGGGCGCACCGGGCGCTGCTGCCCGGCACCGCCCTCGTCAACGAGTACGGCCCCACGGAGAGCACCGTGTGGGCCCTCGCCCACACCTGCACGGCCGCCGACGAGGCGGTTCCCCGCGTCTCCGTCGGCACGCCCATCGCCGGCGTCCGCGCGCGGGTGGCCGACGAGGCCGGGCACCGCCTGCCGCCCGGGGCGGAGGGCGAGCTGCTGCTGGCCGGCCACCTGCTGGCCGACGGCTACCTCGGCGACGCGGCCCTCACCGCGCAGCGCTTCGTGGAGGTCGAGGGCCGGCGCTGGTACCGCACGGGCGACCGGGCCCGCTGGAGCCCGCAGGGCGAGGTGGACCTCGTCGGGCGCAGCGACTCCCAGCTGAAGGTGCGCGGCTACCGGATCGAGCCCGGTGAGGTGGAGGTGGCGCTGGAGTGGCTGGACGGCGTGGCCCGCGCCGCGGTGGACGCCGTCGACCTCGGGGCGGGGGACCCCGTCCTCGCCGGCTGGGTGGAGCTGACGCCCGAGGCGGCCGCTGCCGGCGGGCACACCCCGGCGCGGTTGCGCGAGCGCCTGCTCGCGGTGCTGCCGGAGTGGATGGTGCCGAGCGTCCTGCTCGTCGTGGCGGAGATGCCCGAGACCACTGCGGGGAAGATCGCCCGCGACCGGCTGCCGCGCACCTTCGCGCTGGACGGCGCGCTGGAGGGCGGCAGCCCGCCCGCCACGCCGACCGAGGAGCGCCTGGCCGAGCTCTGGGCGGAGCTGCTGGGGCGCCCCGCGCCCGTCGACCGCTCGTTCTTCGCGCTGGGCGGGCACTCGCTGCTCGCGGCCCGGATGGTGGCCCGGGTGCGTGCCGAGCTCCATCCCGGCCTGGAGCTGCAGGACGTGCTCGCGGCACCCCGCATCCGGGACGTGGCGGCGCTGGTCGACGCCGCGGCGGCGAGCGGTGCCACCCCGGGGGCGGCGGCACCGCTGCAGGTGGACGCGATGGACGCGGCCCAGGTCGAGGAGGCGCTGGCGCGCCTGGACGAGCTGAGCGCGGACGACGTGGAGGCCCTGCTGGCCCGGCTGGGCGAGCTGTGAGCGCCCCCGTGGCGGACACTGCCGGTGTGAGCGAGGCCGAGCGCCGCGCCCGCCTCGCGGCCGTCCTCCGGGCGCGGCGTGCGGCGCCGGCGGTGCTGGCGCCGAACCAGGAGCGCCTCTTCGTCCTCCAGGAGCTGGAGCCCGCCTCCACCGCGTACCTGGAGGCGGTGGTGCTGCGGCTGCGCGGGCCGCTGGAGCGCGAGGCGCTGCTCTCCGCGCTGCGCGCCCTGCCGACCCGGCACGAGTGGCTTCGCAGCCGCGTCGAGGTGGGCGCGGAGGGCCCCGTGCAGGTGCTCGACGACGGCCTCGCGGCGCCCGTGGTGTCCACCGAGCTGCCGCCCGCCGACGGCTGCGGGCGCGACGAGCTGGGGGAGGAGGCCCGCGCCTGGGTCCGCTCGCTGGCCGACGCCCCGCTCCCGCTGCGGGAGGGGCCGTTGTGGCGGGCCGGTCTGGCGCGCCTGGACGAGGAGGACCACCTCCTCGTCCTCGTCGTCCACCACATCGCCTGCGACGCCACGTCGCTGTCCGTCCTCGTCGACGAGCTCGGGGAGCGCTACGACGCCGCGGTCAGCGGCGAGACCGTCGAGCCGGCCCGGCCCGCCTCGCCGCGCGACCTGGCCCGGGCGGTGCGGGCCCTGCAGTCCTCGCAGGCGTCGGAGGCCGCGGTCGCCGCGCACGCCGCCGCGCTGGCCGGTGCGGACCTGGGTGCCCGCCTGCAGCCGGCCACGGGTGCCGCGGCGAGCGCGCCCGGCCCGGCGGCCCGGTGCGTGCGCACCGTGCCGGCCGCGGTCGCCCGCCGGGCGGCCCGGGTCGCGGAGGAGCACGGGGTCACGTCCTTCGCCCTCCTCAGCGTCGCCGTGGGCGCCGCGCTGGCCCAGGCCACGGGGTGCGCCACGCCCGTCCTCGGCGTGCCCGTGGACCTGCGCTGGCACCTGCCGCGCAGCGAGGACACCGTCTCCTTCCTGGTGGAGACGGTGGCCTTGCCCCTGCCGGAACTGCTCGACCGCTCCCTCGTCGAGGCCGCCGCCGGTGTCCGCGACGCGGTGACGGGCGCGCTGCGGCAGCCGCCGCCGTTCGAGCACGTCGTGGCGCGGCTGCGGCAGGAGGGCCACCTGCCGGCCGCCGGGGACCCCCTGCACACCTACCTGACGTGGCTCGACGGGGAGGAGGACCTCACCCTGGGCGGGAGCGGGCCCGCCGTCACCCACGTCGACGTCCCCCTGGGGCGGGCGAAGACCGACCTGGCGTGGACGGTCGTCAGCCGCGGCCGCGACCTCGTGCTGCGCCTGGAGCACGACAGCGCCCGGGTGGACGCCGAGGCGGCGGAGCGGCTCGTCACCGCCGCGATCCGGCTGCTGGACGCCGCCACCGAACGGCCGTTGGCTCCGCTGGGCTGCCTGGACCTGCTGCCGGCCGCCGAGCGGGAGCGGGTGGGGCGCTTCGAGGGCGAGGCCGCGCCGGTGCCCGCCGTGGACCTGCTGACCCGCGTGCGGCAGGGCCTGGCCGCATCGGAGGGCCCGGTCCTCGTCGGGGCCGCGGAGGCGCTGACCGGCCGGGAGCTCCTGGACCGCGCGGACGCCCTGGCCGCCCGCCTCGTGGCCGCCGGTGTCGGCCCCGGTGACCGGGTGGCCGTCCCGAGCCGCCGGGTGCCCGCCATGGTCGTGTCCCTGCTGGCGGTGCTGCGGGCCGGGGCGACCTTCCTGCCCGTGGACGCCGCCCACCCGCCGGCCCGGCAGGAGGCGCTGGCACGGGCGGCGGGCGTCGGGGCGGTCGTCGGCGAGCCCGGGTGGGCGGCGGCGCTCGCGGGCGCCCTCGGGGCCGCGGTCGTCCCCGTCGACGACGGCGGCCGCGCCGAGGGTCCGGCGGCGGCCGGGCCGGCGTGGCCGTCGCGGACGCCGGCCGACCTGGCCTACGTGATGTTCACGTCCGGCTCGACGGGCGTGCCGAAGGCGGTGCGCGTGCCGGACGGCGCCGTGGTGGCGCGGATCGAGTCCTACCTGGAGGTCCTGGCCGGTTCCGGGGTGCGCTACCTGCTGCAGTCGTCGCTGACGTTCGACGCGTCGGTGTACCTGTTCTGGGTGCTCGCCACCGGCGGCGTGCTCGTGCTGCCCGCGGACCGGGAGGCGGGGGACCCGGGGGCGCTGGCGCGGCTGGTCGAGCGCCACGGCGCCACCGACGCGTTCTTCGTGCCGGCCCTGTACGAGGCGGTGCTGCAGGCCGCCGCGCCCGCGGCGCTGCGGTCGTTGCGGCGGGTCTGCGTGGGCGGCGACGTGATGCCGCCCGCGGTCGCGGCCCTGCACCACGCCGTGCTGCCGGACGCGGCCCTCCTCAACGTCTACGGCCCCACCGAGGTGGTGGTGACCTGCACCGCGGCGCACATCGGGCCGGAGGAGGCCCGGGACGGCTCGCCGCTGCCGATCGGGCGGCCGCACCCGGGGACGGTGGCGGCCGTGCTGGACCGGTACGGCCGGCGGGTGCCCGTCGGCGTCGCCGGCGAGCTGCACCTGGGCGGCCCCTCGGTCGCCGACGGCTACGACTCCCCCGACGGGGCGCGGGACCCGCGGTTCTCCGTGCGCGAGGACGACGCCGGGCGCCCGCTGCGCTGGTACGCGACGGGGGACGTGGTCCGGTGGCGGGAGGACGGCCAGCTCGCGTACCTCGGCAGGCGCGACCGGCAGGTCAAGCTCCGCGGCCAGCGGGTCGAGCTGGGCGAGGTGGAGGCGGCGCTGCACGGGGTCCCGGGGGTGCGGGAGGCCGCCGTCGAGGTGCTGGGCGAGGGGGCCGAGCGGCGCCTCGTCGCCTTCCTGGCCCCGGAGGTGGCGGGCGTGCGCGAGGCCGTGGCGGCGGTGCTGCCGGTCGCGTGGCTGCCCGACGCGGTGGTGGCGTGGCCGGAGCTGCCGCGCGCGGCCAGCGGCAAGCTGGACCGGGCGGTGCTGCGCGCTTCCGCCGCCGCGCAGCAGCCCGCAGCACGCAGGCCGGCCGCCGGGCGGTGCTCCGCGCTGGAGGAGACCGTGCTGGCGGTGGTGCAGGAGCTGCTGGGCGACGACGACCTCGGGCCCGACGACGACTTCTTCGCCGTCGGGGGCAACTCCCTGCTCGCGGCCCGGCTCGTCGGGCGGCTCAGCACCCACCTGGGGGTGCTCGTCCCGCTGCCGGAGCTCGTCGGCACCTCCACCATCCGCGGCATCACCGCGCTCGTGGAGGCGCAGGGCGGCCAGGACAGCCCCGTCGAGCGCGAGGGCATCCGGCTGGTGCAGGTCCACGCCGGCGGGGCGCTGCCGCCGGCGGTGCTCATCGCCCGCGACGGGGCGACGAGCCTGGTGCTGCAGCACCACCTGAAGGAGCTGGACGGCGAGCGGCCGGTGTGGACGCTCATGCGGCCGATGCCGCCCCTGGGCATGGTCACGTCCGACTTCGCCGCGGAGGGCGAGGCCGTGGCGCGGGTGCTGCTGGAGCGCTTCCCGAGCGGGCCGGTGGACGTGTTCGGCTACTCGGCCTCCGGGGTGGTCGCCGTGGAGGTGGCGCGCGCCCTCGGGGAGCGGCGGGGGGCGACGGTGCTGCTCGACACGGTGGCGCCGCCGTCGACGTCGCAGACGCCGTGGCTGCGGCTGGTGAACGGCGCCCGGACCCTCTCCCGCACCCGCCGCCTCGCCCGTGCGGTGCTCGGCGCCCGCACCCGGCGGGGCGTCGACCCCGCGGCGCGGGCGGTCCACGCGGTGCGCACCCACCAGGACGGGCTCGCGGTCGTGAGGACGCGGATGGCGCCGGTGGACTTCCCCGTCACCGTGCTGACGTCGGAGGACGCGCGGGAGGGGCTCGGCCGCGACGACATCGGCTGGGGGCGCGTGGCGAGCACGGTGCGCGTGGTGCCGGTCCCGGGGGACCACTACAGCCTGCTGCGCCGCCCTCAGGTGGCGCAGACCGCACGCCTCCTCGCCGAGGCGCTGTCGCGGTGAGCCCGGCCGCGGGGGACGGGCGGCTGGAGCCGCTGCCCGCCCCCGTGCCGGGGGTGCGGTTGTGGGTGGCGCGGCTGCGGCCGTGCGCGGGGGACGCCGAGGGGGCGCGCCTGGACGCTGCGGAGCTGGCGCGGGTGGCCGGGATGCGTCCCGTCGAGGCGGGGCGGCTGCTGGCGCGGCGGGTGCTGCTGCGCGCCGCGGTGGCCTCGGTGGCGGACTGCGCCCCCGCCGGGGTCGAGCTGCCCGCCGGTGCGGGTCCGCGCCGCGCGCGGGGCCCGGCCGGTGGGACCTGGTGGGTGTCCTCCTCCTCCAGCGGCGACGTCGGCCTGCTGGCCGTGGCCGCGGGCCCGGTGGGGGTGGACGTGGAGCGGCGTCCGGGGCCGCCGGACGCGCTGGTCGTGAGCGCCGAGCTGCTGGCGCCGGCGGAGCACGCCTGGATCGCCGCCGGTGGTGCGCGGGCGCCGGAGAGGTTCCTCGACACGTGGGTGCGCAAGGAGGCGGTCCTCAAGTGCACCGGTGAGGGTCTGCAGCGGGACCTGCGCAGCTTCGTCGTGGACGCGGCGGTGCCGTCCGCGCCGGTCGGGGGCGCCGGGCTCGCGGCGCTGGGGCTGCGCACCGACGCGGTGGCGGTCGAGGGCCACGCCGCGGCGCTGGCCGTGGCGGGGGCGCCGCCGCCGCGGGGCCCGGACGGGACCCGCCCCTAGGATCGGGGCATGACCCACGTCCTCTCCGCGGTGGCCTGGCCCTACGCCAACGGTCCCCGGCACATCGGCCACGTCGCCGGCTTCGGCGTCCCCTCCGACGTGTTCAGCCGGTACATGCGGATGGCGGGTCACGACGTCCTCATGGTCTCCGGCACCGACGAGCACGGCACGCCCATCCTCGTGCAGGCCGACCAGGAGGGCCTGACGCCGCAGCAGCTGGTGGACCGCTACAACCGGATCATCGTCGAGGACCTGCACGGCCTCGGCCTGTCCTACGACCTCTTCACCCGCACGACGACGCGCAACCACTACGCGGTCGTGCAGGAGATGTTCCGCACCGTCCACCGCAACGGCTACATGATCGCGCAGAAGGGCATGGGGGCGATCTCGCCCTCGACGGGGCGCACGCTGCCCGACCGGTACGTGGAGGGCACCTGCCCGATCTGCGCCTTCGACGGCGCCCGCGGCGACCAGTGCGACAACTGCGGCAACCAGCTCGACGCGATCGAGCTGAAGAACCCCCGCAGCCGCATCAACGGCGAGGTGCCGAAGTTCGTCGAGACCGAGCACTTCTACCTCGACCTGCCGGCGCTGGCCGAGGCGCTGGGCTCGTGGCTGCAGGGCCGGTCCGAGTCGGGGACGTGGCGCCCGAACGTGCTGAAGTTCTCGATGAACCTGCTGGACGACCTCAAGCCGCGCGCGATGACCCGCGACATCGACTGGGGCATCCCGGTGCCGCTGCCCGGCTGGGAGGACAACCCGGCCAAGCGGCTCTACGTGTGGTTCGACGCCGTCATCGGCTACCTGTCGGCGTCGGTGGAGTGGGCGCGGCGCACCGGTGACGACGACGCGTGGCGGAAGTGGTGGACGGACCCCGAGGCGCTGTCCTACTACTTCATGGGGAAGGACAACATCACCTTCCACTCCCAGATCTGGCCGGCGGAGCTGCTCGGCTACCGCGGCCTCGGTGCCGCGGGTGGGGAGGCGGGGGCCTACGGGCAGCTGCAGCTGCCGACCGAGGTGGTCTCCAGCGAGTTCCTCACGATGGAGGGGAAGCAGTTCTCCTCCAGCCGCGGCGTGGTCATCTACGTCCGCGACGTGCTGGCCCGCTACCAGCCGGATGCGCTGCGGTACTTCATCTCCGCGGCCGGCCCGGAGACCTCCGACGCCGACTTCACGTGGTCGGAGTTCGCGCGCCGCACCAACGACGAGCTCGTCGCCGGGTGGGGGAACCTCGTCAACCGCACCGCCTCCCTCATCGCGAAGAACGTCGGGTCCATCCCGGCCGCGGGGGAGCTGACCGACGCCGACCGCGACCTGCTCGCCACCACCTCGGCCGGTTTCGGCTCGGTGGGCGCGCTCATCGGCTCGCACCGGCAGAAGCAGGGCCTCGCCGAGGCGATGCGGGTCGTGGGGGAGGCGAACCGGTACCTGTCCGACCAGGCGCCGTGGAAGCTGAAGAACTCCGACCCGGACCGGATGCGCACGGTGCTGCACGTCGCGTCGCAGGCCATCAGCGACTGCCGCACCCTGCTGTCGCCGTACCTGCCGCACTCGGCGCAGGCGGTGCACGAGGTGTTCGGCGGCAGCGGCACGGTCTCCCCGATGCCGGAGGTCCGCGAGGTCGACGACCTCGACGGCGGCCCCGGCTACCCGGTGCTGATGGGGGAGTACCACCGCGGTTCCGGGGAGGGCGCGACGCTGCCGGAGTGGGGCCCTCGCCCCGTCGTGCCGGGCACGCCGGTGGCGGCGCCGACGCCGGTGTTCACCAAGCTCGACGCGGAGAAGGTCGTCGAGGAGGAGCTGGGCCGGCTGCGGGGCGAGGGGTGAGCGCGGCTCCCCGCGCACGCTCCACGGAGGCGGAGGACGGCCGGCGGCGCGACCTGCGCCGCCCGCCGGCCCCGGAGCCGCTGCCCCTGCCCGTGGTGGACAACCACACCCACCTCGACATCGTCGACGGCGACGACCTCGTCGACGTCGAGGAGCTGCTGGCCCGGGCGGCGGAGACGGGCGTGCCGCACGCCGTCCAGATCGGCTGCGACCTGCCCGCCGCGCGCTGGACGGTGCAGGCCGTCGAGCGCTATCCGGCGCTGCTGGGCGGGGTCGCCCTGCACCCCAACGAGGCGCCGGTGCTGGCTGCGGCGGGTGAGCTCGACGCGGCGCTGGAGGAGATCGCGGAACTGGCCCGCCACCCCCGCGTCCGGGTCGTCGGGGAGACCGGGCTGGACTACTACCGGACCGGGCCGGAGGGCGTCGCCGCGCAGCAGGAGTCGTTCCGCCGCCACATCCGGCTGGCGAAGGAGCTCGGGCTGGCGCTGCAGATCCACGACCGCGACGCCCACGACGACGTCCTGCGCATCCTCGCCGAGGAGGGCGCCCCGGAGCGGACCGTCTTCCACTGCTTCTCCGGCGACGCGGAGATGGCCCGGGTGTGCGGCGACGCCGGCTACTACCTCTCCTTCGCGGGGAACATCACCTTCAAGAACGCCGAGCCGCTGCGGGAGGCGCTGCGCGCGGCGCCGCAGGACCGGCTGCTGGTGGAGACCGACGCCCCGTTCCTGACCCCGGCACCGCACCGAGGGCGCCCCAACGCCAGCTACCTCGTGCCGGTCACGGTGCGGGCGATGGCGGAGGTCACGGGCGCCGACCTGGAGGAGCTGTGCGCGGCGCTGGGGCGGGCGACGGAGGAGGTCTACGGCACCTGGTGACGGGCGCCCCGGCGTCCCCCGCCGCGACGTGGCGCGCCCCGCTGCGGGGCGACCCCGTTCGACCGGCGCCGCGGCCACGGGCTACGGTCCGCGGAGATGGCCGGGGTCGGGACCGCCCCGGGCGATGCGCCGCCCACCGCAGCGCCGGCTCGTGCACCGACGTGCGGCCGGCCGGGGCTGGCGCACGCCCGGGCCCGTGCCCGGACGGAACGACGTCTGGAACACCGTGCAGAAGCCCAGCTCCCGTCGCGCCCTGCGCGCCGCCGTCGGCGGCGCCGCCCTCGCCCTCGTCCTCGGCGGCACGGCCGCCTTCACGGCCCTCGACAAGGACGTCCGCCTCGACGTCGACGGCTCCCCCCGCCAGGTCAGCACCTTCGCCGGCACCGTGGGGGAGGTCCTGGCGGCGGAGGGCGTGCGCGTCGGTGAGCACGACGTGGTGGCCCCCGCCCTGGACGCGGAGCTGGAGGACGGGCAGGACGTCGTCGTCCGCTACGGCCGGAAGCTGGAGCTGACGCTCGACGGGCAGCCCCGCACCTACTGGACCACCGCCCGCACCGTGGAGGCCGCGCTGGAGGACCTGGGCGTGCGCGCCGAGGGGGCCAGGGTGTCCGCGTCCCGCTCGCAGCCGCTCGGCCGCGAGGGCCTGGCCGTGCAGGTGGAGACGCCCAAGGACGTCGTGGTGGTGGCCGACGGCGCCGAGCGCCCCCTCACGACGACCGCGGCCGACGTCGCCGCGCTGCTCGCCGAGGCCGGTGCCGCGCCCCGCCCGCAGGACGTCGTCACGGTGCCCGTCACCGACCGCGTCATCCCGGGGCTGCGGGTCCAGGTCGTGCGGGTGGAGCGCACCACGGCCACGGAGGTCCACCCGGTCCCGCACGGCAGCCGCACGGAGCCCACGGGGGAGCTGCACGTGGGGGAGCGCCGTGTCGTGCAGGAGGGCCGCGACGGTTCGAAGACGCTGACGTTCGCGGACGAGTTCCACGACGGGGTGCGGGTGCGGCACGACCTGACCGGCGAGGTCGTCGACGCCGCCCCCGTGGAGGAGGTCGTGCAGACCGGCACGAAGCCGAAGCCGGTCCCGTCCGTGGGCGGCGCCGACGGGCGCAACTGGGCGGCGCTGGCGGCCTGCGAGTCCGGCGGGAACCCGCGGATCGTGAGCTCCAACGGCCTGTACCACGGCCTCTACCAGTTCAGCGTGTCCACGTGGCGCGCCGTCGGCGGCAGCGGCCTGCCCAGCCAGGCGTCGCCGGCGGAGCAGACGTACCGGGCCAAGCTGCTCTACGCCCGCGCCGGTGCCGGACAATGGCCCGTGTGCGGCAAGAGGCTCTGATCCCCGGCGACAGCGGCGACGACGGCGACGGCACGCCCCCCGCGGGGTCGCTGCTCGGTCCCGCGGACGTGCGGGCCCTGGCCACGCGGCTGGGGGTGCGCCCGACGAAGACGCTGGGACAGAACTTCGTCGTCGACGCCAACACGGTGCGGCGCATCGTGCGCGCCGCCGGTCTGGAACCCGGCGACGTGGTGGTGGAGGTCGGCCCGGGGCTGGGGTCGCTCACCCTGGCGCTGCTGGACGTCGTGGACCGGGTCGTGGCCGTGGAGATCGACCCGGTGCTGGCCGAGGAGCTGCCCGTGACGCTGGCGGCGCGCGCCCGGCCGGGCGCGGAGTTCGAGGTGGTGCTCTCCGACGCGCTGAAGGTGACGGAGCTGCCCGGCCCGGCGCCGACGGCGCTGGTGGCGAACCTGCCCTACAACGTCGCTGTGCCGGTGCTGCTGACGATGCTGGAGCGGTTCCCGACGCTGCGCCGGACCCTGGTGATGGTGCAGGCGGAGGTCGCCGACCGCCTCGTCGCGCCGCCGGGCAGCCGGACGTACGGGGTCCCGTCGGTGAAGGCCGCCTGGTACGCCGAGGCCCGCCGGGCGGGGGCGGTCCCCCCGCCGGTGTTCTGGCCGGTGCCGCGGGTGGACTCCGGCCTGGTGGCGCTGACGCGGCGGGAGCCCCCGGTGACGACGGCGAGCCGCGAGGAGGTGTTCGCGGTGGTCGACGCCGCGTTCGCGCAGCGCCGCAAGACGTTGCGGGCGGCGCTGGCCGGCTGGGCGGGTTCCCCGGTGGCTGCGGAGGAGGTGCTGCGCCGGGCTGGGGTGGACCCCACGGCGCGCGGGGAGACGCTGGGCGTCGCGGACTTCGCGCGGATCGCGGGGGCGCGCACGGCCTGAACGACGGCCCTCGCGCGGTGCGTTCGAGCTCAACAGGGCGAGGTCCGTCACGCTCCGAGGTTCCTGGCCAGCACTCGGTGTCACCGTCGCTGCCGTGTGGCGAGGTGCGGTCCGGTCCGGCGGCGCGCACTCGGCAGCCCCGGCTCCGGTGGTTCTGGCGGCGGTAGCGGCGGCCCGGACCTACCGGCAGGGCATTCCGGACGGCCGGCAGGAGAGCCACCACTGGAACGGACGACTGTGGACGGTGACCTCTTCGGGACCCGCGCGGACGGCACCGGGGTCGTGGCCGGGTTCGACGACCGGCAGCGGTTGGTCCAGCTGCGGGGGAGCTGCCGGAACGGGACGGAGGAGATCACGGCGGTGTGATCGGTGACGGCCCGCGTCGAGGTGGCGCCGGGTATGGTCCACCCCGCCGTCCCACCCGTGGAGCCACTCATGAGCGATCCCACCCTGACCGCCGCCGAGCTGGCCGCCGTCGACCTCGGCTCGCTCACCCCGCCGGAGGCGGAGGCCCTGCAGCGCCGCATCGCCGCGAGCGTCGAGGTCGCGCCCCTGCCGCTGGGCGGACTGCGCACGGTCGCCGGTCTCGACGTGGCGTACTCCCGCACCTCCGACACGGTGACCGCCGCCGTGGTCGTCCTCGACGCCACCACGCAGCAGGTCCTCGCGCAGGCCACCGCGACCGGCACGGCGACCTTCCCCTACGTGCCGGGCCTGCTGGCGTTCCGGGAGGTGCCGGTCCTGCTGCGCGCCTGGGAGCGCCTCGAGGTGGCCGAGCCGCCGGACGTGCTGGTCTGCGACGGTGCCGGCCGGGCCCACCCCCGCCGCGCCGGCCTCGCCTGCCACCTCGGCCTGCTCCTCGGCCTGCCCTCCGTCGGTGTCTCGAAGACCCCCTCCGTCGGCGGCCACGAGCCCCCCGGGCCCGCCCGCGGGGACTGGGCGCCCGTCGTCGACGGCGGGGAGGTCGTCGGCCGCGCCCTGCGCACCCGGGACGGCACGAAGGAGGTGTGGATGTCCGTCGGGCACCGCGCCGACCTGGACAGCGCCACCGCCCTCGTCCTCGCCACCGCGACCCGCTACCGCCTGCCCGAACCGGTGCGCGCCGCCGACCACCTCGGCCGCCGGGTCCTGCGCGCAGGCGTCTGAGGGCGTCCCCGAGGGTCGGGCGCCGCCCCGGTGGCGGCTAGGCTCGACGTTCGTGTCCCGCGCCGACGTCCACGCCCGGGGTCGGTCCCGGCCCGTGACCGCCCGCGCCCCCGCCAAGGTCAACCTGCTGCTGCAGAGCGGGCCGAGGCGCGCCGACGGCTACCACGAGCTGCTCACGGTCTTCCAAGCGCTGTCCCTGGCCGACGACGTGACCGCCGCGCCCGCACCCGAGTGGGGGGTCAGCGTCGAGGCCGCCCCGCGTGCGGCCGCGCCGGGGGAGCACTCCACCGGCCCGGCCCTGGTGGACCTCTCGGGGGTTCCGCTGGACGAGACGAACCTCGCGCTGCAGGCGGCCCTGCTGCTGGCGCGGGAGACGGGGGCCGGCTCGCCGGTGCACCTGACCATCCGCAAGGGCGTCCCCGTAGCGGGCGGGATGGCGGGCGGCTCCGCGGACGCCGCCGCCGCGCTCGTGGCCTGCGACGCCCTGTGGGGCACGGGTCTCGCCCTCGACGACCTCGCCGAGCTGGGTGCCGAGCTGGGCTCGGACGTGCCGTTCGCCGTGCACGGGCGCACCGCCGTGGGGACCGGCCGCGGGGAGCGGCTCGTGCCCGTCCTCACCAGCGCCACCTGGGCGTGGGTGCTGGTGCCGGCGGGGCACGAGCTGTCCACGCCGAAGGTCTACGCGGAGTTCGACGCCCTCGTGGCGGCCGGGCGCGTGCAGGCCGGTGCCGAGCCGGGTGAGCGGCTGCGCGCCGTGGAGGCCGCGCTGCGCGCCGGTGACCCGCGGGCCCTGGGCGCCGCTCTGGGCAACGACCTCGAGGCCGCGGCCTGTTCGCTGGCCCCCGCGCTCACGGAGACCCTGGCCGCGGGCCGCGCCGCGGGGGCGGTGGGTGCGATCGTGTCCGGGTCGGGGCCCACCGTGGCGCTGCTGACGGAGTCCACGCGGCACGCCCGGACGGTCGCGGAGCGGTTGCGCGCGCAGGGACGGCGCGCGCTGACGGCCGTGGCCCCCGCACCGGGCGCGCACGTGCTGGAGCCGGTGCTGGCCTCCGTGGGGCGGCCGACGGGGGAGTAGGCCGGGTCCGGCGACGACCGTGGCCGCAGTGGCCGCGGTCCTCAGACGCAGCAGTCGAACGCACGAGCAGAGGACGTCAGTGGGCAACCTGGTCAACGCCGAGGCGATCCGTGTGGTGCACGGGTCCCGCCTCCTCCTCGACAGCGTCTCCCTCGGGGTCGCCGAGGGGGACCGCACCGGTGTCGTGGGCCGCAACGGCGACGGCAAGTCCACGTTGCTGCGCATCCTGGCCCGTCGGCAGGAGCCGGACGGCGGCCGGGTGACCCACACGGGCGGGCTGCGCCTGGGGATGCTGGACCAGTCCGACGCCTCGCCGCCCGGTGCGACCGTGCGGCAGGCCGTCGTCGGCGACGCCCCGGACCACGTGTGGGCCTCCAAGGCGGCGGTCCGCGACGTCCTCACCGGTCTCCTCGGGGGGCTGGACGCGCCGGCCGTCGGGGGCCTCGACGCCCCGCTGACGACCCTGTCCGGCGGGCAGCGGCGTCGGGTGGCCCTGGCGGGCCTGCTGGCCGGGGACGACGACCTCGTGGTCCTCGACGAGCCGACGAACCACCTCGACGTCGAGGGGGTGGCGTGGCTGGCGGAGCACGTCCGCGGGCGCTGGCCCGCCGGGCAGGGCGCCCTCGTGGTCGTCACCCACGACCGCTGGTTCCTCGACGCCGTGTGCACCCGGGTCTGGGAGGTCCACGACGGCGTGGTCGACGCCTACGACGGCGGGTACGCGGCCTACGTCCTGACGCGGGCCGAGCGCTCCCGCGTCGCCGCCTTCACCGAGGAGCGGCGGCAGAACCTGCTGCGCAAGGAGCTGGCCTGGCTGCGGCGGGGAGCGCCCGCGCGCACCAGCAAGCCGCGCTTCCGGATCGACGCGGCCAACGCCCTCATCGCCGACGAGCCGCCGCCGCGCGACAGCGTGGAGCTGGCGAAGATGGCCACCACCCGCCTCGGCAAGCAGGTCGTGGACCTCGAGGACGTCAGCGTCGCCGTCGAGGTCGGCGGCGCGCCCAAGGTCCTCTTCGACCGGGTCACCTGGCGGCTGGGCCCGGGGGACCGCACCGGGATCGTCGGCGTCAACGGCGCCGGCAAGACGACCCTGCTGGGGCTGCTCACCGGGGCCGTGGAGCCGGACACCGGCGTGGTGCGCCGCGGCAGCACGGTGGTGGTGGCGAAGCTGTCGCAGGAGGTGCGCGAGCTCGACGAGCTGGCGGACCTGCGGGCCCTGGAGGCGGTGCAGAAGGTCAGCCGGCACGTCCGCATGGGCGACCGCGACGTCCCGGCCGGGCAGATGCTGGAGCGCCTCGGCTTCACGGCGCAGCGGCAGTGGACGCTGGTGGGCGACCTCTCCGGCGGGGAGCGCCGCCGCCTGCAGCTGCTGCGCCTGCTCATGACGGAGCCGAACCTGCTGCTGCTGGACGAGCCGACCAACGACCTCGACACGGACACCCTGGCGGCGGTGGAGGACGTGCTGGACGGGTGGCCGGGCACCCTGGTGGTGGTGAGCCACGACCGGTACCTGCTGGAGCGGGTGACGGACCGGCAGATCGCGCTCCTCGGTGACGGCGCGCTGCGGGACCTGCCGGGCGGGGTGGACCAGTACCTGCAGCTGCGCGCCGAGACCGGCCCCGCCGCGGGACCGGCGGCGGCTCCCGCGGCCGCCGCCGCGTCCGCCGGCGGTGAGGGCGCCAGCCCCGCGCAGGCGCGCGCGGCCCGCAAGGAGATGGCCAGGGTGGAGCGGCAGCTGCAGCGGATCGCCGGGGAGGAGGAGCGCCTGCACGCGGAGATGGTGGCGCTGGCCACCGACCACGCCGCGGTCACGCGGCTGGACGCGCGGCTGCGGGAGCTCGCCGGGGAGCGCGAGGAGCTGGAGCAGGCGTGGCTGGAGGCGGCCGAGATCGCCGAGTGAGGACCACGCACAGTCACTGTTCGGACGCGTTGCGCCATTCGAGGCGGGCGAACGGGTGGTGACCTCCCATTGCCCTGCGCGACGGAGCGATCCGGGTTGCCACGTTCGGGTGAGCACCCCCTACCCTGTGGTGCGCAGCGGTGGCCTTCGGGGGGTCGGCACACCGCTTCTCCCGCCGGCCGCTCACGAGGCGGCCACCGGTGGGTTGTGAACTGCGTCCCAGGGGGGGACTTTGACGATCAGTGAGACGTCCGCGCGAGAAGCGGCGTCCGTACGGCTCGCACCGGCGACTCGGGTCCAGGGACCCGAGATCCGCCGCGTGTCGCAGCCGCGGACGTCCCTCAACGGCGCGGAGAGGCAGTCGGCCTGGCAGCGGGACTACGTCCAGCGCCTCGTCGCCATCGATGCGGCAGCAGCCGCCTTCGCGGCCTTCGCGGGTTTCTTCGCCCGCTTCAGCGACGTGCCCGCCGACACGGGCAGCGTCCCCGGACAGGCCGTCGTCGTGTGCGCCGTGCTGCTCCCGGTGCTGTGGGTCTTCGCGATGTACGTGTTCCGCACGTACGAGCACCGGTTCCTCGGCGTGGGGTCCGAGGAGTTCCAGCGCGTCCTGCGCGCCTCCCTCGCCGTCGTCGCCTTCGTGGCCTCCACGTCGTGGGCCTTCAAGCTCGACATCGCCCGCGGCTACGTGGTGGTGGCGCTGCCCCTGGCCGCGCTGCTGACGCTCATCGGCCGCTACGCCACCCGCAAGAAGCTCCACGAGTCCCGGGTCCGCGGGGAGGCGGTCCAGACGGTCGTGGCCGTCGGGCACCGCCCCGCCGTCGTCGGCATGATCCGGCAGCTGCACCGGGCGTCGTACCACGGCATGCGCATCGTCGGCGCCTGCGTGCCCGGCGGACCCGGCACCCCGGAGGAGGACGCGGAGCTGACCGCGCTGGGCATCCCGGTGCTGGGCGCGATCGAGGACGTCAGCAAGGCCACCAAGGAGGTCGACGCCGACGTCGTCGCCGTCACCGGCTGCCCCGAGCTGGACGGGCCCGCCCTGCGCCGCCTCGGCTGGGACCTGGAGAGCACCCGCGCCGACCTCGTCGTCGCCCCGGCGCTCACCGAGGTCATCGGCCCGCGCGTCGCGATCCGCCCTGTCTGCGGGCTGCCGCTGCTGCACGTGGAGCGCCCCGAGCTGCAGGGCATCCGCCGCCTCGCCAAGTCCACCGTGGACCGCCTCGCGGCGCTGAGCGCGCTGCTGGTGTTCAGCCCCGTCCTGCTCGGCATCGCCGCGCTCGTCCGCCTCGACTCCAAGGGCCCGGTGCTCTTCCGCCAGGAGCGCGTCGGCAAGGACGGCAAGCCCTTCACGATGTACAAGTTCCGCTCCATGGTCGTCGACGCCGAGAAGCGCCTCATCGACCTGCGGGAGACGGACGAGGGCAACGGCGTGCTCTTCAAGATGAAGGTCGACCCGCGCATCACCCGGGTCGGTCGCGTCCTGCGCCGCTACTCCCTCGACGAGCTGCCCCAGCTGCTCAACGTCCTCAACGGGACGATGTCGCTCGTCGGGCCGCGGCCGCCGCTGCAGCACGAGGTCGACGCGTACGGCTTCGACATGCGCCGCCGGCTGCTGGTGAAGCCGGGCCTGACCGGTCTGTGGCAGATCAACGGCCGCTCCGACCTCGACTGGGACGAGTCGGTCCGCCTCGACGTGCGCTACGTGGAGAACTGGTCCTTCATGTTCGACTTCATGATCCTGTGGAAGACCGCCGGTGCGGTCCTCCGCGGTCGCGGCGCCTACTGAGTCGCCCTCGCCGAACGCGGCGGAGCCCCCGCACCCACCGGGTGCGGGGGCTCCGCCGCGTCGTGCCCCCGTCAGGTGCCGGGCGGTGCCTCGAAGGGGGCGGCGACCCGCCGCAGCAGGGCGGCCAGGGCCCGGCGCTCCGCGGCGGGCAGGACGGCGAGCATCCGGTGCTCGGCGCGCACCAGGTCGGCCAGGGCCGCGTCCACCACGGCGGCGCCGGCGTCCGTGAGCCGCACCAGCACGCTGCGCCCGTCGTCGGGGGCGGGGCGCCGCTGGACCAGCCCCCGGCGCGCCAGCCGGTCCACGCGGTTGGTCATCGTCCCGCTCGTCACCAGCGTCTGCACGACCAGCTGGCCGGGGGACAGCTCGTGCGGCTCCCCGGCGCGGCGCAGGGCGGCCAGCACGTCGAACTCCCACGTCTCGAGCTCGTGCGCGGCGAAGGCGGAGCGCCGCAGCCGGTCGAGGTGGTGCGCCAGCCGGGCGACCCGCGACAGCACCTCCAGGGGCTCCACGTCCAGCTCGGGCGCCACGCGGCGCCAGGCGGCCACGATGCGGTCGACCTCGTCCGTGCCCGCCTCGGGCCCGCCCGGCCGGACGGCGCCGGCCTCGGGGCTGCCGCCGGTGGGGTCCATGGCCGCGAGCCTAGTCGCGGGGTGCGCCCCGGCGTTCCCGGACGGCGGAGCCCGACAGCGAGGGGGAGCGCTCCAGCCCGGACAGCCCGTTCCACGCCAGGTTGACGATGTGCGCGGCGACCTCCTCCTTGGAGGGGCGGGAGCCGTCCGGCTGGTCGTCGAGCTGGTCGTCCAGCCACCACTGCCCGGTCATGGCCACCATGCCCACGAGCATCTGCGCGTGGATGGGAGCCATCTGCGGAGGGAACCCGCGGGCGGCGAAGGTGTCGACCAGCAGGTGCTCCACCTGGCTGGCGATGTCGCTGATGAGGCTGGCGAAGCTGCCGGTGGACTGGGCGACGGGGGAGTCGCGCACGAGGATGCGGAAGCCGTCGCTGGAGCCCTCGACGTAGTCCAGCAGCGCCAGCGTCGCCCGCTCCAGCAGCACCCGGGGGCTCCCGCGGCCGTTGAGCGCGCCGGTGATGGCGGCGAGCAGGGTCTGCATCTCGCGGTCCACGACGACGGCGTAGAGCCCCTCCTTGCCGCCGAAGTGCTCGTAGACCACGGGCTTGGAGACGCCGGCGCTCGCCGCGATCTCCTCCACGCTGGTGCCCTCGACGCCGCGCAGGGCGAAGAGGCTGCGGCCGACGCCGACGAGCTGTTCCCGGCGCTGGCTGCCGGTCATCCGGGCCCTGGGGCGCGCACCGCTCACGGCGCCATCCTGCCCGGGGTGCTCACGGGCCCATCATCCCCCGCCGGGCCGGGCGGTCCCCGCCGGGTGGGCGCCCGCCCGCGCCGGCGGGGAGCCGGGCGGGCGGCGGGCCTGGCAGGATGGCGCACGACCCGCCGCGGACGGCCGGCCGCCCGTGCGTGCGGTCCGTGCGCGCGGTCCCGGGTGGTGTAACGGCAGCACGGCGGGTTTTGGTCCCGTCCAGTAGGGGTTCGAATCCTCTCCCGGGAGCGGCGGCGCCGACCGGGCGCCGCGGACAACAGGGCGCTCGGGGGCGGTTATCCTCGCAGCGACGCCCGACCACTGCGAGGAGCGCCGCTCGCGTGAGCAGCCCGGACACCCACTCCCCCCCGACAGCCGACTCCCGACCCGCCGCCGTGATCGTGCTGGCAGCGGGGGAGGGCACGCGGATGCGCTCCGCTCTGCCGAAGGTCCTGCACCCCCTCGGCGGCCGTGCCCTCGTGGACCACGCCCTGGGCGCGGCCGAGGGCACCACCCCGGAGCACCTCGTGCTCGTCGTCCGCCACGAGGCGCAGCGCGTCGCGGCGCACGCGCTCGCGGGCCGCCCGCACGTGCGCATCGCGCACCAGGACGACGTCCCCGGCACCGGACGGGCGGTGCACTGCGCACTGGGAGAGCTCCCGGCCGAGCTGACCGGCACGGTGCTGGTCACCTACGGCGACGTCCCGCTGCTGCCGGCGGAGACGCTGCGGGAGCTGCTGGCCGCCCACGAGGACGGCGGCAACGCGATGACCGTGCTCACGGCGCTGCTGGACGACCCGACGGGCTACGGGCGGGTGCTGCGCGCGGGCGACGGCTCGGTCACGGCCATCGTGGAGCAGAAGGACGCCACCGCCGAGCAGCGCGAGGTCCGCGAGGTCAACTCCGGCGTCTACGCCTTCGACGCGGCCGTGCTGCGCGAGGCCCTGCCCCGCGTGGGCCGCGAGAACGCCGCGGGCGAGGTGTACCTGACGGACGTCCTCGCCCTGGTCCGCGAGGCGGGTGGCCGGGTGGCGGCGCTGCCGGTCGACGACGTCGTGCAGATCCAGGGGGTCAACGACCGCGCCCAGCTCGCGCAGCTCGCCGCGGAGGCCAACCGCCGCACGCTGCGGCGGTGGATGCTCGCCGGGGTGACGGTCGTCGACCCCGCGAGCACGTGGGTGGACGCTGACGTGGTGCTGGAGCAGGACGTCACCCTCCTGCCGGGCGTGCAGCTGCACGGCTCCACGCGGGTGGCCACCGGTGCGGTGGTGGGCCCGGACACCACGCTGACCGACGTGGAGGTCGGGGCGGGCGCGACGGTGGTGCGCACGCACGGCAGCGGCAGCACGATCGGCGCGGGCGCCGCCGTCGGCCCGTTCGCCTACCTCCGCCCGGGCACCCGCCTGGGCGCGGGCGCGAAGATCGGCGCCTTCGTCGAGGCGAAGAACGCAGAGCTCGGGGCCGGCGCGAAGGTGCCGCACCTGACGTACGTGGGGGACGCCACGGTCGGGGAGGGCAGCAACATCGGCGCCGGCTCGATCTTCGCCAACTACGACGGGCTGACCAAGGCGCACACCACGATCGGCAGCCACTGCCGGACCGGCGCGGGGGGCAGGTTCGTGGCACCCGTGACCGTGGGCGACGGCGCGTACACCGCCGCGGGGACGGTCGTGCGCAAGGACGTCCCCCCGGGCGCACTGGCGCTCAGCGTGGCCCCGCAGCGCAACCTGGAGGGCTGGACGCCGGCCAAGAGGCCGGGCAGCCCGTCCGCCGAGGCGGCCGCCAGGGCGCTCGGCCTCCCCGGGGCCGAGGACCCGGCGCAGCACGACGAGAGCACGACAGCCACCACGAGCGGCGAGGGAGCCCCCGCATGACCGGCATCACGACGACGGGCGAGAAGCGCATGGTCCTCATCACGGGGCGTGCGCACCCGGAGCTGGCGAAGGACGTCTCCCGGGAGCTCGGTGCCGAGCTGGTGCCGACGAGCTCCTACCAGTTCGCCAACTCGGAGCTCTACGTCCGCTTCGAGGAGAGCGTCCGCGGCTGCGACGCCTTCGTGATCCAGAGCCACACGGCTCCGGTGAACGAGTGGATCATGGAGCAGCTCATCATGGTCGACGCCCTGAAGCGGGCCTCGGCCAAGCGCATCACCGTGGTGGCGCCGTTCTACGGCTACGCCCGCCAGGACAAGAAGGGCCGCGGCCGTGAGCCGATCTCGGCGCGGCTGGTGGCGGACCTCTTCAAGACCGCCGGTGCGCACCGGCTGATGTCCGTGGACCTGCACACCGCGCAGATCCAGGGCTTCTTCGACGGGCCGGTCGACCACCTGTGGGCGCTGCCGCTGCTCGCCGACTACGTCGGCAAGCGCGTGGACCGCTCGAACATCACGATCGTGTCCCCGGATGCGGGCCGGGTGCGGGTCGCCGACCTCTGGTCGGACCGGCTCGGCGCGCCGCTCGCGATCATCCACAAGCGCCGGGACCCGAACGTGCCCAACCAGGTGCGGGTGCACGAGGTGGTCGGCGACGTCCGCGGCCGGACCTGCGTCCTCGTCGACGACCTCATCGACACCGCCGGCACGATCGTGCAGGCGGCCGAGGCGCTGAAGGCGAACGGTGCCGCCGACGTGATCGCGACCGCGACGCACGCGGTGCTGTCCGGCCCGGCGGTCGACCGGCTGAAGAACTCGCCGATCTCCGAGCTCGTCGTGACCAACACGCTGCCCATCAACGAGGCGCAGACGTTCCCGCAGCTCACCGTGCTGTCCATCGCGCCGCTGCTGGCGCGGGCCATCCGCGAGGTCTTCGACGACGGTTCCGTCACCAGCCTCTTCGACGGCCAGAGCTGAGGAGGGGCGGCCGGGTGCGCTCCGCGCCCGGCCGCCCCTCGAACAGGGCCTAGACTGGTCGGGACACCTCGGCGAGGGAGGCCCACGGCCTCCGTGATCGACGCGGTCCTCCGGTGCGCGTGCGCGCCGGCTGGTTCCCTCGCCGTGCCGACCCACCACAGCGAGGAGAGCCCCCGTGGCCGCCATCCGCATCAGCGCCGAAGCCCGTTCCGAGTTCGGCAAGGGCGCCGCCCGCCGCCTCCGCCGCGACGGCAAGATCCCCGCGGTCCTCTACGGCCACGGCGGCGAGCCCGTCCACCTGACCCTGCCGGGGCACGCCACCATGCTGGCGCTGAAGGCGTCCAACGCCCTCCTCGACCTCGACGTGGACGGCCAGCGCCACCTCGCCCTGGCCAAGGAGGTCCAGCGCGACGTCGTGCGGCGCTTCATCGAGCACATCGACCTGCTGACGGTCACCAGCGGCGAGCAGGTCGTCGTCGACGTCCCGCTGCACATCACGGGCGAGCCGGCCCCGGGCGTCATCGTCCAGCAGGAGCTCACCACCGTGTCCGTCGAGGCCGAGGCCACGCACCTGCCGGCCGCCCTGGAGGTGTCCGTCGAGGGCGCGCGCGCCGGCACGCACATCACCGCCGCCGACGTGACGCTCCCCGAGGGCACGACCCTCGCCGGGGACCCGACCCAGATCGTCGTCCTCGTCAGCGGTGCGCCCACGGCCGAGCAGGTCGAGGCGGAGCTCGCCGCCGCCGAGGAGGAGGTCGGCATCGTGCACGACGCCCCCGCCACCGAGGAGACCGCCGCCGAGGAGGCCACCGCGGACGCCGAGGCCGCCCCGGCCGACGACCAGGCCTGAGCCGCACCGGAGATCCTGTGAGCGACACCGTGGCGAACTCCGGCCCGGACCCCGACGCCACGTGGCTGGTCGTCGGCCTGGGCAACCCGGGGCCGCAGTACGCCGGCAACCGGCACAACGTCGGGCAGATGGTGCTCGACGAGCTCGCCGGCCGTGCCGGGGTGTCGTTCAAGAAGCACCGCACGGGTGCCCGGGTGGCCGAGTGCCGCCTGGGCACCCTGCCCGGTGGGCGTCCGGGGCCGCGCGCGGTGCTGGCGGCCCCGACCACCTACATGAACGTCTCCGGGGGCCAGGTCGGCGGTCTCGCCCGCTACTACGGGGTGGAGCCGGGCAACCTCGTCGTCGTGCACGACGAGCTGGACATCCCCTTCGCCGCGGTCCGGCTGAAGCGCGGCGGCGGGGAGGGTGGTCACAACGGCCTGCGCTCCATCAGCGCGTCGTTGGGCACCAAGGACTACGTCCGCGTCCGGGTCGGCGTCGGGCGCCCGCCGGGCCGGCAGGACCCCGCCGACTTCGTGCTCAAGGACTTCTCCTCCACCGAGCGCAAGGAGCTGGCGCTGCTGCTCGTCGACGCCGCCGACGCGGCGGAGGCGGTGCTCGCCGAGGGGCTGCTCGCGGCGCAGCAGAGGTTCCACGCCCCGACGTGAGCGGCTGCGCACCGTGCGTAGCGTCACGGGCCGGTGGCCCGCGCCCGCCGGCCGGGGCGCGCAGAACTCCATGAAGTTGTCACAAAGCGTTTGGCGCCTTGAACTTTCGGTCAACTCTCACGCAACGGTAGGGTTGACCGGAACGAGGGGGGACGAACGCCATGGAACTATCGCCTGCACCGTCGCTGCGCCAGCTGATCCGCGAGGACTTCGTCACGCACAACCGCCGGCCGCTGAGCCCGGGCTTCCACGCGCTGGCCGTGCACCGGCTCGGGCGGGCCGCCGCGGGGGACCGGTCCCTGCGCGGCCGCCTGCGGTGGAACCTGTTCCGCGTGGCCCGGGTCCTCGTCGTCAACCTCTACGGCATCGAACTGCCCCCCGACGTGCAGGTCGGGCGCCGCGTCCACCTGCCGCACGCGCAGGGGGTCGTCGCGGTGCCGGGATCGGTGATCGGGAACGACTGCATGCTGCGGCACAACGTCACCCTCGGTGTGGCCGCCGGCAACGGCGAGGGGCGCCCGAACATCGGCGACCGCGTCCAGTTCGGGCCGGGAGCCATGGTGCTCGGCGGGGTGAGTGTGGGTGACGACGCCCTCGTCGGCCCGGGCGCACTCGTCATCGAGGACGTGCCTGCGGGTTTCCGTGCCCTGGCGCCCGTGGCCGAGGTGCGCCCGCCGAAGACCCAGTGGGGGCGGCGTCTGACCCGCGTCGACCTCCGCGAGGCGCGCTCGCAGGTCCGGGCGAGCGAGGGCTGACGCTCACCCGGCGAACCCGCGCTGGGCCGGGTGGAGGATCCCGGCCGGGCGCGCGAGTCCCGCCTTGTATGCTCGGCCCGTGGAGGGGACCGTGCACGTTCCTGTCGTGGGCACTGTCCGCGAGTTGTACCGGTCGCCGGAGCACGAAGCGGCGGCCGGTGACTTCGACATCACCGTGACCGTGTGCTTCGCGAGCAACCGCGACACGCTCGGGGAGACCGTCACCTCGCTGCAGCACCAGCGCGGGGCGCCGCGCTTCGAGCTGCTCCTGGTCTCCAACGCCACGCACGACGACTCCGTCGAGATCGCCCGGGAGGCCTCCCGCGGGTTGCCGACGAGGATCGTCGAGTGCGAGAGCGCCGGGTACGACTCCAACGCCCGCAACGTGTGCATGGTCGAGTCCGCCGCGGCGAAGACCGTCTTCCTCGACGCCGACGACACGGTGAACCCCGGCTACGTCGCCGCGATGTCCGCGGCCCTCGACTCCTCGGCGATGGTCACCGCCATCTGGGACAGCCGCAGCATCAACGCCGACCGCTTCCCGCAACTGCGCGGGAAGCCGGCCGACGACGCCTCCCGGTGGCCGTTTCGGCACCAGGGGTGGACGTTCGCCCCGGCGGGCACGCTGGGCTTCCGCCGCGAGGTTCCCGAGACCATCGGGGGTTTCGACCCGGAGCTGCTGTTCGGGGCGAACAACGAGTGGTGCTTCCGCGCCTACGCCGCCGGGTTCGAGATCGCCGCCGCGCCCGACGCGATCGTGCACTACCGCCTGCGGCCGTCGGCGCGCCAGGCCATGCGGCAGCGCTACCGCTGGGGCGTCTCCGAGGTCGCTGCGGCGCAGCGGGCGGAGCAGTACGGCATGCCCCGGCGGACCAGGCTGCGCGCCATGGGGGTCGGCACCTACGGCCGCCTGCTGGCGCGACTGGTGCGGGTGCGCGACGGCTACGACGTCTACGAGTTCCTCAGCGCCGCGGGGCAGGCGGCGGGTCACGTGACCGGCTCGCTGCGCTACCGGCGCCTCGACCTCTGAGCCGGGCGGCCCGCTCTCCATGGATCCTCAGGTCCTGCCCCGGCGCAGCCGGCTGCTCCTCGTCGCGTCCACCGGTGGGCACCTCGCGGAACTGATGCTGATCAGCAAGCTGATCGAGGCTCGTCCCGACTCGCACTGGGTGACGTTCGACCACGACCAGAGCCGCTCGCTGCTCGGCGACCGAACGGTCACCCACGTCCCCTACGTCGCCCCGCGGAGCCTGGGGGGTGTGCTGCGGGCGCTGCCGACGTTCGTGCGCCTGCTGCGCCGCGAGCGCTTCGACGCGGTCGTGAGCACCGGCGCCGCGGTGGCGGTTCCGGCCCTCCTCGTCGCACGCCTCTTCCGCTGCGAGGCGCACTACGTCGAGAGCGTCTCCCGCTTCTCGGGCCCCTCGCTGACCGGCAGGATCCTGCAACGCGTGCCCTCCGTGCGGCTCTACACCCAGCACGAGCAGTGGGTCGGCCGGCGGTGGCGCTTCGACGTCTCGATCGCCGACTCCTTCAGGGCGGGGGAGCGCCGGGAACTCCCGCCGGGCCCGCCGCGGATCTTCGTCACCGTCGGAACGATCCGGCCCTACCGCTTCGACGCCCTGGTCGACCGGGTGAAGGCCGTGCTCCCCGCGGATGCGGAGGTGACCTGGCAGCTCGGCTCGACGCGGCGCACGGACCTGCCCGGCACCGTGCTGGAGCACGTCTCCAGCGAGGAGTTCGACCGGCTGGCGCGGGAGGCGACGACGGTGGTCACCCACGCCGGCGTCGGTTCGGTCATCCGGCTGCTCGAACTCGGGGCCCGCCCCGTCGTCGTCCCCCGGCGCGCCTCGCGCGGTGAGCACGTCGACGACCACCAGCTCGAGACGCTGGAGGCGTTGCGGCGCCTGGACGGCGTCGTGTGCCGGGAGGCCGGTGAACTCAGCAGCGAGGACCTGGTTCCGCCCGGTCCCCGGGACTGAGGGACGCTTCCCTGCTCGTCGGGCCGTGGTCTGGAGCGCCTCCGGACCCGGCTACCCTGCCGGTCGTAGTTGAGCGGACGACCACAGGAGACGGTACATGGCGCGCAAGGACGTCGGGATCGAATCGCTCAGAGGGATCGCCATCGTGCTGATGGTGGCCGGCCACGTCATCGGCTCGGACTCCGCCTACGGGCTGCGGGTCCCGGAGGACTCCCTCTGGCGGTTCTCCTACCGCGCGCTGGAGGACCTGCGGATGCCCCTGTTCTCCGCGATCTCCGGCTACGTGTACGCGCACCGGCCCCTGTTCGCGCCGGCCGGGATCCGGCCGCTGGTGCGCGGCAAGGCGCGACGGCTGCTCGTCCCGTTCGTCGTCGTCGCCACGGCGTTCTTCCTCGTGCAGCACGTCGTCCCCGGGACCAACACCCGGACGGACCTGGGTGACATCTGGCAGGCCTACGTCTACGGCTACCAGCACCTCTGGTTCGTGCAGGCGGTGTTCCTCATCTTCGTGGCCGTCGGGATCCTGGACGCGTACGGCGTCCTGAGGTCGGTGCGGGGCTGGGCGGCGGCCCTCGCTGTCGCCGTCGTCGTGCACGTCCTCGTCGACGTGCCTGCCGCCGTCAACGTCTTCAGCGTCGGCGGCGCGCTGCGGCTCCTGCCCTTCTTCCTCCTGGGTTACGGCCTGCACCGCCACGGCGACCGGCTGCTCACCCCGCGTCTCGTCCTCGGCGCCGTCGTCCTGTTCCTGCCGCTGTACGCCCTGCGCCTCACCACCATCGTCAGCGGCGAGCCGGAGTCGGAGTCCGCGCTGCGGGCCCTCAGCCTCGCCGTCGGCGTGCTCGGCATCGTGCTGCTGCTCGCCGTCCGCCACCGGCTGCGCTCCAGGGCGCTCATGTGGCTGGGCGGCTTCTCCTACGGCATCTACCTGCTGCACGTCTTCGGCACCGCCGGCGCGCGGATCACCGCTCAGCGACTGCTCGGGCTGGAGGACACCGCGGTGCTGTTCGTGCTGAGCCTGGCCGCGGGGCTGGCGGCCCCGGTGGTCTTCGAGCTGGTGTTCGGGCGCTTCGCTCTGGTCAGCCTGGCGGTCCTGGGGCAACGGCCGCGGCGTTCGAGCGGACCTCGCCTCCCGCAGCAGCAGCGGGGACGCCCGACCCCGGGTGCGGTCGAGCCCGCCGCGCCGACGGGCCCGGCGCCGCACTGAGCGTGGGCCCGCACCGGGTCGACGGGGACCCGGTGCGGTGCCGTGCTCAGGAGCGCGCGCGCGCCCTCAGGCGACCGCTCGCCGACGCCTTCGCACGCCGGGCAAGCCGCTTGGACCACGTCTGCTGGCGCAGGGCCTCCCGCGCGCTGGTCCAGTCGACGAGGCTGTCGTTGACGTCGTAGTCGCCCAGCTGCTCCGGGGGCAGGTCGCCCGCCTCCACGCGAGCCACCAGGGCGGGCAGCTCGGCGTAGAAGAGCTCCGAGCGCATCGGCGGGTGCAGGCTCCACATGCCGGGGTCGCTGCCGAGGAAGTCGATGCGCGAGAGCCCGAGCTGGTTCATCCGCCGGCTCATGCTCTTCTCGGGCAGCTCGAAGGGGGGGTTGCCCTCCACCCGCGCCCGCAGGTTGCTGCGCAGCCGGGGTCCCTCCAGGGGCATCCCGCCCAGCCGCCGGCCGAGCGTGGTGCGGTCGAACAGCCACAGGCGGGTGCTGCACCCGTGCAGGCGGTACCCCAGCGAGCCGATCTCCGCCCGCCGGGGCGGCCCGCCCATCGCCGTGTGCTGGGCGCGGATGCGCTCGGGGAACTCGCCGTCGGGAGTGGGGGGCCCCGGCAGGGGAGCGGTGCACAGGATGTCGGGGTTCGTGCGCAGCACGTCGAGCGCCTCGCCCACCCAGGTCTGACTGCCCCCGCCGAAGAGCATGTCGGAGTCGGTGTGCAGCACCATGTCGTGCTTCGCGGCGTGCCAGCCGAAGAAGTACGAGTAGAACGGGCCGCCGTCGTGGTTCTTCAGCGGCACAGGCCGCCCGTCGAAGAAGCGCTCGCTGACCTCCGCCTGCATGGCGGGGGAGTAGTCCACCTCCCGGACGTGCGCGTTCGGGTACCGGCTGCACAGGTCGGCGAGCAGGTCCTGCAGGACGGTGAGGCCCTGCTGGGCGGCGGCGCCGTACCTGCCCTGGCGCTGCTGCAGGTTGAGCGTGAACTGGACGTCGTCCACCTGCCCCGCCCACTGCCGCAGCTGGTGGGGCAGCACGTGGACGGCGTGGCGCCAGTCCGTGGGCGAAACCGTGATCTCGAACGTGACGGGATGCACGCGGGCCTCCAAATCGACGACTGTTCCTACTGGCCCGGACCCTGCGCACCGCCCGCGGGGTGCGGCTGCGGGACGGGGCCGGCCTGACCGGTTCCGGTGGGCGCTCCCACGGGGGAGCCTTCCGGTGCTGCTCCGGCGTCCTTCGCGGGGGGAGCCGCGCGCAGGTTCCGGCGCACCGCGAGGAGCAGGAGGACCGCCTGGAGCACCTCGGCGAGGAACGTCGCCACGAGGGCCCCGGAGACGCCCATGACGGGGATGAGCACCAGGTTGGCCGCCACGTTCGTCGCCGCGGTCGCCCCGACGCACATCGTGCGGACGTGCTGCTTGCCGGCGCCGGTCAGCACGTCGCCGGTCACCGACTGCACGACCTTCACGATGACGAGCGGGGCGAGCAGCATGAGCAGCGGGACGGACCCGCGGTACTGCTCCCCGACGACGAGGGGGACGAGCGGGGCGCACACCAGCAGCGCGAGCGTCGCGAAGACGGCGTAGGCCAGCAGCGGCTTCACCAGCCGCCGCGCGAACGCCGCGGTCGCTCTGATGCCACCGTCCTCCCCTGCTGCGAAGAAGCGGGGGAGCATCACCTGCAGCACCGCCAGCACCGGCAGGTACGCCATCGACGCCAGGCGGTAGGCGACGCTGTAGTGGCCGGCCTCCACGGTGAGGCCGTTGCGCACCAGCAGCGTCTTGTCCGCGTCGTTCTGCACGACCATCGCCACGACGTTGCCGCTGTACGGCAGGCCCTCGCGGACCCGCTGCGTGAAGCGGTACCCGCGCACCGTCGGGCGGCCGAAGCGCCACAGCGCGAACGTCAGCTGACCCGCCGCGGACACGAGCGCGTAGCCGGCGTAGATCATCGCCCACGTGACGGGGTCGCCGCTGCCGGTGAGGGCGAAGGTGACCACCGCGAGGAGCTTCGTGGCGTTGACCACGATGGAGGAGATGCCCGCCGCCCGCGCGTTGCCGGAGGCGAAGCACAGCGCCGTGACCAGCACGGACACGCCCAGGGCGACGACGTCGGCGAGCGCCAGGGCCAGCAGCAGCAGCAGCGGCGTCTGGGGCAGCAGGAGGGAGTGCAGCGCCGCGAGCCCGCCCACGACGACCAGCCAGCCGACGGCGGCGGTCAGCAGTGCCGCCCCGAGCGCCTGCCCCGGGGTGGTGCGGGAAGCGCCGACGTCGCGGATGAGGAGGCGGTCCGAGCCCAGCGTGGCGATGGGCGAGAGCGCCAGCACCAGCGCCCACGTGCCCGCGACGAGGCCGTACTCCGCCGGCCCCACGAGCCTGGCCAGCAGCAGGAAGTTCGCGGTGGAGGCGACGATCGCGGTGATCTGGCCGAGCATCGCCCACGACGTGGCACGGCCGCTGCGGCCCCGCGCCAGGCCCGACATGCGCCCGGCGAGGAGGCGGAGCGGCCTCATGCGGGTCCGGGGGCCGGGCGGGGCTGCAGTCCGCGGGCACGCGGATCCGGCAGTGCGAGCGCCGCGACGAGGACGATGGTCGGCAGCGCGTTGTGCTGCATCAGACCCGTCTCCGCCAGGTTGGAGGCGACCGTGGCGGCCAGCACCGCCAGCCGCAGGGAGCCGGCGGAGATGCGTCCCTGCCACACGTCGCGGACGCCGCGCACGAGCACGCCCACGAGCAGGGCGACCGCGAGGGCGGCGCCCACCACCCCGAGGTCGAGGGCGATGTCCAGCAACCCGTTGTGCGCGTTGGGCACGTTCCACTGCAGGCGCGCCCGGATGTGGTCGGACGCGGCCGCACCGAGGTCCTCGTGCCAGAACGCGCCGTAGCCGTAGCCGAGCAGCGGCCGGTCCGCCAGCGCCCGCAGCGAGGCCTCCCAGATCTCCGTGCGCCCGGTGAGCGTCGCGTCCTCCCCGACGACACCGGTGACACCGGTGAGGCTGAGGCGCGGTGCCACGACCAGGGCGGTCGCGGTCGCGAACAGCCCGGCGCCCAGCACCGCGGCCCGCGCGCGGCGCTGCGTCGCGAGGGCGACGGGCACCAGCACCCCCAGCGCGGCCGCCGCGGTGAGCATCCCGCCCGTCGATCCCGTCAGGGCCAGCGCGCCCAGCATCACCAGCAGGCTGACCGCGCTCCGCCGCCTGCGGGCGCGGTCGAGGAGGGCGACCGCCACGGCGGCCAGGATGCCGAAGGCGAGCATCCGCCCCAGCGTGTTCTTGGTGATGAGGATCCCGCGCAGCGTGCCGTGCACCTCGTCCAGCGCCAGGGGCGAGCCGCTGAGGTAGAGGAGGAGGGAGGCGACGGCGATGATGAGGACCGCGCGCCGCAGCGCGTCGAGGAGGTCGATCGGGCGCAGCCGGTGCGCGAGGAACACCCCGACGGTGACGGTGCCCGCGATGCCCAGGGCGCGACGGTTCGTCAGCTCGGGGGAGACGGTCCACAGGACCGAGGCCGCGGCGAGCGCCACGAAGCCCGCGAGCGGGAGCGGGACGGCGAAGGGGCGCCGCGAGCGGAAGAGGTCGTCGAGCAGGCCCAGGGCGGCCACCGCGTAGGCGCACATCCAGAGGGCGAACACCAGGCTCTGCGTCGAGCCCCCCACGATCGCGAGCACACCGGCGCCCAGGACCAGGACGGCGACCGCGTACCAGGTGACCCAGCGTCCCTCGCGGCGCCCGGTCCCCCCGGAACCCGCGGTCGTCATCGGGGAGGCCTGCCTGCGGCTGGGGGCGGGCGTCGCGGGGGGGAGGGTGTGCGGCGGTGTTCCCAACCGCGCCGAGGGCAGCACGCTGCGATCCTGCCTTTCTCCACAGTCGAGAGGACCCGGGTCGTTCCCCGCCGCCCACGATGGCCCGCGGCCCCGGGCTGGCACGACCACGGCCACACCACCGCCGGGCACGTCCGCGGACCCCTCACGAGGGGTGGGGCGGAGCGGTCCCGGACGGGCGAGCCGTGGTGCGTGCGACGGATCCGAGGCAGCACGTCCTGTGCTCACACTGTAACGCGCGCACCCCTCGGGCTCAGGCGTGATGAGCCGTTCGGCCCACTGCCTTCACGACGTCCGCCCAGGCGGCGGACGCGGTGCGGGCCCACGACTCGACGGGTTCGCGCGCGTCGCCGCCCCGGTTCTCGACCACTGCGCGGGCCATGGCCTCGACGTCTCCCGTGGGGACCAGGCCCTCGTCGGTCAGGACGTCCGGGATGCCGCCCTCGTCGAACGCGAGAACCCGGCACCCCATGGAGACGGCGAGGATGACCGTCCCGCTCTGGGTCGCCGCCACGTAGGGGGCCAGCACGAGGGGCCGGTTGCGCAGCACGTCGAGGAACGCGCTCTGCGGCACCGGGGCGGTGGAGGTCATGTCGAGGACGGCGACGCCCAGCCCGCGCAGGCGCTCCCACTCGCCCTCGGGCAGCTGCCCGCGTCCGCAGACGACGAGGCCGAGGTTCCTGCGCTGCTCCTCGGGGATGCGCTCGAGGACCCGGGGCACGAACTCGACGCCCTTGTCCCAGCGCAGGGCGCCGACGAAGGCGAGCCACTGCCGCCCGGGGTCGAGGGTGAGTTCCGGCGTGCCCGCCGGCACGGTCTGCACGTACGGCGGGTGCGGGCAGACGTGCACCCGGTCCCGGGCCAGCGGGTCCACGCGCTCGCGCAGCCGCTCCGCGTGCACCACGGCCGCGCGGGCCCGGCGCAGCAGCGCCCTGCGGGCCAGGCGCGCCAGGCGCGACTCGGCCTCCCGGGGCACGGGGTTGTGCACCACGACGACCACCGGCCGGCCCAGCGCGCCCAGCCCGGCGAGGACGAGGTCCTCCAGCGGGAAGCGCGTGAACGCCACCAGGACCACGTCGCGGCGCACGAGGCTCGACCACGCCGTGGCGCCCAGCCCGCGCATGAGCGAGAGGAGCTGCCTGCCGTGGGAGGTGGTGCCGAAGCTCTCGGGCAGCAGGCGCCGCCAGCGCACCCCGGAGGCGGGCGGGTGCTCGCTGTTGGCGGCGTCGACGAGCGTGGTCCGCAGGCCGTCGCGGTCCAGCAGCGAGGCGATCTCGGCCCCGTAGGGGTTCACCCCGTCGACGTTGTGCACGCACACCGACACCTGCCGTCCCCCCGCACCGGGGGCGTGTCCGTCCCGGGGGTCCACCGCGTCGGTCGCTGCCTCGTGCATCACAGGACGGATCGTGTCACACGCACGAAGGCGCTGCGCCGGAGTGCCGGCGCAGCGCCTTCGTGCGTGCGGAGGGGTCAGGAGAGCTTGGCGTCGGCCCAGTCGCCGTGGTCCTTGGCGTTGCCGTCGCCGCCGTCGGTGACGACGAGGCGGACCTCGGAGCGGCCGGTGACGTCGGCGGTGAGGGTCTTGGCGGACTGCCCGCCGCGCATCAGACCGCTGTCGACCAGCTTGGTGGAGCCGGCCCAGACCTGGAAGACGACGGAACCGGAGGTGCCGACCTCGCCGTCCACGCCGACCTTCGCGCTGAAGGTCTTGGCGCCGTTGACGGGCACGACGACCTCGGAGCCGGCGTGGACGCCCAGGCCCTTGGCCCAGGTGGCGCTGCCGATCTTCAGGGTGCGGCCGTCGCCGGCTGCCTGCTCACCGTTGCTGCGGTCCTTCTCCACCGGGCCCCAGCCGTTGCGCACCGTGCGGTACGCGGTGTCCGAGACGAACCGGGTGGTGGTCGTCGTCGGGGCGGGCGCCGGGGCCGTGGGGGCGACGGTGGTGGACTGGCCGATGAGCTTGGCGTCGGCCCAGTCGCCGTGGTCCTTGGAGTTGCCGTTGCCGCCGTCGGTGACGACGAGGCGGATCTCCGAGCGGCCGGTGACGTCGGCGGTCAGGGCCTTGGGGGCCTGCCCGCCGCGCAGCAGGCCGCTGTCGGCCAGCTTGGTGGAGCCGGCCCAGACCTGGAAGGCGACGGAGCCGGAGGTGCCGACCTCGGCGTCCACGCCGACCTGCGCGCTGAAGGTCTTGGCGCCGTTGACGGGCACGACGACCTCGGAGCCGGCGTGCACGCCCAGGCCCTTGGCGTAGGAGCTGGTGCCGATCTTCAGGGTGCGGCCGTCGCCGGCTGCCGACTCACCGTTGCTGCGGTCCTTCTCCACCGGGCCCCAGCCGTTGCGCACCGTGCGGTACGCGGTGTCCGAGACGAACACGGTGGAGGTGCTCGTGGTCGGGGTCGGGGTCGGGGTGGGCGTGGGCGTCGGGGTCGGCGTCGGGGTGGGCGTGGGCGTCGGGGTCGGGGTCGGAGCGACCTCGGGGCCCTGCGTCACGCGGAAGTCCGCGAAGTCGATGTGGCCGTCGCGCGGAGCGCCGGGCTGGTTGTAGAAGGTGTCGGCCATCAGCAGGTTGATCGGGATGTTCTGGCCCGAGGGGCGCCAGCGCACGTCGCGCAGCTTGATGCCCTGCTGACCGTCCAGCCAGATGTCCAGCTCGCCGTTGTTGACGCCCGGGGTGTTCAGCTTCATGCGGATCTTGACGTCGAACCAGCGGTCGTTGACGATCCGCATCCGCTCACCGGCACCGTTGAGGCCCTTGGTGATGGGGATCTGGATGCCCCAGTCGCGGAACGTCTTGCCACCGGCGTAGGGGGCGTAGATGTAGGCGTCCCACCACGGGTGTCCGACGCTGTAGGCGCTGGACTTGCGGGCGTGGAGCCGCACGGAGAACGAGTCCGGCTGCAGGGTGCCGCCGGCGGAGGCGTACCAGGGGGACTTGCCCGAGGGGATGCCGGCCATGCCGGGCATCTTCAGGTCGACGACGGCGAGGCCGGTGTCGTGCACGACCTTGGGGACGAAGACGCGGTAGCTGAGCGTGGCCTCGGAGGCGCTGGAGATGAAGCCGCGCACCTTGTTGCCGTTCATCTGGCCCTGGTCCAGGTGGATGCGGGAGACGCCGCGGGCCGGGGAGGTCAGGTTGCTGGGGGCGTCCTGGACGGCGCCGCGGGCCAGGTAGTCCTGCAGGGTCTCACCGAGGGTGCCGATCTCGGCGGCGTGTGCGACCTCGGCCCCGCCGAGGGAGGCGCCGGGGACGGCGCCGGTGGTCACGCCCAGGGCGATGGCCATGGCCATCGTGATCTTGACTGCCATGCGGGAAGGGGTGCGGGAAATGATCTTCATGGGGTCCTCCATGCCGATTTCCGACTGAGGAGCCCGGCGACACGGCCCCACTTTCGGCAACCCGGCTGGCTCGGTGAGCTCCGTGGCTTTGCGCCCCCGCCTCGCGACGGGTTTGCCCTTGTCGATGTGCGCGGTGCAGAGGCACCGCTTGTCGCCAATGAAGGCTTCGGCACGGCCCCCGGGGTCTTGACCCCCCCGATGTGATGCCACCCGTCTGGACGACCCTGTCACTGTGCGTAACGACGCACTCGGGGCCGTGTGGTGGGTGGGGGCCACTCGGGTGGACCGGGGGCAGCGGGCAGCGTGGACTCGGGTAGGCAGCACAGGGGCGCCCTCCTCGGGCGCGCCGGCGGCAGGCGCCGACGATCGACAACGGGGTGCATCCTGGAAAGGCACCCCCCGCGCCCTGGACCAGACCGCGGCAACCTAGCGGAGGCGCGGGGGTGGTCCGTGCACACCCCCGCGTCACGGTGTCTCCGCGAGGCCCTCACAGCACCCGCCGGCCGTGCCCGCGCCAGCGCGTGGAGGTCCTCGGGGATGCCGTCGCCGGGTCAGTGGTGCGCGCTGCTCGCCGCGGCGCATCCCGTTGCGCCGCAGGCCCGTCCGGGTGTCACGGCGCGCGGCGGCGTCGACCGACCGTCCGGTCGGGTGGAGCGGTCCCGCGGCTGCCCTCGATCACGTTCCGCGAGCGGGTGCGGCCCCTGCGACGGCCCCTGGGGCGGTCCTCCGGGGCGGCTGCTCAGTCGCGGATGCCCAGGTACCCGTCGGTCAGGGCCCAGTCGTCGGTCCACGCGGTGTTCACCCGGGTCGGGAACTGGTCCTTGCCGCCACCGAAGAACCAGGAGGAGAGCACCGCGTTCACCTCCAGGTCGGGGTGCTCGGCGGTGCGGTACTGCACGTCGGTGACCGACACGCCCTTGTGCCCGTCGATCCACATCTCGTAGACGCCGTCGTTGCGCCCCGGGGTGTTCAGCTTCACCCGATGCTCGATGCGCTGCCACGTGCCGGGTCGCAGCACGTCGTCGGTGCTGCCGTCGGCCTTGGTGAACTCCTCGAAGATGCCGTAGCCGTAGTTGTCCTCGTCGTCGAAGTCCTTGCCGTCGCCGTGCCGGGCGTACAGGTACATCACGACGCCGCGGTTCTCGCGCCACATCGCCCGGACCGAGAAGGAGCGCTCGTCGTACTCACCCCCCGAGGACACCTCGAGCGGCTCGACGCTCTCTCCCATCCCGGCGAGCCCGCCGAGCTTGCCGTCGCCGATGAACTCGAAGTCCTCGTCCAGGTACACGTCGTAGCTGAACCAGACCTCCTCCCGCGGTTCGAGGCCCATGGCCTCGAAGGAGTGGCGGTAGTCCATCCCCCAGCGGGACCCGTCCTCGCCGAACGTGACCTCCAGGACGTCGTCGCGGCCCTCGGGTCCGTCCGCCACCACCTCGGCGTTGGTCCGGCTGGCCACCACGACGCCGGCCTCCTCCTGCCAGGTGGAGTCGGGCTCGGGGCTGAAGGACGTCGACCACAGGACCGTGGGGGCGTTGCGCCACGCCGTGATCCGCTCCCCGACGGCCAGCCACGTCGCCACGAGGACGAGCGCGACGGCACCCGCGACGACGGCCGGCCACCGGCGCCGCCCGGGCGGTGTCGCCGGTCGGGCCGCGCCGGTCGGCGACGTCTCGGTCGGGGAGTCGATGGTTCTGCCCTCCGGTGCGCGGTCGGGAGTTGATCAGCACCCGGCGCCGGTTTCCCGGCGCCGGGTGCTGATCAGGTCGGCTGTGAGGGTTCTGGGTGGTCGCGACCAGGTGGCGGCGACCGGGCGGGTCAGGTGACGACGGGCCGGGTCAGCCGGCGACGGGCGGGGTCAGCCGGCGACGGGCTGCTGGGTCTGCGGCCGGCTGTCCGTCTCGCCGACCTTCTCCAGCGGGGCGCCGGGCCGGTGCTGGGACGCGGGGCTGGTGAGGACCACGCCGTCGATCTGGGCGCCGTAGTCACCGAGCGTCTGCCCCAGGCGCTGCAGGCGCCCGGCCGGCGTCCGGCCCAGTGCGCAGACGGCGACCGTGGCGTCGGCGAGGTGGCCGATCGCGGCCGCGTCCAGGGCCGCGGAGCGAGAGTCCACCAGGAGGACCACGTCGAAGGCCTCGTGCAGCTGGGCCAGCGCGGCCGCCGGCGACGTCTGCTCGAGGAAGCCGGCCTCGCCGTCCGCCCCGCGCGTGGCGGGGACGACCCAGACGCCGGGGGTGCGCGTGGCGTGGGCGCGGAGGTTCGCGCCCACCGGGACGACCTCGTCCTCGAGGGTCTCCAGCGCCTCGACCGTCGTGCGCGCCGAGGTGCCGGCGTCGAACACGACCGCGACCCGGGAGCCGGTGCGGCTCCAGGTGGACGCCAGGGCCGCGGCGACGAGCGTGGCCTCGGAGACGTCCGTGGGCGTGGCGACCATCACGAGGGTCCGCGGGGTCGCGCCCTGGAGCAGGCGCTCCAGGCGCAGCCGCACGCCCCGGGCGCCCGTCGCGACGGGCGAGGAGGGGTCGGTCACGGCGGCGACGGTGCCGGGCTGGTCCCGACGGCCCGTGGGGACCTCGCCGAGCATCGGGGCGGAGAGGAGCTTCTGCGCCTCGTCCCGCGTCCGGACCGGGTCGCGGAGCAGGTCGAGGAGGAGCACGAGCCCGCAGGCGCCGAGGAGGCCGGCCACCAGCGCGACGGGCACGGCCGTCCGGGTGGTGAGTCCCTCCTCCACCTCGGCCGGGGCCGCGGCGGCCAGGACCGACACGCCGCTGGTGTCCACGGACAGCCGCAGGCGTGCCTGCTCGATCCGGTCGGTGACGGTGTCGTACCAGGACTGCGCGGCGGCGCGGTCGCGCTGCACGGCGGGGGCCTGGCCGAAGGGCTCGTCGAGGGCGTTCAGCTCCGCCTCGGCGTCCTCCTGCTCGGCCAGCAGGTCACTGACGACCGCCTGCAGGGACTCGCGCTGCGACTCGCGGCGCTGGGTCACGTAGGCCTCGACGAAGGCGTTGGTGAGCTGCTCGGCGCGCTCGGGGGTGCTGGCGGTGCCGACCACGTCCAGCAGGGGGGAGACGCCGCGCGGCGAGACGCTCACGCGCTCGCTCAGCTCCTGCGCCGTCTCGGTCCAGCCCTGCGCGGCGAGGGCCCGCTGCGCCCGCTCGGCCACCATGTCGCTGGAGAAGAACTCCACCTCCGTGGCGAGGCGGCTCTCGGTCGGCTCGTACGGCGTGTCCAGGCCCACCACGCGGGCGGCGAGGTTGCTGCCGGTCTGGATCACCGCGGTGGAGTGGTAGTTGCGCCCTCCTGCCGTCAGCAGGAGGAAGGCCGCCAACGCCAGCAGCACGGTCAGGAGGGCGATCACCCTCGCCCGACGCCGCAGCACGGAGGTGTAGCTGCCGATCACTGGTCACATCCCGTCATCCGACTGATTCCGCCGCGCGCGTGCCGAGCCCGCGCCGTCCACCGGGCGCGAGGTCGCAACCTCAACCTCATCGGCGGGGGCTGGCTTTCGTTACGGACCGCCGTGGGCGGTCCCCGCCGGCAGGCTCGTCTCGGCCCGACGCCAGCGTCAGCGAAAGGGTAACCGGCGGCAGCGGCCGGGTCACTCGTCCGAACGGGTCGCAGATGTGAGCCTCCGGTGCAGGAACGCGGGTCCCTACTGCGTGGCGCCGCTGCGCTCCGCCTGCGCGGCGATGCGGTGCCAGCCCGTCTGCCGGCGCTGGAACCACTCCCACAGCGCCGGGAACCGGCGGGGACCGGCGACCAGGGTGGTCAGCCAGAAACCGCCCAGGAGGGCCTTCTGCCGGGGGCTGAAGAAGGGGTCCGTCAGCACCGCGACCTCGAGGTCGCGGAACTCCCGCAGGCGCCGGCGGCCGGTGCCCTCGTACATCGCGCTGGCGTAGCGGTTGCGCGCGAAGAGGGAGTTGCGCCGCGCCGCCTCGCCGAGGCCGAAGTGCCCCGCGACGACCTCCTGGAACTCCAGCTGCCGGCGCAGGCCCTCCGGGGAGAGCATCCGCCGCAGGTACTGCCCGCCCGGCTGCATGCGGTAGTCGGCCAGGGGAGTGGACAGGGCCCTCACCGGCGCCAGGCACGCCGCGCCGAAGGAGAGGTAGGCGTCCGCGGCGAAGGGGAAGCCCTTCGTCGGCGCGGGGAACATCTGCGCCATGACGTCGCGGCGGAACACCAGGCCCGAGGCGCCCGGTGCGACGTGGCGGGCGTTGCGGCGCATCTGCGCTCGCGCGTCGCCGTTCGTCATGGCGGCGCCCTGCGGGCGCACGATGCCGGTCGGGGCGCCGGTCGGGCCGATCACGCACAGCGGGTGCATCACCATGCCCGCGCCCGGGTCCTCCCGCGTGACGCGGTCGAGCTCGCGCAGCTTGCCGGGGTGGAAGCGGTCGTCGGAGTCCAGGAGGCAGACGTACTCGCCGCTGGAGAGCGCGAAGCCGCGCTCGTACGCGGCCGTCTGGCCGCCGTTGGCGGTGCGCTCGACGACGACCCGCTCGCGCACGTCGGCGGGTGCCTGCGCGAGCACGCGCTGCAGGACCTCGGGGGTGGCGTCGGTCGAGCCGTCGTCGACGACCACGACCTCGAAGTCCTCGAAGTCCTGCGCCAGGGCGCTGGACAGCATCTCCTCGAGGTAGTCCGCCTGGTTGTACGTCGCGCAGAGGATGGTGAAGCGTCGGGGACTGGCCATCGGCGGGTTGCTCCTCGCAGGTCGTCGAAGCCCGGACAGCCGGCGGTCCACGCCGGCACCGCAGCGGCCCGGCGACATCGGTGGGTCGCCTCAGGATAGGGCTGGGCGTGAGGGCGGTCTCCCGGGCGGCATGCAGCGGGAGCCGGACGGCGCATGCCGTCCGGCTCCCGCTGTCGAACCGCTCCGGGGTGGCGCCGCAGGGCGCCTCAGGGGTGGTGGATCAGTGCTCGCGGCCGGGACGACGGCGCCCGGCCACGACCAGCACCGCGCCACCGACGACGAGGACCGCACCGGCGGTCGCCCACGGCAGGACGTCGGCGCCGGTGTAGGCGAGCTGCTCGGAGCTGCCCGCGGCGGCCGGGGTCTCGGCGCGCACCGTGGCGGTGGCGGTGCCCGTCGCGGTCGGGGCCACGGCGGAGGGCGTGGGGTTCGACGGCGACGTGGTGGTCGCCGGCGGCGTGGTCTCGACGACCGGCGGCGCGACCGCCGAGGGCGTCGGGTTGGACGGCGGCGTGGTCTCGACGACCGGCGGCGTGGTCTCGACGACCGGCGGCGTGGTGGCCGAGGGCGTCGGGTTGGACGGCGGCGTGGTCTCGACGACCGGCGGCGTGGTGGCCGAGGGCGTCGGGTTGGACGGCGGCGTGGTCTGCGTGACGGACGGCGTCGGCGTCGACGGCGGGTACTGGTCGGCCGCGGAGGCGACGAGGACCGGGCCCGCGACGGCAGCGGTGGACAGGGCGCCGACTGCGAGCAGTCGGGCAGTGGTAGCGGCAACGCGCACGGTGCATCCCCCCGGATTCATCCTGGATCTTCCAGGTCGGGGTAAGGATGACGCACAGTCACGGCGATCGTCCAGCCAGCCGCACCGATGGCGGCAGGTGCGTGACTCTGCGTCGAGACGTTGCTACCTCAAGCGACCAACCAGCTCATTCCCGCCCGCCCTCGACCTCGTCGCACGCCTCGACGCGCACCACCGGCTCCGCCACCGTGGGCGGCGCCTGCACCTCCCGCGGCATCAGCCCCGCCGGCCCCACCAGGTCCCACGTCACCGTCAGTGGCCGGTCGGGCGGCACGGCGACCGTCAGGCGGACCAGCTGCCACCCGCGCTCGGTGTCGAAGGCCACCGGCACCGGGGCGCCGTCCACCCGCGCCTGCGACAGCCCCACCCCGGCCGGGACGTAGAGCGAGACGATGGTCACCGCCGTGCGCTGGCCGATCCCCGGGCCGCTGTTCCAGTTCCGCATGTACTTGGGGATCTCCGCCGGCACCGGGTTCTCCAGCGTCATGGAGAGCGTGGACGTGCCGCGGGCGCCCGCCGGTGCGCACGGGGTCGACAGCTCCACGGTCGGCTGCATCCAGTAGTTCAGCTTCGAGGCGTCGGCGTTGGTCAGGCCGATGCGCGCCCACGGCCGCTGCGGCCCCAGGTCCCCGGCCACGCCCGCCGCGACGAGGGCCTCCTGCTCCTCCGGGTGGCTGCTCCACACCGCCAGGTGGCCGCGCTCGACGGCCTCCGCGGCCCCCCGCAGGCTCGACTCCGACAGCCCGTCCGCCAGCACCGCGCCGAACGCCGCGCCCGAGGCCACCGTGAGGAAGCGCTTGCGGGCGGCCTGGTCCCCCTCGTAGCGCACGTACGCGTCGTACATGAGCACCGCGGGCAGGTCCTCCACCGCCACCCGGCCGAAGGGGGCCAGGTCGAGCGGCTCGTGCCCGCTCAGCAGCTCCACCAGGCCCACCGGGCTCAGGAGGACGACCGCATCGGGCCGCTCGCCCCCGGCGGCGACCCACAGGTCCGCCGTGAGGCGGCCCGCGTCGGCGGCCTCGGCGCCCATCGTCAGGTTCTGCACCCGCGCCGGCTTGTCGCCGTAGAGCGCGGTGAACTCCGGGCCCAGCACGGACGGGTCGGCGCGCACGCCGGTCAGGTCCTCGTCGGTGCCCGTGCGCTCCAGCGACACCTGCCCACCCGTCAGGCGCACCACGGCGTAGGCGCCGACCATCCCCTGCGTCGTCCGGATCTCCGTGGGGTTGGTGAAGGCCACGAGGTACGTCCGCGGCTGCGGGTCGCCGAGCATCGCGGGGACCTGCGGCAGCACCTGCGCCGCGGTGCGCAGGGCCGGCGCGGCCTCCGCCAGCAGCTCCGCGGCCGGGTCGAGCCGGGAGGAGAGCGGCTCCACGAGGGAGTCGCTGCGGGCCGCCTGCAGCTCCGCGGTCGCCGCGTCGGTCCGGCGGGAGAGGTCCTGCACGAGCGGGACCAGGCGGCGCACCGAGTCCACGTCCACGCGCTGGTCCGCGGAGACGATGTCGCCGGAGAGCACCTCCTCCGCGGCGGGCACCAGGTCGGGCAGCGGCTCCGCCAGCAGGGCCGAGGCGGTCGCCGCGGCGCCCACGGCGCGCAACTGGTCCCCGACCCAGGGCACCTGCTCGGCGAGGCGGTAGGGCCACTGCGACGTGGCGCGGGCGGCGGCGCGCGCGTCGTCGCGCATCGACTCCGCGAGGGGGCCGGCCTCGTCGAAGCGGCGCTCGCGCAGGTCCGCCACCAGTTCGGGGGCGGAGTCGGCCACCCGCTGCAGGGCGAGCCCCGCCTGGACGCCGCTGACGGCCACCGCCGCCGTCTCCGCGAGCAGCAGCAGGCCGACGACCCCGAGGCCGAGGCCGAGGCCGCGGCGCAGGCCCGCGCGGGGCCGGGCGGGCCCGGGCGACGGGTCCGGCGCGTCCCCGTCCGCCGCGTCGCGCGCAGCGGGCCGGTCGTCGTCGCGCTGCACGGGGGAGGGGTCCGGATGCCTGGCCATCGGCACGAGTCTAGGCGCAGCCCGTTCCGCCGGAGGGGTCCTCGCGAGGCCGCGGAGCCCGGGACCTCCCGCGGGACGTAGGCTGGCGGGACCGCCGTCCACCCGCAGCAGACGACGTCGCGTCCCCTTCCCCGGAGAGCCAGTGCACCCCTCGGCACGTCCCGGCCGGCGCCCCGGCCACCGTCTGAGCGCCCCCCTCGCAGAGGAGCGGCGATGAGCCTCACCGGACTGCTGGCCCTCCTGCGCCGCGACCCCGGCCTCGCCGCGGCCGTCGAGGCCGCCCGCGAGGGCGCCACCGCCGCCCTCGACGTCGTCGCCCCCCTCGGGGCCCGCCCCGCCGTGCTCGCCGCGCTGGCGGCCGAGCGCCCGCTGCTCGTCGTCACCGCCACCGGCCGCGAGAGCGAGGACCTCGCCACGGAGCTGCGCTGCTACCTCGGCGCCCGCGACGTGGCGGAGTTCCCCGCCTGGGAGACGCTGCCGCACGAGCGGCTCTCCCCCCGCAGCGACACCGTCGCCCAGCGCCTGGCCGTCCTCCGCCGGCTGGTCCACCCCCGCGACGACGACACCGCCGCCGGGCCGCTGCGCGTGGTCGTCGCCCCGGTGCGCGCCGTCCTGCAGCCGCTCGTGCGCGGCCTGGCCGACCTCGAGCCCGTCCGCCTGCGCCCCGGCGACGAGGTGGGCCTCGACGAGGCCGCCCGCGCCCTGCTCGGCGCCGCCTACACGCGCGTCGACATGGTCGAGCGGCGCGGGGAGTTCGCCGTGCGCGGCGGCATCCTCGACGTCTTCCCGCCCACCTCCGCCCACCCCGTGCGCGTGGAGTTCTTCGGCGACGAGGTCGACGAGGTGCGCACCTTCGCCGTCGCCGACCAGCGCTCCCTGGAGGTGCTGCCCGACGGCGTGTGGGCGCTGCCCTGCCGCGAACTGCTGCTCACCGACGAGGTCCGGGCCCGCGCCGCCGACCTGGTGCCCCAGCTGCCCGGCGCCGCCGAGATGCTCACCAAGCTGTCCGAGGGCATCGCGGTCGAGGGCATGGAGTCCCTCGCCCCCGTCCTCGCCGACGGCATGGAGCCGCTGCTGGACGTCCTGCCCGCCGGCACCCACGTCGTCCTCGCCGAGCCGGAGAAGGTCCGCAGCCGCGCCCACGACCTCGTCGCCACCGGCAAGGAGTTCCTCGAGGCCGCCTGGGCCAACGCCGCCGCCGGCAACGAGGTGCCGCTCGACCTCGGCGCCGCGTCCTTCTGGACGATGGCCGAGGTCCGCGGCCACGCGGAGTCCCGGGGCGTGCCCTGGTGGTCGGTCACCACGCTCACCGCGGACGCGGAGCTGCGCGACCTGGAGGACGTCCGCATCCTGCGCGTCGGGGCCCGCGACGTCGCCAGCTACCGCGGCGAGACGGAGCGGGCGCTGGCCGACCTGCGCGCCCTCACCACCGCCGGCTGGCGCCTGGTGCTGACCACCGAGGGCCACGGCCCGGCGCAGCGCCTCGTGGAGCTCCTCTCCGGCGAGGACGTCCCCGCCCGCCTGGCGCCCGACCTGCCCTCCGCGCCGGACGAGGCCGTCGTGACCGTCACGACCGCCTCGGTCCAGCACGGCTTCGTCGCCGAGGAGCTGCGCACCGCCCTGCTCACCGAGACCGACCTCACCGGGCAGGCCGGGCAGTCCACGAAGGACATGCGCCGCATGCCCGCCCGCCGGCGCAACGCCGTCGACCCGCTCACGCTGCGCCCCGGCGACTTCGTCGTCCACGAGCAGCACGGCATCGGCCGGTTCGTGGAGATGGTCCAGCGCACCGTGCAGAACGCCACCCGCGAGTACCTGGTGCTGGAGTACGCGGCGAGCAAGCGCGGCCAGCCCGGGGACCGGCTCTTCGTCCCGACCGACACCCTCGACCAGGTCTCCCGCTACACCGGCGGCGAGGCCCCGGTGCTGAACAAGATGGGCGGCTCCGACTGGTCGAAGACGAAGAGCCGCGCCCGCAAGGCCGTCAAGGAGATCGCCGGCGAGCTGATCCGGCTGTACTCGGCGCGGATGGCCACCAAGGGCCACCAGTTCGGCCCCGACACCCCGTGGCAGCGGGAGCTGGAGGACGCCTTCCCCTACGTGGAGACGCCCGACCAGCTCGCCAGCATCGACGAGGTGAAGGCGGACATGGAGAAGCCCACCCCCATGGACCGCCTCATCTGCGGTGACGTCGGCTACGGCAAGACGGAGATCGCCCTGCGGGCGGCGTTCAAGGCCGTGCAGGACGGCAAGCAGGTCGCCGTGCTCGTGCCGACGACCCTGCTCGTGCAGCAGCACCACAAGACCTTCGCGGAGCGCTACGCCAGCTTCCCCGTGGCGGTGCGCGCGCTGTCGCGGTTCACGCCGCCCGCCGACGCCAGGGCGACCCTGGCCGGGCTCGCCGACGGCAGCGTCGACGTCGTCATCGGCACCCACCGGCTGCTGTCCGGGGAGGTGCGGTTCAAGGACCTCGGCCTCGTCGTCGTCGACGAGGAGCAGCGCTTCGGCGTGGAGCACAAGGAGGCGCTGAAGAAGCTGCGCACCAACGTGGACGTGCTCGCCATGAGCGCCACACCCATCCCGCGCACCCTGGAGATGGCGGTCACCGGCATCCGGGAGATGTCGACGCTGGCGACCCCGCCGGAGGAGCGGCACCCGATCCTCACCTACGTCGGCGGCTACGAGGAGAAGCAGATCGCCGCCGCGATCCGCCGGGAGCTGCTGCGCGAGGGACAGGTCTTCTACATCCACAACCGCGTCTCCACCATCGACCGGGCCGCGGCGAAGCTGCGCGAGCTGGTGCCCGAGGCCCGCATCGCCACCGCGCACGGGCGGATGGGGGAGCACCGGCTGGAGCAGGTCGTCGTCGACTTCTGGGAGAAGAAGTTCGACGTCCTCGTCTGCACCACGATCGTCGAGACGGGCCTGGACATCTCCAACGCCAACACCCTCGTCGTCGAGCGCGCCGACATGATGGGCCTGTCCCAGCTGCACCAGCTGCGCGGGCGCGTCGGCCGCGGCCGGGAGCGGGCCTACGCCTACTTCCTGTTCCCCGCCGAGAAGCCCATGACGGAGACCGCCCACGACCGGCTGGGGACCATCGCGCAGTTCACCGACCTCGGCGCGGGCATGCAGGTGGCCATGAAGGACCTGGAGATCCGCGGCGCCGGCAACCTGCTGGGCGGGGAGCAGTCCGGGCACATCCAGGGCGTCGGGTTCGACCTGTACATGCGGATGGTCGCCGACGCCGTCGCGGACGTGCGCAACCACGTCCCCGGCGCGGCGCTGGAGGAGGACGCGGAGCCGGAGCCGACGGACGTCAAGATCGAACTGCCGATCGACGCGCACCTGCCGCACGACTACATCCCCTCGGAGCGGCTGCGGCTGGAGGCGTACCGGCGCCTCGCCTCCGTCGACGGCGACGAGGGCCTGGCGGAGCTGCGCGCGGAGCTCACCGACCGCTACGGCGAGCCGCCGCAGCCGGTGCTCAACCTGCTGGAGGTGGCCCGCTTCCGCACGGCGGCGCGCAGGGGCGGCCTGCGCGAGGTCGGCCTGATGGGCAAGCAGGTGCGCTTCGCGCCGATCGACCTACCGGAGTCGCGGGAGCTGCGCCTGAAGCGGCTCTACCCCGGCACGGTGCTCAAGCCGCAGACGAAGACGGCGCTGGTGCCGGCGCCGATGACGGCGCGGGTCGGCGGGCAGCCGCTGCGGGACGCGCAGATCCTGCAGTGGGTGCACGAGTTCGTCGCGGCGATCCTGCTGGACCAGCCCGCGGCCGTGGCGGCCGGGGCCCGCTGAGCCGGGGGCCGCTGAGCCGGGGGCCGGGACGTCGCGGCCCCCGGTTAGCGTGACGGGGTGAGCGCCGACCGCCAGACCGGTTCCCGCCTGCCCGAGCTCGTCGCCGTCATGGACCGGCTGCGCTCGCCGGGCGGCTGCCCCTGGGACGCGGAGCAGACCCACGCGTCCCTCCTGCGCTACCTGCTGGAGGAGACCTACGAGGTCGTCGACACCGTCGAGAGCGGCGACCGGGACGCCCTGCGGGAGGAGCTGGGCGACCTGCTCCTGCAGGTGGTGTTCCACGCCCGGATCGCCGAGGACGACCCGGGGGCCCCGTTCGGCATCGACGACGTCGCCGAGGCCCTCGTCGCCAAGCTCGTCCGCCGGCACCCGCACGTCTTCGCCGGCGAGGAGGCCGCGAGCGACCTGCAGGAGCGCTGGGACGCGATCAAGGCCACCGAGAAGCCGCGCGCCAGCGTCCTCGACGGCATCCCGGCCGCGCTGCCGGCGCTCGCGCGCGCCGACAAGGTGCTGGGCCGGCTGCGCCGCGCCGGTCTGGAGCCGCAGCCGGGACCGGACGCGGGGTCCGAGGCTGCGGGGGAGCTCGACGAGGACCGCGTGGGCCGGGAGCTGCTGGCCGTGGCGCGGCGGGCGAGCGCCGCCGGGATCGACCCGGAGGCCGCCCTGCGGCAGGTGCTGCGGGGGCTGGAGGCGCAGGCGCGGGCCGCCGAGGCCGGGCGGGGAACTGCGGCCGGGGCGCCGCGCGGTTAAGGTCGCGGCTGAGCGGCGCGACGGCCCGCGCCGGCACGGTCGGGCGGGCCGGGAGCGCTCGCCGCGTGCGATGGCGGATGCGGTGGCGACGGGAGTGGGCTGATGTCCGGCGGTGGAGCACCCGACTACCCGAGGGACCCCCTGGCGCGCCGGCGCTTCCAGGAGACCACCGCGTCGGTGCTGCGGGCCCTGCTCGACGGCGACCCCACCCGCCGGGCGGCCCTCGCCGCCTCCGCGACGCCGACGGGACCGGCCGAGGTGGCGCACTCCCTGGCCCTGCCGTTGCCCGACACCTCTCCCGCCGGCCTGCTGGAGCGCGAGCGCGTCCTCGTCGACGCGCTGGAGGTGCTCGACGGCATCGACGACGCCGGGCTCGACGTGGACGAGGCCGTCGACCTGGAGGTGCTGCGCTCCGACGTGGCCCGCCAGCTCTGGCAGGTCTCGGAGCTGCGGCCCGCGGCGTGGGACGCGCGGGCGCACGTGCCGGACGCGGCGCTGCGCGCGGTCCTGGCCGCGCCGGCCCCGGCGGCCGAGCGCGCCGAGGCCCTCCTGGACCGCCTGGAGGAGCTGCCCGCGGCGCTCGTGGCCTCCCGCGACGCGCTGGAGCAGCCGACCACCGTGCACGGCCTCGCCGCGCTGGACCGCATCACGGCCCTGCGGGCGGAGCTGGCCGCCCCGGCGGTGCGCGAGCTGCTGGAGGTCGCCGCGCTGCGTGCGGGGGAGGTCGTCGCCGCCGCGGACGCCGCCCTGGACGCCCACGCGGGCTGGCTCGGCGGGCTGCTGGCGCTCGTGCGGCGCACCGGGCCCGGCGACCCGCGCCTCGGCGCGCAGCGCTACGCCGCCCAGCTCTGGTACTGCCTCGACGCCGAGATCGACCCCGACACCCTGCTCACGCGCGCCGAGTGCGACCTGATGGAGCGGGAGGAGGAGCTCGCGGAGGAGGCCGCCCGCTACCTCGGCAGGGTCTCGCCCGAGCGGGTCCCGCAGGCGCTGGCGGCCGCGGCCGCCGAGCGCGCCGTCCCCGCGGGCGGGGCCGCCCGCGCGGTCGCGGAGGAGTGGGAGGCGCTGGTGGCCGAGGTGCGCGCCGCCGGCTGGGTCCTGCTGCCCCCGGGTGCCGAGCACGTCGCGCCCGCGTCCCTGCTGCCGGTGGTCCCCCCCGACCGCGCGCGGCTGCGGCTGGAGCTGGCGCGCCGCGGTGTGCCGGGTGCCCTGCTGCTGCGTCCCGCCGGGGGCGCCTCGCGCTCGGCGACGCGCACCGCCCTGACCAGCGCCTGCGCGACGACGGGGTGGGCGGAGTGCGCGGCGGACTTCGTCGCGGGCCTCGGGGAGGCCGCTGCGGGGACGGCGGGCCGCGCCGGCACCGGCCCGGGGGAGGCGGCGCTGCGGCTGCTGCGCTGCGCCGAGCGGGTGCGGGCCGCCGCCGAGGCCGTGGTGGACGTGCGGGTGCACTGCCAGGGCGCCGGGCCGGAGGACGTGCACGACCTCCTCGTGGCCCGCGCGCACCTCGACGAGGAGGAGGCCACGGCCCGCTGGCGCGCGGGTCTGCTCGACAGCGCGGTGCTGCCCGTGACCTACGTGGGGCACGGCCAGGTCGCGAAGGTGCTGCGCGACCTGGCCGCGGCGCGGCCCGCGTGGACCCCGGCGCAGCGCCACGACGCGCTGCTGCGCACGGGCGCGCCCCCGCCGCGGCACCTGTCCGCGCTCCTCGACCTGCCGCCCGACCCGCCGGACCGGCCGCTGCCCTGACGTGCGCCCGGTGGCGACGGTCCCGCGGCGCGCCCACCTCGCGGGCGTGTCGGCGCCCGGGAGGCATGTCGCTGCCGAGGGGGACGCACCCACCGTTAGGCTCGGGCGCGTCCGGCGGTCGGGGCCCCGGCCGCCGCAACCGCACACTGAGGAGGAGCACGAGTGGCCACCATCGAGGCCGTCGGCGCTCGCGAGATCCTGGACTCGCGCGGCAACCCCACTGTCGAGGTCGAGGTTCTCCTCGACGAAGGCACCTTCGCCCGCGCAGCTGTGCCCTCGGGCGCCTCCACCGGTGCCTTCGAGGCGTCGGAGCGGCGCGACGGTGACGCCGGCCGCTACCTCGGCAAGGGCGTGGAGCAGGCCGTGGAAGCGGTCATCGAGGAGATCGGCCCGGCCCTGGTCGGCTTCGACGCGCACGAGCAGCGCCTCGTCGACCAGGCCCTCATCGACCTGGACGGCACCCCGAACAAGAGCCGCCTCGGCGCCAACGCGATCCTCGGCGTCTCCCTGGCCGTCGCCAAGGGTGCGGCCGCCGCGGCCGACCTGCCGCTGTTCCGCTACCTCGGCGGCCCCAACGCGCACCTGCTGCCGGTGCCGATGATGAACATCATCAACGGTGGCGCGCACGCGGACTCGGGCGTCGACGTCCAGGAGTTCATGATCGCTCCGATCGGTGCGGCGTCGTTCCGCGAGGCCCTGCGCTGGGGCGCGGAGACGTACCACGCGCTGAAGTCCGTGCTGAAGTCGCGCGGTCTGGCCACCGGCCTCGGTGACGAGGGCGGTTTCGCCCCCGACCTGCCGAGCACCAAGGACGCCCTCGACCTGATCGCCGAGGCCGTGGAGAAGGCCGGTTTCAGCCTCGGCAGCGACATCGCCCTCGCCCTCGACGTGGCCGCCACCGAGTTCCACTCCGAGGAGGGGTACCGCTTCGAGGGCGAGACCCGCACCGCGGAGTGGCTGACGAGCTTCTACGAGGGCCTCGTCGGCGACTACCCGCTGGTCTCCATCGAGGACCCCCTGTCCGAGGACGACTGGGAGGGCTGGACGAACCTGAACAGCGCCCTGGGCTCCCGCGTGCAGATCGTCGGCGACGACCTGTTCGTGACCAACCCCGAGCGGCTGCAGCGCGGCATCGACTCCCGCGCCGCCAACGCGCTGCTGGTGAAGGTGAACCAGATCGGCACCCTCACCGAGACCCTGGACGCCGTGGAGCTGGCGCACCGCAACGGGTTCCGGTCGATGATGAGCCACCGCTCCGGCGAGACCGAGGACACCACGATCGCCGACCTCGCGGTCGCCGTCGGTTCCGGTCAGATCAAGACGGGTGCCCCCGCGCGCTCGGAGCGCGTGGCCAAGTACAACCAGCTGCTCCGCATCGAGGAGGAGCTGGACGAGGCCGCCCGCTACGCCGGCCCGTCGGCCTTCCCGCGCCTGACGCGGTCCTGACGGCAGGAGGACGGCTGATGGCGACCCGTCGGCCCACCTCTCCCCGCGCGAGCGCGGGGAGTGCTGGTGCGCGCCCCGGCGCGCGGCCGGCGGACGCCAGGCAGGCTCGTTCCGGTGGGGCGCCGGCGGCCGGGGCGACCCGGCCGCCGGCCGCCTCCCGCGGCCGGCGGACCCCGCCGTCGCCCGCGTCCCGCCGGCGCGGGCGCGGCCCCCGCACCCTGGTGCTGCTGTCCCTGCTCGTGGTGCTCGCCGTGTTCCTCGTGCCGTCGCTGCAGAAGTGGCTGCAGCAGCGCTCGCAGATCGCCGAGCTGCGGGCGGGGATCGTCGCCCAGGAGCAGCAGCTCGCCCTCTCGCGGGCCGAGGAGCTGCGCTGGGACGACCCGGCCTACGTGCAGGCGCAGGCCCGCGCCCGCCTGCAGTACGTCGTGCCGGGGGAGGACCACTACGTCATCGACGGTCCCAGCAGCGCCGACGAGGTCGACCCCGCCGAGACCGCCGCGACCGTGCCGAGGCCGGAGGAGGCCTGGTACGCCAACGTGTGGGAGTCGCTGCGCGTGGCCGGGCTCGCACCGCAGGACGAGCTGACCGGCTCGGTGCCCGCCCCCAGCGCGAGGCCCGCCCCGGCGACGACGGGCGCCCCGTGACGGCCCAGGACAGCGGTGCGCCCGAGTCCGGCCCCCGCGCCGTGCGGACGGAGGACCTCGCCGCCGTCCGGGAGCTGCTCGGGCGGGAACCGCGCGGGGTGGTCGCCATCGCGCACCGGTGCACCTGCGGGCGCCCCGACGTCGTCGAGACCTCCCCGCGGCTCCCCGACGGCACGCCCTTCCCGACGACGTTCTACCTCGTGGACCCCCACGCCGCCTCGGTCATCAGCACGCTGGAGACCTCCGGGATGATGCGTGAGATGCAGGACCGCCTCGCCACCGACCCCGAGCTGGCCGCGGCCTACGCCGCCGCCCACGAGGACTACCTGCGCCGGCGCGCCGTCCACGGGTCCGTCCCCGAGATCGAGGGGACCTCCGCCGGAGGGATGCCCACCCGTGTGAAGTGCCTGCACGCCCTCGTCGGCCACGCCCTCGCCGCCGGCCCCGGCGTCAACCCCTTCGGGGACGAGGCGCTGGAGGCGCTGCGCGCCAAGGGCTCCGGCTGGCCGTCGGTCTGCCCCCACGGCTGAGCCGCACCGTCACGCCGGGGCGAGCGCGGGGAGCGCCGTGATCCCGAAGGTCCGCCGCAGCGCCGAGCGCGCCGCCCACCACCCGCACATCCCGTGCACCCCCGGCCCCGGCGCGGTCGAGGAGGAGCACAGGTACAGCCCCGGCAGCGGAGCCGCGTGCACGTCCCAGCGCGGCACCGGCCTCGCCAGCACCTGCCGCAGCGTGGTCGCGCCCTGGGCGAAGTCCCCGCCGACGTCGGCGGGGTTCTCCCGCTCCAGCCCCGCCGCCGTCTGCACGTGCCGGGCCACGACGAGGTCGCGGAACCCGGGGGCGAACCGCTCGATCTGCGCGTCCACCTGTTCGCTGCGGTCGAGGGTCGAGCCGTTCGGCACGTGGCAGTACGCCCACAGCACGTGGTGCCCGTCGGGGGCGCGGGAGGGGTCGAGCGCGCTGGGCTGGGCGAGCAGGACGTAGGGCCGCTCGGCGTGCCGGCCCGCGGCGACCTCCGCCTCCGCCGCGGCGATCTCCTGCCACGTCCCCCCGAGGTGCAGGGTGCCCGCCCGCCGCGCGCCCGGATCGCGCCAGGGCACCGGGCCGGAGAGCACGTAGTCCACCTTGAACGCGCCCGGGCCGTAGCGGTAGCGGCGCAGGGCGGCGGCGTAGCGCGCGGGCAGCCGGTCCCCGGCGATCCGCAGCACCTCCGCCGGGGAGACGTCGAGCAGCACCGCCCGCGCGGGCGGCAGCTCGGCCAGGCTCCGCACCCGCCTGCCCGTCGTCACGGTCGCGCCGCGGCGGCGCAGGTCCGCCAGCAGGGCGTCGGTGAGGGCCTGCGAGCCGCCGCGGGGGACGAGCCAGCCGTGGCTGTGCGCGAGGGTGGTGAGCATCAGTCCGGCCGCCGCGTTCGGGATGCCGGTCTGCCGGCCCAGGGTGTGGGCTGCCACCCCCGCCAGGAGCGCCGCGGCCCGCGGCTCGCGCAGCAGCCGCGCCAGGACGGGCAGCGTGAGACCGGCGCGCGCGCCGAACTCCGTCGCGGCCCGCAGCGCCCGGGGGTCCGTGGGCGGGCGGCGCACCGGTGCCAGCAGGAGGGGCAGCAGCGCATCGGCGTGCTCCACCAGCGGCCGCATCAGCCGGGCGTAGCGGCCGCCGTCCGCGCCGAGACCCTCGGCCGTGGCGTCGAGGTCGCGCAGGACCAGCCCCGCCGGGCCGTCGTCGAGGGGGTGGGCGAACTGCACCTCCGGCTCCAGCAGCTCCACCCCGCGGGCGCGCAGGTCGAAAGCGGTGAAGAAGGGCGAGGCCACGGCCATCGGGTGCACGGCGGAGCAGACGTCGTGCAGGTGCCCCGGCAGGGTGAGCTCGCGGGTGCGGCTGCCCCCGCCGGCCGTGGTGGCGGCCTCCACGACCTCCACGTCGAGCCCCGCGGCCGCCAGCGTGACGGCCGCGGCGAGGCCGTTGGGCCCGGAGCCGACGACCACCGCATCGCGCCGCTGCCGCCCGGTCATGGGCCCAGCCTCGCAGGCGCCGGGGGTCGGGGCGCGAGGATGTCGCCCGTCCCCGTCCCGAGGAGCCCCGTGAGCCCGTCCCCCGGCACCCGCCGCGTCGCCGCCGTCGACTGCGGCACGAACTCCCTGCGCCTGCTCGTCGCCGACGTGGGCACCGCCCCGGACGGCACGGCCGTGCTGCGCGACGTGGAGCGGCGGATGCGCATCGTCCGCCTCGGCGAGGGCGTCGACGCCACGGGGGAGTTCGCGCCCGGGGCGCTGCACCGCACGCTGGCCGCTGTCGACGAGGTCGACGTGCTCTGCCGCGAGCACGGGGTGGGTGCCGCCGACGTGCGCTTCGTCGCCACCTCCGCCACCCGCGACGTCGCCAACCGCGCGGTGCTCGTCGAGGGGGTGCGCGAGCGCCTCGGCGTGGAGCCGGAGGTCGTCTCGGGGGAGGAGGAGGCCGCGCTGTCCTTCAGCGGCGCCACCCGGGAGCTGCGCGGGCGGTTCGCGGAGCCGTTCTGCGTCGTCGACCTCGGCGGCGGCTCGACGGAGCTCGTGCTCGGCGGGGCGCGCGTGGACTCCGCCCGCTCCGTGGACGTCGGCTCGGTGCGCCTGACCGAGCGGCACTTCCGCTCCGACCCGCCCGGCCCCGCGGAGGTGGCGGCCGCGCGCGCGGACGTGGACGCCGCGCTGGGGTCCGTCGCCGCCGACGTCCCCCTGCAGCGCACGCGCACGCTCGTGGGCGTGGCCGGCACGGTGACCACCCTCACCGCCGCGGCGCTGGACCTGCCCGGCTACGACTCGGCCCGCATCCACGGCGCGGTGCTGCCCGTGGACGTCGCGCGCGCCGCGTGCGAGCGCATCCTCGCCATGCCCCGGGAGCAGCGCGCCGCCCTGCCGTACCTGCACCCGGGCCGGGTCGACGTGATCGCCGCCGGCGCGCTGGTGTGGGGGGCGGTGCTGGACCGCCTCGCCGCCGCGAGCGGGGTGGTGCACGTGGTCACGAGCGAGCACGACATCCTCGACGGCATCGCGTTCTCCGTCGCGGAGCGCTGAGCACCCGAGCACGAGGAGCAGCATGGCCACCGTCACCGCCACCACCACCCGCCGCGTCGAGGCCCCCGCCGAGCGCGTGGCCGAGGCCGTCGCCGACTACCGGGGCACGCGCCCGAGGACCCTGCCGTCGCAGTTCACCGGCTACGAGGTCCTGGAGGGCGGTACCGGCGCGGGCACCGTCGTGCGCTGGCAGCTGCACGCGACGAAGAAGCGGGTCCGCTCCGTCCTCGCCGACGTCACCGCCCCCGAACCGGGCACCTTCGTGGAGGACGACCGCAACTCCTCCCTGGTCACCACGTGGCGGGTGCGGCCGGCGGGGCCCGCCGCCAGCGACGTGACGGTGACCACGACCTGGCAGGGCGCCGGCGGTGTCGGGGGCTTCTTCGAACGCACCTTCGCCCCGCGCGGCCTGGACCGCATCTACGGGCAGGTCCTCGACGGCCTGGCCCGCGAGGTCGCCGGGCGCTGAGCCGCGTCGCGGGGCAGCCTGGTGCGGTGACGCCTCCACCCAGCGACGACCGGGGCGGCCCGCTGCTGCCGCACCCCGCCACGGGCGTCCCGTTCCCCTCGCCGGTGCCGCCGGGCAGCGGCTGGCCGGGCGACCCCTCGCCGCCCTCCGCTCCGGTGGCGCGCACCCCGGCGGAGGTGGCCGCGCTGGCCGCGGCGGCGGGCTCCCCGGAGCAGGTGCAGGCGCACGCGTCGGTGTGCCGGGCCTGCCCCCGCCTGGTGGCCTGGCGCGAGGAGGTCGCCCGCACCCGCCGGCGCGCCTACGCGGGGGAGCCGTACTGGGGCCGGCCCGTGCCGAGCCTGGGGGAGAGCCCGCGCGTGCTCGTCGTCGGCCTCGCGCCCGCGGCCCACGGCGGCAACCGCACCGGCCGGGTCTTCACCGGCGACCGGTCGGGGGACTGGATCATCGCGGCGCTGCACGCCGCGGGGCTGGCCTCCCAGCCGACGTCGGTGCACGCCGCGGACGGGTTGCGGCTGCCCGGCTGCCGGATCGTGGCGCCCGTGCGCTGCGCGCCGCCGGACAACCGCCCGAGCACCGCCGAGCGCGACACCTGCGCGCGGTGGCTGGACGCGGAGCTGCGGCTGGCCGTGGCGGAGCTGCGGGTGGTGCTGGCCCTGGGCGGCTTCGCGTGGGCGTCGGTGCTGGGCGCGGCGCGGCGGGCGGGGTGGCGGGTGCCGCGGCCGCAGCCGCGCTTCGGCCACGGCGCGCAGGCGGAGCTGCTGCTGCCGGACGGGCGGGCGGCGCGGCTGCTGGGCAGCTACCACGTGAGCCAGCAGAACACCTCCACGGGCCGGCTGACGGCCGCCATGCTGCAGGACGTGGTGTCCGCAGCGGCCGCGCTGGCGGAGGCGGGGGACTGAGCTCCGGGTGCCGGATGTGGCCTACGGCACAACCCGCGTCAACGCCACCCGGATCCCCTCAGTACGCTGGGCACATGCCCGGGACCTCCTCCGCTCCGCGGATCCTCGTCGTCGGCGGCGGCTACGTCGGCCTCTACACCACGCTGCAGCTGCTGAAGCGCCTGCAGAAGGGGGAGGCGACCGTCACCGTCGTCGAGCCCCGCGCCTACATGACGTACCAGCCGTTCCTGCCGGAAGCCGCCGCCGGGTCGATCGACCCGCGCAACGTCGTCGTCCCGCTGCGCCGCACCCTCAAGGGTGCGGAGGTCGTCGTGGGCGAGGTCGTCTCCGTCGACCACGCCGCGCGCACCGCGCGGGTGCAGCCCAAGCACGGCGAGGAGTACGACCTCGCCTACGACGTCATCGTGATGGCGCCCGGCTCCGTGGCCCGCACGCTGCCCATCCCCGGTGTGGCCGAGCGGGCCATCGGCTTCAAGACCGTGGAGGAGGCCGTCTTCCTCCGCGACAAGCTGCTCCGCGCCCTCGACCAGGCCGAGGCCAGCAAGGACGAGGACTTCCGCCGCCGCGTCCTGACCTTCACCTTCGTCGGCGGCGGCTACGCCGGCATCGAGGCCCTCGCCGAGCTCGAGGACCTCGCCCGCTACGTCACCAAGTCGCTGCGCACCGTGCGCCAGAGCGACGTGCGCTTCGTCCTCGTCGAGGCGCTGGACCGGATCCTCCCCGAGGTCGGCCCGGAGATGGGCCGCTACGCGGTGGAGGAGCTGCGCACGCGCGGCATCGAGGTCAACCTCAAGACCACCCTGCAGTCCTGCGAGGGCGGCGTCGTCAAGCTCAGCGACGGCCAGGAGTTCGAGAGCGACACGATCGTCTGGACCGCCGGGGTGAAGTCCCACCCGGTCCTGGAGCAGACGGACCTGCCGCTGGACGAGCGCAAGCGCCTGCGCGTGGGTGCGGACCTGCGCGTCACCACCGAGGACGGCTCCGTCGTCGACGGCGCCTGGGGCGCGGGCGACGCCTGCGCGGTGCCGGACCTGACGAACCCGGGGGCGTTCTGCGCCCCCAACGCCCAGCACGCGGTGCGCGAGGCCAAGCAGCTCGGCGACAACCTCGTCGCGGTCCTGCGCGGAGGCCAGCCCACCCCGTACCGGCACGCCTACGTCGGCTCGGTCGCCTCGCTCGGCCTGCACAAGGGCGTCGCGCAGGTCTACGGCGTGAAGCTGAAGGGCTACCCGGCCTGGCTGATGCACCGCGTCTACCACCTGTCCCGCGTCCCCACCACGAGCCGCAAGGTCGGCGTGCTGCTGGACTGGACGCAGGCGGCGATCTTCCGCCGCGAGATCGTCTCCCTGAGCGCGCAGTCCACGCCGTTCGCGGAGTTCGAGCGCGCCGCGGGCGTCAAGCAGATCACCGCCTCGCGCAGCTGATCGCTCCGGTGGCGCCGGTCTCCCCGTGGGGAGGCCGGCGCTGCCGCACCCGCCCGGGTGGCGTAACTGGCAGGCGCACGGGGCTTAAACCCCCGGGCCGTTCGCGGCGTGCGGGTTCGACTCCCGTCCCGGGTACTGCGGCGGTGCCGCACTGCTCCGACGGAGTGAGGCACGTCTCCCTGCTGGTGCGTCCTCGCGCGGGAACGCCGGGGTGACCCGTAGCGTTGATCCCGGTACAGGTCGTCTGGAGGACTGATGCAGAGCAAGAACCCGATCTTCGCGCGCAACGCGCAGTTCAGCCGCAACGGCTACGGCAACTTCGACGTGGGCACCCCCAGCGCCGACCAGCTGGCAGGCATGTACGGCGCGCCCCCCGCCTCCCCGGCGCAGATGGGCCGCATGACCCTGGACGACGTCGTCGTCCGCACCGCCTCCCTCTTCGCCGTGGTCGTGGCCGCGGCGGGCTTCGCCTGGCTCACCGGCCTGGGCTTCGTCGCCGCGATCGGCGCCGGCCTCATCGGCTTCGGCCTGGCGATGTGGGCGCAGCTGTCCCGCAAGGTCCGCCCGGGCGTGATGTTCGCCTACGCGGGCTTCGAGGGCATCTTCGTCGGGGCGATCAGCCACTTCTACGAGCTGCGCTTCCCCGGCATCGTGGGCTCCGCGGTCCTCGGCACGCTCTGCGCCTTCGGCGCGATGCTCGCCGCGTACAAGGTCGGCGCCATCCGCGTCACCCCGAAGTTCACCAAGGTCCTGATCATCGCCGGTCTCGGCTACATGGTCTTCAGCCTGGTCAACCTGGGCATCTGGGCGGTCACCGGCAACAGCGTCTACGCGGGTGGGGGCGTCCTGGCCATCGGTCTGAGCCTCGTCGGCGTCGTGCTCGCGTCGCTGTTCCTGGTGCTGGACTTCGACTACATCGAGCGCGGCATCCGCAACGGCGTGCCGCAGCGCGAGGCGTGGCGCGCGGCCTTCGGGCTCGTCGTCACCCTGGTGTGGCTGTACCTGGAGATCCTGCGCCTCCTCGCCATCCTGCGGGGCAACGACTGACCGGTTCCCGGTGATCGATCACCCACAGCACGACCCGCAGCTCGGCCGGACCCCCGCGGAGGGGGTTCGCGCCGAGCTGCGGCGCGTCGTGGACCGGTTGCGCTCGCTGCCGCTGAGCCGGCTGGACCGGCCCGCGGAGGGCGCCGACGTCAGCCGTGCCGACGTGGCGCGCCGCACGGCGCAGGCCCTGGCCGACCTCGCCGCCGATGCGGAGGGGGCCCCCCGCCGGCCCCTGCCGCGCCTGGCCGTGCACGGCGTGGGGGACCAGCTCGCGGTGGTGGGAGCGGACGTGCTCGCCGCGTGCGGGCCCGACGCCCTGGGCGCCGCCGAGGAGCAGCTGGCGGCCCTGCGCCGCGCCCTCTGACGCCTGCCCGGCCTCCCCTCCCCCCGGCCTCCCCCGGAAAGGACCCTTTCCGGGGTCGGAGGGCAGGGTGCGACCCCGGAAAGGGTCCTTTCCGGGGGGAGCGGGGCGGGGCGGGGGTCCGGACGGGGTCCTCCCCGTGGTGGCGGGCGAGGGGGGCGGTGCCTCTGGGACGATGGCCCCATGCGCTACGCCGAATCCGTCGTCGACCTCGTCGGCGGCACCCCGCTCGTCAAGCTCAACCGGGTCACCGAGGGCCTGGCGTGCACGGTCCTCGCCAAGGTCGAGTACCTCAACCCCGGCGGGTCCGTGAAGGACCGCATCGCCGTCCGGATGATCGACGCCGCGGAGGCCGAGGGCTTGCTGAAGCCCGGCGGGACGATCGTGGAGCCCACCAGCGGCAACACCGGCGTCGGCCTGGCCCTCGTGGCGCAGCAGCGCGGCTACCGCTGCGTGTTCGTCTGCCCGGACAAGGTCGGCGTCGACAAGCGCAACGTGCTGCAGGCGTACGGGGCGGAGGTCGTGGTGTGCCCGACCGCCGTGGCCCCGGAGGACCCGAGCTCCTACTACTCGGTCTCCGACCGGCTGGCGCGGGAGATCCCGGGCGCCTGGAAGCCCAACCAGTACGCCAACCCGCAGGGCCCGGCCAGCCACTACGCGACCACCGGCCCGGAGATCTGGAACGACACCGACGGGCGCATCACGCACTTCGTCACGGGTGTCGGCACCGGCGGCACGATCTCCGGCACGGGCAACTACCTCAAGGACGTCTCGGCGGAGCGGGCCGGCGGGCGGGTGCGCGTGATCGGCGCCGACCCGGAGGGCTCGGTGTACTCCGGCGGCACCGGCCGCCCCTACCTCGTCGAGGGCGTCGGGGAGGACTTCTGGCCCTCCGCCTACGACCCCACCGTCGCGGACGAGATCATCGCCGTGTCGGACGCCGACTCCTTCGCGATGACGCGCCGCCTGGCCCGCGAGGAGGGGCTGCTCGTCGGCGGCTCCTGCGGCATGGCGGTGGTGGCCGCGCTGCGGGTGGCCGAGGGCCTCGGGCCAGACGACGTCGTCGTGGTGCTGCTGCCCGACGGCGGTCGCGGCTACCTCGGCAAGATCTTCAGCGACACGTGGATGTCGTCCTACGGGTTCCTCTCCGAGGACGGCACGAGCACGGCTGGTGACGTGCTGCGCTCCAAGGCCGGGGGCATCCCCGCCCTGGTGCACACCCACCCCAACGAGACCGTCCACGACGCCATCTCGATCCTGCGCGAGTACGGGGTGTCGCAGATGCCGGTCGTGGGTGCCGAGCCGCCGGTCATGGCCGGTGAGGTCGCCGGGGCGGTGAGCGAGCGGGACCTGCTGGACGCGGTGTTCTCCGGTCGCGCCAACCTGGCCGACCCGGTCGCGAAGCACATGGGTCCCGGTCTGCCGCTGATCGGGGCGGGGCAGTCCCTGGAGGAGACGCGGGCCGTGCTGGAGAAGGCCGATGCGGTCCTCGTCGTCGAGGAGGGCAAGCCGGTGGGCGTGGTGACCCGGCACGACCTGCTGGGCTTCATCGCCTCCTGAGCTCCGGCGGCCCCGTCCGCAGGGCCGCTCCGCAGGGCCGTTCCCCGTGCCGGGGGGCGGCCCTGCGGCGTCTCACGGCATGTCCACCTGCCCCGCCGCCGGGGTGCCCGGCCAGGCCAGCGCCCGCACGGGCGCGCCGTCGGCCCCGGCCAGCGGCAGCGGGAAGAACCCCACGTGCGGGTCGGGCAGGGTGGCGAGGCGGGCGAGGCCGGTGAGGTTCTCCACGATCACCCCGCCGGCGCCGAGGACGACGCGGTGGACGTCCAGGGAGCCCGCCGGGTCGGGGCTCGCCGTGTCGACGCCGAGCACGCGGACGCCCGCTGCGACGATCCGCCGGGCGGCGTCGGTGGTGAGCCAGGGGTGGTCGGCGAAGTAGCGGGGCTCGCCCCAGCGGGCCGACCAGCCGGTGTGCAGGAGGACGACGACGCCCGGCCGCAACCGCCCGGCGTGCGGGGCGAGGTGCTCCCAGCCGATCGCCGAGCCGGGGGCGCAGCCCTGCACGTCGACGACGACGGCGGGGCCGGTGAGCAGCTCCAGGGGCAGCTCGTCGAGGCGCGCGCCGTCGGCGTGGACGTGGAAGGGGGCGTCGAGGTGGGTGCCGGTGTGGGAGCCGAGCCCCACGGCGAGCACGTTGCAGCCGTCCCGCTCCAGCGTCGCCGCCGGCACGGCCCGGACCTCCGGATCGCCGGGGTGGACGGGCATCCCCGTGGTGAGCGGGTGGGAGAGGTCGAGGAGCGCCACGACTGCATCGTGCCCCGGCACGTCCCTGCGCTCGGGAGCGGTGCCGGCGGGAGTTCCCGCGGGCCGCTGAGGGCGGCCGAGGCGGCGGTTCAGCCCCCGGCCTCCGCTGCCCGCCTGCGCTCCAGGCCCTCGAGGACGAGGTCGAGGCCGTAGCCGAACTCGTCGCCGAAGTCGTAGCCCGGCTGCAGCACGTGCTGCGTGGCCAGTTCCACCAGGTGCGGCAGCGCCCCGGGCGGCAGGCCGCCGAGGATCCTCGCGGTGACGCCCGAGGCCTCGTCGGGGCCGCGGAAGGGCAGGCTGAGCTCCTGCACGACGAAGCCGTAGAGGTGGGCGTCGAGGACGGCGAAGGCGTGGGCCGCGAGCGGCACGGAGAAGCCCGCGGCGCGCAGGCAGCCGAGCACGGCGTCGTGGTGGCGCAGGGTCTCCAGGCCGGGGGCGCTGCGGGAGTTCATGAGCCCGACCGCCCACGGGTGGCGCAGGAGGACGGCGCGGGCGGAGTGGGCGCGCAGCCGCAGCTCGGCGGCCCAGTCCCCGCCGCGCCGGGGGTGGTGGAACTCGGCGAAGACGAGGTCGACCATGCCGTCGAGCAGCGCGTCCTTGCTGGCGACGTGGTGGTACAGGGACATCGCCTCGACGCCGAGGTGGCGGGCGAGGGAGCGCATCGTGAGGGGCGCGAGGCCGTCGCGGTCGGCGAGCTCCACCGCCGCGCGCAGGATCCGCTCCCCGCTGAGCGCCGGGCGCTTCGCCCGGCCCGCACCGTTCCCCACTGCCGAGCCTCCCGCCCCTTGTGCTCCTTACGGCGTAAGGCTAGCGTGCGGCCTCCAGACTTACAGCGTAAGGAGAACCGTCGTGAAGGCGATCGTCCAGGACCGGTACGGCTCGGCGGACGTGCTGCAGCTCCGCGAGGTGCCCCCGCCCGCGCCGCGGCGGGGGGAGGTGCTCGTCCGGGTGGAGGCGGCGGGGCTCGACCGCGGCACCTGGCACCTCATGACCGGGCTGCCCCGCATCATCCGGCTCGGCACCGGACTGCGCCGACCCCGCAACCCCGTCCCGGGGATGGCCCTCGCCGGGGTCGTCGCGGAGGTGGGGCAGGGCGCCGCCGGCTTCGCCGTGGGGGACCGGGTCTTCGGCGTCGGCACCGGCACGTTCGCCGAGGTCGCCCGCGCCCGTGCCGACCGGCTCGCGCACCGCCCCGCGTGCCTGTCCGCCGTGGAGGCCGCGGCGCTGCCCGTGTCGGCCACCACCGCCCTGCAGGCCCTCCGCGACGTCGGGCGCGTGCAGGCGGGGCAGTCGGTGCTCGTCGTCGGCGCTTCCGGGGGCGTCGGTGCGTACGCGGTGCAGCTCGCCAAGGCGTCCGGCGCCGAGGTCACGGCCGTCTGCAGCACCACGAAGATCGACCTCGTGCGGGCCGCGGGAGCCGACCACGTCCTCGACCACACCCGCGAGGACGTCGACGCGCACCGCCGCCGCTACGACCTCGTCCTCGACATCGCCGGCAACCGACCTGTCGCGCAGCTGCGACGCGTCCTCACCCCGACCGGCACCGTCGTCTTCATCGGCGGGGAGCACGGCGGGCCCTGGACCGGGGGCATCCAGCGGCAGGTCCTCGCGTCGGCGCGCTCGCCGTTCGTCCGCCACCGCCTCGCGATGTTCGTCTCGCGCGAGAGCACCGCCGACCTGCAGGCCCTCGCGGGCCTCGCGGGCCTCGGGGCGCTGCGCCCCGTCGTGGACCGCACCTTCCCGCTGGCGGAGGCGGCCAAGGCGATGGGGCACCTCGAGGCGGGGCACGCCCGCGGCAAGGTCGTCGTCGTCCCCTGACGGCGGAGCCGTCGCCTGACCCTGACGGCGGGGCGCGGGGCGGGTCACCCGGTGAGGACGAACTCCCGCAGCACCGGCGCCAGCTCGGCGTCCGGCACGCTGTGCCAGTCCGCGTCGAAGCTGCGGTAGGTCGCCTCCGGCGGCGCCTGCACCACCGCCGCCGCCCACCCGGTCAGCTCGGCGCTGCTGCCCGCGCTGTCGAGGACCAGGGCGGGCACCCGCACGCGGGCGGCGACGTCGAGCGTGGTCGCCGCGGCCGCGGCGGTCGTAGGTGAGGACGGTGACGGCGGTGAGGGCGGGTGCCAGCAGCGCCGCCAGGGGCCGGCCCCCGCCGTGCGCCCAGGAACCGGCCCGCGGGCGGCCTCAGTACCGGATCGCGTCGATGACCTTGGCCCGCACCGCCATGGCGGCGGGGACCACCCCGGCCAGCGCGCCGATCGCCGTGGCGGCGAGGAAGCCCTCCAGCGCGGCGCTGAACGGGAAGCGCGGGACGTCGGTCAGCGTCAGCCCCGGCGGCAGGACCATCTCGAGCGGGAAGTTCTCGACGAGAGCCACCGACAGCGCCACGGCGAGCGCCCCCGCCGCGGCGGTGGCGCAGACGCTCTCCAGCAGCACCGCGACGAACACGCGCGTCGACGTCGCCCCGAAGCTGCGTCGCACACCGATCTCCCGGATGCGCTGGCGCACCGTCACGAGGCCCACGTTGAGCACGCCGATGCCGCCCAGCACCAGGGCGAAGATCCCCACGCCCCGCACGCCGTAGTCGAGCACCGCGTCCAGGATCCCCAGATCGTCGCCGCCATCGGAGCGACCGACGCCGACGCTGAAACCCGGCAGGGCCGCGCTCAGCTCCTGCTGCAGGCTCGCGCTCAGGGCCTCCGCGTCGTGGCTCGGCACCCACAGCTCCGTGGCGGGGGTGCCGCTGAACTGCGGGTCGAGCGGGCTCCAGCGCTCGGCGGCGTCGGCCAGCATGAACGCCGCCGGCATCTGCCCGCCCCACGGCGTCTCCGCCACGCCGATGACGGTGGCGCGCACGGGGGTGTCCCCGCCCAGCACCACGGTCATCGGGCGCGCCGGGTCGAACCCGCCCAGGCGCTCGGCCATGGCGGCGTTCACGACGAGCCGCGGTGCGAAACCCTCCGCGTCGGCGGGGGTGAACCAGCGCCCCGCGGTGGGCAGCGTGCGGTGGATCGTGCCGTAGGAGGGGTCGACGATGGTGGTGTCGACCATCGCCGCCCCGTCGGGGAAGCGGAACGGGAACTGCGCCTGCCCGTTCGTCGTGTGCCACCTGACGTCGTAGCGGTCGATCGCCGCAGCGACCGCCCGCTCGGCGCGGGCCGTCGACTCCTTCGACGGCATCCCGTTGGGGTGCAGGTCCAGGCGCAGCGTCGCGGGGCGGCCCGCGCTGCGCTCGAAGGACTCCCCGAGCATCTGCCGGCCCATGTTGCCGACCGCGGTGATGGTCGTCATGGCGAACACGGCGAGGAACACCCCGACGAGCGCCAGCACGACCCGGACCTTGTGGACGCGGATCTCGCTCCACGCCTCGGTGAGGGCGGCGACGACGCTGGTCACGCGCCACCCCTCGACGCGGTGAGGGCGGGAACCTGCGTGGCGCCGACCTGGGTGAGGACGCCGTGGTCGAGCCGGAACTGCCGGTCGGCGCGGGCAGCCACGGACAGGTCGTGCGTGATCGTGACGAGGGTGGTGCCGTCCTCGCGCACCAGTTCCTCCAGCACGTCCATCACGGCGGTCCCGGTGTCGACGTCGAGGGCGCCGGTGGGTTCGTCGGCGAGCAGCACCCGCGGCCGGCGCACGAGGCTGCGGGCCAGGGCGACGCGCTGCTGCTCCCCGCCGGAGAGCTTCTCCGGCATCGTGTCCAGGCGGTGGCCGAGACCCACCCGCTCCAGCATGTCCTGCGCGATGCGCTTGCGGTTCCAGAACTCCCGCGCCGAGCCGTACAGCAGCGGCGAGGCGACGTTCTCGGTGGCGGTGCGCCCGGGGAGGAGGTTGAACTGCTGGAACACGAACCCGAACGTGGCCCCGCGCAGGCGGGACAGCCGCCGCTGCCCGAGGCCCTCGACGGGCTGGCCGTCGAGGAGGTAGGTGCCGGTGGTGGGGGAGTCGAGCAGGCCCATGAGGTTGAGCAGCGTCGACTTGCCCGAGCCGGATCGCCCCACCACCGCGATGTGCTCGCCGGCGGCGACGTGGAGGTTCACGCCGGTGAGGATGTGCAGGACCGTGCCGTCCGGGAGGGGGACGGAGCGGCTGACGTCGTCGAGGCGCAGCAGGCTCATCCGCCGTAGCCCATCATCCCCGGGTCCATCATCGAGGGGTCCTGCAGGATCTCGTCGGAGGTCGGCACGAACTGCAGGATGCGGGCGCCCTCCTCCAGGCCGGAGCGGATCTCGACGTTCTCGCCGTCGGTGAGGCCGAGGGTCACCGGCGTCTCCACGCCCTCGGGTGCCGTGTCGTGGAGGACCCAGACGCTGCCGGTGCCGACCGTCCCCTTCACGGCGGTGACGGGTGCGACGAGCACGCCGCGGGCCTCCCCGGCGGTGACCTCGATGGTCGCCGTGGCGCCGGCGAAGACCTGGACGCCCTCGGGGACGAGGCAGGTGAGGCTCGCGCCGGTGGGGCTGGCCGAGGGGTCGGCGTAGGGGTCGGAGTACCCGCCGGTCATCGAGTCCTGCGAGCCGGTGCCCTCCGGGCGCCCGGTGCGCAGGTCGGTGCAGGCGAAGGATCCCGGACCGCCGGGGACCGTCACCTCCGCGAAGGTCGGCGGCTCCAGCAGGCGGAACTGGTCCGCCTGCGTCAGCGCGGCGCTCGCCCGCAGGGTTCCGGGGCTGATGGTGGCGACCTCACCGCCGACCTCCACGTTCTGCTGCGGCAGCACGTCCAGGGTCTCGACGACGCCGGGCACGGTCGCCTTGACGGTCACCGTCTTCGTCTTCGGCTTCGGCGCGGGGGCCGGCGGCGCGGCGGGGTCCGGAGCGACGGGCACGGCGGCGGGGTCCTCCTCCACGGGCACGACCACCGTGAAGAGCGGGTCGCCCTCGGCCACGGGGTCCCCGACGGCCACCCGCAGCTTCCCGACGGTGCCCGCCGCGGTGGACTTCACGGTGGTGGCCGCGTCCTCGGTGATGGAGCCCGAGAGGGTCACGGTGTTGACGACGTCGGCGCGCGTGACGGTCGCCTCGGGGGCGGCGAGGTTCACCGAGGGGACCGCCGGGTCGCTGGCCGCGTCCGCCGCGCCGCGGAAGAAGGCGAGGTAGACCAGGCAGACGGCGATGACCGACAGGAGCAGCAGTCGCAGGACGGGGAAGACGATGGTGCGGACGGTGCCCACGGTTCACCTTCGATCGTGCCCGGGCGGCGCCGTGCGCTGGCCCCGGCGGTGGAGAGGAGCCTGCAAGCTAGCAGCGGGCTCCTCGGGGCCGGGGCGCCCTTCACGAACTCGTCACCGCCCGGCTGGTCACCGTCCGCAACCGCGTGGCCGGGCGCGGGTGGGTCGGGTCAGCCGGCGCGCGGGGGAGCGGTGCTGGCCCGCAGCACGACCTCGGCGGGGATGACGACGTGCCGCGGTTCCTCGGGGGCGGGGTTCTCCAGCGCCATCCGGGCGGCGCGCTCGCCGATCGACTCCAGCGGGATCCGCACCGTGGACAGTGCGGGGACGGTGTCGCGCAGGGTGGGGATGTCGTCGAAGCCGGCGACGGAGACGTCGTCCGGCACGGAGACGCCGCGCTCGCGCAGGGCCGCCACGGCCCCCATGGCCATGACGTCGCTGAGGGCGAAGACGCACGTGGTGGGGCTGAGGTCGGCCGCCAGTTCCGCGCCCGCCGCGTACCCGCCGTCGCGGTCGAAGCGGCCGCGGTGCACGCGGATGGAGCCGGGGTCCACCCCGGCGGCGGCCAGGCCCTCGCGGAAGCCCGCGAGGCGGTCCTCGGACGTGGCGACGCCCTCGGGGCCGGCGATCACCGCGACGTGGCGGTGGCCGAGCCCCGCCAGCGCCGCCGCCAGCTCGCGCGCGCCGCCGCGGTTGTCGGGCTGCAGGACGTCGCCGGGCAGGCCGGGCTGGCGCACGGAGCAGACCCGCCCGCCGTTGGCGGCGAACGCCTCCAGCTCGGTGGCGAGGCGCTGCTCGGCCTCGGGGTCGTCCGTGAGGCGGCTGCCGACGAGGACGAGGGCCCGGGCGCGCTGCAGCTTCATGGTGGTGACCAGCGCGATCTCCCGGCGCGGGTCGCGGCCGGTGGCGCCGAGGGTCAGGACCATGTCCATCTCGTCGGCCACGCGCATGGCGCCTGCGGCGATGGAGCTGAAGAACGGGTCGGCGATGTCGTGGACGATCAGGCCGACGAGGTTGGACGACTTGCGCGCCAGGGACTGCGCCACCGGGTCGGGCACGTAGCCGAGCTCGGCGGCGGCGGCGCAGACCCGCTCGGCCAGGTCCGGCCGAACGACGCGGGCGCTGCCGTTGAGGGCCCGCGAGGCGGTGGCCAGCGACACGCCCGCCTGGCGCGCCACGTCGGCGAGGGTCACCGGCCTCGAGGTCGTCATCGGGTCCTCACACGGGAGCGGGGCGCGCGTCCGGGTGGACGTGCGGGCTCATGCTGCCACGGTCCTCGTGGACGACGCTTTCCCGCCCATCGGTGAGAGCGAGCCCACTCCGCTTGGAAAGCGGTGTCCAAGTCCTTGCGCAGACGACGGCCCGCGAACTACCGTGGTGGGCAAACGCTTTCCAACGTGCCGCACGACGCCGTGCCGCACCAGCCGCAGACGGAGGTCGCGATGACGCGCCAGCTCGGGATCGTCATGAACGGGGTCACCGGGAGGATGGGCTACCGCCAGCACCTCGTCCGCTCGGTGCTCGCCATCCGGGAGCAGGGCGGCGTCGAGCTGTCCGACGGCACCCGGGTCCAGCTCGAGCCGGTGCTCGTCGGCCGCAACGAGGCCAAGCTCGCCGACATCGCCGCCCGGCACGGGCTGAGCAACTACACGACCGACCTCGAGTCCGTCCTCGGCGACGACGCCTACCCGGTCTACTTCGACGCGCAGCTGACGTCCGTGCGCCGGGAGTCCATCACCCGCGCCATCGCCGCCGGCAAGCACGTCTACACCGAGAAGCCCACGGCCGAGACCCTGGAGGAGGCCGTCGAGCTCGCGCGTCTCGCCACGGCCGCCGGCGTCAAGAACGGCGTCGTCCACGACAAGCTGTTCCTGCCCGGCCTCGTCAAGCTCAAGCGCCTCGTCGACTCCGGGTTCTTCGGCCAGATCCTGTCCGTGCGCGGGGAGTTCGGCTACTGGGTGTTCGAGGGGGACTGGCAGCCCGCCCAGCGCCCCAGCTGGAACTACCGCGCCGAGGACGGCGGCGGCATCGTCGCGGACATGTTCTGCCACTGGAACTACGTCCTGGAGCAGATCATCGCCCCCGTCGAGGCCGTCACCGCCCGCGCGGTCACCCACGTCCCCGTCCGCTACGACGAGGCCGGCGAGGCGTACAAGGCCACCGCGGACGACGCCGCCTACGCCATCTTCGAGCTCGAGGGCGGCATCGTCGCCCAGCTGAACTCCTCCTGGGCGGTGCGCGTGGACCGCGACGAGCTCGTCGAGTTCCAGGTCGACGGCACCCACGGCAGCGCCGTCGCCGGGCTGTGGGGCTGCCGCGTCCAGCCGCGCAGCGCCACGCCCAAGGCCGTGTGGAACCCCGACCTGCCCGAGCAGCACCGCTACCGCGGCGACTGGCTCGAGGTCCCGGACAACGCCGTCTTCGACAACGGCTTCAAGGTCCAGTGGGAGCAGTTCGTCCGCCACGTCGTGGAGGACGCCCCCCACCCCTACGACTTCCTCGCCGGCGCCCGCGGCGTGCGCCTGGCCGAGACCGGCCTGGCCTCCTCCGCGCAGGGCCGCCGCCTCGAGGTCCCGGAGATCGCGCTGTGAGCGCCGTGGTCCGCCTGCCCGTCCCGCTGCCCGACGGCAGCGTCGAACTGCGCGAGCACGCGCTGCGCGCCCCCGGGGCGTGGGAGCGGCCCACCGGCGAGGTCCGCAGCCGCCGCGCCTTCGCCGCCGCCCACGTCGTGCCCCGCGCCGGTGCCGACAACGTGCCCGGGGCCCCGGCGGACGTCGACTGGGACTCCACCCTCGCCTTCCGCCGCCACCTGTGGTCCTGGGGGCTCGGGGTCGCCGAGGCCATGGACACCGCGCAGCGCGGCATGGGCCTGGACTGGGCGGCCGCCCAGGAGCTCATCCGGCGCAGCGCCGCCGAGGCCAGGGCCGTCGGCGGGCGGATCGCCGCCGGGGCCGGGACCGACCACATGCCTCCCGGTGCGGCGACGCTGCCCCGGGTCCGCGCCGCCTACGAGGAGCAGCTCGCCGTCGTGGAGGGCAGCGGCGCCCAGGTCATCCTCATGGCCAGCCGCCAGCTCGCCGCCACGGCCCGCAGCGCGGAGGAGTACCACGAGGTCTACTCCGCCCTGCTGCAGCAGGCCTCGGGAAAGGTGATCCTGCACTGGCTCGGCCCCATGTTCGACCCGGCGCTGACGGGCTACTGGGGCTACGAGGACGTGGACTCCGCGACCGCCTCGTTCCTGCAGCTGGTGCGGGACCACGCCGCCAAGGTCGACGGCGTGAAGGTGTCGCTGCTCGACGCCCAGCACGAGGCCGGGCTGCGCCGTCGCCTGCCCGAGGGCGTGCGCGTCTACACCGGTGACGACTTCAACTACCCCGAGCTGATCCTCGGCGACGGCGAGCACGACTCCGACGCACTGCTCGGCATCTTCGCCGCCATCGCCCCCGCCGCCTCCACCGCCCTGCAGGCGCTCGACCGCGACGACGTCGCCGGCTACGAGGCTGCCCTCAAGCCGACGCTGGAACTGGCCCGGCACGTGTTCGCCGCGCCGACCTACCACTACAAGGCGGGCATCGCGTTCCTGGCGTGGCTCAACGGCTTCCAGCCCGGCCACGCGATGGTCGGCGGCCTGCACAGCGCCCGCAGCGCCGTGCACCAGGCGGAGACGTTCCGCCTGGCCGACGAGGCGGGCCTGCTCGCCGACCCGGACCTGGCCGCCGCCCGGATGCGCTGCTACCTCGACGTCCACGGGTTCGGCGCATGACCGCCGTGGAGACCCGGGCCGCCGCCGTCGACGTCCCGTCCGGGCGCCTCGCGGCCCTGGAGACGCCCCGCCCGGGTGACCCCCGCCTGGCGCGGTTCTCGCTGAACCAGGCCACCACGAAGCACATCGGCCTCGCCGAGGCGGTGGAGGTCTGCGCCCGCGCCGGCGTCCCCGCGATCGGCGTCTGGCGGGACCGGCTGCACGAGGTCGGCCTGGACGCGGCCGTGCGCCTGGTGCGCGGCGCCGGCCTGCGCGTGTCGTCGCTGTGCCGCGGCGGCTTCCTCACCGCCGACGACGCCGACGGGCGCGCCGCCGCGCTGCACGACAACCGCCTCGCCATCGACGAGGCGGCCGCGCTGGGCGCCGACTGCCTCGTGATGGTCGTCGGCGGCCTGCCCGCCGGCTCCAGGGACCTCCCCGCCGCCCGCCGGCGCGTCGTCGACGCCGTGGGTGAGCTCGCCCCCTACGCGGGGGAGCGGGGAGTGCGCCTGGCCCTGGAGCCCCTGCACCCCATGTACGTCGCCGACCGCGCGGTGCTGTCCACCCTCGGGCAGGCTCTCGACGTGGCGGAGCAGTTCCCCGTCGAGCAGGTGGGCGTCGTCGTCGACACGTTCCACGTGTTCTGGGACCCGGAGCTGGAGCGGCAGATCGCCCGCGCGGGCGAGCGCATCGCCAGCTACCAGGTGTGCGACTGGATCACTCCGCTGCCGGCGGACACGCTGCTGGCGCGCGGGATGATGGGCGACGGCCACATCGACTTCCCCGCCATCTCCCGGGCGGTGCACGCCGCCGGTTACCGCGGGGACGTCGAGACGGAGATCTTCCACGCCGACGTGTGGGCGGCCGACCCAGACGAGGTCGTCGCCACGGTGCTGCGCCGCTACGTGGAGCACGTGCTGGTGGGCTGAGCCCCGGCCCGCGGCGCCCCGGTTCCCGCGAGGGACCGGGGCGCCGTGCGTCACCGGGTGGTCCGGCGCTCGCTCAGCAGGCGGAAGGCCACCTGCACCGCCTCCGCCAGCAGCGCGCCGGCCGTGACGGTGCGGTCGAAGACGAGGTTCAGCGCGTCCCGCTCGGGCGTGTCGGTGAAGACGTCCGTCTTGTACGGCCAGTTCTGCGTCAGCAGGACGAGGAGCAGCGCACCCGCCATGCGCAGCTTCCAGCCCCGCACCGGCAGCCCGAACAGCGCCAGCATGAACGCCACGGTGGACCACACGCTTCCACCGACGAGGATCCCCGTCGCGTGCAGCACGGTGACGAGCAGGACCAACGCCCGCGCCGGGTGGCGGTAGCCGTCGAGGTACGGCCGTTCCCAGTAGCGCACGGACCTTGCCTCCTTCGAACCGCTCTCCGCTGGACCGCCGCCCGCGGGAGCGGGAGCACCAGGGTGCCGCAGCCGGGCCCTTCAGCCACGGTCCCCTGCGGCCGGCGACCCGTCCGGCGCAGTCGGCGCACGCTCGGCCGATCGAGTCGTCTCACCCGTACGGCAGGCTTGCCCAGCCCCTGGCGTGTGTGAGGCTGGTCGCAGGTGATCGCCGAGGGCGAGGTCGAGTTCATGCCGGTTCTCCGCCGGATCGGGGCGAGCGCCATCGCGGCGGTCAGCGGGTTCATCAGCATGAACCTCCTCCTCGCCGGGCTGTTCGCTGACCTCAACCACTCTCCGGTGCCTCCGGGAGGCTGGTTCGCGGCCATCCCCGTGACCGTTGCGATCGAGGTGGGACTCTGGGCGCTGCTGCTTCCCCACCGGCGCTGGTGGGGGGTCGGGGCAGTGCTGCTCTCGCACGCAGCGTGGTTCGCCATCGGAGGCGGCCCCGGCTTCTCCTAGGGTCCGTTCCGCGGATCGCCGGAGATGGATCGCGTGGTGCAGGCGATGATCACATCGCTGTGGACGTTTCCCGGAACGGCCCCGGAACGGCCTGGAGCGGCGGTAGGGTCCCTCCCGGCCCGGGCGCCCTGCCCGGCGGGGCTCCCGCCTGTGCGGGGGCGGGAAGAGGTGGCGCCCCGTGACGAGCAGTGTCGAGACCCGGGGCGGGCGGTTCGCCGTCGAGGCCCGCGACGTCTCCGTTCCCGCCGGCGGCCTGCGCCTGGCGGGGGTGCTGCGGGTTCCCGCCGAGACCGCCGCCCCGGCGCCCGCGATCGTGCTGACCGGGCCCTTCACCGGCGTCAAGGAACAGGTCACCGGCCACTACGCGCAGGGCCTCGCGGCCGCGGGTTTCGTCACCCTGGCGTTCGACCACCGCAACTTCGGTGCCAGCGAGGGCGAGCCGCGCCAGCACGAGGACAGCGCCGGCAAGCTCGCGGACCTGCGCGCCGCGACGAGCTGGCTCGCGGCGCACGAGCTGGTGGATCCCGACCGGATCGGGTGCGTGGGCATCTGCCTCGGTGGCGGCTACGCCCTGCGCCACAGCGCCTTCGACCCGCGCATCCGCGCCCTCGCCGTCGTCGCCGCGGCGTTCAACGACCCGCGCGCGATGCAGGAGGGGATGGGGGCGCAGCAGTACCGCGGCATGATGGCGTCGTTCGCCGCGGCCAAACAGGAGCAGTTCACGACGGGCCGCGTCGACTACCTGCCCGCGGTCTCCGGGGAGCCCGGCGGTGAGGCCGCCATGGGCGGCGCCGAGCCGTTCGCCTACTACGGCACCGCCCGCTCGGCCAGCCCCGGCTGGGAGAACCGGGTGACCCGCCTCTCGATCCGCGAGCTGCTGACCTTCGACGCGGCCGTCGGCGCGGACTTCCTCGGTCCCACCCCGGCGCTCGTCGTCCACGGCCGCCGCGACGAGTACTGCTCGCCGGCTGCGGCGGAGGCGATCCACGCCCGCCTGACGGGGCCGAGGGAACTGGTGTGGCTCGACACCACGAACCACATCGACCTCTACGACCAGGCGCAGTACGTCGACCCGGCGGTGCGCCGGGTCGCGGAGTGGATGGGGGAGCACCTGTGAGGACCGCAGCCGTGCCCGGCGTCCCGCTCTGGCGCCGCGTCCGGGGGGCCGACGAGTCCCACCGGGTGACCACCCTCGAGCTCTTCTTCGACCTCGTGTTCGTGTTCGGCTTCACCCAGGTGACGGCGCTGATGGCGGCGGACCTGTCGCCGGTCGGGGCGCTGCGCGGTCTGGTCCTGCTGGCGCTGCTGTGGTGGGCGTGGAGCTCGTACTCGTGGCTGGGCAACCAGGCGCACGCCGACGAGGGAGCCGTGCGCCTGACGATGATCGCGGCCATGGGCGTCATGTTCGTCGTGGCGCTGAGCATCCCGGAGTCCTTCTCCGACATGCCGGGCGGCGTTCCGGCACCCGTGGTGTTCGCCCTCGGCTACGGCGCCGTGCGCTTCCTGCACCTGGGCTGCTACCTCGTCGCCGCGGGGGGCGACCGCGGCCTCCGCCGGCAGGTGCTCGTGACGGCCGGTCCCGTCGCGGCGGCCGTCGCCCTCCTCGTGGCCGGGGCCCTGGCCGGCCCGCCCTTCCAGCTGCCGCTGTGGGCGCTCGCGCTGCTCGTCGACTACGGCGGGATCTGGGTCGCCGGGACGTCCGGGTGGCGCCTGCCGAGCCCGGTCCACTTCGCGGAGCGCCACGGCCTCATCCTCATCGTCGCCCTCGGGGAGTCGCTGATGGCCATCGGCGTCGGGGTGACCGGGAGGCCGCTGACGCCCGCGGTGCTGGCCGCCTCGCTCGCCGGGGTGGCCGTCGCGGTGTGCCTGTGGTGGCTCTACTTCGACGTCGTCGCCCACGTCGCGGAGGGCGTCCTGGCCTCGGCGCAGGGGGAGGCCCGCAGCCGGCTGGCGCGCGACTCCTACACCTACCTGCACTTCCCCATGGTGGTCTCGGTCATCTTCATCGCGCTGGGGATGAAGAAGGTGCTCCAGTACGTCTCCGACTCGGAGCACCACACGCTCGCCGATGCGCTGACCGGACTCCCGCTGATCGCGCTCTACGGCGGCGTGGCCCTCCACCTGCTGGCCCACGTGGCCTTCCGGCGCCGCAACATCCGCACGTGGAACCCGCACCGCAGCGCGGCAGCGGCGCTCCTGCTCCTGCTGCTGCCCGCCGCCTGGTTCCTGCCGGCGCTGGCGTCGCTGGTGCTCGTCGCGGTCGTGCTGGTGGCGCTCGTGACGTACGAGGTCGTGCGCTTCGGCGACGCCCGCGCCCGCGTGCGCGGCGCGCACTCCGCCCCCGCGCACTGAACCCGGGGCCCCGGTTCCTCGCGGGCGCCGGGCGCAGGACCCATGATGCGTCCATGAGCGAGTCCCCTCGCATCCACCCGGCGGCCCGGCGGATCCCCCCGCGCGCGCTCACGACTCCCCGGGACCTCGGCGGGCCCGCGCCCGGGCGCTCCGGTCGCCGGCAGCCCGACCTCGTCCTGTGGGCGGCGAGCGAGGCCGGGCGGCTCCTGGCCGACCTGCCCGACCGCTGGCGGCACACCCAGGAGACCGCGGTGCACGCCTGGTGGGCGTCCGTGGGCCTGCCCCGCCCGGAGCAGCAGCTGCTCGTCGCCGCCGCCTACCTGCACGACATCGGCTACGCGCCGGAGGTCGTGGACTCGGGCTTCCACCCCCTCGACGGCGCCCGGTACCTGCTGCGGCAGGGCCATCCCGAGCTCGCGGCCCTCGTCGCCCACCACAGCGGCGCCGCCGTGGAGGCCCGCCACCGGGGCCTGGCGGCGGAGCTGGCGCAGTTCGCCCTGCCGGGCGGTGCCGTCGCCGACGCCCTGACGTACTCCGACATCACCACCGGCCCGCGCGGGGAGACCGTCGAGCCGGGCCCCCGGTTGCGGGAGATCGTGCGGCGCCACGGCGCGGGCAGCATCGTGGCGCGGTCCCGGCTGGAGGCCCGCGTCGACCTCTTCGCCGCGGTGGTGCGAACGCTGCGCCGGGTGGCGCGCAGCAGGCCGGCCCCGGCGCCGCTGGCCGCCAGCACCGTGGACCTCGCCTGCGCGAAGCTCGTGCGCCTCGACGGGCGGATGACCTCCGCGGAGGGGGTGGAGACCGCGCACGAGGCCCTGGAGCGGGCGGTGGAGGACCGCCCGCACTCCGTGGTCTGCGACCTGGCGCTGCTGGAGTCGCTCAGCCCGGAGGGCGCGGCGGAGCTGGCCTCGGCCACGGAGCGGACCGGGCTGCCGGTGGTGCTGCTGGAGCCGCGCGCCGGTGTGTCGGCGCTGCTGCGCGACGACGACGGCGACGCCGGACGGGCGGCGGTCGTCACCGACGTCCGCGAGGCCCTGACCGCGGTGTGCGGATGCCGCTGAGCCGTCCGGGCACGGGGTGGCCGGCGAATCGTCCCCCGTCGTGGTCGCCGGACGTGTGAGAGCGTGAACGGGTGAGCGGTGCTGCCGGGCTGGTCGAGGTCCGCCTCCTCGGCGTGCCGCTGCGGCTGCGCGCCCGCTTCGTGCGGCACATGGAGGGCCTCCTGCGGGAGCTGGCGCTCGTCCAGATCGGCGCCGGGCAGGACCTCCAGGACTCCCTCCCGCGGCGGTTGCTCGACCTCGCCGCGGAGCTCGACACCGCCTACGCCCCCTTCCGCGCCCAGCCCGCCGCGGCCATGGAGGCGGCGCTCGCCGCGGGGCGGGAGTTCCTGGACGTCCCCTTCAGCGCTCCCCGCGGCGCCGAGGCGTTCGTGGCGCGGCTGCACGAGGCGCTGGTGGAGGCGGACGGCTTCTGCCGCGCCGACGAGCACCTCCTGACGCTGCCGCTCCCGGACGACCTCGTGGACTACCGCTCGTGGATCTTCGGCGAGTTCGTCCGGCAGCTGGGCGGAGCCGAGCCGACGCCGTGGGCGCAGGCGCCGTCCACGGCCCGCGGTTCCGCCGCCTGCGACGACACGGGGCCGCCCGCGGCCGACGTCGCGGTCCCGGCCCCGACCGTCGGGGACGGACGTCCCGCGCCGGTGGACGGCGCGCCCGCGGTGGGGGACCCGCTCCTGCTGGAGCCGGTGGCCGACGCCGCCGGGGCGGCCCGCCGCCACGTGCGCCGGGTGCTGCGCGAGCTGGGTGCGGAGGAGCTGGAGGACTCCGCCGAGCTCGGCGTCTCCGAGCTCGTGACGAACGCCGTGCTGCACGCCCGCACCCCGCTGCGGGTCCTCGTCCGGTCGCTGGCGGGGGGCGGGGTGCGCGTCGAGGTGGCCGACACCTCCCCCGTGGCCCTCCAGGAGCGCTCCTTCGGCCTGGCCGCCACCACGGGGCGGGGACTGCGGCTGGTGCAGTCGGTGTCCACCGCGTGGGGCGTGGAGGCGCTGCCCGCGGGGGAGGGGCCCGGCAAGGTGGTGTGGTTCGAGCCGCACGCCATGGCGGTCGACCCGGACCTCGGCGACTTCTCCGCCGATCTGGCCGATCTGGCCGATCTGGCAGACCTCGCCGACCTCGCCTGACCCGCGCCGGCACGTCCCGGGCCGGCCGCCGGTCCCCGGCCGCGCTGCGCCTGCAGCGGTGCGCGTTCCGTGCTTGTCTGGGGAGGTGGACGACGACCCGCACCCGGAACCGGCCCTGCCGGCCGGGCATCCGGTGCCGCGCCGGCAGGAGCGTTCCGTGCGTCTCGCCGGCCTGCGGCTGCTGGTGGCGTTCGCCGGGATCAGCGTCGTCGCCGGGGTCCTCGTCGCGGGCCTGCTGGTGCCGCCCGTCGCCGCCGCCGGGCTGCTGACCAGGGAGGGCGTCGACGTCTTCGAGGCGCTGCCGGCCGCCCTGAGCGACGAGCGCGTCCCGGAGCCCACGAGCATCCTCTACGCCGACGGCACGCTCATGGCGCGCATCTACGACCAGGACCGCATCGTGGTCCCGCTGGAGGACATCGCCCCGGTGATGCGGGAGGCGATCCTCGCCATCGAGGACGCCCGCTTCTACGACCACGGCCCCGTCGACGTGCGCGGCATCGGCCGCGCCCTCGTGAACAACGCCGCCGGCAGCGGGACCCAGGGCGCCTCCACCCTGACCCAGCAGTACGTGAAGAACGTCCTCGTCCAGGACGCCGTCGCACGCGGCGACCGGGCCTCGGCCGAGGAGGCCGTCGCCAGCGAGGGAGCGGAGGGCTACGCCCGCAAGCTGCGCGAGATGAAGATGGCCGTCGGCGTCGAGAAGCGGATGAGCAAGGACGAGATCCTCGCGGGCTACCTCAACATCGTGTTCTTCGCGAACAACGTCTACGGCGTCGAGGCGGCGTCGCAGTTCTACTTCGGCAAGAGCGCGCGCGACCTGGTGCTGCCGGAGGCCGCCCTGCTGGCCGGCATGGTGCAGAGCCCCTCCCAGTACGACCCCCTGGACGATCCGGCGGCGGCGCGGGAACGCCGGGACGTCGTCCTGCGGCGGATGGCGGAGGTCGGGTTCATCGACGAGGCGGCCCGCGACGCCGCGACGGCCGCCCCCGTGGCGCTCGACGTCCAGCGCAGCCGGCGCGGGTGCATCGGGGCCGGTTCCGCCGCCTACTTCTGCGACTACGTGACGCGCATCCTGTTGCGAGACCCCGCCTTCGGCGCCACGGAGGAGGAGCGGCGCAGGACCCTGCGCGCCGGCGGCCTCGAGGTCACCACCACGCTCGACCCGCGCGTGCAGCAGGCCACCGCCGACGCCGTGCACCGCGGTGTCGCGCCGGGGCAGCCGGTCCGCGCGGCGGCCTCCGTCGTGGAGCCGGGCACCGGGCGCATCCTCGCGATGGCGCAGAACACGACGTTCTCCCCGGACGACTCGCAGCCCGGCGTGACGGTGCTCAACTACAACGTCGACAAGGCCCACGGCGGCGGCAGCGGCTTCCAGACGGGCTCCGCGTTCAAGGTCTTCACGCTCGTGGAGTGGCTGCGCTCGGGGCGGTCGCTGGAGGACGTGATCCACGCGACGGAGCGCGGCGACGACGCGTTCGCCGACTTCACCGCCTGCGGCAGGCCGATGCGCGGCGGGCGCTACACCTACGGCAACGCCGAGAGCGGCGAGTCCGGTGCCATGACGGTCCGGGAGGCGACGCGGCTGTCGGTGAACACCGCGTACGTGCAGATGGAGAAGCAGCTCGACCTGTGCGCCATCGCGGGAACGGCGCAGGACCTCGGGGTGACGCTGGCCGCCCCGACCGTGAAGGTGGAGGGGCAGCCCGCGAACACCGACCTGCACGTCTTCCCCGCCCTGACCCTCGGCGTCAACGAGGTGTCCCCGCTGAGCATGGCCGGGGCCTACGCAGCCTTCGCCGCCGACGGGACGCACTGCCGGCCCGTGGCCGTGAGTGCGGTGCGCGACCGCGACGGGCGGCCGCTGCCCGTCCCCGACGCCGGCTGCACGCAGGCGCTCGACCCGGCCGTCGCGCGGGCCGTCACCTCGGCGCTGACGGACGTGGTGGCGACCGGCACCGGCCGGGCCGCCGCGCTGGACCGGCCCGTCGCGGGCAAGACGGGCACCACCAACGCGAGCACCGACGTCTGGTTCGTCGGCTACACCTCCCAGCTCTCCGCGGCGGTGTGGGTGGGGCACGCCGCGGGCAGCCGGAGCCTCAACGGCGAGGCGATCAACGGCGTCGTGCGGGAGCGGGTCTACGGCGGGACGCTGCCGGCCCCCATCTGGCGCGACGCCGTCGGCGGCGCCTCCGCGGCGCTGGGGCTGCCCGTCCAGCCGTTCCCGGCGCCGCCCCCGCCCGAGCCGGCGCTGCTGCCGGAGCCCGCGCTGCCGCCGGAGTCGGTGCAGCTGCCCGACCCGGCGGAGCCCGCGCTGCCACCGGAGTCGGTGCAGCTGCCCGACCCGGCGGAGCCCGCGCTGCCACCGGAGTCGGTGCAGCTGCCGCCGCCGCCGTCCCCGTAGACCGGTCGATCTGCCCGGTTCGAGGGTGCACTCCTGGGCGAATCGCCTGGTACGGTCCGTCCAGCCTGGACAATTCGCTCGCCCGGGCGACGATGATCTCCTCCTCGGCAGCGGGGCCCGCGGACGTCCACGAGGACGTCGACGTCCGCGCAGCGACCCGCCCGGCCGGCGAGGACCACGGGAACGGGCGCGGCACCCCCTCAGATGCGGAGGCACGGATGGACCTCATCCAACAGAACCTGATCGACCCGGTGTCCGACGTCCTCTGGACGTACGTCCTCGTCTACGTCCTGCTCGGCGTCGGCCTCTACTTCGGCATCCGCACCCGCTTCGTGCAGGTGCGACTCTTCGGCCGGATGCTGCGCCAGGTCGCCTCCTCCCGCACCGGCGCGGAGGGCGGGATCTCCTCCTTCCAGGCGTTCGCCGTCGGCCTGGCCTCCCGCGTCGGCACCGGCAACATCGCCGGCGTCGCGATCGCCCTGACCCTCGGCGGGCCCGGCGCCATCTTCTGGATGTGGGTCGTGGCCCTCGTCGGCATGGCGACCGCCCTCGTCGAGTCCACGCTGGCGCAGGTCTTCAAGGTGCCCGCGGCCGACGGCACCTTCCGGGGCGGGCCCGCCTACTACATCGAGCGCGGCCTGAACTCCCGCGGCGGGGGCGTCCTCTTCGCCGTCCTGCTCATCTTCACCTTCGGCTTCGCCTTCAACATGGTCCAGGCCAACACCATCAGCGGTGTCCTCGCCGAGGGCCACGGCGTCGGCGAGGGCTGGACGGCCCTGCTGCTCATCGCCCTCACCGCGCCCGTCGTCTTCGGCGGCGTCCGCCGCATCGCCCGCGTCGCCGAGGTGGTGGCCCCGCTGATGGCGCTGGTCTACCTCCTGCTGGCCCTCGTGGTCGTCGCGACGAACATCACCGCGATGGGCGACGTGCTCGTCCAGATCGTCACCGCCGCCTTCGGTTTCGGGGAGGCCGCCGCGGGCATCACCGGCGGGATCGCCGCGGCGCTGCTCAACGGCGCCAAGCGCGGGCTGTTCTCCAACGAGGCCGGCATGGGCAGCGCCCCCAACGCCGCCGCCACCGCCACCACCAGCCACCCCGTCAAGCAGGGCCTGGTGCAGTCCCTCGGCGTCTTCGTCGACACCATCGTCGTCTGCTCCGCGACGGCCTTCATCATCCTCAGCGCCGGACCGGAGGTGTACACCCCCGGCTCCGACGTGGAGGGTGCGACGCTCACGCAGGCGGCCGTGGCGCACGAGCTCGGCACCGGCCTGACCCCCGTCATGACGCTGCTGGTGTTCGTCTTCGCGTTCTCCTCCGTCCTCGGCAACTACTCCTACGCCGAGGTGAACATGTCCTACCTGCGGGCTCGGCCGGTGAGCCTGCTGGTGTTCCGCACCCTCGTCGTCGCCCTCGTCGGCGCCGGTGCGGTCCTGGAGCTGACGGTCGTGTGGGCGCTCGCCGACGTGGCGATGGGCCTGATGGCCCTGGTCAACCTGGTGGCGATCGTCCTCCTGGGCAAGTGGGCCCTCGGCGCGCTGCGCGACTTCGAGCGTCAGGCCCGCAGGGGCGAGGACCCCGTCTTCCGCGCCGTCGGCAACCCCGACCTGCCCGCTGACCTGCCCGGGGGTGTCTGGACCGGAGAGGGCGCCGAACCGAAGGTCGGCCACCGCGTCTGAGCCGGTCGTGCCGACGGGCCCGTGGGGCCCGTCGGCACGGGCCGCGCACCCCGGTTCACCCGATCGACCGATCGAGCGGGGGCCGGACGCGCCGATGCACCAGGGAGGACCGCCCTGCGAGGGCGGCGGATGCGGGAGGGCGGTGGTCGCGGTGCAGGAGGCGACCGACATGCGCCGCGCCGTCTCCGCCCCCGGGCGGGCGAGCCTGATCGAGGACCTCGAACGTTCCCTGCCGGAGCTGGCGGAGGACTTCCGGGGCCTGGCCCGCCTCGCGGCCGCGGTCGGCGGCGGGATCGGCTGCGTCACCCTGGTCACGCCGCAGCGGCTGATCGTCGTGGCGAGCACCGACCCGGCGATGCCCGCGGTGCTGGAGGTCCCGGCGGAGTTCACCGCCTGCGCCCGCGTCGTCCTCGCGGGCCAGGGGGTCTGCATCCCCGACTACGACGTGGACCCCGGCTTCGCCGATGCCCCGGACATCGGGATGGGCCACGTCCGCTCCTACGTCGGAGCGCCCCTGCTGGACCCCTCGGGCGAGGTGCTCGGCAGCGTCTGCGTCCTGGGCGACGCCCCCGGCTCGGTCTGCGGCGAGCGCGTCCTGGCCGCGGTGGAGGACCTCGCCCGGCAGGGCGGGCTGCTCCTCGCGGAGCGCCGGCGCCGCACCGAGCAGGAGGCGCAGCGCGACGTCCTCGAGGCGGTCGCCGCAGGCCACCCCCTGCCCGACGTCCTCGACCGGCTGGCCCGTCACGTCGAGCGGCTGCTGGGACCCGAGGTGCTGTGCTCGGTGCTCCTGCTCGACGAGGACGGCGTGACGCTGCGCGACGGGGCGGCCCCCAGCCTTCCCGCGGAGTACCGCGAGGCCATCGACGGGGTCCGCGCGGGGGACTGCGTCGGCTCCTGCGGGACGGCGGTGCACCGGCGCGAGACGGTCGTCGTGACCGACATCGCGACCGATCCCAAGTGGGTCGGCTTCCGGGACCTGGCCGCCCGCCACGGGCTGGCCTCCTGCACGTCCCTGCCCGTCCTCGGCGACGACGGCGAGGCGCTCGGCACGTTCGCACTCTACGGCCGCGAGCCCGGCCGGGCGGTCGCGGCCGACGACACCACCATCGCGGGCTTCCGCGACCTGACCCGCGTGGCCATCGAGCGGAACCGGTCCGCCCGGCTGCTGACCCGCCTCGCCACCCAGGACACGGTGACCGGGCTGCTCAACCGCGCCGCCTTCCTCGTCGCCTCCGAGGACGTCCTCGCCCGCCGCCCGGCGCCGGGGTCCGTGCACGCCGTCCTCCTCTGCGACGTCGACCGCTTCAAGCTGGTCAACGACTCCCTCGGCCACGCCGCCGGCGACGCGTACCTGGCGTCCTCGGCCCAGGCGCTGCGCGCGGTGCTGCGCTCCGGCGACGTCATCAGCCGCTTCGCGGGCAACGCGTTCGCCGTCGTCCTGCCCGACGTGTCGCCGGACACGGCGCAGGCGGTGGCCGAGCGGGTGGTGGGCTGCTTCGCACGGCCGGTGGAGATCCGCGGCCACGCCCTCAACTTCTCCGCCAGCGTGGGGCTGACCACCACCGCGCTCAGCGCCACCAGCGACCTCAACGTCCTGCTGCGCGACGCCGACATGGCCGTGCACCACGCCAAGCGGGCGGGGCGCGCACGGGTCCAGGTCTGCGACGCCGCCCTGCGCACGCACGCCGCGGCGCACCTGGAGCTGGACCTCGCGCTGCGCGACGCCGTCGGCACCGACGAGTTCCACCTCGCCTACCAGCCGGAGATCGACACGGCCACCGGCGAGCTGGTGGGCTTCGAGGCCCTGCTGCGCTGGGTCCGACCCGGCGTCGGCCACGTCTCCCCGGCGGACTTCATCCCCCTGGCCGAGGAGAGCGGGCTCATCGTCGAGCTCGGCCGCCGCGTCCTCACCGACGCCTGCACGCAGCTCGCGGCGTGGCGGGCGAGCCACCCCGTCGCCCGGGGCCTGACGATGTGGGTCAACGTGTCCCCCCACCAGCTCGCCGACCCGGGGTTCGTGGAGACGGTCGCGGTGGCGCTGGCGGGGGCCGGGCTGCCCGGGGCCGCCCTCGGGCTGGAGATCACGGAGACGGCGGTCATGGCGGACCCCGCCGGTGCGCGGGCCACGCTGGCCAAGCTGCGGCGGGCCGGCGTCCGCATCGCCATCGACGACTTCGGCACCGGCTACTCCAGCCTGGCCATCCTCAAGGCCCTGCCCGTCGACGTCGTGAAGGTCGACCGCTCCTTCGTCAGCGGACTGGGGGAGGACCCCAGCGACACCCGGCTCGTCGCGGCGATCGTGTCCATGGCGCACGCCCTGAACCTCTCCGTCGTCGCGGAGGGGGTGGAGGAGGAGCGCCAGCACACCGTCCTGCAGGACCTGGGCTGCGAGACGTCGCAGGGCTGGCTGTTCGGCCGTCCCGTGCCCGCCGCCCAGGTCGAGGCGATCCTCACCACGGCGGAGGCCTGGTCCCCCCGCTGAGGGGCCGGGCACGGGTCGGCGCGGACCGGCCGGCTCAGCCGTCGGCGGTGGCCAGGCCGATCTGGCACGTCATGCCGTTGGGGCCGTGGTTGCAGTAGCCGTTGGGCACCTTCGCCAGGTACTGCTGGTGGTAGTCCTCGGCGTAGTAGAACGGCCCCGCCTCCGAGGCCGGGCGCAGCTCCGCGGTGATCTTCCCGTGGCCGTGCTCCGTCAGGGTGCGCTGGAAGGTGTCGCGGGTGGCCTCCACGGCGGCGCGCTGGGCGTCGTTCGTCCAGTAGACCGCCGAGCGGTACTCGGTGCCGCGGTCGTTGCCCTGCCGGAACCCCTGGGTGGGGTCGTGGTTCTCCCAGAACACCTTCAGCAGCCGCTCCGGGCTGGTCCGCGCCGGGTCGTAGGCGACGAGGACGGCCTCGGCGTGGCCCGTGCGACCGGTGCAGGACTCCTCGTACGTCGGGTGGGGGGTGAAGCCGCCCATGTAGCCGACGGCGGTGGTGACCACGCCCGGCTGCTGCCAGAAGATGCGCTCAGCACCCCAGAAGCAGCCCATCGCGACGTGGAGGACCTCGGTGCCCTCCGGCCACGGGCCCTCCAGCGGCGTGCCGAGCACCGCGTGGTCGCGGGGCACGGAGTACGGGCGGCTCGCCCGCCCCGGCAGGGCCTCCTCGGGAGTCACCATGCGGGTCTTGAAGGGGTTGCCGAAGATCACGGGTCCTGCTCCTCTCGCTGTCTGCCCCCTGCAACCACCGGCGGGCCCTGCGCGTTCCCCGGTTAGGCTCGGGGCCGTGACCGCTGACGCCCCCGCGCCCGACGAGCAGACCCCCGACGCCGCCCGCCTGCCCGGCTTCTCCACCCGCGCCATCCACGCCGGGCAGGAGGCCGACCCCGCCACCGGCGCCGTCGTCACCCCCATCTACCAGGTCTCCACCTACAAGCAGGACGGCGTCGGCGGCCTGCGCACCGGGCTGGGCACCGGCTACGAGTACTCCCGCTCCGGCAACCCCACCCGCAGCGCGCTGGAGGAGCAGATCGCCTCCCTGGAGCAGGGCGACGCCGGCTACGCCTTCGCCTCCGGCCTCGCCGCGGAGGACACGATCCTGCGGGCGCTGTGCCGCCCCGGCGACCACCTGGTCGTCCCCAACGACGCCTACGGCGGCACCTACCGACTCGTCAACAAGGTCGCCGGGCCGTGGGGGATCGAGCACACCCCCGCCAACGTCGCCGACCTCGACGCCGTGCGCGCGGCGGTCCAGCCCGGCCGCACCCGCCTGCTGTGGGTGGAGACGCCCACCAACCCGCTGCTGACCATCGGCGACGTCGCCGCGCTGGCGGCGATCGCCCACGACGCCGGCGCGCTGCTCGTGGTGGACAACACCTTCGCCACGCCCTACCTGCAGACGCCGCTGGTGCTGGGCGCGGACGTCGTCGTGCACTCCACGACGAAGTACGCCGGCGGGCACTCCGACGTCGTCGGCGGTGCGGTCGTCGTCCGCGACCGCGAGGACGGGCGTGGCTCCACCCTCACCGAGCGCATCGGCTTCCACCAGAACGCGATGGGCGCGGTGCCGGGGCCGTTCGACTCCTGGCTCGTGCAGCGCGGCCTGAAGACCCTCGCGGTCCGGATGGAGCGGCACTGCGACAACGCCGAGGCGGTCGTGGAGTTCCTCGCCCGGCACCCGCGCGTCACGACGATCCTCTACCCCGGTCTGGAGTCCCACCCCAACCACGCCGTCGCCGCCAAGCAGATGCGCCGCTTCGGGGGCATGGTCAGCTTCCGCACGCGCAGCGCCGAGGACGCCCTGCAGGTCTGCAAGGGTGCGGAGCTGTTCACGCTGGGGGAGTCCCTCGGCGGGGTCGAGTCCCTCATCGAGCACCCGGGGCGGATGACGCACGCGTCCACGGCAGGCTCCCCGCTGGAGGTGCCGGACGACCTGGTGCGGCTGTCCGTGGGCATTGAGGACGCCGACGACCTCATCGCCGACCTGGAGCGCGCCCTCGGCTGAGGCCGCCGCCGGGCACCGCCGGGGCCGCCCGCGTCACGAGGCGCGGCGGCCCCGGCGGCCCGAGCGGGCGCGCAGGTAGTCGTCGACGACGTACTGCCCCAGCCGCTCCGGGCTCGGCGTCAGAACCCGCCCGCCGTTGCGCCGGGCCACCGCGTCGACGAAGCGGCGCAGTCCCGGGTCCTCACCGAGCATGAACAGGTTCACCGTCGCGCCGAAGCGGGTGAGCTGGTCCACCTCCGCCAGCGTCGCCCGGACCGTCGCCGCCGTGGGCGGCCACGCGAAGACCGCCTCCCCGTCCTCCTCCAGGTGCGCCGTCGGCTCGCCGTCCGTCACGACCAGCACCACCGGCTCGGAGTCCGCGTGCCGGCGCAGGTGCCGCCGTGCCAGACCGAGGGCGTGCTGCAGGTTCGTGCCCTGCACGTAGTCCGGTTCCACCGCCGCCAGCTCCTGCAGGTTCATCGGCAGCGCGTGCAGCCCGAACCCGACGATCTGCAGCGCGTCCTGCGGGAACTTCGTGCCCACCAGGTGCGACAGCGCCAGGGCCGTCTCCTTCATCGGCCCCCAGCGCCCCTCCGCCGCCATCGAGAACGACAGGTCCACGCAGAGGGCGACGGCCGCGGAGGAGCGCCGCTCCGTCTCCACCACCTCGAAGTCCTCCCAGGACAGCCGCACCGCACCCGACTCTGCCAACCCCCTGCGGCGCAGGGCGTTGGAGACGGTGCGCACCACGTCCAGCGGCTGCTCGTCGCCGAAGCGCCACGGCCGCGACGACCCCGTCGGCTCCCCGCCGCCACCCGCGCTCCGGTCCTCGTGGCCGCCGCGCCCACCGGTCAGCGTGCGGGCGAAGACCCGCTGCAGCGCCGTCTGCCCCAGCCGCCGCAGCGCCTTCGGCGACAGGGTGAGCCCCTGCGCCGACGGCGTCAGCCAGCCCTGCCGCTGCAGCTCCCGCTCCAGCTCGCGCAGCCGCCGCACGTCGTCCGCGGCCCCGCGCCCGAGCTGGCGCTCCACCGACTCCACGTCCACGTCGTCCAGGCTGGCCCCGGCGTGCTCCTGCCCCAGGGCGTCCACCAGCTCGTCCAGCTCGGCGAGCTCCTCCAGCACTCCTGCGGCGTCGGCGTAGCCGAGGGGCTCGGCGTTCGGCGACACCTGCTGCCGCTGCCGCCTGGACCAGTCCAGGTCCGGGCGCAGCGCGCGCAGGTTGTCGTTGAGCTGGACCATCTGCGTGCGCAGGTCCGGATCGCCGAACGCCTCCGCCATCAGCGCCTCCAGCTCCTCCCGCTGCTTCGGCGACAGCGACTGCAGCAGGCGCTGGGCGGCGGCCGCGCGGCGGGCGAGGGAGTCGATGAGCTCGTCGACGTCCTTCGGCGCGTCGGGGAAGAGGTCCCCGTGGCGCTGCAGGAACTCCGTGAACTCCTCGGGGGTGTCGGCGCCGCGGGAGTGCCGCTCCAGCAGCCGGTTGAGGTCGGCGAGCATGTCCTTCACGCGGTCCTGCGCGCCCTCCCCGCCCGCCCCGAGGGCGTCGCGCAGGCCGCGGAACTGGTGGTCGATCACGTCGCGGCGCAGCCCGGCGAGGATCTGCTGGAACGTCGTGCGGGCCTCCTCCGACGCCCACTCGTACTCGGTGAGCTCCCGCACCGCCTGGGACGTGGAGCGCGGCAGCGCGTCGAGGCGGGCCTCGGCGAAGCGCGCGGCGTCGTCGGAGCGGGCGGCCAGCTCCGCGCGCTCCGCGGCGAGGGCCTGGTCGAGCTGGGCGCGGGCGCGGGTGACGGCCCCGTCGAGGTCGCCGCGGCGCTGCGCCTGCCGCCGCAGCCGCTGGGCGCGGGCCCGCAGCTCGTCCAGGCCCCGGCCGCCGTCCGGGCCGGAGCGCAGCAGCTCGCGCAGGGCGTCGCGCAGGCTGCCGCCGTCGAGGACCTCCCGCCCGACGCGGTCGAGGGCGGCCCGCACGTCGTAGGGCGGGGCGAGCGGGTCGGGGCCGCCCTGCCACGTCGAGTAGCGGTAGCGGCCGGCGCGTCGTCGTGCGGGGCCGGGGGTGCTCATGCCCCGACGCTACGCCCGCACCGCCCGCTCCACCTCCTCCCCGCCCCTCCCGCCCTCCGGCCCCGGAAAGGACCCTTTCCGGGGCCGGGCGCCGGGTTGGGCGCACGGAAAGGACCCTTTCCGGGATCGGGCGCCGGGTTGGGCGGGGTCGGGCGGGTGGCTCAGCCCCGTCGGCCCGCGTGCACGTCGCGGACCAGCAGCGCCACGTGCAGGGAGGTGCGCGACTCCCCGTCGTCCAGGTCGACCCCGAGGAGGCGCTCCAGGGCCGCCAGCCGCGCGTACAGCGCCGGGCGGCTCAGGTGGCTGCGGCGGGCCAGCTCGCTCTTGTTGCCGCCGCAGTCCAGGAACGCCCGCAGCAGCGTCAGCAGCTCGGCGCCGCGGGCGTCGTCGCGGGCCAGCAGCGGCCCCAGCTCCGCCTCGGAGAACGCCAGCAGCCGCGGCTCGTCGCGCAGCAGCGTCAGCAGGCCCCGCAGGCGCAGGTCGGTGCTGCGGAACCACGGGCGCTGCCCCGGGCGGGCGGTGGCCGCGGCGACCTCGGCCACGTGCCGGGCCTCGGACAGCGCACCGCCCGCGTCGGCGAGCGCGCCCACCACCGGCCCCACGCCCAGCACCCGCGAGGCGGGCGCGGAGTCCCGCTCCAGCGCCGCCACGAGGGAGCCGAGGAGTCGCTCCGCGGCCTCGGGGCGGGCCGCGGGCAGCGCCACGAGGGCGGCGACGACGCCCGCGTCGACGGGGGAGACCAGCGCCGGGGTCCGGGTGCCGCGCAGGGCGAGCGCCACCTGCTCGGCGAGGACCACGTCGCGGCGGTGCACGGCGAGGGCGTCGCTGCCCGCGGTGCGCGCCCCGCCGCGCCGCCGCGGACCCCGCACCGCCGCGTCGGCCAGCGCCACGGCGAGGTAGGCCGGTGCCGGCGGCAGGCCGAGGGCGCCGGCGCGCGCCAGCAGCTCCGCCTGCTCCGCGGTCCCGCGCACGAGGTCGGCGAGCAGGTCGCCCTGGGCGCGGTGCTGCAGCACCACGAGGTCCCGCTCCACGAGGCGGTTCACGGTCAGGGCCTCCGCCGCCCGCTCCAGCACCATCGCCGCGGCGGGCACGTCCAGGGCCGCCGGGCCGGGCAGCACGAGCCGGCCCCAGCGCTGCCGCCGCGGCCCGACGGGGGTGGTCAGCCACCGCTCCGGCCCCCAGCGCCCGGTGCCGCCGTGGTCGGCGGCGGCCCGGGAGCGGTGCTCCCAGTCCCGCAGCAGCTCGGAGGCGGGTTCGTCGAGGGCGGAGAAGGCCACGACGTGGTGGGCGAGGTCCTCCAGGACGACGGGTGCACCGGCGAGGCCGGCGGCGCGCGTCACGATCTCCTCGGGGGTGGAGCCCTCGGTGCTGAGCGGGGAGAACGCGTCGTGGGCCTGCTGGGACAGCCGCAGCAGGGCGGTCTGCTCGTCGAGGATGCGGGCGTGCACGGCCTCCGTGACGGCCACGAAGCGGACGCGGCGGTGCAGCGCCACGACGGGCATGCCGAGCCGCCGCCCGGTGCGCACCAGGGCGTCGGGCACGGCGGGCAGGCTGGCGCCCAGCTCGACGACGAGCCCGCAGGCGCCGGCGGCGTGCAGGCGGGTGAGGTAGCCGTCGAGGTCGGCCGCGGCGGGGCCTCCCGGCGCCAGGGCGAGGCCGGTGGTGAGGATCAGCTCGCCGCCCTGGAGCAGGCCGGTGAGGTCGGCGACCTCGCCCACGTGGACCCAGCGCACCGCTACGCCGAGGGCGGCGCCGCCGCAGAGGACCTCCGGTTCGCCCACTCGCAGCACGTCGAGGCGGAGGACGTCGGCGAGCGTCGTCGGCACCCGGGGAGTGTAGGTGACAGGGTGTAAAGCTCATGGGTTCGTTGCTGACACTGTGCAGGTACCGGTGTCCGTGACCGCCCGCCACGCTCGGGACAGGACCGGGGTCCGCCGCCCTCGCGCGTCGCGAACCCGCCGCAGCGACGAGGAGGCACCGTGACCAGCACCGCCGAGAAGCCCGACGTGACCACCGGCACCGCGGAGGCGCCCGTGGTGCACCACTGGATCGCCGGCGCACCGGCCGAGGGCTCCGGGCGCCGCTTCGGTGACGTCTACGACCCCGCGACGGGCGAGGTCACCAAGCGCGTCGCGTTCGCCGAGCCCTCCGACGTCGACGAGGCCGTGGCAGCCGCCAAGCGGGCCTTCGCCACCTGGCGCGAGACCTCCCTCGCCAGGCGCACCCAGATCCTCTTCGCCTTCCGGGAGCTGCTCAACGCCTCCCGCGACGAACTCGCGGCGATCATCACCGCCGAGCACGGCAAGGTCCTCTCCGACGCCGCCGGGGAGGTCATGCGCGGCCAGGAGGTCGTGGAGTTCGCCTGCGGCATCCCGCACCTGCTCAAGGGCGGGTTCTCGGAGAACTCCTCCACGAAGGTCGACGTCTACTCCATCCGCCAGCCCCTCGGCGTCGTCGGCATCATCAGCCCGTTCAACTTCCCCGCGATGGTCCCGATGTGGTTCTTCCCCGTCGCCATCGCCTGCGGGAACACCGTCGTCGTCAAGCCGAGCGAGAAGGACCCCTCGGCCACGATGTTCGTCGCCGAGCTGTGGAAGCGCGCGGGCCTGCCCGACGGCGTCTTCAACGTCGTCCACGGGGACAAGGTCGCCGTCGACGGCCTCCTCGACCACCCGGACGTGAAGTCCATCTCGTTCGTGGGCTCCACCCCCATCGCGAAGTACGTCTACGAGCGCGGCACCGCCGCCGGCAAGCGCGTGCAGGCCCTCGGCGGGGCGAAGAACCACATGCTGGTGCTGCCCGACGCCGACCTCGACCTCGCCGCCGACGCTGCCGTCAACGCCGGGTTCGGCTCGGCGGGGGAGCGGTGCATGGCCATCAGCGCCCTCGTCGCCGTCGAACCCGTCGCGGACGAGCTCATCGCCAAGATCAAGGAGCGCGTCGCGACCCTGCGCACCGGCGACGGCCGCCGCGGCTGCGACATGGGGCCGCTCGTGACCGGCGCCCACCGCGACAAGGTGCGCTCCTACGTCGACGCCGGGGAGGCCGCCGGCGCCGAACTCGTCGTCGACGGCCGCACCGTCCAGCCGGACGGCGAGGCGGCGGGGTTCTGGCTCGGGCCGACCCTGTTCGACAAGGTCCGCCCGGACATGTCGATCTACACCGACGAGATCTTCGGCCCCGTGCTGTCGCTCGTGCGGGTCGGCTCGTACCAGGAGGGCCTGGACCTCATCAACGCCAACCCCTACGGCAACGGCACCGCCATCTTCACCAACGACGGCGGCGCCGCCCGGCGCTTCCAGAACGAGGTGGAGGTCGGCATGGTCGGCATCAACGTGCCCATCCCCGTCCCCGTGGCGTACTACTCCTTCGGCGGCTGGAAGGCGTCCCTGTTCGGCGACAACCACGCCCACGGCACCGAGGGCGTGCAGTTCTTCACCCGGGGCAAGGTCGTCACCGGGCGCTGGCTGGACCCCTCGCACGGCGGCCTCAACCTCGGCTTCCCGCAGAACGCCTGAGACCCACCGACTGCTGAAGGAGGAGACGTGCCCGTTCCCACCGACCCGGCCGCCCGCCGCACCTACGAGCTGGACCGCGCCCACGTGTTCCACTCCTGGTCGGCGCAGGCCGCCCTCGACCCGCTCGTCATCACCCGCGCGGAGGGCTGCTACGTCTGGGACGGCCACGGCCGTCGGCTGCTGGACCTGTCGTCGCAGCTCGTCAACACCAACATCGGCCACCAGCACCCCAAGGTCGTCGCCGCCATCAAGGCGCAGGCCGACGTGCTGTGCACCGTGGCGCCGCAGCACGCCAACGACCAGCGCGGCGAGGCCGCCCGCCTCATCGCCGAGCGCACCCCCGGCGAACTGGACAGGATCTTCTTCACCAACGGCGGGGCCGAGGCCGTGGAGTACGCGGTGCGGATGGCGCGGCTGCACACGGGCCGCTACAAGGTCCTGTCGCAGTACCGCTCCTACCACGGCGGCACGTCGACCGCGATCAACCTGACCGGCGATCCCCGCCGCTGGCCCAACGACTACGGCAGCGCCGGCACGGTGCACTTCTTCGGTCCCTTCCTGTACCGCACCGCCTTCCACGCGAGCACGGAGGAGGAGGAGCGCGACCGGGCGCTGGAGCACCTCGAGCAGCTCATCGCGTTCGAGGGGCCTGGCACCATCGCCGCGATCGTGCTGGAGACCATCCCGGGCACCGCGGGCATCATGGTGCCGCCGCCGGGTTACCTCGCGGGCGTGCGGGAGATCTGCGACCGCCACGGCATCGTCCTCGTGGCCGACGAGACGATGGCCGGGTTCGGCCGCACCGGCCGCTGGTTCGCCGTCGAGCACGAGGGCGTCGTCCCCGACCTGCTGACCTTCGCCAAGGGCGTCACCTCCGGCTACGTCCCCCTCGGCGGTGTCGCCATCTCCCCGCACGTCGCGGCGACGTTCGCGGAGCGCCCCTTCCCCGGCGGGCTGACCTACTCCGGGCACCCCCTGGCGTGCGCCACGGCCGTCGCCACCATCACCGCGATGGCGGAGGAGGGCATCGTCGAGAACGCCGCCCGCGTCGGCGAGGACGTCCTCGGCCCCGGGCTGCGGGCGCTGGCGGAGCGGCATCCGGTCATCGGCGAGGTCCGCGGCCGCGGCGTGTTCTGGGCGCTGGAACTCGTCACCGACCGCGCCACGAAGGAGCCGCTGGCCCCCTACGGCGGCACCAGCCCCGCGATGAAGGAGCTGACCGCCGCCCTGCTCGACGCCGGCGTGCTGTCCTTCAGCAACTTCCACCGCCTGCACGTGGTGCCGCCGTGCACGATCAGCCCGGCGGAGGTGGAGGAGGGGCTCGCCGCCCTCGACGAGGCGCTGTCCATCGCCGACAAGCACACGACCGCGGCCTGAGGCCGGGGCTGCACCCGGTGGTGCTCACACCACCAGGTGCAGCCCCTCCACCGCCGCCACCGGCCGCCCGATGTGGTAGCCCTGCACGTAGTCGACGCCGTAGTCGTGCAGCTCCTCCAGCAGCGCGGCGCTCTCCACGTACTCCGCGATCGTGCGGTAGCCCATGTCCGCGGCCAGGGAGACGGTGGCGCGGACCACCGCCCGGTCGAGGCGGTCCGTGAGGATGCCCTGGACGAACTCCCCGTCGATCTTCACCGACTGCACGGGCAGGTGCTTGAGGTAGTAGAACGACGCGTACCCGGCGCCGAAGTCGTCCAGGGACAGCCCGCACCCCAGCGCGGCCAGCCGCTGGGTGAACGCCACGGCCATGTCGAGGTGCGTCACGGCGGACGTCTCCGTGATCTCGAAGACGATGCGGGAGGCGTCGACGTCCTGCAGCTGCCGCTCGATGCACTCCAGCACCGCCAGGTCCGACAGCGACCGGCCGGAGAGGTTGACGTGCAGCTGCGGGACGGAGCCGTCGGTCGTCCGCCGGCGCAGCAACCGGGCCGCCTGGGAGACCACCCAGCAGTCGATCTTCTGGATGAGGTCGAAGCGCTCGGCTGCGGGCAGGAACGCCGCGGGCGGCACCAGGGCCCCGTCGTCGTCCTCCATGCGGATCAGCAATTCCTGGAAGGCGACCCGGCCGGTCGTGATGTCGTGGATGGGCTGCGCGTACAGGGTGAAGCGCTCCTCCGCCAACGCGTCGCGCAGGTGCTGCGCGGAACTGACGTGCAGGGCGGAGGTGCGGGCGGCCACGGCCACGTCGCTGAAGACGGCGACGCGGTCGCGGCCCAGCTGCTTCGCCTCGTACATCGCCGCGTCGGCGGCGTGCAGCAGCTCCTCCGGTTCCACCCCCGCGGTGACGGGTGCCACGCCCACGCTCGCGGTGACCCGGATGGGCCGCCCGTCGACGACGAGGGGCCGTGCCCGCAGCAGTTGCAGCAGCGACTCGGCCACCGCGCGCGCGGTGGCCGTGCCGGCACCGGGCAGGAGCAGCGCGAACTCGTCCCCGCCGAGCCGCGCGAGCACGTCGCCGTCGCGCACCCGGTCGCACAGCACCTCGGCGACGTGGCGCAGGCAGTCGTCGCCGGCCCGGTGGCCGAAGGTGTCGTTGATGTGCTTGAAGGAGTCGAGGTCCAGCAGCAGGAGGCTGCCGCGCTCGTGCCCGACGGATCCGGCGTCCGCCTGCGTGGCGAGCAGGTGCAGGAACGTCGCCCGGTTGGCCAGCCCGGTGTGCGGGTCGTGCTCGGCGAGGTGGCGCAGCCGCTCCTCGGCGTGCCGGCGCTCGCTCACGTCGCGGACGAAGGCGACGAAGCGCCCGGGGTCGTCGCGCACGTCGACGACCGTCATCTCGACGGGGAACGGCTCCCCGTCGCCACGCCGGCCGAGCAGTTCCACCCGCTTGCCCACCAGGTCCGCGGCGGCCCCCTGCAGGTGGGCCGCGAGCGCGTGGCGGAAGTCCTCCCGGAAGATCGGTGCCAGCAGCTGCCCGGCGACCTCGCGGCCCCTGGCCTCCTCCGCGGTCGTGGCGAAGACCTGCTCGGCGGCGGGGTTCAGCCCGGTGACGGCCCCGTCGGCGCTGAAGGTGACCACGCCGTCGAGGGCACCGGCCATCACCTGCTCGGCCCGGTCGCTGTTGCGCCGGGCGGCCTCCTCGGCGTGCACGCGGTCGGTGACGTCGTGGGCCATCGCGCAGACCGCGTAGGGCTCCCCGAACCGGTTCCGCAGCGCGAAACGGGAGGTCTGGTACGTCCGGTCGGTCCGCCCCGGGGGCAGGTGCTCCTGCACGTGCTGGATCCGGTCGCTGCCCAGCACCTCCAGGTCGTCCCCGCGGTGCTTGCGGGCCGCCTCCGGCCCGAAGAGGTCCTCGTCGTCGTGGTCGAGGGCCTCCTCGCGGGAGAAACCGAAGCGCTCCTGCCAGGCGCGGTTGATGAGGAGGAAGCGGCCCTCGGGGTCCTTCACGGACACGATCGCCGGGGAGCCGTCGAGGATGGCCTGCAGCATCTCGGGCGCGTCGGCACGCCGGTGCGTCGTGACGGTGGCGGTGAGGTCCGCCAGTTGCCGGCGCATCTCCAGTTCCCGCACGACCTGCTGCGCCAGCCGGGCCAGCGCCTTCCGGCTGTCCGCGTCGAGGACCTTCGGGGCGTAGTCGATGCCGCAGATCGTGCCGAGGCGCTGCCCGTCGGGCGTCACGAGCGGTGCGCCGGCGTAGAAGCGGACCCGCGGTTCAGCGGTGACCAGGGGGTTGGCGGCGAAGCGGTCGTCGGCGGTGGCGTCCTCCACGACGAGGACGTCGGGCTGGCGGATCGTGTGGTCGCAGAAGGAGATCGAGCGGTGGGACTGCGTGAAGGGGAAGCCCAGGACCGACTTGAACCACTGCCGGTCGGCGTCGACGAAGCCGATGAGCGCGGTCGGGCAGCCCGTGATGCTCGCGGCGATCGCCGCGAGGTCGTCGAAGACCGGTTCGGGAGGGGTGTCCAGGATGGCGTAGCGGTGCAGCGCCTCCAGGCGCGCCCGCTCGAGCCCGTCCGCCGTCCGCCCCATCGCGTTCTCCCCCCGCACGTTGCGGTCGCGTTCTCCCTCCGTCCCGACCGGGCGGGCGCCGGGATCACCGAACGGATCCATTGTGACCCTCCGATGATCGCGTGGCCAGGTCCCGGGCCCGGACCGGCGGACCCGTACGGGCGCGGGCCCCCGCCCGTACGCTGCTCCCGTGCGCTTCATCGCCGCCGCCACCGGAGCCGGCGCCCCAGCTCCCGCCCCGGCGGAGCCCGCCCCCTCCCCGGCGGCCGACGACGTCCTGCACATCGGCTGCTGCGACGCCCTGCTCGCCGCCGCCACGGACGGGCCGATGTACGCCCTCTGCGGCGTCGACTGCCGCGAGCAGCAGATCCACCTCGCCCTCCCCGACGGCGCCGAGGTGTGCCCGCTGTGCGCCGAGCGCGCCGAGGCCGCGGCCGCCCAGGCGGAGGCCGCCGGCGTCAGCGCCTGCGACCTCGTCTGCCCGAACATGACGTTCCGGGACTGGGGCGGCGAACCCTAGATCTGCGGGGCGCCCGAGCGCACCGGAACTCACACGGCCCGGGCGAACACCACGACGTTGTCGCGGTAGTGGCCGCTGTCGCGGTCGAACTCGCCCCCGCAGGTGATGAGCCGGAGGGCGGGGTGGTCCGTGATCCCGTAGACGTCCAGGGCCGGGAAGTCCGCCTTCGGGTACGTCCGCACGCCCTCGACGCTGAACGCGCGCACGACACCGTCCTCCCCGGTGACCTCGATGAGGTCGCCGGGGACGAGACGGCCGAGGTGGTAGAAGACCGAGGGCCCGTCGTCGTGGCTGTCGACGTGCCCCTCGATGAGCGCCGCGCCGATGCTGCCGGGGGTGGCGCTGTCGCGGTACCAGGCGGGGCTGTCGTAGTCCGGCCCGCTGGGCACCTCGAGAGCGCCGTCGGCCGTCAGCCCGACGGTGATGAGGTCGGCGCTCACCCCGATCGCGGGGATGCGCAGGTGTCGCGGTGGCGGGGCCGCGGGGAACGCCGCTGCGGTCGCGGCCGGGGCGGCCCCCGCCACCGGAGCGGCCGCCGGCACCGGTGCCGGCGGAGCGGGCGGCGTGGGGGACGGAACCGACGGTGGTTCCGGCCGGGCCGCGGCGGCCACCGGGGCCGAGCCGGCCGCCGCAGCCGTGGGCTGCGGCGGACCGCCGCTCCCGAGCAGGGCCGCCGTGGTCGCCGCGCCACCGGCGCCGATCAGCAGGGCGGCGAGGAGGAGCCGCCCGCGTCCGCGGCGCCCGGCGGGCGCGGAGCCCGATCGCCGGGCGCCGCGCCGCATCACTGCTCGCCGGCGGTGCGGCGACGCAGCAGCAGGACGCCACCGGCGGCCATCGCCAGCGCGCCACCGGCCAGGAGGCCCGTGTCGAGGGAGCCGGCCGTGCTGCCGGCACCGGTGGCGGCACCACCGGCGGGCATCATGTTCAGCGCGCCGCAGGCGGCCGGGTGGGTCGCCTCGGCGGGCAGCTGCGGGTTCAGCGGGCTGGCCCCGATCGGTGCCTCCATGTCGTACATGCCGTTGCCGTTGACGTCGATGCCGTGCTGCACGATGACGGCGTCGCCGAGGTTCGCGGGGTCCAGCGTCGACGGGATGTCGAAGGTCCGGTCGTAGGAGATCGTCCCGTCGTCGGCGGTGGGGAAGTTCTCCACGGCGAGGGCCGCCGCCGGCGACACGTCGCCCTCGGTGGTCAGCGACAGGTTGATCTCCCCGTAGGCCGGGATGCCCTCCGGGGTGGAGATGAACCCGTTGCCGTCGGTGTCGGCCGCTGCCGTCGGGCACGAATGGCTCGCCTCGGGGGCGAAGTGGATGTGCGCGGCGTGCGGCTGGCCGGGGAGGAACCCCCGGGAGTTGATCTGCACGCGCAGGCGGTTGCCGTCGAGCACGGTCACCTGGGCGGTGCCCGAGGCGCCGGACTTGTTCATCGAGGACAACTGCGCCTGGTAGGTGTCGCCGGTGGCGGCCGTCGCAGGGCCGGCCGCGGCGAGCGCGAGCAGTCCGGCGGCAGGCACGAGGGCGAGCGTGCGCTTCATCGAGGACACGGTGGTCTCCATCCCGTCGGGTCGGCTGCTCCAGCGGCCGACCGGTGGTGGACGCGCGTCCCCCCGGACGCGCACCCGGTGGAATCGACGATAGGGACGCGGGCCGGGCGTGCATTCGGAGATCGGGCCTGCGGCTTTTCAGTTCCGTGACGTTTCCCGCCCGTGGGCGGAACGCCCCCGCGGGCGGGCTGCGACTGAGCGGCGAACCCTAGATCTGCGGGGTGCGCGCCGCGTAGACGCTGCGGCCGCCGTCGAGGTCGTCCTTCGCCAGCCGCCGCGTCAGGTGCAGCGCCTCCAGCACGAACTCCACCCCGGCCGCGGCCTGCCCGGGCGTGGGGGCGTCGTCCACGCCGAGGCGCTCCAGCACCTTGCCCAGCCCCGTCACCGTGCCCAGCTGCTCCAGCAGCCGCCGGGCGGGCACCAGGTCGCCCGTCTCCACCGTCCGCCCGTCGCGCACCGCCTCCAGGAACCCGGACAGGTCCGCGCCGGCCAGCCGCGCCCGGAACGTCTCCGCGATCGCCGAGCGCAGCAGGTGGGCCAGGACCTCGATCTCCCGCCCCTCCTCGCCCTGCTCGAACTCGACCTTGCCCCCGAGCACGGTGACCACCGCCGCCAGGTCCCCGACGCGGGCCACGGGGGCGTCGTCCTCGCCGGCGAGCGCGGAGCGGCGCAGCGCCGCGGCGGCCACGGTCTCCGCCGCCGCGATGGAGAACCGCGCCGACACGCCCGAGGCGGGGTCCACCGCCGGCGACTCCCGCACGCCGCGGGTGAAGCGGGCCAGGATCTCCAGGAGGTGCTCGGGCACCTCCGCGACGAGGCGCGCCTCCTGGCGGACCAGCTCCACCTCCAGCTCCACCTCGAGCGGGTAGTGGGTGCGTACCTCCGCCCCGAAGCGGTCCTTCAGCGGCGTGATGATGCGGCCGCGGTTGGTGTAGTCCTCCGGGTTGGCGCTGGCGACCAGCAGCAGGTCCAACGGCAGCCGCAGCTGGTAGCCGCGCACCTGCACGTCGCGCTCCTCCAGCACGTTGAGCAGCGCCACCTGGATGCGCTCGGCGAGGTCCGGCAGCTCGTTGACCGCGAAGATCCCGCGGTTGGTGCGCGGCACCAGCCCGAAGTGGATGGTCTCGGGGTCGCCGAGGGTGCGTCCCTCCGCCACCTTCACCGGGTCGACGTCGCCGATGAGGTCGCCGACGGAGGTGTCGGGCGTGGCGAGCTTCTCCCCGTAGCGCAGGCTGCGGTGCAGCCACGACACGGGCAGGTCGTCGCCCAGCTCCGCCGCCCGCCGGCGCGAGGCCGTGGTGAGGGGGGCGTAGGGGTGCTCGTTGAGCTCGCTGCCCTCGATGACGGGCGTCCACTCGTCCAGCAGCGCGACCAGGGAGCGCAGCAGGCGCGTCTTGCCCTGGCCGCGCTCGCCGAGGAGGACGACGTCGTGACCGGCCAGCAGGGCGCGCTCCAGCTCCGGCAGCACGGTCTCGTCGAAGCCGACGACGCCGGGGAAGCGCGCCTCGCCCGCGCGCATCCGCGCGAGCAGGTTGCGCCGCAGCTCCTCCTTGACGCTGACGTGCTGGTGGCCGGAGCCGCGCAGCGCTCCCACGGTGGTGGGCAGCGCCGCCGGCGGCGACGGCGGGGCGAGGGTGGCGGCGGCACCGGGAGTCACGGATGTGACGGTACGTCGCGCGGCGCCGCGCTGCGAGCGAGGGGGCGGCGCCGCGCTGCGAGCGAGGGGGCGGCGCCGCGCTGCGAGCGAGGGGGCGGCGCCGCGCTGCGAGCGAGGGGGAGCTGCGCTGCGAGCGGAGGGGCGCTGCGACAGGATCCCCGCATGGCCCTCCCCCCGCCCCGAGCCTCCGGCAGCACCCGCGTCGTGTGGCGGCCCGTGCACCGGGACTCCGACGTCACACCCGCCCTGCGCATCGCCTCGGAGTGGTCCTGGCGCTTCATCGTCGTCGTGGCGGGGATCGCCCTGCTCGCCTACGGGCTGAGCAAGGTCTCCGAGGTCCTCATCCCCGTCCTCATCGCCGCGCTGGTCGCGGCCCTGCTGGGGCCGATGGTCACCTTCGCCCACGGGCGCGGGGTGCCGCGCCCGGTGGCGGCGACCGTCGTCCTGCTGGGTGCCATCGCCGCGGTGGCGGCGCTCATCACCCTCGTCGGGCAGCAGGTGGCCGACGGCTTCGCCCAGCTCAGCGACCAGGCCGTCGAGGGCGTGGCGGAGGTGGAGCGCTGGCTCGCGGACGGCCCCCTGGAGCTGTCCAACCAGGCGGTCTCCGGCTACGTCGCGCAGGCCCAGGACGCCCTCGTCGCCAACCGCAGCACCATCGTCAGCGGCGCCCTCGGCTTCGCCGTCACCGCCGGGCACGTCGTGGCGGGCTTCTTCATCGCGCTCTTCACCGCGTTCTTCTTCCTCCTCGACGGCCGGCGCATCTGGTCGTGGTGCCTGCACCTGCTGCCGCAGGCCGCACAGGAGCCCGTGGACGCCGGTGCCCGGGCCTCCTGGCTCACGCTCATCCACTACATGCGCGCCACGATCGTCGTGGCCCTGGTGGACGGCATCGGCGTGGCGATCGGCGCCGCGATCCTCCAGGTGCCGCTCGCGCTCCCGCTGGGAGTGGTGGTCTTCCTCGGCGCCTTCGTCCCCATCGTCGGCGCCCTGCTGGCCGGGACGGTGGCGGTGCTGGTCGCGTTCGTGGCCCACGGGCCGGTGACGGCCCTGCTCATGCTCGGCGTCGTGATCCTCGTCCAGCAGATCGAGGGGCACGTCCTGCAGCCGTTCCTGATGGGGCACGCTGTCGCCGTGCACCCGCTGGCCGTCATCCTGGCGGTCGCGGCCGGCGCCACCCTGGTGGGCGTCGTCGGGGCGCTGTTCGCGGTGCCGCTGGTGGCGATGGCGAACACGCTCGTGAGCACCATCGCCAGCGACGGCGACGCGCCGGAGGAGGTCCGCGAGATCGAGCGCAGCGACGCGCCCCTCGCGCCGGACAAGCCGGCGCCGACGCCCGTCAGCGGCGAGGACGGGAGCGGGCGGGACGGCGGCGCGCAGCACGGCAGCGACCGCGGCGACGGCGCCGCGGCGGAGGAAGGGAAGCGGTAGTGGACGAGGCGGTGCAGGACCGCGGAGCGGCGGACGACGAGGTCTCGACCGGGCGGGGGGCGGAACAGCCGGGCGGGACGGCGGGGGCTGCGCCCGAGGTGCCGAGGGTCCGCCGCGAGGACGTCCTCGCGGCGCGGGAGCTGGTGGACTCGGTCGTCCGCCGCACCCAGCTGCTGCACAGCCGGGCGCTGTCCGAGCGCGTCGGCGGCCCGGTGCACCTGAAGTGCGAGAACCTCCAGCGGGCCGGCTCCTTCAAGATCCGCGGCGCGTACGTGCGCATCGCGCGGCTGTCGGAGGCCGAGCGCGCCCTCGGCGTGGTCGCCGCCAGCGCGGGCAACCACGCCCAGGGCGTGGCGCTGGCCGCCCGCCTGCTGGGCATCCGGGCCACCGTCTTCATGCCCGAGGGCGCGCCCATCCCGAAGGTCCAGGCCACCCGCGGCTACGGCGCCGAGGTGCGCTTCCACGGCCGCAACATCGACGACGCCCTCGTCGAGGCGCGGCGCTTCGGCGAGGAGACGGGGGCGGTGCTCATCCACCCCTTCGACCACCCCGACATCGTCGCCGGGCAGGGCAGCGTGGGCCTGGAGGTCCTGGAGCAGTGCCCCGACGTGCGCACGGTGCTGGTCTGCACCGGCGGCGGGGGCCTCGTCGCGGGTGTCGCGGCGGCGCTGGAGGGCAGGCGCAACGCCGAGGGACGGCCGATCCGGGTGGTCGGGGTGCAGGCCGAGCAGGCCGCCGCCTACCCGGAGTCCCTGCGCGCGGGCCGCCCCGTGGCGCTGCCCCGCATGAGCACGATGGCCGACGGCATCGCGGTGGGCCGGCCGGGGGACGTGCCGTTCGCCGTGATCCGCGACCTGGTGGACGACGTCGTCACCGTCTCCGAGGAGGGGCTCTCCCGCGCCCTGGTGCTGCTGCTGGAGCGCTCCAAGCTGGTCGTGGAGCCCGCGGGCGCGGCGGCCGTGGCGGCGCTGCTCGACGGGGTGGTGGAGGTGGAGACGCCGGCCGTCGCGGTCCTCTCCGGCGGCAACATCGACCCCCTCCTGCTGCACCGCGTCCTCCAGCACGGCCTCGCCGCCGCCGGGCGCTACGTCACCCTGCAGGTCACGATCCCCGACAAGCCGGGCGGGCTGGTGCGGCTGCTGCAGGACGTGGCCGCCGCGGACGCCAACGTCGTCGACGTCGGGCACGCCCGCACCGACCCGGGCCTGGAGATCGGGCAGGTGCAGGTGCGCCTGGAGGTGGAGACGCGCGGGCCGGAGCACCGCGACCACATCGTCGAGCGGCTGCGGGCGGCGGGCTTCGGCATCACCGCGATGGCCGAGCCGGAGCCGGCCGCCCGGCACTAGCGGCGAGCCGGGCAGCACGACGGCGCCGGTCCCCGTCGGGGTCCGGCGCCGTCGTCGCGCGCGGTGCTCAGCCCGTGTAGGGCTTCGCGGCCTTGATCTTCACGGGGATCTTCCGGCCGTTGGGTGCGGTGTAGGACACCTCGGCGCCGGGCTTCTGCCCGACGATCGCCGCACCCAGGGGGGAGCGCTCGCTGTAGACGTCGAGGTCGGAGTCGCCGGCCCCCTCGCGGCTGCCCAGCAGGAACGTCACGTCGTCCCCGGCCAGGTCCACGGTCACGACCATGCCGGGCACGATGGCGCCGGAGGCGTCGACCTGCGCCTCGCCCACGCGGGCGTTCTCCAGCAGGTGCCGGAGCTGGCGGATGCGCAGCTCCTGCTTGCCCTGCTCCTCCTTCGCCGCGTGGTAGCCGGCGTTCTCCTTCAGGTCGCCCTCCTCGCGGGCGGACTCGATGCGCTTCGCGAGCTCCGTGCGGGCGGGGCCGGAGAGGTGCTCCAGCTCCTCCTTCAGCCGGTCGTAGGCGTCCTGGGTCAACCAGGTGAACCGCCCCGGCGAGTCCGGAGACTTCCTACTCTGAGGCTCCGACCGGTGTCGGGGTCTGGTGGTGAGCGTAGTGAGCCTGCTCGGCCTCGAC
>NZ_PTJD01000003.1 GCF_002934625.1 Kineococcus xinjiangensis | reverse complement strand
CCAACCAGACGATTGATGGACGGGGATAAATCGATTTGGCATCGACATTCGGCACGCTGTTGAGTTCTCAAACATCGGACGCACACCCCGACCCCACCCCACCAAGGGCAGACGACGAAGGGGCAACCTTCACATCATAACCAACTCAACCAGCAGATGACAACCATCAACTTCCCGGCCTCACCCGCCCGCCTCACCGGCTGACGTTCCCAACACTACCAGCTCCCCGCCGCGTTCCCGCCCGCCCCATCCGGCTCGCACTCGCGTGCGACGACCCTCAGGAACAAGATCGGAAAGGCATCGGACGAACCGCCAGCACCGGGAGCCACCCGCTCCGGCGAGCCCACCCGTTGCGACGTTCTCACCGGGGCGCTCGCCCTGTCCGGGCGACGAACAGAACGTTAACCGGGCCGTCGCGCGAGGGTCAAATCAGTGGTGCCGTCGGGCCGAGAGCGACTGCGGTGCAGTGGATCCCTCGGCGACCGGGGCCTGCGGACCCGCGATGTCGGGCAGGCGGCGCGCCAGGTCGCGCAGGGACAGCCGCAGCGTCGAGCGCGGAGCCGACTCGAGGAGAATCCTGCCTGCGAGCAGGGCCCCGTCGCAGGCCTCCCGGTCCTCAGGCAGGAGGACCGGGTCCTCGACCCCCGCGAAGCGCGCCAGTGCGTCGCAGACCCGCCGCGCCGGCGCCCTCCCCACAGCAGAGGCCCGGAGCCGGTTGGCGACCGCGAACCCCACCGCCTGCGGAGCCAGCTCGGGAAGGTCCAGCCAGGACCGGATCAGGCGCTGGAGGCCCACCGGATCGCTCGCGCCCACCACGGCCACGACATCGGCGGCGGCGAGGGCACAGGCGGTGGCCGCGTTGCGCCGGAGAGCGGGCATGTCCCGGACGCCGTCCTCGTCGTGCTCCGGGCAGGCCGCCACGTCCACCACCGTCCAGTCGGCGCCGGCCCGGGCGACCTCCAGGACCTGGGCGAGGGCCGCGGGGCGGAGCTCGGGCCAGCGGCGGGGGTTCACGGCCCCGGTCAGGACGCGGAGCCCGGCGCTGACCTCGGGTGCCGTGGCGTGCAGGGCGGCGACGTCCCAGCGCCCGTCGGAGGCCGCGCGCGCCGCCGCCAGGAGGCTCGGCGCTTCGTCCAGGAGGCCCAGCACCTGCGCGACGCTGGCGCCGTAGGTGTCCGCGTCGACCAGCAGGACGGAGCGTCCGGCCGCGGCGAGTTCGGCTGCCAGGTTCACCGCGACCGTCGTCCGCCCCGTGGAGCCCCAGGCGCCCCAGACCGCGAGCACACGGCCGGAACGGAAAGGCGGAAGACTCGCGGGCGCCGGGGCCGTACGCGCCGCCGGGTCTGCCTGTGCAGCACCGGTCCAGCGAGAAGCGGAGCCGACGCCGGCGGGCGCCTCCACCGCCTGGAGGACGAGCGCGGCGACGGCGCGGGGGTCGCTGTCGTCCGGCGCGGTGCGGGCGATGCCGATCTGCCGCAGCCGCCGCTCCTCCGCCTCCTCCCCCGCGGGGTGGAGACCGACCACGGTGAGGCCGCCGGCGACGAGCGCGGCGACGGCGTCCGCGTCGAGGCCGCGCACGTCGGCTGCCACCAGGGCGACCCGCCCCAGGCCCGCCCCCGCGGCCGCCAGCAGGTCGGCGAGGTCGGCGCAGCGGCGGGCGACCACGACGTCGCGGCGGCAGGTCGCCCAGCCGGCGACGAGCGCCGCCTCGGCGGGACCGGGCACGGCGACGAGGACGGGGATGCTCATGCGCCGGCACCCCCGGTGCCCGGCACCGGCACCAGGATCAGCGCCTCCGCCGCCGCGAGCGCGGCCAGGACGTCGGGGAGGCGCTCCTGCGGAACGAGGACCTGGACCTCGGTGGACCGGCGCGCGCCCAGGCTGCCCGCGGCGCCCGTCACCGCCGAGACCTCCGCTCCCGTCAGCAGCGGCTCGGCCCGGGGGGCGCTGCCGGCGTCCGCCTCGCGTCCCCACGTCACCCAGACGTCCACCTGCACGCCGACCGCCACGCCGGCGGGCACCGAGCTCTGGGGCACGCTCACCGGACGCACGGACAGCTCGGTGCCGGTTCCGACACCGGACCTCGGGAGCAGCTCCCCTGCGGCGAGGGGGCGGACGGCGACCCAGTCCGCGGCCGGGGGCGTCGAGGCGGGCACGTAGGCGCCGGCGATGCCCGGGTCCAGGCGGACCTCGACCACGCGCAGATCCTCGGCGTCGACCACCTGCCCGACCGCGAGCGGGGCGACGGCGGCCCAGACCGGAGTGGTCCGCTGCGCGGCCTCGACGGTGCGCGCGCCGACGAGGACGGACCCCAGGACCAGCACGAGCCCCACCAGCAGCCGGGGATCGCGCCACGAGGGGGCCCGCAACCGGGCGGCGCGGGGTGGGGAAGCGGTCACGGGAACCTCCTGCGTGCGGCGCGGCGCCGGAGACCCCGGCCCCCCAAGGGTGGGGGGACCGTCGCCGCCCGCCCCGCGTCGTCCACAGCCCCGAACGGGCGATCCTGCGTCGCAGCGGGGCGTGGTTACATGACCTCGGACTAGCCCGGTAGGACGCGACCACAGCCTGAGGAGGTGCGCCGGTGCCCCGGTTCCTGCCCCTGTCGGACGTCGCCGAGATGCTGGCGATCTCCTCCGCCCAGGCCTACGCACTCGTCCGCTCGGGTGAACTTCCGGCGATCAAGGTCGGCGGCCGGGGGCAGTGGCGCGTGGAGGAGTCGAAGCTCGAGGACTACATCGCGCGGATGTACGCCGAGACCGAGGCCATGACCGCGGCCCACTCCGCGGCACTCCGGGCCGACTGACCCTCCCTCGCACGCCCGGCGCGCTCACGCGGGCCAGAGCCCGCTCTCCTCCACCACGGCCACCACGGCCCGCAACGCGATGGTGGTGACCCTGCGCTCGCGGCCGGGCAGCTCGTCCGGGCCGTGCTCCAGCAGGTCGACGTGGTCCGCGCCGACCCGGTCGAGGGTGCCCTGGTGGGAGACCTCCCGGTCGGCGCCGCCCAGCAGGACGCGGACCGGGCAGCGCGCGGCGCTCAGCGCCCGCAGCGCCGAGGCGAAGCTGCGCCGCTCGGCCACCGTCGACGTGCTCACCCCGACGTGGCGCGGGGCCCCGCGCACGCTGACGACGGCCCGCACCGGCACGAGCACCCGCCGGCTCGGACCCGGGTGCGTCCGGCCACCCTCGCTCGACGCCAGGAGCACCCACTCCGCTGCGCAGTCGAGCACCGAACCCCGGAGGGCAGCGGAGCCCCCCACGTGCAGCTCCAGCTCCTCCTCGCCCGCGGCCAGGAGCCGGTCGACGAGGCGGACCCGGCCGAGCTCGGCCCGGATGCGGTCCGCCACCTCCCAGTCCAGATCCCGTCGCTCCTGCTCGGCCCACTGGCCGGCCGTGTCGGCGAAGAGTTCCTCCCAGCGCATCCGTCGAGCGTAGGAGCCGCGCCGCGGCGTCCGGTCCGCACCGCCGCCAGCTCCCCCGTCCGGCTCCCCGTCCGCTCTCCCGAGCCCCCGGCCGCGCACCCTCCACCCCGTCGGCGCCGTCCGAGGCGCCCGCTGCCCCCGGACGGGGCACCGCCCGCTCACGCTGCGTTCCCCGCGTCCTCCGATCGGGCGGCCCTGGGGACACTTTCGGCCCCCGAGGGGCCCTCATCCGGTACGAAAGTGCATCAAACGACACCAAACGGCATGTCAGCGCCGTTGGACGGGGTCGACCGGATCCCCAGGAGGACGACCGTGGGAAAGCTCTCGCACCAGCTCCGTGGCCTCGCAGCGGCCGCGGTCCTCACGGCCGTGCCGCTGGCCCTGGCCGGTGGGGCGCTCGCCGTCGGGGCCCCTGCGCTGCGCGCCGCCGCCGCGGGCGGGGCGCGGCCGGAGGACATGCTCGTCGCCGCCTGCGCCATGGCCTGCGCCGCGGTGCTCGCGTGGCTGGCCGTCGCCGTGGCGGCCAGTGCAGCGGTCGACCTTCGGGGCGCACGCCCCGGCGGTCCGCTCGCGCGCTGGGAGGACCGCACCAGCCCGGCGGCACTGCGCCGCCTGGTGGCCGCGGCGATCGGGATCGCCGTCGGCGCGGGAGCCGCGACCTCCCACGCCGCGGCACCGGCCGAGCCCGGCTGGGCCGTCGTCACCACCGCCACCGCCGAGGAGCCCACGGTCGTCGGGACCGCCCCCACCGCGACGGCCACCACCACCGCCCCGGCGCCCGGCCCGGGATGGGCCGGGGCGGAGCGGGCCGCGCAGGCGTCGCGCCCCGGCCCGGACGGGGGCTCGATCGTCGTGCACCGCGGCGACACCCTCTGGGACCTCGTGGCCGCACACCTGGGGGCGGGCTCCGGCACGGCACCCGAGGCGCGCCGCGTCGCGGCCGAGGTGCAGCGGTGGTGGGCGCTCAACCGCACCGTCATCGGTGAGGACCCCGACGTCCTGCGCCCGGGCCAGGTCCTCCGGGTCCCCGCCGTGCCCTGAGCCCACGGAGGCACCCCCCGAGCCCACCCCACCGGCACCACCCCCAGCCGCCCCACCCCCAGCCGCCCCACCCCACCGTCGCCGCCGCCACGAGGCCGGCACGACGCCGCGAGGAGGACCCCGTGACCCTTCCCACCGCACTCGCCCCGCAGAGCCCCGAACCCGCCGGAAGGCTGCGACGCGCTCCCGTGCCCGTCTGCGAACCGCCGTTCGCCGGCGAACCGGGCGCCGTGACCACCTCGGGCCCGCTCGTCGGGCCCGGGCAGGGCGTCCTCCCGCTCAACCTCGGCGGCCCCCGCCGCGGCGCCCTCGACGAGTCCTTCGCCGCCCCCCAGCCCACCGCATCCGACCGGCTGCCCGTGGCCCAGGACTGGGGCCGGCGCTACGTGCAGGTGCTGCTGGAGGTCCTCGCCGGGCAGCGCCCCACCACCCAGCTCCTCCGCTGGAGCTCCACCGACGTCTACGCCTCCCTGCAGAAGCGGGCAGCCCTCAGCGCCCGCCTGCGCCGCGGCGCCCGCCCCGCCCGGCCGCCGGCCGTGCTGTCCGTGCGCGCCTGCTCCCCCCGCGACGGGGTGACCGAGGTCGCCGCGGTCGTCGTCGACTCCGGCCGGGTGCGCGCCTTCGCGCTGCGCCTGGAGGGCTGGGACGGCCGCTGGCGGGTCACCGCGCTCGAGAGCGCGTGAGGCCGCCCCCCGCACGCGCGGAGAACGGCCTCACGACCCGACCGGGCACCGCCCGGACCGGTGGATCCGACGACGGTCAGTCCGACTGGCGCTGCCGGGAGCGGCGCTGGGCGCGGTTGCCCACCTCCGCGTCGGTGCTGCCCGAGTCGCCCGAGTGCACCTCCACGTCGCCCTCGGCCGTCGGCGCGATGTACTGCAGCTGCACGCGCTTGGGCTCCAGGCCCGTCTGCACCTGCGGTGCCTGACCGCCCTGGGTCTGCACCTCCAGGTTGAACAGGTAGCCGACGGACTCCTCCTTGATGGCCTCCGTCATGGCCTGGAAGAGCGTGTAGCCCTCGCGCTGGTACTCCACCAGCGGGTCGCGCTGCGCCATCGCCCGCAGGCCGATGCCCTCCTGCAGGTAGTCCATCTCGTAGAGGTGCTCTCGCCACTTGCGGTCCAGCACCGAGAGGATCACGCGCCGCTCCATCTCGCGGGTGACCTCCGGCCCCAGCTTCGCCTCGCGCTCGTCGTAGCAGTGCTGCGCGTCGGAGGTGAGCTCGCGCACCAGGAGATCGGCGGTGATGTTGCCCCGGCCCTTCGCCGCCGTCTCGACGTCCTCGATCGAGATGGAGACGGGGTAGAGCGCGCGCAGGGCCGTCCAGAGCTTCTCGAAGTCCCAGTCCTCGGCGAAGCCGGACGCGGTGGCCTCGTGCACGTAGCCCGTGACGACGTCGTCGATGAAGTGGCGCACCTGCTCGTGCAGGTCCGCGCCCTCCAGCACCCGGCGGCGCTCGGCGTAGATCACCTCGCGCTGGCGGTTGAGGACGTCGTCGTACTTCAGGACGTTCTTGCGGATCTCGAAGTTGCGGCCCTCGACCTGCGACTGCGCGCTCTGGATGGCGCGCGTCACCATCTTCGACTCGATCGGGACGTCGTCCGGGATGCCCGCCCGGGTGAGGAACGTCTCGACGAGGCCGGCGTTGAACAGTCGCATCAGGTCGTCGGTCAGCGACAGGTAGAACCTCGACTCACCCGGGTCGCCCTGCCGGCCCGAGCGGCCGCGCAGCTGGTTGTCGATGCGCCGGGACTCGTGCCGCTCCGTGCCCAGCACGTAGAGCCCGCCGAGCTCCCTGACCTCGTCGTGCGCGGCCTTCACCGACTGCTTCGCCGCCTCCAGCACCTCCGGCCAGGCCGCCTCGTACTCCTCCGGCGACTCGTCCGGGTCGAGGCCGCGCTCCCGCAGGGCGTTGACAGCCATGAACTCCGCATTGCCGCCGAGCATGATGTCCGTCCCGCGGCCGGCCATGTTCGTCGCCACCGTCACGGAGCCCCTGCGGCCCGCCTGGGCGATGATCGAGGCCTCGCGCTCGTGCTGCTTCGCGTTGAGGACCTCGTGCTTGACGCGGCGCTTGGTCAGCAGCGCGGAGAGGTGCTCGCTCTTCTCCACGCTGGTCGTGCCCACCAGGACGGGCTGGCCGGCGGCGTGGCGCTCGGCGATGTCCTCGACGACCGCCTCGAACTTCGCCTCCTCCGTCTTGTAGACGAGGTCGGGCTGGTCCTGGCGCAGCATCGGCCGGTTCGTCGGGATCGGCACGACGCCCAGCTTGTAGATCTGGTGGAACTCCGCGGCCTCGGTCATGGCCGTGCCGGTCATCCCGGAGAGCTTGTCGTACATGCGGAAGAAGTTCTGCAGGGTGATGGTCGCCAGCGTCTGGTTCTCGTTCTGGATCGTCACCCCCTCCTTGGCCTCGATGGCCTGGTGCATGCCCTCGTTGTAGCGGCGGCCGGCGAGGATGCGCCCCGTGTGCTCGTCGACGATCATGACCTCGCCGTTCATGACGACGTAGTCCTTGTCCCGCTTGAACAGCTCCTTCACCTTCACGGCGTTGTTGAGGAAGCCGATGAGCGGGGTGTTGACGCTCTCGTAGAGGTTCTCGATGCCGAGGAGGTCCTCGACGCGCTCGATGCCCGTCTCGAGGATGCCGATGGTGCGCTTCTTCTCGTCGACCTCGTAGTCGCGGTCCTTCTTGAGGTGCCGGACGATCTTGGCGAACTCCGTGTACCACTTCGTCGCCTGGTCGGCCGGGCCGGAGATGATCAGCGGGGTCCGGGCCTCGTCGATGAGGATCGAGTCCACCTCGTCGACGATGGCGAAGTTGTGCCCGCGCTGCACCAGCTCCGCCGACGACCACGCCATGTTGTCGCGCAGGTAGTCGAAGCCGAACTCGTTGTTCGTGCCGTAGGTGATGTCCGCCGCGTACTGCTCGCGCCGCTCGTCGGGGCGCATCCGGGAGAGGATGCAGCCGCTGCGCAGCCCGAGGAAGCGGTACACCCGCCCCATCAGCTCGCTCTGGTACTCGGCGAGGTAGTCGTTCACGGTGATGACGTGGACGCCCTTGCCGGCGAGGGCGTTCAGATACGCCGGGGCCGTCGCCACCAGCGTCTTGCCCTCACCGGTGCGCATCTCCGCGATGCTCCCGCTGTGCAGGGCCGCACCGCCCATGATCTGCACGTCGAAGTGCCGGTGCCCCAGCGTGCGCCGCGCGGCCTCGCGGACCGCGGCGAAGGCCTCGGGCAGCAGCGCGTCGAGCGTCTCGCCCCCGGCCAGGCGCTTCTTGAAGCGGTCGGTCTCCTCCCGCAGCTCCGCGTCGCTCATGGCGACGAAGTCGTCCTCGAGGGAGTTGACCTGGTCCGCGATGCGGTGCAAGCGCTTGAGGACCCGGCCTTCACCGGCACGGAGGACCTTCTCGAGGATGGCAGCCACGCACCCACTCTAACGAGACGACCACCGCGGCGGGCGCCGCCGCCCCGCCCGCCGCGCCAGGGAGATCCTCCCGAGTCAGCCCGCGCCGGGAGCGCCCTCGGCCCAGGAGCCCCGCATCAGCAGCTCCCCGACCGCCTCCGCCGTGCCCGCCGGCACCAGCAGGTTGCCCTGCGCCGCGGGGCAGCCCAGCTCCCGCAGGGCACGCAGCTGCTCGGGCGTCTCCACCCCCTCCGCCACTACCCCCAGGTCCAGGGCGCGCGCCAGCTCCAGCAGCCGCCGCACCGCCTCCCAGGTCCCCGTGCCCGTCCCGGACCCCAGGCCGGCCACCAGCGAACCGTCGACCTTCACCGCGTCCACCGGCAGCTGCCGCAGCGGCGCCAGGTAGCCCGGCCCCTCGTGCGGGCCCGCACCGAAGTCGTCGAGCGCGATGCGCACCCCCGTGCCCCGCAGCTGGGCCAGCCGGGCACGCAGCACGTCCGGGTCCTGCCCCAGCACCGCGCGCGGCAGGTCCACGAGCACCGCGGACGGCTCCAGGCCGCTCTCGTGCAGCGCCCTGCGCAGGTCCTCCGGGGTCCCCGGCGCCGCCAGCTGGCCCGCCGACAGGTTCACCCACAGCTCCAGGCCAGGCACCACGCAGCGCCAGGCGGCCACCTGCCGCGCCGCCTCCCGCAGCATCCGCGACGTCGAGCGCACCAGGGCACCGCCGTGCTCGGCCAGCGCCAGGAAAGCGCCCGGCTCCAGCAGACCCCGCTGCGGGTGCTCCCAGCGCAGCAGCGCCTCCACCCCCACCACCGCGCCGTCCGGCAGCAGCACCACGGGCTGGAAGGCCAGGCTGAACTCCTCCTCCACCCCCAGCCGCTCCAGGTCGACCTCCAGGGCCCGGCGCAGGTCGTCGGCCTCCAGCATCGAGGAGTCGAACAGGACCGCGCCGTCCCCGCCGCCGTCCTTGGCGCGGTACATGGCCACGTCGGCGAAGCGCAGCAGCTCCTCGGCGCTCTCCTCCCCCGTGGCCACCGCGATGCCCGTGCTGCAGCCCACCCGCACCGAGCGGCCCTCCACGTCGATGGACTGCGCCAGCGCCCGCGTGACGCGCTCGGCGACCCTGCGGGCGGTCACCGCCGGATCGCTGCCGCAGACCAGCACCGCGAACTCGTCCCCGCCGATGCGGGCCGCCACGTCGGCGCCGCGCAGGCAGCGGCTGAGCCGGCGCGCCACCCGCGTCAGGACCACGTCGCCCGCGGCGTGCCCCAGGCCGTCGTTGACCGGCTTGAAGCCGTCGAGGTCGACGAAGAGGACCGCCACGTCGTCCCCGCCGCCCGCGCGGCGGTGCAGCGCGATGCGCAACTGCTGCAGGAAGGTGGTCCGCCCCGGCAGCCTCGTCAGCGGGTCCGTGGAGGCGGCCAGCACCGCCTGCAGCGTCTCCGCCTGCGTCAGCGCCATGCTGGCGTGCTCCGCGAAGGCCTGCACCACCGTGCGGCCCACGTCGTCCAGGGCGTCGGTGCCCGAGGTCTCCACCACGAGGGCCCCGACGGCACGGCCGCTGATGTGGATGCCCACCGCCACCGCGCTGCCGTCCTCGTCGGCCACGTCCCGCGGGCGCTGCGACGTGCCGCCCTCGGTGACCGTCCGGGCCGCGACCAGGGCACGCCCCTCGGCCATCGGCCGGTCACCGGCGGCCGCCACCACCCGCAGGTCCATGTGCGAGCGGGGGTCCGCCAGCACCAGGCAGACGGCGCGCTCCCCGAGCAGCTCCGACGCGCTCCCCGCGATGCGGCGCAGCAGGTCCGGCAGCGGCTGGCGGCTGGAGACGGCCTGCTGGAACTGCAGCGAGGTGGTCAGCACGTGCTCGCGCTGGCTCAGCGCCGCCTGCAGCCGGCTCACCTCCTGCGCGTCGCGCTGCCCCTCCAGGTGCATCCAGCGCTCGCGCTCGGCCCCGTGCAGCGCCAGCACGGTCAGCCCGACAAGGCTGCTCAGCACGTCGAGGAGCTCCGCGTGGCTGCCCGGCGCGGGCGGCTGCACCCAGCCGATGACGCAGTGCACACCCGACAGCGCCGGCATCGGCAGGACCCACGCGCGGACCCGGCCCAGGCCCGGCACGGCCAGGGCCCCGCCGCCGTCGCGCACCACGCGCAGCAGCCCCCGCAGCGGCGGCGCGCCCGTGCCCAGGCCGACACCGCCGTGCAGGTGCTCGCCCTCCAGGAAGGCCACGGCGTCCGCCCCGAGGAAGTCGGCCATCAGCCCGCCCGCGAGACCGAACAGCTCCGCCTCGCTGGCCGCGCCGCCCAGCTCCAGCAGGACGTGGCGCAGCAGCCGCGTCGCGCCGGCCGTCTCCGCCGCGCTCCACGCAGACGCAGCGGGAGACGCCCCGGGCCGCGACCACGGGGCGTGCTCCGGCAGGGCATTCGCAGGGTGCACGATCCTGCATCGTCGTTCCGGGCGCTCCGCTGGAGGGGGCAGCACTCCAAAGGGCTAGGGAGCGCCCAGCGGCTCCTGCACCGGCGCCCCGGCCGCGGCGCACTCCCGGGCGAGGGCGGGCGCCAGGTCGCCGGCTCCCGCCACGCGCACCGCGGCCAGGCCGAGCCAGCCGGCGAGATCCCGCAGCTCCGCGGCGAGCTCCGCGGCCGTCTCCGGCGGCGCGGCCGGCTCCGCCCACGCCGCCTGCACGAGGAGGGCACCGCCCGCCCGGTCCGCCTTGAGGTCCACGCGGGCGACGAGGTCCTCGCCGAGCAGGAAGGGCAGGACGTAGTAGCCGTGCACGCGGGCGTGCGCGGGCACGTAGACCTCCAGCCGGAAGCGGAAGCCCCACAGCTCCTCCGTGCGGGGGCGGTGCCAGACGAGGGAGTCGAACGGGGACAGCAGCGCCCGGGCGCGCACCCGCGGCAGCGCGGCGCCCGCGTAGAGCAGGGCCGGGCGCGACCAGCCCCGCACGGCGACGGGGAGCAGCTCACCCGCCTCGCACAGCTCCGCCACCGCCTGCCGCGACTGCTCCGGGCGCAGGCGGAAGTAGTCGCGCAGGCTCGGCTCCGTCGCCACGCCCAGCGCGCGGGCGGCGATCCCCACCAGCTGCCGCGCCGCCTCCTCCGGCGTCGGGTCGGCAGCGGCCACCACGTGCGGCGGCAGCACCCGCTCCGGCAGCTCGTAGCGGCGCTCGAACTGCTGCGCTCGCCCGGCAGAGGTCAGGGCGCCGGCCCAGAACAGGTGCTCGCAGGCGGCCTTCACCTGCGACCAGTTCCACCCCCAGTGCTCGCGCCGGGCGAGGGGACCCGCACCGATCAGCTCCGCCTCCAGCTGCCGCGCCGTGGACGGCCCGCGCGCGGCCACGGCGGCCAGCACGTCGTCCAGCAGCGCGGGGGCCTCGCGGGCGACCCCGCGCATGCTCGACCAGGCGTCCTGGGCGGCGCGGGCCATGCGCCAGCGCAGCAGCCGGTGCGTCTCGGGGGCGACGAGGGACGCCTCGTGCGCCCAGTACTCGACGAAGCGGCACCCGCCGCGGGTGCGCCGCCCGGCGCCGCAGGCCCGGTCCAGCAGCGCGCGGTCGTAGGGGCCGAGCCGGCTGAAGAACGGCAGGTAGTGGCTGCGTGCGAGGACGTTGACCGAGTCGATCTGGACCACGCCGACGCGGTCCACCACCCGCTGCAGGTGCGCGGGCCCCGGACGCGCGGGGCGGCGGCGGAACCCCTGCGCCGCGAGCGCGGCACGGCGCGCCTGCGCGGGCGAGAGCTCCCCGCGGTTCACGGCGGCGTTCCGGTCAGCTCAGCTCGACGATCTTCTCCCGCACGGCGTACACGACGGCCTCCATGCGGGAGTGCAGCTGCAGCTTCTCGAGGATGTTGCGGACGTGGTTCTTCACCGTGTTCTCGCTGATGGTGAGCTCGCCGGCGATCTCCCGGTTGGCCAGGCCCCGCGACAGCAGCCGCAGCACCTCCAGCTCCCGGGGGGTGAGCCGTGGTGAGCGCACGCCGAGCTCGCGCTCCTCGTCGCGCCGGCGCATGGCGGCGAACTCCCCCAGCAGCAGGCCGGCCATCGACGGGCTGATCAGCGACTGCCCGCCCACGACCGCCCGGATGCCGTCGGCGACCTCCTCGGCAGGCACGTCCTTGAGGAGGTAGCCGCTCGCCCCGGCCCGCACCGCGTCGAAGAGGTCCGACTCCTCGTCGGAGCTTGTCAACATGATGATCTTCGTGGAGGGGGCGCTGGCCTTCACGAGCGCGCAGGCCTCGATCCCGGAGGTCCTGGGCATCCGCACGTCCATGAGCACGACGTCGGGCAGCAGCTCCTCGACCTTGCGCACGGCCTCGTTGCCGTCCGCGGCCTCCCCGACGATCTGGATGTCCTCCTCGGTGGAGAGCACCATCTCCAGCCCCCGGCGGTGCAGGGCGTGGTCGTCGGCCACCAGTACGCGGATCGGCTGCACCGTCTTCCCTCCATCCCACCCGGCGCGCCGCCGGTGCTCGCACCCGGCCCCCGGGGATCGTCCGCCGATCATGGCACGCGGGGGCACCGGTCGCCCGGGGACCGGAGCGGTCCCCGGGCGGTGGCCGGTCAGCCCCCGACCGCCTCCACGGCCCGCTCGGCCGCCGCGGCGGAACCGGCGCCGTTCGACTCCGGGTCGACCACGTCGAGGGTGATCACGCCGTAGCTCCAGCCCTTGCGCCGGTACACGACGCTCGGGCGGCCCGATGCGGAGTCCTGGAAGAGGAAGAAGTCGTGCCCCACGAGCTCCATCTCGTACAGGGCCTGGTCCAGCGTCATCGGGTGGGCCACGTGCTCCTTCTCGCGGATCACCACCGGGCTCCCGGGCGCCTGGTCCTGCTCCGCGCCGCCCGTCGCGCCCGCCACGTCCTCGTCGACGTCGGGAGCGGAGGCGCTGCCGGAGGCCGCCAGCGCCGGGTCGGAGAGCCCGGAGCTCGTGCCGCCGCCCGCGGGCGCGAGGCCGGCCGTCGCGTCGTGCACGGACTTGGGGGTGTGCCGGCCGTGGTGGACCTTCTTCCGGTCCCGGGCGCGGCGGAGCCGTTCGAGGAGCTTCCCGGTCGCCAGGTCGAGCGCGCCGTAGGGGTCGTCGGCACACGCCTCCGCGCGGATCACCGGACCCTTGTCGCGCACGGTGATCTCCACCCGCTCGCAACTGCTGGCCTGTCGCTTGTTCGGCTCGTGCGACAGTTCCACGTCGATGCGCTGAGCGCGGGGAGCGAGGTGGCTGACCTTCTCGAGCTTCTCCTCGACGTGCCGGCGGAACCTGTCCGGAACGTCGGTGCGGCGACCGGTGACCACAACTTCCACGGGATCCTCCTGTTCGAGCGCTCGCGACCGCCACGTCTGCGGCAGCCGCAGGAACTTCACGTCGTGCTCGACATCACCTCCCCGCGCGCGCGCCGCACGTCCCCGGCGCGGGAGGAACAGCAGGGTCCTGCCATGCACCGACGCTAGACCACCACGACGCCCAGCGACCACCCCAGCGCAGCCGGTGCGTGCCCGCGGCCCGCCGTGCCCCGCGCACCGCCGCGCAGGGGGTTCCGCGGCGCCCGCCGGAGCGGCCGCTCAGCGCCGCGCAGCGGTCAGCGCCACCACCGCCCGCACGTCCGCGCCGGCGGCGCGCAGCGCCCGGACCGCCTCCAGCGCCGTCGCGCCGGTGGTCACGACGTCGTCCACCACGAGGCAGGGCCCCGGTGGTACGGGCCCCACCCACCGCAGTGCGCCGGCGAGGTTCGCCGCCCGCCCGGCGCGGTCCAGTCCGGCCTGGTCCCGCACGCGGCGGCGCAGCACCAGGCCCCTGCGCACCCGCACGGCGGCACCGCGCGCCCGGGCCGTGGCGGCCGCCCGCGCGGCGAGGTCCGCGACGAGGTCCCCGCCGCGGCGGCGCCTGCTCGCCCAGCGGGACGGCACGGGCACCAGCTCCCACGCGCCGCCTTCCGGCCCGTCCAGGTCCCGCCCGGCGACCTCGACCACGCGCGCCAGCGGTTCCGCGGCGGCTGGCCGCAGCTCGGAGCGGCCCCCCTCCTTCACCGCCAGCAGCAGACCCCGGGCCGCACCGCGGTAGCCGGCCGCGGCGAGCAGCGGCCACCCCCCGGGCAGCACCGCGCGCAGCGGTGGGCCCGCCAGCTCCCCGGCGCACCGCCGGCACCACGGCGTCCCCTCCGCGCCGCAGCCCGCGCAGTGCGCGGCCCACACCAGGTCCGCCACCGCGGCGAGCAGCCCCGCTGCGCCGCGCCCGGCCCCGCTCCCGGTCAGCACCGGCACTCCGCCCCCAGCACCCGCGCAGACTGCAGCCGCCTCCGGGCCGGCCGCGGCGCGCCGCCGCTGCCTGTGGAGGGCGCAGCCGGACCGCGCTCCTGTGGACGGCGGGCGGGTCCCGGCGCGGCCGCCACCCGGCGACGGACCGGCGCTCAGCCGGGGTAGGCGGGGTGCCTGCCCGCGGCGACGACCATCCAGTCCGCCCCGCTGCGCACCAGCAGCCGGCCGTTCGCCGTCCCCACGACCACCTCACGCTCGGTGTCGCCCGCCGCGACGGACACCCCGCCCGGCACCTGCGGCAGCAGCCGCACGGGGCCGCCGATCTGCGCGATCACCGGCCGCGGCGACGCCTCCCCCGGGCGGCGCACCAGGAGCACGGCGTGCTCCTCACCCAGCCACGACAGGTCGAGCACCTCCGCCGCCCCCGGAGCCAGCACCGGGCCCCGCGCCGTCAGGCGCACCGGGCGCCCCGAGACGTCGCGGTCGACGCCGTGCACGGCCGCCACGGGCGCCCCCTCCGCCTGCTCGGTCACCAGCAGGACGCGACTGCCGTCCCGCGAGACCCGCAGCTGCAGCACCCGCCCCGTCTCCCCGCCGGGCGGTCCCTGCACCTCCACCGGACCACCGGCCGGGGCCGCGGTCGGCACGGCCAGGACGGTGCTCCCCGACGCCGTCCAGACCCATCCGTGGCGGTCGGCGCTCGGCGGGGCGAGGTCGTCCTCGCCGTCGACCGCCACGATCGGCGCGTTGCCCGGCCGCTGCACCAGCAGCCGGCGCCCGCCCGCGAGCATCGCGTAGGGACCCCCGGCGGGGCTGACGGCCGGGTGGGTCACCCCGCGCGCCTCCAGCGCCGCGCCGTCGGGGCCCTGCACGGTGTCGAGCCGGGCCCCGTCGTAGCGGGCGAGCCCCTCCGGGCCCAGGACCAGCAGGCGCCCGTCGCTGCCGGGAGCGCGCGGCTCCGCGCGCAGCCTGCCCTGCGGGCCGGTCAGCTCCACGCCGTTGACGGTGACGCGCACGCTGCCGATGCCCCGCACCCCGGTGAGGCTGGTGTGCAGCTGCGACAGCAGCAGCCGCCGCTCCTGCGGGGTGGTGACCAGCGCGGCGTCGCTGAGGTCGACGGAGGCCACCCCGTCGGCCACCGGCACCGAGCGCAGCCGCAGCTGGGTGCCGGGCGGCGCACCGGAGGTCACCGCCGGCGCCAGCCACGGCGAGGGCCCGTGCAGCAGCTCGCGCACGATCCTCGTCGCCGTGTTGGGACCGTAGGCGAACCAGCGCACCTCGGGCACGAGCCGGGAGCCGTCGGGCGTCGCGAAGGCGAGGGTGAAGGGGCGCAGCGTCCGGGAGGCGTCGGCGGCGCTGATGACCACCCCGTCGGGCAGCCAGTCGATGCGCCACTCACCGCGCTCCCGCAGCAGCAGCAGGCGCTGCGACAGCCGCGCCCCGGGCGGCTGCTCGGCGCGCCGGCCCTGCGCGTCGATGGTGGCGACCACGGGACCCTGCAGGGTCACCGACAGCGCGCCGCCCACCGCGGGGCCGGGGACGACGGCCTCGGGGGCGCCCGGCTCGGGAACGGCCACCCCCGGCGGGGACGGCACCGCCCCCGCGTGCGCCGGGTCCGGGTCCGCCGGCAGCACGATGGAGGGCATCCGCTGGCAGATGGTCGTCGAGGTCTCCGGCCGCCACCGCGCCGCCGCCTGCGCGGTGAGGAAGCTGCGCGCCACCGCGTGGTCGTCGCGCGAGGAGCTCGACGCCCGCAGGAAACCCGCCACCACGTCCGTCGGCGACGCGCCCGCCACCGGCCCCTCGGGGACGAACTGGATGAGGCCGAAGCTCGGGTCGTCGGCCAGGCGGGGGCCGCTGACCACCGGCCCGGAGCTCGGCAGCCGACCGCAGCCCGCGCCCGCACCGGCGACGAGCAGCAGCACCACGGCAGCCGCCAGGCGAGCCCGTCCGCCCCTCACGGGTGCCCGCCCTCCTCCGCCGCGGCCGGCACGGGCGCCGGCGGCAGCGCCGCCCGTCCCGCGGCAGGCGCCACCGGCAGCGGCGACGAGACCAGCTGCCCGCCGGCGCTGCGGGGCAGCGTCAGCACGAAGTGGCAGCCGCGGCCCGGGCGCCCCCACACCTGCAGCCAGCCGCCGTGCAGGCGGGTGTCCTCCAGTGCGATCGCCAGCCCCAGGCCGCTGCCCCCGGTCGTGCGCGCCCGCGCCGGGTCCGCCCGCCAGAAGCGGTCGAAGACCCGCGCGAGGTGCTCCGGCTCCAGACCCACGCCGTAGTCGCGCACCCCCACCGCCACCGCCTGCTGGTCCGACACCACGGTGATCTCGATCGGACGACCCTCGCCGTGCTCCACGGCGTTGCCCACCAGGTTGCGCAGGACCCGCTCGATGCGCCGGGCGTCCACCTCGGCCGTGCACGGGCCCGTCGGCCAGGCCACCCGCAGCTCGCTGCCGCGGCTCTCCGCCAGCGGCCCCGCGAACCCGATGGCCCGGGCCACGACGTGGCGCAGGTCCACCGGCTCCGCCTCCAGCGCCGCCGCACCCGCGTCGAAGCGGCTCAGGTCCAGCAGGTCCGCCAGCAGCACCTCGAAGCGGTCCAGCTGCGTCTGCATCAGCTCCGCGGAGCGGGCCACCACCGGGTCGAAGTCGGTGCGTGCGTCGAAGATGACCTCCCCGGCCATCCGGATCGTGGTCAGCGGGGTGCGCAGCTCGTGGCTGACGTCGGAGACGAACCGCCGCTGCAGGCGCGACAGCTCCTCCAGCTGCCCGATGTGCTGCTGCATCCCGGCCGCCATCTCGTTGAAGGCGCTGGCCAGGCGGGCCAGCTCGTCCGTGCCCCGCACGGGCATGCGCTCGTCGAGGCGGCCCGACGTCAGCCGCTCCGCCGTGCCGGCCGCCTGCCGCACCGGTTCCAGCACGACGCGCGCCACCAGCCACGCCACGGCCGAGATGAGGACGACCAGCGCGATGCCCCCGCCCAGGAAGGTGGTGCGCACCAGGTCCAGCGTCTGCTGCTCCGCCACCAGGGAGTACACGAAGTACAGCTCGTACGTGCCCGCCCGCGGCAGCGTCACCGTCGAGCCCACCATCAGCACGGGCTCCGAGCGGCCCGGTCCGACGGCCACGATCTGCAGGTGCTGCTGCTGCTGGGCGCTGGTCACGGCGCGGCGCAGCTCCGCGGGGACGTCGTCGGCCCGCAGACCCGCGGAGGCCAGGTCGCGCACCACCCGCGCCGGGTCCCCCGCCCCCGGATCGCCCGCGCGCAGCAGCAGCACCCGCCGCACCCGGTCGGGCCCGGTGCCCTCCAGCGCCGCGACCACGTCGGCGGCGAGCTGCTCCAGGGCCGCCGGCTGCTCCGCCTCCGCGGTGCCGGCGGCGGAGAAGGCGTCGAAGCGGGCCTGCGCCTCCCCGGTGCCGCGGGCGGCGTCGGCCATGGCGGCGAACTGGCGCTCCGCCACGAGGCCGTCGCCGATGCCGTCGAGCAGGAAGGACCCCACCCCGCCGATCACGGCGAGGCACAGGGCGGTGGTGAGCAGCACGACGCGCAGCTGCAGCGAGGAACGCCACGAGTGGGCGAGCGCGCGCACCGGCCCCGCGACGCCGCCGGGCCGTGCACCGTCGCGCCGGTGGGCACCGGCCCCCTCCGTCATCCCCGCGCTCCCACCTCCGGCGCCGGCCCGCCGCTCACAGCGGCCCCGCCCGGTACCCGACGCCCCGGACGGTCACGACGATCTCCGGGTGCTCCGGGTCGCGCTCGATCTTCGACCGCAGTCGCTGGACGTGGACGTTGACCAGCCGGGTGTCGGCCGCGTGGCGGTAGCCCCAGACCTGCTCCAGCAGCAGCTCCCGCGTGAACGCCTGCCAGGGGCGGCGGGCGAGCGTGACGAGCAGCTCGAACTCCAGCGGCGTCAGGGGCAGCGTCTGCCCGTCCCGCTTGACGGTGTGCCCCGCCACGTCGATCGTCAGGTCGCCGATGCGCAGCGTCTCCGGCGGGTGGTCCACCGCACCGCGCAGCCGCGCCCGCACCCGGGCCACGAGCTCCTTCGGCTTGAACGGCTTCACGACGTAGTCGTCGGCGCCGGCCTCGAGCCCCAGCACCACGTCGACGGTGTCGCTCTTGGCGGTGAGCATGACGATCGGCACGCCCGACTCGGCGCGGATCATGCGGCACACCTCCATGCCGTCGCGCCCGGGCAGCATGAGGTCGAGGAGGACGAGGTCGGGCCGGGTCCGCCGGAACGCCTCCAGCGCGGAGTCCCCGTCGGCGCAGAAGCGCGTCTCCAGGCCCTCGCCCTGCAGCACGATGCCGAGCATCTCGGCGAGAGCGGTGTCGTCGTCGACCACCAGCACGCGTCCCCTCATGGGCCCATGATGCCTCCCTCCCCCCTCGGCGCGGCCCGTGGCGCGCGAACCCGGAGCCGCGGCGCGCGCCGCGGAAGCCCGGGCGGGCCCTCTGGCACGATTGCCGGTAGCCGACGTGGCGATGATCGGGGGACTGATGAACGAGGGGACGGCCGGCGGGGACGGGCCCGGAGGGGCCTCCTGGCAGCAGCCGCACGACGGGGGGCAGTCGCAGTGGTCGGCCCCTGCCGGCGGAGGGCAGCACGGGACCCACGGCGGGCCCGCGCACGTCCCGGGGGCGCCCACCGGGGCTGGACCGGCGTGGGGGGTCCCGCCCGTCGCGCGACCGGGCATCGTGCCGCTGCGCCCGCTGGGGCTCGGCGAGATCTACGACGGCGCCTTCCGCGCCTTCCGGCAGAACCCCCGGGTGATGGTGGGGCTGTCCGCGATCGTCGTGGCGATCACCACGCTGGTCTCCCTCGTGCCGCTCGCGCTGCTCACCAGCGACCTGGCGCAGCTCGGCGCGGCCGGCGACGTCTCCGACGAGGTCGCCTTCGCGCAGATGACGACCATGGCCACCCGCTCGCTGCCGGGCTTCCTGCTGGCGCTCGTCCTGCAGTTCGTGGCGATCACGGTCCTGAACGGACTGCTCATCGTCGCCGTCAGCCGCGCGGTCCTCGGTGATCGGGTCCCCCTCGGGGAGCTGTGGCACACCGCGCGGGGCCGGGTGTGGGCGCTCATCGGCCTCTCCATGCTGTTCACCCTCGTCTACCTGGTGCTCCTCCTGGTCGCCCTCGGCCCGGGCATCGCGCTGCTCGCCCTCGACCGCGTCGGCGCCGGTGTCGCGGTGCTCCTCCTCAGCTCCCTGGCCGCCCTCGTCGTCGGGGTGTGGGCCTACGTGCGCTGGTGGTCGCTGGCCGCCCCGGCGCTGCTGCTGGAGGGCATCGGGGTGGGGGCCTCCCTGAGCCGTTCCGCACGCCTGGTCCGCGGCAGCTTCTGGCGGGTGCTGGGCGTCCTGCTGCTGACGGGTGTGATCGTCTACGCGGTGGTCACGGCGATCTCGGTGCCCTTCCAGGTCCTCTCCCTCCTCCTCTCGGGAGCGGTGCTGGTGACGTCCGGTGGGGAGACCTCCTTCCTCTCCGCCCTGGTGCAGCAGGCCGTGATCGGCGCGGGCACGATCCTCGGCAGCGCGGTCGCCTACCCCTTCAGCGCCTCGGTGACGGCGCTCCTCTACATCGACCTGCGGATGCGCCGCGAGGGCCTCGACGTGGAGCTGCACCGCGCCGCCGCCGCGCGGCCGGGCCCCGAGCACCGGTGACGAGCACCGCGGCCGCGACGGGGCTGGCGCCCGGACGCGAGGAGGCCCGCCGGTGGGCGACCGGGGAGCTGGCGGGGCGGGAGTACCGCGAGCAGCGCAACTGGCTGCTGGACGCCTGGGCGTGGCTGAACGAGAAGCTCTCCGACCTCGACGTGCCCGCGCTGGGGACGAGCTGGTCGGGACCCGTGCTCATCGCGGCGGTCCTGCTCGTGCTCACCGCCGTGGTCCTGCTGGTCACCGGGCCCGTGCGCCGCACCGCCGCCCGCGCCGAGGAGGACGCCGTCTTCGCCGACACCACCCTCACCGCGCAGGAGCACCGCCGCCGCGCCGAGGAGGCCGCCGCGGCCGGGTCCTTCGAGGTGGCCGTCCACGAGCGCTTCCGCGCCCTCGTGCGGGAGGCGGAGGAGCGCACGCTGCTGACCCGCCGCCCCGGCAGGACGGCGTCGGAGGCGAGCGCGGAGATCGGCTCGTGGCTGCCCGCGCTGCTGCCGGGGCTGCGGGCTGCGGCGCGCACCTTCGACGACGTCCGCTACGGCGGCCGGCGGGCCGACGCCGGCACCTACGCCGCCCTGGCCGCCCTCGACGAGGAGGCGCGCACGACGCGCCCGGTCGAGCCCGCCGGGACGAGCGCCGCGGGGAGCGCGTCGTGAGCGCCCCCGCCGAGACCGGGACGGAGACCGGGACGGGCGCCCCGCCGGACCCGGGGCCGCAGAGCCCGGTGCGGCGGCTGGACCGGCTGCGCTGGCCCCTGGTCGTGGCGGGCGTCGTCGCGGCCGTGGCGGCGCTGCTGGCGCTGCTCGTCTCCGACACCAACCGCCTGCCCATGCACCCCGCGTCCGTCTCCGGGGACGGGGCCCGGGCGGTGGCGCAGATCCTGCAGCGGCAGGGGGTGACCGTGGAGCGCACCGTGCTGCTCGACGACGTCGCCGAGCGGGTGGCGGAGGCGGGGGGACGGGCGACCGTCCTCGTCACGGAGCCGGACGACCTCGCCCCCGAGGTGCTGGCGGAGCTGGCCGGGCTGGACGCCGACCTCGTCCTGCTCGCCCCCACCGACGTCAGCCTCGGCGCGCTGGTGCCGGGCCTGTACGCCGTCGACGACGTGGACCGGCGCGAGAGCGAGCCGCAGTGCGCCTCCGAGCGGGCGCGCCGCGCCGGCCGGGTGAGCGCGGGCGGCCAGGTCTACACCCGTGACGGGGCCGCCGACGGAACCGACGGCGGGACCGACGGCGAGGCTCAGCAGACCGGTGCCCGGGTGCAGCCCGTCGCCGTCGAGGACCTGGTGACGTGCTACCCGGCGGAGGGGGGCAGCTCCTACGCGGAGGCGAGCCGGGACGGCCGGACGATCACCGTCCTCGGCCAGCCGGCGCTGCTGACCAACGACCTCCTCGACGCGCAGGGCAACGCCTCCCTCGCCCTGTCCACCCTCGGGCAGCAGCCGCTGCTGCTCTGGTACGCCCCCGGCCCCGTCGACACGGTGCCCGCGGACGGCCCCTCCCTCGAGGAGCTGACCCCGCGCTGGCTCCTGCCGGGGATCGCCGTGGTGGTGCTGGCCGCGCTGCTGGCCCTGCTCGCTGCGGGGCGCCGGCTCGGGCGGCTGGTGACGGAGCCGCTGCCCGTGGTGGTGCGCGCCGCCGAGACCGTGGAGGGCCGCGGCCGCCTCTACGCGCGCGCGGACGCCCGGGACCGGGCGGCGCAGGCCCTGCGCGCGGGGACCCTGCGCCGCTGCCGCCAGCGCATGCGGCTGGGGCGCAGCAGCGGTCCCGCCGGCTGCGCCGAGGTCGCCGACGCCGTCGCCGCGGCGACGGGCCGCCACCCCCAGGAGGTGCGGGCCCTGCTGGAGGGGCCGCCCCCCGCCGACGACGCCGCCCTCGTCCGGCTCGCGACCGAGCTGGAGCTGCTCGAGGGCCAGCTCACCCCCGGATCCGGCGCAGGAGCCGGGGCGGGCGCCCCCCCGAACCCGTCCACCCCCCTGAGGAAGGCCCGTCGACCGTGAGCGAAGCCACCCCCCACCGCGACGCCCCGCCCGCCGCGACCCCGCACGGCGCGACGGCGGTGGACCCCTCCGCAGCGGGGGCCGCCGACCACGACCCGGCCCGCGCGGCCGCGGCGCGCGAAGCCCTCAGCGCCGTGCGGCAGGAGGTGTCGAAGGCCGTCGTCGGGCAGGACGCCGCCATCACGGGCCTGGTCATCGCGCTGCTGTGCCGGGGCCACGTGCTCCTGGAGGGCGTGCCGGGTGTCGCGAAGACCCTGCTCGTGCGGTCCCTGTGCCAGGCCCTGCAGCTCGACACCAAGCGCGTGCAGTTCACGCCGGACCTCATGCCCGGTGACGTCACCGGCTCCCTGGTCTACGACGCGGCCACGGCCCGCTTCAGCTTCCGCGAGGGGCCGGTCTTCACGAACATCCTGCTGGCCGACGAGATCAACCGGACGCCGCCGAAGACGCAGGCGTCGCTGCTGGAGGCCATGGAGGAGCGCCAGGTCAGCGTCGACGGCATCCCCCGCATGCTGCCGCAGCCGTTCGTCGTGGCGGCCACGCAGAACCCCGTCGAGTACGAGGGCACCTACCCGCTCCCCGAGGCGCAGCTGGACCGCTTCCTGCTGAAACTGACCCTGCCGCTGCCCCCGCGCGAGGACGAGGTGGAGGTCCTGGCCCGGCACGCGGGCGGCTTCGACCCCCGGGACCTGGCCGCGGCCGGGCTGCGGGCCGTCGCGGGCCCGGAGGAGCTGGCGGCCGGCTCCGCCGCGGTGCGCCGGGTGCAGGTCTCCCGCGACGTGCTGGGCTACGTGGTGGACGTGTGCCGGGCGACGCGCTCGTCGCCGTCGCTGGCGCTCGGCGTCTCCCCCCGCGGGGCCACCGCCCTGCTGTCGACATCGAGGGCGTGGGCGTGGCTGTCGGGGCGGGACTACGTCTCCCCCGACGACGTGAAGGCGCTGGCCCGCCCGACCCTGCGCCACCGGGTCCAGCTGCGGCCGGAGGCGGAGCTGGACGGGGTGGACGTCGACGCCGTGCTGGACGGCGTGCTGGGCGCGGTCCCGGTCCCGCGATGAGCCGCGTGCACGCGCGCCCCGCGGCGCGGGGGGCCTGAGCCGTGGTGGTGCTGCCGCGAGCGGCCGTGGTGGCGCTCCTGGGCCTCCTCCCCGTGGTCCTGGTCCCCGGCTGGCGCAGCGTGGTCGTCTGGGCGCTGGTCCTCGTGCTGCTGCTCCTCGTCGACCTCGCGCTGGCGGCGTCGCCGCGGAAGCTGCGGCTGGAGCGGGAGGTGCCGCCCTCGGTGCGCCTGGGCGAGGTGTGCCACAGCCTCGTCACGGTGACCAACGCCGGCAGCCGCCGGGCCCGGGGGCTGCTGCGCGACGCCTGGCAGCCCTCGGCGGGCGCGCGCGGGGAGCGCCACCGGGTGGACCTGCCCCCGGGTGAGCGCCGGCGCGCGGCCACCGCCCTGCGCCCGACCCGGCGGGGGGAGCGCTCCGCGGACCGGGTGACCGTGCGCCTGTCCGGTCCGCTGGGGCTGGCGGCGCGGCAGGCGTCCCTGGTGCTGCCGGGGCGGCTGCGGGTGCTGCCGGCGTTCTCCTCCCGCCGCCACCTGCCGTCGCGGATGGCGCGGCTGCGGGAGCTGGACGGGCGCACCGCCGTGCTGCACCGGGGGCAGGGCACGGAGTTCGACTCGCTGCGCGACTACGTCGACGGCGACGACGTGCGCTCGATCGACTGGCGGGCCACGGCGCGGCGGCAGACGGTCGTGGTGCGGACGTGGCGGCCGGAGCGGGACCGCCGGGTGCTGATCGTGCTGGACGCCTCCCGCACGGCGGCCGCGCGCATCGGGCACGTGCCGGGGACTGGTCCGGACGAGCCCGGGTCGGACGAGGTGCGCCTCGACGCGGCCATCGAGGCGTCGCTGCTGCTGGGGGCGCTGGCCAGCCGCGCCGGGGACCGGGTGGACCTGCTGGCGCACTCGCGCACCGTGCGGGCGCGGGTGAAGGGCGCCTCGCGCACCCGGCTGCTCAACGAGCTGGTGGAGGCGCTGGCCCCGCTGGAGGCGGACCTGGTGGAGACGGACTGGGACGCGGTGGTCGCGGAGGTGCGGGCGACCGCGCGGCAGCGCTGCCTCGTCGTGCTGCTGACGGCGCTGGACTCCGCCGCCGTGGAGGTGGGGCTGCTGCCGGCGCTGGCGCAGCTGACGGCCCGCTACACCGTGGTGCTGGCCTCCGTCGACGACCCGTCCCTGCGGCAGCTGGCGGCGGCGCGCTCGGACATCGACGAGGTGTACGCGGCGGCCGCGGCGGAGGCGGCGGGCGTGGAGCGCGCGGCCACGGCGGAGCTGCTGGCCCGGCTGGGGGTGGAGGTGGTGCACGCGCCGCCGCACGACCTCGCGCCCGCGCTCGCGGACCGCTACCTGGACCTGAAGGCGGCGGGGCGGCTGTAGGGGTCCCGCGCAGCCGGTGCGGTGGACCTGCGAAACCCGCTTCCCGCGCCGCCACCCGGTGGGGAGGATGCGCTGCGTGGATCCCTCGCAGCAGGCCTTCGTCGACATCTTCCGCACCTTCCTCGAGGAGGTCGTCCAGCACGCCCGCGCCGGGCGGGCCGAGGGCGGGCCGAGCCTGCTGCAGGTGGTCACCAAGCACCTCGGCCAGGACCCGCGGCGGCTGCCGGTGCTGCGGGAGGAGGTCCTCGACTTCCGCGCCGCGGACGTCGACATCGCCCTGGACGCCCTCGCGGAGGAGCACGGGCAGCAGCGGCTCGTCGGCGTCTCGGGTGGCGACCAGCGCTTCCACCAGACGTTCGCCGACCTCCTCGACCAGACCTACCACTCCTTCGGCACGGCGGCCCCGGACCACGTGAACCTGCCCACGGGCCCGGACTCCGACCGCCGGGTGGTGGCCTTCGGGGTGCGGCTGCTGCGCTTCGGCGGGGCGCCGGTGGCGGTGCTGCAGCGCAGCGCGAAGCCGAGCCACGGGCAGGGCGCCGCGCTGGAGGTGATCACGGCGGACGAGGACGTCGCGGCGGGGTTGCTGGCGCGGGTGCGCGCACTGGCGGTGGAGCGCAGCGTCCTGCGCGGGCAGGTGCTGTCGTTCTCCGGTTCGCCGTTCGACCCGTCCAGCGGTGGGGTGGCGTTCCTGCGGCGCCCGGACGTGGCGGCCGAGGACGTGGTGCTGCCGCCGGGGGTGCTGGATCGGATCGTGCGGCACGTGGTGCGCGTGGGCGACCAGCGGGAGCGGCTGCTGGCTGCGGGGCAGCACCTCAAGCGCGGGGTCCTGCTCTACGGCCCGCCGGGCACGGGGAAGACGCTGACCGTGCGGCACCTGCTCTCGCGCACGCCGGGCACGACGGTGGTGCTGCTGAGCGGGCAGGCGCTGGCGCACATCACCACCGCCGCGCACGTCGCCCGGGCGATGCAGCCGACGCTGATCGTGCTGGAGGACTGCGACCTCGTCGCGGAGGACCGCGGCCACCACCCGTCGGGGCAGCCGCTGCTGTTCGAGCTGCTGGAGGCGCTGGACGGTCTGGACGGTGACGCGGACGTGGCCTTCCTGATGACGACGAACCGGGCCGACCGCCTGGAGCGCGCGCTGGCGCAGCGGCCGGGGCGGGTGGACCTGGCGGTGGAGGTCCCGCTGCCGGACGTGGGGGCGCGCCGGCAGCTGCTGCGGCTGTACGCGCGCAGCCTGCCGCTGTCGGAGGCGGCCCTGGACGCGGCGGCGGAGCGGGCCGAGGGCGTGACGGCGTCGTTCGCGAAGGAGCTGCTGCGCCGCGCGGTGCTGGACGCCGCGGTGGCGGGCCACGAGGTGGGTGACGCGGACCTGGCGGCGGCGCTGGAGGAGCTGCTGTCGGATGCGGAGGCGCTGACGCGCAGCCTGCTGGGCAGCGGCGCGCAGCAGGCGGACGGCCCCGACGGGGACGGGTTCGACGGGCCCTGGGTCGACGGGAACGGGTTCGGCGGGAACGGGTTCGAGGAGGACCCGCCGCGGCGGTGATCCCGACCGGCGCCGGGGGACGTCAGCCCGCCGTGGGCAGGGCGTCCCCCGCGTCGGTGACGCCGACGTCGCCGGTCTCCCCCTGCGCCGCCGCCCGCCGCCCGAGCACGGCGCCGTAGACCAGGAAGGCGAGCAGGGCCAGCGCTCCGATCGCGATGCGCGCCGCGGTGGGCAGGCCCGACGGGGTCACGAACCCCTCGATCAGCCCGGACACGAACAGCACCACGGCCAGCCCGAGCGCCACGCCCACCATGGCGCGGCCCTCCGCGGCCAGCGCCTGCACGCGGGGGCGCGGCCCGGGCGCCACCCACGCCCAGAACAGCTTCAGGCCCGCGGCGCCCGCCACGAACACGGCCGTCAGCTCCAGCAGGCCGTGGGGCAGGATCAGGCCGAAGAACACGTCCCCCCGGCCGTGGTCGACCATCAGGCCGCCGATCAGCCCGACGCTCACGGCGTTGCTCACCATGGCGTAGACGGGGAAGAAGCCGGTGATGCCGAGCGCGACGCACGTCGCCGCCACCCATGCGTTGTTCGTCCACACCTTCCCGGCGAAGGAGGCGTGGGCGTACTCGGTGTAGTAGCCGGCGAAGTCCTGCTCCACGAGCTGGCGGATCTCCGCGTCGGAACCGAGGAGCGCGCTCTGCCGCACCGGGTCGGCGGCCATCCAGATCCCCGCCGGGACCGCCACCAGCATGAAGAGCAGCGTCGTCGCCAGGGTCCACCACCGCAGCCGCCACAGCGCCGCGGGGAAGGACGTGGTGAAGAAGCGCAGGAACCCGCGCCAGCTGGTGCGCTGCGCGCCGGTCAGCCGGGCCCGGGTCCGGGCCAGCAGGGTGGACAGCTCGTCGACGAGGACGGGGTCGGCGGTTCCGGAGCGCAGCAGGGACAGGTGGGTGGCGGCGCGCTGGTAGAGCACCACCAGCTCGTCGATCTCGGTCCCGGTCAGAGACCTGCGCCGGCTGAGCTCCCGCAGGCGGTCCCACTCGGGGGTGTGGACGGTCCTGAAGGCGTCGACGTCCACGCTTCCCCTCCTGCTGCCGGTGGATCGGGACGCGGGCTCCCGGCCCGGGTCCGTTCGCGTCCCATCCTCCCCCAGCCGGCGGCAGCGCCGCGCCGGGGCGGGGAGCCCGTGCGGCGGCGGGCGGTAGCGTGCCCGCATGGCAGTGGACGGCGCCCCCTCCCCCGGCGCGCTCCGGCGCTCGCCCGCCCCCCAGACGCTGGCCGACCCCTTCGCCGGTGACGTCGTGACGGGCGAGGCGGTGGTGCTGGACCTGCGGGCGGCGTCGTTCGCCTCGCGCATCGTCGCGGCCCTGCTGGACGCACTGGTCCTCGGCCTGCTCCTGGTCGGGTTGCTGGTCGCCGCGTTCGCGCTGGGGAGCGAGCTCGACGAGGCCGCCGCGGCCGCGATCGTGCTGGGCCTGTCGATCCTCGTGCTCGTGGTCGTGCCCGCGCTGGTGGAGTCCCTGACGCGGGGGCGCACGGTGGGGAAGCTGGTCTGCGGGCTGCGCGCGGTCCGCGACGACGGCGGGCCCATCCGCTTCCGGCAGGCGATCGTGCGCTCGCTGCTGGGCGCCTTCGAGCTGTGGGCGCTGGCGGGCAGCCCCGCGATCCTCTGCTCCCTCGTCAACGCCCGCGGGAAGCGGTTCGGGGACCTGCTCGCCGGCACCTACGTGGTGCGGGAGCGCACCGCCGCCCGGCACGTGCCGCTGCCGCCGATGCCCGCGGAGCTGGCGGGCTGGGCGCGGGCGGCGGACATCGGCCGGATCCCCGACCGGCTCTCCGTCGCGGCGCGGCAGTTCCTGGGGCGCACCCACCAGCTCGCCCCGCAGTCGCGGGAGCAGCTGGCCCGTTCCCTCGCGGAGGCCGTCGCCCGCCACGTCGCACCGCCCCCGCCGGCGGGCACGAACCCGGAGCGCTTCGTCGCCGCGGTCCTGGTGGAGCGCCACGACCGCGAGCTGCGCAAGCTGCAGCGGCAGCGGGACCGGCTCGCGGAACTGTCGCGGGCGGTGGGCAGGCCCGCCTGAGGTCGCGCGCAGACGCGACGCGCCGCCCCGCAACTCCTGGGGCGGCGCGTCGCGGACGGGCTCAGTACCGGTAGGCGTCCGGCTTGTAGGGCCCGGCGACGTCCACGCCGATGTAGTCGGCCTGCGACTTCGTCAGCTCGGTGAGCTTCGCACCCAGCGCGTCCAGGTGGAGGCGCGCGACCTTCTCGTCGAGGTGCTTGGGCAGCACGTGCACGCCGATCGGGTAGTCCGCGCCGCGGGTGAACAGCTCGATCTGCGCGATCGTCTGGTTGGAGAACGAGTTCGACATCACGAAGCTCGGGTGGCCCGTGGCGTTGCCGAGGTTCAGCAGCCGGCCCTCGCTGAGCACGATGATGCTGTGCGCCGGGCGCCCGTCGGCCGCCGGGAAGCGCCACTCGTGGACCTGCGGCTTGATCTCGACGCGCTCCACGCCCGGGACCTTCGCCAGCCCGGCGATGTCGATCTCGTTGTCGAAGTGGCCGATGTTGCCCACGATCGCCTGGTGCTTCATGCGGGCCATGTGCGACGCCATGACGACGTCCTTGTTGCCGGTGGCGGTGACGAAGATGTCGACCTCGCCCACGACGTCGTCGAGCCGGACGACCTGGTAGCCGTCCATCGCCGCCTGCAGCGCGCAGATCGGGTCGACCTCGGTGACGAGCACGCGCGCGCCCTGGCCGCGCAGGGACTCCGCGCAGCCCTTGCCGACGTCGCCGTAGCCGGCGACGAGGGCCACCTTGCCGCCGATGAGGACGTCGGTGGCGCGGTTGATGCCGTCGATGAGGGAGTGGCGGGTGCCGTACTTGTTGTCGAACTTCGACTTCGTCACGGCGTCGTTGACGTTGATCGCCGGGAAGGGCAGGACGCCGGCGCGGTGGAACTCCACGAGGCGGTGCACGCCGGTGGTGGTCTCCTCGCTGACGCCGCGGATGCCGGCGGCGATGCGGGTCCAGCGCTGCGGGTCCGAGGCGAGGGAGCGGCGCAGCAGCTCCAGCACGAGGGCGTACTCCTCGGAGTCCTCCGCGTGCACAGCGGGCACCGCGCCGGCCTTCTCGAACTCGACGCCCTTGAGGACGAGCATGGTGGCGTCGCCGCCGTCGTCGAGGATCATGTTCGGACCGACGGGGTTGCCGTCGGCGTCGCTGCCCCAGTCGAAGATGCGCTCGGCGCACTCCCAGTACTCCTCCAGCGTCTCGCCCTTCCAGGCGAAGACGGGCGAGCCGGCGGGGGCGTCGACGGTGCCGTCGCGGCCCACGACGACCGCAGCGGCGGCGGCGTCCTGGGTGGAGAAGATGTTGCAGCTGGCCCATCGCACCCGGGCGCCGAGCGCGGTGAGGGTCTCGATGAGCACGGCGGTCTGCACGGTCATGTGCAGGGACCCGGCGATGCGGGCGCCGGCGAGCGGCTGGGCGTCGCCGTACTCGGCGCGCAGGGCCATCAGGCCGGGCATCTCGTGCTCGGCGAGGCGGATCTCGTGGCGGCCGGCGGGGGCCAGGGCCAGGTCGGCGACCTGGAAGTCGATCGGGCGGCCGTCGGTGGCCGGGACGTACGTGGGCATGGGTGTCCTCTCGCACTGGTGAAGTGGTTCGGACCGGCGCGGTCCCTCTCGACCGTCGGCTTCCCCTTGCGCCGGATCTCTCCAGCGTAACGGCGCGCCCCGGCGGGGTTCTTCCCGGCGGGGCGCCCTCCGCTCCCCGCCCCCGCCCCCGGCGGTCGCGCACGGACCCGTTCACCGGCACCATCGAGGCTGGACACGCGCCGACCGGACGAGGACCTGGTCGGACGCACAGCGCACGAACCGAAGGGAGCCCGCCTTGCCCGGTGGACTCGTGGCCCTGCTCGACGACGTGGCAGTGCTGGCGCGCGCCGCCGCCGCCTCCATCGACGACGTCGGTGTCGCCGCCGCGCGGGCCGGTGTGAAGGCCGCCGGCGTCGTCGTCGACGACACCGCCGTCACGCCGCAGTACGTGCACGGGCTGGCCGCCGAGCGCGAACTCCCGATCATCTGGCGCATCGCCCTGGGATCGCTGCGCAACAAGCTGCTCGTGATCCTGCCCGCGATCCTGCTGCTCAGCCAGTTCCTGCCGTTCCTCCTCACACCGATCCTCATGATCGGCGGGGCCTACCTCTGCTACGAGGGCGCGGAGAAGGTCTGGCACAAGATCCGCGGGCACGGCGGCCACCACGGCGCGGAGGAGGGGGCCCTGCCCGACGAGGACACCGTCGTCGCCGGGGCCGTGCGCACCGACTTCATCCTGTCGGCGGAGATCATGGTCATCTCCCTCAACGAGGTGGCCGCCGAGGCGTTCCTGTCGCGGATGGTGATCCTCATCGTCGTCGCGATCGCGATCACCGTCCTGGTCTACGGCGTCGTCGGCCTGATCGTGAAGATGGACGACGCCGGACTGCGCCTGTCGACGTCGCCGCGGAAGGCGGTGGCCGGTCTCGGCCGTGGCCTGGTCAAGGGGATGCCGAAGCTCCTCACCTTCCTCACCGTGGTCGGGACGGCCGCGATGCTGTGGGTCGGAGGTCACATCCTGCTCGTGGGGATGCACGACCTGGGCTTCCACCCCCTGTACGACGTCGTGCACCACGCGGAGGAGGCGGCGCACGCAGCGGCCGGGTCCCTCGGTGGCCTGGTGGGCTGGCTCGTCAACACGCTGGCGAGCGCCGTCCTCGGGCTCGTCGTCGGTGCGGTCGTGGCGGTCGTGATGGCCCTCACCGTGCACCGGCACAAGAAGCACGGCGCCGACGCCGACGCCGTCGGGTCGCACTAGCCGCGGGGCGCCACGTCCGGACGCCGACGGGCCCCCACCGACCTCGCGGTCGGTGGGGGCCCGTCGGCCTGCATCGGGCCCGCGCCCGCCCGCCGGGCGGCCCGCGCGGGCGCTCCGCTCAGCCGAGCCGGTCCCGCAGGTCGGCGACGTGCGGGGAGGCCGCGGGGTCGATGCCGCCGGCGAGCGCCAGGTAGGTGGCGGCGAAGTCCGTGCGGGCCACGAGCTGCGCCAGGCGCACCAGCGGCGGGCCCGGCTCGGGAACGACCTCGCTGACACGCACCCCGGCGTCGGCCGCGGTCTGGGCCACGGCGTCGACCACCGCACCCGCGGGTGCGGTGGGGCCCACCTCGGGTGCGGCGTCCGGCTCGGTGGGCGCGTCCCGCAGCAGCAGCAGGCGCAGGCGCGCCGCGGCCCCGGCGTCGTCGAGGAAGGGGTCGGCGAAGACGTCGTCGGGCCGGGTCGCGAACGGCCCGCCGAAGGTCGCCACCACGTCACCGGCGTCGTCGGGCAGCGCCCCGCGCACGGCTGGCACCCGGGCGGTGCGGGCGAGCATGGACGCGGCCCGGGCGGCGGCCGCCCCCGCCACGTCGCCGTCGGCGAGGATCACCGGCACGCTGCCCGCGAGGTCCAGCGCGAGGGTCTTGGCGGGGTTGAGGAACGCCTCCGACGCCGGGCGGCACTGCTCCGCCTCCGCGTCCAGGCGGTCGGCCACCTCCGCCAGCACCTCCGGGGGCGTGCGCACGAGCCCGAGGGCGTCGGCGGCGGAGAGCACGGGCACCAGCAGCGACCACAGCGACAGGCGGGAGGAGCGGGCCCGCAGCCCCTCCTCGACGCGGCTGCCGCGGGCCAGCGGCACCTGCACGTTGCCGCGGCCGGCGCCGACCTGCGCCAGGGGGGAGCCCTCGTCGGCCACGGTGACGACCCGCGCGCCGCGGCGGGCGGCCTCGGCGGCCAGCGCCAGCGGCCCCGCGGCCCGACCGGACAGGGACACGGCGACCACCAGGTCCAGGGGTCCCACCCACGCGGGCAGCGGCCCGCCCCGGCGCACGAGCACGGGCACCGGGCAGGCGCGCCCGGCCAGCGCCAGCAGGATGTCGGAGACGACGGCCGAGCCGCCCAGGGAGGCCACGACGACGGCGCGGGGGCGGTGCTCCTCGGCGAGGCGGGTGACGCCCGCCTCGCCGGACAGGGCCGCGGCCTCGCGGACCTGGGCACCGGCGGTGGCCAGCGTGCGCAGGACGCCGGAGTGGTCCGCCGCGGCGAGCGCCTCGGGGTCGTCGAGCAGGGCTTCGTCCACGGTCACGGGGTGCTCCCTCCAGCGGGTGGCGCAGGGTGTGGTGCCCCACCGGCGGGCCGAGCCTCGTCGGTGAGGAGGACGGGGATGCCGTCGACGACCGGGTAGCTGCAGGCGCAGGCTCCGGTGCAGGCCAGTGCCGCGGGGCCGGTCGTGGCACCCGCGGGCACGGGGTCCACGTCCACGAGCTCGCCCCGGCACTGCGGGCAGCGCAGGGCCGCCCGCAGCCACGGCTCCATCACGAGCGCTCGCCGGCGCTCGCGGGTGCGGCGGGGACGGTCAGGGACCCGCCGTGCTCGCCGCGGACCAGGCCGAGGACCCGGTCGCGGACGTGCTGCATGGTGGCGGCGTCGGCGCCCTCGGCGTTGAGCCGCAGCAGCGGTTCGGTGTTGCTGGCGCGGAGGTTGAACCACCACATCGGCTCGGCGTCGGAGGCGGGGTGGGTCACGGTCAGCCCGTCGAGACGGTCGACCTCGACGTCCTCGCCGCGGGCGCGCGCCTCGGCGGTGACGACCTGCTCGACGAACGCGGCCACGGCGGCGGCGTCGGCGACCGTGGAGTTGATCTCGCCGCTGGCGACGTAGCGCTCGTAGCGGGCGCCGAGCTGCGACAGCGGCTGCGGGGCCTCGCCGAGGGCGGCGAGGACGTGCATCGCGGCCAGCATGCCGGTGTCGGCGGACCAGAACTCGCGGAAGTAGTAGTGCGCGGAGTGCTCACCGCCGAAGACGGCACCCTCCTCCGCCATCCGCTCCTTGATGAAGGAGTGCCCGACGCGGGTGCGGACGGGGATCCCGCCCTGCTCGGCGACGATCTCGGGCACGGCCCGGGAGGTGATGAGGTTGTGGATCACCACGGCCTCGCGGCCGGCGGCGCGCTCCTTGCCGATCTCGCGCTCGGCGACGAGGGCGGTGACGGCGCTGGGGCTGACCGGCTCGCCGCGCTCGTCGACGACGAAGCAGCGGTCGGCGTCCCCGTCGAAGGCGAGGCCGAGGTCGGCGCCGTGCTCGCGCACCGCGGCCTGCAGGTCGCGCAGGTTCGCGGGCTCCAGCGGGTTGGCCTCGTGGTTGGGGAAGGTGCCGTCGAGCTCGAAGTACAGCGGCACGACGTCCAGGGGCAGCGCGGGCAGCCCGGCGGCGGTGCCGAGCACGGCGGGCACGGTGTGCCCGGCCATGCCGTTGCCGGCGTCGACGACGACCTTCAGGGGCCGGATGCCGGAGAGGTCCACGAGGGAGCGCAGGTGACCGGCGTAGTCGGCGAGGACGTCCTGCTCGGTGACGGTGCCCGGGGTGACGCCCTGCGGCTGCGGCACCTCACCGGCGTCGAGCCAGGACTGCGCCAGCTCGCGGATCGTGGAGAGGCCGGAGTCCTGGCCGACGGGCCGGGCGCCGGCGCGGCAGAGCTTGATGCCGTTGTACTGCGCCGGGTTGTGGCTGGCGGTGAACATCGCCCCCGGCACGCTCGCGGCACCGCTGGCGTAGTAGAGGCCGTCGGTGGAGGCCAGCCCGATGAGGACGACGTCGATGCCGCGGGAGGCGACCCCCTCGGCGAAGGCCGCGGACAGCTCCGGGGAGGAGGGGCGCATGTCGTGGCCGACGACGACGTGGCGCGCCGCACCGGAGGCGGCCGGCGCCTGCTCGGGCAGGACGACGACGTCGGCGAAGGCGGCACCCAGGGCGCGCACGACGCCCGCGTCGAGCTGGTCGGGGACCGTGCCCCGGACGTCGTAGGCCTTGATGATGGAGGACAGCGCAGGAGGCACTCTCGGAAGCCTAGCCGGGGCCCTGGCTTGCGCCCTCCCGGCGTCGACCGGCCCCCGGGCCCCGGCTGCGCTCCCCGAGCCCCGTCTCAGGCGTCGGCGGCCTTGGGGTCCGACTTGCGCGAGCGGTCGAGGATGGAGTCGACGCTCATGGTGCCGCTGGTGCCGTGCCAGCTGCGCTCCTCGCAGACGTGGCAGGAGACGAACACGACGGGTGTGCCGTCGGCGAGCGACATGGACAGCTGGGTCACGCGGGGACTGCCGCAGGACCCGCACCCCAGGGAGGAGTCGCGGTGCTCCGGCTGCGTCAGCGAGCCCAGGGGCGGCGCGATGCGGGGGGCGCGGGTGCGCCGGGGACGACGGGTGGTGCTGGCGCTGGTGCGGGGCGTGGCGGGCACGGGGCTCCTCCGGAGTCGACAGCTCACAGGCGACACCTGCATCGGCAGGTTCCGGCGTCGGCTTGAGCGCCCGACCGGGCGCAGCGGGAGGATCGCGCCGCCGCGGGCGCGGCTGAAGGCGCCGGCGTCAGACGGCGGGGCCGGCTCCGGGGCGACGACCCGCGCCGTCGCGCAGCACCCGCAGGTGACCGCGGCGGAGCGTGTCGGCCGGGTCCTCGACCGGCGCGGCCGCCGGCTCGCGGACGGCGTCGGCCAGGGCGAGCCAGTCGTCGTGGCGGCGGCCCGGGCCCCCGTCGTCGGGGACGAGCCGCACGACCTCCCAGCCGCGCGGGGCGGTGAGGCGGCGCGCGTGGTCGCCGCACAGGTCGTAGGAGTGCGGCTCGGCGTAGGTGGCCAGCGGCCCGAGCACCGCGGTGGAGTCGGAGTACACGTAGGTCAGGGTGGCGACCGCCACCTGCCCGCATGCGGTGCGCGTGCACCTCCGTCCTCCGGCCACGAGCGCGACGGTACCCGAGGCCGCGCCCGGTTCCGAGCACCTCCGCCGTGTTTCCCGTCCGGTTCGCCCGTCCGGGCGCCCTCGTCCACGGATCGGCGCGGCGAGCCACGCGGGTGATCGGGCGCGAGTAGCCTGCCCCCGTGGCAGGTACCCGGCGCGCGATCGACGGCCCGCGGCGTCGGCGCAGGGACCGGCACGGCCGCGGCCTGCGCGGCCCGCTGCTGCCGTCGACCGTCCCCGGTGCGCGCACCCGCGCGGAGCGCTTCGACGACCTGGTGCTGGACGCCGTGGAGCTGCTGGAGCGGCGCTGGGCCGAGGACCTGGCGGGCGTGGAGTTCGCCGTGGAGGACGTGCCGCCGTCCGACCCCGCGCCGTGGGAGGAGGGCGGGGTGCCGATGGGGCGGTTGTTCCCCGCCGACGGCTCCTCGCCGCCGCGGGTCGTCGTCTACCGGCGCCCGCTGGAGACGCGGGCCCAGGAGGGCGAGCTGGAGGACCTGGTCGCCGACGTGGTCGTGGAGCAGGTGGCCCACCTGCTGAACCTGACCCCCGAAGAGGTCGACCCGCGCTACCGCGGCGACTGACCGGGCGCCCGCCCGAGCACCCGCCCGGGGGCGGTGCTCAGCTGACGCGGCGCTTGAGGCGGCGGCGCTCCCGCTCCGACAGCCCGCCCCAGATGCCGAACCGCTCGTCGTTGGCGAGGGCGTACTCCAGGCACTCGACGCGGACCTCGCAGGAGCCGCAGACGCGCTTGGCCTCGCGGGTGGAGCCGCCCTTCTCGGGGAAGAAGGCCTCGGGGTCGGTCTGCGCGCAGAGCGCCACCTCCTGCCAGCCCGGGTCCTCGGGGGTCAGCGCGGGCTGGGGCGTGATCTGCACCAGGTGCAGGATCCGCTCGCTCCCGCGGCCACCCTCGCCCTCGGTCGCCGTGCTCTCGGTCCCCGTGCCGTCGCCCATGTCATCCACGCCGATGCCGTTCATTGCGCCCCCTGGTGCCGCCTGCCCCTTGCGCCACTGGGCCGCTACCCCGGGTGACGCCGTGATCACTCAGAAGATGTCACTGGTGGAATTACACGCGTGTCATCTGGCAGAGTCAAGCCCAGCGCGAGGCGTCGTGGTAACGGCGTCCGGCAGTTCGCGCTGCCCTGGACGGGGGTTCACAGGCGGGCGCGGCAGGATGCCCCGGTGACTGAGGCAGCCTCTCCCGCACCCGCCGCCCCGCCCTCTCCCCCGGCCGGCCTGCGCGTCACCGCGCTCGCGGGGGGCGTGGGGGGTGCCCGCTTCCTGCGCGGCCTCCTGGCGGCCCTGCGCTCGGCGAGCGCCCCCGACCTGCGCGCGGCGGAGGTCACCGTGGTCGGCAACACCGCCGACGACATCACCCTGCACGGTCTGCGGGTCTGCCCCGACCTGGACTCGGTGATGTACACCCTCGGCGGCGGCATCGACGACGAGCGCGGCTGGGGACGCAGCGACGAGACCTCCGGCGTCGCCGACGAGCTCGCCGCCTACGGGCAGCAGCCGACGTGGTTCACCCTCGGCGACAAGGACATCGCCACCCACCTGGTGCGCACGAGGCTGCTGCGCGAGGGCCTGCCGCTGTCGGAGGTCACCGCCCGGCTGTGCGAGCGCTGGCGGCCGGGGGTGCGGCTGCTGCCGATGACCGACGACGTCGTCGAGACCCACGTCGACCTCGCACCCGTGGACCCCGCCGCCCACGCCGGGGAGGCGGGGGGCCGGCGCGTGCACTTCCAGGAGTGGTGGGTGCGGCTGCACGCGAAGGTCCCGGCGTTGCGCATCGAGCCCCTGGGCGCCGCCGCGGCGCGCCCGGCTCCCGGAGTGCTGGAGGCGCTGTCGGACGCCGACGTGGTGGTGCTGCCGCCGAGCAACCCCGTCGTCTCGATCGGCACGATCCTGCAGGTGCCCGGCGTCCGCGACGCCCTGCGCGCCACCACCGCGCCCGTCGTGGGGGTCTCCCCCGTGATCGGCGGCGCGCCGGTGCGCGGCATGGCCGACGCCTGCCTCGCGGCGCTCGGGGTGCCGTCGACGGCGGAGGCGGTGGCGGGGCTCTACGCCGACTTCCTCGACGGCTGGCTGGTCGCCGAGGCCGACGCCTTCGAGCCCGGCGGCGCCCACGGCGGGCGGTTGCGGGTGCTGCCGCGGCCGTTGCTGATGAGCGGCCCGGACGCCACGGCCGCCCTGGCGCGGGCCGCGCTGGACCTGGGCCTGGCGCTGAGCCCGGCGGGGGCGTCGCGGACGTGAGCACCGTCGAACCCGGCACGCCGGAGGCGCCCGTGCCGGCCGTTCCGGTCCTGGAGGTCCGGGCGCTGACGGGGATGGGCGAGGTCCGCGCCGGGGACGACCTGGCCGCGCTGCTGGTGGCGGCGCTGCCCTGCCCGCCTGCCGACGGCGACGTCCTGGCGGTCTCCAGCAAGGTGTGGTCGAAGGCGGAAGGGCTGACGCGCCCGGCCGCCGAGCGGGACGCCGCCGTGGCGGAGCAGTCGCGCCGCACCGTCGCCGCGCGGCGCACCACGCGCGGGCTGGCGGCGATCGTGGAGTCGGCGGCGGGTCCCGTGATGGCCGCGGCCGGCGTGGACGCCTCCAACACCCCCGCCGGCACGGTGCTCCTGCTGCCCGCCGACCCGGACGAGGCGGCGCGGCGGCTGCGCGCGCGGCTGCGGGAACTCACCGGCGTCCGCCTGGCCGTCGTCCTCACCGACACCGCCGGCCGCCCGTGGCGGGTCGGGCAGACGGACTTCGCCCTGGGTTGCGCGGGGCTGCGGGTCGGCGACGACCTGCGCGGCGGCGTCGACGCCGAGGGCCGCCCCCTGGAGGTGACCGTGCGGGCGCTGGCCGACGAGGTCGCCGCCGCCGCCGACCTGGTCAAGGGCAAGGTGCTGCGGGTGCCGGCCGCGCTGGTGCGGGGCCTCGCGGCGGAGGTCGGCGAGGAGGACGGGCCCGGGGCGGCGTCGCTGCTGCGCGCCCCGGGCGAGGACTGGTTCCGCCTCGGGCACGTGGAGGCGGTGCGCGCGGCCCTGGGCGCGGCCCACCTCGCACCGCCGCCGGTGGCTCCCGGGCCCGTCGGGGAGCGGGTGCGGCGGGCGGTGGCCGTGGCGCTGGCCGCGGGCGGTGGCGGCTGCACGGCTCTGCCTCACGGGCGCGAGGTGCGGCTCGCCGGTGGCGACGGCGTGGCCCTGGGGATGCTCGTCCAGCGGCTGCTGGCGGCGCTGTGGGCGGAGGACCTGCGCGGGGTGCTGCGGCGGGACGGCGACGTGGTGGTGGTCAGCGCGGAGACGGCCCGTCAGAGGTGACCGGCCAGGGGTGACCGGCCGGGGGCGGTCAGCGGGGCGGCGTGCAGCTCCCGCACCGCTGCCCGTGCAGGACGCCGGACCGCCCGGCGACGAGAACCCTCACGGGCGCCCCCGCCGGGCCCGCGCACCGGGGACGGTGCGACTGGGGGTGTGCGTGGGGAACGCCATCCGCGGCGCGGCGCGCGGGCGCCGCACGCCGCTGAGCATCACCAGCCGCTGCACCCGGTAGCGGTGGCCGCGGTAGCACTCGATGACCTCCGCGCAGCCGTAGTCGTCCAGCACCTCGCCGGTCAGCGCGTAGGAGACCTCCCGGGCGACGTGCAGGTCACCGAAGGAGAACGCGTCGGCGTGGCCGTGGGCCTTCGAGCGCACCTCCGCCGACGTCCACACCCCGAGTCCGGGGATGGTGCGCAGCGCCCGGTCGGCGACGGCGGGAGCGAGGTCCAGCGTCTGCTCCAGCCGCCCCGCGCACGGTGCGGCGGCGAGCGTGACGCGACGGCGGCGCAGCTCCACGCCCGCCTCCAGCCACGCCCAGGACGGGATGCGCCGCCACTGCTCCGGGGCGGGCGGCACGAACAGGTCCACCGGGCCGGGGGCGGGCTCCCCGAAGCGGCGCACCAGCCAGCGCCACGACGCGAACGCCTCCCTGGTGGAGACGACCTGCTCCAGGGCGGAGGCGGAGATGCACTCGAACACGGCGCGGCTGCGAGGGACGCGCCAGTCCCGGTGGCGGCGCCACGCCTCGACGAGGACCCGGTGCTCGGGGCGGGGGACGAACTCCGCCGCGTCGTCGTCGCAGGCCCCGAGGAGGCCGGGCACCCCGTCGAGGGCCCACTCCGCTCCGGGGCCCCAGGCGGCGGCCTCGACCTCGCCGTCGCCCGGCACGGCCACGATCCGCAGCGTCGCCGGGCCCTCGGGGGTGCGGGTGGCGCGCCAGACGACACCCCCGGCGGAGGCGAACGCGGGGTCGCTCCCGCCGCGGCGCAGCGCCGACAGGTGCAGGGGGACGTCGACCGGCCGGCCGGGGCGCCAGCGCAGGACCCGCGGGGGGTCGAGCGGCTCGGCGGGCAGCGCGGTCACGGGCCCAGGGTAGGCGCCGGTCGCGCGCCCCGTGGGCGGGTGGGGACGTCGCGGGGCGGCGGAGGGTGCAACGCTCGTGGCCCTCCCGGACAAGGGGCGGTGTCAGACTCCCGCCCGTGGAAGGGGCCCCGTGAGCTCACCGCAGGAGCGGTTCGCCGCGCTGTTCGACCGGACACACCAGCCGTTGCTGGCGTACGCCGTGCGGCGCGTGGCCGACCCCGCCGACGCTGCCGACGTCGTCGCCGAGACGTTCCTCGTGGCCTGGCGACGGCTGGACGAGGTCCCGGCCGGCGACGACGCCCGCCCGTGGCTGTTCGGAGTGGCACGCAACGTGCTGGCCAACCACTACCGCGGCGAGCGGCGGCGCCTCGCCCTCGCCGACCGGCTCCGGCAGGAACTGCCGCACGTGGCGCCCGCCCCGGAGGTGAGCGATCCAGGCCTGGCCGAGGCGATGCGACGGCTGCCCGAGGACGACCGCGAGGTGCTGCGCCTGGTGGCGTGGGAGGACCTGGCGCGGGACGAGATCGCCGTGGCCCTCGGGGTGTCGCGGGCGATGGTCCGGGTGCGGCTGCACCGGGCCCGCAAGCGGCTGCTGCGGGAACTGGCTGCGGTCGAGCACATCGGGTTCTCCGGGCCGCAACGGGAGAGCCGGGCCGGACACGTGGTGGCGGGATGGGCGGACGCCCGTCCCGGGCTGGAGGAGATCCGATGAGGGACGACGTGCTCGCGCGGCTGCGCGCGGCGGATCCCGTCGCGGGGACCGACCTCGCCCGAATGGACCGGGGGGTGCTCGACGCCCTGCGGGAAGGGGTCACCATGACGGAGCGGTCGACGAGGCGGGGCCTGCGACGGCGGCTGGGGCGCGGCGGGTTCGCCACCGCGGTGACGGGCATCGCCGTCCTCGGCGGCGGTGTCGCGTACGCGGGATACGAGCAGTGGTACGTCGGCGGCGGAGCGAGCCACGACGGGGTGAACTGCCGGACGGAGTGGGCCGATCCCACTGCGATGCGCGACACCGTCGGCGGCCCGGAGCTGACCGGCGATCCGCTCGCCGACTGCCGGCGGTACATGGAACTGGTCGGGCGCCCGCCCATCCCGGATCCGGTCGCCTTCCACCACCAAGGAACCCTGTACGTGGCGCCTCGCTCGGAGGTGCCGGAGGGCGCCGAACCGCTGGCGCCACCCGCCCCCGAGGACGACGCGGCGTTCGAGCTCGAGGCGAGCATGCAGGACTACGTCGACGGCCCGCAGTCGCGGTGCTTCTCCGAGGCGGAGACGACGGAGTTCGCCTCGCGGGAACTCGCGCGGCTCGGGCTGAGCGGCTGGACCGTGACGGTGGTTCCCGCCGACAACCCCGGCGGGAACGACGGCCTCCCCTGCGCGGTGGGCTACGCGGATCCGGCGACGCGCCAGGCCCACGTGCTGCCGCATCGCGCGGCGGAGGAGCACGGGGTGGGCGGTGACCTGGCGACGCTGCGCGACACGCTCCGGGAGCGGATCGCCGACCAGTGCGTGGGCCTGCGCGAGGCGGAGGCGATCGCGGAGGAGGCTCTGGGCGTCGAGCACCACTGGCCGCTGAGCGCGATCCCCGATCCCGGCGCGTCGTGCACCCGCGTGGACCTGGTGATCGGCGGCAGCATCCAGGTCACGCTGCGCGGACCGGACGTGGCGGCGCCCTGACGGGGCGGGGACGTTCGGCCGGGCGACACCGGCGCGTCGCCTGCGCAACGTCCCCGCCCCGGTCGAGCACCCCGCGGGGCGGGGACGTTCGGCCGGGCGACACCGGTGTGTCGCCTGCCGAACGTCCCCGCCACCCCGGAGCCCCGTCCAGGCGCACACCCGGCGGGTCAGAAGGGCCAGCCGGCGTCCCGGCCCCCCTCCACCATCGCGATCATCGAGAACAGCTTGTCGCTGAACCCGCCGATCTCGTACCGGTTGCGCTCCGACAGGTCCAGGGCCGCCGGCGCGTACCCGGTGGTGTTGACGCCGTACACCGGCACGTGCGCCGGCGCCGCCGTCGAGACGCTCGCGCCCCGGCCCCACCGAGCGTCCGCGAACGCCTGCATGTCCGAGACGATCACCACCCGGTCGTGCCCGGCGTAGGAGGCCCGCAGCGCCGCCGCGGTCTCCGTGCCGTGCCCGACCGCGCCGATGCGCCCGCGGACGCGCTGCACGGTGCGCAGCACGCCCTCGGCCGGCCGGACCGGCACGCCCTCCCACCCGCTGGCGAAGGCGACGAGGTCGACCCGCTCGCCGCGGCACGCCAGCACCGCGGCGAACAGCGCGCCGACGTCGACGTGCTGCACCTTCGAGCGCTGTGACACCGGCGTGGACATCGACGCGGAGGTGTCGCAGAGGACGAGCGTCCGCCCGCCCAGGGCCGGGACCGCAGCGGTCGAGGCCCGCACCGCCTGCTCCAGCGGCCACGCCCACCGCGGCGACGGGGCCTCCAGCGCCGCGGACAGGAACCGGTACGGGAACATCCGGGAGCGCGCGACGACGTCGGGATCGGCGAGCTTCGCCGCGACCGTCGCCGCCACCTCGTCGGACACACCCGCCTCGTCGAAACCGCGCAGGTTCCGCACGAGCGCCATGACGCCCATGAGGGGGATCACCAGCTCCCACTGCTCGGCGGGGGTGAGCCCGTCCGCAGGCGGCGCCTCGCCGAGCCAGGAGCGCACCCACTCCCACTGCCCCGCCGTGGCCGCCTCGAACTCGGCCGTCGCCGCGGCGTCCCCGGCCCGCACGAGGCGGGCGAGGGCGTGCCGCTCGGCGGGTGCGAGTCGCACGAGACGGTCACGCGCGGACAGCGCACGCACCTCCTCCTGCGGCGCGCTGCGGTCGCCGTGGTGGCGCTCGTCGAGCAGTGCGCGGAACAGCTGCGACTGCCACGGCGCCCGCGGGGTCGGGTGGACCAGCTCGACGACGTCGGCCATCCGGATCGCGCGGGAGTTCCCGTCGTAGCGCAGCACGGCGCGCTCGTCGTAGAGCCGGGTGACCGCGTCCGCCAGGCCGCGCTGGACGCCCTTCGGCATCGCCTTGCCGTAGCGCGACCACCAGTACCCGAGGAACTCCGCGGGCTCGTCCGCGCGCTGCAGCGCGGAGTCCACCATGCGGCGGATCGAGGTGGTCGCCGGGTCCGGGCGGGAGTGCAGGACGGCGAGGTCGCGGCGCGCCCGTGCCGACTCCGCGGCCATCACGACGGCCGCGGTGCGCATGTTCATCTCGTTGCGCAGGAACGGGACGAAGCGCGCGACCCAGTCGGGGTCCTGCACCGTGACGGCGTGGACGAGGCGGCGGAACCGCTCGTCGCGCTCGCCCGCGCCCTCGTAGAAGGAGTCCTGCCCGACCATGTTCACGGCGGCGAGGAGGAACAGGTCGCTCCTCGCGTCGCGCACGAACGCCGCACCGCCCTCGTGGGTGGTGGTGCGCTCGAGGGTGCGCTGGGGGGCGCGCCCGAGCAGGCGCTGCCGGATGCCGCTGAACCGTGCCATGGTCGTCTCCTGGTGCTCCTTCCGGATCCTCCGGGGCACGGTGCCCCGGACGTCGTGTCGGCCACGGCGCTGCCGCGCCGGATGGAGCCGTACCGTCGACCGGGGCGGCGGGGGGCTGCACGTTGCTCTGCCGACTGAGCTACCGGGGGGAACCGGTCCCTCCGGGCTGGACTCGAACCAGCGACACACGTATGAGGAAGGAGTAACCCCCGCCTGCGCATCGGTGCGGCACCATCCGGCGCGGTGGTGTGCACCGGAAACCGCGTCGTCTGCGAACTGCTCGAGAACCCCTCGCCACGGGAACCGCGCACCGAGGTGCGCTACCGGGCGCACGGGAGCGCCCGGCGGGATTCGAACCCGCGAGGACCAGGAAGTATCCCGCGACTGCGCATCGAGCAGCCCGCAGACGACGCGAGGACCAGCCGGCCCGGGTGGGTGTTTCCTCGACAGGGAAGTAACCCGGGCCTTCGCACCGCGTCGCAGGAGCGAACTGTGGCAGCGCGGACCGTCGCCGGGCAATCGAGTTTCCGCTGGGCCCCGATCAGGAGTGCGCCGTCCCCGCGGATTCGTCGAGGCGCAGGATCGTCTCCTCGATCTCCGCTCCCCGGCCGTTGGCGTGGGACACCTCCGTCCCCGTGATCGCGAAGCCCGCTCTCCGCAGCACCGCGAGCGAGGCAGCGTTGTCGCTCGCGACCCGGGCGAACACGGGCCGGACGCGGACCGCCTCCAGGAGCAGCTCGAGCGCCCGGCCGGCGATGCCGCGGCCCCAGCAGGACCTGTCGATCCAGTACGTGACCTCGGTGTCCCCGTCGACCACGAAGGCGGCGATGCTGCCGACGAGCCGTCCGTCGGCGGTGACGGCGCGGGCGGTCACCCCGGGCGACGTCCGCACTCTCGCCATGTGGGCGTCGAACGCGGCGCGGTCGCCGGGATCCCGGACGGTGAACGCAGCCATCCGCACCGACTCGGGATCCCGCATCTGCTCGAACAGCGCGTCGAGGTCGGAGTCCTCGATCGGCCGCAACACCACGTGGACCACGTCAGCCTCCCCGCTGGTCGGACACCGGTCGACGGACGGACGCTTCGGCGACGCCGCGGTCGTGCCGACGGTCCCGCCACCGGCACGGCCGCGCCCCCTACGGAAGGCGCCCGGCCTCGGCGACGTCGGCCGGGACCCGCTCCCCCACCACCCCGTGCAGGTGGCAGGCCGCGAGCTGCCCGTCGCCCCGGTCGGCCAGCGCCGGCGCCACGACCGGGCACGGCTCGAACACGTCGGGGCAGCGGGTGCGGAAGCGGCAGCCCGACGGCACGGCCGCCGCGGAGGGCACGTCGCCGCGCAGCACGATCCGCTCGCGGCCGCGCTCGGCGCCGGGCGAGGGGACCGGCACCGCCGACAGCAGGGCCCGCGTGTACGGGTGCCTGGGCCGGCCGGCGACCTGCGCGGCGGTGCCGACCTCCACGACGCTGCCCAGGTACATGACGGCGATGCGGTCGGAGACGTGCCGGACGGCGGCGAGGTCGTGGGAGACGAACAGGTACGTCAGCCCCAGCTGCCGCTGCAGGCGGCGCAACAGGTTCAGCACCTGCGCCTGCACGCTGACGTCGAGGGAGGCGATGGCCTCGTCGCAGACCACGAAGTCGGGTTCACCCGCCAGGGCGCGGGCGATGCCGATGCGCTGGCGCTGCCCGCCGGAGAACTCGTGCGGGTAGCGGCCGGCCACGCCGGGGTCCAGCCCGACGAGCTCCAGCAGTTCCGCGACGCGGGCGGCCCGGGCCTGGGCGCCCGGGTGCAGGCCGTGCACCTCCAGCGGTTCGGCCACCGTGCGGCCCACCGGGATGCGCGGGTCGAGGGAGGCGTAGGGGTCCTGGAACACCATGACCGCGCGCCGGCGCAGCGAGCGCAGCCCCCGCCGGTCCAGGGCGGTGACGTCCGTCCCGTCGAAGGTGACGGTGCCGGCGGTGGGTTCCACCAGCCGCAGCAGGGCGTTGCCGAGGGTGGACTTGCCGCAGCCGGACTCCCCCACCAGGCCGAGGGTCTCCCCGCGGCGGATGTCGAGGTCGACCCCGTCCACGGCACGCACCGCACCCACCTGCCTGCGTCGCAGTCCCTTGGAGCGGACGGGGAAGTGGACCTTCAGGCCCCGGGCGGAGACGAGCACGTCCCCGCCGCCGTTCTCGATGGTCACGGTCGTCCCTCCGAGCACCACGTCGCGGCGCGGTGCGGGAGCCCTGCCGGGCGCCCGCCCACCTGCGGCCGCGACACCTCCAGCAACGGTGGCTGTTCCCGCTCGCAGCGCGGGTCCGAGCGGACGGGGCAGCGCGGCCAGAACACGCAGCCGGGCGGCAGGTCCGTCGGCAGCGGCGGGGTTCCGGGGATCGTCACCAGCTCCGGCGGCTCCTCGGCGTCGAGCTCGGGCCCCAGTCGCGCGGGCAGGGCGCCGAGCAGGCCGCGGGTGTAGGGATGGGCGGGTGCGTCGAACACGTCGTCGACGACGCCGTCCTCCACGCAGCGACCGCCGTACATCACGAGGACGCGGTCGGCGATGCCGGCGACGACGCCGAGGTCGTGGGTGATCCAGATGACGCCGGTGCCGTGCTCGGCCTGCAGCCGCGCCACCAGTTCGAGGATCTGCGCCTGGACGGTGACGTCGAGGGCGGTGGTGGCCTCGTCGGCGATGAGCAGCCGCGGCCGCCCGGCCAGCGCGATGGCGATCATCACGCGCTGGCGCATGCCGCCGGAGAGCTGGTGGGGGTAGCGGTCCAGCGCGCCGCGCGGGTCGGGGAACCCCACCTCCCCGAGCAGTTCCGCCGCCCGCTCGGTCGCGGCCCGCTTCGGCAGGTCGCCGTGGGCGAGCAGGCCCTCGGTGATCTGCCGCCCGACCGTGAGCACCGGGTTCAGCGAGGTCATCGGGTCCTGGAACACCATGCTGATGCCGTTGCCGCGCACCGTGCGCAGCTGGGCGTCGGACATCCCGACGAGGTCGCGGCCCTCGAACTCCGCGGTGCCGGTGACGGTCGCGGTGCGCGGCAGCAGGCCCATCAGGGCCATCACGGAGACGCTCTTGCCGCTGCCGGACTCCCCCACCACCGCGACGGTCTCGCCGGGGTGCACGTCGTAGTCGAGGCCGTTGACGATCTCCGCGACGCCCCGCGGGGTGCCCATCCGCACCCGCAGGTCCCGCACGGACAGCACCGGCTGCCGGGCCCCCTCCCGGGCCGGCTGCGGGGCCGGCTGCGGGGTCTGCGCACTCACGCCGCCCCCCTCGCGTCCGCAGCGGCCTCCGCCTTGCCACGGGAGCGGATCCGCCGTCTGCCCGCCTCCATCGCGCTGCGCTGCTGCGGGTCGAGCACGTCGCGCAGCCCGTCGCCGAGGAGGTTGAACGACAGCACCAGCAGGAAGATGGCCAGCCCGGGGAACACCGCCATCCACCACGCCTGCTCGAGGAAGCCGCGACCGGAGGCGAGCATCCCGCCCCACGACGGGGCCGGCGGCTGGATGCCCAGGCCCGCGAACGACAGCGCGGCCTCCGCCAGCACCGCGAACGCCAGGCTCACCGACGTCTGCACGAGGATCGGGGGCGCCGCGTTCGGCAGGACGTGGCGCAGCAGCAGCCGCGCGTCCGAGGCCCCCACCGAGCGGGAGGCGCGCACGTAGACCTGCTCCCGCACGCCGAGGACCGCCGCGCGGGACACGCGGGCGAACACGGGGGTGTACGTGATGCCGATGGCGATCATCGCGTTGGTGGCGCCGGGGCCGAGGACGGCGAGGACGGCGATCGCCAGCAGCAGCGCCGGGAACGCGAACAGCACGTCCATCAGCCGCATCAGCAGCGAGTCCACCCAGCGGCCGTAGAAACCGGCCAGGGTGCCGACGAGGGTGCCCACCACGAGCGAGATGCCCACGGCGACGAGCCCCACCCGCAGCGACACCTGCGCGCCGAGGAGAACGCGGGACAGGACGTCGCGGCCGAGGTCATCGGTGCCGAAGGGGTGCTCGGCGCTCGGCCCCTGCAGCCGCGCCTGCACGTCGACGTCGTTCGGCCCCGCGGGCGCGAGCTGGTCGTCGAACAGGGCGACCAGCACCACCGTGAGCAGCACGAGGGCGGCCGCCGCCGCGGTGGGGGTGCGGGCGAGCAGGCCGAGGGTGACCCGCCAACGCGGCACCTCCGCGGTGAGGGCCCGCCCCCGCGCGGGTGCGTCCGCCGCGGCGCTCACGCGCTGATCCGCGGGTCGAGGCGGGAGTACAGCAGGTCCACGACGAGGTTGAGCAGCAGGAACACGAACGCGAAGAGCAGCACCGCGCCCTGCAGGACGGGGTAGTCCCGGTCCTGCACGGCCTGCAGCGCGAGCAGCCCCAGACCCGGCCAGGCGAAGACGATCTCCACGACCACCACGCCCGAGAGCAGGTAGGCCAACTGCACGCCCGTGACGGTGACGAGCGGCAGCAGGGCGTTGCGCAGCACGTGCCAGCGCAGCACGGCGCGTGCGGGCAGCCCCTTGGCGCGGGCGGTGCGGACGTGGTCGGCGCCCAGCGCCTCCAGGACGCTGGAGCGGGTGAACCTGGTCAGCACGCTGCCGGAGACCAGCCCGGTCGTCAGCGCCGGCAGCACGAGGCTGCGCAGCCAGCCCACCGGGTCCTCCGACAGCGGCACGTAGCCCCCGGGCGGGAACCAGTCGAGGACGCCGGCGAACAGCAGGATGAGCAGGATGCCCATCCAGAACTCCGGCACGGAGATGCCGACCTGGCTGACGACGGTGCCGGCGGAGTCCACGAACGAGCGGGGCCGCAGCGCGGACAGGGTTCCCAGCGGCACGGCGATGAGCAGTGCCACCAGGATCGACGCGGCCGCCAGGGACACGGTCGCGGGCAGCCGTTCGACGATGAGCATCGTCACCGGCTCACCGCTGCGGAAGCTCACCCCCAGGTCGCCGGTGACCGCCGAGCCGATCCAGCCGAGGAACTGGACCGGCAGGGGCTCGTCGAGGCCGGCGCGTTCGCGCAGGGCGTCGTAGGCGGCCTGGTCGAAGCGGGTGCCGAGCGCCAGGCGGACCGGGTCGCCCGGGACGAGGTGCATGAGCGCGAAGACCGCGATCGCCACCCCCAGGAGGACGACGGCCGACTGCCCCGCGCGCCGCAGGAGGTAGCCGCTCACTCCGGGAGCTCGACGTTCTCGAAGTTCACCGCCTTGTCGGCGCGGATGGTGTACCCCTGCAGGCCCGGCTTCCACGCCTGCACGACGTCGGGGTTGTAGAGGTAGAGGTAGGAGACGTCGTCGACGATGGTCTTGGCGGCCTCGTCGTAGAGCTTCTTGCGGGCGTCCTGGTCGCGCTCCACGGCGGCGCCGTCCAGGAGCTCGTCGGTGACGGGGTTGGAGTAGCCCTGGTAGTTGTTCGATGCCCCCGTGCGGTGCTGGGAGTGGTAGAAGCCGTACGGGTCGACGTTGCCCACCCAGCCGAGGAGGAAGGCGTCGAAGTCGCCCTCGCCCTGCCGCGCGAGCCAGGTGGCGAACTCCTCCGTCTGGATGTCCACGGTGATCCCGAGGGGTTCCAGCTGGCTGGCGATGACCTGCGCGGCGGTGACGGTCTCGGGGTACTCGGAGGTGACCATGAGCCCCATCCGCAGCGGGGTGCTCACCCCGGCGTCGGCGAGCATCTTCTTCGCGGCCGCGATGTCGGGCTCGAAGGGCTCGTAGTCGGTGTGCCAGAAGCTGCCCTCGGGGATCGCCGTCTGGTTCGGGCGGGCGGCGTCGAACTTGGCCGCCTGCGTCACCGCCTCGCGGTCGATGGCGGTGGCGATGGCGCGGCGGACCTCGCGCTTGTCGAACGGCGGCTTCTCGAGGTTCATCGCCATGTACCAGTAGTCGACGCTGGGCGTCTGCCCGAGCTCGACGGAGTCGTCGGAGGCGAGAGCCTCGATCTGCTGCGCCGGCACGTTGTCCGTCCAGTGCACCTGCCCGCTCCGCAGGGCGGTCAGCGCGGCGGTGGGCTCGGAGACGAAGCGGAACTCGACGGCGGGAACGGTGGGCTCGCCGCCCCAGTGGTCCTCGAAGGCCTTCAGCTCCACAGCGCTCGCCGTGCTGCCCTGGAGGGTGAAGGGGCCGGTGCCGACGGCCTCGGTCGCCAGGTCGTGCTCCTCGGCGGCCCCCTCGGGCAGGATCGCCATGCCCTTGAACTCCCCGACCTGCGACAGCAGGTTCGGCATGGGCTCCTTCAGCTGGAAGACGACGGTGCGGTCGTCCTTCGCGGTGATGTCGGCCACGGAGGTGAACCGGTAGGAGTTCGCGAGCTCCTCGTCGATGATGCGGTTGAAGGAGTACACGACGTCGGCGGCGTCGAGCTCGGAGCCGTCGTGGAACTCCACCCCCTCGCGCAGGGTGAACGTCCAGGTCAGGCCGTCGTCGCTGGTCTCCCAGGACTCCGCCAGGCTCGGCTGCATCGTCTGGTCCTCGGCGGAGGGGACGGTGAGGGTGTCGTAGACGTTCTCCAGCACCTGGAAGCTGGCGTAGGCGGTGGTCTTGTGCGGGTCGAGCTGGTCGGGCTGGGCGCTGATGGCTGCGACGAGGGCGCCGCCGCCCTCTCCGGGAGAACCTCCCGAGCCCTGGCCGGTGTCGACGCCCTCCCCGGCGCCGCACCCGGCGAGTCCGAGGGCCGCGGCCGTCAGGGCTGCGATGGCGGGTAGTGCACGCATGGGGCTCCCCTGTTCGACGCACTCGTGTCCGACGCTGCCACGGCTCGGCGCGCCGCCTGCTCGATGCCTCAGGTCGTCACCCTGTCACGCTGAGTGGCGCGGTCCAGCGGAGCCCGCCAGGGGGCCGCAGATGTGATCGGATCGCAACCTCGCGGCTCGTCGCGCCGGTACGGTTCCCGGGTGCGAACCGCCGCGGGCCGTGCCCCCGTGTACGTGGAGACCTCCGTGCGCTGCGCGGGCCCGGCCGACGCGGAGCGGCTGTGGTTCCTGACGCAGGACCCGCAGGTCCACCCGCGCTGGGACCTGCGCTTCTCCTCCATCACCCCGACGTCGGTGGACGGGCGGGGCAACCGGCACTTCACCTACGCCCTGGCGCTGCCGTTCCCGCGGCTGCCGCTGCGCACCGTCACGGGCACGGGCACCTCGGTCGGCCACCGCCGCGACGGCTCCGGCCGCGGGACGTCGGCGCTGCGCTTCCGCACCGACGACCGCCTCTCGCCGCTGGGCGAGGGGTCGGGGTACTGGCGGTACGTGCCGGTGGGCGACGGCCGGATGCGGTTCCTCACCGGCTACGACTACGAGCCGGGCTGGGGCCGGGTCGGGGCGCTGCTGGACCCGTGGCTGACGCGTCCGGCGGTGGGCTGGGCGACGGCGTGGAGCTTCGACCGGCTGCGGCTGTGGGTGGACGAGGGGCTCGACCCGGCGCTGGCCCGCGACCGGGCGCTGGCGTGGACGGCGCTGCGCGCGCTGGGGGTCGCCGGTGCCGCGGCGCTGGCCCGGCGCTCGTCGTGGGCCGCCGTGGGGGTGGCGGGACTGGCGCTGCTGGCTCCGGTGCCGCCGTCGGTGCCGTCGGGGCGCCGCTGCCTGCGCCGCCCGCCGGACCCGCGGGCGGGGCGGGCGCCCGCGTCGCTGGCCGGGCTGCCGGAGCCGGCACCGGCCCCCGCGGGCGGCGGGCGCGCGGGCGGGCCGGCGTGAGCGTCGTCCTCGACGCCCTGGGCGAGGAGGCGCAGCGGCTGCACCCGATGCTGCGCCGCCGTTTCGGGGTGTCCACGGCGGCCGGCTACTCCTGCGTGGGCCGGGGCGTGATGGACCGCGTCTGGCACGGCCCGGCGTGGACGCTGCCGTTCCTGCACCTCGGCGCGTGGCGCAACATCCTGGTGCCGGACAGCGGCACCGGCGTGCCCTTCACGGTGGAGAACTACGCCTACGTCGACTCCTTCGGCCGCGAGACGGTGACCGTCGTGCGCACCTTCGAGATCGCCCCCGGGCGGCGGCGCCGCTTCGACGCGACGCTGGTGCACGGCGGCCCGGGGCGCATCGTCGACTACCTGGGCACCCACCAGCACCTCGCGGTGGACCTCGAGCCGTCCGTGCTGCCCGACGGCAGCCTGCAGATCCGCTCGGGGGCGCAGCGCTTCCACGAGGGACCGGTGAGCTTCGACTTCCCGCTGCTGCTGTCGGGGACGGCGCTGCTGCGGGAGGGCTACGACGAGGTCCGGGGCTGCTACACGATCGACGTGCGGGTGACCAACCGCCGGTTCGGGCCGCTGGCGGGGTACGCCGGGACGTTCACCTGCGAGTTCCCCGAGGTGGTCGGGGAGGCGGTGCCCCCGGCGGTGAAGCCGCTGCGGGAGGAGCGGCGCGGCTGAACGGGCTGCTGCGGTCGTCGCGGGCAGCGCCCTACGACGCGTCCTCGCGGCCGTCGGCCGACGAGGTGTCCTCGTGGCCGTCGACCCGCAGGGCGTCCTGGCAGCCGTTGGCCTCGAGCTCGAACCAGACGGTCTTGCCGTTGCCGGGGGACGAACTGGAGCCCCACCGGTCGGCCAGCGCGTCGACGAGGGCCATGCCGCGCCCGCCGGTGGCGCCGGTGCCCACGTGCTTGACGACCGGCGGTCGGGGGTTCGCGTCCGCGACGGCGACGCGGACGCACCCGTTGTCGCACGTGAGGTCGATGCAGACCGGGCCGCTGCCGTGCAGGACGGCGTTGGCGACGACCTCGGTGGTGAGGAGCTCGAGGATCCCGAAGTCCACCTCCGCGGAGGAGGAGGTGCACGTGTCGACGACCCAGTGCCGGGCGGTGGGGACGGCGGACGGCTTCGCATCCACCCGGAGCCGGCTCATCCCATCCCTTCGGGTCCTGTCCCCTCCGGCTGACCCGGCGGCGACGGTCGTGTCCTGAGCCACTGTGACCGCCACCCTCCGCTCCGGCAACCCGAGACGGGCGTGCGACCGGCACCCCGGGTGCGGCACCCGCTCGGACGGGTCGCCTATCGTGGCGGGCAGGGCCCCGCCGGTCGGGGCGCACTGACCGAGGCGGGGGTGCACGTGGTTCCTGGGCCTACGCCCGCCCCCGAGGGCGCGGGGGCGGACCCGGCCGGGGCGCTGGCCGGGGGGCAGGAGCGCCAGCGCGCCGCCCAGCGGCTGGTGGCGACCAGCCAGGGATCGGCCGTGGACCGCCTCACCGACCTCGCCGCCCGCCTGCTGGCGACCCCCGCGGCGCAGCTCTCCCTGCTCAGCGACGTGCAGACCATCGGCGCCATCACGGGGGTGTCGGACGCGCAGCCCGGCAGCACGGGGTCCCTGGCGGACTCGCTGTGCACCGTGACCGCGGCCAGCGGCGCACCCCTCGTCGTGACCGACGCGACCTCCGACGAGCGCGTCTCCGGCCTGCCGCCGGTGACCTCCGGGGCGGTCGGCGCCTACCTCGGCGTGCCGCTGACGGGGCGCGGCGGCCACGTCGTCGGTGCCCTGTGCGTCTTCGGTCCCGAGCCGCGCACCTGGTCGCCGGCGGACGTGACCCTGCTCAGCGAGCTGGCCTCGGCCGCCGCGCGGGAGCTGGAGCTGTCGGCGCTGTCGGTGGACTACGCCTCGGGGGAGCTGCGCTGGCAGCTCGCCATCGACGCCGCGGGCATCGGCAGCTGGGACTGGGACCTCCGCACGGGCCGGTTGACGTGGGACGAGCGCCTGCTGGAGCTGTTCGGCCTCGGCGCGGCCGACTTCGACGGCACCATCGAGTCCTTCAACGCCCGCGTGCACCCCGACGACCTGGCCCGCGTGGGCCAGGCGCTCTCCGAGGCCATCGAGTGCTGCGGCACCGTGGACCTGGAGTACCGCACCGTCCTGCCCGACGGCACGATGCGCTGGATCCAGGCGCGGGGCAAGGCCCTGAGCGGGCCGGCGGGCGACGCCGTCCGGGTGCTCGGCGCCGCCTACGACACGACGGCCGGGCGGGAGGCCGACGCCCGTCTGGCGCGCGTCCTGGAGAGCATGTCGGCGGCCTTCTACTCCCTGGACCGGGAGTGGTGCTTCACCTACGTCAACGCGGAGGCGGAGCGCCTGCTCGGCAAGGTCCGCGAGGAGCTGCTCGGCGGCAACCTGTGGGAGCTGTTCCCCGCCGCCGCCGGCTCCGACTTCGAGGTGCACTACCGCGCCGCGGTCGAGTCGGGCCAGCCGACCACGTTCGAGGCCTACTACCCCCCGCCCCTGGACGGCTGGTACGAGCTGCGGGCGTGGCCCACCCCGGACGGGCTGTCGGTGTACTTCCTCGACATCACCGCCCGCCGCGACGCGCAGGAGGCCGCGCAGCGGGCGCAGCGCGCCGCCGAGCGGGCCGCGCAGCGGCTGCGGCTGGTCGCGGCGGTCAGCGCCGACCTCGCCGCCGCCCTCGACCTGGACTCCGCCCTCAGCCGGCTCTCGACGTACGTGGTGCCGACCCTCGCCGACGCCTGCATCGTCAGCCTCGTGGACGAGCAGGGCGGCCTGCGCGACGTCGCCTCCTGGCACGTGGACGAGGAGCTGCGCCCCCTGCTGGAGCGCTACCGCCACGTGCGGCTGCGGGACCTGCCGCCGGACGCGCCGGTGCTGCAGACGGTGCGCACCTCCCGGCCCTACGTCTTCCCCGACCGGGCCACCGAGCGGATCACGTCCATCCTGCGCGACGACGCCGCCCGGCAGATGATCGAGCAGCTCGCCCCCGAGTCCGCCGTGGTGATGCCGCTGCGGGCCAGGGGCCGGACCGTGGGCCTGCTCACGGTGCTGCGCGGGGTGAAGCGCCCGGCACCGCAGCGCGAGGACCTCCTCACCCTGGAGGAGATCTGCGACCGGGCCGGCCTGGCGCTGGACAACGCCCGCCTCTACACCCAGCAGCAGCGCCTCGCGGAGGGGCTGCAGCGCAGCATGCTGACGTCGCCGCCGGAGCCGGACCACCTCCAGATCGTGGTCCGCTACCGCCCGGCCGCCCGGGCCGCGCAGGTCGGCGGGGACTGGTACGACGCGTTCCTGCAACCGGACGGCAGCACCGTCCTCGTCATCGGCGACGTCATGGGCCACGACGTCAACGCCGCCGCGGCGATGGGCCAGATCCGCTCCCTGCTGCGCGGCATCGCCTACTACAGCGGCGCGGGCCCGGCCGCCATCCTCACCGGTCTCGACGCCACCATGCAGGGCCTCGACGTCGAGACCACCGCCACCGCCGTCGTCGCGCGCCTGGAGCAGACGCCGGAGCAGAAGGAGCAGGGCACGACCGTGCTCCGCTGGGCCAACGCCGGGCACCCCCCGCCGCTGCTGCTCCAGCCCGACGGCACGGTCACCACCCTCGACGGCAGGTCCACCCTGCTGCTGGGCATCGACCCCAGCACCGCCCGGGAGGACGCCGAGCGGACCGTGGAGCGCGGGTCCACGGTCCTGCTCTACACCGACGGCCTCATCGAGCGACGCCACCAGAGCGTCGACGAGGGCCTGGAACTGCTGCGCAAGGCCGTCGCGGACCTGGCCGGCACCCCCCTGGACGAGCTCTGCGACGGCATCCTCGACCGGCTGCTGCCGGAGCAGCCCGAGGACGACGTGGCGCTGGTCGCCGTGCGGCTGCACCTGCAGGACCGGCCCCGGCCCCCGGAGGCGGGACCGCGGCGGGTGCCGCGCACTCCCCGACCGCAGCGCTGACGGGCGCCGGGGGCTCGCTAGGGTCGGCGGACGTGACGACCCTCCCCGAGATCCTGTCCCGCACCGCCCCCTCCTGGGCCGCGGCGACCCAGCACCCCTTCCTCGACGCCGTGCGCGAGGGGGACCTGCCCGCGGCTGCGTTCGACACCTGGCTCGTGCAGGACCACCTCTTCGTCACGGACCTGCTGCACTTCCAGGCCCGGCTGCTCGCCCGCGCACCGCGGGAGGCCCGCGCCGTGCTGGCCGCCGGCTGCGTCGCGGTGGTGGAGGAGCTGGCCTGGTTCGAGGAGCAGGCCGGCTCCCGCTCCCTCGACCTGGCCGCCGCACCGCTGCCGGCGACGAGCGCGTACGCGGTGCTGCTGCAGGGGCTGGACGCCGCCGGTCCCGACGAGGCACTGCTGGCGCTGTGGGCGCTGGAGCGCGTCTACCTCGAGGCGTGGACGCACGCCTCGCCGAGCACGGCCTACGGCCCGTTCGTCGAGCACTGGACCACCCCGGGGTTCGCCGCGTACGTCGCGGAGCTCGAGGCGGTGGCGGCCGCGGCCGTGACGCGCCTGTCCGCGGACGAGGCGGTGCGGACGGTGGAGACCGTGCTGCGGCACGAGGTGGACTTCTGGTCGATGGCCCTGCCGGCGGTCCCCGCCCGGTAGGGACCCGTCGCTGCCCGGCGGCACCCCGGGCCGGGGTTCCCCCAGAACCCCGGCCCGCTCCGGTCGTGGTGGCGGGAGTCGAACCCGCCTACCGGCGGCACAGGGCCCGTGCGTCCCCGTGCCGCCGCCAGTTCCACTGCACCACGTCAGCGCGGCGCCGCCGCCCGGCGCAGGCGCGTCGCCGCCTCCAGAGGGTGCCCGGGCACGGCTTGCCGGGCAACGGGATTTCGCCGGCTCAGACGCGGGGCGGCGGGAGCCGGTAGACGGACACGTGCGACCGCGACTCGGCGGTGAACTCGGCCCCGGAGAAGTCGGCGCACCTGCTCTCCAGCTCGAAGCCTGCCAGCTGGGCCATCAGGTCGAGCTCCGCCGGCCACACGTAGCGGTGGGGGCTGCGGAACAGCTCCGCCTGCCGGCCCTCGCCGAAGCGGACGTGGTGCGAGACGACGCGCTGGCGCAGGACGTCGTAGGTGTCCAGGCCGATGGAGCCGGGCTCGCAGTGCCACACGGTGGCCTGCCGGCCGGGTGGGAGCGCACGCAGCTCGGGAACCCACAGTTCGACGAGGAACCGGCCCCCCGGCACGAGGTGGCGGGCGGCGTTGCGGAAGCAGGCGACCTGCTCGGCCTGCTCCAGGAGGTTGGAGATCGTGTTGAAGACGAGGTAGACGAGGGTGAACTCCCCCGGGACGCGGGCGCTCGCCATGTCCCCGACGACCACGGGGATCGCCGCCTCGTCCACCTTCGTCCGCAACCGCTCGACCATGGGCGGCGACAGCTCGATGCCGGCGACGGGCACTCCCCGTTCGGCGAGGGGAACGGCGACCCTGCCGGTTCCGACGGCGAACTCCAGCGCCCGGCCGTCGCCGGCCAGCCCGGCCAGGCGCTCGACCGTCGGCCCGAGGACCTCCGGCGCGAACATGCCGGTCCCCGGGGTGTCGTAGCTGCGGGCGGCCTCGGCGTCCCAGATCTGCTGCACGCGTTCCACGATCGTTCGCGGCGCACGGCCCGTCCAACGGTTTGACCGTCGCACGCGGCGCGCGGCGGGGCACTCGCCGGAACCCCCGCCCGGCGCGGCCCGTTGGCCGGGCATGCGCGCGCAGCGGGAGGACGCGATCGCCCGTCGGGGCGCGGACCAGGACGAGCACGTCGTGCTGCGCCCGGTGCTGCCGGGCGCACCCGGGCGGTTCCCGCTGACCTACGTCCGCGCCCGGCCCCGCACCGCAGCGGGGGCCGCGGCCGGGCGGGTGCCGGTGCTGGTCCTGCCCGGCGGACCGGGCCTCGCCTCGGCCGCCCCGTACGTCCGCTTCCGCGCGCTGGCGAGCAGGCGCGGACTGGACGTCCTCATGGTCGAGCACCGCGGCATCGGCCTGTCCCGCCGCGACGAGCACGGCGACGACCTGCCCCGGGAGGCCGTCACCGTCGAGCACGTCGTCGAGGACCTCGCCGCGGTGCTGGAGCACGCCGGCGTCCCCCGCGTCGTCGTCTACGGCTCCTCCTACGGCACCTACCTGGCGCAGGCGTTCGGCGCCCGCCACCCCGGGGCCGTCGAGGCGATGGTGCTGGACTCGCCCATGCTGTCGGTGCAGGACCTGGCCATCGTCCGCGCCCACCGCCGGCGGCTGTTCTGGCACGGCGAGGACCCCACCCTGGCGCCCGTGGCCGCCACCGTGCGCGCGCTGGCCGCCGACGGGGTGCCGATGGCCGAGCTCAGCCAGGTCGTGCAGGTGGTGCACGAGTTCGCCGGCCCCGAGGTGCTGCACCGGCTGCTGCTGGCCCGCCGCCGCGGTCGCCTGCAGCGCACCTGGCGGCGGATCAGCCGCCTCGGCCTCGCCGAGCTCGACGGCCCCGGCGCCCCCTACTTCATGGAGCCCGACCTTGTCGCCGGCATCGCCTACGGCCAGCTCGGCTTCGGCCTGCCGCCCGACGGCGGGCCCCTGGACCCCCAGCTCCCCTTCGCCGAGGTCGCCGCGCACCGACCCGCCTACGCCGGTGAGCCCTTCGACCTGCCCGCGGAGCTGCCGGGGTTCACCTGGCCCACGGTCGTCCTCTCCGGCGAGCGCGACCTGCGCACCCCCCGGCCCGTGGCCGAGCGCGTCGCCGGGCTCGCCCCCGGCGGGGTGCTCGTCCCGCTGGCCGCGACCGGGCACAGCGCACTCGACACCCACCGGCTCGCCGCCCTGCACGTCGCCGGCGCGGCCGCCGCCGGGACCGTGCACCGGTTGCCGGGGCTCGCGGACCGCATCGCCGCCCTGCCCCGCCGCGGTCCCTCCCGCCTCCTCGGCGCCGCCATCACCGCCGCGGTCACCACCGGCGCCGGCCTGCCCTGAGCGCGGCCGGGGATCCCACTCCCCTGGCACCGCCTACTCCCCCGGCACCGCCCGCTCCTCCACCGCGTTCCCCCGGGCTCCCAGCAGCGCCGCGCCCGCCAGCAGCAGGTCCGCCACGGTGAGCAGCACCCGCGACAGCAGCGCCACGACCAGCGCGCCGCCACCGCCCAGCGCGCCCGCCGCCCCGGCCGTCAGCACCGCCACGAGAGCCGCTTCCCGCGCTCCCGCCCCGGCAGGGGCGATCAGCACCAGGAAGCCCACCACCCAGGCGAGGGCGTAGCCGCCCACCGACAGCGCCAGCAGGTGCGCACCGGTCCCCGCGGACGGCCCCGCCGCAGCGACCGCCGCAGCGACCGAGGAGACCAGCACGAAGACCTGCCCCCCTACCGCCAGCCACGACGCCAGCGACCACCCCGCCGCGGCCAGCAGCCCACGCGCCGAGAGCCCCTGCTCCAGCGGCGGCTGCCGGGCCGCACGCAGCAGCAGGCCCAGCAGCGGGTTCAGCACGCGCGGCACCAGCAGCAGGGCCAGCACCGGCACCGCCCACGGCAGCCACCGCGTCCACGCGAACCCGCCCGCCCCCCAGCCGAGCGCCAGCGGCAGCACCGCCACCACCAGCAGCGCCGCCGTCGTCATCGACACCAGCAGCGACACCCCCAGCGCCGAGGCCGTGCGCCGACGCGGCACCCCGTGGTCGCGACCCAGCTCGGCCTGGGCGAGGAACTGCCACACGGTGCCCGGCACGTAGCGGCCGAGCTGCCCCACGAGGAACACCCGCGCCGCCGGGCGCCACGGCAGCGGGGACCCCAGGTCCGCCACCACCGCCCGCCACGCCGCCCCCGTCAGGGCCACGTTCGCCGCCGACAGCAGCAGCGCCAGCAGCGCTGCTCCCGCGTCCAGGCGCGCCAGCGCAGCCGAGACCGCGGCCCGCTCGCTCAGCACCGCCGCCACCGCGAACCCCAGCGCCAGGACGAGGAACCCCCCGCGGACGCCCCGCGAGCGGGTCAGGCGCAGCAGCCGCTGCAGCACCTCAGCCCCGGCGGCGGAACGTCAGCAGCACGAACGTGTAGTCCAGCCCCGTGCGCTTCCAGTGCACCGGCCGCTCCGGGTGCGCGAGGACCCCGTCGTCCAGCTCCCCCACCAGCTCCAGCCCCGCCGCCGCGGCCTGCGCGACCAGCTCCCGCACGTCGGCCGGGGAGAAGATCCGCACCGGCACCCCGTAGGCGGTGACGCCCGTGGTGTCCGGCGGGTCCTGGTCGTAGTCGGTGGACACCACGAGGATCCCGCCCGGGCGCAGGATCCGCGCCGTCTCGGCGAGGAACTCCCGCACCGGGACGCCGTGCTCGAGAACGGACATGCACGTCACGGCGTCCAGGCTGCCGTCCGGCAGGCCCGTGCGGGTCACGTCGCCGTGGCGGAACTCCACGCCGTCGCGGTGCACCGGCGCCCCGAACTCCAGGTTGATGCCCGCCAGGGACCCGCGCTCGGCGCCGAGGCCGTACAGCCGCAGCCACGGCAGCACCGGCGAGTAGCGGGCGCTGCCGGCGTCGAGGACCCGCGCGCTGCGGGAGCCGTCGTCGGCCAGGGTGAGCACCGCCGCCACCGCGCCGAGGGCGTCCCAGTTCTTCGGGGCGTCGACGTGGGCGGGCAGCCGCAGCCGCTTCGCCTGCGCCACGGCGTCGGCGACCTCCGCGGCGTCGTGCAGCACCCCCGTGCGGGGAACCCCGCTGGGCACCGGCCGGTACGGCGCCGACCCCAGCCGCTCCGACACCCTGCGCTGGACCGAGACCCGGCCCCACAGGGCGTGCTCGGCGCCGCGCTTGGCGACCTCCAGCAGCCGCCCGCCCGGCGGCGCCGCGGCCGTCCCGCCGTCCGCGGCGGCGTCCACCGCGGCGAGGTAGCGCTCCCAGGGGGAGTCCAGGTCCGGCACCCGCACCCCCGCGCGCAGCCGCTCCCGCTCCGCCGGGTCGGTGAGGCGCCGCAGCGCGGCCACCAGCGCCGCCACGTCCCCCGGCGGCACGAGCAGGCCGTCCACGCCGTCGCGCACCTGCTCGCCGAAGCTGCCCGTGCGGCTCGCCAGGACCGGCAGGCCGTGCGCGAACGCCAGCAGCGCGTTCTGCGACGCCGTGCCGCTGCGGTAGGGCAGGGCGAGCACGTCGTGCGCGGCGAGCAGCTCCGGCAGCTCCGGAGCGGGCACGTACCCCGCGCGCAGCTCCACCCGCGGGCCGAGCTGCGCCGCCAGCCCCGCCACCCGCTGGCCCGCCGCCCCCCAGAACTCCCCCGCGATCGTCAGCCGCACGCCCGGGACGTGGCCCATCGCCTCCAGCAGCAGGTCCAGGCCCTTGTAGTCGCGCACCACCCCGAGGCTCAGCAGCCGCAGGTCACCGTCGTGCGGGGCCGTCCCGTGCGGCTGCCGCGGCGCGGGTGCGCCCCCCGGCAGGTGCGGCGGCAGCGGCGCCACCTCCACGCGGCGGGCGCCGTGGGCCCGCGCCAGCTCCGCCTGCTCCTGCGAGTGCACGACCACGCCGTCCACCGCCGACAGCAACCGCCGCACCAGGACGGCGTCGGCCGGTCCCGGCTCGTGCGGCAGCACGTTGTGCGCCACGACCACCGTGCGCGGCGACGGCCCGCCACCCGAGCGCGCCCCCGCCAGCACCGCCAGCAGCGCCGGCACCTGCAACGGCACCACGTGCGCGAGGAGCAGGACGTCCCGCCCCGCCACGCGCCGCCCCGCGCGCCACCAGGAGTCCGGCCGGTCCCACCGCAGCGGGTAGGACGTGCGCGGGAACAGCGGCACGTCGGGGGTTCCGCCGGGCACCGCCAGCTCCCCCGGGTACAGCAGCGCCGGGTACAGCTTCGACCAGGACACCACCTCGACGGTGCCGCGTTCGCGGGCCTCCAGCCGGTGCGCCAGCTCCGTGGTGTGGGCGACGACGCCGCCCTTGGCCGGGTGGGCCGGGCCCACCAGCGCCGTGCGCACCCGCGCGCCCCGCTCGCCGCTCACGCGCCGTCCCGGGAGCGGACGACGAGGTCGGCCAGCAGCGCCACCGAGCCGATCAGCAACCCGGACACCAGCAGCAGCACCGTGTTCGCGGGGAAGTAGAACGGGTGCCGCACCATGTCGACGACCGCCTTGAGGAACCCGGTGCCGAACAGGAACAGCGCCAGCGGCATGAGCACCCGCAGCGGCTCGAAGTACATGACCATCCGCAGCACCTGCAGGATGTAGCGGTAGGCGTCCTTGACGAAGTGGAACTTCGAGCGGCCCGAGCGCTTGGCGTACTCGATCGGCACGTACTTGATGTCGTGCTGGTTCGACAGGAACGACAACGTGATCGTCGTGACGCAGCTGAACCCCGCCGGCAGCAGCCGCAGGTACGGCAGCGCCACCGAGCGGCGGAACGCGCGCAGGCCGGAGTTCAGGTCGGGGATGCGCTCGTTCGTCAGGGTCTCCGCCACCTTGCGGATCACCCACTTCGCCGGCACCCGCAGCACCTTGTGCGAGCCCTCCTCGCTGGTGCGCGCTCCCACGACCTGGTCGTAGGAGTCGTCCTCCAGCAGCATCCGCACCAGTTCGGGGATGCGCTCGTTCGGGTAGGTCAGGTCGGCGTCCGTCCACACCACCACCTGCCCGCGCGCCATCTGCGTGCCGATGCGCCGGACCGTGCCCGAACCGCCGTTGCGGCGGAAGGCCACGACCTTCACGTGCGCCATCACCCGCTCCGCCTCCCGCAGCACCGCCAGGGTGGAGTCGGTGGAGGCGTCGTCGATCGCGAGGAGCTCGTAGGGCATGCCGTCCGCGTCCATCGCCGCGGTGATGCGCCGCAGCTCCGCGAGGACGTTCTGCTCCTCGTTGAAGCAGGGCAGCACGATCGTGGCGACGGGCGCGGGGCCGTCACCGGCCGCCGCGGCGGCCTGCAGGGACCCCGTCGGCTCGGCGGCGGCCGCGATCTCCGCAGTGGTGTCGCGGGCAGCGGTGTCCCGGACGGCGGGCAGGGGTCCGGCCGCCGCGGGGGCGGGCGCGCTCTGGGCGGGAAGTTCGGGTGCCATGGCGGGGGCGAGCTTAGCCGCCGGGCCCGCCCCCGCCGGGCGCCGCGCGGCGGCTCCTCCTCACGCGGCCAGCCGCACCACGGGAGCGCTGTCCGCGACCTCGCGCACCGACCGGGCCGGAGCCGCGCCCTGCCGGGCGCTGGGGCGGGCGGCGGGACTGAGCTGGGTGCGGGCCAGGCGGTGCCGGGTCACCGAGGCGGGCTGCACCCCGGCGAGCTGGTGCACCACGAGCTCGCGGCGGCGCTGTTCCCGGCGCAGCAGCTCCTCCGCCTCCAGCTCCACCTGCGCGGCGAGCAGCAGGTCCGACAGCCGCAGGCCGAGCGCGGCGCAGATGGCGGCCAGCACCTCGCTGGAGGGTTCCTTCTGCCCGCGCTCCACCTCGGAGAGGTAGCCGAGGGACACCCCGGCGCTCGCGGCGACGTCCCGCAGGGTCCGCCGCCGGTCGCGCCGGGCGCTGCGCAGCGCGGCGCCGAGGAGGGATCGCAGGAGCACCATGGACCGACGGTAGGCGCCGCGCGGCGGGCGCGCCCCGGCCGTTCGCTCACAGCGTGCGCCCTCCCCCGCGCGACCCCGTCCCCGGAAAGGACCCTTTCCGGGGTCCGGCCCCGTCGTGCGACCCCGGAAAGGGTCCTTTCCGGGAGAAGGGGACGGGGAGAAGGGGACGGGGAGAAGGGGACGGGCCCGGGCTCAGCCCCCGGGTGCCTCGGCCAGCCAGAGGCCGACGTGGATGCGCTGGGCGCCGTCCGGGCGCTCCTCCAGCACCCGCTCGTCCTCCGTCGTGGAGATCCGCACCGCTTGCCGCACCGCCCGCTCGGGCACCCCCAGCCGCACCAGCGACGCGGGGTCGTCCGCCGCCACCAGAACCGGCCGCCCCCCGGCCTCCCGGACGCGGCGCGCCGCCCGGTCGATCGCCGCGCGCTGCGCCTGCACCACCGCCGGGGAACCGGGCCGCCCCAACCGGGAGGGCACCACGATCGACGCGGCCGGCACCCCGCACACCCCCCGCAGCACCTGCGGCCACTCGTTGCGCGCCCGCGAGTCCACCGCCAGCGCCACGTCCCCCGGGGAGAAGGCCCGGCACGCCGTGCGCACCGCCGCCACCTGCCCGCGCTCGGTGCGCAGCCCCGCCACGGGCGCCGTCGCCGCCGCGGCGGGGGCCAGCAGCAGCACCGCACCCACCCCTGCCACGACCGGCACGAGCCGCGCCGGAACCCGTCCCGCCCGCAGCTCCCCCGCCCTCCACGCCCCCACCCACCGGAGCGCCGCCGCCAGGCCCGCCACGGACAGCAGCACCACCGCGGGCAGCACCACCGGCACGAGGCGGCGGTCCGCCCACGGGTGGTCCGGGGTGATGCCGGGCCGGTACAGCGTCAGCAGCACCGAGCCCAGCGCCACCGCGAACGGGCCGCTCCACGCCGGCAGCTCCGCCCCGGACCGCAGCGCCGCCACCAGCCGCCGCAGCAGCACGACCGCCACCACCGCGGCCACCACCACCGCCGGCCAGCCGAGGTACCAGGCCACCCAGTCCACCGAGTGCTCCGCGTACGTGCGGCCCCCGTCCACCGGCAGGTCCTGCCGCTGCTGCAGCCCCGCCACGAGCTTCGCGCCGGGGTCCTCGGGGTCCTGGCGCACCACCAGCCACAGCGGGCGGCTCGCCAGGCCCAGCAGCACGACCGCCAGCAGCCCCGCCACCACGTCCGGCAGGCGCGGCGACCGCAGCACGCCCACCCGCGCGAGGAACCCCCCGCGGGCCAGGCGCACCGCCACCGCGCAGCCCAGCGCGACGAGCACCGTCAGCGCCAGCAGCGGCAGCAGCGACCCCCAGATGGTCGCCAGGTACGGCCTCGACAGCGCCACCGCCGCGGCCCCGGAGAGCACCGTCGTGGCGACCGCGCCCGCCAGCAGCGCCCGCGCGGCGGGGTGCCGGCGCACGAGCAGCACCGCCACCACCGGCAGCAGCAGCAGCACCTCGCGCAGCGCGTCCACCCGGACGAAGCCGGCGCCGCCGAACAGCAGCCCGGCACCGCCGCCGAGCCGGGCCGCCGTCGTGCCCCGGCTCGCGCACGCCGCGGCGAGCAGGGCGGCGGCCGCCGCGAGCAGCAGCAGCGCGGGCGGCTCGGAGTACGTGGAGCGGGCCGCGTGCAGGACGGGCTGGGCCAGGGCGGTGACGGCCGCGGCCAGCGGCGCCCAGCGCACTCCGACGAGGCGTCCCGCCAGCCCCGCCACGGCCAGCACGGCGGCCCCGGACAGCAGGGCGGGCACGAGCAGCAGGCCCGTCCAGCCACCGGCCCACTCGCCCAGGCTGAACAGGGCCGGCGCCCCCAGCAGGAACTGCGGCACGACGGTGACGTCGGCTCCGGTGCCCACCTCGTAGAAGGCGGGGCTGGCCACGGTGACGTTCGGGTCCGCCAGCGCCTCGGGCCCTCCCAGGGCCCGCAGCGACGGGTCGACGGGCAGCCCGCCGTGGACGCTGAGGTGGTGGGCGTAGTTGGCCAGCGAGCCGGCGTCGCGGCGCAGGACGAGGTGCTCGGCGCGGGTGGCGCCCGCCCACAGCGCGTGCCCGGCGGCCACGCCGAGCGTGAGAAGCACCGCCCAGCGGGGTGCGGCGGGCGCGGGGACCTGCCAGCCGATCCGCGCGGCGAGGGCCCCGAGGACGAGCACCACGGGCACGGCCGTCCAGGGCCGCCAGGCGTCGAGGAGGACCAGCGGGACGGCCAGCGCGCAGACCGCGGCCACGGCGGCGGCGAGCGCGACCGGCAGCCGCCCGAGCAGGTCTCCCCAGAGGGCCCCCGGCGGGCGGGTGGGCGCGGGGCGGGCGGCGGCGTCGGGCACGGGCCCAGACGGTAACAACGCCGGTGATCCCCTCGCGCTGGACGGATGCGGCACCGCACCGCCGCATCCGCCGGGCCGGTGCGGATCACGGCCCCTACGCTGGCCGGATGCCCGATGCGACCCTGCCGCCGTCCCTGCCGCCGTCGGTGCCGGAGCTGCTGCGCCGCATGGTCACCGACGACCCCACCCGGCCGCGGCTGACGTTCTACGGGCCCCGCTGGGCGGAGGACGGCGAGCGCATCGAGCTGTCCGCGCGGGTGCTGGACACGTGGGTGTCGAAGACGGCGAACCTGCTGGTGGAGGAGTTCGACGCCGGTCCGGGCACCACCGTGGGCCTCGACCTGCCGGCGCACTGGCGCAGCGCGGTCTGGCAGCTCGCGGCCTGGTCGGTGGGCGCGGGCGTCGCCGTCGCTCCCGCGGACGCCGCGGACGTGGACCTGCTCGTGACGTCGGAGGCGGCGGCCGCGGAGGAGGCCGGCGGGGACGCGGTGGCCGTGGCCCTCGCGCCGCTGGCGACGTCCTTCCCCGGTGGCGCACCGGCCGGGGCGCTGGACTACGCGCGGGTGATCACCGGCTACGGCGACGTGTTCCGCCCGCTGGAGGAGCCGGCGCCGGACGCGCCCGCGCTGCGCGCCGCGGGGGGCGCCACCACCTTCGGCGACCTGCTGCCGCAGGCCCTGGCGGCGGGCTCGGCCTGGGGCGTGGGCGTGCGGCTGCTGACGGACGCCGGGCCCGCCGATGCGGTGCGCGGGCTGCTGGCCCCCTACGTGCGGGGCGGCTCGGTCGTGCTCGCCCCGGGGCTGGCGGAGCTGCCGGACCGGGCCCGCGAGCAGGAGCTGGTCACGGAGGTCCTGAGCACGGGGACCTGAGCACGGGACCCGGCGGGTCCGGCCCGTTCCGGCTACTCCCAACGGCTCAAGGCCGCGGCCCGTGGTGCCGACGTGAGGACGTGACCTCCTCCCTGTCCCGCCTGCGCCTCGGGCACCGCCTCGGCGCGTCGTTCGCCGTCGTCGTCCTGCTGATGCTGGCGGTCCTCGCGGTCGGGCTGCGCACTGCCTCGACGCAGAGCGCCGCCGCGGAGGAGATGGACCGCACGGAGCAGTTCCTGACCGCCGCGATGGAGGCGAAGTACGACACGGCCGACCTCAACGGCTGGCAGACCGCCTACGCCTTCGACGCGGTGCGCGAGGGTGCCGCGCAGGCGGCCGACGACGCCCCGTCCCGGGCGGCCTTCCTCGCCGCCGTCGCGCGCTTCGAGGGGACCCTCGACACCGTGCAGTCGTTCAGCACGAACGCCGAGACGGACGACGACCTCGCGCAGACGCGGGCGCTGCTCGAGGAGTTCATGGCGGTCGACTCCCGCATCGCCGAGGCCTACCGCTCCGGCGACCCGGCCCAGGCGGAGGAGGCCACCGCGCTGGTGCTGGGCAAGGAGATCGAGCTCTTCAACGCCATGTCGGAGCTGCTGGCGGAACTGGCCGGTGACGCCGCCGGCGAGTCGGAGGCCGCCAAGGCCGGGGCCGCGGAGGCCGCGCGCAAGGGCCGGCAGCTGATGTGGACGCTCGGCGCGATCGCCGTCGTCGCGGCGACCGCCCTCGCCGCCGCGGTCACGCGCTCCATCACCCGCCCCGTCGGCGCCGTGCGCGACCGCCTCACCCGCCTCGCCGCCGGCGACCTCGCCACACCGCTGACCGTGCAGGGCGGCGACGAGGTCGCCGACATGGCCGGCGCCCTGACCAGCGCGCTGGGCTCGCTGCGCGAGGCGATGTCCACCATCGCCGGCGACGCGCACGTCCTGGCCGCCGCCTCCACGCAGCTGTCCGCCACCTCCACGCAGCTCTCCGGTGCGGCGGCGGAGTCCGCGGCGCAGTCCCGCCTCGTCTCCGGCGCCGCGGGCTCCGTCTCCACCAGCATCCAGACCGTCGCCGCGGGCACCGAGCAGATGGGCTCCTCCATCCAGGAGATCGCCCACAACGCCACCGACGCCACCGGCATCGCCTCCCAGGCCGTGACCGTCGTGGACAGCACCAGCAGCACCATCGCCCGCCTCGGCGAGTCGTCGGCGGAGATCGGCGACGTGGTCAAGGCCATCACCTCCATCGCAGAGCAGACCAACCTGCTCGCCCTCAACGCCACCATCGAGGCCGCCCGCGCCGGGGAGGCCGGCAAGGGCTTCGCCGTCGTCGCCGGCGAGGTCAAGGAACTGGCCCAGCAGACCGCCCGCGCCACCGAGGACATCACCCGCCGCGTCGGGGTCATCCAGGGCGACACGAGCGCGGCCGTCGCCGCCATCGGGGAGATCGCGGAGATCATCGGCCGGATCAACGCCAGCCAGATGACGATCGCCTCCGCCGTGGAGGAGCAGGCGGCCACCACCAAGGAGATGAGCCGCAACGTCGCCGAGGCCGCGGGCGGCGCCGACGAGATCGCGCGCAACGTGGACCGGGTCGCCTCGGCGGCGGAGGACACCACGCACGGGGCCGGGCAGACCGCCCGGGCCGCCGACGAGCTGTCCAGCATGGCGGCCGGCCTGCAGCAGCTCGTGGGGCGCTTCTCCTTCTGAGCCGCCCTCCGCCACCGCGGGGCCGCGCCGCCTCACGCCAGGGTCAGGCGGTCCCGGCCCGCGCGCTTGGCGGAGAGCATCGCCGTGTCGGCGGAGCCCAGCGCCTCCCGCAGCGTCGGCGCTGTCGCCGCCCCGACCGAGACGCTCACCTGCAGCCTCGGGTCGATGCGCTCCCACTCCTCCTGCCGCACCGCGTCCAGGATCCGCGCACCCAGCGCCCGCCCCGCCGAGGGGTCGCTGCCCGGGGCGAGCAGCACCACGAACTCGTCGCCGCCGAAGCGGATCGGCACGTCCCCGCGGCGGCACTGGGCGGCCAGCACCCTGCCGAGGCGGGCCAGCACCCGGTCCCCCACGTCGTGGGAGAGCAGGTCGTTGACCGCCTTGAACTCGTCGACGTCGACGAAGACCAGCGTCACCTCCCCCGCCGCCGAGCCGGTCCCCTCCGCCCGCTCCAGGTGCACCTGGAGCAGGCGGCGGCTGCCGAGGCCGGTCAGCGCGTCGGTGAGCACCTGCGCCGTGGCCCGCTCCGCCTCCTCGGCGAGCAGCCGCACCCGCAGGCGGTGCTCCAGCGACTCGAAGCGGGCCGCACGGTCGCGCCACAAGCGGCGCATCGTCAGCTCCAGCAGCGAGCGCCAGGCGTCCACCACCTCCCGCCCCGCCCCGGCGCTCTCCACCTCGGCGACGGCCGCCAGCTCCAGCACCTGCCACAGCTCGCGGTCCTCGGTGCAGCGGGCCGCGCGGACGGCCGAGAGCTGCTCCCGGGCGGCGGCCGGCTCACCCCTCCCCGCGAGCAGCAGGGCCAGGGACAGCCGCGACGCCCGGGTCTCGGGGAACTCCGGCAGCAGCTGCGGGGTGGCGAGCGCCTCGCGGATGCGCGCCTCCGCCAGCGCCGGTTCCCCCAGCCGCTGCCACGCGGCGCCCTCGAGGGCCAGCGCCAGCGCGGCGACCGCGGGGTGGACGGAGCGCTCGGCCCAGGACGCCAGGGCCGCCGTCCGGCTCAGGGTCCGCAGGTACTGCCGCCGGGCCCCGGCGAGGTCGCCGGTGAGCTCCAGGAACGCCCCCCACAGCAGCCGGTTGAGGCAGCTGTTGCGCAGGACCACGTCGACGATGCCGGGGCCGGCCCGGGGGGAGTGCAGCGCCTGCGCGAGCAGGTCGTCGCAGTGCTCGAAGAGCAGCATCGAGCGGAACGCCATCGCGACGGAGACCGTGGCGGACAGGTGGTTGTAGGAGGCGCCGGGCACGGCGACGATGCCCTGCGCCTCGGCGAGGACGTCCATCGCCTCCCCGTAGTGGCCCGCGTAGCCGAGCGCGTCCGCGAGCAGCGCCAGGCCCTTCGCCCGCCACCAGGCCGCCGCGCCGGTGCCCTCCCCGTCGTCGGGCAGCCGGGCCAGCAGGGTGCGCGCCGCGCCGGCCGCGGCGTCGTGCCGCCCGGTCTCCAGGCACGCGACGCCGGTGATGAAGAGGAGGTAGCGGGACGTCTGCTCGTCGCCGACGGCGTCGCACCAGGTGAGGCCGGCGGCGCAGTCGCGCAGCGCCTCGTCCCAGCGGCCCTCGTAGTAGAGCTCGTAGGCCCAGGTGGCGAGGACGTCGAAGGGGCCGAACTCCCCGACCGGCTCCAGCGCGGCTGTCGTCCTCGGGCCCACCCGCCCACCGTAGCCCGGACGCCGCCCCCGCCCCGTGAGCGGGCCGTCCGCGTCGCGGGCCTGCGGCTAGGGTCTGCGGTCATGAGCGTTCTGGTCACCGGAGGTGCCGGCTACATCGGCTCCCACGTCGTACGGCTGCTGCAGGAGCGCGGTCAGGACGTGGTGGTCGTCGACGACCTGTCGAACGGGTCCGCGAGCCGCACGGGCGGTGCGCCGATCGTCCAGGTGGACCTGGCCGTCGACGCGGCCCCCGCCCGGCTGGTGGAGGCGATGCGCGAGCACGACGTGAGCTCGGTCATCCACTTCGCGGCGCGCAAGCAGGTCGGCGAGTCCGTCGCGAAGCCCGCCTGGTACTGGAAGCAGAACGTCGGCGGCACCGCGAACCTCCTCCTGGCGATGGAGGAGGCGGGCGTCTCGCAGCTGGTGTTCTCCTCCTCGGCGGCGACCTACGGCGCCCCGGCCACGGAGCTGGTGCGGGAGGACGGCCCGGCCGAGCCGATCAACCCCTACGGGCAGACGAAGCTCGTCGGCGAGTGGATGACGCAGGGCGCGGCGGTGGCGTGGGGCCTGCGCGCGGCGAACCTGCGCTACTTCAACGTCGCGGGTGCGGGCTGGCCGGACCTGGGCGACCCGGCGGCCATGAACCTGATCCCGATGGTGTTCGACCGCCTGGAGCGGGGCGAGGCCCCCGCCATCTTCGGCGACGACTACCCCACGCCGGACGGCACGTGCATCCGCGACTACGTCCACGTCCTGGACCTGGCGCGCGCCCACCTCGCGGCGCTGGACCACCTCGCCACCGACGAGCGGCCCTTCGACGTCTTCAACGTCGGCACCGGCACCGGCGCGTCGGTGCGGCAGGTGATCGACGAGGTCCGCCGCGCGTCGGGACGCGAGGTGGAGCCGGTCGTGAACCCGCGCCGCCCGGGCGACCCGCCGAAGCTGGTGGCGGACGTCTCCCGCGTCCGCGACGTGCTGGGCTGGGAGGCGTCGGAGGACCTGACCTCCATCGTCGGCTCCGCCTGGGAGGCCTGGCGCACGACCCGCTGAGCCCGCCGGAACCACCCGCTCCCCGCGGTCTCGCGGCGGTGCTGCCGGATCCCGGCGGCACCGCCGCGACACGCGGAGAGCACGAACCTCCCACAGACCTCCCACCGGCTCACGTACTGTCCGTACTGGCATGAGCACGACAAGTCGTAGGCACTCCCGAGCGGGGTCGCTGGACGGGGCACGCAGCGTCTCCTAGGTTGCGTCCCGGTCCGCCGCCCGCTCAAGGTCCAGCCCACACTCGCCGATGCACGGACGAGCGTTGACCCGAGTGGGTGGACGGCGCCCTGCAGTCGGACGAAGAGCGAGGCTTGGCATGCGCTGGACACGGAACGACTCCCGCACGACCACCGAGCCCGCAGGGCAGGCGGCCGCCGTGCGAGGGGTCAGCCGACGCCTCGCCCTCGCGGCCGGCGGGTCTGCAGGGGTGCTGTCGCTACTCTCCCCCCTCCACAGCCGCGCCGCCACCGCAACCGGCTCCGCCCTCGGCCCGGGCGCCGTCACGAGCAGCGGCACGACCCAGGCGTACTCCCTCGCCGACGCCGCGGTCCGCCTGGCGGGCACCGACGGAGCCGCCGCACCCGCCGGGCTGGCGGAGGACACCGTGACCGTGACGATCGCCGTCGACGGCGGCCGCATGCTGGGCGTCACCTTCCCGCGGGGCACCCGCGCCTCCGAGGTCGAGGTCCGCACCGGCGACGGCCGCACCTGGGACGCCTGGACGGCCCTCCCGCTCAGCGACAACGAACCCGATGCGGGCTCCGCCGAGGCCCGCCGCACCGTGACCGCCTCCGACCCGCTGTGGGTGGGCCACCTCGGCGCCGGCGCCCAGGTCCAGGTGCGCCTGCCGCGCGCGGACGTGGCGACCGCGAGGCTGCACGTGGTGGACCCCGGCGTCGCCGCCGGTGACGCGCGGGCCGTGCGGCTCGTGCACTCCCGCCGCGCCGCCGCGCCCGCCGCAGCCGCCACCCCGCAGGAGCTGTCGCTCGACACCGGCGAGGAGCCGGTGGCCCCCGTCGTCCCGGACCCCGTCCTGCCCGTGCCGGCACCGCTCGCACCGACCGCGCCCGAGCCGGCCCCCGTGGCCGAGGAGCCCGTGTCGAAGGCGCTGGCGCAGCCGCGGATCGGTTCGCGCGAGGCGTGGGGCGCGGACGAGACGCTGCGTCGCGCCGCGGCGGCCTACAGCACGACCATCAAGGCGGCGGTCGTCCACCACACCGCGGACAAGGGCAGCTACAGCCAGGGGGACGTGCCCGCCGTGATCCGCGGCATGTACCGCTACCACACGGTCAGCCAGGGCTGGAGCGACCTCGGCTACAACTTCGTCGTCGACCGCTTCGGCGGGATCTGGGAGGGCCGCGCAGGCGGCATCACCCAGGCCGTGATCGGCGCGCACGCCGGTGGCTTCAACACCGACACCTTCGGCGTGTCGATGATGGGCGACTTCACCTCCACCGCGCCGACGCAGGCGATGCTGGAGTCGGTGGCGCAGGTCATCGCGTGGAAGCTGTCCCTGTACAACGTGAAGTCCGGCGGCAGCGCCCAGCTGCTGTCGGCGGGCGGTGGCACCTCCCGGTACAAGGCGGGCACGGCCGTGACGATGCCGGTCGTCATGGCCCACCGCGACGTCGGCTTCACGGCCTGCCCCGGCAACACCGGCATCACGAAGATGGGCTGGATCCGCAACCGGGTCGACCAGCTCCTCCAGGGCGCGCCGACCTCCCCGATCGCCGCCAAGTACGCCCAGAGCGGCGGGCGTGCGGGTTCCCTCGGCGGCTCCTCCGGCCCGGAGACGAAGACCCCGGGACGCCCCGGCGCCTACCAGCACTTCCAGGGCGGCTCGATCTACTGGTCGCAGGCCACGGGCGCGCAGATCGTCAAGGGCGCGATCCGGGACCGCTGGGCCTCCTTCGGCTCGGAGAACGGCTACCTCGGCTTCCCCACCCGCGACGAGGGCCCCGCCGCGGCCGGCGGCGCGTACAGCCACTTCCAGGGCGGCTCGATCTACTGGTCCCCCGCGACGGGCGCCCACGTGGTGCGCGGGGCGATCCGCGACAAGTGGAGCGCGCTGGGCTGGGAGCGGTCCTTCCTCGGGTTCCCCACCACCAGCGAGATCCCCCTGCCCCGCGGGGCGTTCAACCACTTCCAGGGCGGCTCGATCTACTGGTCCGCCGCGACGGGGGCGAAGTCGGTGCGCGGCGCGATCCGCGACGCGTGGGCCGCGCAGGGCTGGGAGAACGGCCGCCTCGGCTACCCGACCTCCGACGAGTACGACGTCTCGGGCGGCAGGCGCAGCGACTTCCAGGGCGGCTCGCTCACCTGGCACGCGGCCACCGGTGCGGTGACGAAGGCCCTGAAGTGAGGTCCACCCCGGCCGGGCCGGTGCAGTCGCCGGCCCGGCGCAGGGTGCTGCTCCTGGGTGCGGTCGGTGCGGCCACCGCCACCGGCGCGATCCCGGTGCTCCCCGCGGCCGCGGTGACGCCGACGCCCACTCCGACGCCCACTCCGACGCCGACGCTGACGCCGCCGCGGGTGCCGGCCCTGCCGCGCAGCCTGCCCGGCGACCTCGACGACCTCCCCGGCTTCGAGGGGCCGACCGTCTGCGGTCCGGTGCAGCCGGGTACGAAGCTGCTGCAGGACCTCATCAACGCCACCTACGGCCGGCAGGTCATCAGCACCCACCGGGCCTGCCCGATCGACGGGCGCGCCACGAGCGAGCACCACGACGGGCGCGCGCTGGACTGGGCGCTGAACGCCGCCGACCCGGTGCAGCGCCTCCTGGCCGACACGTTCCTGGCGTGGCTGGTCGCCCCGGACGCCGCCGGGCGCCCCGCCGCGGTGGCACGCCGCCTCGGCGTGATGTACGTCATCTGGAACACGCAGGTCTGGAAGGCGTACCGCCCCGACCTGGGCTGGCAGCCCTACGTGGGCCCCCACCCGCACACCGACCACGTCCACATCTCGCTGAGCCGCCGCGGCGGCCGCGCGGAGACGTCGTGGTGGACGGGGACCACCTCGCCCCTGCTGGGGCACTGGGTGCGCCTGGGCGGGGAGCGCTCCGCCCTGGGCGCCGCGGTGAGCGCGACGCGGACCTTCAACGGCGGCCAGCGCATGGACTTCCGCCACGGCAGCGTCCTGCAGTCCCGGGGCACGCTGGCCCAGGAGGTGCGCGGGGCCATCGCGGCGCGCTACTTCAGCGGCGACACCGCGCGCACGCTCGGCATGCCGCTGACGGACGAGCTGCCGACGCCGCGCCGCTTCGGTCGGTACAACCACTTCCAGGCCGGCTCGATCTACTGGTCGCCGGGCACGGGGGCGTGGTCGGTGCGGGGTGCGATCCGCGACGCGTGGGCCGCGCAGGGCTGGGAGAACGGCCCGCTGGGCTTCCCGACGTCCGACGAGCACGAGGTCGAGGGCGGGCGCCGCTCGCACTTCGAGGGCGGTTCGCTGGTGTTCTCCTGGGCGACCGGTCAGGTGACGACCACTCGTCACTGATCGTGACGAGTGCTCTCTCCGGGTGGTAGGTGAGGGTTAAAGTTCTGTCGCGCTCCTGCCGATGAGGACGCGACGAACCTCCGCGGCCCCGGCCGCGCGGTGCCCCTCCGGTCAGCAGGAGAGACCTTGCGCCACCTCGCCCTCCGCCGTCGCACAGCTACCCTCGTCGCCGCCCTCGGTGCGGCCCTGACCGCGGCCCTGGTCGCCCCGGTCACCGCGGCCGCCTCGACGCCGCCGCCGCTGCCGGCGTGGTTCGCCCCCGGCACCGTGTGGACCGGCGACTTCGGCGACCCCACCGTCGTCCGCGACGGCAGCACCTACTACGCCTACGCCTCCCCCGTCGGCGGCCGCGTGCTGCCCGTGCTGACCAGCACCGACACCGTGACCTGGCGGGTGCGGGGCCGGTACTCCAACGACGGCCCGCCCGGCCGCGCCGGCTACAACGTCAACACCGACCCGAAGATCCCGCTGGAGATCCGGCAGTCGTCGATGGGCGACTGGGGCAAGTACGACCACAACGACGCCCTCGTCCGGTTCCCCTCCTGGGGCGCGCACAGCCCCCAGGGCCCCTGGATCACCCGCGACTACTGGGCGCCGGGCGTCTTCAACATCGGCGCCACCTGGTACGCATACTCCCCCGTGCGCGTCGCCCCCGGCCGCTTCTGCCTGACCGTCGCGACCGCACCCTCCCCGACCGGCCCGTTCCGCGACGTCTCCGGCGCCGGCCCGATCCAGTGCGCGCCGCTGCAGGCCGACCCGGGCGGCTCGATCGACCCGTTCCCCTTCCGCGACCCCGCCACCGGCCGCAACTACCTGCTGTGGAGCGCCTCCGGCAAGGTCGGCTCCCACCCCTCCTCCCTCCAGGTCGTCGAGCTCGGGGCCAACGGCCTCCCCGTGCCCGGCGCCCCGTGGCTGAAGCTGCTGGAGACCGACCCGGGCTCGCCGTGGGAGGGCAACCGCATCGAGAACCCGTCGATGGCCCAGTACAACGGCACCTGGTACCTCTTCTACTCGGGCAACCTCTCCGAGGTGCTGGACGCCCAGGGCCACTCCAACTACGCCAGCGGCTACGCTATCTGCGCCGGCCCCATCGGCCCGTGCCACCGCGCGCCGGCCCGGGTGCCGCTGCTGAGCAGCTCCGGCACCATGCAGGGCCCCGGCGGCTCCTCCGGCTTCGTCGACCACCACGGCAAGCTGCGCATGGCCTACGCGTCCTTCTTCCTCGGGGAGAACATCGGCGGCTCGCACCCGCACCCGCGCCGCATGGGCATCGCCACCCTCGTGCAGAACGCCGACCGCACGCTTCGGGTCGAGGGCGCCGCCACCGGCGGCTCCGAGATCCGCTCGAAGTGGCTGGCGCTCGGCGGGACGTCCGGCACCCTCGGTGCGGCCACGAGCGCCGAGCTGCCCACGCCGGCCAAGCACGGCGCGTACCAGCACTTCCAGCGCGGGTCGCTGTACTGGTCCCCGACCACCGGCAGCCACCTCGTCAAGGGCGCCATCCGGGACAGGTGGGCGTCGACCGGGTGGGAGAACTCCCCCCTCGGCTTCCCGGTGAACGACGAGGCGATGCTGCCGCGCGGCGCGTACAACCACTTCCAGGGCGGCTCGGTCTACTGGTCCGCGGCCACCGGAGCGCAGGTCGTCAGGGGCGTCATCCGCGAGCGCTGGGCGAACCAGGGCTGGGAGGGCGGCTGGCTCGGCTACCCCACGACCGGCGAGGTCCCCGTCCGCGGCGGAGCCTTCAACCACTTCCAGGGCGGCTCCGTCTACTGGTCGCCCACCACCGGCGCCCACTCCGTCCGCGGTGCGATCCGCGACGCGTGGGCCCGCCAGGGCTGGGAGGCCGGCCGCCTCGGCTTCCCGACCTCGGAGGAGCACGACGTGCCCGGCGGCCGGCGGAGCTGGTTCCAGCGCGGGGAGATCACCTGGACCCCCGCGACCGGGGCGGTCGTCCGCACCTGGTGAGCACCCGCTGACCACCCGCTGACCTGCCCGGGGGCGGGGACGTTCCGCCACGACACGCCCGCGTGTCGTGCGCGGAACGTCCCCGCCCCCGGGTGGGTCAGGGCACCGGCAGGAACTGCTGCGGGCTCGGGCCGGGCCCGGCGCCCTCCCACCAGCGCCAGCCGGGAACGTCGCGCTGCCCGGCCACCACCTCGTAGCCGCCGCGGGGCAGCTCGTACTCCACGCTCACCAGGCTGCCCCACTCCCGGTACGGCGCGCCAGGCAGGAACCCCCGGTGCCGGGTGAGGGTGGCCACTGTCGGCAGCGTCGCGTACGACCCGCCACCGTCGATCATCGTCAGCGGCGGGGCGTGCTCGAACGTGGCGCTCTCCACGAACCAGTCGACGGGCTCGACCATCCCCCCGGCCACCCGCGGCGGCTGCAGGCAGGGCAGGTCGAAGCCGATGGGCCAGTCCACCAGCACCGGCTCGTCGCGGGGCAGGACGGCGGAGAGCACCTCCCCCGTCGCGCGGTAGGGGTCCGTGACGGCCGTGCCCGCGGTGGCGCCGGGCAGCAGCCGGGTCCGCACCCGGTCCGCTCCGGGGGCGAGGGCGTCCAGCGGTGCCAGGCGCACCGGCCGCCACTCGTCCGCCTCGGCGGTGGGTGCCGCCGCGACGTCCAGGGTCCGCAGGACCACCCCGTCGGCGTCGGCGACGTCGACCACGACCCCGGCACCGGGGCCGCGCACCGCCACGGTCAGCACGTCGGCCGGGGAGGGCGCCCCGAGCTCGCGCCAGCCGCCCGCGGTCTCCGGCGCGCCCTCCGGTGCGGACCAGGCGCCGGCGGGGGCGCTCGCGGGAGCCTCGACCGGCTCACCCGCCCCCGCCGGGCCCACGGCCGCGGGCAACGCCCGTGCGCCCGTGAGGGCCGCGGCGTGGTCGGCGAAGCCGCACGAGTCCCCCTGCAGCGCCGCCACGCTGGAGCCCGCCATCGACCACGTGCCGCGCAGGGCGGAGGTCGCCCGCGCGACGCTGAGCACCTGCAGCCCCAGCGAGGCCACCAGCACCCCCGCGGTCGTGAGCACCACCAGCTCCGGCCACGCGTCGGCGTCCTCCCCGCGGCGGCGGCGCACCAGCGCCACCACCGCGGCCGCGGCACCGCCGAGCGCCAGCCACAGCGGCGGCAGCCCCAGCCAGCCGGGCAGGTCGGGCACCGTGCCGTAGGCGGAGTGCTCCACCTGCGCGTCGGGGCCGTGCAGCGCCAGCCCCGCGAGGACGGCGACCGCGGCCGCCAGCCCCAGGCACGCCCAGCGGGTGGGGCGGCGCCGCACCAGCGCCACGCAGCCGACGACCACCGCGAGGGTCCCCACCCCGGCGAGGGCCGCGAAGTGGTGCGACCACTTCGTCGGGGCGATCGCCAGGACCGCGTACCCGGCCAGGGCCACCGCCGCGGGCACCACCCAGGAGGTGCGCTGCGGCGGGGCGGGCCGGCGCGAGCGCAGCAGCGCGACGCTCGTCCCCACCAGCAGCACCGCCGTGACGAGCACGACGAGCTGGCGGGAGTACAGCCGCTGGTTCGGGTCCGGGCCCTGCGTGAGGTACCAGTACCGCTGCGGCTCCATCCACCAGCTCAGGTTCGGGCCGACCTCGTCGTGCACGCGCAGCGCCGTGCGGGCGGCGGCGGCGGTGGCGTCGGCGAACACCAGCGGCGACGCCACGCTGGCGCAGGCCACCAGGAGCGCGAGGGCGGCCCACGGGCCGTAGCGGCTCGCGCGCAGCAGGGGCCACCAGCGCGGCGCCAGCACCAGGCCGATCGCGGCGGCCAGCGCGCCGGAGGCGGTGATCGCCACGGCCCCGCCGGCCAGCATCGCCGCGAGCCCCAGCGGCAGCAGCCGCCGGCGGGCGAGGGCCTCCAGCACCAGGGCCAGGGTGGCCGTCGTCACCAGCGCGACGAGGGCCTCGGGGCGCCCGCCCACCGCGAAGGGCAGGAACCAGGCGAGCAGGGCGGCGGCGGCCAGCGGCCGGGCCCACAGCGGGGGCCGCTCCACCAGCCGCGGCAGCACGCAGCGCGTCAGCAGCAGCCACGTGCCCACCCCGGCCAGCACGGCGGGCAGGCGCAGCACCACCGGGGCGGGTGAGATCGCGGCCGCGGCCGCGAGGACGTACTGCTGGAGGGTGAAGGGGATCTCCGGCACGTTGAAGTAGCGGACCTGGTTGCCCACGTAGCCGGCGTCGCCGATCGTGCGCGCCTCGAGGGAGTAGTAGAAGTCGTCCGTCTGCAGCGGCCCGGCGACGGCCCAGCCGAGGAGGGTCCCCACCACGGCGAGGTCGGCGGCCGCCGCGACGAGCCGCGCCCGGCGGGCGGGCCGCACCCGCACCGGCCGCGACGGACGGGGCGCCGCCCGGTCGGAGAGGGCGAGGAGGAGCAGGCAGGCGGCGACGAGGAGGCCGTGGGCACCCAGCACCGCCAGCTTCAGCGGGGTGGGGGTGCTCTCGAAGCGCGCGTCGGGGTGCGCCACCACCGTGGGGCCGGAGCCTTCGGCCACGTCCGCGCCGGTCAGCTCGGAGACGAAGGCCGTGACCTCCGGGACCGGCAGCGCGGGCACGTCGGCCAGCTCCGCACCGCCGTCCCCGGTCGTGACCACCCTCGTGCCGGCGGCGTCGGCGACGACGCGCAGGGTGCACCCGCCCGTGATGCCGGCCTCCGCCAGCGGGGCGGCGACCAGCGCCCGGCCGGAGGAGCGGACCTCCAGGCGCCCGCCCGACACCGCGACCTCCAGGGCACGCTCCACCCCGCGCGGCTCCCCCGGCACGGCCGTGGCCACCGCCACGGTCCGCTCCCCCGCCGGAGTGCGCTCAGCGGCCTCGGTCAGGGCCCGGCAGGGCACCTCGGCGGTGACGTCCAGCGGCCGGTAGGGCATGAACAGCGCCACCGTGGACTGCGCCGCGGGACCCCCCGGCGCGGCGGCCTGCGGCCAGCGCACCTCCGGCGTCTGCACGGTGACCGGGGCGAGCGGGACGAGGACGGACAGCAGGGCCGTCAGGACGGCGACGGCCAGGGGCAGGACGCCGGCGAGGGGCAGGACGCCGGCAGCGCGGGCTCGCAGCACGGGCCGGCGGCTCAGGAGCGCCGCGCGAGAACGGCGAACGGGCCGACCTCACGCACCTCGAAGTGCTCGGGGGAGAACAGCTCGGGGTCGAACGTCACCGTCGTCCAGCCCACGTTCGGCTCCCGGGGGAAGAGGTCGTGCGTCACCCCGGCCTGGTACCCCTCGGGCGTGCGGTGCAGGACGAAGACGTCCGGTGCGCGGAAGGGGCCGGAGTCGAGGCGTCGCACGAGGTCGTCCGGTCCGCTGGCCTGCGCCCAGCTCTCGATCTCGGCGCGGCGCTCGTCGAAGCGCGACAACGGGTTGGCGTAGTGCGCGGTCATCTGCTGGTAGCCGGTGTAGGGGGCGAACGTGGCCAGCTCGTACAGCGACGAGAACACCACCAGCTCGCTCGCGGGCCGCTGCGTCACGTCCTCCACGGCGCGCAGCACGTCGGGGATCCAGGCGCCGCCCTGTTCGGGGTCGCGCTCGCCCGCGGCGGTGCGCCCCCCGGCCCCGTAGGCGTCGTGGGCGGCCTCCACCGGGTGGGCCAACGACTGCGGGGCGCTCTGCAGCGCGACGACGAAGACGGCCCCGAGGGCGAGCGCGGCCAGCAGCCGCAGCTCCCGCAGGTAGCCCGCGACCGGTCCCCCGGCCCGGCGAGCGAGCGCGGGCAGCGCGCGCCAGAGGGCGGCCGCGGCCAGGCAGCCGGCCACGGCGGTGGTCTGCACCAGCACGGCCTCCATCCGGAACGCCAGCAGCGTCGTGCCGGCGGCCAGCACGAAGGTCTGCAGGAGGTACCAGGCGTAGGCGGCGACGACCACGAGCAGGAGGGCCGCGGCGGTGCCGTCCCGCCGCGCCCTCAGCACCAGCCAGGCGCACCCGAGGAGGAGGAGCGCGCCCCACGGGGTGGGCGCGACCATCGGAGCCGGCAGCTGGGTGCTGATCTGCGGCAGGAAGTGCTGCGCCGCGGCGGTGCCGGAGGCCCCGCGCAGCTTCGCCACCACGAAGGGCGCCCACACCAGCAGCGCCAGCGCCGCCGAGACGACCCCGGCCAGGACGAGGGCCGGCACCCGCGTGCGCAGCGCTGCGCCCGTCCCCTCCGCTGCGCGCGCCCGCAGCACGCCGGCCGCGCAGGCCGCGGTGACCAGCAGCGCCCCGAAGCCCGCGTAGAGCGTGTACGTCATCGCCGCCAGCCCCAGGAACACGCCGAGCGCCAGGGCCGCGCCGGTGCGCTCCCGGGCGGGCACCGCGCCGAACGCGCGCCAGGCGAGGACGACCGCGGCGGGCAGCAGCGCCGCCACGCACCAGGAGTACGGCTCGTCGACGAACGGGCCCGCGAGCGCCGGGTGGACGCCGACGGCGGTGGTGGCCAGCGCGATGAGCAGGGCCCGCCGCGGCCCCGCCAGGCGCCACCAGACCAGCAGCGCCAGGCACGGCACCACCGCGGCCGTCGTGATCCCCGCCGGCTTGAACGCCTCCCATGCGGGGGTGCCGGTCAGGTCGGCGTAGCGGCCGGCGAGCCAGAACCAGCCCGAGGGGTAGAACGGCGGGAGGTCGGCGTAGTTGAGGTCCGCGAGGCGCCAGTCGTCGGCGAGGCGGCCGAGGAACTGCATCCGGAACGTCTGGTCCCCGCTGTTGCCGCCGAGGTAGAAGGACGTGCCCTTCAGCGGCAGGGCCAGCAGGGCGGTGGCCAGGCCGGAGATGCCCACGACGCCGAGGGCGCGGGTCGCGCGCGGCAGCCGGCGCGCGGTCACGGCCAGGACGACGGCCGCGGTGACCACGACGACGCCGAAGGTGGCCAGGGCGGTGGGCACGTGCGAGGGCAGCGGCACCGGCACCCGGTTCACGACCGCCTGGGTGAGCGCGCTGACCGCGATCGCCAGCACGCCCCCGATCACGAGCTCCAGGCCGAGGCGCGCGGCCCCACCGGGCAGGACGGGCTCCGCCGCCGCCCGGGTGCCGAGGTGCTGCTGCCGTCCGTCCCGGGAGGCGCCCGCGGGCACCTCCGCCGCCGTTGATCGCGCGCTCGTCACGGAACTTCCCATCGTCTCGGCCTACCCTCAGCGTCCGCACCGGGGTCGGGACGATCCCGCACCCGGCCGATGCCGAGGGTAGGCCAGCGCGGCCGCCCCCCGTGGTACCGGCACGGGTGGGGCCCGGGAGACGGACGGTCCGTCTCCCGGGCCCCGCCGGCCGCTGGGTCAGCGCTTCACCTTGACGGTGATCTCCTTGCTGCTCGTCGTGCCCTGGGCGTTGGACAGCTCCGCGCGGTAGGTGTGCTCGCCGACGGGGCGCCCGGTGACGGTGGTGCTGGCCTGCTGCGCCTCCCGCCCGTTGGCGGTGAGCGCCTGGGTGTCGATCAGCTCACCGTTCTCGTAGAGGCGGTACTCGGTGGCGTTCGTGCCCCACCACAGGTTGGTCGTGAGGGTGTACGTGCCGTCGCCGTCGTGGTTGTCGTCGGACAGCGCCGGCTTGGCCGGGGCCGCCCTGGTCACCTTGACGGTCACCTTCTTCGAGGTGGTGCTGCCGTGCTGGTTGGTCAGCACCGCCGTGTACTCGTAGGTCCCGTTGGGCAGCCCCGCGATCTGCACGGCGGCGGTCTGCGCGCCCGGCGTCGCGTCGACGAGCTCCTGGGTCGCGATCGGCCGGCCGTTCTCCAGGAACGTCACGCTCTGGGCGTTCTGGCCGTGCCAGAGGTTCATCGTGACGAGGAAGGTGCCGTCCTTGTCCCAGTTGTCGTCCGAGAGGTCCGCCCTGCCGGGGGCGGCCGTCGCCGGGCCGTCGACCCGCGGCGCGGGCTCGGCGGGGGCGCCGGTGTAGGCGATCCGCGGCGCGGCCGGGGTGGTCATGCCGTGGCCGAGGAAGTAGGACGTGTGCGGCGGCTGGTTGTAGCCGGTGTTCTGCCACGAGACGCCCAGGCGGTACACCGGGTCCGACTGCAGGGTGCGCAGCCGGTGCTCGGTGACGTCCACGGTGGTGGCGATCCGCAGGGCGGAGGAGTCGGCGACACGGGTGACGAGCTCCTCGCGCCAGTCGCCGAAGAGGTCCGCCTGCAGGGTGGGGGTGCCCTTGGTGTCGTTGTTGGTCAGGGTGCCCTCGGCCCGGTGGACCACCGTCGAGGTGCGGGTGTCGGGGTCCCACTTCGAGATGGTCGGCACGCCCGTGCGGGTCGTGGCGTCCCAGTCGTGGTCGGTGATCTCGCGGAGGAGGTCGCCGTCCCACCAGGTGAGGAAGTTGGCGGCGGGGATCCGGTCGGAGATCTCCTCGCCCTTGGCGGTGCGCAGCGTGCCGTTGCGGTCGTTCCACGCCCCGCCGTCGCTGATCACCCACGCCTCGGCGCCGGCGTGCTCGGGGTCGATGTCCCCCGCCGCGCCGCGCCCGGTGTCCCTGCTCCCCGGCACCGACCACAGGACCTCCCCGGTGGCGGCGTCGCGGTAGGAGGCGATGACGCCCCCGTTGTGGCCGGGGTCCTCGTGGGGCCCGAAGACCTCCAGGCCGGGACGGGCCGGGTCGAGGTCGGACACGTGCTGGGCGTCACCGTGGTACAGGTCGGTGCTGTACAGCGGCGTGCCGTCGTCGTCGATGGTCATGGCGCCGAAGAGGATCTCGTCCTTCTGGTCGCCGTCGACGTCGGCCACGGAGAACTGGTGGTTGCCCTGGCCGCGGTACTCGTCGCCCTCCACGTCGGAGTCGAAGGTCCAGCGCTTCGTCAGCTTCGAGCCGTCGAAGTCGTAGGCGACGACCACCGTGCGGGTGTAGTAGCCGCGGCTGAAGACGACGCTGGGCCGCTCCCCGTCGAGGTAGGCGACGCCGGCGAGGAACCGGTCGACGCGGTTGCCGTAGCCGTCGCCCCAGGCGCCGACGTCACCGCGCGGCGGGGCGTAGTCGACGGTGTCGATCGCCGCGCCCGTCCGGCCGTCGAAGACGGTGAGGAACTCGGGCCCGGTCAGCACGTAGCCGCTGGAGTTGCGGTGGTCGGCGTTCGCGTTGCCGATCGCCGTGCCCTGGCCGTCGACGGTGCCGTCGGCGGTCTTCACGGTGACCTCGGAGCGGCCGTCCCCGTCGAGGTCGAAGACCTGGAACTGGGTGTAGTGGGCGCCGGCGCGGATGTTGCGCCCCATGTCGATGCGCCACAGCCGGGTGCCGTCGAGCTCGTAGGCGTCGAGGTAGACCGTTCCGGTGTAGCCGCTCTTGGAGTTGTCCTGGGAGTTGGTCGGGTCCCACTTCAGGACGATCTCGTACTGCCCGTCACCGTCGAGGTCGCCGATGGAGGCGTCGTTGGCGCGGTAGGAGTACGGCTGCCCGTCCTTGGTGACGCCGTCGGCGGGCTTGTCGAGGGGCACGTCGAGGGTCTGGGAGTCCCACACCGCGAAGTCGCCGGTCGCCCAGCGCTCGATGCCGTTGACGACCGTGCTGATCCGGTACTTCGCCCCGGAGCGCCCGGCGGCGTCCAGCAGGTTCGTGCTGTCCGTGACGGGCTTGTCGGTGATGCGCTTGCCGTCGCGGTAGACGTGGAACGCGATGGAGTCGGGGTCGAGGCCGAGCATGCGCCAGCCCACGTAGACGCCGCCGTCGGTGGCCACCGCGACGGGCGAGCGGTCGAGGCGCTCGGCCTGCCGGACCAGCTTCGTCACGGCCGGGGACGTCACCGTCGCGGAGCGGTCGGAGACCCCGCCGGCGTTGACGGCGGCGACGGCGTAGACGTACTCCACGGTGGTGAGCACGCCGGTGTCGGTGAAGCTCGTGCCGTCGGCGCGCCCGACGACCTCCATGGGGCCCGGCGTGCCGTCCGGCTTCGGGTCGGCGCGGTACACCCGGTAGAAGAGGGCGCCGTCGGAGGCGTTCCAGGAGAGGGCGACCTCGTTCTTGCCGACCGTCCCGAGCTTCAGGCCGGTGGGCACCGGCGCCTTCGCCACGTCCGGGTCGGCGGTGGTGACCTTCAGCGGGTTGGACGGGACGGACTGGGTGCCGGCCGCGTCGAGGGCCACCACGGTGTAGGTGTAGTCGAGCCCGACGTCGGCGGTGGTGTCGGTGAAGGCGGGCCCCGCCACGTCCCCGATCGCCTCGGCGGCCGGCGCGCCGGCGGCCTGGCGCAGCACGCGGTACCCGGCGGCGCCGTCGGTGGCGTTCCACGTCAGGTCGACCTCGACGGCCGTGCCGCTGATGGAGACGTCGGCCAGGGCGAGGTCGGTGGGCGCCACGAGCAGCGGGGTGATCTCGATGCCGTTGAGCCGGGAGGAGGAACCGGTCATCACGAGGTTGAGACGGCCGTCGGTGACGAGGACGGGCTGGCTCATCTTCTGCGCCACCGACCCGCGCCCGGCGTTGCCGGCGCCGAAGTCCTTGCCCTCCAGCTGGACGTTGGAGCGGCTCGTCCCGATCCAGTCGCCGTGGTAGGTCTTCACGGCGTAGCTGCCGTTGGGCAGGTCGACCACGAACTCGTGGGCGGGAGAGGGCAGCAGGAAGTCGCGTTCCAGGTCGTTCGGCGGCGGGGTGAAGGCCGTCCCGCGGTCGCGCCCGCCGATCCCGTCGGCGGAGATCCAGCCCCAGCCCTTCTCGGCCGTGTACTGGGACTTCTCGCTGACCTCGGTGTAGCCGGGCATCAGGGGGCTGCCTGCGGGCTGGACGTCGAACTTGTGCAGCGGGGCCTTGGTGCTGACGCGCACCGCCGCGGAGGGGGCGGAGTCACCGCGGCCGTTGACGGCGACGACGCGCAGGTCGTAGGCGGTGCCCTCCCGCAGTCCGCTGACCGCGGCCTGCGGCAGCGTGGAGGTCGTCACGAGGGCGTAGGCGTCCTCGGCCTGCTCGGCCTCCTTGCGGAACACCTTGTAGATGTCGGCGCCCTGCACCGCGGACCAGGTGAGGTTCACCCCTGCGTTGGAGACGCCGCCGGCGACCACGTCGGCGGGGGCGGCGGGGACCGCGGCGGGGGGTTCCGCCTCGACGACCTGCGCGGCGAGGGGGACGTCGAGCTCGGCGACGTCGCGGGCCACGAGGCGGGCCATCTGGATGGCGCCGTACTCCTGGAAGTGGGTGTCGTCGCTGGTCCCGTTGGGGCGGTTGGGGTAGACGCCCGCCGGGACGTGCAGGAAGACGGACTTCGCCGCCTCGGCGCCGATCTCGTCGAGGTAGGCGCGGCTGGACGCGGACAGGTCGACCAGCGGGGTGCCGGTCTCCGCGGCGAGGGCGGCGGCGGCCTCCACGTAGGCGGGGAAGGAGACGTTGGCCTTGCCGGTGGTCGCGTCGAAGGAGCGGCGCGAGACGGGCGTCACGAGGACGGGGGTGGCTCCGCGCTGACGGGCGCCCTCGACGAACGTGCGCAGGTACTCGGCGTAGTCGGCGGGGGCGGCGTAGCGGTCGTCGACGCCCTTGGTGTTGTCGTTGTGCCCGAACTGCGCGAACAGGTAGTCGCCGGGGCGGACGTTGAGCAGGACCTCGTCGAGGCGGCCCTGGCTGATGAAGTTCTTCGAGCTGCGCCCCCCGATGGCCTTGTTGGTGACGGTGACGTCGTCGGAGAGGAAGCGCCCGATCATCTGGCCCCAGCCGGCCTGCGGGGCGTAGTCGGCGGTGTAGGTCTGCACGGTGGAGTCGCCGGTCACCCAGACCGTCGGCTCGTCGCCGGCCTGGTCCTCGGCCTTGCGGGTGATGACGAGGGAGGCGAGGTTCGCGGCGGTGCCGGCGAACTCCAGGTTGAGCTGGCCGTCGACGAGGGCGATGTCGAAGGACATCTCCAGGAACTCACCCGCGGTCTTGGCCGTCTGCTGGACCTTCGCCATCTGCTCGGCGGTGAGGGCGATGTCCGTGGCGCCCGAGGGGTCCCCGGCGACGAGCGAGACGGTGTAGTCGCCGTTGGGCAGGTCGACGACGAGCTCGGTGTCGCCGACCGTCACGAAGTCGGACCGGAGCGGGTCGGAGGTCTTGCGGTCGGTGGCGGTCACGTCGCGCACGTCGACGAAGCCGGCGCGCTCCTCGGCGGTGTAGGCGCTGGTGGCGTCGAGGCGGGTGGCGCCGGGTGCGAGGGCGCCGCTGCCGAGGTCGAAGCTGAGGGAGCTGCCCGCGGGCAGCTCCGGCGCGGGCGCGGTCCGGGCGGAGACCGCTGCGGCGGAGGGGGCGGAGAGCCCGTCGGCCCCGCGGGCGCGCACCCGGTAGTAGTGCGGCCGGGTGGTGTCGACGGCGTCGGTGGCGAACACGTCGCCGGTGGTCTCGGCCACCGGGGTGTAGGTGCCGCCGACGGTGTCGGAGCGGGTGACGACGTAGCCGGTCGCGTCGGGGACCGCGTTCCAGCGCAGGGTGACGGCGCCGTCGGTGACGCGGGCCATGCGCACCGAGGTCGGCGCGGCGAGGGCCGACGCCGGCGGCTCCGGCTCCGGCTCGGGCTCCGGCTGCGGCTCCTCCGCGGCCTTCGTGACGACGATGCCGTTGACGTAGCCGCCGGCGCCCTCGCCGGTGACGCCGACGGTGAGCTGCCCGTCGTCGACGGTGGTCCGCCAGGTCTGCTCGCTCACGCCCTGCCGGGCCTGCAGGGTGCCGGCGCGGGTGCCCTCGAGGTCGATGTGCGTCTTCGTCGTGCTCGTCCCGGCCAGCCGGTCGCCGGAGAGGACGCGGACGTCGTAGCTGCCCGCGGGCACGTCGAGGGCGAAGCCCCAGGAGGTCGCGAGCACGAAGTCGTCGCCGACCGGGTCGGGGGTGTCGCTGGTGCGGTGGCGGGAGACGGGGGCGATCCCCTCGACCGGCACGATGCCGAAGCCGGAGGTGGCGGTGTAGCGGTTGGTCTCGGGAACCGCCGTCCAGCCGCTGCCCACCGGGCTGGTGGCGGTGCCGAAGTCGAACGACCACGTCGGTGTCTCGGCGGCGGCGTAGCCGGGCGTTCCGACGAGGGTGAGGGACAGGACGGTCGTCCCTGCCAGGAGGGAACGCGTGCGGCGCGTACCGGGGAGCGGTGGGGTCATGGGGGGATGCCTTCGTCTCGGCGCTGAGCACTGCGGCGGGCCGTTCTGGACCCGTCGGGGACACCGGGCGCACGCCGAGGAGACGTTCCGTCATGGAACGTTCCATCTGGGGCGGGGACGCTTCGGTGCACTCTTCCTACCGGGGGGCCTCAGGCAGGGTCAAGGCTTCTGGGGCACTTTCGGAAAGCGCTTGTCCCGAAGTGGGCCGCTCGCCCGGCGCCCGGGGCGGGAGGCCCCGGGCGCGGCGGCGGACGCGCGAGGTCCCCGCCCCCCGGACGCACCCGGGGGGCGGGGACCTCGCGGGCTCACCGGTAGGTGACGACCGCCCCGCCGGCCGGGGTCCACGTGATGCTGCCGCCCTGGAAGTCGCTGCGCCGCCCGCCGGGCACCCCGTACTCGTCGGACGTCGGGTAGCCCAGGCGGCCGTTCTCCCAGCCCTGCCGGGCCCACGCGTCCCGGATCGCCCCGCGCACCGCCTGCGCCCCCGTCGCCGGCGACCAGTAGACCGACCCGCCCTGGAAGTGGCTCACCGCCCCGCCGGCCAGGCGGACCTCGTCGGTGACCGGGAAGCCGAGGGGGCCGAGCTCCCAGCCCTGCCGGGCCCACGCGTCGCGGATCGCCCCGTGCACCTCGCGCGCGCCGGTGGCCGGGGACCAGTACACCGAGCCCCCCTGGAAGTGCTGCCCCGCGCCGCCGCGGACGCCGAACTCGTCGCTCGTCGGGAAGCGCAGCAGCGAGTTCTCCCAGCCCATCGCGCCCCACTTGTCCCGGATCGCCCCGCGCACGGACGCGGCGCCGCTGGCCGGGGACCAGTACACCGAGCCGCGCTCGAAGAGCTGGTAGGTCCCCTCCACGTGCGAGAGCGCGCGGTGCGGGCCGGTGGGCCGCCCGAGGACCCCCGCGTCACCGCCCAGGGCGCGCCAGCGGTCGGTGACGGCGCCCGTGCCGCCGGGCTGCGGCACCCACCAGCTCGAGCGCAGGGTGCCGGCGAAGCGCGCGGCGGCCGCGCTGGTGAGGGTGGCGTCGCCGGTGGTGCAGCGCACCCGCAGGGAGGTGATGCGCCCGCCCCACTCCCCCCGCCCGTCGCGGGCGACGAGCTCCAGGAAGCGCGGCTGCCCGCCGTTGGGGCAGGAGCGGGCGACCGCGGCCACCGGCAGCTGCGCGGTCCAGGAGGCCACGGTGTCCTGCGGCGCGCGCCCGGCCGGGCTGGACCAGAAGTCCTCGTGGGCCTGCAGGTACGGCTTGCTGCCGACCGTCGACCAGCCGCCGTTGCTGGAGGAGAACTGGGTGAAGGCGGGCTGGCCCTGGTGCTCGCGGATCTCCCCGTCGGTGGCACGCACGGCCTCGCTCGTGGACGGCGACTCCAGCGAGCTGACGCTGCGCCGCGCGTCGCGGACCGCGCTGCCGCCGTACACCTGGCACGCCTCGGTGTCGCAGATGTCCCAGGCCGCCTGCGGGCGCAGGGTGGACAGGGCGTAGCTGCGGGCGGCGACGGACTGCGCGCGCAGCGCCTGCTGGGCGAACCAGGACGGCGACTCCCGCGGCACCACGCCGAGGAGGTAGTCCTCCAGCCAGGTGTTGTTGACCGGGGTGACGGGGGTGGTCACGGGGAAGCTGATCGTGCCGCGGAACCGGTTGCCCGAGCCGTCCGCCCGCGTCACCCACACCCCGTCGGGGGAGGAGACGGTCGGCACCGACGTCCACGTCTCGCGCCACAGCTCCGTCGTGCCGTCGAGGGCGGCGCCGACGAGGGTGCCGTTCTCGAACGTGACCCGCAGCCGCTGCCCCGGGGCGACGGTGCGCCCGGAGGTGCTGATCGCCAGCGGCGCCTGGGAGGGGCTCTCGAGGAACACCTCGGGGCCGGACAGGCGGGACAGCTGCACGCGCAGCGGCCGGTTGGGGCGGTGGGCGACGACGGTGCCGGGGTAGTAGTCGGCGAGGATGCGCCGGTAGTCCTGCCCGGCCAGCGCCCGCGACTGCGCCCCCCACTGCGACATCCCCGCCCCGTGGCCGTAGCCGCGCCCGGTGACGGTCCAGGCTCCGGAGGCGGGCGCGGGCCAGACCTCGGCCGCGGAGGCGGAGGCGGCGGGGAGGACGACGAGGGTGGAGGCCGCCGCGGCGGCGAGCGCGACGGCGCGACGGAGGTTCACTCACGAATAGTAAGCAGCAGAACCCGTTCCGTGGTGGAGATCCGGGAGGGCGCAGAGCCTCCACATCCGGCGCGGCCGGCGCCGCCGCACCGGTTGCTAAGGTCGGCCGGTCACGCACGCAGCAGCAGGAGGCCCGGGCGCCCCGGGCCCGGAGGGGACGGCGGACTCGTGCAGAGCCTCGGTCTGGACCGCGGAGAGGCACCCGGGCAGAGCCGGGCGCTGACCGGATGGGGAGGCACGGCCCCGACCGTGGCCACGCTCCTGGAGACGACGGGCGAGGAGGCCGCCGTCGCCGCCGTGCGCGGGGCCGACGGTCGCGGGGTGCTCGCGCGCGGACTCGCCCGCAGCTACGGCGACGCGGCGCAGAACAGCGGCGGCCTCGTCCTCGACGCGACCGGCATGGACCGCATCCTCTCCGTCGACGTCCCCAGCGCCACGGTCGTCGTGGAGGCGGGTGTCTCCCTCGACACGATGATGCGCCGGCTCCTGCCCCTGGGCCTGTGGGTGCCCGTCACCCCGGGCACCCGGCAGGTCACGGTGGGCGGGGCGATCGCCGCCGACATCCACGGCAAGAACCACCACGTCGCGGGCACCTTCACCCAGCACGTGGCGAGCATGGACCTGCTCATGGCCGACGGCTCCGTGCGCACCATCACGCCGGAGACCGACCACGACCTCTTCTGGGCCACCGCGGGCGGCATGGGCCTGACGGGCATCATCCTGCGCGCCACGATCCGCATGAAGCGCGTCGAGAGCGCCTACTGCCTCGTCGACACCGAGCGCGCCGAGAACCTCGACGACCTCATGGACAAGCTGTCCTCCACCGACCACCTCTACACGTACTCGGTGGCGTGGATCGACTGCCTGGCCCGCGGGGCGACCATGGGCCGCTCGGTGCTGACGCGGGGCTGGTCCGCCAAGCGCGCCGACCTGCCGCGCAAGCTGCAGCGGGACCCGCTGACCTTCAACCCGCGGTCGCTGTTCACCGCGCCGCCGGTCTTCCCCTCGGGCCTGCTCAACCGGGCGACCGTCATGGCCTTCAACGAGGTCTGGTTCCGCAAGGCCCCTCGGGAGCGGCGCGGCGAGGTGCAGGGCATCCACCCGTTCTTCCACCCCCTCGACGGGGTGCACGAGTGGAACCGCATCTACGGCCCGCGCGGCTTCCTCCAGTGGCAGTTCGTGGTGCCCTTCGGTGCCGAGGAGACGATGCGCGCCTGCATCGAGGCCCTCGCCGCCGCGGGGCAGGCCTCCTTCCTCGCCGTCCTCAAGCGCTTCGGCCCGGGCAACGACGGCCCGCTGTCGTTCCCCTCCCCCGGCTGGACGCTGGCCCTGGACATCCCGGTGGCCGCCGACCGGCAGGAGCTGTCCAAGCTGCTGGACCGCCTCGACGACCTCGTCGTGGAGGCCGGCGGGCGGCTCTACCTGGCCAAGGACTCCCGGGTCACCCCGGAGCGCCTGCGGGCCATGTACCCCCGCATCGACGAGTGGCGCGCCGTGCGCGAGGCCGTCGACCCCAACCACGTGTTCACCTCTGACCTCGCGAGGAGGCTGGCCCTGTGATCGACGCCCTGGGCAACCCCCAGTCCGTGCTGCTGCTCGGCGGCACGTCCGACATCGGCCTGGCCACCGTGGAGGGTCTCGCCGACGGCCGCACCCTGCGCGTGGTGCTGGCCGCGCGCCCCAGCGAGCGCCGCGACGCCGCGGTGCAGCGCCTCGTGGCGGCCGGCCACGCGGTGCGGGCGGTGGACTTCGACGCGGAGGACCTCGCCTCCCACGAGAAGGTCGTCGCGGAGTGCTTCGCCGAGGGCGACCTCGACGTCTCCGTCGTCGCGTTCGGTCAGCTCGGCGACGCCGAGCAGCTGTGGCAGGACCCCGACGCGGCGGTGCGGCTGGCCACGGTGAACTACACCGCGCCGGTGGCCCTCGGGGTGCGCCTGGCCGGGCGGCTGCAGGAGCAGGGCCACGGGACGATCGTGGCGCTGTCGTCGGTGGCCGGGGAGCGGGCGCGCCGCTCGAACTTCGTCTACGGCTCCACCAAGGCCGGCTTCGACGCCTTCTACACGGGCCTGCGGGAGGCGCTGCGCCCCTCGGGCGTGCGCGTCGTCGTCGTCCGCCCGGGCTTCGTGAAGTCGAAGATGACCGAGGGCATGAAGGAGGCCCCGCTGGCCGTGACGCCGGAGCAGGTCGCGGCGGTGGCGGTGGACGCGGTGCGCCGCGGCCGGGAGACCGTGTGGGCGCCGGGTCCGATGCGCTGGGTCATGTCGGGGCTGCGGCACGTCCCGGCGCCGGTGTTCCGCCGCCTGCCGATCTGAGGTCCGCGCTGCCGGCCCGGCCCGCACGCCCGGGGCCGGGCCGTCGCCGCGCCCGGCTGGACGTGCTGCTGGGGTGCCTTGCCGCGGCGGCCGGCCTGGTGGTGTTCGGCTGGGGCGCGGGCATGCCGAGCGCGTGGCGGGACGAGGCGGTGACGCTCGCCGTCGCCTCCCGCAGCGTCGGCGACATCCTGGCCCTGGCCCGCTCGGTGGACCTGGTCCACACCCCGTACTACCTGCTGGTGCACGCCCTGTTCGGCTCCGACCCCTCCCTGACCGCCGCGCGGTGGGTGTCCGTGGTGGCGGCGGCGCTGACGGGCCCCGTCCTCTACGGCACCGCCCGCCGCGCCGCCGACCGCGCGGTGGGCTGCACCGCGGTGGCGCTGTGGCTCGCGCTGCCGCTGGTCTCCCGCTACGCACAGGAGGCCCGTCCGTACGCGCTCGCGGCGCTGCTCGCCGCCCTGTCCTCGTACCTGCTGCTGCGGGCGTGCGCCCGGCCGGGTGCGCGGCGCGGGTGGGTGCTGTACGCCCTGTCGCTCCCCGTGGTCCTCGCGGTGAACACGCTGGCGGGGCTGGTGCTGCTGGGGCACGCGGCCTGGCTGCTGACCGCACCCGGTGCGGCCGGCGGGCCCAGCGCAGCAGCACGGCCGGGCCGGGTCGTGCTGCTGCGCCGCGGCGGCGCGGCGGCGGCGGCGGGGCTGCTGCTCGCGGCCCCGCTGGTGCTGGCGGCGCAGCGGCAGGCGGGGCAGGTGGCGTTCCTGCAGCCACCCGCCCTGCGCGACCTGACCGGGCACGTCGTGGCGACGGCCGGCTCGCGCCCGGGCGCGCTGCTGCTCGTGGGCGCCGCCGCGCTCGTCCTCGCCGCGGGGCGGCACCGGCGCCTGGCGCTGCTCGGTGCGGCGTGGGGGGCGCTGCCGGTTCCGCTGCTGTGGGCGCTGGCGCAGGTGCACCCGCTGTGGACGACGCGCTACCTGGTGCCGACGCTGCCGGGGCTGTGCCTGCTGCTGGCGGGTGTGGCGGCCCTCGGCGCGGGGAGCCTGCTCGCGCGGCGGGGCCCGGCTCCCGGCGCGCGCGCCCGGGGCGGGTGGCGGCTGCTGCCGGCGGTGGCGCTGGTGGCGGCGCTGGCGGCGACCGGCCTGCCCCGTCAGCTGGCGCTGCGCGGGCCGGTCGGCCACGCGGAGGACGTGCGGGGCGTGGCGGCGCTGGTGGCGGAGCGGGCGCGCCCCGGCGATGCGGTGCTGTTCGTCCCGAACGGGGAGTACCGCTACCGGGTCGTCGTGCAGTCGCACCCGGAGGCGTTCGCCGGCCTGGCGGACGTGGCGCTGGCCCGCGGCCCGGAGGAGTCGGCGACCCTCGTCGGCGTGGAGCACGGCCCGGAGGGGATCTCCCGCGCCATGGCGGACGTGGAGCGGGTGTGGGTGATCGGCCGCCCGGGAGCGATGATCGCGGCGGAGCCGGGCGATCGGCGGAAGCTGGAACTGCTGGCGCGGCGGTACCGCCAGGTCGACCGGGTGGACCTGGCGGACTGGACGGTGCGGGAGTTCGTGCGGCGGTGAGGGCCCGCCCGAGGAGCCCGGCGGGGCCCGCAGTGGCCCGGTCCACTGCCCGCCGGCCGCTCTCGCCCAGCGCCGGAAGGGTTCACGGAGGGCGCGCGGGCATGCCATGGTGCTGATTCACGCCACGCTGCACCGGCGCACCGGGCCTCGACGGCCCGCGCCGGTCCTGGAAGGGAACGAATGAGACGGCAATTCGCTGACCGGTTGAGCTTCCTGAGGGCCTTCGTGACGCACCCGAGGAGGGTCGGGGCGGTGCTCCCGACGTCCCGCACGGCAGTGCGGGACATGCTCGACCTGGCCGACGTGCCGGGCGCGGACCTCGTCGTGGAGCTCGGCCCGGGCACCGGCGTCTACACCGGGGAGATCCTCGCGCGGCTGCGCCCGGACGCCCGGCTGCTCGCCCTGGAGATCGACCCCCACCTCGCGGAGCTGCTCACGCAGCGCTTCGACGACCCCCGGCTGCAGGTGGTGTGCGACTCGGCGGAGAACCTGCACGAGCACCTGCGCGGCGAGCGGGCCGACATCGTCGTCTCCGGCCTGCCGTACACCTCGCTGGAGCCGGAGCTGCGCCAGCGCATCCTCGACCAGATCCCCCGGGCGCTGCGGCTGCACGGGGTGGCGCTGGTGCTGCAGTACTCCCCCTTCGTGCAGGCGGAGCTGCGCCGGCGCTTCCCGCACGTGCGGCGGCGGGTCTCGCTGCTGAACTTCCCGCCGGCGTTCCTGTTCGGGTGCTCGGCGGGTGCGGAGGTGCGCGCGGAGGAGCCCACCGGCTCCCTGCTGCCCCTCACCCGCCGGACGTGGTCGGAAGGGCGGCGCTACATCGTCCCCTCGGCGGCACTGGGCGCGGCCCTGCTGCTGAAGCGGCGGCGCAGCGGCTGGCTGGCGCTGGGTGCGGCCGCCGGGTTCACCGCGTTCTTCCGCGACCCGGAGCGCCCGCTCACCGCGGAGCCGGGCGTGGTCTACGCCGCCGCGGACGGCGTGGTGCGCAGCGTGGACGAGTCGGTGGACGAGCCGTGGCTGCCGGGCGGGCGGGCCGTGCGCATCGCCACGTTCCTCAACCTGCACAACGTCCACGTCAACCGCAGCCCCGTGGAGGGCAAGGTGGCGGAGATGGAGTTCGTCGAGGGCGGTTTCGCCCCGGCCCTGTTCTCCCGTGCCGGGCACAACACGCGCACGCGCATCGCGATCGACGGGCCCTCGGGCCGCGTGGTCGTCGTGCCGATGGCGGGGCTGATCGCCCGCAAGATCTCCAGCTGGATCCAGCCGGGTGACCAGGTGGAGACCGGTCAGCGCATCGGCCTCATCCACCTGAGCTCCCGCACGGACGTGCTGCTGCCGGAGGGCGGCGTCCACGTCCTGGTGCGCCCTGGTGACCGTGTCCGCGCGGGGATCACCCCCCTCGCCCGCTACCGCCCCGGAGGATGAGCAGTTCACGCGACTGCGTGACGCTGGCGAACGCGATCACGAGCGCGAACCTGGTGGCCGGCTTCCTCGGCCTGCTCGCCGTCCTCAACGGCGACTTCGCGGTCGCGGCGCTGCTGGTGGCCATCGGCGCGCTGTGCGACCTCGTCGACGGGCCGGTGGCGCGCCGGGGCCGGCAGGACGAGGGGTTCGGGGCGACGCTGGACTCGCTGGCGGACCTGCTGTCCTTCGGCGTGGTGCCGGCGATGGCGCTGTACGCGGGGGCGCTGCACGAGCTGCCCGTGGTGGGTCTGGCGGCGGCGGTGGGCTTCCTCCTGGCGGGGGCGTGGCGCCTGGCCCGGTTCCCGCTGGTGAAGCAGAGCACCTGCTTCGTGGGGCTGCCGATCCCGGTCGCGGGGCTGCTGATGATGCTGTCCGTGCTCTCCCACGCGCAGGCGCCGCTGGTGCTGGGCACGGCCCTCGCCGCCGGTGCGCTGATGATCAGCACGGTGCCGTTCCCCAACCTCGCGGGGAGCTGGCGCGGGGCGGTCGCGATCCTGCACGCAGCCGACCCGCGGCGGCGGTAGCACCCCCTCGCGCCTCCCCGCGCCCCTCGTGCCCCCGGAAAGGACCCTTTCCGGGGGCACGAGGACGTTCCCCACCCCGGAAAGGGTCCTTTCCGGGGCGCGGGGAGGCCGACGCACCCCGCGCGATCGAATGCACATGCGTTGAGCTGCATGAGTATGCTGGCTCTCCCCTGTCGAGGAGAACCCGTGCCGCAGCTCACCGCCGTGGAGCCGTCCGCGTACCTGTCGGGCGACGACGTCGTCGACAGCGGGCATCCCGCGGTCGCACGGCTCGCCGCCGACCTGCGCACCCGCCACGCCGAGGACGACGCCTTCGCCCGCGGGGCCTTCGAGCACGTCCGCGACCGGATCCGGCACTCCTTCGACGCCGACGACCCCCGCGTGACCGTCACCGCCCCGGAGGTCCTGCGCGAGGGGGTCGGCCTCTGTTACGCGAAGGCCCACCTGCTGGCCGCCCTCCTGCGAGCCGGCGGGGTGCCCGCGGGGCTGTGCTACCAGCGGCTCACCGACGACGGGAAGACGTTCGTGGTGCACGGGCTCGTGGCCGTCCACCTGCACGGCACCTGGCACCGCCAGGACCCGCGCGGGAACGAGCCCGGCCTGGACGCGCAGTTCTCCCTGGACGGCGAGCGCCTGGCCTGGCCGGTGCGCCCGGACCTCGGTGAGCGCGACCACCCGGTGATCCACGTCCGGCCCCACCCCGACGTCCTCGCGGCACTGCGCTCCACGGACGACATCCGCACCCTGCGCAGGGGCGGGCTGCCCTCGGACCTGCACCTGCCCTGACGTCCAGCCCACCCCGACCCGGGTCCCGCCTCAGGCCTGACCCGCCCCCGCGGAGCCGGGCGCTGCGCTCGGGCGCTCCGGCAGCACGCCCCTCGGTCGCACCGGCACGTCCGCGCGGCCCCCCGCGGCCGGCGCGGCGGCGTCCAGGTCCAGGACCCGCCTGCCGGGCAGGAGCAGCGCCACGAGCACCAGGAGGGACAGGGGCCGCGTCAGCGCCAGGGGGGCGCTGAGCACCCGCCAGCCGCCCCTCAGGTCCGCCGCCACCTCCAGCACCGGCGGCAGCCACGGCAGCAGCCCCACCACCACGACCACGGCCAGCCGCAGGCCGCGCGGCCGGGCCGCCAGCAGCACCACCGCCGCCAGCGGGGCGGCGAGCGCGTGGTGCGTCCACGCCACCGGGGTCACGAGGACGGCCACGAGGCTGACGAGCAGCCCGAAGCGCATCCGGTCGGCGGGACCCGACCAGTCGGTGCGCCGCGCGGCGAGCAGCAGCACCACCAGCAGCGGGACGGACAGCGCCGCGCCCGCGACGAGCGCCGTGGGGCCCGGGACGCCGACGTGGGCGAGGGCCCCCGCCAGGGAGTTGTTCGTCGGGGTGTCCGGCGCCGCGACCCGCGCTGAGTTCCACAGCAGGTCCGTGAAGTAGTGCCGCCAGGAGGCCGGCGCCGCCACGGCCCCCAGCAGCGTGAGGGCGATCCCGGCCACGCCGACGCGCACCGCGAAGGCCCGCCGCGCCGTCCGGTTCACCGCGGCGGTCAGCACCAGGGCGGGCGTCACCTTGACCGACGCCGCCAGGGCGGCCAGCACCGCGCCGCGCCGCCCGCCCAGCAGGCAGCCGACCACCAGCCCCAGGACGACGAGCGGGCTGATCTGGCCCAGCACCACCGACTCCCGGAACGGGTCGCTGACGAGGACCGCCGCCAGCGACAGGCCCGTGACCAGCGGTGCGCGCGGCCCGGCCCCGGCGCGGACGGGAACGGCCCGCAGCAGCCAGCCGGTGCCGAGGACCACCGCCACCACCAGGACCGCGTCCCAGATGAGCAGCGCCGCGGAGGGCGGCAGCAGCAGCAGCGGCACCATGAGCACCGCCGCCAGCGGGGGGTACACGAAGTAGTGCCCGCGGTCGGTGGCCGCCAGGTACAGGTCGCGGCCGGCGAGCAGGTCGCGCGCCCCGCGCCGGTAGACGGCCAGGTCGTAGCCGGGCTGCCACCACTGCGCCGTGAGGTGGGTGGTGACGACCACCGCGCACCAGAGGACGGCCAGCGCGACCGGCACCACGAGACCGGCGCGCCCGGCCGCCAGGCGCCGGAGCACGCGCCGCATCAGGAGCGGTCGGGGAAGACCAGCGAGCGGAAGGTCAGGAACCGGAACACCATCGCGAGGGCCATGCCGATGATGTTGCTGGAGATGTTGTCCGCGAGCGCGCTGGTGAAGCCCAGCACGTTGTGGGAGATGTACAGGCAGAGCACCTGGATGCCGGCGGCGACGGCGCTGAGGAGGAAGAACATGGCGTACTCGCGGCCCGGGTGCTCGCTGCGCCGGTGCGCCCACGTGTAGTACCGGCTGCCGAGGAAGGCGATGCCGATCGCGATGACGCTGGAGACCACCCGGGACGTGAGGTGGTGCACGCCGCTGAAGAGCAGCACGTTGAAGATCAGCACGTCGGCCAGGTAGGCGATGCCGCCGGTGACGAGGAAGCGGAAGACCTCCCCGGCCCGGTCGCTGCGCATCAGGGTCTCCAGGCGGGACGGCTGCGGGACGGACGCGTTCGCGGGCTGGTCGGTCACAGGTACACCGCCACCAGGAGGACCGCGACCCAGACCAGGCCGAGCACGAGGAGGACCCGGTCGTGGAGGACGATCTCCTCCGGCTCCTCGGCCTCCCCGCGGTCGACGTCCACGGCGTAGCGCATGATCGCCAGGACGAAGGGGACGATGGAGACCACGGCCCAGCGCTGGCTGGAGTTGGACAGCGCCGTGAACGCCCACAGCGAGTAGGCGGTGACGACGACCGTGGCGGACAGCGTCCACACGAAGCGCAGGTACGTCGGGGTGTAGCGCTGCACCACGCGCCGCACCTGCCGCCCGGTCAGCTCCCCCTGGCGCGACTCCGCGTAGCGCTTGCCGGCGGCCATGAACAGGGAGCCGAAGGCGGTGGTCATGAGGAACCACTCCGACAGCGGGATGCCCGCCGCGGTCCCGCCGGCCAGGGCGCGCAGCAGGAAGCCGGAGGCGACGCAGGCCAGCTCCACGACGGGCTCGTGCTTGACGCCGAAGCAGTACGCGAGCTGGATGACGGTGTAGATCGCCATCACGACGAGGAGGTCGTAGTCCCAGCTCCCCTCCGCCCCCGTGAAGCCCCACAGGGCGCCCCGCAGTCCCCAGAGGGCGGCGATCGCGTGGGCGACGACGAGGAGCACGACGGCCGTGACGGCTGCCGTGCGGGGGGCCACGGCGCCGGAGGCGATCGGCCGGAACCGCTTCTTCGGGTGGGCGCGGTCGGCCTCGACGTCCCGCACGTCGTTGATCATGTAGATGGCGCTGGCGACGAGGCAGAAGACCCCGAACGCCACGGCGACACCCAGGAAGGCCTCCCCGTCGAGCTGCGACCACCCGGCGGGCAGCAGCGGCGCGACGACGAGGACGTTCTTGACCCACTGGCGGGGGCGGCCGGCCTTGACGAGGGCTGCGGTGCTCACCGGCGGCGGTCCGCGCGGGTGCGGCCGAGCGGGGCGGGCAGCAGGCGCAGCACCCGCGGGGCGACCCCGGCCACCGCGGCGCCGAGGGCGCTGCCGGCGGCGACGTCGCTCGGGTAGTGCACGCCGACGACGAGGCGCGAGAGCGCCATCGCCGGTGTCAGCGGCGCCAGCCGCCGCGCGCCGAGGAGGCGCCCGAACGCCACGACCGCCGCCGTGGTGGAGGTGGCGTGCGAGGAGGGCAGGCTCCAGCGGCTGGGCGTTCCCGCGTGCACCAGCAGGTGCGGGTGCTGCGGGCGGGTCCGGCGGGTGACCCGCTTCAGCACGACGCTGGCCCCGTGGGCGGCCACGACCGCGGCGGTCGCCTCCACCCACTCCCGGCGCCGCCCACGGTCGACGAGGGCACCGGCGGCGCCCGCGGCGATCCAGACCGCCGCGTGCTCACCGGCGTGGCTCATCAGCTGCGCCGTGCGCACCACCGCGGGGGTGCGCAGGCGCGACTGCACCGCCAGCAGCAGCCGCAGGTCGGCGTTCGTCGGCGGGGCCTCGACCGGCAGGGCCGCTCCGGTCGCCGCGGCCTCCTCGATCACCGCCTCCTCGATCACCGCCGCCCCGCTCGTGGCCGCCTCGCTCGTCGTCACGTCGTCCGTCCTCCCCCGCCTCGCGGCGCGGTCCTGATCGGTGTGGTTGCTGGTCCGTGGTGCCTGCGGGGCGCTGCTCACCGCAGCCGGCCCACCGCGGCGTGGATGTCCTCGTCGGCGACGAGCCTCCCCTGCTCCAGGACCACGCCGCGCGAGCACAGCGTGGAGACCATGTCGAGGTCGTGGCTGACGATGACGAGGGTGCGGCCCTCCTCGCGCAGCTCCCGGATGCGGCCGAGGCACTTCTGCTGGAAGGGCGCGTCCCCGACGGCGAGGATCTCGTCGATGAGGAAGATCTCGGGGTCGGTGTGCACGGCCACGGCGAAGGCGAGGCGCAGGAACATCCCCGAGGAGTAGAACTTGACCTCGGTGTCGATGAAGCGCTCGATCTCGGAGAACGCGACGATCTGGTCGAAGCGCTGCTTGATCGTGGCCTCGTCCATGCCGAGGATCGCCCCGTTGAGGTAGACGTTCTCCCGGCCGGTGAGGTCCGGGTGGAAGCCCGCCCCGACCTCGATGAGCCCGGCGATGCGCCCGCGCAGGAGGACCTGGCCGGCGTCGGGGCTCATCACCCCGGAGATGAGCTTCAGCAGGGTCGACTTGCCGGAGCCGTTCAGGCCGAGCAGGGCCACGGCCTCCCCCTCCCCCACCTCGAAGCCGACGTCGTCGAGGGCGAGGAAGGAGTTGCCGAGGTCCTTGCCGCGGAAGGCGGAGACGGCGAGGTTCTTCAGGCTGCGGTCGTGGCGCAGCACGAAGCGCTTGGAGACGGACTGCACCGCGATGGTGGTGCTCGTCCGGCGGGTGCTGCTCATCGTGGTCACGGTCTCCTACAGCTCCTGCGCGAAGCGGCCCTCGAGCCGGCGGAAGGTGAACTGGCCGAGGACGAGGACGGCGACGGCGATGCCGAGGGACAGCAGGCCGTTCCACAGCAGGTTCGGCGGCAGCTCGTAGGGCTTCGTCGTCGCGCCGTACCAGAAGCCGTAGTGGAACAGCTCCACCGCCGAGGTGACGGGGTTGAGCTGGTACACCGTCAGCAGCCAGTCCGGCAGCTCGGCCCGGCGGATGGCGTCGCGGACGTGCACCCAGGTGTAGAGCACCGGTGAGGTCCACGTCACGACGAGCAGCAGCAGGTCGACGATGTTCTCGAAGTCCCGGTAGAGCACGTTGATCGCCCCGAAGAGCAGCCCGAGGCCGACCGCGAGCACCACGATGATCGCGAACCCGAGCGCCCCGCCCGCGAGCTGGCCGAGGGTCGGCCGCCAGCCCGCGATCAGCGTGCCGATGAGCAGGACCACGAACTGGGGCAGGAAGTGCACCGCCGCCACCCACGCCGAGGCGACGGGGAACAGCTCCCGCGGCAGGTAGATCTTCTTCACCAGCGGTGCGTTGCCCACCACCGCCCGGGTGGCGTTGCCGAACGTCTCCGAGAAGTAGTTGATGACGACGATCCCGGCGAACAGGTACACCGCGAAGTTCTCGACGTCCTGGCCCACCTTGAGGAAGACGCCCAGGGCGAAGAAGAAGACGCAGAACTGCACCGCAGGCTTCACGTAGGACCACAGCAGCCCCAGCGCGGAACCCTGGTAGCGGACCCGCAGCTCCTTGCGGACCAGCAGCCGCAGCAGGTACCGGCGCTGCAGGACGTCGAGCAGCCCGCGGCCGCGGCCGGGGATCTCGAAGCCGTCCTCCCCCGCCCGGGGGCGCGCGCCCGCCGGAGCGCCGGTCACCCCGCTCAGCGTCCCTCTCCCGCGACGGCCCGGGGGCCCCCACCTGCGGGCGACGTGGTCCCACCCTGCTGCGCCGGGACCGAGGCCCGCACCCCGGGCCGCTCGACCGAGATCGTGCTGGCGTCGAAGATCGTGTCCCACGCCTCGACCGACGTGAAGTGCGGCAGCTGCTCGCGGTACGCCTTCGACAGCTCGTCCCAGCGCTGCCAGAGCTGCCGGTGCGCCGCGGCGCTCTTGGTCAGCAGCTCCCGGAACCGCTTCGGGTCGCGCTTGTACCAGGCGGCCGCGGTGCCGTCGGCCGTGGAGACGACCGCGGAGTCGTAGTGCGCCAGCCGCCACCACGTGGAGTCCATCGCCGCGAGGCGCCCCTCGGGCCGCTGCAGCGCCTCGGGGGCCGGTGCCGTCGCGAGCTGGCGCGCCACCACCGACGCCGCCCACGGCAGCAGCGTGAACTTGTTCGGCGACTGCGGCTCCTTGCCCTTCTTGGGGGGCTTGCGCCGCCGCGCCGCGGGGAAGGCGTCCACGTCGGTGGAGGTCTTGGCGTCGGGGAACTCCTTGCGCAGCGCCCGCACCTCCGCCGTGCGGGTCGGCAGCGTCCGCAGCAGGTGCTCCGGCCCGGCGAGCACGTCCTCCAGCGCCATCAGCCGCAGCGCCTCCGTGGAGTACTGCATGGAGATGAGGTGCTTGACGTCGGTGAAGACGCTCTCGCGGAAGATCCGCCCGCCGTGCTCGTACGGGGAGTGCAGCAGCGCCGCCACGATCCGGTTGCGCTCGTGGAAGTAGGCCTGCCAGTCGGTGGAGTCGTCCTTGTCGATCCAGGAGACGTGCCACACCGCAGCACCGGGCAGGCTCACCGTGGGGAAGCCCGCCTCCGCGGCGCGCAGCCCGTACTCGGCGTCGTCCCACTTGATGAACACCGGCAGGGACAGGCCGACCTCGCGCAGCACCTCGACGGGGATGAGGCACATCCACCAGCCGTTGTAGTCGACGTCGGCGCGCTTGTGCATCCACGGCGTCGCGCGCAGGTTCCGCCCGCCGAGGTCGTGGCGCTCGACCAGGCCGGGCAGGGCCCCCCAGAAGAAGCGGTACAGGTCGACGCGCTCGCCGAAGGAGTGCAGGACGCTGCGGTCGAACATGTCGAACATGTGGCCGCCCACGATCGTGGGCCGGCGGCAGGACGCCGCGAACTGCAGCGCCCGCAGGATCCCCTCGGTCTCGACGATGATGTCGTCGTCGAGGAGGAGGACGTAGTCGCTGCGCCCGGCGCGCAGGGTCTCCCGCATGCCGCGGGCGAAACCGCCCGAGCCGCCCAGGTTGCCCTGCCGGACGATGCGCAGCTGCTCCCCCAGCGCCTCGGCGACCTCGGCGAACCCGGGCTGGTCCTGCACGAGCTGGTCGCCCTGGTCCATGATCAGGACCTCGTCGAGCACCTCGCGCACGTCCGGGGCCTCCGCCAGCGAGCGCAGCAGCGCCAGGCAGAAGTCGGGGCGGTTGTACGTGGTGACGGCGATGGACAGCGTCGCGGGCGAGTCGTGACGGGGCCGGGTGCCCGCCGGCTCGGTCACCTGCCACTCCGCCTCCAGCAGGGTGGTGTCCTGGCCGCCGGCGCTGACGTCGAACCAGTACCAGCCGCCGTCGCCGAAGGAGGCCAGCGACAGCTCCAGCTCCAGCGGGCGGCCCCCGGCGACGGCGCGGGAGGTGACGCGCTGGCGCAGACCGCGGGCGTTGGAGCGGTAGACCGTGACGGTGCCCTCCGCCTCCAGCAGGACGCGCAGGCGCACCGCGCTCGCACTCGTCCAGCGCCGCCAGTAGCTGGCCGGGAAGGCGTTGAAGTACGTCGCGAACGACGCGCGCGCACCCGCGCGCACCACGAGGCCGCGCCGGCCGCGGATGTCCTCGGCGTGGCTCTCCTGCGGCACGGACACGAACTGCGCCGGCGCACCCGCCGACTGCCCCGTCCCGCCCGTGGTGGGCGCCTCCGTCTCCGTCGACGCGGGCGCCGCGACCGCGTGGTCGTAGTCGACGTACAGCGGCAGCGCGTCGGCGTCGGTGTCGGCGGGCAGCACCACGCGCGCCACCGTGCGCCAGGTCGCGCCGGGCAGCTCCGTCAGGACCGTGCTCATGCGTCGACACCCCCGCTGGTCAGGGCCGCCCCGTCGCGGAAGTGCGGGGTCAGCTTGTTGTCCACCGTCGACAGCGCGGCGCCGATGGCCATGTGCATGTCGAGGTACTTGTACGTCCCCAGGCGCCCGCCGAAGAGCACCCCCCGCTCGGCTGCGGCGAGGTCGCGGTACGCCAGCAGGCGCTTGCGGTCCTCGGGCGTGTTCACCGGGTAGTACGGCTCGTCGCCGTGCTCCGCGAAGCGGGAGTACTCCCGCATGATCACCGTCTTGTCCTTCGGGTAGTCCCGCTCCGGGTGGAAGTGGCGGAACTCGTGGATCCGGGTGTACGGCACGTCCTCGTCGGCGTAGTTCATCACCGAGGTGCCCTGGAAGTCCCCGATGGGCAGGACCTCCTGCTCGAAGTCGAGCGTCCGCCACGTCAGCCGGCCCTCGGCGTCGCCGAAGTACGTGTCGACGGGGCCGGTGTAGACGACCGGCACGTTGCCGACGACGTTGCCCTTGGAGACCTCCTGGCCGTCGTCGAAGAAGTCCGTCGACAGCCGGACCTCGATGTTCTCGTGGTCGGCGAGGCGCTGCAGCCAGGCGGTGTAGCCGTCGACGGGCAGGCCCTCGTGCGTGTCGTTGAAGTACCGGTTGTCGTACGTGTAGCGCACCGGCAGCCGGGTGACGGTCTCCCCGGGCAGCTCCCGCGGGTCCGTCTGCCACTGCTTGGCGGTGTAGCCGCGGAAGAACGCCTCGTACAGCGGGCGGCCGATCAGCGAGATCGCCTTGTCCTCGAAGTTCGAGGCGGTGGCCGTGTCGACCTCGGCGGCCTGCTCCGCCACCAGCGCCCGGGCCTCGGACGGCGACAGGGCCTTGCGGAAGTACTGGTTGATCGTCGCCAGGCTCACCGGCATCGGGTAGACCTCGCCCCGGTAGGTGGAGAACACCTTGTGCTGGTAGCCCGTGAACTTGGTGAAGCGGCTGACGTGCTGCCACACCCGCTCGTTGGAGGTGTGGAAGAGGTGCGCGCCGTAGCGGTGGACCTCGATCCCGGTCTCCGGCTCCGCCTCCGAGTAGGCGTTGCCGCCGATGTGGTCGCGCCGGTCGATCACCAGGACCCGCAGGCCCAGGTCCTCCGCGCACTGTCGCGCCACGGTCAGGCCGAAGAACCCCGACCCGACGACGACGAGGTCGACGTTCACGCTCCCACCACTCCCGTCGTCCCCGCCCGCCTGTGCGTCCTGCCCGGCCAGCGCCTACTCGTGGTACCGCTCGTCAGCCCTCGCATGGTGGCGTCAGGGTATCCGGTGCGATGTGCGCGATCCGTGAAGCGCCCCGGCGGCGAGCCCGGGCGCGCCCCGCCCTCCCGCGACACCCCCGCCGGCGATCAGGCGCCGGTACGCGACCCGGCGCAGCCCCTCCGGCACGAAGCGGTATCCGCCGCGCACGGCCACGTTGCGGGCCCACTGCGCACCGGTGGTGAACCCCTCGCGGCGCAGGTGGGCCTGCAGCTCCACCTCCGAGCGCCACAGCCGCAGCCCGCCGCGGCGCGCGTAGGAACCGGCCCCCGCGCTGCCCACCCGGTAGAGGACCAGCGGCTCGGCGACGTTGACCACCGCCGCCCCCGCCCCGATCATCCGCGCGAAGAGCCAGTAGTCCTCCAGCAGCGGCAGGTCCCGGTAGCCCCCAGCGGCGGCCACGGCGGAGCGGCGGTAGACGACCGTCGGGTGGTTGAACGGGTCGTGGAAGCGGGCGTACGCCGCGATCCGCGCCGCCCCCGTCGGGGGCGTGCGCCGTCCGACGACGTCGTGCTCGTCGCGACCGATCTCCAGCAGCCCCGCCCCCACCAGGTCCGCGCCCGCCCGGCCGGGCCCACCGGCCAGCAGGGGCAGCTGCACGGCGAAGCGGTGCGGCAGGCTGATGTCGTCGGCGTCCATCCGCGCCACCACGTCGTGGGCGCAGGCGGCCAGGCCCTCCTCCAGCGCACGCGCCAGCCCCACGTTGCGCGGCAGGGGCAGCACCCGCACGGGCACACCGCCCGAGATCCGCCCCAGCGAGTCAAGCACCTCCTGCAGCGCGGCGGGCACGGGGCCGTCGCGGACGACCACCACCTCCGCCGGGCGCAGCTCCTGCTCCGCGGTGACGCTGGCCAGGGCCCGGCGCAACTGGGCGGGCTCGTCACCGGCCCAGACGGGCAGCAGCACCGAGAACGGCGGCAGCAGGGCCTCCTCGACCGCCTCGACCGGCACCTCGGCGGTGCCCGTGGAGCGCCCCGCCGCGGCCTCGACCGCCGCCACGTCCGCCGAGACCTCCCCCAGCCCGGCCAGCACCTCGGCGGTCGGGCGCGGAGCCCGGCCCAGGCCCTGCGCCAGGCCGCCCGCCAGGCCCCGCAGCAGCACGCCCCGCCGCTGCGAGCGCGCGATCGTGCGCGCCCAGCGACGCAGCGTCGACCCGCCGTAGAGCGCCAGCTCCACCGGCTCCAGCGTCCGGCAGCGCAGGTACGTCCACAGCTTGTTGCGGACCTCGAGGACGAAGCGCTCGCCGGGGTCCGCGTCGGTCCCGCCGAAGACGCGGGTGCGGTGCTCCACGGTGCTGGCGGCCACCGCGAGGCCGCGGCGGCGGCGCAGCAGCCGGGTCGTGTACTCGAAGTCGTCGTTCCAGAGGAAGAAGTCGGCCACGGGCAGGCCGTCGGCCCGCACCGCCGCCGCGTCGACGAGGATCGCCACGAAGGAGGCCGAGCGCACCGGGGTGCCACCGGCCGCGGCGGCCGCCGTGAGCTCGTCGCGGGAGGCGCGCGGGCGGCGGCGAGGGGTGTTCATGGGGTGCTCGCGCCCGTCCGTCCACACCACCCGGCTCGCCACCACCGCGGGCGGCTCCCCGGGCACGGCCTCGCGCGCCGCGAGCGCGGCGGCCAGCGCCTCCCGGCGCGGCACGGTGTCGTCGTCCATCAGCCAGACCAGGTCGGCGGCGTGGGCGCGCACCGCCCTGGCCAGCCCCGCGGCGAAGCCGCCGGCTCCCCCGGTGTTGCGCTCCAGGCGCAGGACCTCCAGCGCGGCGCCGAAGCCGAGGGAGTCGCGGGCGGCCTCGACGGCCCCGGCGCTGCCGTCGGAGGAGGCGTTGTCCACGACCACGACCGCGTCGGGGCGCCGCGTCTGCCCGGCCAGGGCGGCCAGGCCCGCCAGCAGCAGCTCGCGGCGGTCGTGGGCGACGACGACGGCCACCACGCGCGGGGCGGTGGCGCGGCTCTCAGTGCTCGGCACGGCCGCTCCTCTCAGGTCCAGGCGGTTCGGTTCGGGGCGGTTGGGTTCGGCCACGGGCGGCTCAGCCACAGGCGGTGATCTCGTAGAGGCGCACGTCCCCCTCCGAGGCGGCGAGGCGGAAGCCCGGCCTGTCCTGGAACAGCCTGAAGGCCGTGTACCCGGCCGGGGCCAGGGCCGGCGGGTCCCACAGCCGCCCCATGTCCAGCACGTAGCGGACCCGCCGCTGCTCCAGCATCGGGCACACCAGCGGGTCCGTGGCCGCGTCCTGGAGGTGGTCGGCGAGGTAGCGCGCGTCCTCCCCGAGCTCGCCGCGCATGTGCGGGTAGAGCACCTCCACCCCGCGGGAGAGGGCGTAGGCGAAGGCGCTGCCGTCCCACGGCGTGCCCGCCACCACCGCCCCCTCGGGCACGTGGCGGCGCAGGTCCTCCAGGAAGCGCTGCTCGTCCGGGTCCACCAGCGACCGCATCGGGTGCCGCTCGACGCGGACGTTGGTCAGGCCCAGCTGGTCGCCGTTGCCGCGCACCTGCGGCACAGCCGCGGCCAGCGCCAGCGCGGCGGCCACGGCGGGCACCGCGTGGCGGGAGCGGAACCGGCGCAGCAGGCGCGCCACCCACAGCGTCCCGAGCACCGCCAGCGCCACCCCCGTCACCGGGACCGTCGCGGCCAGGCGGAAGCGGTCGTTGTACCAGGGGGCCGTCAGCAGCTGCGAGAACGGCGCGTCGGTGCCCGCGGCGATCACGTCCAGCGCCGCGACGAGGAGGTGCCCCACCGCCAGCCACCGCCACCGCGGCCGCCGCAGCGCCACCACCAGGCCGAGGAGGACCAGCGCCGAGACGACGACGTTGCGGGAGGCACCCGCGGGGGCGTTGAGCAGCACCTCCCCCACGGCGTCGGCCACGCCGCGCGTCGCGGGCCAGTCGGCGGTGCGCATCGCGAAGACCCGCGGGCCCACCGCCACCGCACCCGCCGCCACCAGGGCGGCCGCCGCGCCCGTCGCCGCCAGCGCCCGCCACTGCGCGCGACCGCCGCGCCACGGCGACAGTGCCGCCGGCAGCGCCGTGGCCAGCAGCAGCGCCGCGGCCAGCAGGACCGCGAGCAGGAAGGACCCCGGGTGCGCCAGGGCGGTGCCGGCGAGAGCCGCCACGGCGACCAGCAGCGAGCGGACCCGCTCCCCCGCCGCCGGCTGCGCGCCGCCCGCGACCGGGGCCGGCGCGCTCGCGTGCAGCAGCGCGGCGAGGACCACGGGCAGCAGCGCCGTGCCCAGCGTCTGCGGCCACAGCACCCCCCAGCGGTCGATCAGCCACGGGAACGCCACGAACGCCTGGCTGAGCACCGCCGCCAGCAGCACCGGCAGCGGGCGGGCCCCGGCGAGGCGCCGCACCAGCAGCACGCACGCCAGCGGCCAGACCAGCCCGGCGATGAGCAGCACCAGCGCGTTGGCGGCCACGACGGGCGGCACCCCGGCCTCCACCAGCAGCCCCCCGACCGCGTGCCACCCGGCGGGGTAGTAGACGTCCTCGGCGAAGGGGGCGGTCAGCCGCGCCACCGACTCCGGCGAGGCGTTGGAGGTGTCGGCGACCCGCTGGAGGGCGTTCAGGTGGAACATCCCGTCGAAGGTCTGCGACACGGCGTCGGGGCGGCCCAGCCCCCGGTGCACCGACGCGGCGGCCAGCACCGCGGCGATCGCCAGGCCGCCGGCCGCGGCGGCCAGCACCCGGCGCCCGTCGGGGCCCTCGACGTCGGGACCGTGCGATGTGGGCCTGCGGGCCCGGGGTCCGGCGACGTCGGGGCCCCGCTCGGGGTGGTCCGGGCCGGCGGCGGGAGCGCGGGCGTCGAGCACGCCCAGCAGGAGGGAGCAGAGCCAGGCGGCCAGCGCGGCGCCGCCGGTGACCAGCACCACCGGGGCCGCGCCCCAGCCCAGGCCCGCGCGGGGCGCCACGACCGCGGCGGCACCGACGAGGAGGACGGACACGGCCGGGGCCGCACCCGCCACCGCCAGGCCGCGCTGGCCGAGGGCGCGCAGGACCAGCACGCCCGGCAGGAGGAGCACCAGCGCCCCCAGCAGCAGCGCCGGAACCGCACCTGCCCAGCTCACCGGAGCGCCACGGGAGCGACGTGCACGCGGGCGACCTTCCATCCGGGACCGGCACCCGCAGCCGGGGCCGCCTCACCCTAGCGGGGCCCCGAGCCGCACCGGACCCACCACGCGGGCGGTGGCGGGGCCCGTCCTGCCACCGGCGGCGCGGGCGTGACAGCCGGCCTGCGGGCACGCCTCGACACCCGCTGCGGACGGCGCGACCCGCCGGAACCGCGGTCCGGCGCGCAGGCCGGCTGTCGGCTGTCGCGCTACGGGGCGGGCGGGACCTCCGGCGGAACCCTGTTCGGGCCCGCCTCCGCCGGCCGCGGCCGGTCCTGCCGGTGCAGGCGCACCGCGACCAGCGCCACGTCGTCCTCCGGGACCTCCGGGCGCAGCCGCTCCAGCACGCCGTCGCAGAGCTCGTCCAGCGTGCCGCCGCAGACCTCCGCCAGCACCTCGCACAGGGCGGCGGTGCCCTCGTCGAGGGACTGCCCGCGCCGCTCGACGAGGCCGTCGGTGTAGAGGAGGACGGTGGTGCCCCACTCCAGCTCCGCCGTGGTCTCCGCCCGGTCCACCGCCGCCCACAGCCCGAGGAGGAGGTCGGCCTCCTCCCCGCCGAGGACCTCGATGCGCCCGTCGGGGTGGACGACCACGGGCGGCGGGTGCCCGGCGTTGGACCAGCGCAGCCGGGCGCGCCGGCGCGAGCGCAGGTCCTCGTCCTGCTCCAGCCGCGCGACGACGGCGGTCGCGGTGGTGCCGACCTGCAGTCCCTCGACGGCGCGGTCCAGCCGCTGCAGCACCCGGGCCGGGCCCTCCTCGGTGGTGAAGGCGATGCCGCGCAGCAGGCTGCGCAGCTGCCCCATCGCGGCCGCGGCGGCGGTGTCGTGGCCCACGACGTCGCCGATGACGAGAACGGTGGAGCCGTCGGACTGCAGGAAGGCGTCGTACCAGTCGCCGCCCACCTGCGCGGCCTCGGCGGCGGGCTCGTAGCGGACGACGAGCTGCAGGTGGTCGGGCTCGGGCGGGGCGCTGAGCAGGCTGCGCTGCAGCTCCTCGGCGAGCCGGCGCTGCTGGGCGTAGAGGCGGGCGTTGTCCAGCGCCAGGCCCGCCCGTGCCGCCACCTCGCGGGCGGTGGCGAGGTCCTCCGCGCCGAGCGGTCCGCGCTGCGCGTCGGTGAAGACGGTGAGCAGGCCGACGGTGCGGTCGCGTCCCCGCAGGGGCAGCACCGCCGCGCCCACCGGGGCCAGGCGCAGGAGGAGGTCGCGGGCCTCGCCGCGGCCGAGGTACTGGGCGATGGCCTCGGAGGCGGGCGGCTCCACGAGCGCGGGCTGCCCGGTGCGCAGGGCCCGGGCGACGTAGGAGGCGTCGCTGAGCGCCTGCAACCGCAGCTGCGCGTAGCGCTCCACGAGGGGGCGGGCCTCGTCGTCGGCGTGCCACCAGCCCACGTCGCGCAGCGCCTGGTCGTCGTCGCCGACGAGGGTGACGATGCACCAGTCGGCCAGCGCGGGGACCACCATCTGCGCCAGTCGGGCGACGGCCACCTCGGCGTCGAGGGTGGCGGCGAGCTCCGCGCTGACGTCGGAGAGCAGGGCGAGGCGGCGGGTGGCGGCCTCGGCGGCGACCCGGGCCGCGCGGCGCTCGGTGACGTCCTCGAAGTACACCGACAGCCCGTCGGGGCCGGGCCACGCCCGGATCTCGAACCATGCGTCCAGGGGCGCCGGGTAGTAGGTCTCGAAGGTGCGGACCTCCCCGCTGCTCATGGCCTCCCGGTACGCCCGCTCCGCGGGGGTGCCGAGGAGTGCGGGGAACAGCGTCCACAGGTCCCTGCCGAGGGCGTCCTCCAGGCGCATGCCGAGGATCGCGAGGGCCTGGGGGTTGGCGTAGGTGACGCGCCAGTCCCGGTCGAGGGCGGCGAAGCCCTCGTGCATCGCCTCCAGGACCCGCACCACGCGCGCCTGGGCGTCCTTGGCGTCGGTGCTGTCGTAGGCGACGCCGAGGACACGGGCGGGGGCGCCGTCGGCGTCGGCGAGCACCCGGCCGCGGGCCTGCACCCAGCGCACCAGCGCGTCGGGGCGCACGATGCGGTACTCCAGCTCGAAGGACGCGCAGGCCTCGATGGCGGCGCCCAGCTCGGCGCTGACGCGGGCGCGGTCGTCGGGGTGCACCCGCGCCTCGAAGCTGGCGATGCTGTGGTCGAAGCTGGCCTCGTCGTAGCCGAAGAGCTCGATGAGGCGGGCGTCCCAGGTGAGCTCGCCGGTGCGCAGGTCCCAGTCGTAGCCGCCGACCCCGGCGGCGTCGATGGCCAGCGCCCAGCGCAGCCGGTCGGCCTCCACCTGCAGGGCCAGCGCGGACAGCTCCAGCTCGGCCAGGGCGGAGGCGGCGAGCTGCTCCAGCAGCGCCACGTCCGCGACCGTCCACGTCCGCGGCTCGGTCTCCGCCACACCCAGCACGCCGGCCGTGCTGCCGTCCTCGCGCACGAGGGGCAGCCCGAGGTAGGAGGCGATGCGCCCCGAGCGGACCCCCGGCACGTCGGCGAGGCGGGCGTCGGCGGGGGCGTCGGCCACCAGCACCGGCTTCGCCTCGGCGGCGACCACGCGGGAGAGGGTCCGGGCGTCCTCCCCGGGCTCCGGCGCCGCCCGGAACAGCGTCAGGTGGGCCCACGGCGCCTGCAGCAGCCGTGCGGCCAGCGCCTGCACCCGTTCGACGACCGGCGTGCGCCGGTCCCGCTCCCCTGCCGCCTGCACACCGCTCCCGGTCCGTCGCGGCCCGCGGCTCCTGAGCGCGGGCACCGGCCACCTCGGGCCCCGCTACAGCGTAGGAGGGCGCGCCGCCCGCGTCTCCTCCACCCACGCCTGCCCACCTCCCCCGGCGGCCCCGCCGCGGAGCCGGGCGGCCCCTATCCTCGTCCGCCGAGAGGCGGCCGCGACGGAGCGGGCGCCGCGAGGCTGGAGGTCTCCCCATGCAGTGCACCGGTTCGGCAGCCCTCGTCACCGGCGGGGCCTCCGGTCTGGGGGCCGCGACGGCCCGGACCCTGGCGGCGCGGGGGGCCCGGGTGTTCGCCCTCGACCTGCCGGCGGGGGTGGAGACCGCCACGGCCGCGGGCGGGGTCGCCGACGGCGTGACCCTCGTGCCGGCCGACGTGACGGACCCGCTGCAGGTGCGCGCGGCGGTGGAGCAGGTCACCGCCTCCGGGCTGCCGCTGCGGGTGGCGGTGAACTGCGCGGGGATCGCGCCCGGCGCTCGGGTCCTCAGCCGTTCCGGCCCGCACGACGTGGACCTCTTCCGCCGCGTGGTCGAGGTGAACCTCGTGGGGACGTTCGCGGTGGTGGTCGCGGCGGCGGAGGCGATGGCCGCGGCGGAGCCCGGCGCCGACGGGCAGCGCGGCGTCATCGTCAACACCGCGTCGGTGGCGGCGTTCGACGGGCAGATCGGGCAGGCGGCGTACTCCGCGTCGAAGGCGGCGGTGGCGGGGATGACCCTGCCGCTGGCGCGCGACCTGGCCTCCTCGGGCATCCGGGTGGTGACGATCGCGCCCGGCATCGTCGACACGCCGCTGCTGGCGGGGGTGGACGAGGACTTCCGCGCGGGGCTGGCGGCGAGCGTGCCGTTCCCGAAGCGGCTGTGCCGCCCGGACGAGTTCGCCCAGCTCGTCGCGATGGTGGTGGAGCACGACTACCTCAACGGCGAGACGATCCGCATGGACGGCGCGCTGCGGATGGCGCCGCGGTAGGGAGATCGGCCCGGCCCCCTCAGGCGGCCGCCTCCGCCAGCCAGGCCGGGGCGGGTCCCATCCCGAGGCGGTGGCGGGCGGCCGCCTCCGAGGCGCTGTACGGGCCGAGCACCACCTCGAGCGCGCGCAGCTGGAGCCTCGTCCGCCACAGCCGCGCCCGGCCCCGCGACCCGCCGCCGTCCCGGCCGGCGACCCCGGCGAAGGGGGCGACGACCGGGGAGAGCACCTGCTCCGCGGCTGCGTGCAGGCCCGCGTAGAAGAGGCGCTCCGGGCGGCTGAGCCCGGGCGGGGACGCGAGGAACTCGTGCAGGTCGGCGGGCACCGGCTCGAGCGCGGGCGCGAAGGCCGCCAGCGCCTCGGCGAGCTCCGCCCGGGTAGTGGGCAGGTCGCGGGCGCCGAGCGCCTCGGCGCTGCGTCTCCAGTCGGCCACGTAGGCGTCGGGCCAGCGCCGGCCGAAGCGGGGCGCCAGGTCGGCGCCGACGGCGAGCTGGGCGGCGAGGAAGGCGTCGGTGAAGGCCAGGTGCACCCAGCGCAGCAGGGCGGGGTCGGAGGCGGCGTAGCGGCGCCCGGCGTCGTCGCTGCCCCGGACGCGGGTGTGCAGGGAGCGCACGCGCGCCGCCTCGCGCTCGGCGAGCTGGGTGGAGCCGAAGGTGCTCACCACCAGCCAGCGCGCGGTGCCGGCCAGGCGCAGCCAGGGGTCCTGCCGGTAGGCGGAGTGGCGCTGCACCCCTGCGAGGGCGAGCGGGTGGGCACCCTGGCCGAGGAGGGCCGCGACCCCGCCGACGAGGGTCGAGGTGTCGCCGTGGACCTCCCAGACGAGGCCGCCGGGCTCGAACCAGCCGGGGCCCTCCCCCACGGTGGCGATGTCGCGCACCCAGTCGGGCGCCCCGGTGGGGTCGCCGGAGACGCGGGAGCGGAAGCCGCGGCGGATCCGTTCCGGCAGGCCGGCCGGGAGGGTGGGTGCGGAGAGGGGCCGTGGGGTGGGGGCGGGGGCCACCCCAGCAGCGTCACCCGCGGCGCCGTGCCGCGCGACCCGGCCGGCGCGAGCGGTGGGTGGGCCCGAGCGGCTGCGGGTGTCAGCCGCTGCTCTCCAGGCGGCCGAGGTCGTCGCGGCAGCGCTGCTCGAGCTCGTCGAACTCGGCGAGGGTCTGCTGCAGGTCGCGCTGGCGCTGGAGCAGCTCGGCGCGGCGGCGGTGGATCTGCTCCAGCAGGTAGCGCAGCTGGCCGGTCTCGCCGGGCTCGGCGTCGTACATGTCGAGGATGGTGCGGATCTCCTCCAGGGAGAAGCCGAGCCGCTTGCCGCGCAGGACCAGGGCCAGGCGGACCCGGTCGCGGGGGCGGAAGAGCCGCTGCTGCCCGCGGCGCTCGGGGCTGATGAGGCCCTGGTCCTCGTACCAGCGGATGGTGCGCAGGGTGATGCCGAACTCCTCCGCCACCTGGGCGATGGTGTGCGTCCCGCCCGGGGGTTCCGCGGTCCGCGTCCCGCCCTCGGCACGCCCGCTGCCGGCCTCCGCCGTCGTGTCCACCGCGACCCCCTTGCACCGTCGGCCCAGGAAGCTTACGTTTACGTCAACGGCAGCGTAGCGCGGCCGGGCGGGCGACGGGGCCCGCCGACGATGCGGGAGGAGCGTCGGGCATGTCGGTGACAGCCCCCACGGCGAGGACCGCCACATCCAGCAGCGCACCCACGATGCACGAGCTGGTCGCGGAGCTGCAGGAGCGCCTCGCACGGGCCCGGCAGGGCGGCAGCGAGTCGGCGCGGGCGCGCCACACCGCCCGCGGCAAGCTCCTCCCCCGCGACCGCGTCGACCGCCTCCTCGACCCCGGCTCCCCCTTCCTGGAGCTGTCGCCGCTGGCGGCGACCGGCATGTACGACGACGCCGTGCCCGCCGCGGGCATCATCACCGGCATCGGGCGGGTCTCCGGCCGCGACTGCGTCGTGGTCGCCAACGACGCGACCGTCAAGGGCGGCACCTACTACCCCGTCACGGTGAAGAAGCACCTGCGCGCCCAGGAGGTCGCCGAGCACAACCGGCTGCCCTGCCTCTACCTCGTGGACTCCGGCGGCGCCTTCCTGCCGCTGCAGGACGAGGTGTTCCCCGACCGGGAGCACTTCGGCCGCATCTTCCGCAACCAGGCCCGCATGTCGGCGCTGGGCATCCCCCAGCTCGCCGCCGTCCTGGGTTCCTGCACGGCGGGCGGGGCCTACGTGCCGGCGATGTCCGACGAGTCGGTCATCGTGCAGGAGCAGGGCACGATCTTCCTCGGCGGCCCGCCGCTGGTGCGCGCGGCCACCGGCGAGGTCGTCACGGCGGAGGAGCTCGGCGGCGGCGACGTCCACGCCCGCACCTCCGGGGTGGTCGACCACCTCGCCCGCGACGACGCCGCGGCGCTCGACGTGCTGCGCTCCCTCGTCGCGACGCTGGAGCGACCCGTCGAACCGTCGCTGCGGCAGGCGGAGCCGGAGGAGCCGCTGCTCGACCCGGCGGAACTGCTCGACGTCGTCCCCACCGACCTGCGCACCCCGTACGACGTGCGCGAGGTCATCCGGCGCATCGTCGACGGTTCCCGCTTCACGGAGTTCAAGGCCCTCTACGGGGAGACGCTCGTCTGCGGGTTCGCCCGCATCTGGGGCTACCCCGTCGGCATCGTCGCCAACAACGGGATCCTCTTCAGCGAGTCGGCACTCAAGGGCGCGCACTTCGTGCAGCTGTGCAACCAGCGCGGCGTCCCGCTGCTGTTCCTGCAGAACATCAGCGGGTTCATGGTGGGCCGCGAGTACGAGAACCGCGGCATCGCCAAGGACGGCGCCAAGCTGGTGACCGCCGTCTCCTGCGCGGTGGTGCCGAAGTTCACCGTGGTGATCGGCGGCTCGTTCGGCGCGGGGAACTACGGCATGTGCGGGCGGGCGTTCGATCCCCGCTTCCTGTGGATGTGGCCGAACGCGCGGATCTCCGTGATGGGCGGGGAGCAGGCGGCGTCGGTCCTCGCGACGGTGCGCCGGGACGGCATCGAGGCCGCCGGCGGAACCTGGTCGGCGGACGAGGAGGAGGAGTTCAAGCAGCCGCTGCGCGAGCAGTACGAGCGGCAGGGCTCCCCCTACTACTCCACCGCCCGGCTGTGGGACGACGGCGTCATCGACCCCACCGAGACCCGCCGCGTCCTCGGGCTCGGGCTGGCCGCCGCCGCGCACGCCCCGATCCCCGCGCCCTCCTACGGCACGTTCCGGATGTGACCCCATGACGACCTCCACGACGTCCCCCGCGAACTCCCCCGTGACGTCCCCCGACGAGACGGCCACCGCCCCGGGGCCCGTGACCGCCCCGGCCTGCCGTCCCTTCGGCACCCTGCTCGTCGCCAACCGCGGCGAGATCGCGGTGCGCGTGCTGCGCGCCGCACGGGAGGCCGGCCTGCGCACGGTGGCCGTCTACTCCGACGCCGACCGCGACGCCCCGCACGTGGCGGAGGCCGACACGGCGGTGCGCCTCGGTCCCGCCCCGGCCGCGGAGTCCTACCTGTCCGTGCCCGCCCTCCTCGCCGCCGCACGGACCGCCGGCGCCGACGCCGTGCACCCCGGGTACGGGTTCCTCTCGGAGCGCGCCGGTTTCGCGCGCGCCTGCGCCGACGCGGGCCTGGTCTTCGTGGGCCCCTCCGCCGACGTCATCGACCTCATGGGCCGCAAGGACGAGGCACGGCGCATCGCGGTCGCGGCGGGCGTGCCGGTCGTACCGGCGCTGGAGCTGCCCAGCGGAACCGAGGCCGCGGAGGTGCTGGAGCAGGCGCTGGCCGAGGTGGGGCTGCCCCTGCTGGTGAAGGCCGCGGCGGGTGGCGGCGGCAAGGGCATGCGCATCGTGCGCAGCGCCGCGGAGCTGACCGATGCGCTCGCCGCCGCCCGGCGGGAGTCGATGGCCGCCTTCGGTGACGACACCATGCTCCTGGAGCGCTACGTCGAGCGGGGCCGGCACATCGAGGTGCAGGTCCTCGCCGACGCGCACGGCTGCGTGCTGCACCTGTTCGAGCGGGACTGCTCCGTCCAGCGACGGCACCAGAAGGTCGTCGAGGAGGCTCCCGCCGCGACGCTGCCGGAGCACGTGCGCGAGGCGGTGACCGGCGCCGCCGTGCGGCTCGCCCGCCACGTCGGCTACGTCAACGCCGGCACCGTGGAGTTCCTCGTCGACGGGGAGGACTTCTACTTCCTGGAGGTGAACACCCGCCTGCAGGTGGAGCACCCCGTCACGGAGCTCGTCACCGGGCTGGACCTGGTGCGCCTGCAGCTCGACGTGGCCCAGGGCCGGCCGCTGCCGTTCGGGCAGGAGGACGTGCGCCTCGACGGGCACGCCATCGAGGTGCGGGTCTACGCCGAGGACCCGGACGCGGGGTTCCTCCCGCAGGCCGGAACCGCCCGCACGGTGCGCTGGCCGCAGCGGGCCCGCGTCGACGAGGCGCTGCGCTCCGGTCAGCAGGTGGGGACCTGGTACGACCCGATGCTCGCCAAGGTCGTCGTGCACGGGCCCGACCGCGACGCCGCCCGGCGCCGGTTGCTGGCCGCGCTGGACGCCACCGCGATCACGGGCCTGACGACGAACACGGGGTTCCTGCGGCGACTGACGGCCTCGGACGCCTACGCGGCCGCGGACATCGACACGGCGTGGCTGGACCGCAACCCCGGCGCGTTCCCGCGCCCCGAGCCGGACGTGGCGCTGTGCGCCGCCGCCTGGGCCGTCGCGGACGCGGCGGGGCAGGGCCACGGGTGGGGTCACGGGCAGGCGCGCTCCGGAGAACCGCACGGCGACCGCTCGCCCTTCGCCACCGGGGACGGCTGGCGCCTCGGCGGCCGGCCGGTGGAGGTCGCCGTCCGGCTGGTCCACGACGGCGGGACGGCGACGCTGCGGGTGGACCGCACCGGAGGTTCGGTCTCCCTGGAGGGTTCCGCCGACGCGGGCGGTTCCGGGCGGCGCTGGGAGGTCCGGCCGGCGGGCCGTGCCGAGCCGCCGGCGCTGCGCCTGGAGATCGACGGCACCGTGCACGACCTGCTCGTCGAGGTGGGGGCGCGGGAGGTCACCGTGGTCCACCGCGGTGAGGTCGTCTCGTTCCCCCGCCCGGAACTGGCTGCGGGAGGCGAGGCCGCCGCCACGGGCGGTGGCGCCCTCACGGCGCCGATGCCGGGCACCGTCGTCGCCGTGAACGCCACCCAGGGGCAGGCGGTCAGCGCCGGCGACGTCCTCGTCGTGATGGAGGCGATGAAGATGGAGCTCCCCCTGCGCTCCCCCGTCGACGGCGTCGTCGCGTCCGTGGACGTGGCGGTCGGTGACCGCATCGCCCTCGGGCACCCGGTCGCCGAGGTGACCGCGGACGGCGGGACCGGCTGACGGCCCGCCCGACGAGCCGCGAGCACACGACCCACGAGTTCACGATCCACGAGTTCACGACCAGCCGGTCGGCGAACTCCCGGCCGGAGCGCCACCAGCACCCCGGCCACCACCGCGGGCCCCACCCGGACCCGCGGTTCCCCACCCCGACGACCACCCGAGGCGAGGAGCCCGAACGATGAGCCCCCAGACGAACCCCGCCGCCAACACCGGCCTGTCCTTCGAGCTCACCAAGGAGCAGCAGGACCTGCGCGCGCGCGTGCACGAGTTCGCGCAGCAGCGGATCACCCCCGTCGCCGCGGACATGTACCGCACCGGGGAGTACCCGGTCGAGATCATCCAGGCGATGGGCCGTGAGGGGTTCTTCGGCCTCTCCTTCCCCGAGGAGTACGGCGGCAGCGGCGGCGGCCTGCTGGAGCTCTGCCTCGCCATCGAGGAGGTCGGCCGGGCCGACCAGTCCCTGGGCATCACCCTGGAGTCCTCCACCGGTCTCGGCGCCGCCCCGATCGCGCGCTGGGGCACGCCGGAGCAGAAGGAGCGCTGGCTGCCCGACCTGCTCACGGGGCAGAAGGTCGCCGGCTTCGGCCTCACCGAGCCGGGCGGCGGCAGCGACACCGTCGGCATGAAGACCCGCGCGGAGCTCGACGGGGACGAGTGGGTCATCAACGGCAGCAAGTCGTGGATCGGCAACGCGGGCAGCCCCATCACCTCGCACTGCACCGTCACCGCCGTCACCGGCACGCAGCCCGACGGGCGCCCGGAGATCACCACCATCATCGTCCCCGCCGGAACCCCCGGGTTCGAGCCGCAGGAGCGCAACGACCTCGTCGGCTGGCGCACCATCGACAACCGCAACCTCGTCTTCCGCGACTGCCGCGTCCCCGTCTCCCACACCCTGGGCGAGCGCGGGCAGGGGCTGCGCAACTTCCTCGGCGCCCTCGACGGCGGACGGGTCGCCATCGCCGCGCTGGCCGTCGGGATGATCCAGGGCTGCCTCGACGAGTGCCTGCGCTACGCCGGCGAGCGGGAGGCGTTCGGCCGGGCCATCGGCACCTACCAGGGCATCTCCTTCAAGATCGCCGACATGGCGGTCCGCGCCCAGCTCGCCCGCGACGCGGTGTGGCGCGCGGCGTGGCTGGCCGACCAGGGCCGCCCGTACTCGCAGGAGGCCTACATCGCCAAGCTGTTCGCCAGCGAGGCGGCGGCCACCACGGCCCGCGAGGCGGTGCAGGTGTTCGGCGGCAAGGGTTTCTCCAACGAGAGCCTCGTCGGCCGCTTCTACCGCGACGCCAAGATCCTGGAGATCGGCGAGGGCACCAGCGAGGTGCAGCGGATGCTCATCGGCCGCCTGCTCGGCCTGCCGAAGCCGGCCTGAGCGCAGCGGCGTGCGACGGGCAGCGGAGGAGCGGGCAGTGGACGAGGGAGGAGCGGCGATGGCGGAGGCGGCCGGCGTGCGCGAGGTGGAGCAGCGGGGCCTGTGGTTCGAGGAGCTGACGACGGGGGTGCGCTACCTGCACCGGCCCGGGCGGACGGTGACGGAGGCGGACAACGTCCTGTTCTCCACCCTCACGATGAACCCGCAGGCGCTGCACCTGGACGAGGCGTGGAGTTCCACGCAGCCGTTCGGCAAGCGGCTGGTCAACAGCCTGTTCACCCTGTCCACCCTGGTCGGCCTGTCCGTCGCCCAGCTCACGCAGGGCACCACGGTGGCGAACCTGGGTTTCTCCGAGGTCCGCTTCCCCGCGCCGGTGTTCCACGGCGACACCATCTACGGTGAGACGGTGGTGCGGGAGAAGCGGCTCTCGTCGAGCCGGCCCCGGGAGGGCGTCGTGACGTTCGAGCACACCGCCCGCAACCAGGACGACGTCGTGGTGGCCGTGGCGGTGCGCGCAGCGCTCATCCTGCGCCGCCCGGACGGGGCGGCGTGAGCAGCGCCACCGCCGGGCCGGGCGGGAACCCGTTCGCCGGGCCCGCGCTGCTCTTCTGCCCGGCCGACCGCCCCGAGCGCTTCGGGAAGGCCGCCGCCGCAGCGGACGTGGTGATCCTCGACCTGGAGGACGGGGTGCGGCCGGAGGCCAGGGACGCCGCGCGCCGCGCCCTGCGCGCGGCCGACCTCGACCCCGCCCGGACCCTCGTGCGGGTCAACGCGGCCGGCGAGGAGCAGGACCGCGACCTCGAGGCGGTGGCGGCGACACCGTTCGACCTGGTGATGCTGGCGAAGGCCGAGTCGGCGGAGCAGGTGCGGGCGCTGGCCCCGCTGCGGGTCGTCGCGCTGTGCGAGACGGCCCGGGGCGTGCTCGCGGCCCCGGAGATCGCCGCGGCCGGTGCCGCGGCGCTGATGTGGGGGGCCGAGGACCTGCTGGCCTCCCTCGGCGGGCGCTCCAGCCGCCGCGCCGACGGCGGCTACCGCGACGTCGCCCGGCACGCGCGCTCCTCCGTGCTGCTCGCGGCCGGGGCGCACGGTGTGGCGGCCGTCGACGCCGTGTACCTCGACATCCCCGACCTCGACGGGCTGCGGGTGGAGTCCGAGGAGGCCGCCGCGACGGGTTTCGCCGCCAAGGCGTGCATCCACCCGACGCAGGTGGCGGTGGTGCGGGAGGCGTTCCGCCCGCCGGCGGAGGAGGTCGCCTGGGCGCGGCGGGTGCTCGACGCCGCAGAGGGCCGTCACGGCGTGTTCGCGTTCGAGGGGCGGATGGTCGACGCCCCGGTGCTGCGCCACGCCGAGGCCGTGCTGCGGGCCGCAGTCGACTGAGGGGCGCCCGGCGGGTGCCCCGGCGTCCCCGTGGCGCCGGGCGCGGTGAGCGCGGTGCGGTCAGCGTTCTCGCGCGGCCGCAGCGCTGACCCGGGCGTGCAGGTGCATGTCGTGCCACCCGTCGGCGTGCAGCCCCCGCTGCACCGCGGTCCCCTCGGCCGCGTAGCCCGCCTTCGTCGCCACCCGGCACGATGCGGCGTTGCGCGTGGAGTGGTCCAGCTGGGCGCGGTGCACCCCGAGGTCGAAGGCCCACTGCGTGAGGGCCGTCAGCGCGGCGGTGGCCACGCCCCTGCCGCGCACGGCCGGCAGCATCCAGTAGGACAGCTCCACGCAGGCCTCGTGCAGGTCGATGCGGCGCAGGCTCACCTGTCCCGCCGCCTGCCCGTCCACCTCCACGGCCCAGCCGCCGCCGCTCTCCTGCGCCCACCGACCCGCCCAGTGCCCGACCCACGCCTCGGCCTCGGCCCGGCTCATGGTGCGGGCGTGCCAGCGCTGGATGGCCGGGTCCTCGTAGGCCGCGACGACGGCGGGAACGTCCACCGGGGTCCACGGACGGAGCAGGGCGGTGCCCGCCTCGAGGACCGGCTGGCTCCGTCCGGAGAAGCTGCCGGTCCGCAGGGCGGGTGACGTGGTGGTCGGCACGTCACCCGATCCTGCCCGACCGGCGGCCGGGGAGGGGACGCGCGGCGCGGGGCGCCAGAGGAATTCAGGGGCGGCCGGGGCCGGTGGCCTCCTACCGTGCCCCCATGAGTGAGACCGCCGCCGTCGCCGCCAACCGGGCCAACTGGGACGAACGCGTCGCCTCCCACCTCATCGCCTACGGCGTCGAGGACTTCATCGCCGACCCCACCCGGACCACCTCGATCGTCCGCGACGACCTGGCGCTGATGGCCCCGCACCTGCCCGGCGGCTCGCCCGCCGGTCTGGACCTGGTGCACCTGCAGTGCCACATCGGGCTGGACACCCTGTCGTGGGCGCGGCTCGGTGCCCGCGTCACCGGCATCGACTTCTCCTCCGCGTCCACGGCCGCCGCCCGGGACGTCGCCGCCCGCGCGGGCCTGGCTGCCACCTTCCTCGACTCCGACGTCGACTCCGCGCTCGACGCCTGCGGCGACCGCTTCGACGTCGTCTACACCGGCGTCGGTGCCCTGTGCTGGCTGCCGGACCTGACGCGCTGGGCCCGGGTCGTGGCGGGTCTGCTGCGCCCCGGCGGGCTCTTCGCCGTCCGCGACGCCCACCCGGTCCTGAGCGCCGTCGACGACGACCGCTCCGACGGGGCACTGGTCCTGACCCACCCGTACTTCCCGACCGGCGGGCCCCAGCACTACGACGACGGCACCACCTACGCCGACGCCGACGTGCGGCTGCAGCACGCCGACACCTACGAGTGGCAGCACTCCCTCGCCGAGATCGTGCAGGCCCTCCTCGACGCCGGGCTGACCCTGACCTCCCTGGCCGAGCACCGCACCATCCCGTGGCGGGCCCTGCCGCAGATGGTGGAGACCGCCGGGGGCTACGTCCTGCCCGTCGGCGGAGACCGGCTGCCCCTGACGTTCTCCCTCACCGCCACCAAGCCCCTCGGCCGAGGAGCGGACCGCCTGCGGGACACTCGGCCGTGACCTTCTCCGCGGTGATCCTCGACTGGCGCGGCACGCTGGTCACCACGCTGTCGTGGCGGGCCTGGGTGGAGGAGGGGCTGCGCCTGGCCGGGCGGGAGCACTCCGCCGCGCACGTCGAGCAGGTGCTGCAGGCGCTGGAGGCGGTCGATCCCGGGGAGGCCCGGCTGGACGCGCCGGGGGTGGACTGCGACGCCGAGCTGCACCGGCGCACCTACTTCGGGGTCTTCGCCGACGCCGGTCTGGACCCGGAGGTCGCGCGGGCCCTGTACGCGGTGGAGTCCGACCACCGCCACAACCGCTTCGCTGGCGACGTCGCCGGGGCCCTGCAGCGGCTGAGGAACGCGGGGGTCCGCGTGGCGGTGCTGAGCGACGTGCACTTCGACATCCGCCCGGCCTTCACCGAGGCGGGCCTGGGCGGCCTCGTGGACGCGTTCGTCCTCTCCTTCGAGCAGGGCGCGCAGAAACCGGATCCGGCGGTGTTCACGGCCGCCCTGCACGCCCTGGGCGCCGCGGCCGAGGACACCCTGATGGTCGGCGACCGCTCCGGGCCCGACGGAGCCGCCGTCGAGTGCGGCATCACGACGCTGCTGCTCCCGCCGCTGCGCAGCGTCGACGACCACCGGCTGGAGCGGGTGCTCGCACTCTGCGGCTGCCGCTGAGGGATTCCTCTCCTCCGCGGGGGCGGCGACCGGCTCAGCCGCCGCGCCGCGTGGGCCGGGCGCGGACGTGCATGCGCTCCCCCTGCGGGCCGAACAGGCTGAGCAGTTCCACGGGCCGGTTCGTGGCGCTGCCGAACCAGTGCGGCACGCGGGTGTCGAACTCGGCGGCCTCCCCCTTGCCGAGTTCGACGTCGTGCTCCCCCAGCACCAGCCGCAGGCGGCCGGAGAGGACGTACATCCACTCGTAACCCTCGTGGACCTTCAGGTCGGGTTCGGCGGGGCGGGCGGGCAGGACCAGCTTGTACGCCTGCACGCCACCCGCTTCCCGCGTGAGGGGGACGTGGGTGGTGCCGTTGCGGGTGACGGGCCGCTGCGGAACGCGCGGGTCCTCGACGGCGGGGGCGCCGACGAGGTCGTCGAGGGTCGTGCCGTAGAGGCGGGCCAGGGGCAGCAGCGACTCCAGCGCGGGCCGCCGCGCGCCCGACTCCAGCCGGGAGAGGGTGCTGACGGAGATGCCGGTCGCGGCGGCCACGGCGGCGAGGGTGAGCTCGCGCTTGCCGCGGGCGGCGCGCAACCGCGGTCCCACTCCCGCCAGGACCTCGCCCAGCCCGCCGCCGTCCGCACCGTTCACGCACCTATTTGCCGTTCCGGCAACCGTGCTTGTCAAGACCGCCCACCCGGGCGGAGCGTTCGGTGCGGAGGTGGTCGACGTGGGAACGGGAGGGGTGGTCGCGGTGCGCGGGGACGAGAGGGCGGTCGCCGGGGAGCGGGGGCCGGCGCGGGACGGCTACGACGTGGTGGTGGTCGGCGGCGGGGCGGCGGGGCTGAGCGCGACGCTGCAGCTGGCGCGCTCGCGGCGGTCGGTGCTGGTGGTGGACGCCGGGGAACCCCGCAACGCCCCCGCGGCGGCGATGCACGGCTTCCTCGGCCACGACGGGCTCCCCCCCGCCGACCTGCTGGCCCGCGGCCGGGCGGAGGTCCGCCGCTACGGGGCGGAGGTGGTCCGCGGACGCGTCGACGGAGCAGCCCGCGACGGCAGCGGTTTCGCGGTGCGGCTGGCCGGCGGCCGCGAGGTCGGCGCACGGCGGCTGCTGGTGGCGACCGGCCTGGTGGACGAGCTGCCCGACGTCCCCGGCCTGCGCGAACGGTGGGGGCGCGACGTGCTGCACTGCCCCTACTGCCACGGCTGGGAGGTGCGCGACACCCCCGTCGGCGTCCTCGGGTCCCCCGCTGCGCTGCACCAGGCGCACCTGTTCCGGCAGCTGACGCCCGACGTGGTGCTGTTCCAGCACACCGCACCGGCGCCGGGCGCCGCGGAGCGGGAGGAGCTCCGGGCCCGCGGCATCCGCCTCGTCGAGGGCGAGGTCGCCGGGCTCGTCGTGGCCGGGGACGAGCTGACCGGGGTCCGGATGCGCTCCGGGGAGGTCGTGCCCCGCCGGGCGCTCGCGGTGGCGCCGCGCTTCGTCGCCCGCAGCGCCGTGCTCGAGTCGCTGGGGGCGGCGCTGTCGCCGCTGACCGTGGACGGTGCGGTGGTCGCGGTGCAGGTCGAGGTGGACGGGGGCGGGCTGACCTCCGTGCCCGGGGTGTGGGCGGCGGGCAACGTCTGCGACGCCCGTGCGCAGGTCGTGACCGCCGCGGCCGCCGGCGCCGCCGCCGGTGCGCGGATCAACGCCGACCTCGCGGCGGAGGACGTCGAGCGGGCCGTCGCGGCGCTGCGCTCCCCCGAGCCGGCGCGGGCGGTCGGCTAGCGTCGGGGCATGCGCGCGGCGGAGCAGGACGACCGGTCGACCGGGGCGGCGGGCCACGTCGGGGCGCTGGCGCGGTACCCGGTGAAGTCGCTGCTGGGCGAGTCCCTGCCCCGGGCGCGGTTCGGCACCCGCCTGGAGGGCGACCGCTGCTGGGCCGTGTACACCGAGGACGGCCGCCTCGGCAGCGGGAAGAACTCGCGCAGGTTCCGCGCCGTCGACGGCCTCCTGCACCTGCGCGCCCGGCTCGCGCCGCAGGGTCCGCTCGTGCGGCTGCCCGACGGCCGGGAACTGCCGGCCGGGGAGCCGGGGACCGACGCGGAGCTCAGCGCCCTGCTGGGTGCGCCGCTGGCGCTGCGGCCGGAGACGACCCAGCCCCACCACGACGACTCCCCCGTGCACGTCGTGACCACCGCGGCGTTGCGCCGCCTCGCCGGGCTGCTCGGGGAGCCGGTGGATCCCGCCCGCTTCCGGGCCAACGTCGTCGTGGACACCGGCGACGCCGAGGGGTTCGTGGAGGACCGCTGGCTCGGCCGCGAGCTGCACCTGGGGGCGGAGGTGGTCCTCCGCCTCACCGAGCCCATGCCGCGCTGCGTCATGGTGACCGCCGCCCAGGAGGCCCTGCCCCGCGCGCCGCAGGTGCTGAAGACCCTCGGCGCCGTGCACGACGTCGAGTTCGGACTGCAGGCCGAGGTCGTGCGCGGTGGTTCCGTCGCGCTCGGCGACCCGGTGCTCCTCGGCTGAGGAGCACCGGGTCGGCGGCGGTCGTCGCGGCGGTGGTGGCCCGCCTCAGCCCAGCGCGATCGCCGTCCAGGACACCGGCGGCAGCTCGACGGTGAGGACGCCCTCCTCGAGGGCCGCACTCTTGTTCTCCACGGGCACCACCCGGTCCGGCTCCTCCAGGGTGTTCTGCGCGTAGGGGTCGTCGTCGTTGAGGGTGTGGGTCTCGACGATCCGCACGTTCCCGAGGCCGGAGACGTCCACCGTGACCGTCGTCGCCTCGGCGAGGTTGCGGTTGACGAGGAAGACGGTGGTCGCGCCCGTCTCCTCGTCGTGGGTGGCCACCGCGTCGACCAGCGGCACCTCCCCGTAGGCGCCGGTCCGGTAGGCCGGGGTCTCCAGCTCCACGCGCAGCGCGCTCCCCCGGGCCAGGCGGGAGGTGAGCGCGAAGGGGAAGAACGTCGTCTGCCGCCACGCGGGGCCGCCGGGCTCGGTCATGATCGGGCCGATGACGTTGACGAGCTGGGCGAGGCTGGCCGAGGTGACCCGGTCGGAGTGCTTGAGCAGGGAGACGAGCAGGCTGCCGACGACGACGGCGTCGGCGACGGTGTAGACGTCCTCCAGCAGCCGCGGCGCGTACGGCCACTGCTCGATGTCGGTGATCTTGTCGACGTTCTCGAAGCGGTCCTGGTCCCAGACGTTCCACTCGTCGAACGAGATCTCGATCGTCTTCGAGCTGCCGAGCTCCGCCTTGACGGAGTCCGCGGTGGCGACGACGTCCTCGATGAATCGGTCCATGTCCACCGCCGAGGCGAGGAAGCTCGCGAGGTCCCCGCCGCGCTCGAAATAGTAGGCGTGGCAGGAGATGTAGTCCACGTCCGCGTAGGTGTGCTGCAGGACGGTGCGCTCCCACGCGCCGAAGGTGGGCATCTGCCGGTTGGAGCTGCCGCAGACGACGAGCTGGATGCGCGGGTCGAGCTGGCGCATCGCCTTCGCGGTCTGGGAGGCGAGCTTGGCGTAGTCCTCGGCGCTGCGGTGCCCGAGCTGCCACGGCCCGTCCATCTCGTTGCCGAGGCACCACATCCGCACGTCGAACGGCTCCGCGGTGCCGTCGGCGATGCGCTTGTCGGACAGCGCCGAGCCGGAGCGGACGTTGCTGTACTCCAGCAGGTCCAGCGCCTCCTGCACGCCACGGGTGCCGAGGTTCACCGCGAGCATGAGCTCGCTGCCCGCCTTGGCGTTCCAGCGCGCGAACTCGTGCAGGCCCACCTGGTTCGTCTCCAGCGAGTGCCACGCCAGGTCCAGGCGGCGCGGGCGCTCCTCCCGGGGCCCGACCCCGTCCTCCCAGCGGTAGCCGGAGACGAAGTTGCCGCCGGGGTAGCGGACGGTGGAGACGCCCAGCTCCCGCACGAGCTCCAGCACGTCGGCGCGGAAGCCGTCCTCGTCGGCGCTCGGGTGGCCGGGCTCGTAGATGCCGTCGTAGACGCAGCGCCCGAGGTGCTCGACGAAGGAGCCGAACACTCGGCGGTTGACTTCCCCGACGCGGAAGCGGGGGTCGATGGTCAGGCGTGCGGTGGCCATGGGAAGTCCTCGCGGTCGTGGTGTCGCGCTCGGGTGGCGCGGGAGGGGTGGAGACGGGGTGCGGAGCCGGCGGCGGGCACGGGTCCTACTTGAGGCTGCCGATCGCCAGGCCGCCCTGCCAGTACTTCTGCAGGGAGAGGAAGGCGATGATGAGCGGGATGATCGAGACGAGGGAGCCCACGACGATGAGCATCCAGAGGGACTCCCCACCGCCGTTGTTCGCGCCGGCCAGGCCCTGCAGCAGCCCGATGCCGACCGTGACGGGGAACAGCGTGGAGTCCGACAGCATCGCCAGCGGGAGGAAGTAGTTGTTCCAGGTCGCGACGACCGACAGCAGCAGGACGGTCACGATCGCGGGCCGCAGCAGCGGCAGGGCCACCTGGAAGAAGGTGCGGAACGTCCCGGCCCCGTCGACCCGCGCGGCGTCCAGCAGCTCGTCGGGGACGCCCTCGGCGGCGTAGACCCGCATCAGGTAGACGCCGAACGGGTTGAGCAGCGAGGGCAGGATGACGGCCCAGGGCGTGTTCGTCAGCTCCATCTCGGACAGCAGGACGAACGTGGGGATGACCAGCGCCGTCGCCGGCACCATGACCGCGCCGAGCAGGATGGAGAAGGCGAGGTTGCGGCCCTTGAAGTGGAACTTGGCGAAGCCGTACCCGGCGAGGACCGCCAGCACCGTGGAGCCGAGGCCGCCGGCCAGCGCGTAGAGGAAGGAGTTGCCCATCCAGCGCAGGTAGATGCCGTTGTCGTAGGCGAAGAGGGCGCGGAGGTTCTCCACGAGGTGGAAGCCGTCGCCGAACCACAGGGCGCCGTGCGGGCTGGCGAACAGGCTGGTGGTGTCCTTGGTGCTGGCGACCAGCAGCCACCACAGCGGGAGCGCGAAGTACAGGATCAGCGCGACGAGGAACAGGTTGCTCAGCATCTTCGGGCGCCGTGCGGCGCGCTGCCTGCGGGGAGCCTCGTCCGGGGTGCGGGTGCTGGAGGCTCCGGCGGGGGTGGTCAGGACGGTCACAGGAAGCTCCCCCGCTTGCGGGTGGCGAACAGGAAGATGTACACGCCGATGAAGACCACGGCACCGAGGGAGAAGGAGATCGCCGACGCGTAGTTGAACTGGGCGAAGGCGAAGGCCGTGGTGAAGGCGTACATGTTCGGCGTGAAGTCCGGCGGGATCGCCCCGTTGGAGATCCGCCCGAGGATCTGCGGCTCGGTGAAGAACTGCAGGGTGCCGATGACGGCGAAGACCAGGATGAGCACCAGCGCCGAGGCCACCATCGGGATCTTGATGCGCAGGGCGACCTGCCACGAGGAGGCGCCGTCGATCTTGGCGGCCTCGTAGATCGAGGGGTCGATGCCCTGCAGGGCGGCGTAGATGACGATCATGTAGTAGCCGGCCCACTGCCACGTCACGACGTTCATCAGGGCGCCGAAGACGTTGTCGGGGCTCAGCATGACCGGGGCGTCGAGGCCGAAGAACCCGAAGAGCTGCTGCGCCGGGCCGAAGTTGGGGCTGTAGAGGAAGCCCCACATGAGGGCGCCGATGACCGCCGGGATCGCGTAGGGCACGAACATCATCAGCCGGGAGAAGCGGCTGAACTTGCTCGTCATGCCGTCCAGGACGAGTGCGGCGGCGAGCGAGACCGCCATCTGGACCGGGATGAGGACCAGCGAGAACTTCACCACGAACCACAGGCCCTTGAGGAAGGCGGGGTCGGTGAAGGCGCGGGTGTAGTTGTCGAGGCCGGCGAACTTCGTCCCGGTCGCCAGGCCCTTGGTGAAGAGGCTGAGGTAGAACGCGTAGGCAAGCGGCGCCACCAGGAAGACGATGAAGACCGCGCCGAAGGGGGCGATGAACAGCCAGCCCTTCGCGTCCTCGCGCTGCCGCCAACCGCCGGCGGGCCGGCCGCTGCCGCGTGCGCCGGGGCGTTCCCGGGGCGGCGGGGGCGCCGCCCGCAGGTCCGTCTGTGCTGCCATGACCGTCTCGCCTTCGTGCGCTGGGGGATCGCCGGTGCCGCCCCGGGGAGGGTGCCAGGCACCCTCCCCGGGGACGTACCCATCGCCGGCTCGATGGGCCGCGCCTGCTGCTCGCTCAGGGTGGTCGCGTCGCGCTCACGCGGGGCGCGACCACCGTGAGCAGGTCACTCCTGGACCGTGAAGCCCTGCTGCTTGCCGTAGGCGACCATGGCCTTGTGCAGGTCCTCGGCCGCCTGCGAGCCGGTCTTCTCGCCGTTGTTCATGGCCGTGATCTGCTTGGTGAACTCGGCGTAGAAGCTGGTCGAGTAGGGGCTGTAGGTGGAGCCCTTGTAGGCGTTGGCCGCAGGGATGTAGACGTCCTTGTTGGCGGTCTGGCCGTCGAAGAACTCGGACTCGTTGTTGATGAACCAGTCCGCGTTCAGGACGCTCTGGTTGAGCGGGAAGATGATCTGGTCCTTCGCGCCCTGCTCCAGCGACGCGTCGTCCGCGTAGAGCTCCATGGCCACCTTCGCGGCGAGCTCCTTGTTCTCCGCCTGGCTGGTCACGGCGAAGGTCGAGCCGCCCCAGTTGACGGCGACGGGGTTGGCCGGGTCCCACTGGGGCAGCGGGGCGACGGCCCAGTTGCCCTTGTCGTCGCCGGCACCGGCACCGGCACCGGTGAGGTAGCCGGGGGCCCAGGCGGCGGAGATGTAGGTGGCGTAGTCGCCGTTCACGACACCGGAGATGTACTCGGTGGTGAACTGGTCCTGCTTGCCCACCAGGCCGTCCTGGACGAGGCCGCCCCAGTAGTCCAGCACCTTCTTGGCCGGCTCGGAGTCCAGGTCGATCTTCAGGTTGGTCTTGTCCGAGGCGTCGTACTCCCACGGCTTGGCGCCGGCCTGCTCCATGAGCGCGACGGTGGGCGCGGGGACGTTGCTCGGGAAGTCACCGAAGAGGGGGCCGCCGGCCGCCTTCATCTTCTCGGCCGCGGCGCGGTACTCGTCCCACGTCGTGGGCGGGGTGATGCCGTACTTCTCGAAGATGTCCTTGCGGTACATCATCGCCATGGGACCGCCGTCGACGGGGATGGCGTACACGGCGTCCCCGCTGGAGACGTCCTTCCACGCACCCTCGCTGAAGTTGCCCTTGACCTCCTCGGCGCCGTACTCCGTCAGGTCCACGAGGGCGTCCTGGATGGCGAAGACGGGGACGGTGTCCGCCTCGAGCATGATGACGTCGGGGGCGCCCCGGCCGGCGGAGACCGCCGTCTGGAACTTGTTGTACTCGTCGGCGCCCTGGCCGGCGTTGGTCCAGCAGACCTGGACGTCCTCGTGCGACTCGTTGAAGTTCTTGACGACCGACTCCATGTTCGGGTACCACGCCCAGACGGTGACCTGCGGCGCGTCCGCGTGGGTCACCGGGACGCTGCACTTGGCCTTGGCGTCGGAGGCGGCACCGGCCGCACCGCCGCCACCGCCACCGCCACCACCGCCGCACGCGCTCAGCGAGGCGATGAGCGCTCCGGCGCTGAGGACGGCGGCTGCAACCTTCGTGTTCATGTGCTCCCTCTCGGTGTGGCCGCACGGACTGCGTCGTCGTGCTCGGCTCGTGGTGGCGGCGGGCCCGGTGGGCGCTGCCGTCGGCTGGGGCGTCTCGCTGCGGAGCGGGTTCCCGCCCGCTCGATCCGCCGGTGGCGGGCACGGGCACGGGTTCCCGGGTCTTGCGGAAATCGTTCTGGGTGGCGCGGAACGGTGGTGCTACCGGGTCCTCCTCGACCCTCGAGAGCCCTCCGGTGGGCGGTGGCCGCACCCGGGAACTTCTCGTTTACAACGTTGTGAGGGCAATCATGCGTACCCACCAGCCCCCTGTCAAGCCGCCCCGGGGAACCGGTTCACCCGCGCAGCACGCATCACATTCTCGTTGCAGCGCAAGGTGATTCCCGGCCGATGCGACCGGGAAGGCAAGGGGTGGAGCAGTGGGTCAGGCGGACTCGCGCACGACCACGCTGAAGCCGACCTCGACGTGTCTGGCCGCCGATCCGCGGTTCTCGATCCGGTTCAGCAACACGTCCACGGCGGACTCCGCGATCCGGCGCCGGCCGGGGTCGATCGTGGTGAGGCCCGGTATCGAGTACATGCCCTCGTCGGAGTTGTCGAAGCCCATGACGGCCACGTCGTCGGGAACCTCCCGGCCCGCCGAGCGCAGCGCATGGATCGCCCCGAGCGCCAGGGTGTCGTTGAAGGCGAACACCGCGTCGAAGTCGACGCCGGAGTCGATCAGGGTCCTGGTGGCCTCGTCGCCCTCGCGCAGGTGCCAGAGGTCCGCGACGCCGAAGAGCCGCTCGTCCACCTCGATGCCCGCATGCTCCAGGGCCTCGCGGTAGCCGCGCAGGCGCAGGCCGGCGGTGCCGATGACCTCACCCGGATGGACGCCGACCACGGCGATGCGCCGGCGCCCGCGGTGGAGGAGGTACTCCGTGGCGGCCCGGGCGGCCTCCACGTTGCGCATGGTCACGTGGTCCACCGACGGGTGGAACATCCGTTCGCCGAGGAGCACGAGCGGCGTGTCGATCTCGATGAGAGCGGCGTCCTCGATGCCGAGGACGAGCGGGCTGAAGAGCAGGCCGTCCACCATGCGCAGCCGCGCGCTGGCGAGCAGGTCGACCTCGCGCTGGCGGTCGCGGTTGGTCTGCTCGATGAGGACGACCATCCCCCGCCGTTCCGCGGCGCGGATCACCTCGTCGGCGAGCTCGGCGAAGTAGGGCAGTCGCAGCTCCGGCACGGCGAGGGCCAGGGCCCCGGTGCGACCGGAGCGCAGCGTCCGGGCCGTGAGGTTGGGCTGGTAGTCCAGCGTCCGGATCGCCTCCTCCACCCGCTGCCGGGTGGTGGGGCGGACGTGGGGGTAGTCGTTGACCACGTTGGACACGGTCTTGATGGAGACGCCCGCGAGGCGCGCGACGTCCCGCAGCGTGGCGGCCCCCGCACCACGACGTCCCTCCGCCTGCGGAAGGGGTCCCGCACTCGTCGTCGTCATGGCCCCTCCGCGGCTCGTCGTCGCAGGGCAACCGCCGTGTGCAACGTTGTAGAGAGCTTATCGTGCGTCCCGCTCCCGAGCCTGTCAACTCACCTCCCACGCGCGGTGCAGCCGGGCGTCGGAGGCCGCACCTACGCTGCCCGCATGTGCCGCAACATCCGCCCGCTGCACAACTTCGCCCCGCCCGCCACCGACGAGGAGGTCGAGGCCGCCGCGCTGCAGTACGTGCGGAAGGTCTCGGGGACGGTGCGCCCGTCCCAGCGCAACGCCGCCGCCTTCGACCGCGCCGTGGCCGAGGTGGCGGAGGTGACCCGCCGCCTGCTGGGCGAGCTCGTCACCACCGCCCCGCCCAAGGACCGGGACGTCGAGACCGCGAAGGCCAGGGAGCGCGCCGCCGCCCGCTACGGCGGCTGAGCTCGGCCCCCCGTCACTCGACGATCAGCGGCCCGCCCGGTCGCTGGACGTGCTCCTCGGCGATGCAGCCCTCGGACGGCGCGTCCTCCGCCATCACGACCGGTAGACGGGTGGGAGCCGTGATCTCGACCCGGTGGTGGCTCGTCCAGCTCACCGAGAGGGAGGGGATGCCGTGGCTGCCACCGTGCGCACCGGCCCGAAGGGCCCGCTCAGGTGGCGGTCGACCCTCGCGGGCCGGAGGGTGGTTCCTCGTGAGCCAGAACAGCGACGCCCCGACCGGCACCACCCCCAGCGACGACACCGTCGACGTGTTCGACAACGCCGAGGTCCGCCAGGTCCAGGACCAGGGCAGCCGCGAGAACGCGCGGGCGTCGAACTCCGGCCCCCTCCCGGCTCCCGCACGCGACCCCCAGGACCCCTTCGGCCAGCAGGACGACGTCGCCGACGGCACCGGCCAGGGCGACCCGACCGCCGGCGTCCGGATCAGCGACGAGGACCTCCAGGACGCCGTCCCCGGCGACGACGGACCCGCGCACCCCGGCACCCGCTGACGGCCCCGCCCCGGTCGAGCGAGGCGTCGCCGCCCTGACGAGGCGCTCCCGGGCGAAGTGCTCCCGGGCGAGGCGCCAGTGCCCACCTCGGGGGCGCGAGGACCGTTCCCGGGGACCTCACCGGCCGAGGCGCAACGCGTCCCGGAGCATCTCCGCCTGCTCCTCCGCGCCGCTCAGCCCGCTGCTCAACCCGGAGAGGAAGATCCTCCGTCCGTCCCCCATGTGGAGCTCAGGAGCGAACGCCCGGCCGCGCACCGCGACCTCCACGCCCTCGACGTCGCGGACCTCCAGGCGCCGGGTGCGGAGGAACTCCACGCTCCGGAGCTCCTCGCCGTCGACGTCCACCTTCATCAGCAGCGACCTCACAGACATGATCACGAAGATCGCCGCGAGGACCGGGAGCTCCGGCTGCTCCTGCCCGTACAGGTGCGCCAGGGCGCAGGCGGCGACGGTGACGGGGAGCAGGGCCCAGCGGTTCGACCCGCGCATCGTCACTCGCCATCCCCCTTCCGGACCACACCGGGCATCGCACAGCCATCCATCGCCCGCCGCGGAAGCGATGCGGGTCCTGCCGTTCCGGCCTCCGTCCCGGGAACCCCGGGACGGAGGCCGGCGCTCCGAGCGCACCGCCGACCTCAGCCGAGCAGCTTCACCACCGGCTCCGGCAGCGGGGACCCGAGCTCCGCACGGCGGTCGCGGTAGCGCTGCACGCTGTCCAGCTTGATGTCCTCGTAGCCGCGGACCAGTTCCGCCGACTCCACGACCTCGCAGGCGGCCTCGTACCCCGCGGCGTCGAGACCGGCAGCCAGGTGCCGCACCAGCGCCTCGAACTCCGCCGCGAGGGCGCGCTCCACCCGGCGGACCCGTGCGTAGCCGAAGACGTCCAGGGGCGTGCCCCGCACGACCTTCGCCCTGGCCAGCGCCCTCATCGCCGGGGCGAACCGCGGCCCCAGGTGGATCTTGTGCTTGAGGCCCATCGCCCGCAGCGCCGGCGGGTGCAGGTTGAACGTCGGCCCCGTCGCACCCGGGACCTGCGCCATCAGGTCGGCGATGAGCTGCGGGTCCGTCAGCAGCCGGGCGACCTCGTACTCGTCCTTGTACGCCCACAACCGGTGCAGGGAGGACGCGACCGCCTCCGAGAACCGCGTGGCCTGGCCGGCGCGCCGCTCGGCCTCCCACGCCAGTTCCACCAGGTCGACGTAGCGGCGGGCGAGGTCGTCGCCGCCGAAGTCGCGCAGCGCGGCGGCGCGGATCCCCGCGAGCCGGCGGGTCTCCCCCGCCAAGGGGCTGCCGTCGAGGAACCGCGAGCCGTCGGGCACCTGGCGCTCCGCGGTGGCGGGAGCGGTCGCGGCGGCGAAGGCGGCGGGGTCGGCGACGGCGAGACGTCCCCAGCGGAACGCGGCGACGTTCTTCGCGACCTCCACGCCGTTGAGGCGGATCGCCTCCTCGATGCTCGCCGCGCGCAGCGGCAGCGCCCCCGCCTGGAACGCGGCGCCCACGACGAGGAGGTTCGCCACGGTCGTGGTGCCGAACAGCACCTCCGCCGCGCCGAGGGCGTCGAGGGTGTGCACCTGCGCGGTGGAGCGGGTCAGCCTGTCCAGCAGCTCCCGCTCCTGCGGGTAGCGCACGCCCGGGTCGTAGACCATCTCCCCCGTCGGCGTCTTGCTCGTCGACGCGACGGCGACCGTGCTCGCCTGGCTGGCGACGGGGAGGTTCTTGGCGTCCGTCCCCACGAGCAGGTCGAACGCCAGCAGCGCGTGGGCGTGCCCGGCGCTGACGCGGTTGGCGACGTCGCCGGTGCCGAGCGCACCCGGGGCGGACAGCCGCAGGTGCGACGTGACCGGGCCCGCCTTCTGCGACAGCCCCGTCTGGTCCAGGCCGGCGCTGCGCAGGCCGTCGACGAGCGCCGCGGTGGCCAGCACCGCGTTCACGGTGACGATGCCCGTGCCGCCGACGCCGGCGAGGAACACGTCGTACGTCGGGCTCGGGACCGGCAACTGCGGGTCCGGCACCGCCGGCGCCTGCGGCGGTGCCCCGGCCGACGTGCGCGGCTTCTTCCCGCCGGACTTCTTCGTCACCGGAACCTGCACCGTCACGAACGAGGGGCAGTCGCCCTCCAGGCACGTGTAGTCGGTGTTGCACGAGGTCTGGTCGATGCGGGTCTTGCGGCCGAACTCGGTGTCCACCGGCTGCACGGACAGGCAGTTGCTCTTGCGGCCGCAGTCCCCGCACCCCTCGCAGACGGCCTCGTTGATGAGGACGCGCTTCGAGCGCTGCTCCAGCTGCCCGCGCTTGCGCAGGCGGCGGGCCTCCGCGGCGCACATCTGGTCGTAGATGATGACGGTGACGCCGGGAACCTCGCGCAGCATCCGCTGTGCCTCGTCGAGGCGGTCGCGGTGCCACACCAACGTGCCGGGGGCCCACTTCGCGCCGCGGCCGTAGCGCTCCGGCTCCTCGGCGCACACCACGACCTTCTTCACGCCCTCGGCGTGCAGCTTCCGGGTGAGGTCCGGCACCGACAGCGACGCCTCGGCGTGCTGCGCGCCGGTCATGGCGACGACCTGGTTGTGCAGGACCTTGTAGGTGATGTTGACCCCGGCGGCGACGCAGGCCTGCAGGGCGAGCTGGCCGGAGTGGAAGAACGTGCCGTCGCCGACGTTCTGGAAGATGTGCGGCACGTCGGTGAACGGCGCCTGGCCGATCCACTGCGCACCCTCGCCGCCCATCTGGGTCAGCCCCGTCACCTGCGAGGACTCCCGCGAGGCGATCGTCACCATGGTGTGGCAGCCGATGCCGCCGCCGCCGATGGACCCCTCCGGCAGCACGGTGGAGCGGTTGTGCGGGCAGCCGCTGCAGAAGTAGGGCTTGCGCGCGGCCGAGGCGTCGACGGGGGTCAGGCTCAGCGTCGTGCGCGGCGTCCGCGCCGGCGGGGTCAGGTCCACCCGGCGCCGCAGCAGCGAGCGCAGCGGCGCCGCGAGGGAGTCGGCGGTGAGCGCACCGCCGGCGGGGATGAGCGCCCGCCCGTCGGGGCCCTTCTTGCCCAGCACCGCCGGGGCGCCGCTGCGGCCGTAGAGGAGGTCGCGGACCTGCGTCTCGACGAACGCCGTCTTCTCCTCCACGACGAGGAGCTGCTCCAGCCCGCGGGCGAAGCGCTCCAGCGGGCCGCGGCTGAGGGGGAACGGCATCCCGATGCGCAGCAGCCGGATCCCGGCGCGCTCCAGGCGGGCGTCGTCGAGGCCGAGGTCGGCCAGGGCCTGCCGCACGGAGTCGTACTGCGCGCCCGCCGCCGCGATGCCGAACCACGCGTCGGCCGGGTCGACGGTGACCTCGTCGAGCGGGTTGAGGTTGCCGAACTCCTCCACCACCGCCCAGCGCGGACCGACGAGGTCGGCCTCGGCGATGAGGCTGTCGGTGGGGTTGGCCATCCGGCGCTGGACGTACTCCCACGGCCGGCCCTGCCACTCGATGCGCGGGATGCGCACGTCGAGGGCGGCGAAGTCGCGGTCGACGGTGAACAGCCCGTCGGCCACGTCGGAGACGATCTTCAGACCGACCCAGCAGCCCGAGGCGCGCGAGAGGGCGACGCCGTAGAGGCCGAGGGTGACGAGCTCCTCCGCGTTGCGCGGGTACAGCACCGGCACCTGGAACGAGGCGAGGGTCCGCTCGCTGACGCACGGCACCGTGGAGGACTTGGAGGCGGGGTCGTCGCCGGCCAGTGCGAGCACGCCGCCACGCGGGTGCACCCCGTACATGGAGGCGTGCCGGATGGCGTCGCCGGAGCGGTCCACGCCCGGGCCCTTGCCGTACCAGACGCCCAGCACGCCGTCGTGGGTGCGCGTGCCCGCCGGCAGCTCCGTCTGGCTGCCCCACACCGCCGTGGCGCCCAGCTCCTCGTTGACGCCGGGCACCAGCCGCACGTCGTGCTCGCGCCGCAGCGCCGGAACCGACGTCAGCGCCTTGTCGATGCCCGCCAGCGGGCTGCCCTGGTAGCCGGAGACGAACGTCGCCGTCCGCTGCCCCGCCCGGGCGTCGCGCACGTGCTGCTCCACCAGGAGGCGGGCCACCGCCTGCACGCCCGTCAGCAGCACGGGTCGGGTTCCCGGCCGGTACCGGTCCCCGAGGTCGAGGGAGCGCGGCTCCCCAGCCCCGGCCAGCTCCACCGTCTCGATCACGTGGACCACCTCCAGCGGCGCCCTGCGCAGCGCGCAGTCCAGGCACCCGCACTGGTGCCTGGAGGAGCCAATGTGCGACCGTGCGTGCGGATGCGTCAACAACGTGTGCGGCAACTGAGCAATATGCTCAGGCCGGACCGCGAAGAGCCCAGGGAGGTGACGTCCGTGAGCAGCATCGACCGGCTCGACGCGGACCTGCTGGCCGCGCTGTCCGAGGACCCCCGCCGCGGCATCAGCGAACTCGCCGCCCTCACCGGGGTGGCCCGCAACACGGTGATGGCCCGGCTGTCCCGCCTGTCGGAGACGGGCGTGCTCCAGGGCTACGACGTGCGGGTCGACCTGGAGCGCCTCGGGCTGCCCGTCACGGCGTTCCTGCACCTGCAACTGGCGCAGGGCGGGCTCCAGGAGATCATCGACGCCCTGGCCCGCTTCCCCGAGGTGCTGGAGATCTGCATCACCACCGGCGCCAGCGACCTCGTCGTCCGCGTCGCCTGCCCCGGCAACGCCGAACTCCAGGCGTTCGTGCAGGAGGTGCTCGCCGTGCCGGGGGTGGTGCGCACCACCACCGAGATCGCGCTGACGACGCCCGTGCCCTACCGCGTCGCCCCGCTGCTGGCGGCGCTGACGGCGGGACGGGGCCGCGGACGCGCGGGCAGGCCGGCGCAACCCCAGCAGCGCGGCTGACGGCCGCAGCCGCGCCGGCCGGCACCCCGGGCGGACTCAGCCGCGGGCGACCCGCAGGACCACCGCGGCGGCGCGACCCGCGGCGGCGGTCAGCGAACCGTGCCGCAGCGCCCACTCCCGCACCTGCGCACGCCGCTGCGCCGAGGGGTGCCCCGTGCGCGCGAGCGCCGCGGCGACCGCGTCGGGATCGTGCTCGGCCACCACCCCGAGGTCGTGCTCGGCGACGACGGCGCGGCCCCGCCCCGAGCCCGCGAACAGCACGGGCGTGCCGCACGCGGCCGCCGCAGCGATCTTCGTGGGTTCCATCGCGTCGTAGCCCGACCCCGGCCGCAGCGACGCCAGCGCCACGTCGGCGCGGGCCAGCCATCCCGCCGCGACCTCCGCGGGCACCGGCCCGGGCAGCTCCACCGCCGCCGGAGCGAGGTCCGCGGCCAGGCGGCGCAGGCGCGGCACGTCCACCCCGCCGCCGAGCATCACCAGCCGCGCCCCGGGCAGCTCCGCCAGCGCGCGCGCGAAGCCCCGCACGAACACGTCCGCACCCTGCCACTCCGACATGGTGCCGCTGTAGACCGCGAGCAGCCCCGTCCCCACCGGCGCCCCCGGAGGCGGGGCCGCGCCGGGGTGGAAGACCGCGGTGTCCACCCCGTTGCCCACCACGTGCACCCGCTCCGCGGGCACGCCGAGCCCCCGCACCTCCGCGGCCATCGCCTCGGTCACCGCCACCACCGCCGCCGCCCCCCGCAGCGCCGCGGCCTCCGCCACCCGCAGCGCCCGCAGCACCGGCCCCGGGGCACCCGCCGCCGCCGCCCCCACCGACCACACGTCCGGGGCGTAGGAGACGTAGGGAACCCGCCGCGCCAGGCTGCCCAGCCGCGTCGCCAGCCCCGTCGTCGGCGGCGGCTCGTGCACGACCACGTCGGGCCGGCGCCCCAGGAGCAGGCGCGCGGTCAGCGGCACGTCGAAGCTCAGGTACTGCACGTAGCCGCGCACGGCACCCTGCGCGTCGCGCAGCACGGGCGCGCGGCGCACCTCGACCCCGCGGTCGGCCGGTCCCCGATCGGCCCCCGGCGGGCGGACCGTGACCACCTCCACCTCCGCCCCCGCCGCCACCAGCGCCCGCGCCAGGGCCTGCAGCCGGAACGCGGCCGCACCGGCGTCCGGGGGGTAGGTCCTCGTGGCGATGCGGACGAGTGGGGCCGGCACGGGCGGCACCCTACCCAGCGGGCGGCCCGCCCCCGGGCGGCAGACTGTGCGCCCGGCGGAGGGAGCCGGATGCGGATCGCGATGGTCACGACGTGGTACCCCAGCGTGGAGGACGGCGTGGAGGGGGTGTTCGTCCAGCGCCACGTGGAGGCCCTGCGGCGCCACCACGACGTGCACGTCCTGCACCTGGCCGCCGGGCCCGGCACCCCCGCCGGACCGGGCCAGCACCGCCTCGTCCTCGACCGGCGCGACCCCCGCTCCCTGCGCCGCGGTCTCGCCGCCGTCCTCGACGCAGCCGCCGGCGCCGACGTGCTGCACACCTCGGCGTTCTCCACCGCCCTGCTGACCGCCCCGCTGGCACCCGCCCTGCGGCGCCGGCGCACCCCCTGGGTGCACACGGAGCACTGGTCGGGGGTGTCCGACCCCTCCTCCGGCGGCCCGCTGTGGGAGCGGCTGGCCCGGCTGCGCTCCGTCCTCGCGCTGCCCGCCGCCGTCACCGCCGTCAGCGGCTACCTCGCCGGGGCCGTCGCCCCCTTCCGGCGCGGCCGCGGCTGCGACGTCGTGCCCAACGTGGTCCCCGCACCCGACGCCCCGCCTCCCGCCCGCACCGGCGAGGGCCTGCGCCTGTTCGCCGTGGGCAACCTGCGCCCCGTCAAGGACCCCGTCCTCGCGGTCGAGGTCCTCGCCGAGCTCGTCGCCCGCGGGGAGGACGCCACCCTGCGATGGGTGGGCTCCGGCCCGCTGCGGGAGCAGGTCCTCGCCCGCGCCGCGGCGCTGCGCGTCGACGAGCGCCTGGACCTCCTCGGCCGCCTCGCGCCGCCCGCCTTCGCCGGCGAGTGGGCCGCCGCCGACGTCTTCCTGCTGCCCAGCCGCTACGAGACCTTCTGCGTCGCCGGCGCCGAGGCCGCCGTCCACGGCCGCCCCGCCGTCCTCGGCGCCCGCGGCGGCATGCGCGACTTCGCCGGGCCCGGCGTGCACCTCGTCGCCGACCGCTCCCCCGCCGCCTTCGCCGACGCCGTCCAGCGCGCCCGCGCCGAGCAGCTGCCCCCCGAGGCCGTCGCCGCCCCCGTGCGGGCCCGCTTCAGCGCCGGGGCGGTCGCGGACGCCTTCGACGAGGTCTACCGCCGGCTGCGCTGAGCGCCGCACGGCCGTGCGCGGCGCCCGCCCACCGTGGCCCTAGCGCCCGCTGGGCCGGGCCAGCCCCGACAGCACCGCCTGCTCGGCGAAGTCCGGCACCGCCGCCACCACCTCGTCGAACGTGCCCACGGCCGCGACGGCCCCGTCCTCCAGCAGCACCACCACGTCGCAGTCGCGCACCGTCGCCAGCCGGTGCGCCACCACCAGCACCGTCACGTCCGAGTGCAGCGCGGCGACCGTCTGCATCACCCCCGCCTCCGTCGAGGCGTCCAGCGCGGACGTCGCCTCGTCCAGCACCAGCACGTGCGGGTCGGTGTACAGCGCCCGCGCCATCCCCAGGCGCTGGCGCTGCCCGCCCGACAGCCGCACCCCCCGCTCACCCACCTGGGCGTCCAGCCCTTCCGGCAGCTGCGCCACCACGTCGAGCAGCTGCGCCGAGCGCAGGGCCCGCCGAACCCGCTCCTGGTCGACGTCCTCGTCGCGCCAGCTCAGCGCCACGTTGCGGGCGACGCTGGCGTCCAGCAGCGCCACGTCCTGCGGGACGTAGCCGATCCGCGAGCGCCACGCCTCCAGCACCTCCCGCAGCGGGCGGCCGCCCACGAGCAGCTCGCCCTCCGTCGGGGTGTGCAGGCCCAGCACCAGGTCCACCAGCGTGGACTTGCCCGACCCCGAGCGCCCCACCAGCGCCACCCGCGCCCCCGCCGGCACGTGCAGGTCCACCCCGCGCAGCGCCGGGCGGTCGCTGCCCGGGTACGCGAAGCCCACACCGTGCAGCGAGATGTCCACCGCCCCCGCCGGCAGCGGGTCCTCGATCCCCTCCCGCCGCGTCGGCAGCGGCAGCACGGCCGCAGCGGCGCCGGTCTCCCGCAGCGCCTCCAGCACCTCCAGCGCGTTCGGCTCGTGGGCGTGCATCGTGGCCAGCACCGACTGCAGCCGGGTCAGCGACGGCACGACGCGGAAGCCCGCCACGGCGAACAGCCCCAGCGCGGAGACCGCCGCCTCCACGCCCTGCGTCAGCACCGCCACCCCGCCCACCAGCAGGAACCCGCCGAGCAGCGCGGCCTCCAGCACGTAGCGCGGCCCGACGGAGTAGAAGAAGGCCAGGCCCCGGGCCCGCGCGCTGCGGGTGCGCACCCCGCGCGCCACCTGCGCCAGCTGCTCACCCCGCCCGAGCACCGCGATGTCCTTCGTCGCCGCGAAGGACTCCTGCACGATGCGGATCGTCTCGGTGCTCGTGGCCGTCGCCGTGCGCCCCGCCGCGGCGGCCCGCCGGGCGATGACCGCGTACAGCAGAACCGCCACGACGGCGAAGTACCCCGCGGCCAGCACCGCCGTCTGCCACGCCGCGACCAGGATCACCAGGCCCACGGCGGTCAGCGACGCGAACTCCGCGACGAGGCTCGTGAACGGCATGAGGAAGCCGTTGAAGGACTGGTTCAGCGACTCGTCGACGACGCGCACCGCCTTGGCGGAACTCGCCCGCAGCCGGTAGCTCCACGAGGCGGACAGGTACGCACGGACGAGGCGGTCCGCCACGTCGACCTCGTGCTCGGCGAAGCGCACCACCCCCCAGCGCACCAGCAGCAGGCTGGCCAGGCTCTTGGCGATGAGCAGCACGCTCACCACGCTGATCAGGGCGATGAGCTGCCCGGTGGAGACGGTGGAGCCGATCCCCGGCAGGGCCACGGCCAGCTCCCGGTCGCCTCCCACCGCCACGGGCAGGAGCAGGGCCAGCAGTCCCAGCGCCACCACGTCCAGCACCGCGAGGAGGGCCTGCCCTGCGCTGTAGGCGACGACGAAGCGCTTGCTGCCGTCCGGCAGCAGGGCCAGGAGGGCTCGCACGGTGGAGAGGAGGGAGGCCACGGGCCCATCCTCCCCGACCCCTGCGGCCGCACCGCGCCACGCCGCGGCGCGGGCGCGCCCGTGGTCGGCGCAGCCGGCGAGGCGCGCCATGATGGGCACGACACCCGGCCCGCCGCGCGCACGCGGCGCCGGGGAGACGCCCGCCACGCCGACCACGGAGGCCCTGACCGCGATGACGCTGCCCGACGAGGCGCCGGCACGCGCGGACGTCGCCGACCTGCGCCACCCCGCGACGTGGGTCGTCGTCCCCCTGTACCAGGAGGCGTCCGTCATCGGGCAGGTGGTCAGCAGGGTCCAGGAGCGCTTCGCCAACGTCGTCTGCGTCGACGACGGCAGCCGCGACGCCTCCGCCCAGGCCGCCGCCGAGGCCGGGGCCGTCGTCGTGCGCCACTGCCTCAACCTCGGCCAGGGCGCGGCACTGCAGACGGGCTTCGACTACGCGCTGCGGGACCCGGGCATGCGCAGCGTCGTCACGTTCGACGCCGACGGGCAGCACCGGGTCGAGGACGCGGCGGAGATGGTGGCGCGCCTGGAGCGCGAGGACCTCGACGTCGTGTTCGGCTCGCGGTTCCTCGACCGGCGCACGCGCGTCGACCCGCTGCGCCGCGTCGTCCTGCGCACCGCCGTGGCCTTCACCAACCGCACGACCGGCGTCCGGCTCACCGACGCCCACAACGGGCTGCGGGTGCTGTCCCGGCGCGCCGCGCAGACGGTGTCGCTACGGCACAATCGGATGGCCCACGCCTCGGAGATCGTGGCGCAGGTGGGCCGCTCGGACCTGCGGTGGGCGGAACACCCGGTGGAGATCCTCTACACCGACTACTCCCGCTCGAAGGGGCAGTCCCTGCTCAACAGCGTGAACATCCTGGTCGAGACGCTGCTCGGCTAGGCGGGCCCCGCCGAGGAGGGCCCCGCGGGGGAACGAACGCAGGAGGAGAACGTGCTCGGCATCCAGGTCCTGCTCATCACCGCCGTGCTGGTGACGGGGGCGCTCCTCGTGCGCAGCACCGCCGGCGACCGCCACCAGGCGGTGCGGCGGCTGCTGCTCGCCCTGCTCGTCGTCCTCGCGATCGCCAGCATCCTCGCCCCGGCCGTGGTCACCGCGGTCGCCCGGGCGGTCGGCGTCGGCCGCGGCACCGACCTGCTGCTCTACTGCCTGGTGATCGCCTTCCTGGGCTTCGTCGTCTCCTCGTACCGCAAGTCGCGACTGCTGGAGGCGCAGGTGACGGCCCTCGTGCGGCGCCTCGCCCTCGACGAGGCCGTGCCCCCGGTGGCCGCGCGCTCGGGCCCGCCCCGCCGCGAGGACGGCGGCGACGGCCCGGGTGCCGCCCGGCGGGCCTGAGCCCCCGGGCGGCACCGGGGAGTCAGCCCAGGGCGGCGCTGATCTGCCCGAGCTGGCTGTCGGCGACCGCCCGCGGCCCGCCGAAGACGAGCGCGATGGTCACCCCGCCGGCGTTGCGGGCGTCGTCGCGCAGGGCGTTGAGCGCGCCGGCCGTCTCCGCGGGCAGGGAGTTCGGCCTCGTGAGCAGCAGCGGTCCCGCGGTGTACCCCATGACGGCGGAGCCGGCGAGGGCGTCGGGCCAGTCCTCGCCGGTGGCGACCCCGACGGAGTTGCCCGGGGTGCGGAAGAACGGGCCGGTGGAGACGAAGTGCCTGGCCACACGGGCCGCGGTGTCGTAGCGGTCGTTGCCGGCGATGGCCACCCGCTCGACCTCCACGGGCAGCGGCCGCGAGGCCCGCACGGCCTCCCCGCCGATGGGCACGACGTAGCTGTCCTGGCGGCCGAAGCCGCGCTGGTCGATGTAGTCGCGGGTGACGGGCGGCAGGGCCTCGCCGTCGGTCAGCAGCACGACGCCGGTGGTGTGGTCCGTGCCCTCCTCCTGCACGCCCATGAGTGCGCCGGCCGCGAGACCGTCGGGGAAGTTGCGGCCGGTCACGAGCGCGGCGTGCCGTGCGGCGGGCATCAGCTTGGCGACCTCCACGGCCGTGGCGTAGCGGTCCGCACCCTGCACGCGCTGCACCCGCACGCCCAGGTTGCGCACCGCCGTCTCCACACCGGCCGACAGGGCGCTGGTGCCGCCGAGGAGGTAGACCGTGCCGCCGTCGGCGAGCACCCGGCGGATCTCGGCGGCGACCTCGGGGGCGAGGCTGCCGGGCGGCGTGAGCAGCAGGGGGCCGCCGCGGTCGGAGGCGAGGGGGCCCGCGGCGAGGGAGTCCGCGAAGGCGTCGGAACGGGCGAGGACGACGTTGGCCGCGCCCTTCTGCCCGTAGGCGAGGACGGAGGCGCTGACGGCGGTCTCGATCCGGCTCGGCCCCCAGACGCGGTCCACGGTGGGCCCGGCCTGCGGAACCGGGTCGCCGGGTGCGGCGTGTGCCGTCACCGTCCCCGCGGCGCCGAGGCAGGCGCTCGTGACGAGAGCGGCGAGGGCGGTCAGTCCGGGGCTCGAGCGCATGTGCTGCCTCTCCAGGGTTCGGTGCCGCCGCTCACCGGGCGCGGTGGCGCGGCGGATGGCACGTCCAGTGTCGCCGATGGGCCGGGGTGCCGGGCACACGGCCGTCCCTGCCGGCACGGCCGCCCGTCGCCGGGGCCCGTTCCCCGCACCTGCGGCTCCGGCCCCCGCGGCGCGCGCACTACTCTGCGCAGATGCGCGTGACGGTGATCGGTTGTGGATACCTCGGTGCGGTGCATGCCGCCTGCATGGCTGAGCTCGGCCACGACGTGGTGGGCATCGACGTGGACGCGGAGAAGGTGGCGTCCCTGCAGGCGGCGCAGGCACCGTTCTTCGAGCCCGGCCTGCCCGAGCTGCTGGAGCGGACGGTGGCCTCCGGCCGCCTGCGCTTCTCCACCGACATGGCGGACGCCGCCGGGTCGCAGATCCACTTCGTCTGCGTGGGCACCCCGCAGAAGAGGGGCGAGTTCGCGGCGGACCTGCGCTTCGTCGACGCGGCCGTGACCGCCCTGCTGCCGCACCTGGGCCCGGGCGAGCTGGTGGCGGGCAAGTCCACCGTCCCGGTCGGCACCGCCTCGCGGCTGGCGGCGATGGTCGCGGAGGCGCAGCCGCAGGCCCTGCTGGCCTGGAACCCGGAGTTCCTGCGCGAGGGCCACGCCGTGGTGGACACCCTCACCCCCGACCGCTTCGTCTACGGCCTGCCGGAGGGCGGGGCCGGCGAGCGCGCCAAGGCCCTGCTCGACGAGTGCTACGCCACCCCGCTGAGCCGCAACACCCCCCTGGTCACCACCGACTACCAGACCGCGGAGCTGGTCAAGGTCGCCGCGAACTCCTTCCTCGCGACCAAGATCTCCTTCATCAACGCGATGGCCGAGCTGTGCGAGGCGGTCAACGCGGACGTCACCTCCCTGGCCGACGCCATCGGGCACGACGACCGCATCGGGCGGAAGTTCCTCAACGCCGGTCTCGGCTTCGGCGGCGGCTGCCTGCCCAAGGACATCCGTGCGTTCATGGCCCGTGCCGGTGAGCTGGGCGCGGACCAGACCCTGACCTTCCTGCGGGAGGTCGACTCCATCAACATGCGCCGGCGCATCCGGATGGTGGACCTGGCCCGCGAGGTCTGCGACGGCTCCCTCATCGGCAAGCGCGTCGCCGTCCTCGGGGCCGCCTTCAAGCCGAACTCCGACGACATCCGCGACTCCCCCGCGCTCAACGTCGCGGCGCAGATCCGCCTTCAGGGCGGGGAGGTGGTCCTGACGGACCCCGCCGCGCTCCACAACGCCCGCAAGGCGCTGCCCGACATCAGCTACGCCGAGACCGCCGAGGAGGCCGCCGCGGGCGCCGACGTGGTCCTGCTGCTCACCGAGTGGCAGGTCTACCGCGACCTGGACCCCGTCGCGCTGGCCCGCGTCGTCCGGGGGCAGCGCATCCTGGACGGGCGCAACGCCCTGGACCCGGCCCGCTGGCGCGCGGCGGGCTGGACCTACCGCGCCCTGGGCCGGCCGCGCAGCTGACGCCGGGCCGGGGCGCGGCGCCCGCCTCCCCCGGGCGGGCGGTTCCTCCACGAGAAGTGCACGCGCCGCGTGCGGCACGTCCGCGAGCGCTGCCCCGTCGCGCCGTCGTCCCGCCGTACTGTTGACAGGTGCCAGCGGACCCGCCCTACCGCGACGACCAGCCGACCCGCCGCATCCCGCGGACACCCCCGGGCGGCCGGCCGGGGGTTCCGCGGCGCCTGGAGGCGCCCGTCCCGCCGCTGGAGGAGACGCGCGTGATGCCGCGCGCCGCCGGCACCCCCCGCCTCGACGGCCCGCGGCCGCAGGGGCGGGGCGGCCACCCGCCGCAGCCTCCCGCCCACGGGCCGGCCCCGCAGCGGCCGGCCCGCCCGGTGGCCACGACCGTCCGGCGTCGACGCCGCCCGCGCCCGGGCCGGCTGCTGCTGCTGCTCGCGGTGCTCCTCGTGGCCTACCCGGTCGCGCTCGGCGCCACGGCGTGGGCGAAGGTGACGGAGGTGTCGGCCCTGCCGGCCGCGAGCCCCGCCGACACCCCCGGCACGACGTTCCTCGTGGTGGGCAGCGACTCCCGGGCCGGCCTGGACGAGGCGCAGCGGCAGGAGCTGTCCACGGGGAACGACGAGGGCCACCGCACCGACACGATCATGCTCCTGCACGTGCCGGACTCCGGCGGGCCGACGGCGCTCATCAGCATCCCGCGCGACAGCTACGTCCCGATCCCCGGACACGGCCGCAACAAGATCAACTCGTCGTTCTCGATCGGCGGGCCGCAGCTGCTGGTGCAGACGGTGGAGGAGGTCTCCGGCCTGCGCGTCGACCACTACGTGGAGACCGGCTTCGGCGGGTTCGCCCGCATCGTCGACGCGGTGGGCGGGGTGGACATGTGCGTTCCCAGCCCCGTGCGGGACGAGCGCGCCGGTCTGGACCTCGCCGCGGGCTGCCAGACGATGGACGGCCCCACCGCCCTGGGCTTCGCCCGCTACCGCTACTCCGACCCCCTGGGCGACCTGGGTCGCGTCCAGCGCCAGCGGGAGCTGCTGGCGGCGATCATGGCGAAGGGGGCGAGCCCGGCCACCCTGGCGAACCCGCTGCGCGCGGTGCCGCTGGCCTCCGCCGGGGGCTCGGCGCTGGTGCTGGACGAGCGCGCCACGCCCTGGACGCTGCTGACGTTCGCCCGCGGGATGCGCGCCGCGGCCTCGACCGCGGGCATCTCGATGACGGTGCCGATCGGGGACCCCGCCCTGCGCACCCCGGCCGGCACGGCGGTGAAGTGGGACACCGAGCGGGCGGTGGCGATGTTCGAGGCGCTGAAGGCCGACGACACCGAGCAGCTGCGCGCCCTCGCCGGCTGATCCGCCCCGGACACCGACGACCCCTCCCGGGGCGCCGAGGCGTTCGGCGGCCCGGAAGGGGTCCTCTGCAGGTGGTGCGCCGCGACGCGGGAGGCGGTCAGGCCCCGAAGCCGACACCGCCGCGCAGCCGGCCGCGCAGCTTCTCGCCCTTGGCGTGGGCGCCGTCGCGCAGCTCGCCCTGGAAGGCGACCATGCGCTCGCGCAGCCGCGCGGCCTCCTCCCCCTCACCGGCGGCGAGGATCCGCACGGCCAGCAGCCCGGCGTTGCGCGCCCCGGCGACCGAGACCGTCGCCACGGGCACTCCCGCGGGCATCTGCACGATCGACAGCAGCGAGTCCATGCCGTCGAGGTGGCGCAGCGGGACGGGCACGCCGATGACGGGCAGCGGCGTCACGCTGGCCAGCATCCCCGGCAGGTGCGCGGCGCCACCGGCCCCGGCGATGACCACGCGCAGGCCCCGCTCGGCGGCGGAGGAGCCCCACGCCACCATCTCGTGCGGCATGCGGTGCGCGGAGACGACGTCCACCTCGTGGGCGATGCCGAACTCGGCCAGCGCCTTCGCGGCCTCCTCCATCACCGGCCAGTCGGAGTCGGACCCCATGACGACACCGACCACGGGTCGGGTGGCGCTCCCGGCGATGCTCATGCGTCGATCTCCCCTGCGATGAAGGCGGCGGCGTGCCGCGCGCGGTCGAGGACGGCGTCCAGGTCGTCGCCGTAGGCGGTCACGTGCCCGAGCTTGCGCCCGGCCCGCTGCTCCTTGCCGTACAGGTGCACCTTGACGGCGGGGTCGTGCGCCATGACGTGCAGGTAGGAGCGGAAGAGGTCGAGGTGGCGCGGCTCCGGGTCGCGGCGGCCGAGGACGTTGACCATCACCGTCCACGGCGCCCGCGGCCGGGGGTCGCCCAGCGGCAGGTCCAGCACCGCGCGCAGGTGCTGCTCGAACTGCGACGTCACCGACCCGTCGATGCTCCAGTGCCCGGAGTTGTGCGGCCTCATCGCCAGCTCGTTGACGAGGACCTCCGTGCGCCCGTCGCGCTGCACCTCGAACATCTCCACGGCCAGCACGCCCGTCACGCCGAGGCCCTCCGCGATGCGCAGGGCGGTGTCCGTGGCGCCGGCGGCGAGGCCGGGGTCGAGGTCCGGGGCGGGGGCGACGACCTCGCGGCAGACGCCGCCGGCCTGCACGGTCTGCACGACCGGCCACGCCGCCGCCTGCCCGGAGGGGCTGCGGGCGACGAGCGCGGCGAGCTCGCGGGTGAAGTCGACGCGCTCCTCGGCCAGCAGCGGGCCGCGCTCCCACCAGGCGTCGGCCGTCGCGCGCCAGTCGCCCTCGGGTCCGTCGACGACGAGGACGCCCTTGCCGTCGTAGCCGCCGCGGGGGGTCTTGAGCACCACCGGCCAGCCGGTCTCGTCGCCGAAGCGGCGCAGTCCGGCGGCGTCGGCGACCTCCGCCCACCGCGGGCAGGGCACGCCGAGGGCGGTGAGCCGGCGGCGCATGACGATCTTGTCCTGGGCGTGGACGAGGGCGTCGGGGCCCGGCTGGACGGAGGCCCCGGCCTCCTGCAGGGCGCGCAGGTGCTCGGTGGGGACGTGCTCGTGGTCGAACGTCACGGCGTCGCACTCCGCGGCGAAGCGGCGCAGGGCGTCGAGGTCGTCGGCGGCGCCGAGCGGGGCGGGGTTGATGACCTGCGCGGCGCTGGCCGCCGGGGACTCCGCCAGGACCTGCAGGCGCACGCCGAGCGCGACGGCCGGCGGCTGCATCATCCGGGCGAGCTGGCCGCCACCGACGACACCGACCACCGGGAACCCCCCGGGGCGTGCGTAGGGCGGCGGATCGTGGGGCTGTGTCGTCACGTCCGAGGAGCCTAGGGCCTGTTCCCCGGGGGTCGTGGCGCCCGCGGGTGGCGGGGATCGACCGTCGGTGAAGTCTTGACAACGCTCGGTGCGACCGGCGTGTCCGGAGATGCCGGACCCGCATCCTCGCGAGAGGCTTGCCCCGCCGGGCGGGGGCTCCGGCATGCAGTCGAGGGCCGGGAGCACCGGCCGAGAGGGAGATCCATGTTCACGCTCATCGCCTGCGTCGCGCTCGTCGTCACCGGCATCCTCGGTGCCATGCACATGGAGACGCGCCTCGGCGCCCGCCCCGAGGTGGAGCGGCAGCCGAAGGGGTGACCCCGGCGGGCGCGGCCGCCGCGCCCGTGCGCGCTGCCGGGCGCCCGTGCGGCACACTGCCCGCAGGGGCGCGGTGCGGGTCGCTTCGCCCGGAACCGGACCCGACAGTCGACGACGAGCAGGAGCACTCCCCACCGTGGCGCAGGCGGACGACGGCCGGAAGGGCCCCGGGGGTCTGGCGGCGAGGCTGCGGACGACCTTCGACGTGGTGGTGCGCGAGGTCGCCAAGTTCGGCGTCGTCGGCGCGGTCGCGTTCGTCGTCGACATCGGCGTGTACAACCTGCTGTGCTTCGCCGGCCCCGACGGTCAGGGCCTGCTGTGGCACAAGCCGCTCACCGCGAAGGTGATCTCCGTGGCGGTCGCCACGCTCTGCTCCTGGCTCGGCAACCGCTACTGGACGTTCCGCCACCGCAACCAGCCCGGCAAGCTCCGGGAGCTGGTGCTCTTCGGCGTGATGAACGCCTGCGGGCTGCTCATCGCCCTCGCGTGCCTGGGCTTCACCGTGTACGTGCTGGGGCTGCGCTCCCCGCTGGCGCAGAACGTGTCGGGCAACGGGGTGGGCCTGGTCCTCGGCACGGCCTTCCGCTTCTACGCGTACCGGACCTTCGTCTTCGTCCGGCCGGCCGCGGACGTGCCCAGCGCCGCCGCGGCGGCCACCACCGGGGACGAGGCCACCGCGGAGGGCCCCACCGCCGGTGACGCCGGCGCCGGGATCACCACCGCGACGGACGCGCCCTCAGCCGGCGCGGCGCACGTGCACGACGTCGGCGGCCGCGAGCGCGGTGCGACCGGGCACGCCGCCCGCTGAAGCGTCCCCGCCGCCGAGTTCAGCCACCACGAGCCTGCCCTCGTCGTCGACCTCCTCCGCCCGCCCGGCCAGCACCGGCCCGCCGGGCAGCTCCGCGAGGACCTCGGCCCCGAGCGTGCTGCACGCCTCGCGGTAGGCGGCGCCCACACCGCTGGCGGTGGGATCCCCTCCCGCCGCCTCCCAGTCGTCGAAGCGGCGGCGCAGCGCCCGCAGGTAGGCCCGCAGCAGGGTGTCGCGGTCGAGGGTGGCGGCGCCGGCCAGCAGCAGGGAGGTGGGCGGCGGCGCGGTGGCGCCCGTGGACGTCGCCGGCGGCGGGGGCAGCTCGTCGTCGCGCTGGGAGACGTTGAGACCGGCCCCGAGGACCACGGCACCGTCGCCGACGGCCTCCGCGAGCACCCCGCACACCTTCGACTCGGTGCTGACGGCCCCGGTGCCGCGGCCGCGGACGGGCACGAGGACGTCGTTGGGCCACTTCAGCCGCGCCGGCAGGCCCGCGACCGCGACGAGCGCGTCGGCGACCGCCAGGCCGGTGAGCAGCGGCAGCCACGCCCAGCGCGCCGGGGGCACCCGGGGACGCAGCAGCACGGAGACGGTCAGCGCCGAGCGCGGCGGTGCCACCCAGTCCCGGCCGAGGCGGCCACGGCCGGCGCTCTGGTGCTCGGCGACGAGGACGGCCCCGCCGGCCTCCCCCTCCCGGGCGCGGGCGGCGAGGTCGGCGTTGGTGGAGCCGGTGCCCGCCACGACGTCGAGGCTGCGCCAGCCGCCCTCCCCGCACAGCGCGCGGCGCAGCGCGGGCGTGCGCAGCGGGGGGCGGTCGAGGTCGCTCCAGGCCGCGGCGGCGGGTTCGGCGGGGGGCTCGGAACCGGGGCCGGCGGGGGGTCCGCCCTGCGTCGTCACCCGCCCCACGCTACGGCGCTGACGTGCCGGGGCGCAGCCGGCGGCGGTCGCGAGCGGGCTGCGACCACCGCGGCGGCGACTACAGTTCACCCCCGTGACGAGCACCCAGGACACCGACGTCGCCGCCACCACCGGGGGGCGGACCGCCGGCAGGACCGCGAGGCCGGACCTGCACACCACGGCGGGCAAGCTCGCCGACCTGCGGCGCCGCACGGAGGAGGCCGTGCACGCGGGCTCCGAGCGGGCCGTGGAGCGCCAGCACGCCAAGGGCAAGCTCACCGCCCGCGAGCGCATCGCCCTGCTGCTGGACGAGGACTCCTTCGTGGAGATGGACGCCCTGGCGCGGCACCGCTCCACCAACTTCGGGATGGAGCGCTCCCGCCCCTACGGCGACGGGGTGGTCACCGGCTACGGCACGGTCGACGGGCGCACCGTGGCCGTCTACGCGCAGGACTTCACGGTGCTGGGCGGCTCCCTCGGCGAGGTCCACGGGCAGAAGATCATCAAGGTGCAGGACTTCGCGCTGCGGGTGGGCTGCCCGGTCGTCGGCATCAACGACTCCGGCGGCGCCCGCATCCAGGAGGGCGTGGTCTCCCTGGTGCAGTACGCGTCGATCTTCCGGCGCAACGTCGCGGCCTCCGGCGTGGTCCCGCAGGTGTCGCTGGTGATGGGCCCGTGCGCGGGCGGCGCGGTGTACTCCCCCGCCCTCACCGACGTGACCGTCATGGTGGACGGCACCTCGCACATGTTCGTCACGGGCCCTGACGTCATCAAGACGGTGACGGGCGAGGACGTCGGCTTCGAGGAGCTGGGCGGCGGGCGCACCCACAACAGCCGCAGCGGCGCGGCGCAGCACCTGGCGGTGGACGAGGAGGACGCGATCGCCTACGTGCGGGAGCTGCTGTCCTACCTGCCCAGCAACAACCTCACGGACCCGCCGGTGCTGCCGGGGGTGGAGGTGGCGCTGGAGGCGCTGCCGGAGGACCTGGACCTGGACACGCTGGTGCCGGACTCGGCCAACCAGCCCTACGACATGCACCGGGTGATCGCCCACGTCCTCGACGACTCGGAGTTCCTCGAGCTCGGGGAGCTGTTCGCGCCCAACGTGATCGTCGGCTTCGGGCGGGTGGAGGGCCGCAGCGTCGGCGTGGTGGCGAACCAGCCGCAGCAGCTGGCCGGCACGCTCGACATCGACGCCAGCGAGAAGGCCGCCCGCTTCGTGCGGATGTGCGACGCCTTCAACGTGCCGGTGCTGACGTTCGTGGACGTCCCGGGCTTCCTGCCGGGCACCGAGCAGGAGTGGAACGGCATCATCCGCCGCGGCGCGAAGCTGCTCTACGCCTACGCCGAGGCGACGGTGCCGCTCGTGACGGTCATCACGCGCAAGGCGTACGGCGGCGCGTACATCGTGATGGGCTCCAAGGAGATGGGCGCCGACGTGTGCCTGGCGTGGCCGACGGCGCAGATCGCGGTGATGGGCGCGCAGGGCGCGGTGAACATCCTGCACCGCAAGACGCTGGCCGAGGCCGGGGAGGACGCGGAGGAGGTGCGCGCCGACCTCGTGGCCGACTACGAGGAGACGCTGGCCAACCCGTACGTGGCGGCCGAGCGCGGCTACGTCGACGCCGTCATCGAGCCCAGCTCGACGCGTGCGCACGTGGTGCGGGCGCTGCGGGCGCTGACCACCAAGCGCGCCAGCCTGCCGGCGAAGAAGCACGGGAACATCCCGCTGTGAGCGCCCGTGCGACGCGGGCCCACTCGCCGGAGCGGCGCGTGCGGCAGCTGCCGTTCCAGGGGCCGGACCGGCGCCGCGCCCCCCTGGAGAGCGGGACGGTGCGGGACGGCGCGGTCGCCGAGAGCGCGCTGCGCATCGTGCGGGGCACGCTCGACGAGGAGGAGCTGGCGGCGCTGACCGCGGTGGTGGGTGCGCTGGCCCGCACCCGCGCGCGGTCGGGGCCGCGCCCGCAGCCGCTGGTCACCTCGGCGTGGACGGACCGTGCGCACCAGCTGCTGCGCGGTCAGTACAAGGGCATCGACGGGTGGCGGCGCAGCGGCCTGCCCCGCTGAGATCATCACCACACGGGTGAGGTTAGGCATTCCTACAGTGGCTGTGGTTAGGTGAGCCGTACCTGACCGACGGACCCGTTCCGCGACCTCCGGAGAACCCGTGCCCCTGCTGGACCGCCGCCGCGCCCTCACCGCTGCAGCCACCGCCGCCCTGTCCCTCGCCCTCGCCGCCTGCGGCTCGGACGCGCCGAGCACCTCCAGCCCGGCGGCGGGCGGCACCGAGAGCGCATCCACCGGCGCGTTCCCGGTCACCATCGAGCACGCCCTCGGCGCGACCGAGATCGAGGAGCAGCCCGAGCGCGTCGTCGTCATCGGATGGGGCTCCGCCGACGTCCTGTGGGCCCTCGGGGTGGACCCGGTGGCGGTCCCGAAGGGCGACTACGGCGCGGACGCCGACGGCACCTACCCGTGGTGGGAGGGGCACTATGACCCCGCCAAGACCGAGCTGCACCCCAGCGCCGACAACGGCGAGGTCCCGTTCGAGTCGATCGCGGCCTCCCGCCCCGACCTCATCGTCGCCGTCCAGTCCGGCATCACGCCCGACGACTACGCCAAGCTCGAGCAGATCGCCCCCACCGTCGCCTACCCCGAGGCGGCCTGGAAGACGACCTGGCAGGAGCAGGCCACCATCGTCGGCAGGGCCGTCGGCAAGGAGGAGGAGGCCGAGGCGCTGGTGGAGCAGACCCAGGACGCCCTCACGGCCGCCGCCGAGGCGCGCCCCGAGCTCGCCGGCAAGACCTTCACCTACACCTACGCCACGGACGGCAACCTCGGCGTGTACCTGCCCGGCGACTCGCGCGTCGACCTGCTCGTGGACATGGGCCTGGCCGTCCCCCCGGGGGTGGCGAAGCTCGCCGAGGGCGCGACCACCTTCTACTCCGAGGTGAGCAAGGAGCGCGTCCACGACGTCGACTCCGACATCCTCGTCGGCTACGCCGACGTCCTGCCGCTGGCGCAGTTCGCCGCCGACCCCGTCTACGGCACCATCCCCGCCGTGCGCAACGGCGCGGTCGTGTGGATGGAGGACAAGACGTACATCACCGCCACCTCCGCCCCGAGCGTGCTCAACGTGCCGTGGTTCCTGGACCGCTACGTGGCGGAGCTGTCGGCTGCGGCGCAGGACGTGCCCGCCTGACGGGACGCCGAGGCGGCGGACGGGGCCGGGAGGGCGCGAGTCCTCCCGGCCCCGTCCGCCGTTCGCCCCCCACCCGGGGACGGACGTCACCGGGTGGCGGGCGGGGTGACTCGTCGGGAGCATGGAGGCAAACCCGAGCAAGGAGGTTTCCGTGGAGGTCACCGGTGCGGCGTGGGCCGTCACCATCGGCGTCATCCTGGCGCTGCTGGCGCTCGACCTGGCCGTGGGGGCGCTGCGCCCGCACGCGGTGGGGTTCAAGGAGGCGACGGTCTGGTCGGTGTTCTACATCGGCATCGCCATCGCCTTCGGCGTGGTGCTGGGCTCTCTCGCCGGATGGCAGTACGGCACCGAGTACTTCGCCGGCTACCTCGTGGAGAAGAGCCTCTCCGTCGACAACCTCTTCGTCTTCGTCATCATCATGACGACGTTCGCCGTGCCCGCGGAGCACCAGCAGAAGGTGCTCACCTTCGGGATCGTCCTCGCCCTCATCATGCGGGCGGCGTTCATCGCGGTCGGCGCGGCCCTGCTGAACCTGTTCTCCTTCATGTTCCTGGTGTTCGGGCTGCTGCTGATCTGGACGGCCGTGCAGCTCTTCCGGCACCGCAACGAGGACCCTGACGTCGAGGACAACGCGCTCGTGCGCGCCACGAAGCGGGTGCTGCCCACCACCTCGGAGTACCACGGCGGGAAGCTGACGGTGCGGCTGGACGGGAAGCGGGTGGTGACCCCGCTGTTCGTCGTGCTCATCGCCATCGGCGGCACGGACCTGCTGTTCGCCCTGGACTCCATCCCCGCGGTCTTCGGGGTGACGCAGGAGGCGTTCATCGTCTTCGCCGCCAACGCCTTCGCCCTGCTCGGCCTGCGGGCGCTGTACTTCCTCGTGCAGGGCCTGCTGGACCGGCTGGTCTACCTCTCGACCGGTCTGGCGCTCGTGCTGGCGTTCATCGGCCTCAAGCTCGTCCTGCACTGGGCCCACACGATCTGGCACTCCGCCCCGCAGATCTCCACGCCGGTGTCCCTCGTCGTCATCGGCGTCATCCTCACCATCACCACGGTGGCGAGCCTGGCGAAGTCGCGCCGCGACCCCTCGGCGAAGGCCCACGCCGGCAGCCTGCGCGCCACCTCCTCGCGGGAGGACGAGCCGAGCGGCTCCTGAGCGCGCCGCGGATCCGCGGGAAGGACCCTAGGCTCGCCGGGTGAGCCAGCAGCAGACCTCCCAGCACGCCACTTCCGAGGGCCCCGCACGCCCGCGCACCGCCGTCGACGCCCTGGCCGAGTCCCACTTCGAGGCCGCGCTGGAGCTGGAGCCCCTGTTCGCCCTGTCCATCGGCGCCGCGGAGGTGGCCCCCGGGCTGGGCGACCGCTCCCCCGCCGGCGCGGAAGCGCTCGCGGACCTCGCACGGTGCACCCTGGCGCGGCTGCGCGACGCCGAGCCGGTGGACGACGTGGACCGCGTGACGGTGGCGGCGCTGCGGGAGCGCCTCGGCCTGGACCTGGAGCTGCACGAGGCGGGCGAGACGCTGGCCCCGCTGAACGTGATCGCCAGCCCCGTGCAGGAACTGCGCATGGTCTTCGACCTGCTGCCCACCGACACCCCGGAGCAGTGGGAGGAGGTCGCCCGGCGCCTCGCGGACGTGCCCGCCGCCGTGACCGGCTACGTGGAGTCCCTCCGCACCGCCGCCGCGGCGGGCCGGGTCGCCGCCCGCCGGCAGGTGGTGGACTGCGCCGCGGAGGCAGCCGCCTACGGCCGCCCCGGTGGGTTCTTCGACGCCTTCGCGGCGGCCGCCGCCCCGACGGCGGGCACACTGCCGGACGCCACGCGCGAGCGGCTGCGGACCAGCGCACGCGCCGCGGCCGGCGCCTACGCGGACCTCGCGCGCACCCTGCAGGAGGAGCTGCTGCCGAGGGCGCCGGAGGCCGACGCGGCCGGCGCCGACCGCTACCGGCTCTGGTCGCGCTACTTCCTGGGTGCGCAGGTCGACCTCGCCGAGACCTACGCCTGGGGACTGGAGGAGGTCACCCGCATCCGCGAGGAGATGCGGCAGGTGGCGGCGGAGGTCGTGCCCGGGGGCGGCGTCGCCGAGGCCGTGGCCGCCCTCGACGCCGACCCTGCGCTGAGCATCGAGGGCGCGGAGGCGTTCCGGGACTGGATGCAGGCCCGCTCCGACGCCACGGTGGAGGCGCTGGCGGGGACGCACTTCGACATCCCCGAGCAGGTCCGGCGGCTGGAGTGCCGCATCGCCCCCACCACCAGCGGCGGCATCTACTACACCGGCCCCAGCGAGGACTTCAGCCGCCCGGGGCGGATGTGGTGGGCGGTGCCCGAGGGCGTCACCCGCTTCACGACGTGGCGGGAGGCGACGACGGTCCACCACGAGGGCGTCCCCGGCCACCACCTGCAGGTGGGCCAGGTGGCGGCGCGCAGCGACGTGCTGAACCGGTGGCGCCGCTACGGCTGCTGGGTGTCCGGGCACGGGGAGGGCTGGGCCCTCTACGCGGAGCGCCTCATGCACGACCTCGGGCACCTGCACGGCCCCGGGGAGGTCATGGGCATGCTCGAGGGGCAGCTGCTGCGCGCCGGGCGGGTCGTGGTCGACATCGGCGTGCACTGCGGCTTCGAGGCGCCCCCGGAGGCCGGCGGCGGCAGGTGGGACTACGACAAGGCGTGGGGCTACCTGCGGTCGACGGCGACGATGGAGGAGGCGATGCTGCGCTACGAGCTGCACCGCTACCTCGGCTGGCCGGGGCAGGCGCCCTCGTACAAGGTCGGCGAGCGGCTGTGGACGGCGCTGCGCGACGAGACCCGCGCCCGGGAGGGAGCGGCGTTCGACGCGGTCGCCTTCCACCGCCGGGCCCTGGACGTGGGGTCGGTGGGGCTGGACGTGCTGCGCGCGGCGGTGCTGCCGCGCTGAGCCGGCGCCCCGGGTCCGTGCGGGGGCCACCGGGCCGCGGTCGGTGGACGCGGGAGGTGCCAGACTTCCCCCGTGCCGTCCCTGGTCCTCGCCTCCGCCTCCCCCGCCCGCCTGGCCACCCTGCGTTCCGCCGGCGTGGAGCCCACGGTGGTCGTCTCCGCCGTCGACGAGCCGGCTGTGGTCGCCCGCTACGGCGTGAGCGACGCCGAGGACGTCGCGCTGGTGCTCGCCAAGGCGAAGGCGGAGGACGTCGCCGCCCGCGACGACCTGCCCGCCGACGGTCTCGTGCTGGGCTGCGACTCGGTGCTGGAACTCGACGGGGAGGTCCACGGCAAGCCGGCCGACGCGGAGGAGGCCCGGCGGCGGTGGCGGGCGATGCGCGGGCGCAGCGGCGTGCTGCACACCGGCCACTGGGTGGTCGACGCCCGGGAGGAGGGCTCCAGCGGCGCCACGCTCGGCGCGGTGGCCTCCGTCACGGTGCACTTCGCCGACCTCAGCGACGCGGAGGTCGACGCCTACGTCGCCACCGGCGAGCCGCTGCGGGTGGCGGGGGCGTTCACCCTCGACGGCCTCGGCGGTCCCTTCGTCCGCGGGGTCGAGGGCGACCCCCACGCGGTGGTCGGGGTGTCGCTGCCGCTGCTGCGGGAACTGCTCGGTGAGGCGGGGGTCGCGTGGCCGAGCCTGTGGTCGGTGGAGGCCGATCCGGCGGCCGGCGAGGACGGCGCAGCGGTCCCCGGTCTCGGGCACGGACCCGACGGGGCCGCGTCGGCGTGAGCGCCGGGTTGCGCGCGGCAGTATCCTCGCCCGGACCCCCGACGACCCCAGGACGCACCCGCCTGCCGATCCCACCCGCCTGCCGAGGATGAGCACCGTTCGTGACCACCACAGTGGAGACCGCATGACCGCCCCCACCGCGCAGAAGCGGGCCGTGACCGGTCCGGTCTCCAAGGTGCTCATCGCCAACCGGGGTGAGATCGCGGTGCGCGTCGCGCGCGCCTGCACCGACGCGGGCATCGCCTCCGTCGCGGTGTACGCCGACCCCGACCGCGACGCGCCGCACGTCACCGCCGCCGACGAGGCGTACGCCCTGGGCGGTGCGACGGCCACGGACTCCTACCTGGACGTGGCGAAGGTCCTCGACGTCGCCGCCCGCGCCGGCGCGGACGCCGTCCACCCGGGCTACGGCTTCCTCTCGGAGAACTCCACCTTCGCCCGCGCGGTGATCGCCGCCGGCCTGACCTGGATCGGGCCGCCGCCGGAGGCGATCGACGCCCTCGGCGACAAGGTCTCCGCCCGGCACATCGCCCAGCGGGCAGGGGCCCCGATGGTGGCCGGCACGTCCGACCCGGTCTCGGGCCCGGACGAGGTGCTCGCCTTCGCCGACGAGCACGGCCTGCCCATCGCCATCAAGGCGGCCTTCGGCGGTGGCGGTCGCGGCCTGAAGGTCGCCCGCACCCGCGAGGAGGTCCCGGAGCTGTACGAGTCCGCGGTGCGCGAGGCCATCGCGGCCTTCGGGCGCGGGGAGTGCTTCGTGGAGCGCTACCTGGACTCCCCCCGGCACGTGGAGACCCAGTGCCTCGCCGACGTCCACGGCGGCGTGGTCGTCGTCTCCACCCGCGACTGCACGCTGCAGCGCCGCCACCAGAAGCTCGTCGAGGAGGCCCCCGCGCCCTTCCTCACCGAGGCGCAGGTGGAGCAGCTGTACTCCGCCTCCAAGGCGATCCTGCGGGAGGCCGGCTACGTCGGCGCGGGCACCTGCGAGTTCCTCGTCGCCGCCGACGGCTCCGTGAACTTCCTCGAGGTGAACACCCGCCTGCAGGTGGAGCACCCCGTCACCGAGGAGGTCGCCGGCATCGACCTGGTGCGGGAGCAGTTCCGCATCGCGACCGGGGAGGCCCTCGGCTACGACGACCCGCAGGTGCGCGGGCACTCCATCGAGTTCCGCATCAACGGCGAGGACCCCGGCAACGGCTTCCTGCCCGCTCCGGGCCGCATCACCAAGTGGCAGCTGCCCGCCGGTCCCGGGGTCCGCGTCGACGCCGGGGTGCGGCGCGGCACGGTCGTGAGCGGGGCCTTCGACTCCCTCCTGGCCAAGCTGATCGTGACGGGCGCGGACCGGCAGCAGGCCCTGCAGCGCGCGCGGCGGGCGCTGGCGGAGTTCCGCGTCGACGGGATGCCGACGGTCCTGCCGTTCCACCGGGCGGTCGTGACGAACCCGGCGTTCAACCCGGCGTTCGACCCGGCCGTGGACCCCGCCGAGGCCGCCGAGGTGCCGTTCACCGTGCACACCCGCTGGATCGAGACGGACTTCGAGAACGGGCTCAGCCCGTGGAAGGGCGGGCCCGACACCCCCGGCGCGCACCCCGCGTGGGAGACCGTGGTGGTCGAGGTCGGCGGGAAGCGGCTGGAGGTTTCCCTGCCGGCGACGCTCACGGGGGCCGGGGACCAGATCCGCGAGGCCGGCGCCTCCATCGCCCGGGCGGTGCGCCGTCCCCGCCGGAAGACGAGCGCACCGGCGACCAGCGGCGACGCCCTCACCGCCCCCATGCAGGGCACCATCGTGAAGGTGGCCGTGGCCGACGGTGACGTGGTGAAGGCCGGCGACCTGGTCGTGGTGCTGGAGGCGATGAAGATGGAGCAGCCGCTGCTGGCGCACAAGGCGGGCACGGTGAAGAACCTCAGCGCCTCGGTGGGTGCGACGGTCACGAACAACGCGGTGGTCTGCGAGATCGCCGACTGACAGCTCGTTTCACTATGACTTGCTGGGTCGGTGAGGTGGGAGCAGCCTAGTGGCATGGTCGAGGAGACGGTGCCCGAGCGGGTTGCGGAGCTGGTGCCGGACGCGTTGTGGGAGCGGGTGCAGCCGCTGCTGCCTGAGCGTCCGCCGCGCCGGCACCGCTACCCAGGACGCCTGCCGCGCGATGACCGCGCGGCCCTTGCCGGCATCGTCCACGTGCTGATCACCGGCTGCACCTGGGCGCAGGTTCCCACTGAGCAGTTCGGCTGCTCAGGGGTGACGTGCTGGCGGCGGCTGCGGGACTGGACCGAGGCGGGCGTGTGGCCCCGCCTGCACCAGGTCCTGCTCGATGAGCTGCGTGCGGCGGGAAAGCTGGACCTGGAGACTGCGATGGTGGACGGCTCGCACGTGCGGGCCCTCAAGGGGGGGCTCACACCGGTCCTTCACCGGTAGACCGCTCCCGTAAGGGATCCAAGCATCACCTCATGACCGATGCTCAGGGCGTTCCGTTGGTCGTGACGTTGACCGGCGGCAACCGCCACGACGTGACCCAACTGCTGCCCCTGGTCGATGCCTTCCCGACCGTGCGCGGCATCCGCGGCCGGCCACGACTGCGCCCGGACTACCTCTACGCCGACCGCGGCTACGACTTCGACGTCTACCGCCGCGCCCTTCGAGCCCGCCGCATCGTGCCCCGCATCGCCCGCCGCGGCAGCGCCCACGGATCCGGCCTCGGCGCCCGACGCTGGGTCGTCGAGCGCACCTTCGCCTGGCTGCACCAGTTCAAGCGCCTCCGCACCCGCTACGAAGTCCGCGCCGACCTCCACCTCGGACTCCTACAGCTGGCCTGCGCCCTCATCTGCCACCGGAAACTCCCGAAGTCATAGTGAAACGAGCTGTGAGCCCCGCGCCTCCGGCGAAGGCCCCCGCACCCCGGTGCGGGGGCCTTCGTCACTCGTCGAGGGCGTCCGGTGCCCGCAGCCGCGCGCGGGGGGCGTGCCAGTCGTAGCGCACCCCCAGCAGGCGCACCGCCGCGCACACGCCGGCGCCCGCGAGCGCGACGGGGAGGCCCGGCAGGTCGAGTTCGGTGCCGGCCACGGCGATGGCGGCGCCCAGCAGCGCCGGGACCGCGTAGAGGCCACCGGTGGCGGTGAGCACGGTGGGGACCCGGCGGACGAGCACGTCGCGCAGGGTGCCGCCGCCGACGGCGGTGATCGCGCCGAGGAGGACGGCCTGCCCGGGGCCGGCACCCGAGGCGAGCGCGACCCCGGCGCCGGTGACGCAGAACAGCGACAGCCCGGCCGTGTCGAAGAGCAGGATCGGCCGGGACAGCCGGCTCAGCAGCCGGTGGCCGTAGAAGGCGACGAGCGCCCCGCAGGTGGCGGTGAACAGCAGCCGCCAGTCCTGCAGGTTCGCCGGGGGCAGGTTGCCCAGCAGCACGTCGCGCAGCGTCCCCCCGCCCAGGGCGGTGACCATGCCGAGCGCGATGACGCCGAGCAGGTCCAGGTGGGCGGCCCGCATGGCGGTGAGGGCACCGTCGAGGGCGAAGGCGAAGATGCCGGCCAGTTCCAGGACGAGGAGCAGCTCCTGCGGCGACACCCCCGGCCCTCAGCTCATGACGTGCAGCTGCCGCGCGGCCTCGGCCAGGGAGCCGGACAGCGACGGGTAGATGGTGAAGGCGTGCGCGACGTCGTCGACGTTGAGCCGCTTCTCCACCGCCAGCGTGAGCGGGAAGATCAGCTCGCTGGCGCGGGGGGCGACGATGACCCCACCGATCACCGTTCCGGAGCCGCTGCGGCAGAACAGCTTCACGAAGCCGTCGTGGATGCCCAACATCTTCGCGCGCGCGTTCGTGGACAGGGGCAGCTTCACGATGTCGCCCTGCGCCTCGCCGGAGTCGATCTGGGCCTGCGTCCACCCCACCGTGGCGATCTCGGGGGAGGTGAAGATGTTCGACGAGACCGACCGCAGTGCCAGCGGGGACACCGCGTCACCCAGGGCGTGCCACATGGCGATGCGCCCCTGCATGGCGGCCACGGAGGCCAGCGGGAACACGCCGGTGCAGTCACCGGCGGCGTACACCCCTCGGGCGGAGGTGCGCGAGACGCGGTCCACGGTCACGTGCCCGGACTCCGCGACCTCCACCCCGGCCTCCTCCAGCCCCAGACCGGCGGTGTTGGGGATCGCGCCGACGGCGATGAGGCAGTGCGAGCCCTCCACGGTGCGCCCGTCGGACAGCGTCACGGTCACGGTGTCGCCGTGGCGGACGGCGGACTCGGCGCGGGAGCGCGACATCACGGTCATGCCCCGGCGGCGGAAGACGTCCTCCAGGACCTCGGCGGCGTCGGCGTCCTCGCCGGGCAGGACGCGCTCGCGGCTGGAGACGAGCACGACGTCGGAGCCGAGGGCGCGGTAGGCACCGGCGAACTCGGCGCCGGTGACCCCGGACCCGACGACGATCATCTTCTCGGGGAGCTCGTCGAGGTCGTAGAGCTGCTTCCAGGTGAGGATGCGCTCCCCGTCCGGCTGTGCGGCGGGCAGCGTGCGGGGGCTGGTCCCGACGCTGAGGAGAAGGTGCTCGGCCTCGACGCGCTCCCCCTCGTCGTCGCCCGACGTCACGACCAGCGCCTGCGGGCCGTCGAGGCGGCCGCGGCCGTTGAGGACCCGCACGCCCTCCTTCTCCAGGCGGGCGCGGATGTCCATGGACTGGGCGAACGCCAGGGACTTCACGCGCTGGTTGACGCGGGCCAGGTCCACGGTGACGCTGCCCTCGGCGTCGGTGCTGCCGCCGCGCCCGCCGGGGAAGCGCACCCCGAGCTCGGCGGCCCCGCCGACGGTCGTCATGAGCTCCGCCGTGGCGATGAGCGTCTTGCTGGGGACGACGTCGGTGAGGACCGCGGAGCCGCCCAGGCCCTCGTCCTCGACGATGGTGACGTCGGCGCCGAGCTGCGCGGCGACGAGCGCGGCCTCGTAGCCGCCGGGACCGCCGCCGAGGATGCCGACACGGGTGCGCTTGGTCTGGCCGCTGCTGCTCACGCACCCATCGTGGCAGGACTCGCCGACACGGGCAGGTCCACCACACGCCTCCCACGGGACACAAGCGCCCCGTTCCCCGCCCCGCTGTCCTACGCTTCCGGCTCGTGCCCGTCTACGCCGCCTACGCCAGCAACCTGCACCCGGAGCAGATGGCCCGCCGCGCGCCGCACTCGCCGCTGCGGGCCTGCGGGTGGTTGCCCGGGTGGCGACTCACCTTCGGCGGCGAGGACCGCGGATGGGAGGGCCCGCTCGCCACGGTCGTGGAGGACGAGGCGGAGCAGGTGTTCGTCGCCCTCTACGACATCACCGACGCCGACGAGGCCCGCCTCGACGAGTGGGAGGGCCTGGACATCGGCCTCTTCCGCAAGCTGCGGGTGCGGGTGCACACCCTCGACGGCGACGTGCTGGCCTGGATCTACGTGCTGGACGACTACGAGGGTGGCCTGCCCACCGCCCGCTACCTCGGCATGATCGCCGACGCGGCCGAGGCGGGGGGCGCCCCGTCGGACTACGTCGAGGCCCTGCGCCGGCGGCCCTGCCGCTCCAACGACCACTGACCGCGGCTGCGGCTGTGCCCGCCGGACGGTGGCCCGCGGCGAGGCGGCGGACGGTGCGGGCAGGGGTGTAACGCCCGGGCGGGGGACGCCGATGTGACCGCTGAGTCCGGGGGGGACGGGGTCAGGGTCCGGGGGGCCCAGGCCACGAGACCGGCTCGCAGGGGGGACGTTGCGGTGCGCCTGGTGGCAGGGGGGCTTGCCACCAGGCGCCGCACACGCTCCGCCCGCTCCGCCGCCGTGACGACACCGGCGCGCAGCCGCCCGCACGCATCCAGGCCCCCGCCGCCACCGGCACGCTCGTCGTCGCGCCTCCGTGGCCGCAGCGAGAACCTTCCCTCCCCCCGCCTGGCGAACCCCCCGCGAGGGTGTGTCGATCCGTGCTCCTACCGTTCGTGTGAACGGTGAGCGCCGGCAGCGGGCCGGCCCGATCGCCAGGAGGAGTCGTGACCCAGTACCTGCTCAGCGTCGTCCAGCCCGTCGGTGCGCCGCCGGCACCGGAGGCCATGGCGCGCATCGGCGCGGACGTCCAGGCCTTCCACGAGGAGCTGAGGGCGGCCGGGGCGTGGGTCTTCGCCGGCGGCCTGCACGGGCCGGAGAGCGCCACCGTCGTCCGCGCCGCCGGGGACGAGGTGGTGCTCACCGACGGCCCGTGGATCGAGGCCAAGGAGCACCTGGGCGGCCTCTGCATCATCACCGCGCCCGACCTCGACGCCGCCCTGGAGTGGGGCCGCAAGGCGTCGGCGGCGACCACCCTGCCCATCGAGGTCCGGCCCTTCCGCGGCTGATGAGCGCCCCCACCGCGCAGGACCGGGTTCCGGAGGGCCTCGGGCCGGAGGGCGTCGGCCTGGAGGCCGTCGAGCGCGTCTTCCGCGAGCAGTACGGCCGCGCGGTCTCCGTCCTGGTCCGCCTCCTCGGCGACATCGACCTCGCCGAGGAGGCGGTCCAGGACGCCTTCACCGCCGCCGTGCAGCGCTGGCCCGCCACCGGCCTGCCGCCGAGCCCGGCCGGCTGGATCATCACCACCGCCCGCAACCGCGCCGTCGACCGCCACCGGCGCGAGTCCACCCGTGAGCAGCGCCACGCGCAGGCCGTGCTGCTGCACGCCCCCGACGAGCCCGCCGAGGAGGGCGCCGTGCGCGACGACCGCCTGCGCCTCCTGTTCACCTGCTGCCACCCCGCGCTCGCCACGCCGGCGCAGGTCGCCCTCACGCTGCGGCTGCTGGGCGGGCTGAGCACCCCCGAGATCGCGCGGGCCTTCCTGGTGCCGGAGGCGACGATGGCCCAGCGCCTGGTGCGGGCGAAGAAGAAGATCCGCGACGCCGGCATCCCCTACCGGGTGCCGCACGAGGTGGACTTGCCGGCACGGCTGCGCGGGGTGCTGGCAGTCATCTACCTCGTCTACACCGAGGGGCACTCGGCCACCTCCGGGGAGGACCTGGTGCGCGCCGACCTGTGCGCGGAGGCGGTGCGCCTGGCCCGGGTGCTGGCCGAGCTCATGCCCGACGAGCCGGAGGTGCTCGGGCTGCTGGGGCTGCTCCTCCTCTCGGAGTCCAGGCGCCCCGCCCGCACCGGCCCGGACGGCGGTCTCGTCGTGCTGGCCGAGCAGGACCGCTCCCGCTGGGACCGCGGTCTCCTCGTCGAGGGACAGGACCTCGTCCGGCGCTGCCTGCGCCGCGGCCGGCCCGGGCCGTACCAGCTGCAGGCCGCGATCGCCGCGGTGCACAGCGACGCCGCCACCGCCGCGGCGACCGACTGGCACCAGGTGCTGGCCCTGTACGACCAGCTGCTGGCCCTCGCCCCCACCCCGGTCGTCGCCCTCAACCGGGCCGTGGCCCTCGCGGAGGTCGAGGGGCCGGCGGAGGCGCTGGCGGTCGTCGAGGGCCTCCACCTGCCCGGCTACCCCCCGCTGCACGCGGTCCGCGCCGACCTGCTGCGCCGGCTCGGACGCCGCGAACGGGCCCGGCAGGCCTACGACGAGGCGATCGCCACCGCCGGCAACGACACCCAGCGCGGCTTCCTCGCCCGGCGCCGCGCCGAGCTGGACGCCTGAGCGAGCAGCCCGTGGACGGCGCTGCGGTCAGGGACGCGACACCTCGGCCCTCGTGCGCGATGGGCGCGGTTCGCGCACGACGGCGTCCGCGATCCGCTGGGCAGCCTGGGCGGGTGTCAGGTGGGTGGTGTCGACGACCTCGGCCTCGTCGTGCAACCAGGTGCGGGCCGCCTCGGCGTAGGGCTCCAGGTGGGCGCGGCGGAACGGCGACGGGCCGAGGAGGGCGTCACCCTCGATGCGACCGCGGAGGGTGTCCTGGTCGGCGTGCAGGACGAAGTGCCGCACGGGGACGCCGTGCCGGGCCAGGCCGGCGCTGATCTCGCGCCAGTACTCCTCGACCAGGACGGTCATGGGCACCACGAGGGTTCCGCCGGTGTAGTCGAGCACCCGGCGGGCGGTCTCCACGACGAGCGGCCGCCACGGTGGCCAGTGCTGGAAGTTGTCCGTCGCCGGCAGTCCGGGCGAGATGTCCATGAGCGTCTCGCCCACCTTCTCGGCGTCGAACACCCGCGAGTCCGGGATCAACCGTTGCACCAGAGCGCTGGTGGTCGTCTTGCCCACACCATGGGTGCCGTTGATCCACACGATCATGGGCCCCGACGCTAGCGCGGCGCTGACAGGTCAGCCGCCGACCTCCGCACGGCCCGCGGTGCGTGCCTTCGCCGACGGGCGCGGCTGGTCAGGGTCGCGGAATCTGCTCCTGGCCGGTCGCCGGCCACGGCACGACCACGAGCCGAGGCCATTCCCGCCGCCACCGCAGGGCCTTGCGCTCGTAGACCTCCCGTGGCGCGAGCACCGGGTTGGGCCGCAACCGCTGCGCGAACAGGTCGTCGTAGCCGTGAGGGGCGTGGACGAGCAGCTGCCCGTCGGGGTCGACCGTGAGGCCGAGGCAGCACGTCGTGGCTGCGAAGTGGTCGATGGCGTCCCGACTGCTGCGGAACGGGACGGCAGGAACCCCGAAGTGCTCCTCGTACCAGAGGTGCACGCGGGCCTCGTTGCGCACCTCGATCGTCGCGCCCAGGTCCTCGAAGACCACCTCGGCCCGGCGGATGACGGCGTCCTCGGCCTCCCAGGACAGGTCGGAGCCGTCGAAGTAGAAGAGGTCGTAGTCGCGGATGCCCGTGCACGGGTCGCGGCCGTCCTGCACGTTCCACACGGTCTGGAAGAGGGCTCCGGCCGTGAGCCACCAGTCCGGCAGTTCCAGCCCGGGCGCCCGCTCCAGGACGGCGCGCACGACGTCGTTGCGCAGGACCATGTCGAGGAAGACGTCGCGCTGCTCCACCCCGGCAGCCTGCACCACGGCCCTCGAGCACCCGGGCCATGGGCTCTCCACGTGCTCGCCCACGCCGCCGTGCGGACGCGTGGGGGGGCTACTGGGCCGCGCCGGTGAGCAGCCACCTGCTGACCGGGATCTCCAGCAGGACCCGCTCGGCGTCCGGCCGGGGTCGGTGCCGGACGTCCCAGCCGCCGTACTTGCCGGCGAACGCGGCGACGATGCGCTCGGGGAAGGCGTCGCGGTGGACGCGGGTCAGGCCCTCGGCCACGACCGGTGCGGTGCCGTCCTCCAGTGCGAGCGAGACCCGCGCATCGGCCAGCACGTTGCGCACCTTCACGCTGTGCCCGTCGCACCCGACCCACCACGTCCCGCCGTCGTAGACGAACCACACCGGCGTCACGTGCGCCGAGCCGTCAGCCCGCAAGGTGCACAGCCAGACGTTGTGCTCCCGCGCCAAGCGGGCCTCCGCTCCAGGCGGAAGAGGTCGACTCACCGGAGAAGTGGATCACGATCGGTCGCGCGCGAGGCGGTCGGTGTCCACCGCTGAGGGCCGACGTGCGCGAAGCTGGAGCCATGCGGGAAGCCAGGCGACTCGTCACCTCCATCGACCTCGACACGACGGCGGGACCTGAGGCCAACACCGAGCGCCGGATGTCCATCGATGCGCTGCTCGAGCTCGAGCTCGTCGATGGTCGGCGGGTGACGCTGCTCGACGATCGCGGCTGGGCGTCCAGCGGCCCGAGCGACCTCTGGTCCCGCACATCGCTGGAGGACCTGGCGCACGACGCACGCACGGTGGTCGGACCCGACGAGCCCCCCGAGGGGTGCTCCTCCGAGGATGCGGCTGCGATGCACTGGGACCACCTGGCTGCCACCGCCCGGAATCAAGGGGTGCGCATCGCGCCGGAAGAACTCGCCGCACTACCGCACGACGTGGAGGCCAGCGCCGACATCCAGGCACGGCTGGCCCGCTCAGCGCAGTGAGCGGCATCGGCGCCATCTGGCCCTTGACGATCCTGCGCTGACGTCGCCGAGCGGGCGCGGTCGTGACCGATCGACGACGCACTCCCCGGTCGAGGACGGGGCGGTCCGTGCTCGAGCACGGCTCGACGACAGCAGGTGGTCACGCGAGCCGAGGGCCGGCTCGACGGGCGCGGTCGACCAGCACGGCCAGCAGCGTCAGACCCGCAGCCAGCTCCGTGGCGTAGACGATCAGAGTTCCCGCTGGTCGGTCCAGGGTCAGACCCCACATCAGCGGCAGTCCCAGCAGGGGCGGCAGCTCGTGGCGCCATGCCTCCGACAGCGGCGAGGCGTAGCCGAGGGCGAGCAGCACCAGTGGCTCCCCGGCCAGCAGCAGTGCCGCGAGCCACCACACCCGCCCCTGCCCCTGGGCTGTCGTTCCCCGCCCGCGGTGCCGGCTGCCCCGCTGCCAGGCGGCTCCGAGCGCCCCCAGCAGCGGGCCGGTGAGCAGCCCGGCCTGGAAGTGGACCTGGTTGGCCAGCATCCACAGCGGCGCCGCGCTCAGGCCGTTGCGCCCGTCCAGGCCGATGATCAGTCCCGTGGCGGTGTAGAAGCCGACCAGAGCGACCAGGGTGGTCCCGAGCCCCGTCACCGCCCCACCACGCAGGCCGCGGCATGCGCTGCCCGCCAGGAACGGCAGCAGCAACCACGGGGCGCTGAGGTTGCCCAGCGTCGCCCGCACGACGTAGTCGGCGCTGTCGGGGCCACCGCCCTGGTCCTTGACCACGGCCGCCACCGCCCCGAAGAGGGCCGCCGCAGCCAGCCCTCCGGCGATCTTGCGCATGCAGCGGAGGGTAGACCCGAGCGCCCGGCCCGCGAGGAACCTCCGCAGTCGACGCGAGGAGAGCGAGATCGCATGTGACGCCAGCTGAATGCGACCACAGCCACCGCGGCATGCACGCCTCCGTTGGTGTGCGAGCAGTCGTCTCAGCCTTGATCTCAACCGAGGTTGAGGAGCGAAGGTGCCCGTCATGACGATCTGGATCTGCGCCGCCTGCGGCATCGAGCACCCCGACACTCCCCAGCCACCGGCGGTCTGCGCCATCTGCAGCGACGAGCGGGCACACGTCCCCGCCTCCGGGCAGCGCTGGACCACCCACGCGGAGCTGGCCGCCGCAGGACAGCGGATCGACATCGAGCAGCTCGAGACCGACCTGTACGCCCTGACCGCCGAGCCGGAACTGGCCATCGGCCAGCGCGGGCTGCTGCTGCGCACCCGGGGTGGCAACCTGCTGTGGGAGCCGCCCGGCTACCTCGACACCGACACCGTGGAGGAACTGCGGCGGCTCGGTGGGGTGGACGTCGTCTCCGCCAGCCACCCCGACCTGGTCGGCGCGTCCGTCTCGTACAGCCACGCCTTCGGCGGCGTCTCGGTTCTGGTGGCCTCCGCCGACCGGGCCTGGATCCGCCGCCCTGATCCCGCTGCCTGCCCGCGCCATCCGGCGCATCCTCGACGCCCTGGCCCCCTACACCTACGACCGCCTCTACGGGGCCTTCGGCGTCATCGACTCCGACGCCGAAGCCGTCGTGGACCGTTCCCTGCACCGCTACATCTCCTGGGTCGACGGCGACATCCCCGACGAGCCCGACCGCTGACGGCCCGCCCGAACGATTCGGCGTCCACGCTGCGGGTGCGCGATCACCGAGGCTGTCGAACGTCCCCCCTCACTGACGGGCGCATGATCGCAAGGGTGTTCTCCCAGACCGGATGAGCGAGTGGTGGGCGCCTTCCGCGGCGACGGGCACGCCTGTGCGGCGTGCCCGTCATCCTTCGCAACTCTCGGCTGCGTGAGGGCGATGATGGGCTGGTGAGCGAGCACCCGGATCAGTCTCCGGAACCCTCAGCTGCCCGGGTGACGAGCCCGACGACCGCCGGAACCTCCCGGGAGCTGACCCGCCGAGAGCGGGAGGTCTTGACCGTGCTGATCGACCGCGGAGCGAGCTTCGACCTGACCAGCGCGTCGTCGAAGAGGCCGACCGGGCCCGCTGGCGCGCACAACTGAGCACCGTCCGGGCCGGGCGTTCGTGCGGCTGCGGCACGTGCCCGTCCATCGAGCTGACCCACACCAGCGCTCCCAGGACACCGGGGATGGACGGCTACCCGGTGGTGGAGGGCGACGCCCCCGAGGCGCTGGTGCTGCTGTTCGTCGACGAGGACGACCGGCTCAGGTACCTGGAGCTGGCACCGACGGGTGAGCAGGCCCACGCCGAGTTCCCCGACCCTGCCGACATCCGCACCCCCTGACCATCGCGGGCCCCGCGAGGCGGAGATCGTGGCCAGCCGGGCAGCACGACGGGCCGGACCACCCGATCGGCGTGCGCCTGTGGTGCACCGAGGACGAAGCGCCGTGGGATGGCGCGGCCTGGGTTCGTGCGGCCTGGGTTCGTGCGGTGGACGTCGTCGCGGAGGTGCGCGATTGGGAGCAGTGCTGCTGCGGGTCCTCCATCGAGCGCAACCAGATCGTCGACCTCGAGTGCGCCCGCGTCGTGGGGGACGACGGCCGGATGCGGCCGGTCGTGGCCGGTCGCGGCCGGTCACGACACCGAACCCGAGGAGCGGGTCCGGGGGCGGGTGACCGACGTCGAGGTGGTGCTGGGCGGCGGGGCCACCCGGCCTGTTCTGCACCTTCCGGGTGGAGACGCCCTGCGGAGGCTGTGACCCCATGACGACGGGCACCTGGAGGATCCCTGGACCGGTGACGAGATCACGTGGGAGGGCGGGGACTTCCCCGTGACCGTCCGCACGGCTGGCCAGCGGTTCCCGGACCCGCCGTCGATCCACCGCCCCTGACGCGGGACGACCGCGATGGTGGCCGACTCGGCGCGCCCCCTCGATCCGCGGCCCACGGGCCGTCGCGGGCCGCCCCCGGCCCCGCAGCACGAGGGCCGCACCCGACGCCGCTCCGGTCCGACCCGCACGGTGCCGATGACCAGGGTGGCCACCACAACCCGCTCGCCTGGAAGGCATCCGATGCGCTCCGCGCCGCTGCTCGCCGCCCTCACCGTCACAGCCGCACTCCTCACCTCGTGCGGTGGCGACGCCGCGACCACCCCGCTGGACAGCACCACGACCGCCGGCACACCGGCGCCGCCGGCCACCGCTACGCCCGGCAACCCCACCGATCCCCTCACGCAGGCTCCGCCCCCCGGGGGAGCGCCCGCCGACCGGGTGGCACCGGAACCGCCGGTCAGCGACCAGCCCGTGACACCCGTGCCCGCCCCCGAGGGCGGCGACATCACCCCGACCGCAGTCGCCTCGCCGCCCGCGGGCGACCGGCTCGCCTGGTGCACCGCACTGATCGCCGTCCCCAACGCCAACGAGGACGGCGGGTCCATCGCCCCCGCCGACCACCTGCGCACCGCCGCGGGGCTGCGCAACGCGGCGGAGACACCAGGCATGCCCGCCGAGGTCGAGGAGTTCGTCCTCGGCATGGCCACCGTCAGCGAACTGTTCGCCGCCTCCAACGGCGTGCCCTCCGAAGCCGACCGAGCCATGGTCCAGGACGCGTTCGCGAGCATCGGACCCGCCTCCGAGGTCGGCGGCGCCGCATGCCCGGAGGTCTTCGACATGCCCACCGGCGGCTAGCAGCACGTCGCCCGCGACGCCGGACGTCCGTCAGGGCGCGGGGGGTGAGGGCTGCTCTCGCGAGGTCCCCGCTGCGGAGAGTGAGCTCTCCCTCGACGCTGCTCTGCCCGAGGAGGACGGCGACGACGTCCTCGATGCACCCGGGCGCGCAGCCCCCGGACGCTCGCCACGTCCCGCCTCGGCAGCACCTAGGGTGTCGGCCGTGGACGACGACGCCCTGAACACCGCCCCCTCCCCCACCGACGCGGCGAGCGCGGACCGCCCCAGCGGATCCGCCCCCGGCCCGGACCCTCAGGAGCTCGCGGCGCAGGCCGCGGCCCGGCTGGCGGAGCTGACGGGGGTGGCCACCCACGACGTGGCCCTCGTGCTGGGGTCGGGCTGGGCCGCGGCCGCCGACCGGATCGGCGAGGTCGTGGCGGAGGTCCCCGCCTCGGAGGTGCCCGGTTTCTCCAAGCCGGTGGTCTCCGGGCACGTGGGGACGCTGCGCTCGCTGTCGGTGCCCCGGGAGGGGGCCGAGCCGCTGCGCGCCCTCGTGGTGGGGGCCCGCACCCACCTCTACGAGGGCCGCGGGGTCCGCGCGGTGGCCCACGGGGTGCGCGCCGCCGCGGCCGCCGGATGCCGCACCGTCGTGCTGACCAACGGCTGCGGCGGGCTGGACCCGGCCGTCGCTCCCGGCTCGGCGGTGCTCATCTCCGACCACATCAACCTCACCGGGCAGTCCCCGCTGGAGGGGGCGACCTTCGTGGACCTGACCGACCTCTACTCCTCCCGGCTGCGGGAGCTGGCCCGCACGGTGGACCCCGGTCTCACCGAGGGCGTCTACGTGCAGATGCCCGGCCCGCACTACGAGACCCCCGCCGAGGTCCGGATGGCCGGGATCATGGGCGGCACCCTCGTCGGGATGTCCACCGCGCTCGAGGCGATCGCCGCCCGGCACGCGGGCATGGAGGTCCTGGGGCTGTCGCTGGTCACCAACCTCGCGGCGGGCGTGCAGGAGACGCCGCTGTCGCACACGGAGGTGCTGGAGGCCGGCCGCGAGGCCGCACCGCGCTGCGCGCGCCTCCTCGCGGAGCTCGTGCCGCTGCTCTGAACCGCCCCGAACGCAGCAGGGCCCGGCACGACGGACCGTGCCGAGCCCTGCTGCGCAACCGGATCAGCGGGACGTGGCCCGCTTGTACTGACGGCTCGCGACGGGCACGAACACCAGCAGGATGAGCGCGACCCAGATCAGGGTGTACGCGACGGGGTGCTGCAGCGACCACGCCTCCGGCGCCCGCACCAGGCCGGCCGGGCCGACGTTGCCGAAGAGCTCCCGCGTGGCCAGGACGAGCGAGGACACGGGGTTCCAGTCCGCCACGACCTTCAGCACGGTCGGGAAGTTGTCGATCGGCACGAACGTGTTGGCGATGAACGTCACCGGGAAGACGGTGAGGAACGTCAGCGACTGGAAGGCCTCGGGGGTGCGCACCAGCAGGCCGATGTAGGCCATCGCCCAGGAGACCGCGTAGGCGAACAGCAGGAGCAGGGCGAAGCCGAGGACCGCCTCGGGGATCGACGTGCGGATCCGCCACCCCACGGCGAGGCCGGTGGCCGCCATGATGGCGATCGTCAGGATGTTGGTGACCACGTCGCTGCTCGTGCGGCCGATGAGGACGGCCGGCTGCGCCATGGGCAGCGAGCGGAACCGGTCGATGATGCCCTTCTGCATGTCCGTCGCCAGCCCCATGCCCGTGATGGTGCCGCCGAAGATCACCGTCTGGGCGAAGATGCCCGGGACCAGCCACTCGCGGTAGTTCACCCCGTCCGGCGCCGGGATCGCGCTGCCGAAGACGTAGGCGAACAGCAGGATGAACATGATCGGGGAGATCAGCGTCCCGATGAGCAGGTCGGGCACCCGCTTGATGTGGATGAGGTTGCGCTTGGCGACGACCGAGCCGTCCGCCAGTGCGCCGAGCACCGCGTTCACCGCGTCACCTCCGCATTCCGGTCGAGGCGTCCTGGTCCAGGTCGATCCTGCGCTGGGCGGGAGGACCGCCCGGCACCGCGCCGGGGCTGCCCTGCCCGCCCTCGACGTCCTCCTCCGCCGGACGTCCGGTGAGGCTGAGGAACACGTCGTCCATCGTGGGCCGGCGCAGACCGGCGTCGAGGATGCCGACCCCGGCGGAGTCCAGCCGCCGCAGCGCCTCCACGAGGCACGCGGCGCCCCCGGAGACCGGCGCGACCAGCCGGCGGGAGTGCCGCTCCACGACCACCTCGCCCACCGCGATCGCCTGCAGCGCGGCACGGGCGGCCTCGACGCCGGCGTCCTCGGTCACGACGACCTCGATGCGCTCGCCGCCGACCTGGTCCTTGAGCTGGTCGGCCGTGCCGCGGGCGATGACGCGGCCGTGGTCGATCACCGCGATGTCGTCGGCGAGGCGCTCGGCCTCCTCCAGGTACTGCGTCGTCAGCAGCAGCGTCGTGCCGCCGCGGACCATCTGCGAGAGCAGGTCCCACATGTCCATGCGGCTGCGCGGGTCCAGCCCCGTCGTCGGCTCGTCGAGGAAGAGGACCGGCGGCTCGGCCACCAGGGCCCCCGCCAGGTCCAGGCGACGGCGCATGCCGCCGGAGTAGGTCTTCGCCGGCCGGTCGCCGGCCTCGGTCAGCCGGAACAGCTCCAGCAGCTCCCGGGCGCGCTCACGGCTGCGCCTGCGCCCCAGGTGGTAGAGCCGCCCCACCATGTCCAGGTTCTCGAACCCCGTCAGGTGCTCGTCGACCGCCGCGTACTGGCCCGACAGGCCGATGCGCCGCCGCACCTGGCGCGGCTCGCGCAGCACGTCGACGCCCGCGACGGTCGCGCTGCCCTCGTCGGGCTCCAGCAGCGTCGTCAGGATCCGGACGGTCGTCGTCTTGCCGGCCCCGTTCGGGCCGAGCAGGGAGAGCACGGTGCCCTGGGGCACCACCAGGTCCACGCCCGCCAGGGCCGTGACCTTCCCGTACCGCTTCACCAACCCTCGTGCAACCACTGCCTCCGTCTCCGCCATGTCCCGACCGTAGGGGTGACCTCGGACACACCGCCTCGGCTTTTCGTCGCTGCTGCGCGCGCTGGGCCGGACGGGTGAGGCCGACCCCCTAGGGTCTGCGGGTGACCCACGACGACCCCACCCCGCGCCTCGACGGCGAGCGCGCGCGGCAGCTCGACTCCCTGCTGCAGCGGGCGCGCGCCTGGATGGCCGACGACCCCGACACCGCCACCCGCGACGAACTGGCCGCGGTCCTCGCCCGCGCCGAGGACGACGACCCCGCGGCCCTCGCCGACCTCGCCGACCGCTTCTCCGGCTTCCTGGAGTTCGGCACCGCCGGCCTGCGCGGTGCCCTCGGGGCCGGCCCCCGCCGGATGAACCGCGCCGTGGTGCAGCGCGCCGCCGCCGGGCTGGGCTCCTGGCTGGTCCGCACCCTCGACGGCGCCCGCCCGCGCGTGGTCGTCGGTTACGACGCCCGCCACGGCTCCGCCGACTTCGCCGCCGACTCCGCCTCGGTGCTCACCGGCGCGGGCTGCGAGGTGCTGCTGCTGCCCCGGCCGCTGCCCACCCCCGTGCTGGCGTTCTGCGTGCGCGACCTGGACGCCGACGCCGGGGTGATGGTGACCGCGAGCCACAACCCGCCGCAGGACAACGGCTACAAGGTCTACCTCGGGGGCCGCGCCGCGAGCGAGGAGGGCCGCGGCGTGCAGATCGTCCCGCCCGCGGACGCCGGGATCGCCGCCGCCATCGACGCGGTCGGGCGCCTCGCCGACCTGCCGCGCCCGGACGGCGGCTGGACCTCGCTCGGCGAGGAGGCGCTGCAGCGCTACCTCGACGCGGTCACCGGCGCGGTGGGCGGCACCACCGACGGACCGGCGCTGCGCGTGGTCGCCACCCCGCTGCACGGGGTCGGCGGCGAGGTCCTCCTGGAGGCATTGCGCCGCAGCGGGTTCGACGACGTCGCCGTGGTCGCGGAGCAGGCCGAGCCGGACCCGGACTTCCCGACGGTGGCCTTCCCCAACCCCGAGGAGCCCGGTGCGCTGGACCGGGCGCTGGCGCTGGCCGCCGAGCGCGACGCCGACCTCCTCCTCGCCGTCGACCCGGACGCCGACCGCTGCTGCGTGGCGGTTCCCGAGGCAGGTTCCTGGCGGGTGCTCACGGGTGACGAGCTGGGCTGCCTGCTGGCGGAGTGCATGGCCAGGCCGGGGCTGCTGTCGGAGGAGGGCCTGCCCGCCGGCGCGGTGCTCGCCTGCTCCGTCGTCTCCTCCCAGCTGCTGCAGCAGATCGCGGCCCACCACGGTCTGCCGTTCGGCCCGGCGCTGACCGGTTTCAAGTGGATCGCCCGGGTCCCCGGCCTCGCCTTCGGCTACGAGGAGGCCATCGGCTACTGCGTCGCCCCGCACGTGGTGCGCGACAAGGACGGCATCAGCACCGCCGTCCTCGTCGCCCGCGCCGCGCAGGCGCTGCGCCGCGACGGCAGGGGCCTCACGGACGTCCTCGACGAACTCGCCGAGCGGCACGGGCTGCACGCCACGGGGCAGGTGTCGCTGCGGGTGGACGACCTGTCGCTGGTGCCGCAGGCGATGGCCCGCCTGCGCAGCACCCCGCCGACGGAACTGGCGGGGGCGGCTGTCACCGGCACCGAGGACCTGGCCGAGGGAGTGGACGGGCTGCCCCCCACCGACGGGCTGCGCTTCCGCACCGCCGCGGGGGCCCGCGTGGTCGTGCGCCCGAGCGGCACCGAGCCGAAGCTGAAGTGCTACTGCGAGGTCGTCGTGCCCGTCGACGGGGACCTCCCCGCCGCACGCGCGAGGGCCGCGGAGGCACTGCAGGCGCTGCGCCGCGACATCGCCGCTGCCACCGGCCTGGGCTGAGGCGGCGGGCCGGCCGTGCCTGCACCGCCCGGATGCAGGCACGGGATCCGGGCTTCCCCCGGGCGTGGTGACGAGGACGACGACGAGGCGCGGGAGTTCCGCGTCGGGGTGCGGGGGGACGACATGAGGGACGAGCCGCTGGACCTGCGCAAGGACCCCTACGCGCCGCGGCCGGAGGGGCCCGGCGGGCCGACGCCCCCGGGAACCGGGCCCCACGAGTTCACGCCCCACGGGTCCACGCCCTACGGGAGCGGCGCCCACGCCCCGACCCGTCCGCCCCAGACCCCTCCCGCCTCCTCCCCGCTGCCCGGCATCGCGGTCGCCGCGCTCGTGGTGAGCTGCACCGCGTTCGTCCTGGGCCTGGCGCCCGTGCTCGGCTTCCTCCTCGGCGCGGCCGGGGTCGTCCTGGCGGTCGTGGCGCTGCGGCGCAGGGCACGGGCGGGGCTGATGGCCCTGTCGATCGTGCTGAGCTCGCTGGCCCTCCTCGCCAGTGTCGGGTCGACCGCCTTCTGGATCCTCGTCGCACAGGACGTGCGCGACTCCTCCGCCGCGAACCGGGACGAGGACGTCGAGGAGGACGGCGGAGGAGTACCGCTCCCCGGCGGCCCCGCCCTGCCCGCCGACGCCCTCCCCGACGGCGACCACCTCGTCGGGGAGAGCGTCCAGCCCGGCCTCTACCGCAGCCTGACCCCGGCCGGGGAGAACTGCTACTGGGAGCGCACCAGCGGGCCCGGCGACGACGCCGACGCGATCATCGTCAACGGTGCGGGCCCCGGTTCCGCGGTCGTGGAGGTGCTGGCCGGCGACTACGGGTTCAACACCAGCCGGTGCGGCGGCTGGGTGCCCGTGGACCCCACCCCGCAGGTGCGGGAGACGATCGGCGACGGCGACCACCTCGTCGGCATCGACGTGGCCCCGGGCGTCTACACCGCCGGCAGCAGCACCGCCGACTGCTTCTGGAAGCGCAGCAGCAGTGCCGCCCAGGGCCGCGACGACACCATCGACATCGAGGCGGGACTGGCCCACGCAGTCGTGGAGATCAAGCCCGGGGACGTGCTGTTCACCTCGCACGAGTGCGGGGAGTGGACGCGGGAGGACGGGCAGCCGGACCCGCTGGGCCCGCCCGTTCCCGACGGGGACCACCTCGTCGGCGACACCGTCCTCCCCGGCGTCTACCGGGCCGTCGGCATCGACGGCGAGGAGTGCTACTGGGAGCGCGACAGCGCGCTCGGGCGCGAATCCGACGGGCTCCTCGCGAACTCCTTCGGCGCGGGACCGGCGATCGTCGAACTGCTGCCGAGCGACCGGCGGTTCTCCAGCACCCGCTGCGGCGGCTGGGTCCCCGTGGACCGCACCCCGGACCTGCAGGACGTGTTCGGCGAGGGCGACCACCTCGTGGGCGTCGACATCGCTCCCGGGCGGTACGCCGCCGAGCGACCGGAGGAGCTGTGCCGCTGGGTGCGGGGCCGCGACGCGACCCACGACCGGGGCGCCGAGATCGAGGGCGACTACGCCGACGGCCCCGTCACCGTCGAGATCCTGCCCACCGACGTCCTGTTCAGCTCCGAGTCCTGCGGCGAGTGGCGCCGGGTCGGCTGACGCCGCAGCGAGCCCGGGCCGTCAGCCGACGTCGACGAACACCGGGTTCGTGTAGCACCAGAGGTCGTCCCACGGGTCGCTGTCGCCGATGACGTCCACCAGGGGGTGCCCGTCGTCGCGGCAGTGCCGGCCGTCGCTCGCCCGGAACCGCAGGTACAGCGGATCGGCGACACCGCGCAGCACGAACTCGAACCGCTGCCGGCCGCGGGCGCGGGCGGGCACCTCGAACGTCTCGACGACCCGGGTCCCCGGTGCCTCGAACAGGTCCGCGTCGGCGTCCGCGACCCGGCCGGTGACCGTGCCGGCGATGACGTCGATGCGCGCCACCCGCGGCACCTCCCCCGCCCCGTTCGGGACGGAGGCCGGGTCCAGCAGCAGTTCCACGTGGACGTCGTCGCCGCGGTCGATGCGCAGGCGAGACCCGAAGGTGACCCCCGGGCCGGACGCCCCCGGGCCGGTTCCGGGCCGCACCCTCGCCTCGATCGCGTCGAGCAGCCCGCCGTGCGTGACGAACACCCGCCCGGTGCGCAGCGCCGCCATCACCGCGCGGTGGTCGCGGCTCTGCGCGCCGACGTAGGTGCGGCTGTAGAAGCCGGGGGCGAAGTCGACGTAGCCGTGCTGGGGGGTGCCGGTCTGCACCGGCACGCCGCGGTGGCCGTGCTCCTCGTAGAACGCCCGCGACGGCTCGCCGACGACGACGGTGTCCATGTGGTCGAAGTGGTTGTCGGAGTTCGCCGTGATCCACCACGGCAGTCCCTCGGCGAGCAGGCTGTCCCACAACCCGCCGACCCGGGCGGTGGCCGCGTCGAAACCGCCCCAGGTGCGGTACTGGTCGACGTCGTAGCCGGGGAAGGACAGCGGCCCGGGGAACTCGTCGTACTGCCCGCGCCCACGCGCCCGGCTGTACGGCTCGGGCAGGGCCGCGGCCTGGTGGCCGGGTGCGCCCTCCCAGCCGACGAAGACGCCCGGGGCGGCGTCGCGCCACTGCCGGATGCGCGAGGGGTCCAGACGGCCGGTGCGCATGGGGTGGTTGCCGAGGACGAGGGCGGTGTCGACGGTGCCGCGCTCCAGCTCGGCGCACATCCACGCCAGTGCCTCCAGCCCGAGCCGGCGGGCAAGCTCCCCGCCCTCCGTGGAGTGCCGCAGGAGCCGCGGGCCCGCGGGGTTGGAGGCGGCGGCGAGGATGTCGCCGTCCCAGCGCCGCTCGAACTCCTCGAGGAACGGCACGGTCCGCTCGTGCGGGGGCACGATGACCGTGGCGTGCTCCGCGCCGGGGATGTTCCACTCCAGCCCCTGGAACACCAGCGGCGAGTACCGCTCGCGGGCCGCGGCGATCTCCGGGGCCTGCCGGGCAACGGAGAGCTTCTGGTGGTCCGGGCCGCCGTGGTCGGTGATGACCATCCAGTCCAGGCCGCACTCCTGCCCGCGCCGGACCTGGTCGTCGATGGTGTACATCGCGTCGCGGGAGAACGTGGTGTGGATGTGGTGGTCCCCCGCGTACCAGGAGAAGCGCCGGTCGTCGCCGTCGCTGGGGGCCTCCTGGACGGGACCGGGCAGGTGGCTGTGGGGGTGCGCGGGCACGGCCCCACCCTGCCATCCGGCCGCCGCGCCTCCCGCGCCGGTCCTCCCGCCGGGCGGCCTCCCCGACCGTAGACTGCGCTGCGTGACGGGGCTGCCACCCACCGCGGACGGCACGGAGGTGCGCCCCGCCGGGGCCCTCCGCTCCGCAGCCGGCCTCCTGCCGCGGTACCCGGTCGTCGTCCCCGGACCCGCCGCCACCGGCGGCCCGGTCTCCCCGCTCCCCGACCCCGTCACAGGTTCGGTCCTCGCGGAGGTGGCCGAGGCGCTGCCGGCCGACGTCGAGCGGGGCCTGGACGCCGCCGCCCGCGCCCGCGACGAGGCCTGGGCCTGGGCCGGCAGCGCCGACCGCGCCCGCCACCTCCTCGCCCTCGTCGACGCCCTCGCCACCGAGGTGCGCCCGCTGGCCGCCACCGACGCCCTCACGCGGGGGCGCCCGGCCGCCCTCGCCCTCGCGGAGGCCGAGCAGCTCCCCGACCGCGCCTTCTCCGCCGCCGGGTGGGCCGACAAGCTCGACTGGGCGCCGCTGGGGGGTGCCGCCGTGGGTCTGGTGGCCGTCCTCGCCGGCTGGCGCACGTCGCCGGCGGCGCTGGTGGTCACCGCCGTCGCCGCCCTGGCCTGCGGCAACGCGGTCCTGCTGCGCCCGCGCCCGCCCGCCGCTCCCCTGGCGCACCGCCTGGCCGAGGCCGCCGAGCGCGCCGGGCTGCCCGCCGGACTGGTGACGGTGCTGCCCGGCTCCGCCGCCGAGGCCGACGCCGCCCTGCTGCGCGGGGTGGGGGCCGTCCGCGCCGGTGGCCGGGCGGAGGAGCTGCGGGCGCTGCGGGTGGCGATGGCGGAACGGGGAGCGGTGCTGAGCGCGGACCCGGACGCCCTCACGGCGGAGGTGGTGCTGCCCGCCGCCGACCTGGGCGAGGTCCTGCCCGCGCTCACCGCTGCCCTGCGCGAGGGGGCGGCCGGCCGGCCGGGCGGGACGCTGGTGCTGGCGCCGCAGGCGGTCCTCGACGAGCTCGCCCCGGCGCTGCAGGAGGCCGCCGACGGCCTGCGCCTGGGGGACCCGCTGGACCGCGCCACGGACGTCGGGCCGTGCCCGTCGCCGGAGCTGGCGGCGGATGCGGTCGCCGCACTGGGCGCGCGCGTGCCGCGGACGGTGCCGCTGGGCGGCTGGTGGTGCCCTCCCGGCGTGCTGCGCCAGGCGGGGCGCCGCCCGGCCCTGCCGCCGCCGGGGCCGGTGGTGGCCCTGCGCAGCGCCCCGTCGACGGCTGCCGCCGCGGCCGACCTCGCCCGCTACGGCGCCGCCGGGGCCGTCGAGGTGCGGGTCTGGGGCGCCCCGGCTGCCGAGGTCGCGCACCTGGCGGACGTGCCGGGCGTGCGCAGCGTGCGCACCGGTCCCGGCGGGGACGACGCGTGGGCCCCGGTGGCCGTCCTGGCGCAGATGGCGGCCTTCCGTGGCTGAGCGCGCCGGGGCCCGGGTCCTGCGGTCCCTCCCCTCCCGTCCCCCGCTGGGCGGCGGTGCGCGCACGGCGCCCCGCGAGCCGGCGGAGCTGCTGGCCGCGGCCGCGGCGGCGGCGCAGGAGTGGTGGCGGCTGGCCCCGGTGGCGCGTGGACGGGCGCTGGCGGCGCTGGCCGCGGAGGTCGAGGGGCGCCGCGGCCCCTTCGTGAGCGAGCTGCGCCGCAGCGGCCGGCCGCTCTCCGCGGCGCTGGGTGAGGTCGAGGCCGCGGTGGACCGGCTCGTGTGGTGGGCCGGGTGGTCCGACAAGCTCGACCTGCTGCCCGCCCCGGTGACCTCGCGGGGGCGGGTGGTGGAGCGCAGCGCCGGGGTGGTGCTCACCCTCGCCCCCACCACGCACGTCCTCCTCGGTGCGGTGTCGGTGCTGGCTCCCGTGCTGGTGGCGGGCGGGGCGTGCGTCCTCGTGCCGGGCCCCGGCGGCACCGGCGCGGCGCTGCAGCTGGCGGACGCCTCGGTGGTGGCGGGCATCCCGGTGGGGCTGGTGACGGTCCCCCAGGGCAGCGGGGCGGGGCGGCTGGGCGTGCTGGACCGGCTCGCCCCCGGGGTGGACGCCGTGGACGCCCGCGGTGGTGCGGGCCTGGAGGAGGGCGCGCTGCGGGCCCTGCGGGTCGCCGCGGCGGAGCACGACCGGGTGGTGCTGGCGCCGCTGGCCGGGGAGGTTCCGGGCCTGGCCGAGGGCTCCGCGCCGGACCCGGGCTGGCTGTTCCCGCTGCGCCGCAGCAGCACCGTCCGCTCGTAGCGTGCCCAGCCCGACTCCGGAGAGGACCCCTTCCGTGGTCCGGAGGCGGATCGGGACCACGGAAGGGGTCCTCCCCGGGCGTCAGCCGACCGGGAGGAAACCCTCTGCGCGGGGAACGGCGCCTCAGCCCGCCGCGTGGCGGGGGGTGCGCCCCTGGGCGGCGGCGAAGCCGGGCTCGACGACCGAGCTGATGATGCGGATGCGCTCGTCGTAGGGCAGGAAGGCGGCGCGCGCGGCGTTCGTCGTCGCCCAGCGCACGTCGTCCAGCGTCCAGCCGGCCTGCTCGACGAGCAGCGCGAACTCCCGGCTCAGCGAGGTGCCCGAGACGAGGCGGTTGTCGGTGTTCACGGTGACCCGGAAGCGCAGGTCCTTCAGCAGCGTCACCGGGTGCTCGGCCACGCTGCTCGCGGCCCCCGTCTGGACGTTGCTCGTGGGGCACAGCTCCAGCGGGATGCGCCGGTCGCGCACCCAGGACGCGGTGCGCCCCAGGCGGACCCGGGGGCGGCCGGCGTCGTCCGTCCCGCCGAGGACCTCGATGTCGTCGACGATGCGGACGCCGTGGCCGATGCGCTGGGTGCCGCAGACGGCGACCGCCTCGCGGATGCTCTCCAGGCCCGCGGCCTCACCGGCGTGGATGGTGACGGGGAACTCCCCCTCGTGCAGCATCCGGAACGCCTCGAGCTGGCGCGTGGGGGGGAAACCGGCCTCGGCGCCGGCGATGTCGAAGCCGACCACGCCGGCGTCACGGTGTCGCAGGGCCAGTTCGGCGATCTCCAGGCCCCGCTCGGCGTGGCGCATCGCGGTCACGAGGGTGCCGACCCGGATGGTGCGGCCCTGCTCGGCGGCGAGCTGCTCACCGCGGCGGAAACCCTCCTCGACCGCCAGGACGACCTCGTCCAGGCTCAGGCCCTGCGTGAGGTGCTGCTCGGGGGCGTAGCGCAGCTCCCCGTAGACGACGCCGTCGGCGGCGAGGTCCAGGACGGTCTCGGTGGCGACGCGGGCGAGGGACTCGGCGTCCTGCATCACGGCGGTGGTGTGGGCGAAGGTCTCCAGGTACAGCTCCAGCGACCCGGAGTCGGCCGCGGTGCGGAACCACTCGCGCAGCTCGTCGGGATCCGTCGTCGGCAGCGCGTGACCGTTCGCCGAGGCGATCTCCACGATCGTCTCGGGGCGCAGGCCGCCGTCGAGGTGGTCGTGCAGGGAGACCTTGGGGAGCGCGCGGACCGTGTCGAGCAGGTCCGCGGTGGGGGTGGGGACGTCAGCTGCCATGGTGCGAGCCTAGGGCCGCACCACGGCAGCGGTCGGGCCGGTCGGTCGGGCTGGCCGGGCCGAGCGGGTCGGGGTCAGCCGGCCCGCTCGGAGGTCACGTCCGCGCTGAGGGACTCCACCGGCTCGCTGAGCAGCTCGGCGGCGTTGACGACCTGGTTGCGCCCGCTGCGCTTGGCCGCGTACATCGCGACGTCGGCGTGCTCGACGAGGGACTCCGCGTCCGGCGCGCTCGCGTCGAGGCCGGCGACGCCGATGCTGGTGGTGACGCCCTCCACCGAGAACTCCACGGTCTCGCGGACCCGCTCGGCCACGTCGAGCCCCTCCTCCAGGGTCGCACCCGGCAGCAGCAGGGCGAACTCGTCGCCACCGAGGCGGTAGGCGCAGCCCGGCGGGACGTGCTCGCGCAGGACGAAGGCGACGGAGGCCAGCACCGTGTCGCCGCGGCGGTGGCCGAAGGTGTCGTTGACCTGCTTGAACCCGTCGAGGTCCACCAGCACGAGCGTGAGCGGGCGCCCGCCGCGCTGGGCCGCGCCCAGCTCCTCGCGCAGGGTCTCGTGGAAGCTGCGGTGGTTGCGCAGACCGGTGAGGGCGTCGGTGGTGGAGCTCTGCAGGGCCTGCCCGTGGCGGTTGCTGAGCTGGCGGCCGCCCAGGAGGTAGAACGCCGGCATGGCCAGCGCGAGCCCGAGCGCCAGGGTGAGCAGGAGGACGCTGCGCAGGTCCGCGACCTGCTGGCGCACCTCGTCCCCGGAGCGGACGACCTCCAGGACCCCGTGCTCCTGGCGCAGCAGCAGGGGCACGCGCACGACCTTGTCGCGGCCGTCGGCGTGGACGGTGGGCTCGCCGCTCCGGCTGACGGCGAGCACCAGGGCAGCGGTGGCGTCGTCGACGCGGCGCTTGACGATGCGCTGCGGGTCGAGGGCACCGCGGAAGGCGGTGGCCTCGGCGCCCTCGTGGACGGAGTGGGCGCCCACGTCGTGGCGGGGCCGTCCGACCGCGAGGACGAGGCCGGTCGCGTCCAGCAGGGCCACCCGGTGCACGCCGGGGCGCGCGGCGAGGTTGTCCAGGGCCTCCTCGGCCTCCAGGAGGCCCGCGCCGGGGGCGTTGTACAGCTCGCGCAGGACCTTCGCGTCGGCGGAGTGGTCCGAGGCCAGCTGCTCGTCGGCCCGCTGCGTGACGGTGTGGGCGACGAGGCCGTACTGGACCCCGCCGACGGCCGCCAGCGTCAGCCCGAGGCTGAGCATCATGCGCGTGGCGAAGCCGAGTCCCCGCTTGGGGGATCCGGACGAGGCGGCCTTGGTGAACATGCCATGAGTCTCGACACGCGGTGAGCGGGAGTGCACCCCGAGTCGACGGATTCACCTCCACGGCTCAGTCGCGGGGGCGGGCGCGCCCGAAACGCCCGCCCCGCAACCGGTCCTCAGGCGGTGATGCGCTCCCGCACCAGCGGGACCGCCGCCGCCCCACCGCCGACGGCGATGCCGCCCTCGAGCGCCTGCAGCGCCCACTCGAAGCGCTCCGGGGTGTCCGTGTGCAGGGTCAGCAGCGGCTGACCGGCGCGCACCCGCTCACCGCGCACGGCGTGCAGCTCCACCCCCGCACCCGCCTGCACGGCCTCCTCCCGGCGCGCGCGGCCGGCACCGAGGCGCCAGGCGGCCACGCCCACCGCGAGGGCGTCGACCGTGCTGAGCACCCCGTCGGCCTCGGCGGTGACGACGTGGGTGTGCCTGGCGGTGGGCAGCTCCGCGTCCGGGTCCCCGCCCTGGGCGGCGATCATCCGCCGCCACGCGTCCATGGCCCGCCCGTCGCGCAGGGCGTCGGCGGGGTCGACGTCGCGGATCCCCACCGCGTCGAGCATCTCCCGGGCGAGGACCACGGTGAGCTCGACGAGGTCGGCGGGGCCACCGCCGGCGAGGACCTCCACCGACTCCCGCACCTCCAGGGCGTTGCCGGCGGTGCGGCCCAGCGGGGTCGACATGTCCGTGATGAGGGCGCGGGTCTCGACCCCGGCGTCGGTGCCCAGCGCGACCATCGTCGTCGCCAGCTCCCGCGCGAGGTCGAGGTCCTTCATGAAGGCCCCCGAGCCGACCTTCACGTCGAGCACGAGCGCCCGGGTGCCCTCGGCGATCTTCTTGCTCATGATGGAGCTGGCGATGAGCGGCACGGCCTCCACGGTGCCCGTGACGTCCCGCAGGGCGTACAGCTTGCGGTCGGCCGGCGCCAGGTCGGCGGTGGCGGCGCAGATGACGGCGCCGACGTCGCGCAGCTGGGCGTCGACCTCGTCCAGGCTCAGCGCCGCGCGCCAGCCCGGGACGGACTCCAGCTTGTCCAGCGTCCCGCCGGTGTGGCCGAGGCCGCGGCCGGACAGCTGCGGCACGGCCGCGCCGCAGGCGGCCACCAGCGGCGCCAGCGGCAGGGTCACCTTGTCGCCGACGCCACCGGTGGAGTGCTTGTCGACCGCGGGGCGGGGCAGCCCGGAGAAGTCCAGCCGCGAACCGCTGGCGATCATCGCCCGCGTCCAGCGGCTGATCTCCGCGCGGGTCATGCCCCGCAGCAGGATCGCCATCGCCAGCGCCGACATCTGCTCCTCGGCGACCTCCCCGCGCGTGTAGGCGTCGATGACCCAGTCGATCTGGGCGTCGCTCAGCGCGCCGCCGTCCCGCTTGGTGCGGATGACGTCGACCGCCGCGAACTGCTGGCTCACTCCTGCACTCCCCCCGCACCGGTCCGGCCCGCAGGGGCCCGGCGCGTCTCGTCGTTGCCGGGTGCGCGTCGCGCCCCGTCGTCCTCCGGCGCGCGTCGCGCCTCGTCCTCGAGGTCCGCCGGCCCGAAGGCGTCCGGCAGGACCTCCGTCATCGCCACCACTCCGCGCGCGGAGTCCACCAGCAGCGAGGGCCCGCCGAACTCCCACAGCAACTGCCGGCAGCGCCCGCACGGCATGAGCACCCCACCGGCGCCGTCCACGCAGGCGAAGGCGACCAGTCGGCCGCCACCGCTCATGCGCAACTGCCCCACGAGGGTGCACTCCGCGCACAGCGTCAGCCCGTAGGAGGCGTTCTCGACGTTGCAGCCGCTGATGACGCGGCCGTCGTCGACGAGCGCCGCAGCGCCGACGGGGAAGCGGGAGTAGGGCACGTAGGCCCGCTCCGCGGCCTCCCGCGCCGCCGCCCGCAGCGCCTCCCAGTCGACCCGCGGGCCCGGTGCCGCCTGCGCACCGTCCGTCGCGTCCACGCTTCCGGGATCCACGCTTCCGGGATCCACGCTTCCGGGATCCACGCTTCCGGGATCCACGCTTCCGGGATCCACGCTTCCGGGATCCACGCTCACCTGGCCGGGTAGGGCTGGTTGCTGGCGGCGGGCGGGCGGACCCGGCCCACGAGCCCGGCGACCGCGAAGACGGTCACCAGGTACGGCAGCATCGCCAGCAGGCTGGAGGGCACGGGCACCGGCGTCTGCAGCGTCCCGACGAGCTGCTGCAGGGCGGTGGCGAAGCCGAACAGCAGCGCCGCCGCGGTCGCGCCCCGCGGGCTCCACCGGCCGAAGATGACCGCCGCCAGGGCGATGAACCCCTTCCCGGCGGACATGTTGTCGGTGAACGTGCCGATCGTGCCGATCGACAGGAACGCCCCGGCCAGCCCCGCCAGCGCACCGCCGGCGATGACGTTGACCCAGCGCACCCGCAGGACGCGGATGCCGACGGTCGCCGCCGCCTTGGGGTGCTCGCCCACGGCGCGCGTGCGCAGGCCCCAGCGGGTCCGGAACAGCACGACGTCGACGACGACGATCAGCGCGAACATCAGGTAGACGATGATGTTCTGGTTGAACAGCAGCGGCCCGAGGACCGGGATGTCCGACAGCAGCGGGATCGCGATGGGCTGCAGGAAGCCGTTCGGGGAGTTGTAGCGCTGCGGGTCGCGCTGCAGCAGCGCCTCGTACGCCCAGCCGGTCAGCCCCAGGGCCAGGGCGTTGAGGACGACGCCGAGGATGACCTGGTCCACCCGGTACTTCAGCGCGAACAGCGCCAGCAGCACACCCATCAGCGCACCGGCGACGACCGCCGCGACCACGCCGACACCGAGGCTGGCGGCGAGCGAGGCACCCACCGCACCGGCGAAGGCCCCGAGGAGCATCTGCCCCTCGATGGCGACGTTGACGACGCCGCTGCGCTCGCAGAGCACACCGGCCAGCGCACCCAGGATGAGCGGGGTGGCGAGGAACACGCTCGCCCGCAGGATCCGGGTGATGTCGACACCCGCGCCCGCCGCGCCGCTCTGCGCCCAGCAGAGGAAGCTCACGACGAAGCACACGGCCGCGAACGCGACCACGAACGGCGCCCACCGGCGCGGGAAGCCGCGCACGGCCTGCCACGCCGCCACGAGCAGGACCGCCACGCCGAGGGCGATGGGCGTCCCCGGCACGGGCAGGGTGAACGCGCCGGTGTCGCCCGCGACGCGGAAACCCGCCTCGGCGCGCTCCCCGGCACCCAGGCCCCAGCCGAGGATGCACGCCAGGCCGGCGACGGCGAGGACGCCCGCCCCGGCGAGGCGGCGCCCGGGCGGCGGCGGGGCGTCGACGTGCTGGTGGCTGGGGACCATCTCCGGGACCACGGGCCCGTCGGCGGGCCCGACGGGTTCGGTGGCCGCACCGGCTGGACGAGCGCTCACCGGGCACCTCCGAGGGCGAGCTGGGAACCGGCCCCGGCCCCGGTGCGGACGCGGAAGACGGTGCGCACCAGGGCGGGTGCGGCGATGAACAGGACGATGAGCGCTTGCAGCACGCCGACGAGGTCCACGGGGACGCCGCTGACGGACTGCATCTGGACGGCGCCCGCGCGCAGCCCGCCGAACAGCAGCGCCGCCCCCACGACCCCGGCCGGGCTGTTGCGTCCGAGCAGGGCCACGGTGATGGCGTCGAAGCCGATGGTGCCCGCGACGCTGCCGGTCACGCTGCCGGTCACGCCGAGCACCTGGGTGCTGCCGGCCAGCCCGGCGAGCCCACCGGCCAGCGCCATCGCCAGCACCTGGGTCCGCCCGACGTTGATCCCCGCGGTGCGCGCCGCGTCGGGGTTCGCCCCGACCGCACGCAACCGGAAGCCCGGCGTGCTGCGGGTCAGCAGCCACCACGCGCCGGCCGCGGCGAGGGCGGCGAGGAGGAGGCCGAGGTGCAGGCGCAGCCCCCCGCCGAGCAGCAGCGGCAGCCGCGCGGTCGGGTCCACGGTCTCCGAGATGGCCTGCCCGTACGGCGGTCGCTGGAACCCGGGCACGCCGAGCAGGAAGCCCAGCAGGTTCAGCGCGATGTAGTTCAGCATGATCGTCGTGATGACCTCGTGGGCGCCGGTGCGGGCCTTCAGCCAGCCCACCAGGCCGCCCCACAGGGCACCGCCGAGGATCCCGCCGACCAGCGCGAGGAGCAGGTGCAGGCCGACGGGGAGGTCGAGGGCGAAACCGATCCACGCCGCGCAGATCGCGCCGAGGATGATCTGCCCCTGGGCCCCGATGTTGAACAGCCCGGTGCGGAAGGCAAGCGCGACGGACAGCCCCGCCAGGACCAGCGGGGTCGCGTTGACGAGGGTCTCCGACAGCGGGCGCAGCGCGGCCCAGACCGAGCCGGTCTGCGCGGGGTTGAACACCGCCCCGTGGAACAGCGCGGTGTAGGCCTCGACCACCGCCCAGCCGGCCTCGGTGAAGGTGTCCAGGGGGTAGCTGAAGAAGTAGCCGGCAGCGGTGCGGGTGCGCTCGTCGCCGATGGCGATGAGCACGGCACCCACGAGCAGGGCGCCGACGACCGCCAGCAGGGTCACCAGCCACTCGCCCGTCCGGCCCCTGCGGGCGGTGGTGGCGCGTTCGGTGGTCACGCGGTGCTCTCCGGTGTCGAGGGGGCGGTGGTGCGGGTGCCGCCCGTGGGCTGCGAGCCGGCCATCAGCAGGCCGATCTCCTCCGAGGGGGCGTCGGGGCCCACCTCGCCGGCGATCCGCCCGCGGTACATCACCGCGATGCGGTCGGCGAGGGCGCGGACCTCGTCGAGCTCCGTGGAGACGAGCACGACGGCGGCACCGGCGTCGCGCTCCCGGATGATGCGCTGGTGGACGAACTCCTGGGAGCCGACGTCCACGCCGCGGGTGGGCTGCGCGACGACGAGCAGCCGCAGCGGGCGGGACATCTCCCGGGCGAGGACGACCTTCTGCTGGTTGCCGCCGGAGAGCGTGCTGACGGCGGCGTCGGCCGAGGAGGTCCGGATGTCGAACTCCTCGATGCGCTGCTCCGCGTTGCGCCGCAGCGCCGCCCGGTCCAGCGAGAACCCCTTGGAGTAGGGGGCGGAACCCACCAGGTCCAGCACGAGGTTCTCGATGATGCTGAAGGAACCGACGAGGCCGTCGTGCAGGCGGTCCTCGGGCACGTAGCCGACACCCCTCGCCAGGACGCGGTCGACGGGCTCACCCGTCACGTCCGTGTCGTCGATGCGGATGCGGCCCGTCTGCGGGCGCAGCAGCCCGACGATGCAGCGGGTCAGCTCGGACTGGCCGTTGCCGTCGACCCCCGCCAGCGCGAACACCTCGCCACCGCGGACGGTGAAGGAGACGTCGTCGACCAGGACCGTGCCGTCGTCGTCGACGACGCGCAGGTCCTGCACCTCGAGGACGGGCTCCGCCGGCGTCGCCGGGGCCTTGTCCACGACGAGCTGGACGGGACGGCCGACCATGAGCGCCGCCAGTTCCTCCGAGGAGGACGTCGGCGACGCCTCCCCCACGACCTTGCCGCGGCGGATGACGGTGATGCGGTCGGCGACCGCCCGGACCTCGCGCAGCTTGTGGGTGATGAAGACGATCGACGTCCCGGCGTCCGCGAGCTCCCGCATGACGCGCATGAGGTCGTCGGTCTCGCTGGGGGTGAGGACCGCCGTCGGTTCGTCGAGCACGAGCACCTTCGCATCGCGCACGAGCGCCTTGACGATCTCCACGCGCTGCTGCACGCCCACGGCCAGGTCGGCCACGAGCGCGTCGGGGGGCACGGCCAGGCCGAAGCGCTCCGACGTCTCCCGGACGAGTTCGCGGGCGCGGCGGGTGTCGAGGAACCCGCCCGCACGGGTCTGCTCCGCACCGAGCACGACGTTCTCCGCGGCGGTGAAGGTCGGCACCAGCATGAAGTGCTGGTGGACCATCCCGATGCCCGCGGCCATCGCGTCGCCCGGCCCGCCGAAGCGGACCGGGCGGCCGTCGATGACGATCTCACCCTCGTCGGGCTGGTACAGGCCGTAGAGCACGTTCATCAGCGTGCTCTTGCCCGCACCGTTCTCCCCGAGGAGGGCGTGGACCTCGCCGGGGCGCACGACGAGGTCGATGCCGTCGTTGGCGGTGAGGGAGCCGAACCTCTTGGTGATCCCTCTGAGTTCGAGCTCCACGCCAGCCCTACTCCTTCGGCTGGCTCTGGGAGGTGATGGTGATGGAGCCGTCGATGATGCCGGCCTTGACCTTGTCGAGGTCGGCCTTCAGCTCGGCCGGCACCTGGGAGTCGAACTCGTGGAACGGCGCGATGCCGGTGCCCTCGTTCTCCAGGGTGCCCAGGTACTGGCCCTCGGGGAACTCCCCGCCGGCGGCGGCCGTGGTGTACTCCTCCACCGCGCCGCTGAGGTTCTTCGTGACGCTGGTGAGGAAGAACGGGCAGTACTGCGCGGCGCTCTCGCAGCCGTCGGTGTCGACCCAGATGAGCTTGACGTCCTTGCCCTCGGCCTTGGCGGCCTCGGCGGCGGCGCCGGCGCCCAGGCCGGACTGGCCCGCCACCGGCAGGACGATGTCCGCACCCTGGGAGATCAGGGTCTCGGTGATGGAGCGGCCCTTGGCCTGGTCGAGGAAGTCCTCGGAGAAGGAGCCCTGCTGGGTGGTCTCGTCCCAGCCGAGGACCTGGACGTCGGTCCCCTTCTCCTTGTTGTGGTGCTGCACGCCCTCCCAGAAGCCGTCCATGTAGGCGGTCACGGGCGGGATGTTCAGGCCGCCCCAGGTGCCGACCTTGCCGGTCTTGGTCATCCCGGCGGAGAGGTAGCCGGCGAGGAAGCCGCCCTCGGCGGTGTTGAACTGCATGCCGTAGACGTTGTCCGCGGCCGGCGCCGCGTCGATCTGGGCGAACTGCTGGTCGGGGTTGGCCGTGGCGACCTCCTCCACGGCGTCGGTCATCAGGCCACCGACGGCGATGACGGTGTTGCAGCCCTTGCTCACCTGCGCCTGCAGGTTGGGCACGTAGGCGGCGTCGTCCGTCGACGGCACGTGCGAGATCTCGATGTCCGGGTTCGCCTTCTGCGCGGCCTGCAGGCCGGCCCAGGAGGACTGGTTGAACGAGCGGTCGTCCACGCCGCCGACGTCGAGGACCATGCACGCGCTGAACTTCTCCTCAGCGGCTCCGCCGGTGGCACCCGGGGTCGCCCCGGCACCCTCGTCGGGGCGCTCCCCACAGGAGGCCAGCAGCAGGGCGGCAGCGCCGACGGCGGCGGCGCGCGCGAAAGTCTTGGTCACGAGTTGAACCCTCCAGACGGACCGGGTGGGCACCCGGGCTGGGACACTGTAGGTGGAAGTCCACCCGTTCAGGAGCCCGACCACAGGAGATTGTCCAGTCGTTACCTGGCTGCAACGCACATCACCCCCGCGCCGCAACCTGCGGGCACCCCCCGGCGGGCGCGGGCGGCTCAGCGGGCGGTCGCGCTGCGCGGGTCGGGGCCCCAGGGCGGGCCGTCCAGCGCGGCGCCGGGGGCCACGGCAGTGGCCACCAGCAGGCGGGCGCCGACCTCGATGCACCCCTCGTCGGGCGCGTAGTCGCCGCGGTGCAGGTCGTAGGTGGGTCCGCCCGGGGTGCGGGTGCCGAGGCGGGCCATGGCGCCGGGCAGCTTCTGCAGGTACCAGGCGAAGTCCTCCCCGCCCATCGACTGCCGGGTCATCTCGACCCCCGCCGGCCCCAGCTCCGCGCGCGCCGCCGCGTCGAGCACCGCGGTGGCCCCAGGGTCGTTGTCGACCGGGGGCACCCCCCGCACCAGCGTCACCTCCGCCTGCACGGCGTAGGGGCGCACGAGGTCGGCCACGACGTCCTCGACGATCTCACCCGCGTGCAGCCAGGCGTCGCTCTCCATGCAGCGCAGCGTCCCGGCCACCCAGCCCTCGCTGGGCACCGCGTTGGGGGCCTCGCCGGCGCGGACCGCGCCCCAGGTGAGGTTGAGGCCCGAGCGGGGGTCGACCCGGCGCGTGAGGACGGCCGGCAGCTGCGTCACCACCTGCCCCAGGGCGAAGACCAGGTCGCCGGCGAGGTGCGGGCGGGAGGTGTGCCCGCCCGTGCCGCGCAGGTGCACCCGGACGTTGTCGGAGGCGGACGTGATCGGCCCCGCCTTGAGGCCGACGCGCCCCACCTCCAGGCTGGGGTCGCAGTGCAGGCCGTAGACGGCGGAGAGCCCGTCGACGGCCCCGGCCGCGACCACGTCGATCGCACCCCCGGGCATGACCTCCTCCGCCGGCTGGAAGATCAGCCGCACGGCCCGGGGCAGTCCGCCCGCGCGGTGCAGGTCGGCCAGCACGAGGCCGGCCCCCGCGACGCAGGCGGTGTGGATGTCGTGCCCGCAGGCGTGCGCCATCCCCGGCACGGTCGAGGCGTAGGGCAGCCCGGTGGTCTCCTGCAGGGGCAGGGCGTCCAGGTCGGCGCGCAGGCCGATGCGCGGCTCACCGTCGCCGACGTCCGCGACCAGCCCCGTGCCCGGCAGCCGCTGCACGCGCAGGCCCGCCGCCGCCATGCGGTCGGCGAGCAGGGCCGTCGTGCGGTGCTCCGCGCGGCTGCGCTCGGGGTGCGCGTGCAGGTCCCGGCGCAGCGCGAGCACACCGCCCGACCCGTGCAGGTGGGGCGCCAGCAGCTCGGCGAGGGAGGTCACAGTAGGTCGACGCTAGAGCACGTCCCCGCGGTCGGCCTCGCGACAGCGCTCGACCAGGCGCTTGACCTCCTGCGCCCGGGCCCGCGTGGTCACCATGAGCGCGTCCGGGGTGTCCACCACGACGAGGTCGTCGACGCCGAGCAGGGCGACGACGCGGCCGGAGGAGGGGACGACCAGGCCGCCGGCCACGCCGTCCGTCACGACGAGGTCCGGGTCGCCGAGCACCCGCGGGCGGTCGACGTCGGCCGGCAGCAGCTCCGCGAGGGAGGAGAAGTCCCCCACGTCGTCCCAGCCGAAGGTCGCCGGGACGACCGCGACCCGGCCCACCGCGGCGGCCGGCTCGGCCACGGCGTGGTCGATGGCGAGCGAGGGCAGCGTGGCCCAGCGGTCGGCGAGGACGGCGTCGCGCTCGGGGGTGTCCCAGGCGGCCGCGATCTCCACCAGACCGGCGTGCAGCTGCGGGACGTGCTCGGCGAGCAGGTGCAGCAGCACGTCGGCGCGGGCGACGAACATGCCCCCGTTCCAGCGGTAGTCGCCGGTGGAGAGGTAGGCGGAGGCGGTGCGGGCGTCCGGCTTCTCCTTGAACTGCAGGGCCCGACGGGCGCTGGGGGCACCCTGCAGGCGCAGGCGCTTGCCGAGACGGATGTAGCCGAATCCGGTCGCCGGGTGGGAGGGGGCGATGCCGATGGTCACCACGAAGCCGCGCCGGGCCGTGACGACCGCCTCCTCCACGGCGGACTCGAAGTCGTCGCGGCCGGAGATGACGTGGTCGGCGGCGAAGGAGCCCACCACGGCCTCGGGGTCGCGGCGCACCAGCACCGCGGCGGCCAGCCCGATGGCGGCGGCGGAGTCGCGCGGGCCGGGCTCGGCGAGGATGTTGGCGGCGGGCAGGTCGGGCAGCTGGGCGGCCACGGCCTCGGCATGGGAGCGCCCGGTGACCACGAGCGTGCGGGAGGCCCCCGCCAGCGGCTCCAGGCGGTCCCAGGTGGACTGCAGCAGCGTGCGCCCGCGCCCGGTGAGGTCCAGGAGGAACTTGGGCCGGTGGCTGCGGGAGAGCGGCCACAGCCGGGTGCCCGCCCCGCCCGCGGGGACCACGGGGTAGAAGTCGCTCAGGTCGATCGTGCCGTCCTCGAGGTCCGGCTCGGCCCACTCGAACGCGCCCGGGCCGGCGCCGGGGTCCTCCGGTCCCCCGGAGGCCCGGGTCTCGTCGCTCGCCATGGTGAGGAACCTACCGGGGGGCGGGGCCGGGGGACCGCGGGGCGTGAGTCCTTCGTCACAAACGCCGCGGGCGCGGCCGTCTCGAGCGGACCGTGAGCGACCGGGTGCCTACGATGTTGCTCGGACGACGCCGTTCCGCCCCGGGTGGTCCGCCCCGGGTGGTCCGACCTGTGACGGCCGTCCACGGACGACGAGGAGGACGCCGGTGGCCACCAGCCTCACACCCACCGCGAAGGACGGGCCCAAGCGCCCCGTCGGGACCCTGTACCGGGGGCGGGAGGGGATGTGGTCATGGGTCGCGCACCGGATCAGCGGTGTGGCGATCTTCTTCTTCCTCTTCGTGCACGTCCTCGACACCGCCACGGTGCGCATCTCGCCCGAGGCCTACGACGCCGTCATCGGCCAGTACAAGAACCCCGTCATGGGCGTCGGCGAGCTCGGCCTCGTCGGGGCGGTGGTCTTCCACGCCCTGAACGGGATCCGCATCATCCTCGTGGACTTCTGGTCCAAGGGCACCCAGCACCAGCGCAAGCTCTTCTGGGGCGTCGTGGTGCTGTTCACGCTGATGATGGTGCCGTTCGCCATCCGCCACCTCACCTTCGTCTTCGGCCACTGAGGTCCCCATGAGCTCTTCGACCGACACCCAGGGCACCGGCGCCTACGCCCCCGCCCTCGAGTCGCCCCGCTCCCCCTACCGCCGCGGCAAGCCCACCCGCAGCAACTGGGAGCTGCACGGCTGGCTCTTCATGCGCATGTCCGGCGTCCTGCTGCTGGTCATGGTCTTCGGCCACCTCTGGGTCAACATGGTCGCCGGCGAGGGCATCAACCAGGTCGACTGGAGCTTCGTGGCGGGCAAGTGGTCCAGCCCGTTCTGGCAGACCTGGGACCTCATCATGCTGTGGCTGGCCCAGCTGCACGGCACGAACGGCGTCCGCACCATCATCAACGACTACGCCGAGCGCGACGCCACCCGGTTCTGGCTGAAGATGGCGCTCTACACCGCCACCCTCGTCGTGCTGGTGCTCGGCACCCTCGTCATCTTCACGTTCGACCCCTGCATGGACCCTGCGTCCACGCTCGAGGTCTGCCGCACCGGCAGCGCCGGCTGATCCGGCGCAGAGAGGCAGCAGCCATGCAGACCCACAAGTTCGACGTCGTCATCGTCGGTGCCGGCGGCGCGGGGATGCGCGCCGCCCTGGAGTCGGGCCAGCGCGCGCGCACCGCCGTCCTGACGAAGCTCTACCCCACGCGCTCCCACACCGGCGCCGCGCAGGGCGGCATGTGCGCCGCCCTCGCCAACGTCGAGGAGGACAACTGGGAGTGGCACACCTTCGACACGGTCAAGGGCGGCGACTACCTCGTCGACCAGGACGCCGCGGAGGTGATGTGCAAGGAGGCCATCGACGCGGTCCTCGACCTGGAGAAGATGGGGCTGCCGTTCAACCGCACCCCCGAGGGCCGCATCGACCAGCGCCGCTTCGGCGGGCACACCCGCAACCACGGCGAGGCCGCCGTGCGCCGCTCCTGCTTCGCGGCCGACCGCACCGGCCACATGATCCTGCAGACCCTCTACCAGCAGTGCGTGAAGCACGAGGTGGAGTTCTTCAACGAGTACTACGTCCTGGACCTGCTGCTGCTCGACGCGAAGGACGCGCGGACGGGCGCGGAGATCGAGGGGATGGACGAGCGGCCCGAGGGCGGCTCCCAGGACCACGGCCCGGCCGGGGGCCCCGTGGCGGGCGTCCCGGCGGGCAAGCGCGTCGCGGGCGTCGTGGCCTACGAGCTCTCCACCGGAGAGATCCACATCTTCCAGGCGAAGGCGGTCGTCTTCGCCACGGGCGGCGCGGGCAAGGTCTACAAGACGACGTCGAACGCCCACACGCTCACCGGCGACGGGATGGCCATCGCCTACCGCCGCGGGCTGCCGCTGGAGGACATGGAGTTCTTCCAGTTCCACCCCACCGGCCTGGCCGGGCTCGGCATCCTGCTGTCGGAGGCCGCCCGCGGTGAGGGCGGCATCCTGCGCAACGCCGACGGCGAGCGGTTCATGGAGCGCTACGCGCCCACCATCAAGGACCTCGCACCCCGCGACATCGTGGCCCGCTCGATGGCCAACGAGGTGCGCGAGGGGCGCGGCGCGGGCCCCAACAAGGACTACGTCCTGCTGGACCTGACGCACCTGGAGCCGGCGCACATCGACGCCAAGCTCCCCGACATCACCGAGTTCGCCCGCACCTACCTCGGCGTCGAGCCGTACACGGAGCCGGTGCCCGTCTACCCCACCGCGCACTACGCGATGGGCGGCGTGCCCACGAACGTCAACTCCGAGGTGCTCAGCGACAACACCACCGTGGTGCCGGGCCTCTACGCCGCCGGGGAGGTCGCCTGCGTCTCGGTGCACGGCTCGAACCGGCTGGGCACCAACTCCCTCCTCGACATCAACGTCTTCGGCAAGCGCGCGGGCATCGCGGCCGCCGAGTACGCCAACCGCGCCGACTGGGTGGCGGTGCCGGAGGGCGCGGAGGCCGAGACGGTGGCGATGCTGGAGGGCATGCTCGCGCGCACGACCGGCGAGCGTCCGGCCGCCATCCGCCGTGCCCTGCAGGACACGATGGACGCCAACGCCCAGGTGTTCCGCACCGAGGGGACGCTGAAGCAGGCGCTGAGCGACATCGAGCGCCTCAAGGAGCGGTTCTCCCGCGTGGTGGTGCAGGACAAGGGCCGCCGCTTCAACACCGACCTGCTGGAGACGGTGGAGCTGGGCTTCCTGCTCGACCTCGCGGAGGTCATCGTCCTGGGGGCCCTGGAACGCAGGGAGTCCCGCGGCGGGCACTTCCGCGAGGACTACCCCAACCGCGACGACGTGAACTTCATGCGGCACACGATGGTGTACCGCGAGACCACGGCCGACGGCAGGCTCGTGAACCGCCTGGACTTCAAGCCGGTCGTGCAGACCCGCTACAAGCCGATGGAGCGCAAGTACTGATGGCAGGCGAGAAGGAACCAGGCACCCGCTCGGCGACGGGCGAGGAGGGCGGCGAGGGCATCGCCACGTCCGGCGCGGCACCCTCGTCCGACTACGACCACGCCGGGAAGGGCGGCGCGTCGCCCCGGCAGGAGAAGGGCACCGACGGGGCCGGTGGCATCCCGTCCTTCGACGTGACGATGCGGCTGCGCCGCTACAACCCGGAGCTGGACACCGAGCCGCACTGGGAGAACTACACCGTCACGATGTACGGCACGGACCGCGTGCTGGACGCCCTGTCCAAGATCAAGGCCGAGATCGACGGCACCCTGACCTTCCGCCGGTCCTGCGCCCACGGCATCTGCGGCTCCGACGCGATGCGCGTCAACGGCCGCAACCGGCTGGCGTGCAAGACGCTGCTGAAGGACCTCGACATCTCCAAGCCCGTCGTGGTGGAGCCCATCAAGGGCCTGCCCGTCGAGAAGGACCTCGTCGTCGACATGGAGCCGTTCTTCGCGGCCTACCGCGAGGTCATGCCCTTCCTCATCACGAGGGGCGCGGAGCCGACGCGGGAGCGGGTGCAGTCGCAGCCGGACCGCGAGCGCTTCGACGACACCACCAAGTGCATCCTCTGCGCGGCGTGCACCTCGTCCTGCCCGGTCTTCTGGACCGACGGGCAGTACTTCGGGCCGGCGGCGATCGTCAACGCGCACCGGTTCATCTTCGACAGCCGCGACCAGGGCTCCGACCTGCGCCTGGAGATCCTCAACGACCGCGAGGGCGTGTGGCGCTGCCGCACGATCTTCAACTGCTCGGAGGCCTGCCCCCGCGGCATCCAGATCACGAAGGCGATCGCCGAGGTCAAGCAGGCGCTCATCGCGCGCAAGCTCTGACCACCGCACCGCCCCGGAGAGGGCCCCCTCCGTCCCGCGCGCCCCGCGGCCGACGGAGGGGGCCCTCTCCGACGTGCGGGGACCGACGGGTGATACCCCCCTCAACCTCCCCTTGCGCCCCGCCGATCGCAGGAGTTGGGTGGGGCCGAGGCCCGGCGACGATGCCGGCGCCCGCCCCGACGGAGGGAGTGCCATCGTGAGCACCAGCACCTCGGAGGACCTGCAGGTACGCAAGAGCACCTCGAACAGCAACCGGGCGATCGCCTACACCGGCCCGGGCAGCGTCGAGGTCCAGACCATCGACTTCCCCGACTTCGTCCTCAAGGACGGCCCCGGGGTCAACCCCGCCAACGTCGGCCGCCGCGTCGACCACGGCGTCATCCTCAAGCTCGTCGCGACGAACATCTGCGGCTCCGACCAGCACATGGTGCGCGGGCGCACCACCGCACCACCGAACCTCGTGCTCGGTCACGAGATCACCGGCGAGGTGGTCGAGAAGGGCCGCGACGTGGAGTTCCTCGAGGTCGGCGACCTCGTCTCCGTCCCCTTCAACATCGCCTGCGGGCGCTGCCGCAACTGCAAGGAGCGCAAGACCGGCATCTGCCTCAACGTCAACCCCGACCGTCCGGGGTCGGCGTACGGCTACGTCGACATGGGCGGCTGGGTGGGCGGGCAGGCGGAGTACGTCCTCGTCCCCTACGCCGACTTCAACGCACTGAAGTTCCCCGACCGCGACCAGGCGATGGAGAAGATCCTCGACCTGACGATGCTGTCCGACATCTTCCCCACCGGCTTCCACGGCTGCGTCACCGCCGGGGTGACGGTCGGCTCGACCGTCTACATCGCCGGAGCCGGGCCGGTCGGTCTCGCAGCGGCCGCAGGGGCGCACCTGCTCGGCGCGGCCGTCGTCATCGTCGGCGACCTGAACGCCGAGCGGCTGGAGCGCGCCCGCAGCTTCGGCTGCGAGACGGTGGACGTGTCCAAGGGCGACCCCCGCGACCAGATCGAGCAGATCCTCGGCGTCCCCGAGGTCGACTGCGGCGTCGACGCCGTCGGCTTCGAGGCCCGCGGGCACGGGGAGGGCGCGAAGCAGGAGGCGCCGGCCACGGTGCTGAACTCGCTGATGCAGCTCACCGCCGCGGGCGGCGCGCTCGGCATCCCCGGCCTCTACGTCACCGGCGACCCCGGCGGGGTCGACGAGGCCGCGAAGAAGGGCTCGCTGTCCCTGGACCTCGGCACGGGCTGGGCGAAGTCCCTGGCCTTCACCACCGGCCAGTGCCCGGTGATGAAGTACAACCGCCAGCTGATGATGGCGATCCTGCACGACAAGGTGCAGATCGCGAAGGCCGTCGGCGCGACGCCCATCTCCCTCGACGAGGCACCGGACGCGTACGCGAAGTTCGACGCCGGGGCTCCGCAGAAGTTCGTGATCGACCCCCACGGGATGATCCCGCGCTGACCCCTCGCCCATCCGGCCACTCCCCCGGGCGCACTCCCCCGGGCGCACTCCCCCGGGCGCACTCCCCCGGGCGCACTCCCCCGGGCGCACTCCCCCGGAAAGGACCCTTTCCGGGGGCGGGGGTGTGCCGGGGGGCGGGCCGGGGGTGTGCCGGGGGGCGGGCCGGGGGGTGGGGTCGGGAGCGGTCAGCGCGGGGCGCGGCGCCAGCCCTTGACGCCCAGGACCCCGATCGCCGTGCCGATCGCCAGGCTGGCCACCACCAGGACCAGGTGCACGTAGAAGAAGGGCTGCGGCGCGCCGCCGACGAAGGACTTCTCGTTCTCGGCGATGTTGCGCAGGAAGTTCGGCCAGATGGCCCAGGTCCACAGGCCGACGGCGATGAGGAAGGCGCTGGTGCGGCGGGTCAGGAGCACCCCGCCATCCTCCCCCACCGCCCGCGGTGCCCCCGCCGCAGCCATCCGGTCGGGGCCGGGCTCAGCGTCGCCGGCGCAGCAGCACCCGGGCGCCCGTGGCCTTGCGCGCGGCCAGGGCGGCACCCGTGCCCAGCGCCCCGAGGAACAGCGCCCCGGCGTAGGTGACGGGGTCGGCCAGCAGCCCGCGCCGCGGCCGCGGGGTGCGGTGCGCGCCGGCGAAGACCCGCTCCGGCTCGGCCTCGGCGCCGTCCTCTGCAGCCGCGTGCGGGTGCAGGGTGCCCCGGTCCTCCGCGTGCTCGGCCGCCCACGCCGCCGCGAACAGCACCAGCCGGCCGATGAGGTTCATCAGGATGAGGATGACCACGATGCCCGCCGCGGCCTTGAGGAAGGGGTTCTCGGCGCTGCGGCTGGCGACGAGGGTGCCGACCTGCTTGAGGATGCCGAGGCCCACGCCCCCGACGACGGCCCCGGAGAGCAGGTCCCGCAGCGGCACGTCCGCCCCCGGCATGAGGCGGAAGACGGCCACGAACATGGCGGTGTCCACCACCAGCGGCACGACGATGCCCAGCCCCCGCAGCAGCACGTAGCTGACCGCGGAGTGGTCGAGGTCCACCTGCGCGAGCAGGAAGTCCGTCGCAGCGACGCTGGCGACGACCGAGAGCACCGAGACCACGACGCCGAGGCCGATGACGATGAGCACGCCGAGGTCGTAGATCTTGACCACGACGATGTTGCCGCCGGCGTCCTCGTCGCCGAAGACGGCCCGCACGCTCTGGCGCAGCGCGTCCATCCACCCGAGCCCCGAGACCAGCAGGGTCACCACGCCCACGCTGGCCACGACCCCCAGGACGTCGCTGGAGAGCCAGTCCTGCACGTAGATGCCCGGCTGGTCCACCCCCGAGGCGCTGCCGGGGTGCAGGAGGCCGGGGACGTAGGAGTTGACGCCCTCCACGATGCGCTCGATGAGTTCGTCGCGCCCCCGCAGCAGGGTGCCGAGGATGCTCAGGCCGACCGCCAGGGCGGGGAAGAGGGAGAAGAAGGCGAAGTAGGCGATCCCCCCGGCGAGCACGTTGCCGCGCACGGACGTGTAGCGGTCGTAGGTCCGCATCGGGTGCGACCCCTTGACCGCCGCGACCACCGCGGCGACCCGCTCCTTCACCGTCAACGCCGTTCCTCCCCGACTGCCGGGCGCCCCGCACGGTGCGGGGCGCGCCTCGGGCAGCCTCGTCCCGACTCCGCCCTACCCACCGGGCGCGAGGGGGAACGTGAACTCCTCGCGCGGGCGCCAGACGCCGTCCTCACCGTGCTCGTAGAGGCAGAAGCCCGTGACGGTGAAGGTGGCCTCCCAGTCCCGCAGCGTGCGCTCCGCGCGGTCCAGCGAGGCCTCGTCCACGTCGTGGGCGACGGTGACGTGCGGGTGGTACGGGAAGGCGAGCTCCCGGTGCAGGGGCCCACCCCGCACCGCCGCCTCCAGCAGCTCGCACTCCGAGATGCCGCGCGCCACCTGCACGAACACCACGGGCGAGACGGGCCGGAACGTGGCCGTGCCGCGCAGGTGCATGGGGAAGGGCTGCGCCGCGGCCGCCACGGCGCGCAGGTGCGCCCGCACCACGTCCAGCTCCGCCAGGGGCAGCACGGTGGGCGGCAGCAGGGTGACGTGCGGGGGGATGCGGTCGGCCAGGGGGTCGCCGAAGTCGCTGCGCCAGCGGGTCAGCTCCGCGTCGTAGGGCGCGGGGACGGGCACGGCGATGCCGATGGTGCCGACCTCCTCGCCGCCCGCAGACGGACCGGCCGCGCTCACCGCCTCGCCGCCAGCAGGCCCACGCGCTCGTAGACCCGGGCGAGCGTCTCCGCGGCGAGGCCGCGGGCGCGGCGGGCGCCCTCGGCGAGGATGTCGTCGAGGGTGGCGGGGTCGGCCAGCAGCTCCAGGGTGCGCTCGCGCACGGGCCCGAGGGCGTCGGTGACGACCTCGGCGAGCTCCTTCTTCAGGTCGCCGTAGCCCCGCCCTGCGTAGTCGGCCTCGAGCTCGGGGACGGTGCGCCCGGACAGCGCGGAGTGGATGGCCAGCAGGTTGGAGATGCCGGGCTTGTCCACCGGGTCGTAGCGGACCTCCCGGCCGGTGTCGGTCACGGCGGAGCGGATCTTCTTCGCGGTGACCTTGGGGTCGTCGAGCAGCTCGACGATGCCCCCGGGCGAGGACGAGGTCTTGCTCATCTTCGACGTGGGGTCCTGCAGGTCGAAGATCTTCGCGGTCTCCTTGAGGATGTGCGGCTCGGGCACCGTGAAGGTCTGCCCGTAGCGGGAGTTGAAGCGCTGCGCGAGGTTGCGGGTCAGCTCCAGGTGCTGGCGCTGGTCCTCGCCCACGGGCACGGCGTCCGTGCCGTACAGCAGGATGTCCGCGGCCATCAGCATCGGGTAGGTGAAGAGGCCCACCGAGGAGGCCTCCGCCCCCTGCTTGGCGGACTTGTCCTTGAACTGCGTCATCCGGCTCGCCTCGCCGAAGCCCGTCAGGCAGCTCATCACCCACGCCAGCTCGGCGTGCTCGGGGACGTGGCTCTGCAGGAAGAGCGTCGAGCGCTGCGGGTCGATGCCCGCGGCGAGGTACTGCGCGGCGGTGCGCCGGCAGCGCTCCCGCAGCGCCGCCGGGTCCGGCCCGACGGTGAGGGCGTGCAGGTCCACGACGCAGTAGATGGCCTCGTGGGTGTCCTGCAGTGCGACCCACCGCGTCAGCGCCCCCAGGTAGTTGCCGAGGTGCAGGGAGTCCGCGGTGGGCTGCATGCCCGAGAAGATGCGGGGCCGGCGGTCTGCCGCACCGGGGGATGCTGCGGAGGGGGCGAGCTCGGACATGCGCTCCATCCTGCCAGCCGGTCGCCGGTGCTCCGGGCGCCGGTGGGGCGCGGGACACCCGGGTGCCCCGTCCCGACCCTCGGTGATGTCAACGTCACGCGCCGTCGACCGCACAGATCAGCACACCGCTGTGTTCGATCGTGTTGACTTCATGTCCGTTCGTGCCGCATCCTCGACCCGTGAGGCACTGGAACGGCCCGGCCCTGGCCTTCGGGGGCGACTACAACCCTGAGCAGTGGCCCGAGGAGGTGTGGGCCCAGGACCGCCGCCTGATGCGGGAGGCCGGCGTGACGCTGGCCACCGTCGGCGTCTTCTCCTGGGCCCTGCTGGAGCCCGAGCCCGACCGCTTCGACGCCGGCTGGCTCGACCGGGTCCTCGACGGGCTGCACGGCGACGGCATCGGCGTCTGCCTCGCCACCGCCACCGCCTCCCCGCCGCCCTGGCTCAGCGAGCGCTGGCCCGAGGTGCTCCCCGTCGACGCCGACGGCCGGCGCGCCGTCTTCGCCAGCCGCCAGACCTACTGCCCCAGCTCCCCCGTCTACCGCGAGCGCTCCCTGCTGCTCGTGGAGCGGATGGCCGAGCGCTACGGCGAGCACCCCGCGCTGCGGCTGTGGCACGTCAACAACGAGCTCGGCTGCCACAACTCCCGCTGCTACTGCCCCGTCTCCACCGCCGCCTTCCGGCAGTGGCTGCGGGCCCGCTACGGCAGCGTCGAGGCCCTCAACGACGCCTGGTGCACCCGCTTCTGGTCGCAGGGCTACACCTCCTTCGAGCAGGTGCAGGCGCCCGCGCACACCACGACGTTCCCCAACCCCACCCAGGCGCTGGACTTCGACCGCTTCTCCTCCGACGCCCTGCTCGGCCAGTACACCGCCGAGAAGGACGTCCTGCGCCGCATCACCCCCGACGTGCCGGTGACCACCAACCTCATGGTCCACAGCGGCACCCGGAACATGGACTACGGGCGCTGGGCGCGCGAGCAGGACGTCGTCTCCAACGACCACTACGTCCTGCACCGGCCGGCCAACCCCACCACCGACCCCCGCGCGGAGCTGGCGTTCTCCGGGGACTGGACCCGCGGCCTCGCCGGCGGGCAGCCCTGGCTGCTCATGGAGCACTCCACCTCCGCCGTGAACTGGCAGCCGGTCAACTACGCCAAGCTGCCCGGTGAGCTGGTGCTGGACTCCCTCACCCACGTCGCCCGCGGCTCCGACGGGGCCTGCTTCTTCCAGTGGCGCGCCTCGGCCGGCGGCGCCGAGAAGTGGCACTCCGCGATGCTCCCCCACGGCGGGACCGACACCAGGGTGTGGCGGGAGGTCGTGGAGCTCGGCGGGATCCTCCAGCGCATCGCGGAGGTCCAGGGCTCCCTCGTGCAGTCGGACGTCGCGATCCTGCTCGACTACGAGAGCTGGTGGACGGTCGAGCAGCCCGGCAACCCCGCCCACACCGAGGAGCTGCGCTACCTCGACGTCGCCCTCGCCCTCCACCGCCGGCTGCGGGAGCGGCAGGTCACCGCCGACGTCCTCACCGTCAGCGCCGAGCACGACGCCCTCGCCGAGCGCCTCGCCGGCTACCGGGTCGTCCTCGTGCCGACGCTGCACCTGAGCGACGACGCCACCACCCGCGCGCTCGCACAGGCCGCCGCCGCCGGCACCCAGGTCCTCGTCACCTACTTCTCCGGCGTCCTCGACCCCGACGGGCGGGTCCGCCTCGGCGGCTACCCCGGCGCCTTCCGCGACCTGCTCGGGGTGCGCGTGGAGGAGTTCGCCCCGCTGCCGCCGGGCACCACGACCCCCCTCGACGACGGCACCCGCGCCGCGGTGTGGTCGGAGCTGGGTCGCGCGGAGCCGGGCACCGAGGTCCTCGCCTCCTTCACCGAGGGCCTCGCCGCCGGCAGCCCCGCCCTGACCCGCCGCGACACCGGCACCGCCGGGGGCGCCGCATGGTACCTGGGGACCGCGCTCGACGACGACGGCTACGACCGCCTCCTCGACCGGCTCCTCGCCGCCGGCCGGGTGCAGCCGGTCGTGAGCGGGGCACCCGCCGGCGTCGACGCCGTGCGCCGCGCCGCCGCCGACGGCAGCGCCTCGTGGCTGTTCCTCCTCAACCGCACCGACGCCGCCGTGCGGGTCCCGGCCCGCGGCCACGACCTCGTCGGCCGCCGCGACGCCGAGGGCGCGCTGGAGCTGCCGGCGCGCGGGTGCGCGGTGGTGCGGGAAGTCCCCGCCCAGCCGGGCGGGCAGCGGGCGTCCGCCCGGCTGGAGCCGGAGTGAGCGCCGCGCTGGCCCGGCAGCGGCAGGCGCTCATCCTCGAGGCCGTGCGGCGCGACGGGGCCGTGCGCGTCTCCGACCTCGTCGAGCAGCTCGGCGTCTCCGACATGACGATCCGCCGCGACATCGGCGAGCTGTCCCGGCGCGGACTCGTCGCCCGCGTCCACGGCGGCGCCGCGGCACCGGAGGGGCGCAGCAGCGAGGAACCGGGCTACGTCGCGAAGTCCGCCCTGCAGACGGAGGAGAAGCGGGCCATCGGCGCCGTGGCGGCCGCCCTGGTGCGGCCGGGCTCGTCCGTGGCGCTGTCCGCGGGGACCACCACGGTGGAGGTGGCGCGGGCGCTGCTCGACGTGCCCGGCCTCACCGTGGTCACGAACTCCCCCCGGGTGGCGGAGGTGCTGCACGAGCCCGCCCGCCACGACCGCACCGTCATCCTCACCGGCGGCATCCGCACTCCCTCCGACGCGCTGGTGGGCCCCGTCGCCGTGCGCAGCCTGCAGACCCTGCACGTCGACCGGCTCTTCCTCGGCGTGCACGGCCTGCACCCCGACGCGGGGCTGACGACCCCCAACCTCGTCGAGGGAGAGACCGACCGGGCCCTCATGGCCGCGGCCAGCTCCGTCGTCGTGGTCGCCGACCACACCAAGTGGGGCGTCGTCGGCCTGAGCACCATCGCGGCGCTGGACGAGGTGGACGTCCTCGTCAGCGACACCGCCCTGCCCCCCGAGGCCCGGGAGATCGCCCGGGAGCGCACCGGCCGGCTCCTGCTGGCCGGCGCCCGCCCCGGCGACACCGGGCACCCCGGCGACGCCCCCGACGCGGGACCCGACACCGACACCCACACCGAGGACGAGGAGAGCCTTCCGTGAGCGCTCAGCCCACCGACCCGCCGCGGACCGCCGACGGCGCCCTGCTGGGTGGCGCGCACCCCGTGCGCAAGACGTCGCGGCGGATGGCCGACGGCCGGGAGATCGTCTACTACGACGACAGCGAGCCGTACCTGTCCGGCGCGACCCCGCGCGAGGCCGTGGACACCCGGCCGCTGCCCCCGGCGGAGGACGTCGTCCGCGGCGGCGCGCAGGTCCGCTACGACCCCCTGACGGGCGAGTGGATCGCGATGGCCTCCCACCGCAACGACCGCACGTTCATGCCGCCCGCCGACGAGGACCCCCTCGCCCCCACCGTGCCGGGCAAGTTCCCCACGGAGATCGCCGAGCCCGACTACGACGTCGTCGTCTTCGAGAACCGCTTCCCGTCGTTCTCCACCCGCATCGGCGGTGAGCCGGGACTCGTCGACGGCGAGGAGCTGTGGCCCGTGCGCCCCGCCGCCGGCCGCACCGAGGTCATCTGCTTCTCCCCCGAGCACGCCGGCTCCTTCGGGTCGCTGCCGCCGCACCGCGCCCGCACGGTCATCGAGGCGTGGGTCGACCGCACCCGCGAGCTGTCCCGCGTCGAGGGCGTCGAGCACGTCTTCATCTTCGAGAACCGCGGCAAGGAGATCGGCGTCACGCTGCCCCACCCCCACGGGCAGATCTACGCGTTCCCGTTCATCCCCCCGCGCGCCGCCCGCATGCTGGAGATGGCGCGCAAGCACCGCGACGCCACGGGCCGCAACCTGCTCCGCGACGTCCTCGACGCGGAGCGGCGCGCGGGCAGCCGCATCGTCGCCACCTCCGAGCACTGGACGGCCTACGTCCCGGCCGCCTCCCGCTGGCCCGTCGAGGTCCACCTCGCCCCCCACCGCGACGTGCCCGACCTGCCCGCCCTCGACGACGCGGAGAAGGCCGACCTCGCGCAGATCTACCTGGACGTCCTCGGCCGCCTGGACCGCTACTTCCCCGGCGACGACCCGCTGCCCTACATCTCCGGGTGGCACCAGGCGCCGGTCCACCAGGACCGGGACCTGATGCGCCTGCACCTGCAGGTGTTCTCGGTGCTGCGCGCGCCGGGGAAGCTGAAGTACCTCGCGGGGGTCGAATCGGCCATGGCCGCGTGGATCAACGACACGACGCCGGAGCGGGTCGCCGCCCGGCTGCGAGAGGTGGGCTGACGTGACGAGCACCGGGACGACCGGGCACGGGCTGGAGTTCCTCGAGGCGCCCGCGCGCCCGTCCGCCGCGGCGGACGCGGCGCAGCGGTTCCGCGAGGCCTTCGGCGCCGAGCCGGCCGGGGTCTGGTCCGCGCCCGGGCGCGTGAACCTCATCGGCGAGCACGTCGACTACACCGGCGGGCTGGCCCTGCCGCTGGCCCTGCCGCACCGCACCTTCGTCGCCCTCGCCCCGCGCACCGACGGCACCGTGCGGGTGCGCTCCGCGCAGGAGGCGAGCGGCTGGGACGGCTCCCTCGCCGACGTCGGCCCCGGCCGCCCCGACGGCTGGGCCGCCTACGTCGCCGGGGTCCCGTGGGCCATGGCGCAGGTCGACGGCGCCCCCTTCAGCGGCGCCGACGTCCTGAGCGGCGGGTTCGACGTCCTCGTCGACGGCCACGTGCCGCTGGGCTCCGGGCTGTCCTCCTCCGCGGCGCTGGAGTGCGCCGTCGCGGTGGCGCTGGCCGACCTCGCCGGGGTGGACCTGCGCGACCCGCGGGCCTCCGACGCCGTCCGCGCCCGGCTCGCCGAGGCGTGCGTGCGCGCCGAGAACGACGTCGCCGGCGCCCCCACCGGGGGCATGGACCAGGCGGCGTCGCTGCGCTGCCACGAGGGGGCGGGCATCCTCCTGGACTGCCGCGACGGCACCGTCCGGCACGTCCCCCTCGACCTCGCCGCCGCCGGGCTCGCCCTGCTCGTCGTGGACACCCGCGCCTCCCACTCGCACTCCGGCGGCGAGTACGGCCAGCGCCGCGCCTCCCTGGAGGCCGCCTGCGCCGCCCTCGGCGTCCCCGACATGCGCGCCGTCGACCCCGCCGGCCTCGACGCCGCCCTGGCGGAGCTGCCCGACGACGTCACCCGCGCCCGCGTGCGCCACGCCGTCACGGAGATCGACCGGGTCCGCCGCGCCGCCGCGCTCCTCGCCGAGGGCCGGGAACGGGAGATCGCGGGCCTGCTCGACGCCTCCCACGAGTCGCTGCGCCACGACTACGAGGTCTCCTCCGTCGAGCTGGACCTCGTGGTGGACACCGCCCGCAGCGCCGGTGCGCTGGGGGCCCGGATGACCGGCGGCGGCTTCGGCGGCTCCGCGATCGCCCTCGTGGAGATCGACGCGGTGCGCTCCGTCGCGGCCGAGATCGGGATCGCCTTCGCGGCCCAGGGCCTGCGGGCCCCGCAGTTCCTGCCCGCCCTGCCCTCGGCGGGAGCGGCGCGCGACCTGTGAGCAGCGGCCCGTGCCCGCAGCCGCTCGTCGTGGGCGGCTGCGGGGCGGGCCGGTGCCTCAGCCCGTCGTGACGTCCATCCGGTGCAGGCGCACCCCGCTGAGCGCCCACGTCCCCGCCACCACCGCCAGCAGCACCACCACCGCCCACGGCGCCGAGAGGGTGGAGACCACACCCGTCTGCACGTCGTCCGGCAGCGCCAGCTCCGCCACCCGCCGCGCGTAGGAGCCCACCGACAGCCCCCGCAGACCCGGCGACAGCCCCGCCAGGAACCCCTCCCACAGCACCACGTACGCCAGGCCCGCCAGCAGTGCCCGCCGCGTCAGCAGCGACAGCAGCACGAACAGCCCGCAGTAGGCACCCGCCGCCAGCGCCGTCGCCAGCAGCACCCCGCCCACCACCGGCACCAGGGGCTGGTTCACCGAGGCCGCGAACACGATGCACGCCACGCTCGCCGGCAGGCACACCAGCCACGTCGACAGCCACGCCGCGAACAGCTTCGCCGCCACCAGGTGCCAGCGCGGCCGGGCCACCCCCCGCAGCAGCGGCAGCGTCCCGCCGTCGCGCTCGTCGCCGAACGCGCCGGTGCCCAGCACCAGCGCGACCACCGGGACCACCAGGCCCACCAGCAGCTGCGCCGTCACCGTCCCCACCGCCCCGTAGCGGCCCGGCACGCTCGTGAGGAACACCACCGCCAGCACCACCGCCGCCACCGCCAGCGGCAGCAGCGCGAACGCCGCCGTCCGCCCCCGCAGCAGCACGCCCCGCAGGGCCGCCTCGAACAGGCTCACCGTCCCACCCCCCGCGCCGCCGCCGTCAGGTGCGCGAACACGCTCTCCAGGTCGTCGCCGACGGCCTCGACCCGCCGCAGCGTCGCCGCGCAGTCCCGCGCCAGCGCAGGCAGCCGCGTCGCCAGCGCCATCGCCGCCGGGGTCTCCACCACCAGCGCCTCCTCGTCGTCGGAGCGCACCCCCGCCGCCACGTCGTGGCGCACCGCCGTCACCAGCCCCTCCCCCAGCAGCACTCCCGCCAGGGCCGCCACCCCCCGCCCCGCCAGCCGCAGCGTCCGCGGCCGGTCCGTCATGAGGTCGCGGATCGCCGCCGGCTCCCCCTCCGCGACGAGGCGGCCGTTCACCACGACCAGCACCTCGTCCGCCATCCGCTCGACCTCGCCGAGCACGTGGGAGGACACCAGCACCGTGCGGCCCTCCGCGCCCAGCGCCCGCACCAGCTCCACGTCGGCGCGCCGCTGCACCGGGTCCAGCCCGTTCAGCGGCTCGTCCAGCAGCAGCACCTCCGGGTCGTGGGCCAGGGCCTGCGCGAGCTTCACCCGCTGCCGCATGCCCTTGGAGAAGCCACCCACCCTGCGGTCCGCCGCGTGCGAGAGCCCCACCCGCTCCAGCGCCGCGCCGGCGGCCGCCCGCGGATCCGCCACCCCGCGCTGCTTCGCCAGCAGCGCCACGTTCTGCCGCGCCGTCAGGTACGCCCAGGTGCCCTCCCCGTCCGGCACCACCCCCAGGCGCCGGTGCACCGCCAGGTCCGAGTGCGGGTCCACCCCCAGCACCCGCACCTCCCCCTGGCTCGGCCGCGCCGCCCCGGACAGCAGCGACAGCACCGTGGACTTGCCGGCGCCGTTGTGCCCCAGCAGCCCCGTCACCCCGGGGCGCAGGGCGAAGCTCACGTCGGAGAGCGCGACCGTGTCCCCGAACCACTTGCTCGCCGCGCGCACCTCCACCGCGGCGTCCAGCGCCGTCCGCCCGGGCACCGCCGTCGCACCGCTCACGAGTCCCGCCCTCCCCGGTACCGCAGCCACAGGCCCAGCGAGCCACCGCCCACCACGACCCCCCACATCCCCCAGGCCAGCGCCCCGGAGCCCTCCATCGGATCCCCGAGCACGCGGGTCGCCAGGCGCATCGGCCCGCTCGCCGGGTCCAGCCCCAGCCAGCCGTCGTCGCCCAGCACGTTCGCCAGCAGCACCGCCAGCGCCGGCCCCACCAGCACCACCGCCAGGTAGCCGCCGACCGCGAACACCCGGCGCGACGTCAGCGAACCCACCAGCAGCCCCAGCACCGCGTGGAACCCGCCGACCACCAGCGCCGCACCCACCAGCCGGGGCAGGTCCCCGGCGTGCTCGGCGAGCCACTCCCCCGGCGCGTCCGCGCTGATGACCGAGCCCCCGAACAGCACCAGCAGCGGCCCCAGCACGATGATCAGCACCAGCGACAGCGCCGCCAGGGCCTTGCCGAGCACGTACTCCCCCGGCGACAGGGCCGTCGCGAAGTACAGCGACAGCACCCGGTCCCGGCGGTCGCGCGTCAGCAGCGACGGCACCGTCGTGGCGACGAACGCCAGCAGCACCATCGTGTCGGTGGCCAGCAGCGCGCTGTAGCTGAGCATCTCCAGCGGTTCCAGCGGCACGCCGGGCACCAGCAGCGGCACGGCCACCACCGCCAGCGCCGGCAGGTACGCCGCCGCCAGCAGCAGGAACGGCCACACCTTCGCACCGGCGCTGCGGCGCAGCCCCAGCGGGCGCATCACGTCGGTGCGCACCAGGTCCGCCACCGACGACGCCCGGGAGCGCAACTGCCCCGAGAACCGCGAGTAGCGGATGTCGTGCAGGACGGCGCGGGACGACTGCCGCCCGCCCACCTCGTCCCGCGTCCCGCCCGTCGCCGGGCTCCCCGTTCCGGGCACGCTCACCGCCGCACCACCGCCTCCTGCCCGCCGGGCCGCCCGGGCTCCGGCAGCGCCGGAACCCCCGCCCCCGCGGTGGTCGCCATCGCCGCCACCACCGTCTCCTCCAGTCCCGCGTCCTCGCTGCTCAGGCGCAGCAACCCCACGCGCCGCTCGGCGGCCAGGTCCCGCACCAGGTCCAGCACCCGGTCGCTGGAACGGTCGAGGCCGATGTCGCCGTCCTCCCGCGGGGCGAGCACCACCCGCTCTCCCACCGCCTCCAGCCGCTGCGCCAGGACCGCGGCGAACGCGGCGAGGTCCCCCGTCACCCGCAGCGCCACCGGGCCGCCCCGGCGCGGCGCCAGCACCACCGGGCGCTGCGCCGCCAGCCGGCCCGCGTGCACCACCACCACCTCGTCGCAGGTGCGCTCGATGTCGTCGAGCACGTGCGAGGAGGTCACGACGTGCACGCCCAGGTCCCGGGACAGGTGCCGGACGATGCTCAGCATCTCCGCCCGCCCCGCCGGGTCCAGCCCCGACGTCGGCTCGTCCAGCAGCACCAGGTCCGGGCCGTGCACCAGCGCCTGGGCCAGCTTCGTGCGCTGCCGCATCCCCAGGGAGTACGTGCCCACCGGCCGGCGCCGCTCCTCCTCCAGCCCCACCGCGAACAGCACCTCGCTCGCGCGGCGCACCGCGTCCCGCCGCCCGAGCCCGCGCAGCCGCGCCAGGTGCACGCACAGGTCCTGCGCCGACATGTCCACCGGCAGGCACGCGTGCTCCGGCATGAAGCCGATGCGCCGGCGCAGCTCCCGCCGCTGCCGGCGCGCGTCCAGGCCGAGGACGCGCAGGCTGCCGGAGTCGACGGGGATGAGGCCGAGCGCCGCGCGCATGAGGGTGGACTTGCCCGCGCCGTTCGCGCCGAGGAGGCCGGTCGCGGGGGACGTGAGCCGGACGCTGAGCCCGTCCAGCGCCCGCACGGCACCGAAGCTCCTGACGACCTGCTCGCACTCGAGCACCGGCGCCGTCGGGGGCGCCGCGCTCGCGGTCTGATGCGTCACGCCTGCCAGCCAACCACCGTCGTCCAGACGCGGGCGTCCGTCGATCGACGTGCCGTCCCTACGACCTTCGGGAAGCATCGTCCCCATGACGCAGCCTTCCAGCCGGACGTTCGACGTGGTGGTCATCGGAACGGGGTCCGGGGGCAAGATGGCCGCCCAGGAACTCGCCCGGCAGGGCCGCCGGGTGGCGGTCGTCGAGGACACCCGCGTCGGCGGCTTCTGCCCGTACCTGTCCTGCGTGCCCGCCAAGTCGATGCTGCTGTCCGCGCAGGCCGGCATCCCCTTCGACGAGGCCGTGCGGATGCGCGACGAGTCCGTGGCCCACCGCGACGACTCCGGCGCGGCCGAGGGGCTGTCGGAGGACGACGTCGAGCTGGTCCGCGGTCGCGGCCGGCTCGCCCCGGGGACCCCGCGCACGGTCCTCGTGGAGCGCGCCGACGGCGGCACGGAGGAACTGCGCGCCGCGATCGTCGTCCTCGCCGCGGGCAGCGTCTCCGCCCGGCCTCCCGTCGACGGCCTCGACGACGTCCCCGCCTGGACCAGCGAGGACGCGCTGTCGGCGATGCAGCAGCCCGAGCGGCTGGTCGTGCTCGGCGGGGGCTCGGTCGGCTGCGAGCTGTCGCAGGCCTACCAGGGCCTCGGCACCCAGGTCGTCCTGGTGGAGATGGGCGAGCAGCTCCTGCCCGGCGAGTCCCGCGAGATCGGCGATTTCATGGAGCGCACCCTGAGCGGCGGCGGCGTCGAGGTCCGCACCGGCGTCACCGCCAAGCGCGCGACGCGCAACGGCGACGGGGTGGTCCTGCACCTCGACGACGGCAGCGAGGTGCGCGCCGACCGGGTGCTCGTCGCGGGCGGGCGCAGCCCCCGCACCGGGGGCCTCGGGGTCGAGGAGGCCGGCGGGTCCCTCGGGGAGGACGGCTCCGTCCGCATCGACAGCCGCTGCCGGGTGCTGTCCCCGGCAGGGGAGCCGGTGGAGGGCCTCTACGCGGTCGGTGACGTCACCGGGGTGTCCACCTACACGCACTCCGCCAACATGCAGGCGCGGGTGGTCTCGGAGTGCCTCGCCGGCCGGGACCGGGAGGCCGACTACTCCGCCGTCCCCCGGGCCGTCTACACCGCGCCGCCTGTGTTCGCCGTGGGGATGACGCAGCGGGACGCGGAGGAGGCCGGTCACGAGGTCGACGTCGCGCGGTTCCCCCTCACCGACCTCAAGCGCGCCAACCTCATCGAGATCGGCTGCGGCGATGACGTGCCGGGCCTGGTGGAGGTGGTCGTCGACGCCCGCACCGGTGTCGTCCTGGGGGCGGCGTGCGCGGGCCGGGAGGCGGACTCGTGGGGAGCGGAGCTGGCCCTGGCCGTGCGCGCCCGCCTCGACGTGGAGCTGCTGGAGCAGCACGTCCGGGGCTTCCTCACCTGGTCGGAGGCCGTCTACCCGGCGATCGAGCAGCTGCGGGAGCGGCGGCTGGAGCGCACTACCGGCGGCTGAGCGAGGCGGACAGGATGGGGCGATGGAGATCGCCGAGGCAGTCCGCTTCCTGTCGGAGAACCACCGCGCCGTCCTGCACGTCGCCCGCCGCGACGGCGGCCCGGCCCTGTCGCCCGTGACCGTCGGCGTGGACGACGAGGGGCGGGTCTGCATCAGCACCCGCGAGACGGCGGTGAAGGTCGCGCACGCCCGCCGCACCGGGACCGCGGCGGTGTGCGCGTTCACCGATGCCTTCTTCGGGCCGTGGGTGCAGGTCTCGGGGCCCGTGGAGGTCGTCTCGCTGCCGGAAGCGATGGACCTCCTCGTGGACTACTACCGCCGCATCTCCGGGGAGCACCCCGACTGGGACGACTACCGCGCGGCGATGCTCCGCGAGCACCGCTGCATCCTGCGCATCACGCCGGAGCGGGTCGGCCCGACCGTCAGCGGGTGAGGGGCGCGGGTCAGCCGTAGGCGACGACCACCGGCGCGTGGTCGCTGAAGCGCTCGGCGTAGGACGCGGCGCGGTCGACGACGGCCTCGCCGGCCAGGGCCGCCAGCTCCGGCGTCGCCAGCTGCAGGTCGATGCGCCAGCCGGTGTCCTTGTCGAACGCCTGCCCGCGCCAGGACCACCACGAGTAGGGCCCGTCCACGCCGGGGTGCAGCGAACGCACCACGTCCACCCAGCCGAGCTCGTCGAACCAGTGGTCGTAGTGGGCCCGCTCCTCGGGGAGGAAGCCGGCCTTCTTCAGGTTGCCCTTCCAGTTCCTGATGTCCTCGTTGCGGTGCGCGATGTTGAAGTCCCCGCACACCAGCGCCGGCCGACCCGCGTCCCGCAGCTCCGCCATCCGCGCGGTCATCGCCTTGAGGAAGGCGTACTTGTCGTCCTGCTTCGGGGTGTCCGCCTCGCCGGTGTGCACGTAGACGGACACGACGGTCACGGTTCCCGCGGGGGTGTCGACGTCCAGCTCCACCCAGCGGCCGGCGCCGTCGAAGCGGGGGTCGAGGCAGGCCCGCTGCTCCCCCACCGGCAGCCGGGTGGCCACCGCGACCCCCGCCCTGCCCTTGGTGCCGGTGTCGGTGGGCTCGCAGTGGGCGATGTGCCAGCCGTCGCCGAGGGCGTCGGTGAGGATCTCGCAGAGCACCTCGTCGGGCGCGCGGACCTCCTGCAGGCACAGCACGTCCGGGTCGCGCTCGGCGAGCCAGGAGCACATGCCCCGGCGCACGGCGGCGCGGATGCCGTTGACGTTCACGGTGGCGACGGTGAGGGGGGTGGGCACGGGTCGCCAGGCTACCGGCGCCGCCCGGCGCGGACGGCCGGGATCAGGCCGGTTCCGGCGGGTCCAGGACCAGGGCGACGTATCGGCGCCACGGGTAGAGGTCCATGTGCCAGAACGAGGACCCCGCGGGGACCTCGTGCGGCTTGAGCAGGCGCAGGGAGCCGGCCACCGGGACCTCCGCGGCACCCAGGTCGCGGTGGCGGTAGTTCAGCTCCAGCAGCCACCGCCCCGCCCCGTCGGCGTCGGCCAGGGCCTTCCGGATGCCGGGCACCACCCGGGCCGGGTCGGCGAAGCCGTCGACGACGCAGTCGCAGACGTAGGCGAGGTGGCCGATCTCCCCGAACGTCATCACGCGCCGGCCCCGCAGCTCGGCGGCCAGGTCTGCCCCCATGACCTCGTAGCGGGCGGAGGTGGCGTAGTTCGTCTGGATCGGCATGACCCGCCAGGGCTGGTGCCGGGCCGCGTCCACCACGAGGGAGGCGCCGATCTGCACGAGCAGCAGGGCGGCCACCACCACGCGCAGCCGGGCGCGGCGGGCCACCAGGGCGGCGGTGGCCGCGACCGCGCCGACGGTGCCGAGCCCGAGGACGGGGGCGAAGTACCAGTGGTACGGCGGCACGCCCAGGACCACCAGCGTCAGCCAGTGCCCCGCCCCCGCGGCGGTCAGCGCCAGCCACGGCAGGGTGCGCGGCACGCCCGGCCCGGACCTGCGCCGCAGCAGCGCGACCAGCACGACGAGGGCGAGGGCGGCGAGCAGCATCGGGGCGAACGCGACGACCGCCACCGTGCCGTAGAGCTCGCGGTACCAGCCCCACCCGTTCCCCACCGTCCAGGGCCCGAAGCTGCCCTGCTGGGTCTTGATGAGGAACGTGTCGGGGATCGCGGTGCCGAGCGCGTACCAGCTCCACGACATCCACGACAGGGCCACGGCCAGCGCGGGCAGCACGGCCAGGTGCAGGCGGCGCAGCACCGGCGGGCTCAGCAGGGCCAGGAGCACCAGCGTCGGGCCGGCGTCCATGCGGGTCAGGAAGACCGCCCCGGCGAGCAGCCCGAACAGCACCGGGCGTCCCGCTGCGCCCGCCAGCGTCGCCGCCGCCAGGAGCAGGACGAGCAGGCCGCTCTCCATGCCGGTGACGCTGAGCAGCAGCGGCTGCACGACGACCGCGGCCGCGGCGGCGGGGCCCGTCCACACCGGCAGGTGCGTGCGCCGGGCGAGGGCGCTCAGGACGGGGACGAGGCCGGCGCTCACCCCGACGTGCGCGAGGGCCAGGGCGGTGAACGGGTCGGCGGTCAGCGACGTCAGGCCCGCCAGCACCAGCACCCACAGCGGGGAGGTGGCGGTGGCGGAGGGGACGTCGGACAGCAGCCCCCACGTTCCGTGCTCGGCCAGGTTCCGGGCGTAGGTGAGGGTGATGTAGGCGTCGTCGATGAGGGCGCCGCGGGTGACCCACGCGGCGCACGCGGCGAGCAGGGCCACCAGCAGCGTGGGCGCGAGGAGGCGCAGCAGCCGCACGGGCAGGGGCGGGGCGACGGCCACGGCGGCCCCCCGCTTCAGGGGGGCCGCCGTGGCCGGGCCGTCGAGGAGAGCGCCCGGTTCGATCACACGCGGATCCAAGCAGACGCCGGGGCGATCCGGTCCCTTTCAGTGCGCACGAGGGCCGTCAGCGCAGCCCGGCAGCGCGTTCGGCGGTCTCGACCACGTTGGTCAGCAGCAGCGCCCGCGTCATCGGCCCGACCCCGCCGGGGTTGGGCGCGAGCCAGCCCGCGACCTCCGCCACGGCCGGGTCGACGTCGCCGGCGAGCCTGCTCCTCCCCGTCTCGGGGTCGAGGACCCGGGAGACGCCGACGTCGAGCACGGCGGCGCCGGGCTTGACGTGCTCGGGGCGCACGAGGCCCGCCACCCCCGCCGCGGCGACGATCACGTCGGCGCGGCGCAGGTGCGCGGCGAGGTCGCGGGTGCCGGTGTGGCAGAGGGTCACGGTGGCGTTGACGCCGGCGCGGGTCAGCAGCAGCCCGATGGGCCGGCCGACGGTCACGCCCCGCCCCACGACGACCACCTCCGCACCGTCCAGCGGCACGTCGTGGCGGCCCAGCAGGTCGATCACCCCGCGCGGGGTGCACGGCAGCGGCGAGGTGACGTCCTCCCGGACGCGCAGGACCAGGCGCCCGAGGTTGGTCGGGTGCAGGCCGTCGGCGTCCTTGTCGGGGTCGACCAGCTCCAGGACGCGGTTGGCGTCCATGCCCTTCGGCAGGGGCAGCTGGACGATGAACCCGGTGCAGGCGGGGTCGGCGTTGAGCCGGGCGATCTCGCTCTCCACCTCCGCCTGGGTGGCGGTGGCGGGCAGCTCGACCTGGATCGAGGCGATCCCCACCTCGGCGCAGTCCCGGTGCTTGCCGCGCACGTAGCTGGCGCTGCCGGGGTCGTCGCCGACGAGGACCGTGCCGAGGCCGGGCACGACGCCCCGCTCGCGCAGGGCGGCGACCCGCCCGGTGAGGTCGTCCTTGACGGCCGCGGCCGCGGCCCGGCCGTCGAGGACGACCGCCGTGGTGGACTGCACGGCCGGCTCCGTCACGCGCTCACCTGGGCGGGGGTGGAGGGGTAGAGCGGGAACTGCTCGGTGAGCTTGCGGACGCGGGCGCGCAGGGCGTCGGCGTCGAAGCCGGGCTGAAGGGCGGCGGCGATGACGTCGGCGACCTCGGTGAACTCCTCCGCGCCGAAGCCGCGGGTGGCGAGCGCCGGGGTGCCGATGCGCAGGCCGGAGGTGACGCGCGGCGGGCGCGGGTCGAAGGGGACGGCGTTGCGGTTGACGGTGACGCCGACCTCGTGGAGGCGGTCCTCCGCCTGCTGCCCGTCGAGGGCGGAGTTGCGCAGGTCGACGAGCACGAGGTGCACGTCGGTGCCGCCGGTGAGGACGGAGACGCCCGCGTCGACGGCGTCCTTCTGCATGAGGCGCTCGGCGATGATCTGCGCGCCCTCGAGGGTGCGGCGCTGGCGGTCGCGGAACTCCTCCCCCGCGGCGAGCTTGAACGCGACGGCCTTGCCCGCGATGACGTGCATGAGCGGGCCACCCTGCTGGCCGGGGAAGACCGCGGAGTCGATCTTCTTGGCGAACTCCTCGCGGCAGAGGATGACGCCGGAGCGGGGACCGGCGAGGGTCTTGTGGACCGTGGAGGTCACGACGTCGGCGTGCGGCACGGGGCTGGGGTGCAGGCCGGCGGCGACGAGGCCCGCGAAGTGGGCCATGTCCACCATGAAGTGGGCGCCGACCTCGTCCGCGATGGCGCGGAAGGCGGCGAAGTCGAGGTGGCGGGGGTAGGCCGACCAGCCGGCGATGATCAGCTTCGGGCGGGCCTCGAGGGCCTTCTCGCGCACGACGTCCATGTCGACGCGGAAGGTCTGCGGGTCCACGCCGTAGGCGGCGACGTCGTACAGGCGCCCCGAGAAGTTGATCTTCATGCCGTGGGTGAGGTGGCCGCCGTGGGCGAGCTCCAGGCCGAGGATGCCGTCGCCGTGGCGGATCAGCGCGTGCATCGCCGCGGCGTTGGCGGTGGCGCCGGAGTGCGGCTGGACGTTGGCGTGCTGCGCGCCGAAGAGGTCCTTCACGCGGGCGATGGCGAGCTGCTCGGCCACGTCGACGTGCTCGCAGCCGCCGTAGTACCGCTTGCCGGGGTAGCCCTCGGCGTACTTGTTGGTCAGGGCGGAGCCCTGCGCCTCGAGGACCGCGCGGGGGGCGAAGTTCTCGCTCGCGATCATCTCGAGGGTGTCGCGCTGCCGGCCGAGCTCGGCGTCGAGGACCGCGGCGATCTCGGGGTCCACCTGGGCGAGCGGGGCGTCGGTGAGCTGGGCGGTCGTGGCGTCGGGCAGGACGTCGGTCACGGGGTCCTCCGGGGCATCTCGGCGGTCGGGTGCGCTGTCGGTGGCGACCAGGGCCCAGGCGGACGACCCGTCAGTCGGTGTGCCTCGTGCGCCGCTCCCCGGTGGTGACCCACCTTCGCCAGTCGCGACTGCGCCCAGGTTAGCCGACGGCGCGGCCCGTTCCGCCGGATCCGGCGACGCTCCCCCGTCCGGAGGCCACCCCGGCCTCGATGCCCAGGGCGTCGAGCACGGTGCGCAGCTTCGCGCTGGTCTCGGCCAGCTCCGCCTCGGGGTCCGACCCGGCGACGATGCCCCCGCCGGCGAACAGGCGCAGGCGGTTGCCGGCCAGCTCCGCGCAGCGCACCCCGACCGACCACTCACCGTCCCCGGCGCCGTCCTGCCACCCGATCGCCCCCGCGTAGCAGCCCCTGTCGAAGCCCTCCAGCTCCGCGATGAGGGCGACCGCGGCGTCGCGGGGGGTGCCCGCGACGGCCGGGGTGGGGTGCAGCGCCGCCACGAGGTCGGCGGACGTGGTGGCGGGGTCGCGCAGCCGCCCGGTGATGGTGGTGGCCAGGTGCCAGACGGCCGGGGTGGCGAGCAGCTCGGGAGCCGGCGCCCGCACCTCCGTGCACAGCGGGCGCAGGGCCTCCACGATGGCCTCCACGACGAAGTCGTGCTCGCGGCGGTCCTTGTCCGAGCCGACCAGCCGGGCGGCGCGGGTCGCGTCCACCGCCGGGTCGGACGAGCGCGGCTGGGAACCGGCCAGGGGCACCGACACCACCTCACGGCCGCGGCGGCGCACCAGCAGCTCCGGGGTCGCGCCCACCAGCCACGTCCCGGCCGGCGCCGGCAGCGGCACGGCCAGCACCCGGGCGGTCGGGTTGGCCGCGGCGAGGCGCTCCACGACGTCGGCGACCGCGGGTGCGTTCCGCAGGCGCACGTCGACGGAGCGGGCCAGCACCACCTTCGCCAGGTCCCCGGCGGCGATGCGCCGCACCGCGTCGGCCACGGCCTGCCGGTGCTCCTCCGGCGAGGGCCGGGGGGTCGAGCGCAGCACCTGCAGGCCCCCGCCGCCGGGCACCGAGGGCGGGACCGCGGCGCCGCGGCGGTGGCTGCGGGGCAGCCGCAGGACGTCGGTGGCGATGGCGAGGGCACCGGGTGCGGCGGGGTCGAAGGGCACGGCACCGATCGCCAGGGAGCCGGCGGGGGCCGCCGCGAGCTCCTGCGCCAGCCCTGCGAGCTGCTCCCGCCCGCTGCGCCCCGCGACCGGCGTGCGGCGGGCACCGACCAGCAGCTCCTCCGGCGAGACCAGCACGGCCGCGTCGCGCTCGAGGGCGGCGGTGACCTGCGGCGGCAGGACTCCCCCGCCACGACCGGCGGGTCCTCCGGGGCTGCTCACCGCCGTCCTCCCGCTGCCTGCACCGCGCACACCCTCGACACCCCAGCACCCTAGGCTCACGCAGGTGACCGACCGATCCCGGGTTCTCACCCTCTCCTGCCCGGACCGCCCCGGCATCGTCCACGCCGTCTCCGGCGCCCTGGTGGCGCTGGACGCGAACATCACGGACAGCCAGCAGTACGGCAACCCCGCCACCGGGCAGTTCTTCATGCGCGTCGCCTTCGAGGCCGACGCCTCCGACGAGGCGCTGCGCGCGAACCTGCAGGTGGTGGCCCGCCGCTTCGACCTGGCGTGGCGGCTGGTGCACGCCGAGCGCCCGGTGCGGACGGTGGTGATGGTGTCCAAGGAGGGGCACTGCCTCAACGACCTGCTGTTCCGGCAGCGCTCCGGGGCCCTGCCGGTGGAGGTGGTGGCCGTCGTGTCGAACCACCCCGACCTGGCGCCGATGGCGGAGTTCTACGGCGTGCCGTTCCACCACGTGCCGGTGGTCGCCGGGGACCCGGAGTCCAAGCCCGCGGCGGAGCGGCGCCTGCTGGAGCTCGTCGAGGCCGAGGCGGTGGAGCTGGTGGTGCTGGCCCGCTACATGCAGGTGCTCTCGGACGCGCTCTGCCAGTCCCTGGCGGGGCGCGCCATCAACATCCACCACTCGTTCCTGCCGAGCTTCAAGGGGGCGCGGCCCTACCACCAGGCCCACGACCGCGGCGTGAAGCTCATCGGCGCCACGGCGCACTACGTCACGGCGGACCTCGACGAGGGGCCGATCATCGAGCAGGACGTGGAGCGCGTCGACCACCGCTCGACCCCGGCGGACCTGGTGCGCCTGGGCCAGGACGTGGAGTGCCGCGCGCTGGCGCGCGCGGTGCGCTGGCACGCCGAGCAGCGGGTGCTGCTCGACGGCCACCGCACCGTCGTCTTCCGCTGACCGCCCCGGCGGGGGTGGTCAGCGACCGAGCTTGCTGCGCATGGCGTTGACGGCCTCGGCGATGACCGAGGTCCCCTGGTTGCTCTTCAGCCGGGTGGCGCGCGTGCGGACGTCCTCGGTGGGGAAGACCAGCTCCGGCAGTTCCACGTCGAGGCGCGCCACCTCGTCCCGCAGGCCACCGATGCAGGTGTCGTAGCCGTGCACGCGGACCTCCTCGGCGGAGGCGTCGCGGTGGAGGAGGTGGTCGATGAAGGCGTGGGCGACGTCGGGCTGGGACGCCTCGGCGAGGATGCACCAGTTGTCCATCCACATGTTCGCCGTCGGCTTCGGGTAGACGAAGCGCCACTTGGCCGGGTCGGCGGACTTGAGGATCCCCTTGCGGGCGTCGCCGTTGTAGCACTGGCTCAGCGCGTAGCGGTCCGCGGCGAGCGCCCCGATGCCGATCTTCGAGTCGAAGCCGGCGATGTGCGGGGCGAGGACGTCGACGAGGAACGGCTGGATCTGGCGCAGGGCGGCGACGTCCTCGGTGTTGGGGTCCAGCCCGCGGGCGGCCAGCACCGCGCAGCCGATCTCCAGGGGGTCCTCCAGCAGTGACGTGCGCCCGCTGGCCTCGTGCTGGGCGGCGTCGAGGAAGTCCGCCCACGACGTCAGCTCCCGCGGGATCACCGTGGTGTCGTAGACGAAGCCGGTGGCGCCGGAGTTCTTCGGCACCGACCAGCGGTTCTCCGGGTCGAACTCGAGCCCGAGGTGGGCGACGTCGAGGTTGTCGAAGTTCTTCAGCTTCGCCCTGTCCAGCGGCAGCAGCAGGCCCGCGGCGGCCAGGTCGCCCACGTAGTGGCTCGACGCGACGATGACGTCGTACTTGACCGTCCGCTTGGGGTCGAGGAGCTTGGTGACCATGTCCTCGCTGGAGTCGTAGACGTCGATCTTGACCCAGGGGGCGCCCGCGAAGGCGCTGATGTTGGCCGCCGCCACGGGGTCGGCACCGGAGAAGAGCTGGAGGGGCTCCGGCGGCGGCGCCGTCGCCGGGGCCGAGCCGGTCTGGCAGCCGGTGAGGGTGAACGCCGCACCACCGGCCAGGCCCGCCAGCACGGCACGTCGCCCGAGGGCGCCGCGGCGGTCCGCGAGCACGTTGATGTCGTCCATCTCTCCCCAACCTCCACGAGGGCCGGTGACGGTCTCACCGGTCTTCTCTCCGTGTCGGCTCGCGCAGGTCCCGCGTCGAGCGCGGTCACCCGAACGGCCGCACCGGCGGGTGAGCCGTTCGGGCTGCGCACGCGGGGCGTCGAGGGCGCCCCGACGCCCGGTCCCGGACGTGCCGGCGGCCCGGAACCCCGCGGGGTTCCGGGCCGCCGGCGACGAGCGGTCGCGTCAGGCCAGGCGGGCCTGCAGGTTCTCGTCCAGCGCGCCCAGGAACTCCTCGGTGGTGAGGAAGCCCTGCTCCGGGCCGACGAGGATCGCGAGGTCCTTGGTCATCTGCCCGCCCTCGACGGTCTTGATGACGACGTCCTCGAGGGTCTCGGCGAAGCCGGTCACCTCGGGGGTGGAGTCCAGCTTGCCGCGGTGGGCGAGGCCGCGCGTCCACGCGTAGATCGAGGCGATCGGGTTGGTGGACGTGGGCTTGCCCTGCTGGTGCTGGCGGTAGTGGCGGGTGACCGTGCCGTGCGCCGCCTCGGCCTCCACGGTGCGCCCGTCCGGCGTCGCCAGCACGGAGGTCATCAGGCCCAGGGAGCCGAAGCCCTGCGCGACGGTGTCGGACTGCACGTCGCCGTCGTAGTTCTTGCAGGCCCAGACGTAGCCGCCCTCCCACTTCAGGGCAGAGGCGACCATGTCGTCGATGAGGCGGTGCTCGTAGGTCAGCCCGGCCTTCTCGAACTGCTCCTTGAACTCCGACTCGTAGACCTCCTCGAAGATGTCCTTGAAGCGGCCGTCGTAGGCCTTGAGGATCGTGTTCTTCGTGGACAGGTACACCGGGTAGTTCCGGGCCAGGCCGTAGTTCAGCGACGCGCGGGCGAAGTCGATGATCGAGGAGTCGAGGTTGTACATCGACAGCGACACGCCCGCGCCCGGTGCCTGGAACACCTCGTGCTGGATGGGCTCGGAGCCGTCCTTCGGCGTGAAGGTCACCGTGAGGGTGCCCTCGCCGGGGAAGCGGAAGTCGGTGGCGCGGTACTGGTCGCCGAAGGCGTGCCGGCCGACGATGATCGGCTTGGTCCAGCCGGGGACCAGGCGCGGGATGTTCGAGATGATGATCGGCTCGCGGAAGATGACGCCGCCGAGGATGTTGCGGATGGTGCCGTTCGGCGAGCGCCACATCTTCTTCAGGCCGAACTCCTCGACGCGGGCCTCGTCGGGGGTGATGGTGGCGCACTTGACGCCGACACCGTGCTCCTTGATGGCGTTGGCGGCGTCGATGGTGACCTGGTCGTCGGTCGCGTCGCGGTTCTGCATCCCGAGGTCGTAGTACCGCAGGTCGACGTCGAGGTAGGGGTGGATCAGGCGGTCCTTGATGAACTGCCAGATGATCCGGGTCATCTCGTCGCCGTCGAGCTCGACGACGGGGCCCTGCACCTTGATCTTCGCCACGCCTGGTCTCCTCGCTAGGTCGGACGCCCGCGGCGGCGCGAGCGGCACATCTGTTTCGACATCAAGATACCGGGCATCGCCGTGCGGCGGCACGGCTCAGGGGCGCCAGCCCTCGCTGCGGTCGGCACCGACCTGCTCCCCGCGCCGGCGCGGGACCTCCGGCCTCGGCGCGCCCTGCCACTGCGCGGCCGGCTCCGGAGCCCAGCGCGGCTCCCCCCACACCGGCTCGCCGGGGGCCGGGGCCTCCCGCTCCACCGGTGCGACGGAGGGCGCGTCCCACGCCTCCGCCTCCCGCGCCTGCGACTCCCGGGCCACCCGCATGCCGGCCACGATGCCCTCCCGGACGCCCTCGCGCACGGCGGAGCGCACCAGCCGCGGCAGCACCACCAGGGCCACCACGACGACCACCACGAGCACCGCCGGGGCGAAGACCGACAGCAGCTGCAGCGCCACGAAGTACCAGGGCATCCCCTCCAGCCCGAAGTACCCCAGGAACGAGGAGGGCTGGACCACGTACGAGCTGCTGTAGGCGGTGAGCGCGGCATCACCGGTGGACTCGGCGAGCGCGGCGGCGAGGCTGGGCACGGGCCCGATGCTAGGCGCAGCGGCCTCGCCTCCGGGAGCCCCCGCAGGCACCGGTCGCCGCGGCTGCGGCCCGGTGTCCGCGGGATCGCCTAGCGTTCGGGCCATGCCCGCCGACCACCGCGACGCCGCGCCCGCCCCGGCGCCCGCGCGCCCGCCCTCGGCCGTGCGCATCGTGCACGCGGCGGACATCCACCTCGACTCCCCGCTGCGGGGCCTGGCCCGGCTCGGCGACGACGACCTCGCCCGGACCCTGCGTCAGGCCAGCCGCGGGGCGCTGGCCAACCTCGTCGCGCTCTGCGAGGAGCAGGGCGCCGACGTCCTCGTCATCGCGGGCGACCTCTACGACGGGACGTGGCACGACTACGCCACGGGCCGCTTCTTCACCGAGCAGATGCGCCGCCTCGCCGACTCGGGGATCCGCGTCTTCCTCGCCTCCGGCAACCACGACGCGGAGAGCCAGATCACCCACTCCCTCACGCTGCCGCCCAACGTGCACCTGTTCGACGTGGGCGCCGCCGAGACTCTGGTCCTCGACGACCTCGGCCTCGCCGTGCACGGGCAGGGCTACCGGACCAAGGCCGTCAGCGACAACCTCGCCGCCGACTACCCCGAGCGCGTCAGCGGCCTCGTCAACGTGGGCGTCCTGCACGCCGCCGTCGACGGCAGCGCGGGCGAGCACGCCCGCTACGCCCCCTGCAGCGTCGCCGACCTGCGCGCGCTCGGCTACGAGTACACGGCCCTGGGGCACATCCACGTGCGGCAGGTGCTGCTCTCCGGTGAGCACACCGTCGCCTACTCCGGCAACCTGCAGGGCCGCCACCCCCGCGAGACCGGACCCAAGGGCGCCTACGTGGTGGACCTGGAGCCCGGCGCCGAGGCGCGCGCGAGCTTCCACGCCCTCGACGTGGCCCGCTGGGAGGCGCTGGAGGTGGACGTGTCGGGCGCGCAGGACTACCCGGAGGTGCTGGAGCGGGTGCAGGCGGAGTTCACCACCGCCCGCGCGCAGGCCGGGGACAGGCCGCTCGTCGTGCGGGCCACGCTGGTGGGCACCACGCCCGCCGCGGCCCGGCTGGCGGACGCCGAGCGCCTGCGCGAGGAGGTCGGGCAGGTGGCGGCGCTCACCGGCGTCACCTGCGAGCGGGCCCGCTCGCGCGCCGCCGCCCCGGCCGCGCTGCAGCCGGTGGACGCCGACCTGCTGGCGGCCGTGCGCCGGGCGGCGGCGGCCCAGGTGGCGCAGCCGGGCGAGCTGACCAAGCCGCTGCGGCAGCTGCGCACCGAGGTCGGCCTGGACCTCGCCGAGGGCGAGCTGCTGGACCTGAAGGACCCCCGCACGCTGGCCGCCCTCGCGCAGGAGGCCGCCGCGGAGCTCGAGGCGCGGCTGGGGGGCCTGCGGTGAGCGTCCCCGAGAGCACCCGGCCCGCCGCCGGCTCCGCCGCGGCCGCCCCCGGGCACCTGGCCGAGGTCCGGCTGGAGCGCTACGGCGCCTTCACCGGCGCAGCCGTGGAGCTGCCGGCACGCGTCACGGTGGTCGCCGGCCCCAACGAGGCCGGCAAGTCGACCCTGCTGGCGGCCGTCGGGGACCTGCTGTGGGGCATCGAGGCGCGCCCGCGCTACGCCTTCGAGCACGCCCGGCAGGCGCTGCGCCTGTCCGCCCGCTGGTGCGGGCCCGGCGGCGAGCTGGAGGTGGCGCGGACCGCGCGCGGCCTGCACCGGGCCGACGCCGGGCCGGACGCCGGGCCGCTGGACCCGCCGTGGGGCGGCGCGACGGACCGGGCCGGGTGGGAGCAGCGCCTCGGCCTGTCCCACGAGCAGCTGCGCGAGGGCGGGCGGGCGGTGCTCACCGGGGGCGGGGACCTCGCGGCGCTGGTCTTCACCGCCCACCACGGCAGCGGTCTGCGCGAGGTGCTGGCCGCGCTGGAGGCGGAGGCCGAGCGGCTGTGGAAGCCCCGCGGCACGAGGGTGGTGGTCCGCGAGCGTGCGGCGGCGCTGGCGCAGGCGCGGGCGGACCTGGCGGCGGCGGAGACGCGCGCCGGCCTCGTGGCGCAGGCCCGCGAGCGTTCCACGGCCGCGGCGACGGCCGCGGCGCACGCCGACGCCGCGGTGCGCGCGGCCCGCAGGAGCGCCGGGGCGGCGGCCGCGGAGGCCCGGGACCTCCCCCGCGTCCGGGAGGTCCTGCGGTTGCGGGACACCCGCGCCAGGCTGCTCGCCGAAGGGCCGCTGCTCCTCGGGCCCGACCTGCTCGCCCACGCCGACGCCACCGCCCGTCGGCAGCAGGCGCAGGCGGAGCTGGCGGAGCTGGCGGAGGAGGCGGAGCGGCTGCGCGCGCAGCGGGCGCGGTGCTCGGTCGACGAGCCCCTGCTCGCCGCCGCGGCGGAGGTCGAGGAGCTGCGCGACGCCGCCGAGGCCCGGGCGCTGGAGGAGGAGCAGGCAGCGGCGGCCGCAGCGGAGGCGGACGCGGCGGAGGCGCAGGCCCGGCAGCGGCTGCGGGAGCTCGGGGTCGACGGCGACGCCCCGCTGGCGGCCCTCCTGGCGCGGGTGGAGGTGCCGGCGGACGTCGCCGCGGACCTCACCGCCCTCGGGCAGCGCTGCACCGAGCTCGCCGGCCGGGCCGACCACCTCGCCGAGGCGCTCGCGCAGGCCCGGGCCGCCGAGCACGAGGAGGCCGCCGCGGGGACCGGCCCCGACGAGGCCGCCGTCGTGGCGCTCGGCGACCTCGTCTCCACCCTGACCAGGGAGGGGTCCGCCGCCGCGCAGTGGCGCGCGGCGCTGACCGAGCGCGACGCGCAGGCGGCCCTCGCCCGGCGGGCCGCCGCCACGGCGGGTGCCCTCGACCCGGCGGCCGCGGTGCCCGGCCTCGACGCCGGGGAGGTGCGGCGCGAGCACGCGCTGCTGGCGGCCGCCCGCCGCCGTGCGGAGGACGCCGCAGCCGAGGCCCGGCGCTGCGCGGTCGAGGTCGAGGACGCCACGACGGCGCTGGCCGCCTCCGACCGCGGCAGCGCCCCCACGTACGAGGACCTGCGCGCGGCCCGCCAGGCCCGTGACGCGGCCTGGGGGCCGCTGGCCTCGCACGGCATCGTCATGGCGGAGGAGGCCGAGGCGCTGGGTCGCGCGCTGGCGCACCTGGACTCGGTGACGGACGCACTGCTCGCCGACGCGGACGCGGCTGCGCGGCACGAGCTGTGCCGGCGCCGGCTGGCCGCGGCGCGGGCGGAGGCGGCGGAGGCGGGCGCGGCGCAGGAGCGGGCCGAGGCGGAGTGCTCCGGCCTGGAGGCCGCCTGGGCGCGGCGCTGGGCCGGTGCGGGCCTCTCACTGCCCGCCGACGAGGAGGTCCCCGACGTCCTGCGCGCCCTCGGCGAGGCACGCGAGGCGGCCGCTGCGGCGACGGCCGCGGAGCAGCGGGCCTCGGCGCTGCGCGGCGACGTGGACGCCCAGCGCCTGCAGCTGCTGGCCGTGCTCCGCTCCTGCGGGGACTCCCCCGACGGACACCCGGAGGGCGCGGGCAGCGCACCCGACCTCGACACCGCGCTCGTCCGTGCGCAGCGCGTGCTCGCCACCGCCGACGAGGCGCGGGAGCAGCGGGCGCTGGCGCGCGAACGCGGCTTCGCGCGGCGGCGGGCCGAGGAACGCTGGCGCGCTGCGGCGGAGGAACTGGCCGGCGCGGAGAGCGCGTGGGAGCGGGCGGCGGCCGCCGCCGGGCTGCCGCCGGCAGTGCGCCCGCCCGGCTGGGCGCAGCGCCTGCGCGTCCTGGAGGCGGCGGCCGCCGCGACGGCGCGCGCCGGGCAGCAGCGGGACCTCAGCCGCCGCCTCGCCGAGCGCGTCGCGCGCTTCGAGGAGCAGGTCGGCGAGCTGGCCGCCCGGCTGTCCACCGGCACCGGGGCCGACACGGACACCGGCTTCGACACCGGCACGGACACCCGGGCGGACGCCGGAGCCGGCGCTCCCGCCGGGGCCCGTGCCCGCGCGGTGGTGGCGGAGCTGAGCCACCGGCTCTCCGACAGCCGCGCCGATGCACGGGTGGCGGCGGACCTCGACGAGCGACTGGCGGCCAGGGCGCAGGACCAGGCGGCGGCCGCTGCGGCCCTCGCGGCGGCCGACGCCGACCTCACCGGCCTGCTCGGCGCGGCCCGGTCACTGCGGGAGGGCGCCGGGCCGGCGGCCGTCGAGCTCGACGGCACCGCGGCGCTCGCGGGAGCGGCGGAGCGCGGGGAGCAGGCGCAGCGGCTGCAGGAGGCCGAGTCGGCGCTGCTGACCCGCCTCGCCGAGGACCACCCCGACGTGGAGGGCCTGCTGCACCGGCTGCGGGAGCGCGACGACGTGGACGTGCGCACCGACGCCGAGCAGCTCGGGGCAGCCAGGGAGGAGGCCGAGGAGGCCTACACCGCCGCCCAGCAGGAGCTCGGCTCCGCGCGGGCGGAGGTCGCCCGGCTGGAGGGCGCCGGCGACGCCAACGTGCTGGCGGCGCGCGCCGCGGAGGCCCTGGCGGCCCTCGCGGAGGCCACCGAGCGCTACGTGGTGGTCGACCTGCAGCGGCGCCTGCTGCGCGAGCAGCTGGAGGAGTTCGCCGCCCGCCGCGCCAACCCCCTGCTGGAGGAGGCCGGGAAGCTGCTCACGGCGCTGACCGACGGGCGCTGGACGGGGCTGTCCGCCGGCGACGACGGCGGGCAGCGGCAGCTGCTGGTGCACCGCGGGGACGGGCTGGAGGCCGTGGCGGGCCAGGGCCTGTCGGAGGGGACGGCGGACCAGGTGTTCCTCGCACTGCGGCTGGCGGCGATCGCGCAGCAGCACCGCGGCTGGCGCGCCGCCGGTGCCGCCGGGCTGCCCGTGGTGCTCGACGACGTGCTCATGACGTTCGACGAGCACCGCGTCGCCGCCGCGCTGCGGGTGCTGCGCAGCCTCGGGGAGGACCTGCAGGTGGTCCTGCTGACGCACCACCTGCACGTCGCGGACGCCGCCCTGGCGCTCGGCGAGGGCGTGGCCGTCACCTCCCTGCCCGGCCCGGGCCGGCTGTCGCGGGACGGCGCCACTCCCCCGGCCCCGCGCCGGGAGTCCGGCGGGGCCGGCGTGGAGGCCCAGCTCGTCCGGACCTGGGCGCGGCAGCAGGGCATCGAGGTCTCGGCCAGCGGGCGCGTCGCCGGCGAGGTGGTGCGCCGGTACAAGGAGGCCCACGGCCTGGGCTGAGCAGACGGCCCACGGCCTCGGGCGGCCTCGGGCGGGCTCGCGACCGACGCCCGCCGGGTCCCGGTCAGCGCCCCCCGGCGGATCGCCCGGCGAGCACGCCGGGCTGGTGGACGGGGCCCGCCGGCAGGTCGATCACGCGTCGCGGCCACGGCACGACGGGTGGCGCCCCGGCCGCCGTGTACTGCGCCAGCCCGGCCCGCAGCACCTGCGGCCACGTCATGGCCGGCTCGGTGCCGAGGTTGTGGGCGCGCACGGCCGCCAGCACCTCCGGCTGGGCGGCGATCCGCGAGACCACCGCCGCCATGTCGTCGTCGTCGCGCGCCAGGAAGCCCTCCACCCCCGGGCGGACGAACTCCTCGACGCCGCTGCCGGCGAAGGCCACGACCGCCAGCCCCGCGCAGCGGGCCTCCAGCGCGGCCAGGCCGAAGGACTCCAGGCGGGCTGGAGCCAGGTAGACGTCCCCGCGGGCGAGGACGTGCCGCACCTCCTCGCGGGTGCAGCGGCCGGGCATCTCCACCCAGCCGGCCATGCCGAGGGCGCGCACGCGGCGTCGGGCCGCCGCCCACATCGGGCCGTCGCCCATGAGCACGGCACGCAGCTCGACGTGCGGCCCGACGTCGCGGCGCACCGCCGCCAGCAACCGCAGCAGGGCGTGGGGGCGCTTGCGGCGCGCGAAGCGCAGGGCGCTGACGAGGGTGACGACCTCGCGGCCCGCACCGGGTGGGCGTGGGTGGGGACCGGGGCGCCACAGCGCGGGCTGGATGCCGTTGTGCAGGACGCTCACCGGCTGCCCGAGGGCCTCCTGGAGGGGCCGGGCCGCCACCCTGCTGACGGCGGTCCAGCGGATCCCCTCGACGACGGCTGGCCCCAGCGCCCGGCGCATGCCGGTGGTCGCTGCCCCGTCGCGCACCATCGAGTGCAGCGTCGCCACGACGGGCAACCCCAGCCCCCGGGCCTGCCGCGCCGCCGCCCACGCCAGGGGGGAGACGACGGAGGAGTGCACGTGCACGACGTCGGCCTCCGCCGCCTCGAGGGCGGAGCGCAGGAGGGCACCGGGGCGGCGCGGGTCCAGCAGGTCGCGCGGGGCCAGCCGCACGACGCCCACCTCGGTGCCGTCCTCGGTGCCGGGCTGCGCCGCGGGGGTCGCGGTGAGGACGCGCACGTCGAGGCCGGCGGCGCGCTGGACGGCGGTGAGGTCGTGCACGTGCGTCTCGATGCCCCCCAGCCGGGGCAGGTAGCAGTCGCTGACGTGGAGGACGCGCACGTCACGCGCCCTTCGCGGCGCGCACGCGCGAGCGCCGCGCCAGCAGCCAGCCGGCGAGCGCGAGACCCCCCACCGGGATCTCCAGGAGCACGACGAGGACGCGGTAGAGGACGATCCCGGCCACGGCGGCGGAGGCCGGGACTCCCCCGGCGACGAGGACCGCGGCGCTGCCCGCCTCCGCGAAGCCGGTGCCGCTGGGCGTGATCGGCAGCATGGTGGCGAGGCGGTCGACGGCGAAGGCGGTCAGCACCACCGCCCAGGCGGCGCCCACGCCCACGGCGGCGAGGCAGGCGGCCAGCAGCAGCGCCTGCAGCAGCAGGTAGCCGAGGGAGCCGGCCGTGAAGTCGCGCCACCCGTGGCGCAGGGTGCCGAGGGTCTCGCGCCGGAAGGCGGGCAGGTCCACGGCCGTCGGCCGCGGCGCGGGGATGCGCCGCAGCCGCGACCACAGCCGCAGGGACGCGCCCGCAGTGGCCTGCAGCGCACGGCCGAGGGCGACGGACGCCCGGTGGCTCGCGACGAGCACGCTCACCAGCAGCGTCGCGACACCGCAGGTGACGAGGAGCGCCCGGAGCCCGGGCAGTGGCGCGTCGCCGGTGGCACGCATCCCGAGCAGCGCGACGGCCAGGACGGCGCCGGCCACGAGGACCTTGCTCACCACGTCGACCACGTTGCTCACGACGGTGAACGAGGCGGTCGCGCGGCGGCTGTGGCCCCACGAGGTGGTCATCGCGGCATTCAGCGCGACACCGGCCGCCCCGCCGAGCGGCAGGACGTTGGCGACGGCGCTGCCACTGAGGTTGAGCAGCAGCGCACGCCGGCGGGTGAGGCCGGGCAGGGAGGCGGTGAGCACGCGCGAGTAGCACCAGAGGCCCGCGGCCCAGAGGAGGACGAGGCCCGGCACCACGAGGGGGTGGACGCCGGAGACGACTCCGGCCACGGCCGCCCAGCTGGTGCCGGTGGCGCGCGGCACCAGCGCGACGAGGACCACCGCGACGGTGAGCGCCGCCGCCGACAGCAGGAGCCCGCGCAGCCCGCGGGACCGTCCGGCGTCGGGCGTCGGACGCGCGGCCGGGCCGTCCAGCTCGGGGTCCCAACGGAGCGCGGACGGCGGGTCCTGCACCGCGAGGGGCCCTGCGGGGTCGTCGATCAAGGCGGCTCCTGCTCTCGGTGCGCAGCCCGTCGCGGGTGACGGGCTCGCGGGTGGCGGGGGTGCCGCCGGCGTCCACGGTACGAGGTAGCGCGGCACGCGCGATCCAGACGCGCGTGAAGGAACCGGACGGAGTGCGTGGCCGACCCGGAGGGAGGACGCCTCGATGGGGTGGTCCGACCGACGGCGGATGCGCTGCTGCCACCCTGTGCGGGTGCCCTTCACCCTCGTGTCCTTCCACGCCCATCCCGACGACGAGGCCCTGCTGACGGGCGGGACGCTGGCGCGGGCGGCTGCGGAGGGGCACCGGGTCGTGCTGGTGACGGCGACGGACGGGGAGGCGGGGCTGGCGGCGGCCGAGCGCACGGGGGACCTGGGGGCGGCGCGGGCCGCGGAGCTGGACCAGGCGGCGGCGGCGCTGGGCTGCGCGCGGGTGGTGCGCCTGGGCCATGCCGACTCCGGCTGGGGCAGCAGCCCGGCCCGGGCCGCGGGGCCCGGCTTCAGCGAGCTGCCCGTCGAGGACGTCGCCCGGCAGCTCGCGGCCGTCCTGCGGGAGGAGGGGGCGCACGTCCTGACCTCCTACGACCCGGCGGGCGGCTACGGCCATCCCGACCACGTCCAGGTGCACCGGGTGGGCGCGCGGGCCGCGGAGCTCGCCGCGACGCCGCTGCTGCTGGAGGCGACGGTGGACCGGACGCTGGTGCGGCGCGGGCTGCGCCTGGCCCGGCTGGTGCCGCGGCTGGACAGCGACGTCCTGGCGCAGCGCCTGGACACGGCGTTCACCGCACGGGAGGACCTGACGCACCGGGTGGACGTGCGCGCGCACCTGGCCGCCAAGCGGGAGGCGCTGGCCGCGCACGCCTCGCAGACGGAGTCCGACTCGGGGCTGCGCGGCATCCGTCTGCTGCTGCGGCTGCCGCGGCCGGTCTTCTCCGCGCTGCTGGGCCGGGAGTGGTTCCGGCAGAGCGGGCGGGGGCGGGTCCCGGGGCGGCTGCTGGACGACGTGTTCGCGGGCCTCGGCTGAGCCCGTGCGCCGGCGGCTGCGGCTGCGGGCAGCCCGCGGTGGTGTTGACACCTCTCGGTGATCGACCCAATACTCCCGGAAAGCCTTGCGGAAAGCGGTTCCCGACCGGGGCCGCTCCCTCCGTCGCGCTCGTCGGCACCCCGCTGTCCCACCGGCACCGGCCGGACCGGGTCCCGCGCCGCGCGTCTCGGCCGCACTCCCTGCAGATCCCGCTCACCGTCGAGGAGATCCATGAGGAAGCACCCGCGGCACCCCGGCACCCGCCGCCGCTCCGCCCCCGTCGCCGCCGTCACCGCGGCCGCCGCCGTCACCGCAGCACTGCTGACCGTGCCCGCGGCCACCGCGTCGGCGGTCCCGCTCGACCCGGGCGCCTCCCTGCGCTTCGACTTCGGCCCGGGGGCGCTGGCGTCCGGCCACACGAGGGTCGACCGGGGCACCGCCTTCTCCAGCTCGACGGGCTTCGGCTTCGCCGACACCACGAAGGTGACCTCCACCGACCGCGGTGGCAGCGACCCGCTGCGCGCGGACTTCGCCACCCCCCGGGACACCACGTTCTCCGTGGAGGTCCCCAGCGCCGACTACACGGTCTCCCTCGTCGCCGGGGACCGGGCGGGCGCCACCGACGTGGCGGTGCGCGCGGAGAGCGTCCTGAAGGTGCCCGCCGCGTCGCGGGCCGCCGGCCAGTTCCTGGAGACGAGCTTCGACGTGGCCGTCGTCGACGGCAGGCTGGACCTGGAGTTCAGCGGCGCGACGCCGAACGTGAACGCCGTCGTCCTCACGCGCCAGGCGCCGCGCACGGCCGGGGCGAAGCCGACCGTCTACATCGCCGGCGACTCCACCGTGCAGACGTACAACGCGGGGTGGAAGCCGGAGGCGGGCTGGGGTCAGATGCTCCCCCACTCCTTCACCACCGGCGTGGCCTTCAGCAACCACGCGATCGGCGGGCGCAGCTCGAAGTCCTTCCTCGTCGAGGGGCGCCTGGACACGGTGCTCCGGGCGCTGCGGCCCGGCGACTACTTCTACGTGCAGTTCGGCCACAACGACGCGACCGTCAGCCGGCCGGAGCGCTACGTCACGCCGGAGCAGTACAAGGAGTACCTGCAGCGCTACGTGGACGGCGCCCGCCAGCGCGGTGCGACGCCGGTGCTGGTGACTCCGGTGGGGCGCCGGTCCTACGACCCGGCGACGGGCCGGTTCAACGACAGCTTCGGCAGCTACACGCGTGCCATGAAGGAGATCGGGGCCCAGCTCGGCGCCACCGTCCTGGACCTCGGCGCCGCCAGCCGCGCCTACTACGAGGGCGTGGGGCCGGAGGGCACGAAGAACGTGTTCCTCCACACCCCGCCCGGCGCCTACCCGGCATGGGTGAACGGGGTCCAGGACGACACCCACTTCCAGGAGTACGGGGCCGTCCAGATCGCCCGGTTGCTGGCGTCGCTGACCCGCAGCGCCGGCCTGCCCCTGGCGCAGCACCTGCGGACCGCCACGCCGCCCGCGGCCGCACGCCGCTTCGACTTCGGCCCGGTCGGCTCCCCGGCGATGACGGGGTACGCGGCGGTGACCCGCGCGGACCTGTACTCCACCGCCCGCGGCTTCGGGTTCGTCTCCACCACGGGCATGATCGACCGCGACCGCGGCGAGGCCACCGATCCCCTGCGCCGGGACTTCGTCGCCTGCTTCGGCTGCACCTACGAGTTCCGCGCGGACGTGCCCAACGGCACCTACACCGTGCGCACCGTGCACGGGGACGCGCTGGGCAGCGCCCGCACGTCCGTCCGCATCGAGGGCGTCGACCGCGGTGCGGCCGCTGCGGCGCACGGCACGACGGTGGAGAAGACCGTCACCGGCGTGGTGGTCTCGGACGGGCGTCTCGACGTCGTGCTGAGCGGGGCGACGGCGCACCTCAACGGACTGGAGGTCGTCCCCGCGGGCTGATGCCCGTCGGGCCCCTGCTCGTCGAGGGCGCCGGCTAGCCCTGGGCCTCCGGCGCCCTCGACGGCTCCACCCAGCCGTCGAGGGCCTCCAGGAACCCCTCGAGGTCGTCGCGGAACACGTTGTGCCCGGCCCCGGGGACCGTCCGCACCTCGAACCCCGCCGCCTGCAGCCGTTGCGCGTCGGCGTCGCTCACCAGCTCACTGCCGTCCGCGCGCAGCACCAGCGAGGGAACCGCCGCGGACGACGGCAGCAGCGGGCCGTGGCGGCGCGCGTCGTGGAGGATCGCGACGGCGTCGGGGTCCCAGCGGCTGCGGGCTGCGAGGACGTGGTGGACGTCGCCGGCGCTCCAGCGGGGGTTCTCCCGGGCGATGTCGCCGCCGCGCTGCAGCGGCACCCGCCGGAAGCGCTCCGGGTCGGAGGTGTCGCGCTCCCCGCCGAGCTGCCAGGGCGGGTCCACGTACACCGCCGCCCGCGGTCGCAGCCGCTCCACCGCCGCGGTGAGGACCAGACCGCCGAGGGAGTGCCCGATCGCGAGGTCCGGGCCGGCGGGGACGGACTCCACGAGGGCGTCCGCGCAGGCGGCGAGGGTGTAGCCGTCGCGGGGGCTGCGGCCGTGCCCGGGCAGGTCCACGGCGAGGCAGCGGTACCCGAGCCGGGCGAGGCGGGGCGCCACGCGGTGCCAGGTTCCGGAGTCGGAGGTGACGCCGTGGACGAGGACGGCGGAGCGCGGTCCCTCTCCCCAGGCGCGGACGGTCAGCTGCACGCCCGCAAGCTAGCTCCTGCGGTGCGCTGCGGCCCAGCCGGTGGGGGCGCGGGGAGGGCCGTGTAGGCGCGGTCGTGGTGCACGAGCGACGGGCGCTCGTGCACGGCGGTGCGCTGCACCTCCACGACGACGATGACGCTGTCCCCCGCGGGGACGAGGGCGGTGACCGGGCCGCTGAGCCGGGCGGCGACCCCGGCCAGCTCGGGCAGGCCGTCCTCCCCCCACCGCCAGGCCGCGGGATCGGCGAAGCGGGCGGCGGCGGGACCGGCGAAGGTGCGGGCCAGCGCCTCGGAGCCGGCGGCGAGCAGGTGCACCGCGCAGGCCCCGCCGGACTGCAGCGTCGCGAGCGAGGACGAGGTGCGACCCACGTTGAAGGAGAGCAGCGGGGGGTCCACCGAGACGGAGGCGACGGAGGTCGCGGTGAAGCCGGCGGGCGCACCGGCGGAGGCGGCCGTGACGACCCAGACACTGCTCGCGGCACGGCGGAAGGCCGCCCGCAGGCCGTCGGCCGCCCGTGCGGGGCCGGGGGGTGCGGGCTCGCGGGGGTCGGGGGCCGGCGCTCCGCTGCGGGCCCCTGCAGGCGGGGTGGGCGGCAACGCGCCTCCCCTCCCTCCGGCGTCCGTCCGACCCGCCGCGGCACCGGCAGGCCCCTCCAGCGTCTCCGCGCCCCGCCGCCGCCGCAAACCGGCCGGGGCCCCGCCCGTGCACCGGGGGAGGCCGGGGCGCGGGGCAGCGGCTAGCGTTCGCCGCGACCGAGTCCCCGGCCACCAGGAGCCCGATGTGAGCCCCGAAGCCAGCCCCGAAGCGGGCACAGCACCCACCACCGTCACCGTGACCGGGGCGGCGGGGCAGATCGGCTACAGCCTCCTGCCGCGCATCGCGAGCGGGGCCATGCTCGGAGCGGACCGGCCCGTGCGCCTGCGTCTGCTGGAGATCCCCGCCGCCGTGGGTGCCGCCGCGGGCGTGGCGATGGAGCTGGACGACTGCGCCTTCCCGCTGCTCGCGGGCATCGACGTCACCGACGACCCGGCGACCGCCTTCGACGGCGCGGACGTCGCCCTGCTCGTCGGCTCCCGCCCCCGCGGCAAGGGCATGGAGCGCGCCGACCTGCTGCAGGCCAACGGCGCCATCTTCACGGCACAGGGCAGGGCGCTGGCCGAGAACGCCGCCGCGGACGTGAAGGTCCTCGTCGTCGGCAACCCCGCCAACACCAACGCCCTCATCGCGCTGCACAACGCGCCGGGGATCCCGGCCTCGCGGTTCACCGCCATGACGCGCCTGGACCACAACCGCGCCGTGGCGCAGCTCGCGCGGCGCACGGGCGTGCCCGTCACCGGCATCCGCGGGATCACCGTGTGGGGCAACCACTCCGCGACGCAGTACCCCGACCTGACCGCCGCCACCGTCGACGGCAGGCCCGCGACGGAGGTCGTGGGCGACCCCGCGTGGATCGAGGAGTTCTTCATCCCGACCGTCCAGCAGCGGGGCGCGGCGATCATCGAGGCGCGGGGCGCGTCCTCGGCGGCGAGCGCCGCCAGCGCGGCCGTGGACCACGTCCGGGACTGGGTCCTCGGCACGCCCGAGGGCACGTGGACGTCGATGGCCGTGGTGTCCGACGGCTCGTACGGGGTGCCGGAGGGGCTGGTGTCCTCCTTCCCCGTGACCTGCTCGGGCGGGGAGTGGCGCATCGTGCAGGGCCTGGAGCTGGACGCCGGGTCGCGGGCCCGGCTGGACGTGACCGTCGGGGAACTCGCCGCGGAGCGCGACGCGGTGCGCGGCATGGGCCTGCTGGGCTGAGTCGCAGCGGGGCGGGCGCCGGCGTCGGCGCCCGCCTCAGCCGCCGGTGGGCACCACCCACGCCAGGCCGGCGCAGGCGAGCGCGAGCGCGAGCGCGACCACCACGTCGAAGGCCCGGGAGCGCACCGCCAGGGCGCCGACGACCCGCACCGGCAGCACCAGGCGCAGCACGCCGGCCAGCAGCAGGTCCGCGGCCAGCACGAGCCCGCCCGCGCGCGGGCCGGCGACGACCACCACCACGAGGGCGAGCACGACCCCGACGAGCACGGCGTGCAGCAGCACCTCCCGGGGCGGCACCTCCTCGTGGACGTGCGACCCCCCCGGGGGGTGGGTTCCGCCGCCCGAACCGCCGACCACCGGATGCCTCCCCCGCAGAACCGCCTCGCCGCGGAACCGCCGCGGTCTCCGGGCCCCCGACGGGGGGCGCGCCAGCACGCTACCCGCGTGCGCTGCGGAGCGGCGGGACCTCCCCCGAGCCGCGGGGGACGAGCGTGGCGGGGATCGTGACGTGCTTCGCCGGGGAACGGTCGCCGGCGATGCGGGCCAGGACGAGGTCGGCGGCGGTGCGGCCGAGGGCGCTGACGTCCTGCTGGACCACCGAGACCGCCGGGCGCAGGAGGTCGGCCACCGGGAAGTCGTCGAACCCGACCAGGGCGACGTCGTGCTCGAGGCCGGCGTGCTGCAGGGCGCGCACGGCCCCGATCGCGAGGAGGTTCTGGGCGGCGAACACGGCCGTCGGCGGTTCGGGGAGGCCGAGCAGGTCGGTGACCGCGGTCTGCGCCGCCTCGGGGCCGCGCAGGTCCCGGCGCACGAGGTCCCGCCCCGGCCGCACCCCCGCGCGGGCGAGACCCTCCACGTAGCCGGCGTGGCGCTCCTGGTGGGTCCACAGCTCCTGGCGGTCGCCGAGGAAGGCGATGCGGCGGTGGCCGAGGGCGGTGAGCCGCTGGACCGCCTCCGAGGTGCTCTCGCGGTTGGTGGTGGTGACGCAGTCGGTGTCCGGGAACGTCGGCGGCCGGTCCAGCAGGACCATCGGCACGCCCCGCTGCCGCTCGCCCCGGAGCGCGTCCTGGTGACCCGCCAGCGGCATGGCGAGCAGGCCGTCGACGCGCCGCAGGGCGAGGGACTCCAGGATCTCCGCCTGCCGGGCCGGGTCGTCCTCGTCGCTGCCGGCGAAGACGAGGAACCCGCTCTCCCGGGCGCGGGCCTCGACGGCGCGCAGCAACGTGGAGTCGAACGGGTTGGAGAGGTCCTCGAAGACGACACCGAGGGTGGTGCTGCGCCGGTCGGCGCGGCGCAGGCTGCTGGCGGAGAGGTTGGGCCGGTAGCCGAGCGCGGCCGCGGCCTCCGCGACGCGGCGGGCCACGTCGGCGCCGACGCCCCGTTCGCCGTTGACGGCCCGCGAGACCGTCTTGATGCTGACCCCGGCGAGCGCGGCGACGTCGCGCATCGTCGGCTCCGGTCGCCGTGTGCGGGAATCGTCCATCCGGCGCCCCTCCTGCCTGGGCGACGGCCTGCACCGGAGCCCTCGCGGACCCTACTGCCACGGCCGTGGACGCCCTGCGCAGGTCCGCTGCGCCGGTGCCGGCGGTCCACGACGGCCCGGTCCGCGACCGCGGCGGGGCGGCGTGCCCGGCGGGGCGGCGTGCCCGGCGGGGCGGCGTGCCCGGCGGGGCGGCGTGCCCGGCGGGGCGGCGTGCCCGGCGGGGCGCTCCGCCCGCGGCACGCCACCATGGCCGGGTGAGCACTCCCGCCCCGCCCGACCGCGCCCGCACGTTCACCGACGTCGCCGAACTGCGGCGCCTCCTCGACGCAGGCGCCCCCCTGCTGCTGCTGGACGTGCGCTGGCGGCTCGGCGACACCACCGGGCGCGAGCGCCACCGCGAGGGCCACCTGCCCGGGGCCGTGTACGTGGACCTCGACGCCGAGCTGTCCGCCCCGCCCTCCCCCGCGCACGGCCGGCACCCCCTGCCCGATCCCGCTGCGCTGCAGGAGAGCGCGCGGCGGTGGGGGCTGCGGCCGGGGATGCAGGTCGTCGCCTACGACGACGCCGGCGGCGCGGCCGCGGCGCGCGCCTGGTGGGTGCTGCGCTGGGCGGGGTGGGAGGAGGTGCGCATCCTCGACGGCGGGCTGGCGGCCTGGCGCGCGGCCGGGCTGCCCCTGGAGGCGGGCGAGGTCGAACCGGCCCCCGGTGACGTGGAACCGGGTGACGTGGAGCTGTCGCCGGGGGCGATGCCCGTCGTGGACGCCGACGGCGCCGCCGCGCTGCCCGCCTCCGGTCTGCTGCTCGACGCGCGGGCAGGTGAGCGCTACCGCGGCGAGGTGGAGCCGGTGGACCCCCGCGCCGGGCACGTCCCCGGTGCGCGCAACCTGCCGCCGGGTTCCCTGACCGACGGGGAGGGGCTGCTGCTGCCCGCGGACGTGCTGCGGGAGCGGCTGGCGCAGGTCGGGGTGCGCCCCGGCGTTGCCACGGCCGCGTACTGCGGTTCGGGGGTGTTCGCCAGCCTCGCGGTCGCGCAGCTGGCCGCCGCGGGGATCGAGGCCGCCCTCTACCCCGGCTCGTGGTCGCAGTGGTCGTCGGATCCCGCGCGGCCGGCGGCCACCGGGCGCGAGCCGTGACGGATCACGAGCCGGGGTAGGCCGACGGGTCAGTGCGCGAAGTGCCGCGCGCCCGTGAGGTACATCGTCACGCCCGCGGCGCGGGCGGCCTCGACCACCTCGGCGTCGCGGACGGAACCGCCCGGCTGGACGATGGCGCGCACCCCGGCGTCGATGAGGATCTGCGCCCCGTCGGCGAAGGGGAAGAACGCGTCGGAGGCCGCGACGGAGCCCCTGGCGCGCTCGGCGCCGGCCCGGGAGACGGCGAGCCGGCAGGAGTCCACCCGGTTCACCTGGCCCATGCCGATGCCGACGCTCGCGCCGCCGCTCGCGAGCAGGATGGCGTTGGAGCGCACCGAGCGCACCGCCCGCCAGGCGAAGGCGAGGTCCGCCAGGGTGCTCTCGTCGGCGGCGTCCCCGGCCACGAGCTGCCAGGTGGAGGGGTCGTCACCGCCGGGCCCGTCACCGGCGACCGCGGCGTCGATGCGGTCGGTCCCCTGCACCAGCACCCCGCCGGAGACCTGGCGCCACTCCAGCTCGTCGCGGCGGAAGCCCTCGGGGAGCCGGAGGAGGCGGATGTTCTTCTTGGCCTGGAGCAGCTCCAGCGCCGCCGGTTCGAAGTCCGGCGCGACGACCACCTCGGTGAAGACGTCGGCGACCTGCGCGGCCATCGCGGCCGTCACGACGCGGTTGGCGGCGATCACCCCGCCGAAGGCGGAGACGGGGTCGCAGGCGTGGGCGGCGGCGTGGGCGGCGGCGATGTCGGAGCCCACCGCGACCCCGCAGGGGTTGGCGTGCTTGATGACGGCGACGGCCGGTTCCGCGAAGTCGTGGGCGGCGCGCACGGCGGCGTCGGCGTCGACGTAGTTGTTGTAGGACATGGCCTTGCCGTGCAGCTGCTCGGCCTGCGCGATCCCGGCGGGGGCGTCCGGGTCGACGTAGAGGGCGGCGGCCTGGTGGGGGTTCTCGCCGTAGCGCAGCACCTCCGACAGCTCCAGCGAGGTTCCCGTGAACACCGGCCAGTGCGGGTCGCCGGCGCCCTCGTCGTCCACGAGCTGCGCGGCGCACCAGGTGGCCACGGCGGTGTCGTAGGCGGCGGTGTGCGCGAACGCGGCCGCGGCCAGCCTCCGGCGCTCGGCCAGGGTGAACCCGCCCTCGCCGACCGCGGCGAGCACGTCGCCGTAGCGGGCCGGGTCGACGACGACGACGACGCTGGGGTGGTTCTTCGCGGCGGCGCGGACCATCGACGGCCCGCCGATGTCGATCTGCTCCACGACGTCGTCGCGCCCCGCGCCGGAGGCGACGGTCTCGCGGAACGGGTAGAGGTTCACGACCACGAGGTCGAAGGGCTCCACGCCGAGGTCCGCGAGCTGGGCGGCGTGCTCGGGCAGGCGCAGGTCGGCGAGGATCCCGGCGTGCACCCTCGGGTGGAGGGTCTTGACGCGCCCGTCGAGGCACTCGGGGAAACCCGTCAGCTCCTCCACGGGCGTGACGGGAACCCCGGCCGCGGCGATGCGGGCCGCGGTGGAGCCGGTGGAGACCAGCGCGACGCCCGCGGCGTGCAGGCCGGTGGCGAGCTCCTCCAGACCCGTCTTGTCGTAGACGCTGACGAGGGCGCGGCGGACCGGGCGTCGCTGCTGCGCCCCGGGCGTCGCCTCGGCTGCCGTGCTGCTGCTCGTGCTCACGAGAATCGGACCTTCCTGCCGGTGACGGACCAGCCGCGGGCCAGCCGGCCGACGACTTCGACGAGGAGCAGGCGCTCCTGCTCCTTGATGCGTTCGTGGAGGGTCGCCTCGTCGTCGTCGTCGAGGACGGGCACCGCCGCCTGGGCCACGATCGGGCCGGTGTCGACGCCCTCGTCGACGAGGTGCACGGTGCAGCCGGTGACGCGCACGCCGTGGGCGAGGGCGTCGCGCACGCCGTGGGCCCCGGGGAAGGAGGGCAGCAGCGCGGGGTGGGTGTTGAGGATGCGGCCGCCGAAGGCCCCGAGCATGGGGGCGCCGAGGATCCGCATGAACCCGGCGAGCACCACGAGGTCCGGTTCGAACTGCGCGACCGCCTCGACCAGGGCCCGCTCCCAGGCGGTGCGGTCGGGGTGCTCGGCGGGCGGGACCGCGAAGGTGGTCACCCCGGCCACCGAGGCCCGGGAGAGGCCCTGCGCGGCGGGCTTGTCGGAGCCGACGGCCACGACGCGGACGGGGCGCTGCCCGGCCGGGAGCGTTCCCGGCAGGGTGGCCGCGGCGGTCTCGGCCGTGGCGTCGAGGAGCGCCTGCATCGTCGAGCCGGAACCGGAGACGAGGACCACGACCCGGAAGGGGCGGGCGTCCGCGCCGGGGGCGTCGGCGGGAGGGGGGACGGCGACCGGGGGCTGCGGCACGTGGGCCAACGATAGTGGCCCCGGGGCGTCCTCCCGGCCACGCGGGCGGGGCGCCGGGACGGCCATCTGGTGCAGCTCTCCACCATGTCGGGACGGTGCGCTTCAGTGCTGCCATGAGCATCCGGACGAAGAACTGGCCCGCCGGCGTCCCCTGCTGGGTCGACCTCGGCACCCCCGAACCGACGGAGGACGTGCGCCTCTACGCGGACGTCCTCAGCTGGGAGGTCACCGACCCCGGCCCCGAGTTCGGCGGCTACCTCACCGCCCACCGGGGCGGCAGCGCCGCCGCGGGCATCGGTCCCGCCGAGGGCGAGACCGTCTTCTGGAACGTGTACGTCGCCACGGACGACGTCGACGCGACCGCCGCCGCGGTCACCGCTGCCGGCGGCCGGGTCCTGATGGGCCCCGGTGACGTCGGTCCGCTCGGGCGGATGGCGATCGCCGCCGACCCCACCGGTGCGCAGTTCGGGCTGTGGCAGGCCGGCACCCACATCGGGGCCTCGCTGGTCAACGAGCCGGGCGGGCTGGTGTGGGAGGACCTGCGCAGCACCGACCCGGACGCCTCCCGCGCCTTCTTCGCCAGCGTGTTCGGGTGGGCGTACGAGCCGATGGAGGGCTTCCCCGGCTACACGACCTTCTCGCTGCCGCAGGAGGGGCTCATCCTGGGCGGGATCGGCCCTGCGGGCCCGGAGACCCCCGGTGAGGCCGCCGGCTGGCTGCCGTACTTCGGGGTGGACGACACCGACGCCGCGGTCGGCGCCGCCGAGGCGCGCGGCGCGAAGGTCGTCATGCCCGCGGAGTCGACGCCGTACGGGCGCATGGCGGTCCTCGCCGACCCCCGCGGTGCCGAGTTCGCCGTGATCGCCAGTGACTGGAGCGAGCAGCCCGACCGGTCCTGACCGACCGGCTCCCGCCGCGCCGGCCCGCTGTGGGGCGGGGCCGGCGGGGCGGGAGCCGGGCGTGGTCCGCCCGCGGTGCCGCAGGACCCCATCCCGCATCCCGTCACACAGAGTGAATATCAACCCACAGGGAGCATCTTCGTCACCGAAGCGGCCCAACGGGCCCTTGCGGGCCTGTCGCCGTCGTTGACCTCGTCCTACGTTCAACGAGACGAGAGCTTCGGATGCACCCCGCCCTACGGCCTGAACGCCACCTCTCGTCACCGCCCGGAAGACAACCGGCGCCCACCCGGCGCCACGGCGAGAGGACGCACGTGAGCACTGCCACCCCGGCCACCGGTCACAGCCCCGGAGGGCGCCGCCTGCGCCGCGCGCTCCGCGGATCGGCCGCCGTCCTCGTCTCCGCTCTCGCCCTGCTGACGGGTGCCACCGCCCCGGCGTCCGCGCAGTTCATCGAGATCAACAACGTCGTGGTGGAGCAGCGCGCCGACCCGGCCGTCATCAAGCACAGCGACGGCTACTACTACATGACGGCCTCCGTGCCGGACTACAAGCGGGTGGAGCTGCGTCGCTCCACCACCCTGCAGGGGCTCGGCTCCGCCGCCACCGTGACCGCCTTCACCGCACCCTCCTCGGGCGCGCTCAGCGGCTGGATCTGGGCGCCGGACGTCCGCTTCTACGACGGCGCCTGGTACCTGTACTTCTCCGCCTCCCCGTCGAGCTCGCCCTACGACCAGCGGATGTACTACGTCAAGAACACCTCGGCGAACCCGATGACGGGCACCTGGTCGGCGCCGCAGCGGATGTACACCCACGTCGAGTCGTTCATGCTCGACCCGCACTCCTTCGAGCTGAACGGGCAGCGCTACTTCACCTGGGCGCAGAAGGACCCGAACAGCAGCGACAACAGCCACGTCTTCATCGCGAAGATGTCCAGCCCGACCACCATCACCGGCCCGGCCACCGTGATCGCCAAGCCCACCTACGCCTGGGAGCGCGAGGGCTACCCCGTCGCCGAGGGCCCGCAGGTCGTCGTCAGGAACGGCAAGGTGTTCATCGCCTACTCCGCCGCCGCCACCGACTCCCGCTACAAGCTGGGCCTGCTCACCGCGTCGACCTCGGCCGACCTCCTCAACCCGGCCTCGTGGACGAAGTCGGCGACGCCGGTGTTCTCCACCGCCAACGGCGTCTACGGCCCCGGCCACGGCAGCTTCACCGTCGCCGAGGACGGCAAGACCGACATCCTCGTCTACCACGCCCGCGACTACGCCGACCCGTACCCGGACGCGCTGACCGACCCCAACCGCCACACCCGCATGCAGCAGCTCTTCTGGACCGAGCACGGCCGGCCCTTCTTCGGCCAGCCCATGCCCAACGGCACCACTCCCCTCGGCATCAAGGGCGCGCACAGCGGCAAGTGCGTCGACAACTACAACTTCGACAAGACCTACGGCGCCCCCGTCAAGCTCTGGGACTGCAACGGCAGCACCGCGCAGCAGTGGGAGTTCAACTACCTGAACAACGGCCACTACGACGTCCGCAACCGCAACACCGGGACCTGCCTCGACAACGCCAACGGGTCCACCGCCCTCAACAACGACGTCATCCTCTGGGGCTGCAACGGCGGCACCCCGCAGCAGTGGGGTCTCCGGGACCGCGGCAACGGCTGGTTCCAGCTCGTCAACCGCGCCTCCGGCACCTGCCTCGACAACTACGCGCTCGACACCAGCAACGGTGCCCGGATCTCGATGTACAGCTGCAACGACCACGCCGCGCAGATGTGGCGTCGCGGCTGACGCCCGCCGCAGCACACCGGGCCGGCGCACCACCGCGCCGGCCCGGGCCGGGGAGGACCCCGCGCCGCACCCGCACGCCAGCACACCCCTGATCGTTCTGGAGCACCTCATGGCACGCGCCGCCCGCACCACCACCGCCCTCCTCCTGCTCGCCACCGCGGGCGCGACCCTGACCGGTTGCGGCAGCGAGGAGGAGGCCGCCGCTCCGGCCCCCACCCAGCGCCCGGTCGTGGCCACGGACGTCAGCGGGGTCGAGCGCGTGATCCGGTGCGAGAAGGAGGTCCTGCTCAGCGACGACGTCGAGACCGTCTTCCCCGCCGCGGACCGCAACAGCGCCTTCCGGAAGATCCTCGCCTACACCCTGTACGAGTCCACCTGGAACGAGCACCTCCTCAACGCGGACACCCCCCACGTCGTGGAGGACTTCCGCCGCGCGGGCCTCTACCTGGACCCCGAGACCACCGCCGACTGGGACGGGCAGGTCAGCCGGGCCCTGGCCGGGGACCCCGGTGCCATCGCCCAGGTCAACGACCTGGCCTTCTTCCAGCTGCGCGACGCCGAGGGCGACACCACTCCGGCCACCGGCGAGGTCGTCTCCGAGCGCCGCTGCCGCCAGGTGGCCTTCGACGTCAGCCGCACCAGCGGCTCCCCCCGCCTCAAGCTGACCTTCGACGTCAGCGCCGACGTGGCCATCGCGAAGGAGGACGGCAGCATCGTGCAGCTGCCCACCTCCAAGAACATCACCTACACCCTCGCCAGCGACGTCGACCTCGGCGGCGACTGGTACATCACCAGCTACTACGGCGACACCAGGACGGGCGAGGCCGCCCGCGCCGCCATCGAGGACGGCCCCGTCCAGTCCATGTGAGGACGCCGGACCGCACCACGCACGACGGCCCCCTCCCGAACGGGAGGGGGCCGTCGTGCGTCGCGCAGCGGAGGCGGACCCGTCGGCAGTCGGTCCCGCGGGACGGACCCTACGGGCGCTTCGAGGACCGGCCGCGAAGGTCCTGCCAGCGGGCGCGCAGGGAACCCTCCGCGGACTCCGGCCCGGCCGCCGACGCCCCGGCCGCGGCCTCGCCCCGCGGGGCCCGGCCGCTGAGGGTGCCGCCGGGCAGGGGTGCCGTCAGCCGGTGCGGGACGCGCCGCGGGCCGTACCTCGCGACGGCCGCGGCCCCGCCCACCGCCAGCAGCATGCCCAGGCTCACCTCCGCACCCGCCGCCACTGCCGCCAGCAGCGGCTCCGGCCCGACCTCCGCCATCCGCCCGGGACCGGCGGGACCGCTGGCCAGCCAGGACAGCACGCCCACCACCGTCCCGGTGAGCGCCCCGGCGCCGCCGACGACGGCCAGCCGCTCACCGGCGGTGGCCGGGGTCCCGTCCCGCCGGAACGCCAGCAGCGCGGCGAGCACCCCCACCAGGACCGGCAGCAGCACCACGGCCGCGAACGGCGCGGGCAGGGGGCCCGGCTGGGGCACGGCACCGAGGACCGGCAGGGCGGGCAGCGCGCCGACCTGCACCGCCGCGGGTGTGACCGCCGTGGACGTGCCCAGGGCGAAGCCCGTCCCCGTCAGCCACGCCACGCCCCAGACCGCCAGGTCCGGCAGCAGCAGCGCCTGCGCCGCCGTCAGCAGCAGCCCGCCGACCAGCCCCGGTCCCAGCGCCTCGTGCAGCAGCAGCACCCGCTCGTGGGACGCGACGAGGGCGACGGCGACGAGCGCGGCCCCGGCGGCCAGGAGGAGCGTCACCGCCGCTGCCGCCGGCCGCGCGCAGCGGCGCAGCCAGCCGGGCACGAGGGCCGCGACGTCGGGGTCCCAGCGCAGCGCGCACCCGCCGAGCACCGCGGCCGCCAGCACCGCACCGCCCAGGGCGGCGGCCGGCGGGTCGACGGCGGCGGCGGGAGTCCCGGACACGAGAGCGACCAGCGCCGCGACGAGGGCGTAGCCGGCCGCGAACACCCCGGCGGCCCTCCCCCACGGCAGCGGGCGCTCGGCCGCGACCTGGTCCTCCGCCCAGCGGCGCACCTGCCGGGCGGCCGTGACGACCGCGAGGGCCGTGATGCCCAGCGGCACGATGCCCACCCGGCCGCCCGTGACGACGACGTCCGCTCCGTGGGCGAGCAGCCACAGGTCGGTGCCCACCCGCAGGCTGGCCGACAGCGGTGCGCTGGTGGCCGTGGCGGCCGTCCAGGCCACGACGGCCCCGACGACGACGACGAGCAACGACCACCCGGCGGCCCGCACCGCGGCAGGCAGCAGCGGCAGCAGGTCGGCGGCGGTCACCGGCGCCTGCTCGTCCGGACGGGGGACGCGGCGGTCGAGGAGCGTGGTCATCGCCTCCATCGTCCACCGGTGGCGGGCGTGCGGGCGCACGACGCGCCTGTGTCCGCCGGATCCGCGCCCCGCCGCCCACCCGTCAGCGGTCCGGACGCGACGCGGGGCGGGACCGCGCACGGCCCCGCCCCGTTCGTGTCCGCGGCCCGGCCGCGGGGTGCCTCAGAGCGACTGCACGATCTCCCGGGCCAGCCGCGCGGTCTCGCTCGGCGTCTTGCCGACCTTCACGCCCGCGGCCTCCAGCGCCTCCTTCTTGGCCTGCGCGGTGCCCGCCGAGCCGGAGACGATGGCACCGGCGTGGCCCATGGTCTTGCCCTCGGGGGCGGTGAAGCCCGCGACGTAGCCGACGACGGGCTTGGTGACGTTCTCGCGGATGTAGGCCGCGGCCCGCTCCTCCGCGTCGCCGCCGATCTCGCCGATGAGCACGATGACGTCGGTCTCGGGGTCGGCCTGGAAGGCCTCCAGCGCGTCGATGTGCGTGGTCCCGATGACCGGGTCACCGCCGATGCCGACCGCGGAGGAGAAGCCGATGTCGGAGAGCTCGTACATCATCTGGTAGGTCAGCGTGCCCGACTTCGACACCAGGCCGATGCGGCCGGGCGGGGTGATGTCGGCGGGGATGATGCCCGCGTTGGACTTGCCGGGGCTGATGAGGCCGGGGCAGTTCGGGCCGATGAGGCGGCTCGTGCCCTTGGACTGCGCGTAGGCGAAGAACTCGGCGGAGTCGTGGACCGGCACGCCCTCGGTGATGACGACGACGAGGGGGACCTCCGCGTCGACGGCCTCGATGACGGCGGCCTTGGTGAACTTCGCCGGCACGAAGATCACGGACACGTCGGCGCCGGTGGCCTCGACGGCCTCCCGCACGGAGCCGAAGACGGGGACGGCGACCGGCGAGCCGTCCGGGCCGGTGAAGTCGACGCTCTGGCCGGCCTTGCTGGGGTTCACGCCGCCGACGATCTGCGTGCCGGAGGTCAGCATCCGCTGGCTGTGCTTGCGGCCCTCAGAGCCGGTGAGGCCCTGGACGATGACCTTGCTGGACTCGGTGAGGAAGATCGCCACGTCTCAGGCCTTTCCGGTTGCTGCGAGCTCGGCGGCCTTGGCGGCCGCGCCGTCCATGGTGTCGACCACGGTGACCAGGGGGTGCGCGGCCTCGGCGAGAATGCGCCGGCCCTCCTCGACGTTGTTGCCGTCCAGGCGCACGACGAGCGGCTTCGACGCCTCGTCGCCCAGGATGCCGAGGGCGGAGACGATGCCCTTGGCGACCTCGTCGCAGGCGGTGATGCCGCCGAAGACGTTGACGAAGACGCTCTTGACCTGCGGGTCGCCCAGGATCACGTCGAGGCCGTTGGCCATGACCTGGGCGGAGGCGCCGCCGCCGATGTCGAGGAAGTTGGCGGGCTTCACGCCGCCGTGCTGCTCGCCGGCGTAGGCGACGACGTCCAGCGTGCTCATGACGAGCCCGGCGCCGTTGCCGATGATGCCGACCTCGCCGTCGAGCTTGACGTAGTTGAGGCCGGTCTCCTTCGCCTTGCGCTCCAGCGGGTCGGTCGCCTCGACGTCGACGAGGTCGGCGTGGCCGGGGTGGCGGAACTCGGCGTTCTCGTCGATGGTCACCTTGCCGTCCAGGGCGATGATCCGCCCCTCCTCGCTCTTGACGAGCGGGTTGACCTCGACCAGCGTCGCGTCCTCGGCCGTGAACACGGTCCACAGCTTCTGGACGACGTCCACGACCCCGTCGCGCACGTCGTCGGCGAAGCCGGCGGCGTCCACGATCTCGCGGGCCTTCGCCTCGTCGATGCCGGTGAGGGCGTCGACGGGGATGCGGGCCAGCGCCTCGGGGCGCTCGACCGCCAGCTGCTCGATCTCGACCCCGCCCTCGCGGCTGGCCATCGCCAGGTAGGTGCGGTTGGTGCGGTCGAGCAGGATGGAGAAGTAGTACTCCTCCGCGATGGTGGCTGCCTCGGCGATCAACACCCGGTGGACCGTGTGGCCCTTGATGTCCATGCCGAGGATGTCGCGGGCGCGGTCGGCGGCCTCGGCGGGGCTGTGGGCGAGCTTGACGCCGCCCGCCTTGCCCCGGCCGCCGGTCTTGACCTGCGCCTTCACCACCACCGTGCCCCCGCCGAGGGCCTCGGCCGCAGCCTGAGCCTCCTCGGGGGTGGTCGCCACCCTGCCGCCCAGCACCGGTACGCCGTGCGCCGCGAACATGTCGCGCGCCTGGTACTCGAAGAGGTCCACGCGTCGTCCTCGTCCTCGTCCTGTCCTCGGGTCATCGATGTCGGCGCAGGCGCCGCGCCACCCAGCGGAGACGGACGGCGACAGCACCGAGCCACCGAGCACCCTAGACCTGGATCACCCGGCGCACCCTGGTGGAGCAGAGCGGCGCTCGTCACACTCCCCGGCTCTCACCGCACGGAGGGCGACGAGCGCCGCTGACGGGCGGTCAGCCCGTGAAGAGCTTGCTGGCTCTGTTCAGCGTCTCCACGACGCCGTAGAGGAGGGGGATGCCGACCAGCGTCCAGCCCACCAGCAGCCGCAGCTTCGTGTTCGCCGGGGTCCTGTCCGGGGTCCCCACCCCGTTGCCGTGCACCGGGTCGCCGCCCGCCGGGATGTTCGCCTGGGTGCTCACCTGACCTCCTTCCCGCGCTCGCCGACCGGTTCCGTCCCGACGCCCGTGCCCGTCCCGGCGGCCGTCGCGGCCGGCTCGTGGAAGCGGGAGGCGACCGGCCGGACGAGGAGGTTCGCGACGAACCCGATCCCGAGGAGCGCGACCATGGTCAGCAGCGCGGGGCGGTAGGCGTCGGCGGTGAGCTCACCCGGGGTGCCCTGGGCGTCGAGGAAGCCGTTGATGATGAGCGGCCCGAAGATGCCCGCCGCCGACCACGCCGTGAGCAGCCGGCCGTGGATGGCACCCACCTGGAAGGTGCCGAACAGGTCGCGCAGGTAGGCGGGGATCGTTGCGAACCCACCGCCGTAGAAGGACAGGATGATGGCCGCGAAGAGCACGAACAGCGCGGTGCTGAGCTGCCCGAACAGGGCCAGCAGCGCGTAGACCACCATCCCGCCGCCCAGGTAGAGCATGTAGATCGGCTTGCGCCCGATGACGTCCGAGGTCGAGGACCACACGATGCGACCGGCCATGTTCGCCATCGAGAGCAGGCCCACGAAACCACCCGCCGCCGCAGCGGCCACCGCGCTCGTCCCGCCCACCCGGAAGAAGTCCTGGATCATCGGGGCGGCCTGCTCGAGGATGCCGATGCCGGCGGTGACGTTGCAGAACAGCACCGTCCACAGCAGCCAGAACTGCGGGGTCCGGATGGCGTTGCGCGCCGAGACGCTGGCGGTGGTGACGAGCGCCTTGGCACGCACCGTGGCGGGGTCGAAGCCGTCGGGCCGCCAGCCCGGCGGGGGCACCCGGATGGTCGCCGCGCCGTAGGCCATGAACACGGCGTAGCCGGCGGCGAGGGTCACGAACAGCAGCGCGACGGAGCGGCCGCTGGCGACCGAACCCGCCACCCCGGCCTCGTAGGCCGGGTCGTAGAGGGCGAGCAGGCGGCTGGACAGCGGGCTCGCCACGAGCGCGCCGCCACCGAAGCCCATGATCGCCATGCCGGTGGCCAGGCCCGGCCGGTCGGGGAACCACTTGATGAGGGTCGAGACGGGCGAGATGTAGCCGATGCCGAGGCCGATCCCGCCGATGACGCCGTACCCCAGGTACAGCAGCCACAGCTGTCCGGTGATGATGCCCAGCGCGCCGACCAGGAAGCCGGACACCCAGCACACCGCGGACGCCACCATGGCCTTGCGGGGGCCGACGCGGTCCACCCACGTCCCCAGCAGGGCGGCCGACAGCCCCAGCATCACGATGGCGATGGAGAAGACCAGGCCGATCTGCGTCAGGCCCACCCCGAAGTGCTGGACGAGCGCCACCTTGTAGACGCTGGTGGCGTAGACCTGGCCGATGCTGAGGTGGACGGCCAGTGCCGCAGGTGGGACGAGCCACCGGTTGAAGCCGGGCCCGGCGACGGTGCGCTCCCGGTCGAGGATGGATGCCACGCGCTCTTCCTCCACGTCGAGGACGCGGCGGCCACGCGGCCGCCGCCTGTCTTCCCACGCTAGGTCGGGCGCGGCGATCTCGCCCGTCGGCGCCGCGGACGGGCGCGGGACGGCTCCGCCGCGGTCGGGCGGGACGGCGGGCGGACGGCGCGCACGCGAGGATGGGGGTGGAACGGGAGGTGTCGTGGAGCAGTCACCAGGACCCCGCTGCGCGCAGGCCGGGACCGACCGCGCGCAGCCGCCGCCCGGCAGGCGCCCGTGGCAGCGCACGGTGCACCGCCGCACGCCGCTGGAGATCCCGCTGCTCCCCGGCCCCGGCCCCGGCGGCTGGGCCCCGGCGGGGCCGCGACCGGTGACGCTGCGGTGGCACCACCGCGAGGCCGGCACACCGGACGGGCGCGCACCGCTGGTGCTGCTGCACGGGCTCGGCATGTCCAGCCGCTCGATGGTGCCGCTGATGACGCGCATCGCGCCGCGGCGGGTGCTGGCGCCCGACCTGCCCGGCTCCGGGGGCAGCAGGCCGGTCCCGCGGCCCCTGCGGCTGGCCGAGCAGGCCGAGGCGCTGCTGTCCTGGCTGGACGCCCTGGACGTGCCGCGGGTGGTGCTCGTCGGGCACTCCTACGGCGCGCAGGTGGCGGTGGCCACCGCGCTGCGGGCGCCGGAGCGGGTCGAGCGGCTCGTCCTGGCGGGCGCCACCCGCGACCCCAGCGCCCCCACCACGTCGGCGCAGGCGCTGCGGCTGCTGCGCGACGTGCGCCACGAGCGGCCGGCGATGCTCGCCGTCGCCCTCTCCGACTACCTGCGCTCCGGACCCCGGCGGATGGTGGCCGTGCTGCGGAACCTGCTGTCCCAGCCGGAGGAGCTGCACCTGGCGATGGTGGACGTGCCGGCGCTGGTCGTGCAGGGTTCCCGCGACCCGGTGAGCCCCGCGCCCTGGTGCCGTCGCGTGGCGGACCTGCTGCCGCGGGGCGAGCTCGCGGTGGTCCCGGACGGCGCGCACGGCATGGTGTTCAGCCAGCCGGACGCCTTCTGGGCCGCGGTGCGCGACTTCTGCGACACCGACCCCGCCTGAACCCGAGCCCCAGCCCGCGCCCGCGCCCGCGCCACCCCGGCCCCGGCCCCGGAAAGGGCCCTTTCCGGGGTGGTACGCGCCTCCCCCACCCCGGAAAGGGTCCTTTCCGGGGTGGGGCGCGGCGGCGTCGGACAGGATGGGCGCTCCCGGTGGCCGAGGAGCGGAGGCGGACGTGCACGTGGACGAGACGGTGGACGCGGACCTGGCGCGGCGGTGCTGGCTGCCGCTGGAGATCCTGCACGTCGTCCCCTACTGGGCGCCGGAGACCCAGCAGGCGTACACCGCCCTGGACCTGCAGTTCTGGCAGGGCTACGTCGCCTCCCGGGCGGGCGGCATGGGCCGCGTCGGTCCGGCCGCGGTCGTGCCCGCCTTCTACGTCTGGGCGCCGCGCCTGGTGGAGGCGGCCGTGCCCTCCGCCTGGGAGCGGGTCGGCCCCGAGGAGGTCGTCGCCGCCCGCTACGCCGCCGCCGGCGCGGCCCTGCACCGGCTGCTCGACGAGGTGGCCGACCCCGCCGAGGTCGCCGAGGCCGCCGCGCTGGCCGGCACCGCCGGCGAGGGCCTGCGCGGCTCCCCCCGGGCGCTGTACCTGGCGGCCGCCACCGCCCCGGAGCCGGCGGACCCGCTGACGGCGCTGTGGCACGCGGCGACCCTGCTGCGCGAGCACCGCGGCGACGGGCACGTGGCCGTCCTGCAGGCCCTCGGCGTCGCCCCCGTCGAGGCCCTGCTGCTCAACACCACCCGCGAGGGCGCCGCCCGCGAGGCCATGCGCTCGCGCCGCGCCTGGCCGCGGCAGGACTGGGACGCCGCCGTGCGGTCGCTGCAGGGGCGGGGCCTGCTCGACGCCGAGGGGACGCTGACCGCGGACGGCGCCGCCCTGCGCGCGGAGGTCGAGACCCGCACCGACGCCCTCGCGGTCGCCGGCTGGCAGCACCTCGGCGCCGAGGGCAGCGCCCGGCTGCTGGAGCTGACGGCCCCCTGGCGCGAGGCCCTGCTCTCCTCCGGCGCCCTGCCCGACTGGCAGCGCGAGCGGCGCTGAGGGCCCCTCCCCGGCGACGGCGGCGCTGCTGCCCGGCGGGACCCCCGGTCGGTCCACCCGAACGGAGCAGCCCGGGACCGCCCAGGCCGTAGCCTGAGCGCAGGGACACGGGCCACGACGCGGGCCCACGACGCAGGCCGCGACACCGGCCGGGACGCGGGCACCGGACCGCACGGGAGGAGGCGCCGCCATGAGCAGCGAACCCCCGAGTCGTCCGCTCCACCGCTAGCCCGCTCCGCAGGCCGGAGCGGCGCCCCCTGCTCGCCCGGCCCCTGGAGCGCACCGTGCCCGAGCGTCGCCTGCCCGTCGTCAGCCCCCTCACCGCCCGCGCCCGCCGGCGGACGCCCTCCCCCGTGCGCGCCGCGACCCTGGCGCTGCCCGGCAAGCACCCGCTGCCCCGCAGCAGCCTCGTCGACTCCGGGATCTACCGCGACGGCCTGCGCACCACGACGCCGTCGTCGCTGGCGGAGACGTACCGCTGCCTGCGCGAGCAGGACGGCTCGATGGCGTGGATCGGCCTGTACCGCCCCGACGCGGGGGAGCTGGCGTCGCTCGCGGCGGAGTTCGGCCTGCACGAGCTGGCGGTCGAGGACGCGATCGTCGCGCACCAGCGCCCGAAGCTGGAGCGCTACGGCGAGACCCTGTTCGTGGTGCTGCGCGCCGCGCGCTACCGCGACGCCGCCGAGGAGGTGGAGTTCGGCGAGCTGCACCTGTTCATCGGCCCCGACTTCGTCCTCACCGTCCGCCACAGCGAGTCCCCGGACCTCTCGGCCGTGCGCAGCCGCATGGAGCGCGACCCGGAACTGCTGGCGCACGGGCCGGAGGCCGTCCTCTACGCCATCCTGGACACCGTCGTCGACGGCTACGGCCCGGTGGTGGCCGGCCTGGAGAACGACGTCGACGAGATCGAGACGGAGGTCTTCGGCGGCCACCCGGAGGTCTCGCGCCGCATCTACGAGCTGTCGCGGGAGGTCGTGGACCTGCAGCGCGCCACCCATCCGCTCGCCGGGATCCTCGCGGCCCTCAGCAACGGGTTCACCAAGTACCGCGTCGACGAGGAGCTGCAGCGCCACCTGCGCGACGTCGCCGACCACGTCACGCAGTTCAACGAGCGCATCGACGCCCTGCGCACCGCGCTGCGCGACATCCTCACCGTCAACGCCACGCTCGTCGCCCAGCGGCAGAACGAGGAGATGAAGGCGCTGAGCGAGGCGAGCATGGCGCAGAACGACGAGATCAAGAAGATCTCCGCGTGGGCGGCGATCCTCTTCGCCCCGACCCTGGTGGGCACCGTGTACGGGATGAACTTCGACGACATCCCCGAGCTGGAGTGGCGCTACGGGTACCCGTTCGCGCTGTGCCTCATGGCGCTGGTGAGCATCGTGCTCTACACGGTGTTCCGGCGCCGGGGCTGGATCTGACGGGCCCCCGCGCCGGCGGCCCGCTCAGCTCGTGCGGCCGGTGGCGAACGTGAAGGTCACGGACCCGCCCTCGAAGTCCTGGCGCACGCCGCCGCGGACGGGGTACTCGCCGCTGCGGGGGTAGCCGAGCCGGGAGTTCTCCCAGCCGCCGGCGGCGTAGTGCTTCTGGATCTCGCCCTTCACCGGGTGCGCCCCCAGCGCGGGCGTCCAGTAGACGAGGCCGCCCTCGAAGCGCTGGACGCGGCCGCCGTGACGCAGGGGGATCTCCTCCCCGGCGGGGTGGCCCAGCGCGTCCACGGAACCCGCCCGGCCGTAGGCGTCGAGGATGGCACCGCGGACCGCCTGCGGCCCGGTGGCGGGCGTCCAGTGGACCAGGCCGCCCTGGAACCGCTGCACGACCCCGCCGCGCACGGCGATCTCGCCGCTGGTGGGGTAGCCGAGCCAGGAGTTCTCCCAGCCGAGGTCCGCCACGCGCCCGCGGACGGCGCCCTTGAGGACGTGGGTGCCGGCGGCGGGGCTGAAGTAGATCGAACCGCCGGCGAAGTGCTGGCCGTAGCCGCCGCCGCGCAGCGGACCGAACTCGAGGCCGAGCGGAGCGCCGAGGGAACCGCCCTGCGCCCCGAGGGCGACGTAGCCGTCGAGGATGGCGCCCTTGACCAGGGTGCCGGAGTAGCTGCGGGACCCGTCGCGGTGCAGCAGGTAGTCACCGAGGGCCGGGCCCGGCGCGGGGGCGGGGGCCGGAGCCGGGGCGGGGGCCGGGGCGGGGGCCGGGGCGGGGGCCGGTGCGGGTGCCGGAGCGGGTGCCGGCGCCGGAGCCGGTGCGGGAACCGTCGCGAGGGGGCCGACGGTGACCCGCACCGACGCCACGCCGTTCGCCGCCGAGGTCACGGTGAAGTGCAGGTCGCCGTCGACGGCGGAGAAGGTCCGCCCGACGGGCAGTGCCTGGTTGTAGTCGCGGGTGGATCCGGTGGGCGTGGGGTCGAAGACGACGGTGGCCCGGCCCGGCGTGGTGGGGTCGGCGCGCAGGACGCGCACCCCCCGGTCGATGCGCAGGGCGGAGACGGTGCGGGCGTCCGCACCGGAACCGTCGCGGTACTCCAGGTAGTAGTGCATGCCCCCGTGCGGGACCTTGACGACCTTCGGCGCCGTGCCGGTGGTCGCACCCAGGGCGCGCAGGGTGATGTCCGTGCTGGACGTCACCGTCTGGACCTCCGAGGCGAACAGGCCCTCCATCTGGTCCCGGTGCACGCCGTTGAGGTTGCCCATCCCCGTCGAGTCGTTCGGGGAGGAGAAACCCATGACGTCGTAGGGGTCGGCGTACGGGGCGTAGGTGCCGTTGACCCAGCCGTTGCTGAACTTCACGTCGCCGGAGGTGCCCGCGGGGGCGTAGACGCCGCTGGCGTGGTGCAGACCGAGGTTGTGCCCCAGCTCGTGGGCGGTGAGCGACTGGCTGATGTCGGTGAGGAGGACCCGTCCGCCGCTGGTGAGGTTGCCGAGGGTCGCCCGGCCGTAGGCGCAGCCGCCGGAGGGGTGCGCGGCGCGCGGGGTGAGGACGACGAGGTGCTCGTTGGGTGCGCCGGTGAAACCGGTCCTCGCCGAGGCCTCGTTCCACAGGTCCGTCAGCTGCTCGCAGCTGTGGGCGCTGGCGTACCAGTCGGTGGTGGACTCCAGCTCGAAGGTGACCCGGCCGCCGGTCTGGGCGGACCAGTAGTCGGAGGCCCGCCGGATGGTGGGCTCGGCGTCGGCGACGGTGAAGTTCGCCGGGCTGGTGCCGCGGGGGGCCACCAGGACGAAGCGCACCCGGTGCACGCCGGTCGCGACCGCGGCCGGGGCGGCGGCCACGGTGGCGGACCGCACGTCGAGGACCTCCACCGCGTCGGCGCGCTCGGCGGCCCCGACCTCCAGGGTGACGGTCTGGCCGACCTGCAGGGCGTCGGCGACCTCGCCGTGGACGCGCACGAGTTCGCCGCCGGACTCCACGAAGGTGGCGACGACCTCCTCGCCGTCCTCCTCCCCCAGCTCGACCTTGGTGACCTCGCCGGTCAGCTCCTCCGTCTCCCCCTCCGCCACGATGCGCTGCTCGGTGCCGACCGGGTCCACGAGGGCACCGTCGGGGAGCGCGTGCGGGTCGAGGGGGGCGCTTCCGCCACCGGGGTGGACGGCGGCGGCACCGGTCGCCGCGGGGGCGAGGACGGTGCTGCTCGCCTGGGCCACGGGGGCGGCGAGGGTGCCGGCGGTCAGGGTGAGACCGACTGCCAGCGCGAGGAGGCGAGCGAGTTTCGCGTCAGCAGCGGAGGACATACCAGGTCGCTCGGGTGGATCAAGGGCGGACTGGAGGACGGATCGGGCCGTCCGGGCGTTCCCTACTGCGGACGGGGGAGTTTCCTCACCCGAACGGCCGACTCCCGCGGACCCCGCCGCACCCGCCGGCCCCCGCCGGGCGGGGGGAGGTGGTCCGTCCGCACCACTCCCCCGGCCGGCGCGGGGACGGGCCCCCGTGGGTGACCGTCCGGGCGCCCGCGGGGCGTCGCGTCAGAGCTTCGTGACGGGCGCGTAGCGCAGCAGCAGGCGCTTGGTGCCCTCGGAGCGGAAGTCGACGTGGGCGACGGTCTTGTCGCCCTCGCCCTCGACGCGGACGACGGTGCCCAGGCCGAAGGCGTCGTGGGTGACGCGGTCACCGGGCGAGAGGCTGACGATCGGACGGCCGGTGGCCGGGCGCGACGACGAGCCGAGGCGGGCCACGGCGGGGGCGGCGGTGGAACGAACCGTCGGGGTCTCCGCGCGGCGCCAGTCCACGAGCGCCGCGGGCACCTCGTCCAGGAAGCGGCTGGCCGGGTTCTGCTGGGGGGCGCCCCAGGCGCTGCGGACGGCGGCGCGGGTGATGTAGAGGCGCTGCCGGGCGCGGGTCAGGCCGACGTAGGCGAGGCGGCGCTCCTCGGCGAGCTGCTCCGGGTCGGCCAGGGAGCGCAGGTGCGGGAAGGTGCCGTCCTCCATGCCGGTGAGGAACACCACCGGGAACTCCAGGCCCTTGGCGGTGTGCAGGGTCATGAGGGTGACCACCCCCTGCTCCGCCTCCTCCGGGGTGGGGATCTGGTCGGAGTCCGCGACCAGCGACACCTGCTCCAGGAAGTCCGCCAGGGTCCCCTCGGGGTTCTCCGCGCCGAACTCCTGCGCGACGGCGATGAACTCGCCGAGGTTCTCCACCCGCGACTCGTCCTGCGGGTCGTGGCTGGCGCGCAGCTCGGCGAGGTAGCCGGTCTGGTCGAGCACGGCCTCCAGCACCTGGGCCGGGGGCGTGCCCGCGTCGACCAGGGTGCGCAGGTCGGACATCATCTCCGTGAACCTGCGGATCGCGGTCAGGGAGCGCGTGGCGAGGTTCGCCGCCTCCTCCGCCCGCTCCAGCGCGGCGGGGAAGGAGATCCGCTCCCGCTGCGCGAGCTTGTCCACGCAGTCCTCCGCGCGGTCGCCGATGCCGCGCTTGGGCACGTTGAGGATGCGGCGCAGGTTCACCGTGTCGTCGGGGTTGGCCAGCGCGCGCAGGTAGGCGAGGGCGTCCTTCACCTCCCGCCGCTCGTAGAAGCGGGTGCCGCCGACCACCTTGTAGGGCAGGCCGGTGCGGATGAAGCGGTCCTCCAGGGCGCGGGACTGCGCGTTGGTCCGGTAGAAGACCGCGACGTCGCCGTAGCGCACGCCGGCGGTGTCGTGGAGGCGGTCGATCTCCTCCGCGACGAAGGAGGCCTCGTCGTGCTCGTCGTCGCCGACGTAGCCGACGATGCGCTCGCCCTCCCCCGAGGCGGTCCAGAGGTTCTTCGCGCGCCGGTCGGGGTTCTGCTTGATGACCTCGTTGGCGGCGGTGAGGATCGTCTGGGTGGAGCGGTAGTTCTGCTCCAGCAGCACGGTGCGCGCGTCGGGGTAGTCCTGCTCGAACTCGCTGATGTTGCGGATCGTGGCGCCGCGGAAGGCGTAGATCGACTGGTCCGCGTCGCCGACGACGGTGAGCTCCGCCGGCGGCACGGCGATCTGCGTGCCCTCGCGCACGAGCGTGCCGTCGACGGCGGTGCGGGCCGAGCGGGCGGCGGCCTCGGAGACGGAGCCGCCGACGAGCTCGCGCACGAGGACGTACTGGGCGTGGTTGGTGTCCTGGTACTCGTCGACGAGGACGTGGCGGAAGCGGCGGCGGTAGTGCTCGGCGACGTCGGGGAACGCCTGCAGCATGTGCACCGTCGTCATGATCAGGTCGTCGAAGTCGAGGGCCTGGGCCTCGCGCAGCCGCTGCTGGTAGAGCGCGTAGGCGGCGGCGAGGGTGCGCTCGGTGGCGTTGCCGTCGTCGGAGCCGGCCCGCGCCGCGAACTCCTCGGGGTCGACCAGCTCGTTCTTGAGGTTGCTCACCATCGCGGAGAACGAGCGCGGCGGGTAGCGCTTGGGATCGAGGTCGAGGTCGCGCAGGACCAGCGCCATGAGCCGCTGGCTGTCGGCGGCGTCGTAGATCGAGAACGACGAGCGCAGGCCGACGGTCTTCGCCTCCCGGCGCAGGATCCGCACGCAGGCGGAGTGGAACGTCGAGACCCACATGCCGCCCTGGCCGTGGCCGACGACGTCGCCGACGAGCGCCGCGACGCGCTCGCGCATCTCGGCGGCGGCCTTGTTGGTGAAGGTGATCGCCAAGACCTGCCCGGGGTGGACGCCGCGCTGGCTGATCAGGTGGGCGATGCGGTGGGTGAGCACCCGGGTCTTGCCCGAGCCGGCCCCGGCCACGATGAGCAGCGGGGAGCCGGTGTGGACGACCGCCTCCCGCTGCTGGGGGTTGAGGCCGTCCAGCAGGGCCTCCGGCGACGGCAGGGCCCGGCCGCGGCGCAGCGAGGGGGCGCCGTCCCCCGCGGCGGCACCGGAGCCGCCGGCGGGCCGGCCGAAGGGGAGGTCGTCGAAGAGGGTGCTCATCGTGGGCCCAGCCTAGGCGCGCGGCACGACAGCACCGGCCACCCGACGTAGCGTCGGGAGGGGTCACCCTGCGCACCCGACCACTTCGGTCTGAAGTGGTCTACTCTGGTCCGGTGCCCCGCCTGAGCAGCCAGCAGATCGACGCCGAGATCGTCGAGGCCGCCGCCGCCCTGATCGCCCAGCACGGCTACGAGCAGACCTCCCTGCAGCGCATCGCCGACGCCGTCGGCTACTCCAAGACCGGCCTGCTGCACCGCTTCCCGTCCAAGGAGGCCCTCCTCGACGCCGTCGCCGAGAGCTGCTCCTCGACCGTGGACGAGGTCCTCGCCGCCGTGGAGGGCATGCCCGCCGGAGCCGAGCGGGACGCCGCGGTCGTCGGCCGCCTCGTCGAGCTCGCCGTCGGGCGCCCCGGCTTCGTGTCCCTCTTCATGGGCCTGTCCACGACCCTCGCCGGCACCACCGCCGGCCGCCGGATGGCCGACGTCCCCGAGCGCCTCTTCGCCGCGTTCGCCGTCGCCCCCGACGCCCCCCTCCCGCGGCGCCTGTCCGTCCTCGGCGCCCTCGGGGCCCTCGCGGTCACGGCCATGGCGCCGCTGGAGGAGCCCCCCGACCGGCTGCGGCCCCTCATCGCCGCCACCGCGCTCGCGGCGCTCGGCCACGCACCGCCCCCCAGCTCGCAGACCGACCAGCACTGAGTCCCGAGAGGACCCCCATGGCCACCTTCCTGCACCGCCTCGGCCGCGCGGCGCACTCCCACCGCGTCCTCGTCGTCCTCACGTGGATCCTGCTGCTCGTGGCCGCCGCCGTCGCCGCGGCCACCCTGCGGGCGCCGTTCGTCTCCACGTTCGAGATCCCCGGCCAGGAGTCCACCGACGCCCTGGAGCTGCTCGACGAGCGCTTCCCCGCCACGGGCGCGGACGGCGCGAGCGCCCGCGTGGTCTTCGACGCCCCCGAGGGCGAGCGCATCACCGATCCCGCCAACGCCGGCCAGGTGGTGCAGGCCGCCCAGGAGCTCGCCGGCCTGCCGCAGGTGTCCGGGGTCAGCAACCCCTTCGACCCCGCCGCCCCCGGCGTCTCCCCCGACCAGCGCGCCGCCTACGTCGCCGTCAACTACGAGGTGATCCAGCCCCAGGTCACCGACGACGCCCGCGAGGCGCTCTTCGACGCCGTGGAGCGCGCCGACGGCGGGCCGCTCACCGTCGCGGTCGGCGGCGACGCCACCCAGGAGGTGAGCGGCGTCGGCGGCGTCGGCGAGGTCGTCGGCGTCGTCGTGGCGCTCCTCGTCCTCACCCTCACCTACGGCACGCTCGTCGCCGCCGGGATGAACCTGCTCACCGCCGTCGTCGGCGTCGGCATCGGCGCGGCCGGCACCTTGGCCCTCACCCGCTTCGTCGAGCTGCAGTCGACGACACCGACCCTCGCGCTCATGCTCGGCCTCGCCGTCGGCATCGACTACGCCCTCTTCATCGGCTCCCGCTACCGGCAGGAGCTGCTCGCCGGGCGCAGCGTCCCCGAGGCGGTGGCGCTGGCGACCGGCACCGCGGGCTCCGCGGTGGTCACCGCCGGCACCACCGTCGTCATCGCCCTCGTCGGGCTCGTCGTCGCCCGCATCCCCTTCCTCACCCAGATGGGCTTCGCGGCCGCCGCGACCGTCGTCATCGCCGTCCTCGTCGCGATCACCCTGGTGCCCGCGGCGCTGTCGCTGCTCGGGCGGCGCGTGATGCCGAAGCGGCTGCGGGCCGCCGTCGAGGCCGGCGAGCGCCCCGGGGAGCGCCCGCACCGCTTCCTCGACGCCTGGGGACGCACCGTCACCACCCACCGCTGGCTCAGCCTGCTCGCGGCCGTGGTCGTGCTCGGCGTGGTGGCGCTGCCCGTGGCGGACATGCAGACGAGCCTGCCCGACGACAGCACCGCCTCCCCCGGCACCACCCAGCGCACCGCCTACGACCTGACCAGCGAGCGCTTCGGCCCCGGCGTCAACGGCCCCCTCCTCGTCCTCCTCGACGGCGAGGGCGCCGGCACCCGCGTCGCCGAGGTCGCGGGCACCCTCGGCGGGCTCGAGGGGGTCGCCTTCGCCCTGCCCCAGCCGGCCCCCGACGGTCCCCCGCGAGCGGGAGGTGCCCCCAGCGCCGGGCTCGTCACCGTCATCCCGGAGACCGCCCCCACCGACCCGGCCACCACCGAGCTCGTGCACACCCTGCGCGAGCGCCTCGACGAGGTGGAGGGGAACGGGCTGCGCAGCTACGTCACGGGCCAGACGGCGGTCAGCGTGGACGTCTCCCAGCAGCTGCGCGAGGCCCTGCCGCGCTACCTCGTGCTGGTGGTCGGGCTGGCGCTGCTGCTGCTCGTGCTCGTCTTCCGCTCGATCCTGGTGCCCCTCACCGCGGTCCTCGGCTTCCTGCTCACCATCGGCGCGGCGCTCGGCGCGACGACCGCGGTGTTCCAGTGGGGCTGGCTGCAGCAGCTGGTGAACTCGGACGTCACGGGGCCGCTGCTGAGCATGGCGCCGATCATCGTGGTGGGCATCCTCTTCGGCCTGGCGATGGACTACCAGGTCTTCCTCGTCTCCCGGATGCACGAGGCCCACTCCCACGGCGCCGGGCCGCGGCAGGCGGTGGTGACCGGCTTCCACCAGGCGGCCCCGGTCGTGGTCGCCGCCGCCGTGATCATGTTCGCCGTCTTCGCGGGCTTCGTTCCCGAGGGCGACGCCACGGTGAAGCCGATCGCCTTCGCCCTGGCCGTGGGGATCCTCGCCGACGCCCTGGTCGTGCGGATGGTCGCGGTACCCGCGGCGCTGTCCCTGCTCGGGCGCTCCGCGTGGTGGCTGCCGCGCTGGCTGCACTGGCTGCCCGTGCTGGACGTCGAGGGGGCCGCGCTGGAACGGCGCGCCCCGGAGCAGGAGAGCACCGCCCCCGCGGAGGCCGCCCCGCGCTGAGCCCGGCGCGCTGGGACCGCCGCGCCTCGAACCCGGCAGGACCGGGCGCCGCACCACCCCGGTCGCCGGACGAAGGCGCCCGGTGACGGTGCGCAGCCACCGGCGCTCGGCCGTCCGGGTGAAATGCACACGGATAGTGACGGAATGTCACTAAAAGGAGGGCGCTCGGTCGCCAGCCGTGCCAGCATTCACATGTCGGCGGCGGTGTCGCCGACCTGGGGGAGACCGAACCACGGGGGATGAACGATGGGCAGTCTGGTCAGGATCGTCACGGCGGCCGCCGCACTTCCGCTCGCGCTGCTGACGGCGGCGCCCGCATCGGCGGGCACGCAGATCGCGTGCGGCGCCGAGGTGAGCGGACGGGTGGTGCTCACGCAGGACCTGACCTGCCCCGGGACCGGCCTGGTCGTGACGAAGCCCGGCACGACCGTCGACCTCAACGGGCACACGATCCGCCTCACCGGCGAGGAGTCGCCCCAGGGCACCTACGGCGTCCAGGTGGGGTACTGGAACGACGAGAGCACCGCGACGACCGGCGTCACGCTCCGCAACGGGCGGATCGAGGGCTACGACACCGGCGTGCAGGGGATCTTCGCCGAGCGCCTCACCGTGCGCGGCCTGACCGTGCAGGGCTCGATCTCGAGCTACCAGGGCGCGGACCTGCTGGTCCAGCGCTCCGAGGTCACGGGCCGGGTGGGCCTGGAGCAGCACGGCGCCGCGGTGATCGAGGGCAACCGGCTCGGCGGGGCCGGCGGGAGCGCCATCGGCGTCGTCGTGCGCGACAACACCGTCACCGACGGCAGGATCCGCTTCGACGAGAGCCGCGACATCCGCATCACCGGCAACCGCGTCACCGGCGGCCCCGGCATCGAGGTCGGCAGCTACAACGACGACGTGCTGGTCCAGGGGAACCACGTCAACGCAGCCGTGCACGGCGTCTCCCTCGACGGTGTCGTGCTGGACGGCATCGTGGTGCGGGACAACCGCATCCGCAACAGCCGCTCGGCCGGCATCGACGCCTCCCACCTCCAGGCGGTCGAGGACGTCCTCATCGAGGGCAACGACGTCTTCCGCAGCGGCTTCCGCGACGTGGCCGACCCCTACTACGGCCCCTCCACCGACGGGATCGCCGTGCGCACGTCCCCCGACCACGACGTGGACCTCAGCGGCATCGTCCTGCGCGGCAACCGGGTGCGCTCCAGCGCCGGCCACGGCATCTACGCGACCCGCGTGACCGACGGCGGCGGCAACCGCGCCCAGGACGCCCGGCTGAAGCCGACCTGCGTGGGCGTCGCCTGCGGCAAGTGATCCCGCGGGGCACGCGCCGGGACGGGGAGGTCCCGGCGCGCGCACCCGCGCAGGAGCGCGCCGGGACCGCTCAGCCCTTCTCGCGGTGCGCCTCCTCGATGCGGTGCGTCACCCGCAGCAGGCGCACCGCCGTCACCAGCAGCAGCCCACCGGCGAGGTTGCCCAGGGCCGCCCAGCCGAGCCGGGCCAGCCAGTCCAGGTAGCCGAACGGGGCCCCCACGATCAGGGCGCCGAACATCAGCAACGAGTCCAGCACCGAGTGGAAGAGCTGCCCGCCCGCGAGCAGCGCGCCGAAGAGGATGGCCGGCACGATCCGCACCCCGGTGCTCTCCGTGCCGTGCTGCATGCGTGTCATCAGCGTGATGACGACCCCCGCCAGGACGGCCAGGCAGAACGAGCGCAGGCCGATGGGCATCGTCCCGAAGTGCGTCCCCGCCTCCAGCACGGTCTCGTGCAGGGACGGGAAGGACGTCACCAGCAGCCACATGACGATCCAGCCGCCGACGAGGTTCAGCAGCAGGGTCATCCCCCACAGCCGGGCCAGGGACCTGAGGGTCCCCTCCCGCGCGACCACCGCGGTCACCGGCACCAGGAAGTTCTCCGTGAACAGCTCGCTGCGGGCCAGCAGCAGCGCCACGAACCCGATGGAGAAGGCCAGCCCGGCGAGCAGGTGACTGCCCGTGGCGTGCAGCACCAGCAGCATCGCCAGGATGCCGGTGCCGATGTCGATGCCCCCCAGCAGCCCGGTGCTCACCAGCGGCAGCAGGGGCCTGCCCAGGCGGTCCTTGCCCTCGCTGACGAGGCGGTCGAAGGCCTCCTCGACCTCCGGCTCGTGCTCCTCCGGTGCGTTCGTGGCGACGATGGGGTGTTCGGCCACCAGGGCTCCTCGTGCTCGCTCGGGCGGCCCGTCCGCCCAGCCAGCCCTACCCGTTCCGGCGGGACCGATGCGCGGCGCGCGGCTAGGGTCGGCCTGAGCCGCACCCCGACGGAGAGGACGCACGATGAGCAGCGACCCGCTCGACGACGGACCCGTCCCCCGCGAGGCCCCGCCGCCGCCCGGCGCCAGCCTCCCCGACGTGGTCGACGAGCTCGAGGAGCGGGTGAGCGCCCAGGTGCAGGAGCAGGTGCACGGCAGCGCGGACCAGGCCGAGGCCGCCCGCGAGCCGGAGGAGGGCGAGGGACCCTCGCAGGACGTCGTGCCCGACACCGGCGACGGGGCCGCCGACCCCACCCTCGGCGGGCACGAGCAGGAGACCACCGACGGGTTGCCGCACGCCGAGCCCGGCGACTGACGGGCCCCGGCCCGTCACACCCCCGGCCCCCTACACCCCCGACCGCAGCCGGTCGCGGGCCCCCTCCACGGCGGCCCGCGGCCGCGGCAGCCGCGCACCCGCCCGCCCCGCGCGCCGCGGCAGCCGCCGCATCAGCGCCGACGCCAGCGCCCAGTACGCCACCCCCACCGCCAGCGACGCGACCACCGCCAGCACCGGCGACACCCCCACCAGGTGCGGGTAGACCTGCCAGTGCGTCAGGTACACGTACAGCGAGCTGCTGGCCAGCACCCCCAGCAGACGGCTCAGCCGCGCCGGGCAGCGCAGCACCGGCACCCACGTCAGCAGCACCACCCCCGCCGCGATCAGCGCGTCGCGCCACGGGTCACCGAAGAACCCCGGCACCGTCGCCACCACCGCCGCCGACACCAGCGCCCGCCGCCGCACGTCCGACGCCCGCGCCGCCATCCACCCCAGCGCGAACAGCCACAGCACCGGCTTCGGGTTCGGCACCCCCAGGTCCAGCACGCCGTAACGGCCCAGCAACCCCACGGCGAGCACCGCGCACGGCAGCGCGAACGGCCGGCGCCGCTCCAGCCGGTGCACCGCCGGCACCGCCAGCAGCGCCACCAGCCCCAGCAGCACGTACACCAGGACCTCGACGAACCAGAAGTGCCACTGCCTCGTCCAGCTCTCCGGGCCCAGCACCGCGTTGAGCAGCACCACGTTGAGCAGGCCGTACGTGCCGGTCACCAGCGCCGCCGCCGCGATCCACACCACGCTCGGCACCACCACCCGCGCCACGCTCACCAGCTGCCCGCGCAGCCGCTCCCGCCGGTCCGGCGAGGCCAGCTGGAAGCGCGCGAAGTTGTAGCCGGCCAGGGCGAAGAGCACGTGGGCGCTGCCCAGCAGCGTGAACAGCTTCGCGTGCGTGCCCACGATCAGCACGATCGCCACCGCCCGCAGCACCACACCCGTCTCCAGGCTGCGGCCGAACCGGCGCCGCCCCACCGGCCGCTGCGACCCCGCCGCCGCCCGCTGCAGCTCCCCCACCGGCGTCGTGTGCCACGCCGGGGGCAGGACGCCCAGCAGCTCCTCGAGCCGGACGGACACCTCCACGTAGGACAGCGAGTCCCCGCCCAGGCCCACGAAGGTGTCGCCGTCACCGACGTCCGGACGGTCCAGCAGCTCGGCGTACAGCGCCCGCACCGACCCCGCGCCGGCGCCGTCCCCCGCGGGCGCCTGCCCGGGCCCGCGCGCCAGCTCCCGGATCCGGGCGTAGTCCAGCTTCCCCGACGACAGCCGCGGCAGCTCCTCCAGCCGGCACACGCGCACCGCGTGCGGCGGCAGGCCCAGCTCCCGCACCGCCAGCCGCAGCGCCGCACCCGCCTCCCCGGCCACCGCCACCACCAGCTCCTCGTCGGCGCCCACGCACGCCGCGCGCAGGCCGTGCTCGGCCAGCACCCGCTCCGCCTGCTGCAGGTCGATGCGCAGTCCGAACACCTTCACGAAGCGGCTGCGGCGGCCCACCACCTCGTAGAGGCCGTCCGGGCAGCGACGGCCCAGGTCACCGGTGCGCAGGACCTCCACCGCGCGCCCCAGCGCCAGGTCCGCCGGGGACTGCGCGTAGCCCAGCATCACGTTCGGCCCGGAGTAGACGATCTCCCCCACACCCGGACCCAGGGAACCGTCCAGCTCCGGCACCGGCTCCAGGGCGAACGACCCGCCCGGCACCGCCACCCCGATCGCGCCGGGGTGCTCCAGCGCCCGGTCCGGCGGCAGGTACGCCATCCGGGCCGTCGCCTCCGTCTGCCCGTACATGACGAACAGGTCCCAGCCGCTGCGCCGGCCCAGCTCCGCGAAGCGGCGCACCCGCTCCGGGTCCAGGCGGCCCCCGGCCTGCGTGACGTAGCGCAGCGACGGCAGCGCCATCCGCTCGAAGCCCACCCGCTCCAGCAGGTCGAACGTGTACGGCACCCCCGCGAAGCTCGTGCAGCCCTCCGAGCGCACCAGGTCCCAGAAGCAGCGGTCCACCACCGACAGCCCCGTCAGCACCACCGAGGCCCCCCGCAGCAGGTGCGAGTGCAGCACCGACAGCCCGTAGCAGTAGTGCACCGGCAGCGTCGTCACGGCCCGGTCGGACGGCCGGATGCCGAGGTAGGAGGCGATCGACTCCGCGTTGGACTGCACGTTCTCCTGCGACAGGCGCACCAGCTTCGGGCTGCCCGTCGAGCCGGACGTGCTCAGCAGCAGCGCCAGCTCCGGGTGCAGCTCGTGCGCGCTGCCCGCCCGCCGCTCCCGCAGGTCGAGCGGGCCGTCGCGGGAGCCGTCGGGGCGGGCGAGGACGACGTCGGGGTCGTAGGCGTCCAGCAGCGGACCCGCACCGCCGGGCGGCACGAGCAGCACGACGTGCCCGCCGGCCAACGCCCCCAGGTAGGCGGTGACGGCGTCGAGGTCGTTGGCCCCCTCCACCAGCACCAGCCGGCGGGTGACGCCCAGCCGCCCGGCCAGCGCGGCCACCCGCGCCGCCAGCTCCGCGTAGGACACCTCCCGGCGGCCGGGGCCCGAGGTCACCAGGGCGCAGCGGCCCCCGTGGGCGGCGAGGTCCCGGACGAAGGGCACGACCCTGGGGGCGGCGTGGACGGCCGGGAGCGCCTCGGTGCTGGACACAGCAGCGATGGTATGAGGTTAGGCTCATCTGCGTTCCCGCTCGGGCCGTCCGCTGCTCCGACCGGGCACCCGTCCACCTCACCCTCCCCGACCGGAGCCTCCACGTGACGTCCCTGCCCCGCCGCCTGCTCGCCGCGCTGCTCACCGCGGGCCTGCTCACCACCGCCGCGTGCGGTGAGCAGACCGTCGACGAGCGCATCGCCGAGGCCAGCGAGGACGGCGAGCTCATCGTCTACAGCGGCCGCAACGAGAAGCTCATCGGCCCGCTGCTGGAGAAGTTCGAGCAGGCCAGCGGCGTCGACGTGACCGCCCGCTACGCCGGCAGCGCCGAGCTGGCCGCGCAGCTGCTGGAGGAGGGCGGGCGCACCCCCGCCGCGGTCTTCCTCTCCCAGGACGCCGGCGCCCTCGGCGCCGTGCAGGAGGCCGGCCTGCTCGCCCCGCTGGAGGAGGAGCTGCTGGCGAAGGTCCCCGAGCGCTACCGCTCCGACGAGGGCGCCTGGGTGGGCGTCTCCGGGCGTTCCCGCGTCCTGGCGTACAACCCCGGGGAGATCCCCGAGAGCGATCTGCCGCAGACGGTCTTCGACCTGACCGACCCGCGCTTCAAGGGGAAGATCGGCGTCGCGCCCACCAACGCCAGCTTCCACTCGTTCGTCACCGCGATGCGCGTCAGCGCCGGCGAGGAGCGGACGCGGGAGTTCCTCGAGGGCCTGAAGGCCAACGAGCCCAAGACGTACAACAACAACCTGCTGGTCCTCGACGCCGTCGACAAGGGCGAGGTCGCCGTCGGGCTGGTCAACCACTACTACCTGCTGGAGAAGGCCGCGGAGGCAGGCGGCCTCGAGAAGCTCACCGCCCGCAACCACGTCTTCCCCGGGGACGACCCCGGCTCCCTCGTCAACGTCGCCGGCGTCGCCGTGCTGAAGGGCAACGAGTCCGGGGACGCCCGCGCCTTCGTCGAGTACCTGCTCGGCCCCGAGGCCCAGACGTACTTCGCCGAGGAGACGAAGGAGTACCCGCTGGCCTCCGGCGTGGAGGCGGACCTGGAGGACATGCCGCCCCTGGAGGAGCTGCAGGGCCCCGACATCGACCTCTCGGAGCTGTCCTCGCTGCAGGAGACGCTGGCGCTCCTCGACGAGGTGGGCCTGACCTGACCGTGCCCGGCACCCACGCGCCCGCCCCGGCCCGGCAGGCCCCGCGCCCGCCGGGCCCGCGGCGCGCCCGCGGCGGCCGCCCCCGCCCGCCGCTGCTCCTGCTGGGCCCGGCCGTCCTGACCGCCGCGGTGGCGCTGCTGCCCCTGGCCTACCTCGTGGTCCGGGCCGGCGAGGACGGGCCCGCCGCCGTCGCCGACGTCCTGCTGCGCGAGCGCACCGCCCGCCTGCTGCTGCGCAGCCTCGCCCTCGCCGCCGCCGTCACCGCGGCCTGCCTGGCCGTCGGCGTGGCCCTGGCCTGGCTCACCGTGCGCTCGGACCTGCGGCACCGCCACGCCTGGGCCGTCGCCGCCGCCCTGCCCCTCGCGATCCCCACCTACGTGGCGGGGTTCGCGTGGATCTCCTTCGCGCCGCAGCTCGCGGGAGCGCCCGGGGCGTTCCTCGTCCTCACCGCCTGCTCCTACCCCTACGTGCTGCTGCCGGTCTCCGCCGCCCTGCGCCGCACCGACCCCGCCGCCGAGGAGGTCGCGCGCTCCCTCGGCCTGACGCCGTGGCAGGTGTTCCGGCGGGTGACGCTGCCGCAGCTGCGGCCCGCGCTCACCGCGGGCGGGCTGCTGGTGTCCCTGTACTGCCTCAGCGACTTCGGCGCGGTCTCCATCCTGCGCTTCGACACCTTCACCCTGGTGATCTACACCTCGTACCAGGCGTCGTTCGACCGCACCCCGGCCGCCGTCCTCAGCCTCCTGCTGGTGGCCGTCACCCTCGTCCTCGTGCTGCTGGAGTGGCGCAGCCAGGGCAGGGCGTCGTACTCCCGCGTCGGCGGCGGCGGGCAGCGCCCCGCCCGCCCCGTCGCGCTGGGCCGCCTGGCCCCGGTGGCGCTGCTCGGCGCGGCCGCCGTGGCCGTGCTCTCCCTCGGGGTGCCCGCCGCCGCGCTCGTGCACTGGACGGTGGTGGGCGCCTCCCGCGGCCTGCCCCTGGCGGACCTCGCCGCCGCGGCCGGCACGTCGCTCGGCTACGCGGCCCTCGGCGCGCTCGTCACCACGCTGCTCGCCGTCCCCGTGGGGCTGCTCGCGGCCCGCCGCGGCGACCGGCTGCCGCGGGTGCTGGAGCGCATCTCCTACCTCGGCCACGCCCTGCCGGGCATCGTGGTGGCCTTCTCCGTCGTCTTCCTGACCGTGCGCTACGCCTACCCGCTGTACCAGCGCACGCCCGCGCTGGTGCTGGCCTACGTGGTGCTGTTCCTCCCGCTGGCCGTCGGCGCCGTGCACTCCGCCGCGGCGCAGTTCCCCCCGGCGCTGGAGGACGCCGCGCGCAGCGCCGGTGCCCGCACCGCCGAGGTGCTGCGCCGGGTCACCCTGCCCCTGGCCGCCCCCGGCATCGGCGCCGGCGCTGCCCTGGTGTTCCTGACCTGCATGAAGGAGCTGCCCGCGACGCTGCTGCTGCAGCCGCTGGGGTCGACGACGCTGGCCACCCAGCTGTGGACGGAGACGGGCGTGGCGGCGTACTCGGCGGCGGCGCCCTACGCTGCGGTGCTCGTGCTGCTGTCCGCCGTGCCCACCTACCTGCTCGGAGTGCGTCCGCGCGTCGCCGGCGGGGGCCCCCGGTGAGCGGGCGGACGGGAACCGGGTCGGCCACCACCACCAGCCGACGGCCCCACCCGCAGCCCGACCCCGGGCACGGCGCCGAGCTCGCGCTGCGGGTGCGCGGCGTCGTGAAGTCGTTCGACGCCCCCGTGCTCACCGGCCTCGACCTCGACGTGGCCACGGGCAGCCTCGTCGCCCTCCTCGGCCCCTCCGGCTGCGGCAAGACCACCCTGCTGCGCGTCGTCGCCGGGTTCGAGCACGCCGAGGCCGGCACCGTCGAGGTCGGCGGGCGCCTCGTGGAGGGCGAAGGGCGTCCCGTGCCCGCGGAGCGGCGCCGGGTGGGCGTCGTCCCCCAGGAGGGCGCCCTGTTCCCGCACCTGTCCGTGCACGACAACGTCGCGTTCGGCCTGCCCCGCGCCGAGCGCGCCGGGCACCGGCCCGCGGAGCTGCTGGAGCTCGTGGGCCTGGCTGGTCTCGGCGCCCGCATGCCGCACGAGCTCTCCGGCGGGCAGCAGCAGCGCGTCGCCCTGGCCCGGGCCCTGGCTCCGGAGCCGTCGCTGGTGCTGCTGGACGAGCCGTTCAGCGCCCTCGACGCCGGGCTGCGTGCCCAGGTGCGGGCCGACGTCCGCGCCTCCCTGCACGCCGCGGGGGCCTCCGCCGTGCTCGTCACCCACGACCAGCAGGAGGCGCTGTCCACCGCCGACGTGGTCGCCGTCGTGCGCGGCGGTCGGGTCGTGCAGGCCGGGGACCCGTGGACGGTGTACGCGCAGCCGACCGACCTGGGCGTGGCCACCTTCGTCGGCGAGTCGGTCGTCCTGCCCGGCAGCGCCCGCTCCGGCGTGGTGACCTCCGCGCTGGGCCGGCACCCCACCGGCTCCGGCGTGGAGGGACCCGTCGACGTGGTCGTGCGCCCGGAGCAGATCGAGGTCTCCCCCGCCGACCCGGCGTCGGTGCCGGCGGTCGTGACGCACCGGGAGTTCTACGGCCACGACGCGCTGCTGCGCCTCGCGCTGCCCGGCGGGGTGTCGGTCACCGCGCGCACCCCCGGCCATCCCCTGCCGGACGTCGGCGCCACCGTCGCCGTGGGCGTGCGGGGCGCCGTGGTCGCCTTCCCCGCGGCCGGGCCCGCAGCGGGCTGAGCGGGCGCGGCCGAGCGAGCGGGCCGAGCGAGCGGGCCGAGCGGGCGGGCCGAGCGGGCGGGCGGGCCGAGCGGTCAGGCTCCCGCGGTGCGCTCCTCCGCCAGCGCCGCCGACCGGCGGGCGATCTGCAGGCCCCGGGCCGCCACCCCGACGAGCCCCAGCGCCGGCGCCTCCCCCAGCGGCACCCACCGGGCCAGGTCCGTGCTGCCGCCGACGTCGAGGACGACCGGCTCCACGGCGTCCGGCGCGGTCGCCGTCACGATCACCCGCAGGGCGTGGAAGTCCTCCAGGACACCGGCCGGGGAGCGCCCCGTGAAGTGCTCGGAGCCCACCTCGACGAGCTCGTCGACCTCGACGTGGTTGCCGGTCTCCTCGTGGACCTCCCGCACCGCCGCGACGCACGGGTGCTCGCCGTGGTCGACGCCCCCACCGGGCAGCGTCCACCGCCCCGGGGACGGCGTGCGCTCCGACAGCCGCGTCAGCAGCAGCCGGCCGTCGTCCACCACCACCGCGTACGCCGCCAGCCGCTGCCTGCGCACCGCCACCTCCCCGTCGCCGGCGGGCACCGGCGCGGGCAGCTGCGCCGCCGTGACGGGGAAGGTCGCGTCGGGCGCGACGGGGAGCCCGGGCAGCCTCGCCGCCTGCACCCAGCGGCCGTCCTCGGCCCCCCGCGCGGTCGCGCCCAGGTGCCCGCCGTGGAGGAGCTGCACGGAGTGGACGAGGTGGACGGTGTGCACGTCCACCTCCTCCCCGTCCGGGCCCGGGTGCGCCGCCACGACGCTGCGGGCCTCCACCGGCTGTCCCGTGCGCACCGCCCCCACCCCGGCCGCGGACAGCGCCCGGCGCAGCCCCTGCCCCGGGGACTCCCCGTGGCCGAGGACCGCCGCCGGGAGCGCGAGGGCGCCGCCGGGGCCCTCGGGCACGACGAGGAGACGGGGGCCGGAGCGCAGGACCGCGTGGACGACGACGCGCTGCAGCCGCACCGTGCCGGGTTCCGGGGAGCTCACCGCAGCGCGTCGAGCCGGCGGGCGACGGACCGGGTGTTCTCGCGCTCCGCGTAGAACGACAGGAACGGCACGGTGCCGGCCAGCGCGGTGAGCAGCATCCGCTTGACGTTCCAGCGCACCCGCGTGCCCAGGTCGAACGTGGTGATGAGCAGGAGGATGTAGAAGGCGCCGTGCACCGGACCCATCACCCTCGTGATCGCGTCCCCGGCGTGGAGGGCGTACTCCTGGACCATCCCGGCGACGACGAAGAGCAGGCCGATGCCCGTCACCCACGCCATCACCCGGTAGCGCAGCAGCGCCGCCGCCACCTTGCGCGGCTCCCCCAGGGGGGTCACCGGGGGCTGCGGAGCCGCCTGCCGCGCGGGGCCGGCGTCTCGGGTGCCGTTCTCACTGCTCATCGGGTGCGCTCCTCCAGCAGCTCGTCGCTGCGGTCCTCGGGGTCGTGCGGGTCGTGCCCCTGCTCGTGCGGGTCGTGCGGGTCGTGGTGGCCCTCTCCCGGGTCGGGGGGCCGCAGCTCCTCGAGCAGGCCGCGGCGCCACGCCGCGACCGCGAACACCGCGAACACCCACCACTGCGCCGCGTAGCCGAGGTTGCGCCAGTCCAGCCGGCGCGTGGCGCTGCCCGGGTCCGGTGGCGGCACCGCCCGCAGCCCTCCCGCCGCGGTGGAGGCGACGACGTAGGCGGGCACCACCGGGTAGTCCACCTGGTTCACCAGCAGGGCGGGGCTGACCACCCACGCCTGCCCGGGCGGCAGCGGGCCGCTGCCCGCGGCGTGGTCCTGCGCCTCCGGCGGCTGGACGACGCCCACCAGGTCGACGGCCCCGGAGGCCGGCTCGGCCTGCGCACCGGCCGGCAACCAGCCGCGCACCACCGGCACGCCCGTCCCGCCGGGGAGGCGGGCCAGGCCCAGCACCCAGGCACCCTCGGCGCCGTCCAGCGACCGGCCCGGCAGCAGCAGCTCCGCGGCCGGGTCCCACTCCCCCCGCACCTGCACGCGCCGGCCCACCTCGTCGGCGGTGAGCGGATCCCCGCCGCCGACGACGTCGGCCAGGGGCGCCACCGGCCGGGTGGCCGCGGGGGCGCTCACCACGACGTTGCCGCGCTGCCACTGCCACACGCCCAGGGCCACGCAGGCGGCCACCACGACCAGCAGCAGGGCCGTCCACAGCAACCACCGCCGCGTCAGCAGCACGCGGGCGACGGAGGGGGGCACTCCACCAGGCTACGGCGCCGCGGCGCCCGCGCTCGCACGCAGGTGGCCCGGTCCACACCGCAGGCCGGGCCACCGCCCGCCGACCCCGGGGCCGGTGGCCCGGGACGTGGGCGCGACCATCGGTGCCGACACCCGAGACCGTCCCCCTGGAGGAACCGTGCCCATCACCGTCCTGGCCACCATCACGCCCCGGCCCGGTCGCGCCGCCGCCGTGCGGGCCGCGTTCGAGCAGATCATCGGCGACGTGCACCGGGAGGAGGGCTGCCTGCTCTACGCCCTGCACGTCGCCGGCGAGCCGGGCGCGGAGACGCTGCACGTGGTGGAGAAGTGGACGTCGCGGGAGGCGCTGGCCGCCCACGCCGCCGGGGAGCCGCTGGAGCGCCTCGCCGGCCTCCTCGGCGACGACCTGGTCGGCCCGGCCGAGGTCCTGGTCGCCGACCCGGTGCCTGCGGGCGACCCCGCCAAGGGCGCCCTGTAGCGCACCGGGACGGACCGCGGCGCCCGGGACGTCGCGCCGCGCCGAGCGGGCGCGACGCCCCGGGTCAGCGCAACGGGCCGCTCACTCCCACTCGATGGTGCCCGGCGGCTTGCTCGTGACGTCGAGGACGACCCGGTTGACCTCCGCGACCTCGTTGGTGATGCGCGTGGAGATCCGTGCCAGCACCTCGTAGGGCAGCCGCGTCCAGTCCGCCGTCATGGCGTCCTCGGAGCTCACCGGCCGCAGCACCACCGGGTGGCCGTAGGTGCGGCCGTCGCCCTGCACCCCGACGGAGCGCACGTCCGCCAGCAGCACCACCGGGCACTGCCAGATCTCGCGGTCCAGCCCGGCGGAGGTCAGCTCCGCGCGGGCGACGGCGTCGGCGGCGCGCAGGGTCTCCAGCCGCTCCGCGGTGACCTCCCCCACGATGCGGATGCCGAGGCCGGGGCCCGGGAACGGCTGCCGCCAGACGATCTCCTCCGGCAGCCCGAGTTCGAGGCCGACCGCGCGGACCTCGTCCTTGAAGAGGGTGCGCAGCGGCTCCACCAGCTCGAACGCGAGGTCGTCGGGCAGCCCTCCGACGTTGTGGTGGCTCTTGATGGTGGCCGCGCCCTCGCCACCGCCGGACTCCACCACGTCGGGGTAGAGGGTGCCCTGCACGAGGAAGCGGACCTCGCCGCCCTGCTCGCCGGCCTCGGCGATGACGTCGCGGGCGGCCTGCTCGAAGACGCGGATGAACTCCCGGCCGATGATCTTGCGCTTGGTCTCGGGGTCGCTCACCCCCGCCAGGGCGCCGAGGAAGCGGTCCTTCGCGTCGACGACGTGCAGCTTCACGCCGGTGGCGGCGACGAAGTCCTCCTCGACCTGCTCCGCCTCGCCCGCGCGCAGCAGGCCGTGGTCGACGAAGACGCAGGTGAGCTGGTCGCCGACGGCGCGCTGCACCAGGGCCGCGGCCACCGCGGAGTCCACCCCGCCGGACAGGCCGCAGATGACGCGGCCGTCGCCGACCTGCTGCCGGATGCGGGCGACCTGCTCCTCGATGACGTTGCCGGTCGTCCAGTCGGGGGTGATGCGCGCGCCCTTGTGCAGGAAGTTGCGCAGCACCTCCTGCCCGAACGTGGAGTGCTTCACCTCCGGGTGCCACTGCACGCCGTAGAGGCGGCGGTCGTCGTCCTCGAACGCCGCGACCGGTGCGCCCTGGGAGTCGGCCACCACCCGGAAGCCCTCCGGGGCGCGGGTGACGGCGTCGCCGTGGGACATCCACACCGACTGCTCGACCGGCTGGCCCTGCAGCAGGGTGGACTGCTCGGGGTCGGTGACCCGGGCGCCCGTGCCGCCGTACTCGCGCAGGCCGGTGCGGGCGACCTCGCCGCCCAGCGCCTTCGCCATCGCCTGGAAGCCGTAGCAGATGCCGAGGACGGGCACGCCCGCCTCGAAGAGGGCGGGGTCCACCTGCGGGGCGCCCTCGGCGTACACGCTGGCCGGGCCGCCGGAGAGGATCACCGCCGCGGGGTCCTTCGCGAGCAGCTGCTCCACCGGCATGGAGGACGGGACGATCTCGGAGAAGACGTCCGCCTCCCGCACGCGGCGGGCGATGAGCTGCGCGTACTGCGCCCCGTAGTCCACGACCAGGACGGGCCGGTGGGCGCGCTCGGCGGCCTGCTCGGGGGTCTCGGCGGGCTCGGTCACGGTGGCTGCCGCACCCGCAGCGATCGGCTCGGCGGCAGGGACGCCGCTGTCGTCCGGGTCTGCGCCGCTACCGGGAGGGGGCTGGAAGGAGGTCGGTTCGGCCGCGCCGGCGGCGTCCTGCGTCACGGGGCCAGGGTATCGGCGCGCAGCGCCCTCCCCATCGCACGAGCTCCACGGTCCGCGACGGCCGCGGCCCGGACGGGTGAGGCCGCTGCATCATCCGGCTGAGGGCCCTCCCGGTCCGTCACGGCCGGGGGCCGCGATCCCGAGACTCGGTGGCAGAGCCCGGTCCACGGGGCCCCGTGCTGACGCCCCCGGGCGTGAGCACGGCCACTGCGCGGCCACGTCGCCACGCGCCCACCCGATGCAGGAGAACCCACCATGCGCAAGCGCACCGCCCTGATCGCCGCCCCCGTCGCCCTGGCGGTGCTCGGCACGACCGGGGCCGCCGTGGCCGCCGGCACCGGCAAGGACCTCGACGAGCGCGCCGCGCGGGCGCTGGCCGCCTTCACCGCGCCCGCCGCCGACAGCTCCGTCGCGCGTCCCGCGGAGGTGCGCGACGTCGGCCAGAACACCGTCCGGGTCTCGGGCGCCGACCGCTACGCGACCGCCGTGGAGGTCTCCCGCACGTGGGACCCCGCCGACGTCGGCGTCGTCTACCTGGCCACCGGCGAGGGCTTCGCGGACGCCCTCGCCGTCGGAGCCTCCACCGGCGGGGCGGGACCGCTGCTGCTGACCGGACGCGACCGCCTGCCCGCCGTGGTGGCGGAGGAGCTGCAGCGCCTGCAGCCCTGCACCGTCGTCGTCGTGGGCGGCGCCAACGCCGTCAGCGACGCCGTGGCCCTGGAGGCCGACCGCTACACCGACCCCACCGGCTGCCAGGACCCCTCGATCCCCTGACACACCGCTGCCGGGGCGGGGACGTCCCGCGCGCGACACGCCCGTGTCGCGCCGCGGGACGTCCCCACCCCGGGATGCGGCCGGAGGGCGCGGCTCAGGCCGCGTCGCGCTCCTGCTCGGCCATGAAGTCGTCGCGCGCCAGGTCCGCGAGGTCCGGGGCGTCGCTGAAGAGCCCGTCGGCGCCCGCCTCGAACACCGCGCGGGCCCAGTCCACGGCCCGGCCGTGCTCCTCCGGGTCCTCCCCGACCCGGAGGTCCGTGGGGAGGAACGTGTTCTCCGGCCGGTGGGTGTAGGGCACCACGGTCAGCCCGGCCCGGTGCGCGTTGCGGATGAGGTTCGTCGGGCGGCCCACCGACCCGTCGGCCTTGAACCGGAAGGTCATCTGCAGCGACGGGCCGATGCCGTCGACGTAGCGGGAGAGGTCCCGCAGGCTCGACGGGATGACGAGGTCGGCGTAGGTGCGCTCGTCACCGGCGGCGACGAGGTCGTAGGGCGCGCCCTCGTGCCACGTGAGGAACACCAGGTCGGCCCGCAGCCGGTGCTCGGTGCGCAGCTCCTTGAGGTTGGTCAGCTCGAAGGACTGCACGGCGACGGGGGCGTCCGGGTCGTCGAGGCCGTACTCGCGCAGCAGCCGCGCGACCTCGGCCTCCATCGGAAGGCCGATGGAGGCGAAGTACGTGGAGTGCTTCGTCTCGGGGATGATGCCGATCTCGCGGCCCAGCTCCTCGCTGAGGCGCTCGCGGACCTGGAGCACCTCCTCGAACGTGGGCACCTGGTAGCGGCCGTCGAAGGCGGTGTTGCGGGGGCGCAGCTCCGGCAGCCGCTCCTCCGCGCGCAGGGTCTTCAGCTCGGCGAGGGTGAAGTCCTCCGTGAACCAGCCGGTCACCTCGCCCCCGTCGACGACCTTGGTGGCCTTGCGGGCGGCGAACTCCGGGCGCTCCTCGACGTCGGTGGTCCCCGAGATCTCGTTCTCGTGGCGGGCGACGAGGACGCCGTCCTTGGTGGGCACCAGGTCGGGCTCGATCCAGTCGGCGCCCATGCGCGCCCCCAGCTCGTAGGCGGGGATCGTGTGCTCCGGCCGGTAGGCGGAGGCGCCGCGGTGGGCGACCACGACGGGCTCCTCCAGCTGCGCCACGGCGGCCTTCGGCTTCAGCAGCGCCTGCGGCCCGGGGGCGGCCGCGGCGGACGGTGCCACCAGCGCGGTGGCGAGCAGCCCGGCGGCGGCACCGGCGGGCATCAGACGGGCGGCCAGGGAACGCTGACCTCGATCGTGTGCGAGCGACATGGCGGGCAGCCAACACCCGGGGGTGCCTCCGCAGGCGACACCGCGTCGAACGCAACGCAGCGGGAAGGTGACGAACGGCTCCGGGGCCGCCGCGGGGCCGCTCGTACGATGCCGCGGTGAGCGAGAGCGGCACGGCCCGGCCCGTCGTCCAGCACGGCCACCCCGCACTGCACGCCCCGTGCGCGGAGGTCACGGAGTTCGGCGCGCCGCTGCACGCCCTCGTGGCGGACCTCTTCGCCAGCATGGCGGCCGCGGGCGGGATCGGCCTGGCCGCGAACCAGATCGGGGTGGACGCGCGGGTGTTCGTCGTGGACTGCCCCGACGAGCGCGGCCGGCGGGTGCGCGCCCACGTCGTCAACCCGCGGCTCACCTTCCCCGGTCCCCGCAACGCGGTGCGCGCGGCCGAGGTGTGCCTGTCGCTGACCGGCGCCTCGGGGGTGGTCGAGCGCAACGCCTCGGCGCGCGTCACCGGCTCCGACGCCGACGGCCGCCCCGTCTCGATCGCCGGCCACGGGCTGCTGGCGCGCTGCCTGCAGCACGAGGTGGACCACCTCGACGGGCTGCTCCACGTGGACCGGCTCGGCCCCGTGGAGCGGCGGGCGGTGCTGCGGCAGGCGGGGCCGCGGGACGAGGGGCACGACCTCCCCGGGAGCTGAGCGCCCGGGCCCTGCGCCCGCGGGCCGGAAACCGCATGGCCCCGGGAGAGCGTCCTCACTACCGTGGCTGCACGTGCGCGCCCTGCCCCTGGACGACCCGGGCCCCGCCGACCTGCGCTCCCCCGCGCACTTCCTGCTGCGCACCGGATGGCAGCAGCGCGCCACGCTCGCCGCGGGCATGACCTTCGGCATCACGTGGATGCTCTGCCAGGCCGTGTTCCCCGCCGTGGTGGGCAGGGCCCTCGACGCCGTGGTGCTCGGCACCGGTGAGCTGCTGCGCTGGTGCGGCGTCGTGCTGGCCCTCTCGCTCGTGCAGGCCGCCGCCGCGGTGATGCGGCACCGCTGCGCCGTGGCGAACCGCCTCACCGCCCGCTTCCGCGTCTGCCAGCAGCTCGGCCGGCGCACCAGCGCGGCCGGCACCGCGCTGACGCGGGAGGTGCCGGTGGGCGAGGTGCTGGCCGGGACCTCCTCCGACGCCCCCCGCCTCGGCGACGCCTACGACGTCACGCAGCGCGCGACCGGCTCCGTCCTGGCGATCGCCCTCGTCGCCGTGCTCGTCCTGCGGACCTCCGTGCCGCTGGGCCTGCTGGTCCTCCTCGGCACGCCCGCCGTGGTGCTGGTCCTCGTCTGCGCGGTGCGGCCCCTGCAGGAGCGCCAGCGGGAGCAGCGCCGCCTCTCCGGGGAGCTGACCTCCCTGGGGGCGGACACGGTCGCGGGCCTGCGGGTGCTGCGCGGCATCGGCGGGGAGGAGGTCTTCACCCGCCGCTACCGCGACCGCTCCCAGGAGGTCCGGCGCGCAGGGGTGCGGGTGGCCCGGTGGGAGTCCGCGCTGGAGGGCCTGCAGGTCCTCGCCCCCGGCCTGCTCGTGGCGGCCCTCGTCTGGGGCGGCGCCCGGGCCACCCTCCGCGGGGAGATCACCCCCGGGCAGCTCGTCGCCCTGTACGGCTACGCGGCGTTCCTCACCATCCCGCTGCGGACCCTCGTGGAGACGGCCGACAAGTACTCCCGCGCGTTCGTCGCCGCCCGCCGCGTCGTGACCCTGCTGCGGGTGCAGCCCCTCGTGCGCGAGCCCGCCCGACCGGCCGCCCCGCCCTCCGGCGCCCCACAGGTGGCCGACCCTGCCACGGGGCTGCGGGCGGCACCGGGACGCCTCACCGCCGTCGTCGCCGACCCGCCCGAGGACGCCGCCTCGCTCGCGCGCCGCCTCGCCCGCGTCGACGACACCGACCCCGGCCCGGGTGCGCTGCTGGCGGGGGTGCCGCTGCGCGAGCTGCCGCTGGCCGAGGTCCGCCGCCGGGTGCTGCTCGCCGAGGACGACGCGCAGCTGTTCAGCGGAACCCTGCGCGAGCAGGTGGACCCCACCGGCGAGCACCCCGACGCCGACGTCCTGGCCGCCCTGTGGGTCGCCGCCGCCGAGGACGTGCTCGACCTCGTCGCCGGAGGCCTCGACGGCGACGTCAGCGAGCGGGGCCGGTCCCTCTCGGGCGGGCAGCGGCAGCGCCTGGCCCTGGCCCGCGCCGTGCTGCGCGATCCCGACGTCCTCGTCCTGGTGGAGCCGACCAGTGCGGTCGACGCCCACACCGAGGCCCGCATCGCGCGGCGGCTGCACGCCGAGCGCGCCGGCCGCACCACCGTCGTGACCACGGCGAGCCCGCTGGTGCTGGCCACCGCCGACGAGGTGCACTGGTTGCGCGGGGGCCGGCTGCTCGCGGCCGGCCGCCACGAGGACCTGCTGCGCGTCGACGGCTACCGCGACTTCGTGACCCGCGGGGGCGGCGCTCCCCCACCGCGGCTGCCACCGGCGCCCCGCCGCGCCGGCTGCGGGCGGGCCGGGGCGTGAGCGGCACCGCCCTGCCCGTGGCCGCCCGGGCGACCGTGCGCGACGAGGTGCGCGCCCTGGTGCGCCTGCACCGCCGCCCGGCGTCGCGGATGCTGGCACTGCACGCCGCCGCGGCCGTCGCCGGGCTCGCCGGCCCGTGGCTGCTCGGCGACCTCGTCGACTCCCTCACCGCCTCCGGGCGCGGGGCGGCGTCCCCGGCGGACGTCGACCGCACCGTCGCCCTGCTGCTGGTGGCGGTCCTCGCGCAGACGGTCCTCGTCCGCGCCGCGCACCTGCGCTCCCTGGTGCTCGCGGAGCAGGTGTTCGCACGGCTGCGGGAGGAGTTCCTGGAGCGGGCCACGGGCCTGCCGCTGTCCGTGGTGGAGCGCGCCGGCACCGGGGACCTCGTCTCCCGCACCACCAACGACATCGACGCCCTCAGCCACACCGTCCGCTACGGCGCGCCCCGCATCCTCGTCGCGTCGCTCACCACCCTCCTCACCGCCGGCGCGGCGTTCCTGGCCGGGCCGCTGGTGGCGCTGGCGATGCTCGTGGGCGTGCCGGGGCTGGTGCTGACGACCCGCTGGTACCTGCGGAGGGCACCCGCGGCCTACCTCGCCGAGCGCGCCTGCTGGGCGCGGCTGAACAGCACCCTGGCGGAGACGGCGGACGCGGCGCGCACGGTCGACGCCCTCGCCCTCGGCCCGCACCGCGACCGCGTGCTCGACGAGGTGCTGCGCGCCACCTGCGCGGCGGAGCGGCGCACCCTGGCGCTGCGGACCCGCTGGTTCCCGAGCATCGAGCTGGCGTACTCCCTGCCCGTCGTCGTCGCCCTGCTGTGGGGCGGGCACCTCGTGCTGCGGGGCTCGGCGAGCGCCGGGGAGGTGGCGGCCGTCGTGCTCTACCTGCGCCAGCTCGTCGGCCCCGTCACGGAGCTGCTGATGTGGTGGGACCAGCTGCAGGTGGGGCAGGCGTCCTTCGCCCGGGTGGTGGGGCTCCGCGAGGTCGAGCCGGACCGCACGGAGCGCCCGGACGTGCCCGAGGGGGGCGAGGTGCGCCTCGAGGGCGTGCGCTACGCCTACCCGCGCCCCGACGGCTCCCTCGGTGCGGACGTCCTGCACGGGGTGGACCTGGACCTGCGCCCCGGTGAGCGCCTCGCCGTCGTCGGTCCCTCCGGCGCGGGCAAGTCCACCCTGGGGCGGCTCATCGCGGGCATCGCCCCGCCCACCGGCGGCAGCGTCCGCGTCGGCGGGGCGGAGGTCACCGGGCTGCCGCTGGACGGGCTGCGCCGGGAGGTGGCGCTGGTGACGCAGGAGCGGCACGTCTTCGCCGGCACGCTGCGCGACAACGTCGTGCTGGCCCGCCCGGACGCGGCCGACGCGGAGGTGGAAGCGGCCCTGCGCGCGGTGGACGCGGCGGGCTGGGTGCACCGGCTGCCGGCGGGGGCGGGGACGGTGGTGGGTGAGGGCGGGCATCCGCTCTCCCCCGCCCAGGCGCAGCAGGTGGCGCTGGCGCGGCTGGTCCTGGCCGATCCGCACACCCTGGTGCTGGACGAGGCGACGTCGCTGCTGGACCCGACGGCCGCGCGGCACCTGGAGCGGTCGCTGTCGGCGGTGCTGGCCGGGCGCACCGTGGTGGCGATCGCGCACCGGCTGCACACCGCCTCCGACGCGGACCGCATCGCGGTGGTGGAGCGGGGCCGGATCAGCGAGCTGGGCACCCACGAGGAGCTGCTGCGGCGCGGGGGCTCGTACGCGGCGCTGTGGGAGTCCTGGCACGGGCGCCGGTGATCGGGCGGGGACGATCGGGCCGGCGCGCCCGTCAGGCGGCGAGGTCCTCCGGCTGCAGCTGCGCGTAGTCCACGCCGGTCAGCTCCGCGGAGCGCTCCCACAGCCAGCGCGCGCCCTCGGCGTCCCGCGCCCACGGCATCGCCCGGGTGCGGCGGGGGTCGCCGCGCAGCCCGAAGGGGCCGTCGGGGCCGAAGTACTCCCCGCCCGCCACGCTCGGGTCCGTCGCGGCGCGCAGCAGCGGCCGGGCGCCCTGGGCGGGGTGCTGGGCGACGAGGCGCATGCCGCCCTCCTGGACGAGCTTCCACGCCCTGCTGCCGGACATCCGCGGCCCCACCGAGAACAGCTCGGTGCTGGAGATGCCCGGGTGGGCGGCGAGGCTGAGCAGCGGGGTGCGGGCGGCGCGGGCGCGGCGCTGCAGCTCCGAGGCGAAGAGCAGGTTCGCCAGCTTCGACTGCCCGTAGACGGCCCACGGCGAGTAGTTCCGCTCCCACATCAGGTCCCCGCGCTTCAGGCGGCCGAACCAGTGGGCGATGCTCGCGACGCTCACCACGCGCGGGTGCGGTGCCGCCAGCAGCGACGGCAGCAGCAGTCCCGTGAGGGCGAAGTGGCCGAGGTGGTTCGTGGCGAGCTGCCCCTCGAAACCGTCGGGGGTCTCCCAGCGCGGGGTGGCCATGATCCCGGCGTTGTTGACGAGGACGTCGAGCACGGGGGCGCGCTCGGCCACCTCCGCGGCCGCGCGGCGGACGCTGGTCAGGTCCGCCACGTCCACCTGGAGCAGCTCCGCGGCGACGGGCGCCCCGGACGGCTCCAGCTCGGCGCGCAGCCGGCGCAGCGCCTCCTCGCCCCGCTCGGCGTTGCGGCAGGCGAGCAGGACGCGCGCGCCGGCACGGGCCAGCTCCAGGCTCACGTGGTAGCCGAGGCCGCCGTTGGCGCCGGTGACCAGCGCGGTGCGGCCGGACTGGTCGGGGACGTACCAGGAGTGCTTCTCGGGATCCACGGGGGCGGCCTCAGGAGGTCGGCTGGTAGGGCGAGACGACGACCTCCACGCGCTGGAACTCCTTCAGGTCGGAGTAGCCCGTGGTGGCCATGGAGCGGCGCAGCGCGCCCATGAGGTTCGTGGTGCCGTCGGCGGAGCGCCCGGGGCCGTTGAGGATCTCCGCGAGGGAGGCCACCGTGCCGACCCGCACCCGCTCGCCGCGCGGCAGCACCGCGTGGTGGGCCTCGGGCCCCCAGTGCCAGCCGTCGCCGGGGGCCTCCTGGGCCCGGGCCAGCGCCGCGCCGAGCATCACCGCGTCCGCCCCGCAGGCGACGGCCTTGACGATGTCGCCGGAGGTGCCCATGCCGCCGTCGGCGATGACGTGGACGTAGCGGCCGCCGGACTCGTCCATGTAGTCGCGCCGGGCCGCGGCGACGTCGGCCACCGCGCTGGCCATCGGGGCGTGGATGCCGAGGGTCTTGCGGGTGGTGTGCGCCGCACCGCCGCCGAAGCCGACGAGCACGCCCGCCGCGCCGGTGCGCATCAGGTGCAGGGCCGCGGTGTAGGTGGCGGCGCCGCCGACGACGACGGGCACGTCGAGCTCGTAGATGAAGCGCTTGAGGTTGAGCGGCTCGGCGCTGCCGGAGACGTGCTCGGCGGAGACGGTGGTGCCGCGGATGACGAAGAGGTCCACGCCCGCGTCGACGACGACCTTCCACAGCTCCTGGGTGCGCTGCGGGGAGAGGGCGCCGGCGACGGTGACGCCACCGGCGCGCACCTCGGCCAGGCGGGCCACGATCAGCTCGGGCTTGATCGGCTCGGCGTAGATCTGCTGCATCCGGGCGGTGGCGCCCCCCGGGGGCAGGGCCGCGATCTCCTCGAGCAGCGGCTCGGGGTCCTCGTAGCGCGTCCAGAGGCCCTCGAGGTCGAGGACGCCCAGCCCGCCGAGGCGGCCCAGCTCCACGGCGGTCGCCGGGGAGACCACCGAGTCCATCGGCGCGGACAGCACCGGGAGCTCGAAGTGGTAGGCGTCGATCTGCCAGCTCGTCGACACGTCCTCGGGGTCGCGGGTGCGACGGCTCGGGACGATGGCGATGTCGTCGAAGCTGTAGGCGCGGCGTCCGCGCTTGCCGCGGCCGATCTCGATCTCGTGCACCGGCCAAGGCTACCCGCGCCGGGGGGTGCCCCGTGCCCGGCGCACCCCGGCCGGACCAGCGCGCCCCGGCCCGGGATCCACGGGCCGGGGCGCCGCCGGGCTCAGCGCCTGCTGTAGTTGGGCGCCTCGACGGTCATCTGGATGTCGTGCGGGTGGCTCTCCTTCAGCCCCGCCGCGGTGATCTGCACGAAGCGGCCCCTGGCCTGCAGCTCCGGCACCGAGCGGGCACCGGCGTAGAACATCGACTGCCGCAGCCCGCCGACGAGCTGGTGCGCGACCGCCGAGAGCGGGCCCCGGTAGGGCACCTGGCCCTCGACGCCCTCGGGGATGAAGCGGTCGTCGCTGCCGACGTCGTTCTGGAAGTAGCGGTCCTTGGAGAAGGAGCGGGCCCCGGTGCGCGTCTGCTGCGCACCCAGGGAGCCCATGCCGCGGTAGGACTTGAACTGCTTGCCGTTGATGAAGACCAGCTCGCCGGGACTCTCCTCGCAGCCGGCCAGCAGGGAGCCCAGCATGACGGTGTCCGCACCGGCCACGAGCGCCTTGGCGATGTCGCCGGAGTACTGCAGGCCCCCGTCGCCGATCACCGGCACCCCGGCGGGGCGGGCCGCCTTCGACGCCTCGTGGATGGCGGTGACCTGCGGCACGCCGACACCGGCCACGACGCGGGTGGTGCAGATCGAGCCCGGCCCGACGCCGACCTTGATGCCGTCCGCACCGGCGTCCACGAGCGCCTGGGCGGCGTCGCGGGTGGCGACGTTGCCGCCGACGACGTCGACGTGGGCCGCGGCGGGGTCGGACTTCAGCCGGGAGATCATCTCCAGCACGGCGCGGGAGTGGCCGTGGGCCATGTCGACGACGAGGAGGTCCACCCCCGCCTCGACCAGCAGCATGCCGCGCTTCCAGGCGTCCTCGAAGATGCCGATCGCCGCGCCCACGCGCAGGCGCCCGTCGGGGTCCTTGGTGGCGTGGGGGTACTGCTCGCGCTTGGTGAAGTCCTTGACGGTGATGAGGCCGGTGAGCCTGCCGTCGGCGTCGACGATGGGCAGCTTCTCGACCTTGTGGCGGCGCAGCAGGGCCATCGCCTCGTCGCTGGAGACGCCGACGGGGGCGGTGACGAGCGGCATGGGCGTCATGACGTCGCGGACCGAGCGCGTGAAGTCGGACTCGAAGCGCAGGTCGCGGTTGGTGACGATGCCGAGCAGCGTGCCGTCGGGGGTGGTGACGGGGACGCCGCTGATCCGGTAGCGGCCGCACACGACGTCGACGTCGGCCAGGGTGGCGTCCGGGCCGATCGTGACCGGCTGGCTCACCATCCCGGACTCGGAGCGCTTGACGAGGTCGACCTGCGAGGCCTGCTCCTCCGCGGAGAGGTTGCGGTGCAGCACGCCGAGGCCGCCCTGCCGGGCGATGGCGATGGCCATCCGCGCCTCGGTGACGGTGTCCATCGCGGAGGACAGCAGCGGCATCCGCAGCGTGATCCGCTTGGAGACGCGGCTGGAGGTGTCCACCTCGCTGGGCACGACGTCGGACTCGCCCGGCAGCAGCAGAACGTCGTCGTAGGTGAGGCCCAGCATCCCGAACGGGGAGGTGGCCCGGGGGGTCTGGGGAGAGCCGGCCTGGACGTCTGCGGAGTCGCTGCGCGAGGTCACGTGTCGATGCTACGGCGTGGTGGAGGGCTCTCCGGGCGCCGTCGCCGAGCCGTCGTCCACGGGGGCCGCCTGTGCCGGCGGCTCCTCGGCGGGCGGCTCCTCGGCAGGCGGCTCCTCGGCAGGCGGCTCCTCGGCAGGTGCCTCCGCGACGGGCGTCACCTGCAGGGGTGCCTCCTGGGCGGGGGCGTCGTGCGGGGTGGGCGTGGGGTCGGGCTCCGGCACGGGTGGCGCCGCGGGCGGCGTCGGGCCGACCACGGGCGGCGCCGGCGGCACCTGCAGGGAGGCGGCGCCCTCGGGCGGGGCGGAGCTCGCCCGGTCCGGCCCGGACGGGGGCGGCCCCGGCTGCCCGGAACCGCCCGTGCCCGGTGCGCCGGGGTCGACGGGCACCGGCGGTGAGGTCGTGGCGCCGTCCCCGACCGGGGGCGAGGGGGGCGTCGCGGGCTCGGTCGGCGTCGGCTGCCCCGGGCTCGTCGGGCTCGTCGGCGTCGGGCTCGGCGGGACGGGGCTCGGCGGGACCGGGTTCGACGGCTCGCTCGGCACCGGGCTCGTCGGCTCGCTCGGCACCGGGGCCGTCGGCTCGCTCGGCACCGGGGCCGTCGGCTCGCTCGGCACCGGGCGCACGGGCCGGGTCGGCCCGGAGTCCCCGGAGCCGGGCCCGCCGGGACGCGGGGCGGTCGGCGCGGAGGCCGTCGGCACGGGCGTCGGCGCGGTCGTCGGCTCGGTCGTCGGAGCCGACGGCGTCGCTGTCGCCGTCGGGGTGGACGTCGGTGTCGGCGTCGCGGGGGCGGGCGTCGTCGGAGCGGGCGTGGGTGCCGTCGGGCGGCCGACGACCAGCGGGGACTCGCCGGCCGGGGCCTGGCCGGGCGGTGCGGGGACCACGCCGGGGGCGTAGGGCCCGACGGGCGCGGTCGGCTCCTGCACCTGCGCGGCCAGCCGGTCCACCTTCCGCAGGACCTCGGCGTCCGCTCCGGCGGCGAGCAGACGCCGTCGGACCTGCGCGATGGCGACCTCGGGCTTCTCCGCCTGGCCCTGCTGCACCGCGATCTGCAGCCGGTCGAGGATGCTCACCGCGGCCTGCTGCTCCGTGATGGCCAGGGGGTCGCCGAACGCGTCGAGCCGGTCGCCGATGCCCAGGATGGCGATCGTCGCGCCGTGGACGGGAGCGCCGACGGCGGGAACGGCCTGCACCTGGGACCGGTCGGGCGGCGTCGCGGCGACCGCGGCGCTGCCGCCGGCGATGGCCAGCGCGGCCGCGGCCGCGGCCGCACCGCGACCGAGGGTCCTGAGCATGCGGCGGTGGGCGAGCAGCACCCGGGGCCCGGGGTGCGGCAGGGCCTCCGGCGCGAGGGTCGCGGGGATGTCCAGCGGGGGCGGCAGCGGCACGCCGGCGGTCTCCGGGTCGGCGTGGCGGGCGTAGGCGTCCAGCATCCGCGCCACCGCCTGCTCCAGGTCGGCGGTGCTGGCGCTGTGACCGGCGAGCCGGTCCAGCAGGGCGTCGGTCTCCAGCAGCTCCGGGACGGAGGGCGCCGCGGAGCCGTGCGTCTCGGGGGCGGCGCTCACGACGTCACCTGCAGGTTGCGGTCCTCGGCGGCGAGGCGCTTGAGCTTCTGCATGGCGCGGTGCTGGGCGACGCGGACGGCGCCCGCGGTCATGTCCAGGGCGCGGCCGGTCTCCTCGGCGGACAGGCCGGCACCCACGCGCAGGGTGATGATCTCGCGCAGCTTCTCGGGGAGCTGGTCCAGCAGGCCGGCCACGGCCCGGGCGTCCGCGGCGTCGAGGGCGGACTGCTCGGGGCCCGGCGCGGTCGTCGGCGCGTCGGGCACCTCGTCGGTCGGCATCGGGGCGCGGTAGGCCTGCCGCTGCACGTCGGCCACCTTGTTGGCCGCGATGCGGTAGACGAAGGCCTCGAACGGGCGACCGGTGTCGCGGTAGCGAGGCAGGGCCGTCAGCACGGCGATGCAGACCTCCTGTGCCGCGTCCTCCGCGGCGTGATCGGCACCGGGCATGCGCCCGAGCCGAGCCCGGCAGTATCGATGGACGAGGCGGCGGACCGCTGCCAGGAGGTCGGCGACCGCGCCCTGATCCCCCGTGAGAGCGCGAGTCGCCAGTGCTTGGAGCCCCCCGGCATCCACCCCTGACATCGCCGCAGGGCGGGTCGGTGTTACACCGTCCCCGCCCTGCGTCTCGCTGTCAGGCCCGGCCGTCCCGGCCGGGTCGCCCCAGAGGCCCACGCCCCTACCGTACGAGACCCCAGCGGAATCCCACAGCGACGGCCTGCGCGCGGTCTGCGGCCTCGAGCTTGCGGAAGAGGCGGCGGGCGTGCGTCTTGACGGTGTCCTCGGAGAGGAAGAGCTCGCGGCCGATCTCGGCGTTGCTGCGGCCGCGGCTCATGCCGACGAGGACCTGCGACTCCCGCTCGGTCAGGCTGGGGGCGCGCCCCGTCATGACGGTGCGGGCCCGCGGGGCGCCACGGCGGCGGGAGACGTCCTGGAGGGACTGCAGCACGGCGGTGGCCAGCTCCTCGCGGGAGACGTCCTTGACGAGGTAGCCGCGCACGCCGGCGGCGACCGCCCGGGCGACCCCGTCGCCGTCCTCGGCCATGGTGGCCATCAGCACGTTGGCCTCGGGGTGGCGGGCCAGGAGCCGGCGCGCGGCCTCGACCCCGCCGATGCCGGGCATGCGCACGTCCATGATGACGAGCGAGGGCCGCTCGACGGGCCAGCGCGCGAGCGCCTCCTCGCCGGAGGACGCCCCGACCACGCGGGTCACCCCAGGAACTGCTGCGACCATCCGCCGCATGGCCTCGCGGGCCAGCGGCAGGTCGTCGACGACGAGAACGGTTGCCACCGTGTACCTCTTCCTTGCCTGGTGGAGCCGGACCTTCCGTGGTCCTGCCGGTGCACGGGTGGCACCACCAGAAGTGTCGGCACGTCCGTCCGCCGACCTGAGGGGCGTAATACCACATCCCGTCGACCGGCGCCGGTGAGCACCCGGATGCCCCGCCGGACGGAGCCCTCCCGGACGGGTCGGCGCCCGGGACCAGCGACTGGAGGTCAGCGGCGCACGGCGTCGACGGCGGCGCGCACGACGTCGGCGACGCTGCCCGCGTGCTGACCGCCGCGGGGGACGCCCTGCCAGCCGGGCCCGCTCAGCAGGACGAGGGGCGCCGGGCGCACGAGGAGCAGCTCCTCGAGCTGGGCGGGCGCCGCCGCCTCGTCCTGGGCGTGCAGGACGAGCACCGGCGGGGCGGAGCGGCGCACGGCGGCGGCGACGACGCGGCGGGGCACGCGGGCACCGAGGGAGCGGGAGCCCAGGCCCGCCTCGGCCAGCGCGGTGGCGAGCGCCAGCACGGGCAGGCCGCCGCTGTCCTCCTCGCAGGTGGCGACGAGGGCGCAGCGGTGCCCGCTGGCGGCGGCGGCGGCGGCCACCAGCGGCGCGGACTGCTGCAGCACGGACGTCGCGCAGCCGAGGACGAGCCCGCGGCCGGGGCCTGCCTGCGCGAGGACCGGGGCGAGCACCTCGTCCCAGGCGCGGGCGGTGCCGAACTCCCGGACGGCGGCCGCGACCCGCTCCGCCGTCTCGTGGACGTCGGAGGCGTCGGCGCTGCGCAGGAGCTCGCGCGCCGCCGTGGGGGCGTCCAGGGGCAGCACCAGCCGCTCCGGGCGGCGCTGCTCGCGGGGGTCGGTCTCGCCCGGGGCCTCGTCGGCGGCCGCGGGGTCCTCCCCCTCCTGCTCCAGCGCGCCGTCGACGGTGCTGGAGACGGCGGCTGCGTCGCTGACCGCGGCCTCCAGCAGGGAGCGCGGCACGGACGTGACCTCGGCGAGGGCGGCGTCGGCGTCGCCTGCCGTCGCGGAGCTGGCGATGGCGGCGGCCTCGGCGGGCGCGACGCCCTCCAGGGTGAGGCGGCGCATGACGACGAGGCGGGCGAGGTCGCTGGCGGAGTAGCGCCGGTGGGCGCCGGCGGTGTGCTCGGAGGGCCCCACGCCGTAGCGGCGGTCCCACGTGCGGAGGGTGGCCGGGGCGACGCCGAGCCGACGCGCGACGGCTGCCACGGTCAGCGTCACGCGCGGCTGCTCCGACGCGTCCGCACCTGGGGGCGACGACACGGCTCGATTGTGCCCTGCGCCCTCCGCGGCGCCACTCCGCCCCACGACCACGCAGGCGCGGCGCGGTTCTGGCGCGGTTGCGGCGCGCTCCGGGGGGCCGACCCGACCGGCGAGCTGACCGCGTCGCGACCCGGGAGTGAAGAGTTCCCGACCGGATTTCGCCTCGATCGGGTCGCCGCGGACGCCCGGACAGCCCGTGAACAACCCCCACTCCGGGCGATGGCACGCTCACGAGGAGCGACGTGAACAACTTTCGGCGCGAAGGGGCTTGAACAACCTCTGACGCGCTTGTACGGTTGCGGCGTCGCCCACCCGGTCGTCGCACGTCGCACCGGACCATCACGCCAGCAGGGAGCGCACCATGGCCGAGATCTCTCGCCTTCCCGGACCGATCGCCGACATCTGGGAGTGGCAGCTCGACGGAGCATGCCGCGAGGCGGACCCGGACCTCTTCTTCCACCCCGAGGGCGAGCGCGGCCCGGCCCGCCGCAACCGCGACGCCGCCGCCAAGGCCGTCTGCGGCGCGTGCCCCGTCATCGAGCAGTGCCGCAAGCACGCCCTGAAGGTGCGCGAGCCCTACGGCGTCTGGGGCGGGCTCACCGAGGACGACCGCGAGGCCATCTACGCGGAGAAGCGCGGCCGCAGCCTCCGCATCGCCAGCTGAGCTCCCGCACCACAGCAGGGGCGGCGGAGCGCACGACGCCGTAGCAGCGGACACCGGACAGGACGACACCCGGAACAGACGACGGAGGCCCGGTCCCCTCAGGGGACCGGGCCTCCGTCGTGCTCACCGGGCCCGCCGCGGAGGGCGGGCCCGGCGTGCGGGGCTCAGCTCAGTGGCCGTGACCGTGACCGTGACCGGCGGCCGCCGGCTCCTCGGCCTTCTTCTCCACCACGAGGGTGTCGGTGGTCAGGACCATCGTCGCGATCGACGCGGCGTTGCGCAGGGCGGAGCGGGTGACCTTCACCGGGTCGATGACGCCACCGGCGATCAGGTCGCCGTACTCGCCCGTGGCGGCGTTCAGGCCGTTGCCGGCCTCCAGCCCGCGGACCTTCTCCACGACGACGTAGCCCTCGAGGCCCGCGTTCTCGGCGATCCAGCGCAGCGGCTCGGCCACCGCGCGGTGGACGAGCTTCACGCCGGTGGCCTCGTCACCGCTGAGGCCGAGACCGTCCTCCAGCACCGTGGCGGCGTGCACGAGGGCGGAGCCGCCGCCGGCGACGATGCCCTCCTCGATGGCCGCGCGGGTCGCGGAGACCGCGTCCTCGATGCGGTGCTTCTTCTCCTTCAGCTCCACCTCGGTGTGCGCGCCGACCTTGACGACGCACACGCCGCCGGCGAGCTTCGCGAGCCGCTCCTGCAGCTTCTCGCGGTCCCAGTCGGAGTCGGTGCGCTCGATCTCGGCCTTGATCTGCCCGGCGCGCGCCTGGACCTCGCCCTGGTCGCCGGCGCCGTCGACGATGGTGGTCTCGTCCTTGGTGACGACGATGCGGCGGGCGGAGCCGAGCACCTCGAGGCCGACCTGGTCGAGCTTGAGGCCGACCTCCTCCGCCACGACCTGCGCGCCGGTGAGCACGGCGATGTCGCCGAGGATGGCCTTGCGGCGGTCGCCGAAGCCGGGGGCCTTCACCGCGACGGCGTTGAAGGTGCCGCGGATCTTGTTCACGACGAGGGTCGAGAGGGCCTCGCCCTCGACGTCCTCGGCGATGATGAAGAGCGGCTTGGAGGTCTGCAGGACCTTCTCCAGCAGCGGCAGCAGGTCGCTGACGGCGGAGATCTTGCCCTGGTGGATGAGCACGTGGGCGTCCTCGAGGACGGCCTCCATGCGCTCGGCGTCGGTCACGAAGTAGGGCGAGATGTAGCCCTTGTCGAACTGCATGCCCTCGGTGAAGTCGAGCTCGAGGGAGGTGGTGGAAGACTCCTCCACCGTGATGACGCCGTCCTTGCCGACCTTGTCGAAGGCCTCGGAGAGCAGCTCACCGACGGTGCGGTCCTGCGCGGAGATCGTCGCGACGTGGGCGATCTCCTCCTTGCCGTCGACGTCGCGGGCCAGGTCGAGGAGCCGGTCGTTGAGGGCGTCGACGGCGGCGTTGATGCCGCGGTTGAGCGCGGAGGGGGCCGCACCGGCGGCGACGTTGCGCAGGCCCTCGTGGACCATCGCCTGGGCGAGCACGGTCGCGGTGGTGGTGCCGTCACCGGCGACGTCGTTCGTCTTGGTGGCGACCTCCTTGGCGAGCTGGGCGCCGAGGTTCTCGTAGGGGTCCTCGAGCTCGACCTCGCGGGCGATGGTGACGCCGTCGTTCGTGATCGTCGGCGCACCCCACTTCTTGTCGATGACGACGTTGCGGCCGCGCGGGCCGAGCGTCACCTTGACGGCGTTGGCGAGGGCGTCCACGCCCCGCTCGAGCGCCCGGCGGGCGTCGTCGTTGAACTGCAGCGTCTTGGCCATGTGCGGTCCTGTTCCCTTTCGAGGAGCGGTGGGGAGCACGACGACGCCCCGGCAGCCCCGGCGGGTGCCGGTGCGCCGGGGCGACGTCGCGCGGGAGGCCCGGCAGGGCCTCGGCAGCTGCTTACTTGGCGACCTTGGCGAGCACGTCGCGGGCCGAGAGGATCAGGAACTCCTCGCCGCCGTACTTGACCTCGGTGCCGCCGTACTTCGAGTAGATGACCTTGTCGCCGACGGTCACGTCGACGGGGACGCGCTTGCCGTTGTCGTCCACGCGGCCCGGGCCCACGGCCAGGACCTCGCCCTCCTGGGGCTTCTCCTTGGCGGTGTCCGGGATGACCAGACCGGAAGCGGTCGTCTGCTCCGCGTCCAGCGGCTTGACGACGATGCGGTCCTCGAGCGGAGTGATGGAGACCGACACGTGCGGCCCTCCCCTTCTTCCAACGTCGGTACGGGTGGCAGTCGGGCGGGAGGGGCGGTCGACCGTCGTCGCGGGTGCCGGGCGGCGCCCCCTCGCGCACTGGCAGACTCCCCGGGGGAGTGCCAGCCGACGCGACGCCGACGTTAGCACTCCGAGCTTTCGAGTGCTAGCGCGCACCCCGGTTCCGTCACCCGCACCGGTCACACGGGCCGCGCCGTGGTGGGATCGCCCGGTGGACGCCGAGGACGTGGCCGCCCTGCTCTCCCCCACCGGGCAGGAGCTGCTGCGTGCCCTGCCGCCGTACGACCCGGGCTCGGCGCTGGCCCAGGGCGAGCGGCTGCGCGCGGCGGGCCACCCCGCGGCCCTGGTCGCCGCCGCCCTCACCCAGGCCCGGCTGCGGGAGCGGGCCCGCCCCAAGCTCGGCGAGCGCGCCGCGGGGCTCCTGCTCACCCCCGACGGCGTCGAGCAGGCCACCCGCGCGCTGGTCGCCGAGCGCCACGCCCGGCGCTACGCCGCGGCCGGGCTGCGGCACGTGGCCGACCTCGGCTGCGGCATCGGCGCCGACGCCCTGGCCCTCCTCGACGCCGGCCTCGGCGTCACCGCCGTCGACGCCGACCCGGTCACCGCGGCCGTCGCCGCCGCCAACCTCGCCGGCCACCCCGGCGCGCGGGTCCGCTGCGCCGACGTGACGGCGCCCGGCGTGGTGGCCGACGCCGTCGGCGCCGACGGCGGAGCCTGGTTCGACCCGGCCCGCCGCAGCGGCGGACGGCGGGTCTTCGACCCGGAGTCCACCTCCCCCCCGCTGTCCTTCGTGCTCGACGTCGCCGCCCGGGTGGCCGCCACCGGCGCCAAGCTCGCCCCCGGCGTTCCGCACGACGCCCTGCCGCCGGAGGTGGCCGGTCGCGGCACGGAGGCGCAGTGGACGTCGGTGGACGGCGACGTCGTCGAGTGCGCCCTGTGGTGCGGGCCGCTGGCGCGCCCCGGCGTGCGGCGCGGCGCCGCGCTCGCCGTCACCGGACCCGACGGCGCGAGCACCTGGCACGAGGTGGACGACACCGCCCCGTCCACCACCGGGGTGGGCGCGGTCGGCGAGGTGCTGTACGAGCCGGACGGCGCGGTGATCCGCGCCGGCCTCGTCGGAGCCGTCGCCGCCGAGGTGGGCGGGCGGCTGCTGGACCCGACGATCGCCTACGTCACCGCCGACGGGGCCGTCCCCACCCCGCTCGCCCGCGGCTACGCCGTCGAGCACGTCATGCCGTTCGGCCTCAAGCCGCTGCGGGCGTGGCTGCGCGCGCACGGCGTCGGCCGGCTGGTGGTCAAGAAGCGCGGCACCGCCGTGGAGCCGGAGGTCCTGCGCCGGCAGCTGCGGCTGGAGGGGACGGCCGAGGCGACCGTCGTGCTCACCCGCGTCGCGGGCCGCCAGAGCGTCCTCGTGGTGCGGCCACTGCCGTCGCGGACGGCGCGCGGCGGCCGCGCTGCTCTCGAAGGGTGAGACAGCCGTCTCGCACCCGGGTGCTTCCGTACGCCGCGCCCCGCCCGCCGTGGCACCATGAGGACGTGCCTGCGGTCTCGCTGCGACTCGTGGCGCGCCTGCACGTGGACCTCTGCCGCCTGCAGAGCGCGTCGCTGTGTCCTGCCCGGTGACCACTTCCCGGTGACCACTTCCTGGTGACCGCTCCCTGGTGACCGCCCCCCGGTGACCCGCTCCTCCCGAGCGCCCCGCCGCGCCCCCTCCCCGGGCCGGTTCCCGGGCGCCCGCCCGCCGCAGCCCGCACCCGACGACGAGGACCCCGCCATGAACGCCGGACCCGCCGCCCCCGCCGACTCCGCAGCCACCACCCCGCCGCGCGCCCGCGGTCCCCGCGCGGCCGCCAAGCGCTCCGAGGGCCAGTGGAAGGTCGACGGCACGACGCCCCTCAACGGCAACGAGGAGTTCAAGCAGGAGGACGACGGCCTCAACGTCCGGCAGCGGATCGAGGACGTCTACTCCAAGCAGGGCTTCGCCAGCATCGACCCCAAGGACCTGCGGGGCCGGATGCGCTGGTGGGGGCTGTACACCCAGCGCCGGGAGGGCATCGACGGCGGCCGCACGGCCAGCATCCCGCCGGAGGAGCTGGACGCCGAGTACTTCATGATGCGCGTGCGCATCGACGGCGGGGCGCTGACCACCGAGCAGCTGCGCGTCCTCGGGCAGATCTCCGTGGACTTCGCCCGCGGCACCGCCGACGTCACCGACCGGCAGAACATCCAGTACCACTGGATCCGGGTCGAGGACGTCCCCGAGATCTGGCGGCGCCTGGAGTCGGTGGGCCTGTCCACCACCGAGGCCTGCGGCGACTGCCCCCGCGTCGTCCTCGGCAGCCCCGTCGCGGGCATCGCCGCCGACGAGATCCTCGACGGCACCTGGGCGGTGGAGGAGATCAACCGCCGCTACGTGGGCGACCCGCAGTACTCCAACCTGCCGCGCAAGTTCAAGAGCGCCGTCTCCGGCTCCCCCCGCCAGGACGTCGTCCACGAGATCAACGACGTGGCCTTCATCGGCTCGGTGCACCCCGAGCACGGCCCCGGCTTCGACGTCTGGGTCGGCGGCGGCCTCTCCACGAGCGCCCACCTCGCCCAGCGCCTGGGCGCGTGGGTGCCGCTGGAGGAGGTGCCCGACGTGTGGGCCGGCGTCGTGGGCATCTTCCGCGACTACGGCTACCGGCGGCTGCGCAACCGCGCCCGGCTGAAGTACCTCGTGGCCGACTGGGGCGCCGAGAAGTTCCGCCAGGTCCTGGAGGAGGAGTACCTCCACCGCAAGCTCGTCGACGGCCCCGCACCGGAGGCGGTCAACGCCCCCGACCACATCGGCGTCCACAAGCAGGTCGACGGCCGCAACTACGTGGGCGTCGCCCCGGCCGTGGGCCGCGTCAACGGTGAACTGCTGCTGCGCCTGGCCGACGTGATGGAGGCGCACGGCTCGCAGCGCCTGCGCACCACCGCCCACCAGAAGCTCGTGGTCCTCGACGTCGCCGACGAGCAGGTGGAGTCCTTCGTCGCCGCCGCCGACGAGCTCGGGCTGCCCGCCCGCACCAGCCAGTGGCGCCGCTCCACGATGGCCTGCACCGGCGTGGAGTTCTGCAAGCTCGCGATCGTGGAGACCAAGCACCGCGCCACGGAGCTCATCACCGAGATGGAGCGCCGCCTCCCTGACCTCGCCGAGCCGGTGACGGTCAACATCAACGGCTGCCCGAACTCGTGCGCGCGCATCCAGACCGCCGACATCGGCCTGAAGGGGCAGATCGTCACCACCGACGCCGGGGAGCAGGTGCCCGGCTTCCAGGTGCACCTCGGCGGCGGGCTCGGCCTCGACGTCGGCTTCGGCCGCAAGCTGCGCGGGCACAAGGTGACCGCCGCGGAGCTGCCCGACTACGTCGAGCGACTCACCCGGCGCTGGCTGGAACAACGCGGCGACGGCGAGCGCTTCGCCCAGTGGGCGACCCGCGCCGACGAGGAGGACCTGCGGTGAGCGAGGAGGGCGGACGCAGCACGCCGCTGCACTGCCCGATGTGCGCGGGTGAGCGCCTGTTCCCCGACGAGGCCTCACCCACGGCGTGGCGCTGCGCGGAGTGCCTGCGCATCTTCAGCGTCCGCATCCTGGGCGTCGCCCCCATCCCCGGAGGAGGTTCGGCATGACCGCACACGTGGCCGGAGCGGCCGGCGCGCACCCCGCCGGCGCGGCCCTCGGACTCGACGACGCCGCGCGGCGCGAGCTCGCCCTCCGCGCGGGCGAGGAGCTGGAGGGCGCCGACGCCCTCGACGTGGTCCGCTGGTCGGTGGAGCAGTTCGGCACCTCCATCGCCGTGGCCGGCTCGATGCAGGACGCGGTCCTGCTGGACCTCTACGCCCAGGTCAGCCCCGGCGTGGACGTGCTGTTCCTGGAGACCGGCTACCACTTCCCCGAGACGCTGCTCATGCGCGAGCAGGTGAGGCGCTCGCTGCCGATCACCGTGAAGGACGTGCTGCCGCGGCAGTCGGTGGCGGAGCAGGACGCCGAGTTCGGCGCGCGCCTGTTCGAGCGCGACCCCGCCCTGTGCTGCTCGATGCGCAAGGTGTTCCCGCTCGCCGACGCCCTGGACGGGTACGCCGCGTGGGCCACGGGCGTGCGCCGCGACGAGGCCCCCACCCGGGCGGGCACTCCCGTGGTGACGTGGGACGAGAAGAACTTCCTCGTGAAGGTGAACCCGCTGGTGCGCTGGAGCGCCGAGGACGTCGAGGCGCACATCGTGGAGCGGAACCTGCCGCGCCACGAGCTCACCCTGCGCGGCTACCCGTCCATCGGGTGCGCCCCCTGCACGCGGGCGGTCAAGCCCGGTGAGGACCCGCGCGCGGGCCGCTGGGCCGGCAGCTCCAAGACGGAGTGCGGCCTGCACGTCTGACGCCCCGTCCGCCCCGGTGGCCCGCAGCGGGTCCCCGGCGGTTCCGTGGCGGGCCCCCTCCGTCGTGAGCAGCGCCCCTGCGGCGGCGGAGGGGGTTCCTCCGCGGGGGTGTCAGAGCCGGCGGCGCATGATGACCGCGTCGCCACCGTCGGGGTAGTACCGCCGCCGCAGGGCGATGCGCTCGAACCCCGACCGCTCGTACAGCCGCAGCGCGGCCGCGTTGCCCGCCGCGACCTCGAGCAGCAGCACCGTCGCGCCGAGGTCGGCCGCGATGCCCGCCAGGGCCTGCAGCAGCGCCGCGCCGACGCCCTGCCGCTGCCCGGCCGGTGCGACGGCCAGCGTCTGCACGTCGGCGTCCGCGCCGTTGACCATCACCCCGCCGTAGCCGAGCAGGTCCTCCCCGCGCACCGCCGCGAGGTAGCGGCGGTTGGGCTGGGCCAGCTCGGCCCAGAACGACTCCGCCGACCAGGCCGTCGGCCCGAACAGCTCCCGCTCCGCCCCGAGGACGGCGTCCAGGTCCCACCAGCGCAGGGGCCGCAGCTCCACCCCCGGCGGTGCAGCGCTCACGCGGTGACGCGCTTGCGGGCGCCCGGCTCGACGGCGTCGGGACGGCGCAGGTACAGCGGCTCGGGCGGCAGCAGCTGCCAGCCCCCCTCCCCGCGCAGCGCGGCCGCGGCGACGGCGGCGAGGTGGGCGGCGTCGACGTCCAGCGGCCCGGAGTCCTCCGCGCGCCCCGGGCGGGGTCCCAGCGCGTCGGGGTAGAGCGGCACGCCGCTGCCGACGACACGCAGCCCGGAACGCTCCACGTCGGCGGCCGGGCCCACCTGCGGGCCGGTGAGGCGGCGCAGCGGGGAGCCGCCGTAGCGGGCGGAGTGCACCTCGCGGCGGCGGGCGTCGGTGGCGACGACGAACTCCTCGCCCTCGGCGACGGCACCCGTGGCCAGCGCCTCGGCGGCGAGGGCGTCCAGGGAGCAGACGCCGTGCACGTCCACTCCGAGGGCCATGCCGAGGGAGAGGGCCGTGACCAGCCCGACGCGCAGGCCCGTGAACGGACCCGGCCCCACCCCGGCGGCGATCGCGGTGACGTCGCGGCGGGCGCGGCCGGTCTCGGCGAGGACGGCCTGCACAGCGGGCACGAGGTTCTCGGCGTGCTTGCGGGCGTCGGCGGCGCGCAGGGAGGCCAGCACCCGCTCGCCGTCGTGGAGGGCGACGGTGGCGGTGGCGGTGGCGGTGTCGAGGGCGAGCAGGAGCACGGTCAGACCCTAGACGGCGTTCCTCACCGGGCACCTCCTGCGGTGGACGGCGCGGCGGCCACCGCCCCGAGGTCCACATCGGCCCAGCGGGCGCCCACGGCGCGCAGGACGACGTGGCGCGGTTCGTCCACCTCCGCCTCCTCCACGTGCGGGTCCTGCGGGGACGCCGCGCCGCCGGTGCGGCGGTGCAGATGCAGCTCCAGCCGTGCCTCGGCCAGGTCCTCCACCAGTCCCGCGCCCCACTCGACCACGGTGACGGCCTCGTCGAGGGAGGCGTCGAGGTCGAGGTCCTCCAGCTCCCCCAGCGAGCCCACCCGGTAGGCGTCGGCGTGCACGAGCGCCGGGCCGCCCACCAGCGAGGGGTGGACGCGGGCGATGACGAACGTCGGGGAGGTGATCGGCCCGCGCACGCCGAGGCCGTCCGCGAGACCCTGCACGAAGGTCGTCTTCCCCGCCCCGAGGCCGCCGGAGAGCACCAGCAGGTCCCCGGCGCGCACCCGCGCCGCGAGGCGGCGCCCCAGGTCCCGCATCGCCTCCGCGGTGGGCACCTCGCACGTGGTCCCGTCGCCGTCGCCGCTCACCGCTGCGCCTCCTCCGTCCCGTCCCGCACCGTCCGGTCCTGCACCGCCTGGTCCTGCACCGTCCCGAGCACCCGCGCCGCGAACGCCACCGACGCCGCGAAGAACGCCGGGGCGTCGTTGTCCAGGGTCAGGACGTGGTAGCTGTCCCGGTACACGATCTCCGTCACGTCCGTCGAGGACACCCCGGCGAGCACCGCCGCGCTGCTGGCGGCGGGCACGACGTGGTCCACGGCGGTGCGCGCCAGCAGCAGCGGCTGGCGCACCCGTGGCAGGTCGGCGCGCACCTCCCGCCAGCCGCGCAGCTGCGAGTGCAGGGCGTGCAGCGGAGTGCGGTCGTAGCCGACCTCGGTGCGGCCGGGCGCTTTGATGTCGCTGGCGATGCCGCGCAGGGACGGCACCAGCCGCCGCACGAGGGGCAGCGCGCGCACCCGCGGATCCGTCAGCAGCACCGCCGGATTCGCCAGCACCAGGGCGTCGACCTGCTCCGGGTGCAGCTGCGCCAGGCGCAGGGCCAGCGACCCGCCCATCGACAGCCCCCCGACCACGATGCGGGAGTTGCGCCCGCGCAGGGCGGCCAGCGCGGCCTCCGCCGCGGCCACCCAGTCCCCGTACGTGCTGCGGTTCATCTCCTGCCAGGTGGTGCCGTGGCCGGGCAGCAGCGGGCAGAGCACGTCGTAGCCGGCGGCGGCGAAGGCCTCGCCCCAGCCGCGCATGCTGTGCGGGGTGCCGGTGAAGCCGTGGCACAGCAGGACGCCCCGCCCGGAGCCGGAGCGGAACTCGAACGGTTCCGCACCGGGCATGACCGCGCTCACCGTCGCCTCCTCGGGGTGCGCCGCCGCTGCCGCAGCACGGGCGAGACGACCTCGGCGGGCACCGGGGCGCCGCGGCCGGGGCCGCACGCCCGTTCCAGCAGCCGCAGCAGCCGCGGGTTGACGATGGCCGGGTGCTCGAGCATGAGGAGGTGCCCCGCGGAGCGCACGAGCACGAACCTGCTGCCGGGCAGCAGCTCGGCGATCTCGGCGCTGTGCGAGGCGGGTGTCATGAGGTCGCGCTCGCCGGCGAGGACGAGCACCTCCCGCCCGGCCAGGGCCGCGAGCGCCTCCCGCTCGTCGTGGGTGGAGAAGGTGGGCAGGAAGTCGGAGATGACCTCCAGCCGGGTGGAGGTGACCATGGCGGCGGTGAAGCGGGACAGCTCCTGCGGCACCGGGGACGCGTAGGACCAGCGCCGCACGAGGCGCTGCTCCACCTCCCCCGTCAGCCGGCGGCCGCGCTCGACGAGCCCCGACCCGCGCAGGGCCAGGGCCAGGGCGTAGGGCGCCGCCCGGGCGACCCAGGGGCCGATGACGGGGATGCCGTGGTCGACGCCGGCCAGGCCCCCCGCGCTGGTGGCGACGAGGGCGACCGCCCGCACCCGCTCGGTGACGAGGTCGGGGTGCGCCGCGGCCAGCGCCATGATCGCCATGCCGCCCATGGAGTGCCCGACGAGGGCGAGGGGCCCCCGCGGGGCGACCTCGGCGAGGACGCGATGCAGGTCGTCGCCGACCTGCTGGATGGTGCCGGAGCCGGCCGGCCCCTGCGCGGAGCGGCCGTGCCCGCGGTGGTCCCACAGCACGAGCCGGTAGCGCCCGCGCAGCGCCGCGCGCTGGTGGTGCCAGGCGTCGAGGTTGAGCCCGTAGCCGTGGCCGAAGACGACGGTGGGGGCGTCGGGCGCGGCGTCCGGCGCCTCGTCCACCTCCACGTGCAGGGCGGTGCCGTCACTTGCGCGCACCGGCACGACCTCCCCGCGGAGGCTGCCGTAGCCGACGGCGGACGCGGGGGCGGGGTGCGGCTCCCGCCGCGGGGTGCGCTCCACCCGCAGGGGCCGCTCGGGCCGCAGCAGCAGGCCCCGGCGGTTCACGCCCGCTCCCCCGTCCAGCGGCGGGGCACCCGCGCCCCGAGGCGGCTGACGATCTCGTAGGAGATCGTGCCGGCGGCCTCGGCCCAGTCCTGCGCGGTGGGCTCCTGCGGGCGGCCGGCGGCGGCACCGGGGCCGAAGAGGACGGCGCGGTCCCCGGCCGCTGCCGCCACCGCGTCGGGCCCGGACCCGAGGTCGACGACGAACTGGTCCATGCAGACGCGGCCGGCGACGTTGCGGCGCCGGCCGGCGACGAGGACCGGACCGGACCCGGAGGCGGAGCGGGGGACGCCGTCGGCGTAGCCGAGGGGCACCAGGCCCAGGGTGGTGTCGGTCCGCGTCGTGTACGTGCCGCCGTAGGAGACCCGACTGCCGGCCGGCACCCGCTTCACGAGCGCCAGGAACGCGCTCAGCGTCATCGCGGGGACGAGGCCGAGGTCCGCCGGGGCGGCGAGGTCGGGAACCGGCGTGAGGCCGTAGAGGGCCAGCCCGCAGCGCACCAGGTCGTAGTGCGACGCGGGGTTCGTCAGGGTCGCGGCGGAGTTGGCGAGGTGGCGCACCTCCGGTTCGACCCCGTGCGCGGCGGCCACGCCCAGCGCCTCCTCGAACGCGGCCACCTGCTCCGCGTTCGCCGCGTCCGCGGGCACGTCGCTGGAGGCCAGGTGGGACCACACCCCCACCACGTGCACGGCGCCCTCGGCCGCGTGCTTGGCGCTCGCCCGGACCAGGTCCGGCCACTCCTGGCGGGAGGCGCCGCCCCGGCACAGGCCGGTGTCGGCCTTGAGGTGGACGCGGGCCGTGGCCCCGGCGGCGCGGGCGGCGGCGACCACCTCCTCCAGCGCCCACTGCGAGGACACCGAGACGTCGACGCGGGCGCGCACCAGGGGCTCCAGGTCGCCGCCCGGCGGGTACAGCCACGTCAGCAGGGGCGCCTCGATGCCCGCGGCGCGCAGCGCGAGGGCCTCCGCGGGCTGGGCGACGCCGAGCCACGTGGCGCCGCCCTCGAGCGCGGCCCGGGCGCAGGGCAGCAGGCCGTGGCCGTAGGCGTCGGCCTTGACGACGGCCATCAGGGCGGCGGGGGCGACCCTCTCGCGCAGGGCGGCCGCGTTGGCGCGCACGGCCGCCACGTCGACGACCACCTCCGCGAAGTGCTCGCCGGCCGGGGCCGGTGAGGGGTTCTCTGCCACCGTCCGACCCTACCCGCGCACCCCGCCCCGGGCCTCGCACCCGGCGGCGTCCGGGTGGTGCCCGTCGCCGCGGGCGGTCACCAGGCGGCGGCGTCGGCCTCGTGCCAGCCCGGCAGGCTCGTCAGCGCCGCGGGCACCGCCTCGGCCACGTCGAGCGCCGCCACCGGGCCGGAGGCGCTGGCCAGGCTCGCCGCCCAGCCGTGCACGACGGCGGCGTCGGCGGCGAGGGTGGCGGCCAGCTCCGGCTCGGCCTGCACGTCCTCCGCCCGTGCGGCGAGCACCGCCCCGAGGATCCCCGCCAGGACGTCACCGGCGCCCGCGGTGCCCAGCCACGCCGGGGCCGAGGCGGCGGTGCGCACGACGCCGTCGCAGCCGACGACGACGGTGGTGGCGCCCTTGAGGAGCACCGTGGCGCCGGTCAGCTCCGCCGCGGCGCGGGCGTGCCCGACCGGGTCGGCCTCCACCGCCGCCCGCTCCACCTCGCGGCCGCGGGCGGACAGCAGCCGCGCCAGCTCCCCGGCGTGCGGGGTGAGGACGCGCGTGGGGTCGCTGCGCCGCGGCAGGGCGGGCAGCGCCCCGGCGTCGACCACCGCGGGCTCCCCCGACTCCAGCGCCTCGCGGACCCGGCGGCCCTGCTCGGCGTCGTCGGGGTCCACGCCGGGCCCGAGCACCCACGCCTGCACCCGCCCCGGCCCGGGGACGACCTCGGGGCGGCGCTGCCGGACGAGCTCCGTGGGGTGCTGCGGCCCGAGGTAGCGGACCATGCCCGCACCGGCGCGCACGGCGCCCTCCACGGCCAGCAGCGCGGCGCCGGTGTAGTCCGCGCCGCCCGCCACCACGCCCACGACCCCGCGGGAGTACTTGTCGTCGCCGGCGGTGGGGCGGCGCCAGCGCAGGGCCACGTCGGCCTCCTCCACGCGCACGGCCGCCGGCGCGGGCAGGTGGGCGCCGAGGCCGATGTCGACCACGTCGAGGCGGCCGGTGCGGGTGCACGCCGGGGGCAGCAGCAGCCCGGGCTTGGCGGTGCCGAACGTGACGGTGCGGTCGGCGGGCAGGACGGGCCCGTCCACGGCGCCGGTGTCGGCGTCCACGCCGCTGGGCAGGTCCACGGCGACGACGACGGGCCGGCCGCGGCCCGCGCGCCCGGCCGCGGCGAGGCGGGCGGGGAGCACGTCCAGCGGGGCGCGCAGCCCGCCGCGCCCGCCGAGGCCGGCGATGCCGTCCACGAGCAGGTCCGCGGCCAGGCAGTGCTCGGCGCCGTCGCGACCGTAGGGGCGCACCCCCCCGCCGGCCGCGAGGAGCGCCGCCGTCCCCCGGGCGTGCGCCCGCTCCGCCGTGGTCAGCGCGAGGACCCGCACCCCGCGGCGGGCGAGGAGGGCGCCGGCGAGGAGGGCGTCGCCGCCGTTGTCCCCGGCGCCGGTGAGCAGGACGGCGCTGCGGCCGTAGACCCCGCCGGTGCTGCGGCGCAGCTCCTGCGTGCACGCGGTGGCGAGCGCGGCGGCGGCGCGGTCCATGAGCGCCCCGTCGGGCAGGGCGGCGAGGACGGCGGCCTCGGCGGCGCGCACGTCGGCGGCGCAGTGGGAAACGATCACGGTGGGCGGCTCCCGTCGATCCGGTCGGCGGGGACGTCCGGCGCGGGGCCCCGCAGGTCTCAGGCGCCCTCGGCGACCACCATCGCCGAGGCGATCCCCGCGTCGTGCGAGAGGGACAGGTGGAAGCGTTCCACGCCCAGTTCCGCGGCGCGCGCGGCGACGGTCCCGCTGACCTCGACCCGCGGGCGCCCGCCGTCCTCGCGGACGACGACGACGTCGGTCCAGCGCAGGCCCACGGGGGCGCCGAGCGCCTTGGCGACGGCCTCCTTGGCAGCGAAGCGCGCCGCCAGCGACGCCGCGGGCAGTCCCCGCTCGCCGTCGCCGAACAGGCGGTCCACGAGCCGGGGGGTCCGCTCGACCTGGCGCACGAAGCGCGCGATGTCGACGACGTCGATCCCCACTCCGACGATCACTGGCCACCCCTCCGCACGGCACCCGGGCGCTGCCAGCGTGGCACGGGCGCTCCCGCCCGGATCGGCGGGGGTGGCGCACGCGTTCCCGGAAGCGCCTGCGCCGGGGTTCCCGGCCGCGCCCCCGCCGCGGGGTTCCACGGCTGCGGCCCCGCCGCGGGCGCTCACTCCACCGTGACGGACTTCGCCAGGTTGCGCGGCTGGTCCACGTCGAGGCCCTTGGCGGTGGCCAGCTCGCACGCGAAGACCTGCAGCGGCACGATCGTCAGCAGCGGCGAGAGCAGGGTGGAGGTCTGCGGCACCCGCAGGACGGTGTCCGCGTAGGGCTCCACGTCCGTGTCGCCGTCCTCCGCGATGACGATGGTGCGGGCGCCGCGGGCCCGGATCTCCTGGATGTTGGAGACGATCTTGGCGTGCAGGGAGTCGCGCCCGCGCGGGGAGGGCACGACCACGAACACCGGCTGCCCGGGCTCGATGAGGGCGATGGGCCCGTGCTTGAGCTCCCCCGCCGCGAACCCCTCGGCGTGGATGTAGGCCAGCTCCTTCAGCTTCAGCGCCCCCTCCATGGCCACCGGGTAGCCGACGTGGCGGCCCAGGAAGAGCACCGAGCGGGTGTCCGCCATGGAGCGGGCGAGGGCGCGCACCTGCTCCAGGCCGTCGAGGACCTCCTGCACCTTGGCGGGGACCTCGTGCAGCTGCTGCAGGACGTCGGCGATCTCGTCGGCGTACTTGTTGCCGCGGATCTGCGCCAGGTAGAGGCCGAGCAGGTAGCAGGCGGTGATCTGGGCGAGGAACGCCTTGGTGGAGGCGACGGCGATCTCGGGGCCGGCGTGGGTGTAGAGCGCCGCGTCGGACTCGCGGGGGATGGTGGAGCCGTGGGTGTTGCAGATGGCCAGCACCCGGGCGCCCTGCTCGCGGGCGTGGCGCACGGCCATGATCGTGTCCATCGTCTCCCCGGACTGCGAGATGGCCACGACGAGGGTGCGCTGGTTCACCACGGGGTCGCGGTAGCGGAACTCGTGGGCGTACTCGACCTCCACCGGGATGCGGCACCAGTGCTCGACCGCGTACTTCGCGACCTGCCCGGCGTAGGCCGACGTCCCGCAGGAGATCACAACGATCTTGTCGATGCTGCGCAGCTCCGACTCGTCGAGCTTCATCTCGTCGAGGACGAGGTGCCCGGCGGCGTCGGTGCGCCCCAGCAGGGTGTCGGCGATGGCGCGCGGCTGGTCGTGGATCTCCTTGGCCATGAAGGACGGGTAGCCGCCCTTCTCCGCAGCGGCCGCGTCCCAGTCCACGTGGAAGCGGCGCCCCTGCGCGGGCGAGCCGTCGAAGCAGCGCACCTCGACGTCGTCCGCCGTGATGGTCACCACCTGGTCCTGGCCGAGCTCCATGGCCTCGCGGGTGGAGGAGATGAACGCCGTCACGTCCGAGCCGAGGTAGTTGGCGCCCTCGCCCAGCCCCACCACCAGCGGGGAGTTGCGGCGCGCGCCGACGATGGTGCCGGGGGTGCCTGCGTGCACGGCGAGCAGCGTGAAGGCGCCCTCGAGGCGGCGGCAGACCTGCAGCATCGCCTCGGTGAGGTCGCCGGTCTCCTCGTGCGCGCGGCCGAGCAGGTGCGCGACGACCTCGGTGTCGGTCTCGCTGGCGAAGACCACGCCGTCGGCGAGCAGCTCGGCCTTCAGCCCGGCGAAGTTCTCCACGATGCCGTTGTGGATCACCGCGACCCGGCCGGTGGCGTCCAGGTGCGGGTGGGCGTTCTCGTCCGTCGGGGCGCCGTGGGTGGCCCAGCGGGTGTGCCCGACGGCGGTGGCCGAGGGCGGCAGCGGGTCGTCGGCGAGGCACTTCTCCAGGTTCGCCAGCTTGCCCGCGCGCTTGCGCACGGCGATGCCGGCGCCGGACGCGCCGTCGGCGAGGACGGCGATGCCCGCGGAGTCGTAGCCGCGGTACTCCAGGCGGCGCAGGCCGTCGAGGACGACGCCCGCACCGTCGGGGTGGTCGCCCACCGGGGCGCTGCTGGAGGGAGGGGTCCCGACGAAGCCCACGATGCCGCACATGGCTCTCGAGCCTACGGCGCCGTCGCGGCACCCCCCTGCAGGAACCCGCCGCGGCGCGCCCGGACCACCCGGTCGGTCCGCTCCCGGCTGGACCGGGCAGGGGACGCGGCCGCCCGGCGGGACGGTCCCGCGCCCGGGGCGGCCTGCGGACGCCCCGGGCCGCAGCGGGTAGCGTGCGGGCGTGTCCTCTGCCGGTTCGACGACGAACGAGCGGATCCCCCGGACCCCCGGCACGCGGGAGGCCCACGGGCCGCGCTCGCCCTACGTGGTCCTCGACCGGCAGGCGTGGAGCCAGCTGCGGGCCTCGACGCCGATGACCCTCACCGCCTCGGACCTGACCCGCCTGCAGGGTCTCGGCGACCGCATCGACGTGCGGGAGGTGGAGGAGGTCTACCTCCCGCTGTCCCGGCTGCTGACGATGTACGTGCACGCGGTCGGCGGCCTGCACGACGCCACCACCACCTTCCTCGGCGAGAGCGCCGCCCGCACCCCGTTCGTCATCGGCATCGCCGGGTCGGTGGCGGTGGGCAAGTCCACGACGGCGCGCATCCTGCGGGAGCTGCTGCGGCACTGGCCGGAGACCCCGCGGGTGGAGCTCATCACCACCGACGGCTTCCTGCTGCCGAACGCCGAGCTGGAGCGGCGCGGCCTCATGCAGCGCAAGGGGTTCCCGGAGTCGTACGACCGCCGCGCCCTGCTGCGGTTCCTGACGGCGGTGAAGTCGGGGGCGCCGGAGGTGCGCGCGCCGGTGTACTCCCACCTGGTCTACGACATCGTCCCCGGCTCGGAGACGGTCGTGAACCGCCCGGACGTCCTCATCGTCGAGGGCCTCAACGTGCTGCAGCCCCCGCGGGCGCGCGCGGACGGGCGCCAGGGGCTCGCGGTGAGCGACTTCTTCGACTTCTCCGTCTACGTCGACGCCCGCACGGAGGACGTCCGGCACTGGTACGCGGAGCGGTTCCTGCGCCTGCGGCAGACGGCGTTCAGCCGCCCGGAGTCCTACTTCCACCGCTACGCGTCGCTGTCGGACGCGGAGGCGGTGTCGCGGGCGCAGCAGATCTGGCACGACATCAACGAGCCGAACCTGGTGGAGAACGTCCTGCCCACGCGCAGCCGCGCGACGCTGGTCCTGACGAAGGGCTCGGACCACTCGGTGCGCAAGGTGATGCTGCGCAAGCTGTGAGGCGGCGTCAGCGCGCCCGCAGGGCGGTCTCCACGTCCTCCAGCGGCGCCTCGCGGGCCTCGACGAGCTCGTCGAGCCGGTAGCCCATCGCCTCGTTCACCGCGATCATCGGCCGGTTCTCCGCGGCGTTCCACGTCGTGACGTGTCGGGCTGCGGGGGCGTCGGCGGTGGCGGCGCGCAGGGCGGCGATCTTCAGCAGCGTCCCGAGGCGGTGGCCGCGGTGCTCGCGCAGGACGAGGGTGTCCCACTGCTGGAGGCGGTGGGGCTCGTGGCGGCTCTGCACGAGCTGGGTGAACCCCACCGCGCGGCCCGCGGCGTCCTCGGCGAGCGCCGTCCAGGAGCGGCGGCCCTGCGCGGCGGCGCGGGCCTCGGCGGCGCGGAGCCGGGCGGCGTCCCACGTCTCGGGCTCGACGTGCAGGTCCCCCGTCGGGGCGTCGGTGCTCATGCGGGCGGTGAGGGCCGCGAGGGCGTCCACGTCGGCGTCGGCGCAGGGACCGGCCCAGGTGCGCACCCGGTAGCCTGCGGCGTGCGGGAGGGCGGCGGTCTCGAGCTCCACCAGCCGCTGCGGCGGCACGGGCAGCTCCAGCCGGTGGCGCGCCTCCGTCTGCCCCAGGGGCAGGCCCCAACGGTCGCAGGCGGCGGACCCGGGCCAGGTCGCGGCGTCGACGGGCCGCTCGACGCCGCCGCGCAGCCGGGTGCGCCCCTCGGCCCGCGCGACGGCGCAGGCCCGCTCGAGGAGGAGCCGGCCGACGCCGCGGCGGCGGTGCTGCGGCGCGACCGCGACGCCGACGTCCGCGACGTGGGTGTTGTCCGGCAGCTGCAGGTCGATCCTCGCGGCGCCGCGGGGGCCGCCGTCGGGGCCGAGGGCGAGCAGCAGGTGGGAGGCGCTGAGGCCGTCGTCGGCGGCCAGCTCGGCGCGCACCTCGTCGGGGCTCTCCAGCGCGGGGTCCTCGCGCTCGTGCGACCAGGCCGCGGCGTCCACCTCGTACCAGGCGTCGAACCAGCGGTGCATCCATTCCTGGAACCCGGCGGAGCGGGTCGAGGTGGCCACGACCTCCGCGACGACCGCCGCCCCGGCACGTCCTGTCCGGCCGGCGCGACCGGCGGCTGCGGTGGTGTCCACCGCACCAGTACGGCACGGACGCAGGGCGCGCGCCACGGGTTTTCCCGCCGGCACCCGGCCGCTCAGGCCGGTGCGCCCTGGCCGGTCAGGAGTGCTGCAGGGCGAGGCGGTCGCGCACGACGGCGGCGAGGCGCTCCGCCACCGCCTGGGCCTGCTCCTGCGCGGCGGCCTCCACCATCACCCGCACGAGCGGCTCGGTGCCGGACGGGCGCAGCAGGACGCGGCCGGTGGAGCCGAGCTCCTCCTCCGCGGCGGCGACGGCGACGAGCACGCCCGCGTCGGAGCCCGCCCGCGCCTTGTCCACACCCGGCACGTTGACGAGGACCTGCGGCAGGCGCTGCACGACGGCGGCGAGGTCGGCGAGGGTGCGCCCCGTGGCCGCCATCCGGGCCAGCAGCAGCACCGCGGTGAGGACGCCGTCGCCGGTGGTGGCGTACTGCGGCAGCACCACGTGCCCGGACTGCTCCCCGCCGAGGGTGTAGCCGCCGGCGGTGAGGGCCTCCAGCACGTAGCGGTCGCCCACCGCGGTCTCGACGAGGCGGATGCCCTCGCGCTCCATGGCCAGGCGCAGGCCGAGGTTGCTCATGACGGTGGCGACGAGAGTGCCCTCCGCGAGCACCGCGGCGTCGCGCATGGCCACGGCCAGGACGGCCATGATCTGGTCGCCGTCGACGACGTTCCCGGCCGCGTCCACGGCGAGGCAGCGGTCGGCGTCGCCGTCGTGCGCGATCCCGGCGTCCGCGCCGTGGGCCAGGACGGCGTCCCGGAGGGGTTCCAGGTGCGTCGAGCCGCACCCGTCGTTGATGTTCAGCCCGTCGGGGTCGGCGGAGACGGCGGTGACCCGGGCCCCCGCCGCGGCGAGGATGCGGGGGGCTACGTCGCTGGCGGCCCCGTGTGCGCAGTCGACGACGACGTGCAGCCCGTCGAGCCGCGCCGGCAGGGCGGCGAGGACGTGCTCGACGTAGGTGTCGGACGCTGCGCGCTCCACCTCGGCACCGCGGCGGACGCGCCCGACGCCCGCGCCGGTGGGGCGCTGGGCCGGGCCCGCGGCCAGCCTCGCCTCGATCTGGTCCTCGACGCTGTCGGGCAGCTTGGTCCCGCCGCGGGCGAAGAACTTGATGCCGTTGTCGGGCATGGGGTTGTGGGAGGCGGAGAGCATGACGCCGAAGTCGGCGCCGCGGGCGGCCACGAGGTGCGCGACGGCCGGGGTGGGCAGGATCCCGACGTCGTCCACGTCGACGCCGGCGCTGGCGAGCCCGGCGACGACGGCGGCGGCGAGGAACTCACCCGACGCCCTCGGGTCGCGGCCGACGACCGCCCGCGGGCGCGCAGTTCCCGGCGCACCCCCCGGGGAGGCGCCGCCGAGCACGCCCGCCGCGGCGACCGCGAGGTTCAGGGCGAGCTCCGCCGTCAGGTCCACGTTGGCCAGGCCCCGCACGCCGTCGGTTCCGAAGAGTCGGCCCACCCTGTCGTCCTCCCTCGTTCCCGGTCTCTGGGGTCCGCGGTCGCCCGCGTTCCCCGCACGCCGCTCCCGTGCCGCAGTCGGCGGTGCCGCTCCACGACGAACGGCCCCGGGGAGCGCCCCCGGGGCCGTTCGTCGTGCGTTGCTGGCGCCGCCGCCCGTGGTCGGGCGGCGGCCACTGCAGGAACCGGTGGCCCCTGCGGTGGGATCAGCGCTTGCTGTACTGCGGGGCGCGACGGGCCTTCTTGAGGCCGTACTTCTTGCGTTCGGTGACGCGCGGGTCGCGGGTCAGGAACCCGGCCTTCTTCAGCGCCGGGCGGTTGGCCTCGACGTCGATCTCGTTCAGGCACCGGGCCACGCCGAGGCGCAGCGCACCGGCCTGGCCGGAGACGCCGCCGCCGTGGATGCGGGCGATGACGTCGAAGGAGCCCTCGAGCTCGGTGACCCGGAACGGCTCGTTGACGAGCTGCTGGTGCACCTTGTTCGGGAAGTACGACTGCAGGTCGCGGCCGTTCACCGTCCAGCGGCCGGTGCCGGGCACGATGCGCACCCGGGCGACGGCCTCCTTGCGACGGCCGGTGGCCGCGCCGGGGGCGATGATGCTCGACCCGCCGGTGCGCGGCTGGGTCGACTCGGTGGTGTACGTGCCGGTGAAGTCGTCGGACTCGGTGATGTCCTCAGCGACGTCGTCGGTCGTGATCTCGGACACGTTTCTCCTCAGTCAGTTCGCAGCGGGCGCGGAGTGGCTCACTGCGCGACCTGGGTCAACTCGTACGGCTGGGGCTTCTGCGCGGCGTGCGGGTGCTCCGGGCCGGCGTAGACCTTCAGGTTCTTCAGGATCTGACGACCCAGGGTGGTCTTCGGCAGCATCCCGCGGATGGCCTTCTCGACCGCCTTCGCGGGGTCCTGCTCCAGCAGGTCGGTGTAGCGGGTGGCCTTGAGGCCGCCCGGGTAGCCGGAGTGCCGGTAGGCGAGCTTCTGGTCGCGCTTCGAGCCGGTCAGGGCGACCTTGCTCGCGTTGACGATGATGACGAAGTCGCCACCGTCGACGTGGGGCGCGAACGTCGGCTTGTGCTTGCCGCGCAGGAGGATGGCGCTCTGGGACGCGAGGCGGCCGAGCACGACGTCTTCCGCGTCGATGACGTGCCAGCGACGCTCGACGTCGCCGGGCTTCGGGGTGTACGTGCGCACAGGCCTGGCCTTCGTTCTCGATGCGGTCATCGGGGAGGCGCCCCGTGGCAACCGTGGATCGCGGACCTTCCGATCACGACCCGCCACGTGAGGGCACAACGGCATCCGACGATACCCGCCGCCCGTGCCGGGGGTCAAAACGCCCGGACGCGGGGGCCGTCCGCACCGCGGCCGCACCCCCGCGGGGTCGTCAGCGGGCCCGGACCACCCGGGCCTCGTCCCACACCGGCGCCGGCTCCTCGCGGACCCCCCCGTCGGCGCCGAAGACGAGGAAGCGGTCGAAGCCCCTCGCGAACCAGCGGTCGTGCGTCACGGCCACGACGGTCCCCTCGAAGGCGGCCAGCGCGCTCTCCAGCGCCTCCGCGGAGTGCAGGTCGAGGTTGTCGGTCGGCTCGTCCAGCAGCAGCAGCGTGGCGCCCGACAGCTCCAGCAGGAGGATCTGCAGGCGCGCCTGCTGCCCGCCGGAGAGCTCCCCGAAGCGCCGCTCCGCGGCCGCGGCCAGCCCGTAGCGGTCCAGGGCGCGGGAGGCGGCCTCCCGGTCCAGGCCGCTGCGGTGCTCGTCGCCGCGGTGGAGCACGTCCAGCAGCGTCCGGCCCGTCAGGCCCGGCTGGTCGTGGGTCTGCGCGAACCACCCCGGCCGCACCCGCGCACCGAGGCGCGCCGTGCCGCGGTGGGCGACGGGCGCCACGACCGCCCCCGAGACCGGCCGGTGCTCCGGGGAGGGGTCGCTGCCGCCCGCGGCCAGCAGCCGCAGGAAGTGCGACTTGCCGGAGCCGTTGGAGCCCAGCACCGCCACCCGGTCGCCCAGCCACAGCTCGGCGTCGAAGGGCCGCATGAGCCCCGTCAGCTCCAGCCCCTCGCACACGACGGCCCGCTTGCCCGTGCGGCCGCCACGCAGGCGCATCCGCACGTCCTGCGGCAGCGGCGGCGCCTGCGGCGGGCCGGCCTCCTCGAAGCGCTGCAGGCGGGTCTGCGCCGCGGCGTAGCGCGAGGCCATGCCGTCGTTGAACTTCGACTTCTCCCGCAGCGTCACGACGAGGGTGCGCAGCTTCGCCCGGTCCTCGTCCCAGCGCCGGCGCAGCTCCTCCAGCCGCTCCCCGCGGGCGGCGCGCGCGGCGGCGTACGTCGCGAAGGAGCCGCCGTGCACCCAGGCCGTCGCACCCAGCGCACCCGGCTCCAGGGTCACGATCCGGTCCGCGGCCGCGGCCAGCAGCTCCCGGTCGTGGCTGACCAGCAGCACCGCCTTCGTCGTGGCCCGCAGCTGCTCCTCGAGCCACCGCTTGCCGGGGACGTCCAGGTAGTTGTCCGGCTCGTCGAGCAGCAGCACCTCGTCGTCGCCGCGCAGCAGCGCCTCCAGCACGAGCCGCTTCTGCTCGCCGCCGGAGAGCGTGCGCACGAGGCGGTGCTGGCAGCGCTCGAAGCCCGTCCCCAGGGCCGCGGAGGTGCACTCGTCCCACACCACCTCCGCCTCGTAGCCGCCGGCGTCGGCGAAGTCGGCGAGCGCCTGGGCGTAGCGCATCTGCTCCCGCTCCTCGTCGCGCTCGAGCATGGCCAGCTCCGCCGCGTCGACCGCAGCCGCGGCGGCGCGCAGGGGCGGCGGCGCGACGGACGTCAGCAGCTCGCGGACCGTGGTGTCGTCGCGCACCGAGCCGACGAACTGCCGCATGACGCCGAGGGATCCGGCGCGGCCGACGCCGCCGGACTGCAGCGGCAGGTCCTGGGCCACGAGGCGCAGCAGCGTCGTCTTGCCGGTGCCGTTGGGGCCGACGAGAGCGGTGGTGCTGCCCTCCGGGACCCGGAAGGACACCTCGTCGAGGAGCGGGCGCCCGTCGGGGAGCTCGTAGCCGACGGCCTGGAGGTCGAGGAAGCCCACGGGAGCGAGTGTGCACGCCGCAGGCGCCCGCCCGCACCCGCCTTCCCCCCGGGCCGCCGCACACGCCGACGCCGTGCAGCAGGCGGAGCGGCGGGGCCGGCGCGGGAACAGGCGGAAAAGCAGGTGCCCGGCCTCCGGGGCCCGGGCTAGCGTCGCGTCGTCGCCACCGCCGAGGGGGCGCGGACGAGGGAGGTGGGTCATGGCCGTCGACGAGCGCGTTCCCCACCGGATCCCCTTCCCCACCCGCCGCGGCTGAGAGCGCGGCGGGACTCCCCTCCTGGAGCCCCTCGTGCCGTCGAACCACCCCCCACCGCCCTCCGCCGCACCCGTACCGAGCGGGACCGGCGAGCCCGATCCGCTCCTGCTGCGCCACGGCTGGGACGACCACTGGCAGTCCACCTGGCAGACCAGCCGGCAGTCCCTGCCGGAGGCGACCGGCACCGCGTCCCCGGACTCCGGGACGGGCCCGCCGCAGCCCGGCCGCGTCGTGCGGACGGACCGGGGCCGCTGCGACGTCCTGACCGCTGCGGGTCTGCTGCACGCCGAGGTCCCACCAGCCCTCGCCGTCGACCCCGCCACCGCCCCCGCCACCGGCGACTGGACCGCCGTGAGCGGGGCCGGAGGGGCCACCGCGCGCCTGCTGGCGGTCCTGCCTCGCCGCAACGCCCTGCGGCGCTCCGCGGTCACCGGCTCCTCGCTGGGGCAGGTGCTGGCCGCGAACGTCGACGAGGTGCTGATCACCGTGCCCCTCGACGTCCCGCTGCGCCTGGCGCGGGTGGAGCGCCTCCTGGCGATCGCCTGGGCCAGCGGCGCCCGCCCCGTCGTGGTGCTCACCAAGGCCGACGTGGTGGACGATCCGGGCCTGGAACTCGCGGAGGTGGGCGCCGCCGCACCCGGTGCCCGGGTGCGGGCGGTGAGCACCGCGTCCGGCGCCGGCCTGGCCGTGCTGGCCGCCGAGCTCACCGGCACGGCCGTGCTCGTCGGGCCGTCCGGCGCCGGCAAGTCGAGCCTGGCCAACGCGCTGCTGGGGCGGGAGGCGCTGGCAGTCGGCGCGGTGCGCGCGGTCGACGGGAGGGGCCGGCACACCAGCGTGCGCCGGGAGCTGCTGCCGCTGCCCGGTGGGGGCGCGTTGATCGACACCCCCGGGCTGCGGGCGGTGGGGCTGCCGGAGACGGCCGACGGCGTGCGGCGGGCGTTCGCGGACGTGGAGGAGCTGGCGGCGGCGTGCCGGTTCGGCGACTGCGGGCACGTCGGTGAACCGGGGTGCGCGGTGCTCGCCGCAATCGTGGACGGCGTCCTGCCGACGCGACGGCTGGACGGCTACCGCAAGCTGCTGCGGGAGGAGGCGCGAGCCGCCGCCCGCACCGACCAGCGGTTGCGCGCGGAGCAGCGCCGCCACCGCCGCAGCACCACCCGGGAGCACCGCCGCTCGCGACGGGAGCGCGAGCAGGAGCGCGGTGACGGGTAGGGCCGCCGCGGCGTCGGCACCCCGGCCGGCTCCGGCGGGCTCAGGCCGGCTCCGGCGGGCTCAGACGGGGTCAGGCGAGCTCGTCGTCCGGCCCGTCGTCGCGCGCGGTGTGCACGGCGACGAGCGCGCACTCGCACGGGGCGACGTCCGTCCAGCTCCCGGAGGCCTCGACGACCGCGATCCCACTGGTCTGCAGCTCCAGCACCTCCCCGGTGAGGTCCTCGACGAGGGCGCTCAGGCCGGGGTTGTGGCCCACGAGCACCACGGGGGCCTGCTCGTCGAGCCCGCGCACCAGGTAGATCAGGTCGCCGAGGGACGCCTCGTAGATCCGCTCCTCCTCGACCACGGGCGGCAGCTCGTCCCACTGGCCGAGGAGGGCGGCGGTGGTCTCCTCGGTGCGGCGCGCCGGCGAGGTGAGCAGCAGCCCCGGTGGCGCGACGTGCTCGCGGATCCAGCGGCCGGCGGCGGCGGCGTCACGGGCACCGCGCGGCGACAGCGGCCGGGAGAGGTCGGCAACGCCCGGCGGGTTGGATGCCTTGGCGTGGCGCACGACGACGAGAGTGGGCACGGCCCCAGCCTGCCCGATGCCCCGCTCCGGGGCAGGTTCGTCCGCCCGGTGCGCGTCCCGCTGCGCTCAGCAGGCCGGCGGCAGCTGCCGGACGGCCCGTGCCTCCTGGGCGCGATCGGCGAGCCGGTCCTCGGGCGGGTAGCCCACCTCCTCCAGGCTCAGCCCGAGCGGCGGCACGACGGCCACGGCGGGGTCGCGGCGGCGGGCGGTGAGCACCTCGACGGGCCAGTCGATGTCGCGACGGCCCTCTCCGACGGGCAACAGCGCACCGACGAGCGCGCGGACCATGGAGTGGCAGAAGGCGTCCGCCCGGACGTCGGCGACCAGCAGGCCGTCCGCGTCACGGCACCAGCGGTAGCGCAGGAGGGTGCGGATCGTCGTGGCGCCCTCGCGGGGCTTGCAGAACGCGGCGAAGTCGTGCAGCCCGACCAACCGGCCGGCGGCGGCGTCCATCGCCTCGGCGTCGAGGGGCCTGCGGTGGGCGAGCACGTCGTGGCGTCGCAGCGGCGGGGCGCCCGCCGGGTGGTCGCTGACGCGGTAGGCGTAGCGGCGCTGCACGGCCGAGAACCGGGCGTCGAAGCCCGTCGGGGCCTCCTGCGCGGCGTGGACGCGCACGTCCGGAGGGAGGACGCCCGCCAGCCGCCGCAACAGCGCCTCGGCAGGCGGCCGGTCGGACCGTCCCGGCACCGCGAGCCACGCCTCGACGGGCACGTCCAGGTGCGCCACCTGGCCCGTGGCGTGGACGCCGGCGTCCGTGCGCCCGGCCACGACCAGGCGCACCCGCGACAGCCGCAGCACCCGCTGCAAGCCCTCCGCGAGGGTCTCCTCCACGGTGCGCAGACCGGGCTGCGCGGCCCAGCCGGAGAAGCCGGTGCCGTCGTAGCCGAGATCGAGGCGCAGGCGGACGCTCGCCTCGGCGCCCGCAGCAGCGAGCCCGCCGCTCCCCTGCTCGGGGAGGGCGGGCTCGCTGGGGAACACCTGGGTGCTCAGGCCTTGCCCTCGCCGTCCTCGGGGAGGGTGTCGGGCTGGGCGACGCTGCCGGCCTCGGCGTCGGCCGCGGGGGCCTCCGCGTCGGTGGCGGCGGTGTCGTCGGTCTCCTCGACGGCGACCTCGGGGGTCTCCTCCGCGGCGGGAGCCGACGCGGCGGTGGCCTTCTCGGCCTCGCGGACCGTGGCCTGCTTGGCGCTCAGGGGCTCCAGCACCAGCTGGATGACCGCCATGGGGGCGTTGTCGCCCTTGCGCGGGCCGATCTTCACGATGCGGGTGTAGCCACCCTCGCGCTCGGCCATGGCCGGGGCGATCTCCGTGAAGAGGAAGTGCACGACGCTCTTGTCGCGGATGGTCTGCATGACCCGGCGACGGTTGGCCAGGTCACCCCGCTTGGCCTTGGTGATGAGCTGCTCCGCGAACGGACGCAGCCGCTTGGCCTTCGCCTCGGTGGTGGTGATGCTGCGGTGCTCGAACAGCTGGGTCGCCAGGTTGGCGAGGATGAGCCGCTCGTGCGCCGGCCCGCCGCCGAGCCGCGGACCCTTGGTGGGGGTGGGCATGGTTGTCGATCTCCTCGGGTGCTTCCCGTGGCGCCCGAGTCAGGGAGCCACGACTGGGCGGTCGGTCAGAGCTGCTCGTCCTCGGCGAAGGACGCGTCGTCCTCCTCGAAGTCGTTGACGACGGCGCTCGGGTCGAAGCCGGGCGGGCTGTCCTTCAGGTGCAGACCCATGCCGACGAGCTTGGCCTTGACCTCGTCGATGGACTTCTGCCCGAAGTTGCGGATGTCGAGCAGGTCGGCCTCGCTGCGCGAGACCAGTTCCCCGACGGTGTGGATGCCCTCGCGCTTGAGGCAGTTGTAGGAGCGGACCGTCAGGTCCAGCGCCTCGATCTCCAGCGCGAGGTCCGCGGCCAGCGCCGCGTCGGTCGGCGACGGACCCATGTCGATGCCCTCGGCGTCGACGTTGAGCTCGCGGGCGAGGCCGAACAGCTCCGTCAGCGTCTTGCCGGCGGAGGCCACGGCGTCGCGGGGGGCGATCGAGCGCTTGGTCTCCACGTCCACCACGAGGCGGTCGAAGTCGGTGCGCTGCTCGACGCGGGTGGCCTCGACCTTGTAGGTCACCTTCAGCACCGGCGAGTAGATGGAGTCGACCGGGATGCGGCCGATCTCCTGCTCGCCGGACTTGTTCTGCTGGGCGGAGACGTAGCCGCGACCGCGCTCGACCGTCAGCTCCAGCTCGAGCTTGCCCTTGGCGTTGAGGGTGGCGATGTGCAGGTCCGGGTTGTGGACCTCCACGCCGGCCGGGGGGGCGATGTCCGCAGCGGTGACGGCGCCGGGGCCCTGCTTGCGCAGGTACATCACCACGGGCTCGTCGTGCTCGCTGGACACCACGAGGTTCTTGATGTTGAGGACGAGCTCGGTGACGTCCTCCTTGACCCCGGGAACGCTGGTGAACTCGTGCAGCACGCCGTCGATGCGGATGCTCGTGACCGCGGCACCCGGGATGGACGACAGCAGCGTGCGGCGCAGCGAGTTGCCCAGGGTGTAGCCGAAGCCCGGCTCGAGCGGCTCGATGACGAACCGGGAGCGGTAGTCGCTGAGGACGTCCTCAGTGAGCGTGGGTCGCTGGGCGATCAGCACGGCATCTCCTTCCCGCGGACGTCCGCCATATGACGTCCCGCGAACCCGTCGGCATCGGTCCACCGGCGGGGTACTTCACGTGTGCGGGGAACCACCGCGGCGCAGTGGTTCCCGGTGCGCTGTCCCGGCAGGCCGGAGCCCCCGGTCCCGCGGACCGGGGGCCCGGCGCTGCTGGAAGCACGCCGGTGGAGGACGTCAGACGCGACGACGCTTGGGCGGACGGCAGCCGTTGTGCGGGCTGGGCGTGACGTCCTGGATCGCCCCGACCTCGAGGCCGGTCGCCTGCAGCGAGCGGATCGCCGTCTCGCGGCCCGAACCCGGGCCCTTCACGAAGACGTCGACCTTGCGCATGCCGTGCTCCTGCGCACGGCGGGCGGCGGCCTCCGCGGCCATCTGGGCGGCGAAGGGCGTCGACTTGCGCGAGCCCTTGAAGCCGACCTGACCGGCCGACGCCCAGGCGATCACAGCGCCCGTGGGGTCGGTGATGGAGACGATCGTGTTGTTGAACGTGCTCTTGATGTGGGCGTGGCCGTGGGAGACGTTCTTCTTCTCCTTGCGGCGCGGCTTGCGCGCACCGGTGGCCATGCGGCTCTTGGGAGGCATGCGGTGAACTCCAGGGAACGACGTGGCAGGTCCGCGCGGGCGGCGGAACCTCGGGAGCTGCGAGCGGGGCGCTCGCGGATGGGGCGGCCGGAGGGCCGCCCGCTGCTACTTGCGGCCCGGCTTCTTCTTGCCTGCCACGGTGCGCTTCGGACCCTTGCGGGTGCGAGCGTTCGTCTTCGTGCGCTGCCCGCGGACGGGCAGGCCACGACGGTGGCGGAGGCCCTCGTAGCTCCCGATCTCCACTTTGCGGCGGATGTCGGCGGCCACCTCGCGGCGGAGGTCACCCTCGACGCGGAAGTTGCCCTCGATGTAGTCGCGCAGGCGGACGAGGTCGTCGTCCCCGAGGTCTCGCACGCGGGTGTCGCCGCTGACGCCGGTCGCCGCCAGCGTCTCCTTCGCGCGGGTGCGCCCGATGCCGAAGATGTAGGTGAGCGCGATCTCTGCCCGCTTCTCGCGGGGCAGGTCCACGCCGACGAGACGTGCCATGTGGATGTTCCTCTTCCTTCACGGAGGTCTACCGCAGCACCGTTCCCGCCCTCGTCCGGCGGGTCCCCGGCCTCCGACCGGGGGTGTCACCCGGCCTAGCTGACCGGGTGGGTGCTGCGCGGAGGTCGTGCTCCTGGACCGTCAGCGGCCGCTGCTGCGGTCCGCCGGGGTCTCAGCCCTGACGCTGCTTGTGGCGCAGGTTGTCGCAGATGACCATCACGCGCCCGTGGCGGCGGATCACCTTGCACTTGTCGCAGATCTTCTTGACGCTGGGCTTGACCTTCATCACGTCTCCGGTCGTGCCGGCCCCCCGACCGACCCCGGGTGGGGAGGGCGGGTGGCAGCGGCCAGTGGGGTCACTTGTAGCGGTAGACGATGCGCCCGCGGGACAGGTCGTAGGGGCTGAGCTCGACGACGACCCGGTCCTCGGGGAGGATGCGGATGTAGTGCTGCCGCATCTTCCCGGAGATGTGGGCGAGCACCTTGTGACCGTTGCTCAGCTCGACGCGGAACATCGCGTTCGGCAGGGCTTCGATCACGGTGCCTTCGATCTCGATGACGCCGTCCTTCTTCGGCATGTCCTCCGCTTTTCCGTCGGTGCTTCTCAGGTGCTCTGGCTGGACGCGCACCCGTGCCGAGGAAGCAGCCGAACCGTTCGAGCGGCAGACAGGGCGGACCGAAAGACGAGTCTAGTGGACACGGGACGGGAGACGAAATCGCACCCCGTCCCGGATCCCGTCGGCGGGGCTGGCTCAGGCCGAGGCGAGGCCCGACAGTCGAGCCCCGCGCCGGGCGAGTTCCTCCGCACCCCCGTCGGGGGCGGTGAGCACCCACAGCCCGTCCTCCAGCACGGCGACCGTGTGCTCCCAGTGCGCGGCCCTCGTGCCGTCGCGCGTCACCACCGTCCAGTCGTCGCCGAGGACGTCGGTGTCCTCCCCGCCGCGCGTGCACATCGGCTCGACGGCGACGACCAACCCGGGCTTCACCTTCGGGCCCCGTTCGCGGACGCGGTAGTTGAGGACCTCCGGCGCCTGGTGCATCTCGGTGCCGATGCCGTGACCGGTGTACCCGTCGACGATGCCGAGCCTGCCGTCGACGGCGTCCTCGACCGCGGCGCCCACGTCGTTGAGCCGGCCGCGGGCGTCCAGCGCGGCGATGCCCCCCCACATGGCCTGGCGCGTCAGCTCGATGAGCTCGGCGTCGGCCTGGTCCAGGGGTGAGCCCACGACCGCGGTGAAGGCGGAGTCGCCGTGCCACCCGTCGACCACGGCCCCGCAGTCCACGGAGACGACGTCACCCTCGGCGATGACCCTCTCCCCGGGGATCCCGTGGACGACCACCTCGTTGACCGAGACGCACAGCGTCGCCGGGTACCCGTGGTAGCCGAGGAAGGACGCCCGCCCGCCCCCGTCCCGGATGACCTCCGCGGCGACGGCGTCCAGGTGCGCGGTGGTGATCCCGGGGCGGAGCTCGGCCCGGACCCGCTCCAGGGCCGCGGCCGTGAGCAGACCCGCCGTGCGCATGCGCCGCACCTGCTCGGGGGTCTTCCACTCGATGCGCTCGCGGTGGAACACGCTCACTGCACTCCCCCGCCGGTGCCGGCGGTCAGGACCGGCCCGTCTCGAGAGCGGCGAGCAGGCGCTCGGTGACCTCGTCGATGGGGCCGAGGCCGTCCACCGTGCGCAGGAGCCCGCGCGACTGGTAGACGTCGACCAGCGGGGCCGTCTGCTCCAGGTAGACCCGCTGCCGCTCGCGGATGACGTCCTCGGTGTCGTCGCTGCGCCCCTGGATGGCGGCGCGCTGCACGAGGCGGCGGACCAGCTCGTCGCTGTCCGCGGTGATCTGCACGACGGCGTCCAGCTGGGTGCCGCTCTCCGCCAGCATCGCGTCGAGCTCTCGGACCTGGTCCGTGGTGCGCGGGTAGCCGTCGAGGATGAAGCCACCCTCCACGTCGGGCTCCGCGAGCCGGCTGCGGACCATCCCGTTGGTGACCGTGTCGGGGACGTACTTGCCGGCGTCCATGTACTCCTTCGCCAGGGTCCCCAGGTCAGTGCCCTGGGCGACGTTGGCCCGGAAGATGTCACCGGTGGAGATGGCGGGCACGGAGAGGTGCTCCGCCAGCCGGGACGCCTGGGTGCCCTTGCCCGCGCCGGGCGGACCGAGGAGGACGAGACGCGTCATCGCAAGAACCCTTCGTAGTTCCGCTGCTGCAACTGGGACTCGATCTGCTTCACCGTCTCCAGGCCCACACCGACCACGATGAGGATCGACGTTCCGCCGAAGGGGAAGTTCTGGTTCGCGTTGAAGAGCACCAGGGCGATGAGGGGGATCAGCGAGACCAGCCCCAGGTAGAGGGCACCGGGCAGCGTGATGCGGGTGAGGATGTAGTCGAGGTACTCGGCGGTCGGGCGACCGGCCCGGACACCGGGGATGAAGCCGCCGTACTTCCGCATGTTCTCGGCGACCTCGTCCGGGTTGAACGTGATGGCCACGTAGAAGTACGCGAAGAAGATGATCAGCAGGAAGTAGATCGCCATGTAGAGCGGGTGGTCGCCCCGGACGAGGTACCGGTCGATCCACAGGACCCACTCCGCACGCGGGTCGTTGAACTGCGCCACCAGGGCGGGCAGGTACAGCAGCGACGAGGCGAAGATGATCGGGATGACGCCGGCCATGTTGACCTTCAGCGGGATGTAGGTGCTCGTCCCGCCGTACATGCGCCGGCCGATCATCCGCTTGGCGTACTGCACCGGCACGCGCCGCTGGGACTGCTCCACGGCCACGACGGCGGCCACGACGAAGAGACCGATGAAGATGACGGCCGCCATGATCGCGTAGCCGTTCTCCTGCCCGATGGCCCAGATCGAGGACGGGAACGTCGAGGCGATCGACGTGAAGATCAGCAGCGACATGCCGTTGCCGACGCCCCGCTCGGTGATCAGCTCACCCATCCACATCACGAGGCCGGTGCCGGCCGTCATGGTGAGCACCATCAGCGCCAGGATCGGCACGCTCTGGTCGGGCACGACCTGCGCCGTGCACTGCGCCCCGAAGAGGCGCGCGGGGTCGCGCGCGATCGAGACGTACGTCGTCGACTGCAGGATGGCCAGGGCGATCGTCAGGTACCGCGTGTACTGCGTCAGCTTCGCGGTCCCCGTCTGCCCCTCCTTCTTCAGCTCCTCGAAGCGGGGGATCACGACGGTGAGCAGCTGCACGATGATGCTCGCCGTGATGTAGGGCATGATCCCCAGCGCGAACACGGCCAGCTGGAGCAGCGCCCCGCCGCTGAAGAGGTTGACCAGACCGAGGAGGCTGCTGTTCGTCTCCGCCTGCGTGAGGCACTCCTGCACCGCCGTGTAGTCGACGCCCGGGGTGGGGATGAAGGAGCCCAAGCGGAAGATCACGATGATGCCGAGCGTGAAGAGCAGCTTCCGGCGCAGGTCCGGCGTCCGGAACGCCCGAGCCAAAGCGGTGAGCACGTGACCTCCTGCACCGCCTGAGAGGGCGGGGTGCTGACGCGAATGGGTGGTGCCTGTCGGTGGTGCCCGCGCACGTGCGGGTACCGGTGGGTCCTACTGCCTGGCGGCCGGCCGTCCCTGCAGGGCAGAGGGCAGGACCGCCACACCGGAGGGGGCCTCCGGCGAGACGACCCTACCCCGTGCACGAACAGGAACGCGGCGGCAACGGACGGTTGATCTCACGTGTCCGTTACCGCCGCGTCGGGGCGATCGTCAGAGCTGGGTGGTCGTCCCACCCGCTGCGGTGATCTTCTGCTCCGCACTGGCGGAGAACTTGTGCGCGCTGACCTGCAGCGGCACGCCGATCTCGCCGGTACCGAGGACCTTGACCAGGTGCCCGGGGCGCACGGCGCCCTTGGCGACGAGGTCGTCGACGCTCACTGCGCCGCCCTCGGGGAAGAGCGAGGACAGGCGGTCGAGGTTGACCACCTGGTACTCGACCCGGAAGGGGTTCTTGAAGCCGCGGAGCTTGGGCAGCCGCATGTGCAGCGGCATCTGCCCGCCCTCGAAGGCCTCCGGCACCTGGTAGCGGGCCTTGGTGCCCTTCGTACCGCGACCGGCGGTCTTGCCCTTGCTGGCCTCACCGCGACCCACGCGGGTCTTCGCGGTCTTGGCACCGGGCGCCGGGCGCAGGTGGTGCACCTTGAGCACGTGCTCGTTCGCCATCGTCAGTCAACCTCCTCGACGGTGACCAGGTGGGCCACCGCGCGGACCATCCCGCGGAACTCGGGGCGGTCGTCCTTGATGACGACGTCCCCGATGCGGTGCAGCCCGAGGCTGCGCAGCGTGTCCCGCTGGTTCTGCTTGCCGCCGATCTCGGAGCGGATCTGCGTGACCTTCAACTGCGCCATCAGGCAGCCCCCTCCGCACGCGCCCGCAGCAGCGCCGCCGGAGCGACGTGGTCCAGCGGGAGGCCGCGACGGGCCGCGACCTGCTCAGGACGCTCCAGGCCGCGCAGCGCCGCCACCGTCGCGTGGACGATGTTGATGGCGTTGTCGCTGCCCAGGGACTTGCTGAGCACGTCGTGGATTCCGGCGCACTCCAGGACCGCGCGCACCGGACCACCGGCGATCACACCGGTACCGGGCGAGGCGGGGCGCAGCATGACCACGCCCGCGGCCTTCTCCCCCTGGACGGGGTGCGGGATGGTGCCCTGGATGCGCGGCACCTTGAAGAAGTTCTTCTTGGCCTCCTCGACGCCCTTGGCGATCGCCGCGGGCACCTCCTTGGCCTTGCCGTAGCCGACGCCGACGGTGCCGTCGGAGTCGCCCACGACCACGAGGGCGGTGAAGCTGAAGCGACGACCGCCCTTGACGACCTTGGCGACGCGGTTGATGGTCACCACGCGCTCGACGAAGTTGCTGCGGTCCGAGCTGTCGCCGCGACGGTTGTCACGGCCGCCGTCGCGGCGACCGTCACGACGGTTGTTGTCGCCGCCACCGGCCGCACCGGCGCCGGCGCCGCGGCGCTGGGGTCCAGGCATCAGGCGTTCCTCATCTCTCGCAGGGGGCTCACAGTGCCAGGCCGGCGCCGCGGGCGCCGTCGGCGATGGCTGCCACGCGACCGGCGTAGCGGTTGCCGCCGCGGTCGAAGACCACGGCGTCGATGCCGGCCGCCTTGGCGCGCTCGGCGACGAGCTCGCCGACGCGGCGCGCCTTGGCCGACTTGTCGTCGCCCGACGCGCGCAGGTCGGCCTCCATCGTGGAGGCGGAGGCCAGCGTCTTGCCGACGCTGTCGTCGATCACCTGCACGAAGACGTGGCGGGCGGAGCGCGTCACGACCAGGCGGGGGCGCTCCGTGGTGCCGGCGACCTTCTTGCGCACGCGCAGGTGGCGCCGGCCGCGGGCAACGTCCTTGCCCTTCTGGGTCCGCTTCACAGCAAGCGACATGACTTACTTACCAGCCTTCCCGACCTTGCGGCGGATGATCTCGCCGGCGAGCCGCACGCCCTTGCCCTTGTACGGGTCGGGCTTGCGCAGCTTCCGGATGTTGGCGGCGACCTCGCCGACCAGCTGCTTGTCGATGCCCTGCACCGAGAAGCGGGTCGGGTTCTCCACGGCGAACGTGATGCCGGCGGGCGGCGTCACGACGACCGGGTGGCTGAAGCCGAGCGCGAACTCCAGGTCGGAGCCCTTGGCGGCGACGCGGTAGCCGGTGCCGTGGATCTCCAGCCGCTTGACGTAGCCCTCGGTCACACCCAGGACCATGTTGTTGATCAGGGTGCGGGTGAGGCCGTGGCGCTCCTTGGCGATGCGCTCGTCGTTGGGCCGGCTGACCTGCAGCGTGCCGTCCTCGGAGCGGTCGACCGTGATGGGCTCGGCCACGGTGTGCGTGAGGGTGCCCTTGGGGCCCTTCACGGTGACGGTCTGACCGTCGACGGTCACGTCCACGCCCGTGGGAACGGGCACGGGGAGTCGTCCGATGCGCGACATGAGTTCTCCTCCCCTCTCACCAGACGTAGGCGAGGACTTCCCCACCCACGCCCTTCTTGGCCGCCTGCTTGTCCGTCAGGAGCCCCGACGACGTGGACAGGATCGCCACGCCGAGGCCGCCGAGGACGCGCGGCAGGTTGGTCGACTTCGCGTACACGCGCAGACCCGGCTTCGAGACCCGGCGCACGCCGGCGATCGAGCGCTCGCGGTTGGGGCCGAACTTCAGCGCGATGATCAGCTTCTTGCCGACCTCCGCGTCCTCGACCTTCCACGACTCGATGTAGCCCTCCTGCTGGAGGATCTCGGCGATGTGGGACTTCAGCTTGCTGTAGGGCATGACCACGCTGTCGTGGTACGCCGAGTTGGCGTTGCGCAGACGCGTCAGCATGTCTGCGATGGGGTCGGTCATCGTCATCGGGCTCGCCCGCCCTTCCTCGCCGGGGTTTCCACACCGCTGACAGCGGTGCGGACCTGCGGCGTCGTCACATCGAGGTTGTCACGCACAGCCGTCACCAGCTGCTCTTGGTCACACCGGGCAGCTCACCGCGGTGCGCCATCTCCCGAAGGCAGATGCGGCAGATGCCGAACTTGCGGAAGACCGAGTGCGGCCGGCCGCAGCGCTGGCACCTGGTGTAGGCACGCACTGCGAACTTCGGCTTGCGCGCTGCCTTCTGGATGAGAGCCGTCTTGGCCACGGTCACGCCTCCTTGAACGGGAAGCCGAGCAGACGCAGCAGCGCCCGGCCCTCCTCGTCGTTCTTCGCCGTCGTCACGACGGTGATGTCCATACCGCGGACGCGGTCGATGCGGTCCTGGTCGATCTCGTGGAACATCGACTGCTCCGTGAGGCCGAAGGTGTAGTTGCCGTTGCCGTCGAACTGCTTCGGCGAGAGTCCGCGGAAGTCGCGGATGCGGGGCAGGGCCAGCGTGAGCAGCCGGTCCAGGAACTCCCACATGCGGTCACCGCGCAGCGTGACGTGGGCGCCGATCGGCATGCCCTCGCGGAGCTTGAACTGGGCGATGGACTTGCGGGCCTTGGTCACCTGCGGCTTCTGCCCGGTGATGGTGACCAGGTCGCGCACGGCACCGTCGATGAGCTTGGAGTCGCGGGCCGCCTCGCCGACGCCCATGTTGACGACGACCTTGACCAGGCCGGGGATCAGCATGACGTTCGGGTAGGCGAACTGCTCCTGCATCGCGCCGCGGATCTCCTCGCGGTAGCGCTGCTTCAGGCGCGGCAGCGCCCGGGCGGTCTCGAGGGTCTCAGTCATCTCAGATGTCCTTACCGGAGCGCTTGGCCACGCGGATGCGCTGGATGCGCTGCACGCCGTTCTTCTCCACCGTCTCCGTGCGCATGCCGACGCGGGTCGGCTTGTTGGTCTCCGGGTCCACGAGCTGCACGTTGCTCACGTGGATCGGGGCCTCGCGCACCACGATGCCGCCGGCGCCCTGGTTGCCCGGGCCCGCCTTGGTGTGGCGCTTGATCTGGTTGACGCCCTCGACCAGCACGCGCTGCGTGTCCGGGAAGACGTCGAGCACCTTGCCCTGCTTGCCGAGGTCCGACGTGCGGGTCCCGTCCTCGTTGCGACGGCCCCGGACGCGCGTGATGACCTGCACGAGGTCACCCTTCTTGATCCGCAGCTTCCCCATGGTCAGAGCACCTCCGGCGCCAGCGAGATGATCCGCATGAAGCGCTTCTCGCGCAGCTCCCGGCCGACGGGCCCGAAGATGCGGGTGCCGCGCGGGTCGCCGTCGTTGCGGAGGATCACCGCGGCGTTCTCGTCGAAGCGGATGTAGGAGCCGTCCGGGCGACGACGCTCCTTGGAAGTGCGGACGACGACCGCCTTGACGACGTCGCCCTTCTTGACGTTGCCACCGGGGATGGCGTCCTTCACGGTGGCGACGATCACGTCGCCGATGCCCGCGTAGCGGCGGCCGGAGCCGCCGAGCACGCGGATGCAGAGGATCTCCTTGGCACCCGTGTTGTCGGCGACCTTGAGCCGCGACTCCTGCTGAATCACTCTCTACTCCTTCGTCGCGCTGGTTCTCGCGCCCCGTCTGGGCCGACAGGGCGCGAGCCTGGCCGAACTGATGTGGACGTGGTGACGGCGGCCCGGGGACCGCCGCCGGTCACTTGGCGCGCTCGAGCACCTCGACGACCCGCCACCGCTTGGTGGCGGACAGCGGACGCGTCTCGGCGATGAGCACGAGGTCGCCCACACCGGCGGTGTTGACCTCGTCGTGCGCCTTCACCTTGGTGGTGCGGCGGATGACCTTGGCGTACAGCGGGTGCTTGACGCGGTCCTCGACCTCGACCACGACGGTCTTCTGCATCTTGTCGCTGACGACGTAGCCGCGGCGCGTCTTGCGGTAGCCGCGAGCCTCGCCGCTCGCGGAGCCCTGCGCAGTGCTCTCGCTCACTTGGCCCCCTCCGAGTCCTTGGCGGCCGGCGCCTCGGTGATCCCGAGCTCACGCTCCCGCATAGTGGTGTAGATGCGCGCGATGTCGCGCTTGACGGCGCGCAGGCGGCTGTTGTTCTCGAGCTGCCCGGTGGCGGACTGGAAGCGCAGGTTGAACAGCTCCTCCTTCGCCTTCCGGAGCTCCTCGATCAGCTGCGCGTCGTCGAACTCGCGCAGCTTCTCCGGCGCCAGGTCCTTGGTCCCGACTGCCATCACGCCTCACCACCCTCGCGCCGGACGATCCGGCACTTCACCGGCAGCTTGTGGATGGCGCGGGTGAGCGCCTCCGCAGCGACCTTCTCGTTGGGGAACGACAGCTCGAACATGACACGTCCGGGCTTGATGTTCGCGATCCACCACTCCGGGGAGCCCTTGCCGGAACCCATGCGGGTCTCGGCCGGCTTCTTCGTGAGCGGGCGGTCGGGGTAGATGTTGATCCACACCTTGCCGCCACGACGGATGTGGCGGGTGATCGCGATACGAGCCGACTCGATCTGCCGGTTCGTGATGTAGCCACCCTCGACCGCCTGGATCCCGTACTCACCGAAGGTGACGCGGGTGCCGCCGGTTGCTGCGCCGGTGCGGCGGGGGTGGTGCTGCTTGCGGTGCTTGACGCGACGTGGGATCAGCACGGTCAGGCCTCCGTTGCGTTCGGGCTCTTGCCGGTGGCCGGCTGCTCGGTGGTGACCCCGGCCTCGCCACCGGCCGCAGTCGCCTCGGCGACGGGCGCGGTGGTCGTGGGAGCGTCGGAGCGGGGACGACGCGCACCACGCGGACCGCCCTCGCCACGCTCGCCACGGCGCGGGGCGCGGGGCGCGGTGGCCTGCTCACGGGCGAGCTCACGGCTGGTGACGTCGCCGTGGTAGATCCAGACCTTCACGCCGATGCGACCGAACGTCGTACGCGCCTCGTAGAAGCCGTAGTCGATGTTGGCGCGCAGGGTGTGCAGGGGCACCCGGCCCTCGCGGTAGAACTCCGAGCGGCTCATCTCGGCGCCGCCGAGACGGCCGGAGCACTGCACCCGGATGCCCTTGGCGCCGGAGCGCAGCGCGGTCTGCATGCCCTTGCGCATGGCGCGGCGGAAGGAGACGCGGCTGGCGAGCTGCTCTGCGATGCCCTGGGCGACGAGCTGGGCGTCGATCTCGGGGTTCTTGACCTCGAGGATGTTGAGCTGCACCTGCTTGCCGGTGAGCTTCTCCAGCTCGCCGCGGATGCGGTCGGCCTCGGCGCCGCGGCGGCCGATCACGATGCCCGGACGCGCGGTGTGGATGTCCACCCGGACGCGGTCGCGGGTGCGCTCGATCTCGACCTTGGAGATGCCGGCGCGCTCCATGCCCTTGGACATGAGGCGACGGATCGCGACGTCTTCCTTCACGTAGTCCGAGTACCGCTGTCCCGGACGCGTGGAGTCGGCGAACCACCGGCTCTTGTGGTCGGTGGTGATGCCCAGTCGGAACCCGTGCGGGTTGACCTTCTGTCCCACTAGCGGGTCCTCCTCGTCTTCTTGGCGCCGTCGGCCGGCGGGGCGACGACGACCGTGATGTGGCTGGTGCGCTTCAGGATCCGGCCGGCGCGCCCCTGCGCCCGCGGACGGAAGCGCTTCATGGTCGGCCCCTCGTCCACGTAGACCGTCTGCACGACGAGGTCACGCTCGTCGAAGGCCTGCGAGTGCTTGTCCGCCAGGAACCGGGCGTTCGCGATCGCGCTCTCGACGAGCTTGCGAACCGGCTCCGCCGCCGCCTGCGGGGCGAACTGCAGCACGGCGACCGCCTCGGTGGCCTGCTTGCCCCGGATCAGGTCGACGACTCGGCGCGCCTTCTGGGGCGTGACGCGGAGGTACCGCGTCTGCGCCTTGGCTTCCATCCCTGTCCTGCCTTCTTGTCTCAAGTGCTCGTCACTACGTGGGGGGCTGCTCGCGCCGGGCGCGGCGGGGGCCCCGGCTGGCGCCGGGGCCGGTCCGCTCGCGTCAGCGGCGACGACCCTTGCGGTCGTCCTTCTCGTGGCCGCGGAACGTGCGCGTGGGTGCGAACTCGCCGAGCTTGTGCCCGACCATCGCCTCGGTCACGAACACGGGAACGTGCTTGCGGCCGTCGTGCACCGCAAAGGTGTGGCCGAGGAAGTCCGGCGTGATCATCGAGCGCCGAGACCACGTGCGGATGACGGTGTGCGTGCCCTTGTCGTTCTGCTCGTCCACCTTCTTCTGCAGGTGGTCGTCGACGAAGGGACCCTTCTTCAAGCTGCGAGGCATGGTCGCCAGTACTCCTATCAGCGCTTCTTGCCGGTGCGGCGGCGGCGGACGATGAGCTTGTCGCTCTCCTTGCCCGGACGCCGGGTGCGGCCCTCAGGCTGGCCCCAGGGGCTCACGGGGTGGCGACCACCGGACGTCTTGCCCTCACCACCACCGTGCGGGTGGTCGATCGGGTTCATGGCCACACCGCGGACCGTAGGACGACGGCCCTTCCAGCGCATGCGACCGGCCTTGCCCCAGTTGATGTTCGACTGCTCGGCGTTGCCGACCTCGCCGATGGTGGCGCGGCAGCGGACGTCGACGTTGCGGATCTCACCGGAGGGCATCCGCAGCTGGGCGAACTGCCCCTCGCGTGCGACCAGCTGCACGCTCGCACCAGCGGACCGGGCGATCTTCGCGCCGCCGCCGGGGCGGAGCTCGATCGCGTGGATCACGGTACCGACGGGGATGTTGCGCAGCGGCAGGTTGTTGCCCGGCTTGATGTCGGCGGTGGGGCCGTTCTCGATCGGGTCACCCTGCTTCAGGCGGTTCGGCGCGATGATGTAGCGCTTCTCGCCGTCCACGTAGTGGAGCAGTGCGATCCGGGCGGTGCGGTTCGGGTCGTACTCGATGTGCGCGACCTTCGCCGGCACGCCGTCCTTGTCGTGACGCCGGAAGTCGATCACCCGGTAGGCGCGCTTGTGGCCGCCACCGTGGTGGCGCGTCGTGACGCGACCGGTGTTGTTGCGCCCACCGCTCTTCGTGAGCGGACGGACGAGCGACTTCTCCGGCTGCGTGCGCGTCACCTCGACGAAGTCGGCGACGCTGGCGCCGCGCCGGCCCGGCGTCGTCGGCTTGTACTTGCGGATTCCCATGGTGAGTCAGTCCTCGACTTCGATAGGTCCTGCGGTCCGGTCGCCTCAGGCGACCGAGCCGCCGAAGATGTCGATAGTGCCTTCGCGCAGCGTCACGATGGCCCGCTTGGTGTCCTTGCGCTTTCCGGTGCCGAACTTGGTCCGGCGGCTCTTGCCCTGGCGGTTCGCCGTGTTCACCGACGCCACCTTCACGCCGAAGACACGCTCGACAGCGACCTTGATCTCGGTCTTGTTCGCCGCGGGGTCCACCAGGAAGGTGTACTTGCCCTCGTCGATGAGCCCGTAGCTCTTCTCCGAGACGACCGGTGCGAGCAGGATGTCGCGCGGGTCCTTCTGCGTGTTCCCGATGCTGCTCACTGAGCGCTCCCCTCTGCGGCCGCGAGCGCTGCGGCCTCGGACTCGGTCGCCACCGCGCTCGCGCCGCGCCCCTTGGCGGGCCCGGTCACGAACGCATCCAGGGCAGCGCGGGTGAACACGACGTCGTCGGAGACCAGCACGTCGTAGGTGTTCAGCTGGTCGGCCGGCAGCAGGTGCACGCGGTCGACGTTGCGCAGGCTCTTCGCCGCCAGGTCGTCGCCGCGGGCGATGACGACGAGCACGTGACGACGCGCCGTCACCTCGGCGAGGAGGCCGACGACGGCCTTGGTGGAGGGCGCCTCGCCGGTGACCAGGCTGTCGACCACGTGGATGCGGCCGTGGCGCGCCCGGTCGGAGAGGGCGCCCCGCAGGGCGGCGGCCTTCATCTTCTTCGGGGTGCGCTGCGCGTAGCTGCGCGGCGTGGGGCCGTGGACGACGCCACCACCGGTGAACTGCGGGGCGCGCAGCGAACCCTGACGGGCGCGGCCGGTGCCCTTCTGCTTGTACGGCTTCTTGCCGCCACCCCTGACCTCACCGCGGTTCTTCGTGTCGTGGGTGCCCTGGCGGGCGGCCGCGAGCTGCGCGACCACGACCTGGTGGATCAGCGGGATGTTGGTCTGCACACCGAAGTGCTCGGCCGGCAGCTCGACGGTGCCGGCGGTGCCGCCACCGGCGGTCCGCACGTCGACGGTGATCGGCGCTGCGGCCTCAGTCGTCGCGGTCATGAGCTCAGGCCTCCTTGACGCGCGCCTTGGCGGCGTTCTTGACGAGCACGACCCCACCGCGGGGACCCGGGATCGCGCCGGCGATCAGCAACAGGCCCTTCTCCACGTCGATGGCGTGCACCTTCAGGTTCTGGGTGGTCTGACGCTCGGCGCCCATGCGGCCGGCCATGCGCATGCCCTTGAAGACGCGACCGGGGGTGGAGCACCCGCCGATCGAGCCGGGCTTGCGGTGGTTGCGGTGCGCACCGTGGGAGGCGCTCACACCGGCGAAGCCGTGACGCTTCATCACGCCGGCGGTGCCCTTGCCGCGGGTGGTGCCGACGACGTCGACCACCTGGCCCGCCGCGAAGATCTCGACCGTGACCTCCTGGCCGGCGCTGTAGCTCGCCGCGTCGGTGGTGCGCAGCTCGACCAGGTGACGACGGGGCGCCACACCGGCCTTGGCGAAGTGGCCCGAGGCGGGCTGGTTCGCCTTGCGCGGGTCGATGGCCCCGAAGGCCAGCTGGACGGCCTCGTAGCCGTCGGTGTCCTTGGTGCGGACCTGGGTGACGACGTTCGGCGCGGCCTGGACCACGGTGACGGGGACGAGGCGGTTCGCGTCGTCCCACACCTGGGTCATGCCGAGCTTGGTGCCGAGCACCCCTCGCACTTGCCTGTCGCTCATCGTGTGCAGTCCCTCAGAGCTTGATCTCGATGTCGACACCCGCGGGGAGGTCGAGGCGCATGAGCGAGTCGACCGTCTTCGGCGTGGGGTCGATGATGTCGATGAGGCGCTTGTGGGTGCGCATCTCGAAGTGCTCGCGGCTGTCCTTGTACTTGTGCGGCGAGCGGATCACGCAGTAGACGTTCTTCTCGGTCGGCAGCGGCACGGGCCCGGCGACAGAGGCGCCAGTGCGGGTCACCGTGTCGACGATCTTGCGCGCCGAACTGTCGATGACCTCGTGGTCATAGGCCTTGAGCCGGATGCGGATCTTCTGTCCCGCCATGGCGTCGTCTGACTCTCTCTCTTCGTACCGCTACTGACTCGTGCGCGGCGCGGGGCTGGTTCCCCTGCCCCGACCCCCGAGGTCGGGCGTGTCGCCTCTGCGAGACGTACTCCGCCCACGTCGGTTGCCCGGTGTGGTCTTGTCATGGTCGCGACCGCAGAACCGTCCCGGAGGACTGCTCACGGCACCCGCTCACCTGGCGTTGGGCAGAACCCACCGCATCAACGGCGCGCAGCAACCGGTCCAGTCTGCCAGACCAGCCCCGTCCTTGGCCAATCGGCCCCCTGACGGCGTTGGTCCCAGCAGAACGGGGTGGACCCGGGAAGGGTCCACCCCGTTCTCGTGGGTGGCCGGAGCGGTCGAGACCGCTCAGATCACTTGAGGATCTTCGTGACCCGGCCGGCGCCGACGGTGCGGCCACCCTCACGGATCGCGAACTTCAGGCCCTCTTCCATCGCGATGGGCTGGATGAGGTCGACCTTCATCTCAGTGTTGTCACCCGGCATGACCATCTCGGTGCCCTCGGGCAGCGTGACGACGCCGGTGACGTCGGTCGTCCGGAAGTAGAACTGCGGACGGTAGTTGTTGTAGAACGGCGTGTGACGGCCACCCTCGTCCTTGGACAGGATGTAGGAGTTGGCCTCGAACTCCGTGTGCGGCGTGATCGACCCGGTCTTGCAGACGACCTGACCGCGCTCGACGTCCTCACGCTTGAGGCCGCGGAGCAGCAGACCGACGTTCTCGCCGGCCTGGCCCTCGTCGAGGAGCTTGCGGAACATCTCGATGCCGGTGACCGTCGTCTTCTGGTTCTTCTCCCGGATGCCGACGATCTCCACCTCCTCGTTGACCTTGAGGATGCCGCGCTCGATGCGACCGGTGACGACGGTGCCGCGACCGGTGATCGTGAAGACGTCCTCGATGGGCATGAGGAAGGGCAGGTCGACCTCACGGGTCGGCTCCGGGATCGCGGTGTCGACCGCCTCCATGAGCTCCATCAGCTTCGCGCCCCACTCGGCGTCGCCCTCGAGCGCCTTGAGCGCCGAGACGCGCACGACCGGCACGTCGTCGCCGGGGAACTCGTAGCTGGAGAGGAGCTCGCGCACCTCCATCTCGACGAGCTCGAGGAGCTCCTCGTCCTCGACCATGTCGGCCTTGTTGAGGGCCACGACGATGTAGGGGACGCCGACCTGGCGGGCCAGGATGACGTGCTCCTTCGTCTGCGGCATGGGGCCGTCGGTCGCCGCGACCACGAGGATGGCGCCGTCCATCTGCGCCGCGCCCGTGATCATGTTCTTGATGTAGTCCGCGTGACCAGGGCAGTCGACGTGGGCGTAGTGACGCAGCTCCGTCTGGTACTCGACGTGCGCGATGGAGATGGTGATACCGCGCTGACGCTCCTCGGGAGCCTTGTCGATCTGGTCGAACGCCGAAGCCTGGTTCAGGTTCGGGTACTTGTCGTGCAGCACCCGGGTGATCGCCGCAGTCAGCGTCGTCTTCCCGTGGTCGATGTGACCGATGGTGCCGATGTTGACGTGCGGCTTAGTCCGCTCGAACTTCGCCTTCGCCACTGGGGGTCCTCCTCGGGACTGGTTTCTTCCCCGACCCGGTGGATCGGGCGGGTGGCCGGTGGGCCCGTCTGAGCCAGCTTGCCAGACGGGCCGTCGTGCGGCTCGGTCGGGGGACTACTCCCCGCGCACCTTCTTGACGATCTCCTCGGCGACGTTCCGCGGAACCTCGTCGTAGGAGTGGAACTGCATGCTGTACACCGCGCGGCCCTGGGTCTTCGACCGCAGGTCGCCGACGTAGCCGAACATCTCCGACAGCGGAACGAGCGCACGCACGACCTTCGCGCCGCTGGCGTCCTCCATGGACTGGATCTGGCCGCGGCGGGAGTTCAGGTCGCCGATGACCTCGCCCATGTAGGTCTCAGGGGTGCGGACCTCGACGGCCATGACCGGCTCCAGGAGGACGGGGTCCGCCTTGCGGACGGCCTCCTTCAGCACCATCGAGCCGGCGATCTTGAACGCCATCTCGGACGAGTCCACGTCGTGCGCCGCACCGTCGAGGAGCGACGCCTTGATGCCGACCAGCGGGTAGCCGGCGACGACACCGAGCTGCATGGCGTCCTGGATGCCCGCGTCCACGCTGGGGATGTACTCGCGCGGGACACGCCCACCGGTGACCTTGTTCTCGAACTGGTACATCTCCCCGTCGGCCGTGTCGAGCGGCTCGATGGAGACCTGGACCTTCGCGAACTGCCCGGACCCACCCGTCTGCTTCTTGTGGGTGTAGTCCATCTTCTCCACCTTGCGGCGGATGGTCTCGCGGTAGGCGACCTGCGGCTTGCCGACGTTGGCCTCGACCTTGAACTCGCGGCGCATGCGGTCCACCAGGATGTCCAGGTGGAGCTCGCCCATGCCGGCGATGATCGTCTGGCCGGTCTCCTCGTCGTGGTGGACCTGGAAGGTCGGGTCCTCCTCGGCGAGCTTCTGGATCGCAGTGCCCAGCTTCTCCTGGTCGCCCTTGGTCTTGGGCTCGATCGCGACCGAGATGACCGGCGCAGGGAAGGTCATCGACTCCAGGACGACGGGTGCCTGCGGGTCGCAGAGCGTGTCGCCGGTGGTCGTGTCCTTCAGGCCGATCATCGCGTAGATGTGGCCGGCGCTGGCCTCGTCGACCGGGTTCTCCTTGTTGGAGTGCATCTGGAAGAGCTTCCCGATGCGCTCCTTCTTGCCCTTGGTCGAGTTGATGACACCGGACCCGGAGGCCACCTTGCCCGAGTACACCCGGACGTAGGTGAGCTTGCCGAAGAAGGGGTGCGAGGCGATCTTGAACGCCAGAGCGGAGAACGGCTCCGCCGCCTCGGGACGGCGGACGATCTCGGTCTCCTCGTCGCCGACCTTGTGCCCGACCATGGGCTTCACGTCCAGCGGCGAGGGCAGGTAGTCGATGACCGCGTCGAGCATGGGCTGCACGCCCTTGTTCTTGAACGCGGACCCACAGAAGACGGGGTAGACCTCACTCGCGATCGTCAGCTTGCGGACGGCCCCCTTGATCTCCTCGGGGGTCAGCTCCTCACCACCGAGGTACTTCTCGAGGAGGGCCTCGTCCGACTCGGCGATGCGCTCGACGAGCTTGTGGCGGTACTCCTCGACCTGCTCGGCCAGCTCTGCCGGCACGGGCTCGATCGTGTAGTCCTCGCCCTTCTTGACCTCGCCGCGCCACGTGAGCGCCCGGTTGTAGACCAGGTCGATGACGCCGGTGAAGGAGTTCTCCGCACCGATGGGCAGCTGCATCACCAGCGGCTCCGCACCCAGGCGGTCGATGATGGTGTTGACCGTGAAGAAGAAGTCGGCGCCCAGCTTGTCCATCTTGTTGACGAAGCAGATGCGCGGCACGTCGTACTTGTCAGCCTGGCGCCACACCGTCTCGGACTGGGGCTCGACGCCCTCCTTGCCGTCGAAGACGGCGACCGCACCGTCGAGGACGCGCAGGGAGCGCTCCACCTCGACGGTGAAGTCCACGTGACCGGGGGTGTCGATGATGTTGATCTGGTTGTCGGCCCAGAAGCAGGTGGTGGCAGCCGAGGTGATCGTGATCCCCCGCTCCTGCTCCTGCTCCATCCAGTCCATCGTGGCTGCGCCCTCGTGGACCTCACCGATCTTGTAGTTGATACCGGTGTAGAAGAGGATCCGCTCGGTCGTCGTCGTCTTGCCGGCGTCGATGTGCGCCATGATGCCGATGTTGCGGACCTTGTGGAGGTCGGTCAGCACGTCGAGTGCCACGTTCTACTGCCTCTTCCCTGGGCTCGGCGGGGTCGCGTCCGGGCCGGCCGGACGACAGTGCGCGCTCAGCGCTGGATCACCAGCGGTAGTGCGCGAAGGCCTTGTTCGACTCGGCCATCTTGTGCGTGTCCTCGCGGCGCTTCACCGCGGCGCCGAGGCCGTTGCTCGCGTCGAGGATCTCGTTCATCAGGCGCTCGGTCATCGTCTTCTCGCGACGCTGCCGCGAGTAGCTGACGAGCCAGCGCAGCGCGAGCGTGGTGGAGCGGCTCGGGCGGACCTCGATCGGCACCTGGTAGGTGGAACCACCCACGCGGCGGGAGCGGACCTCGAGCGCCGGCTTCACGTTGTCGAGCGCGCGCTTCAGCGTCACGACCGGGTCGGCGCCCGACTTGGCGCGGGCACCCTCGAGGGCGCCGTAGACGATGCTCTCGGCGACGGACTTCTTGCCGTCGAGGAGCACCTTGTTGACGAGCTGGGTCACCAGCGGGGACTGGTAGACGGGGTCGACCACGAGGGGACGCTTCGGCGCGGGGCCCTTGCGCGGCATCAGCTCTTCTCCTTCTTCGCGCCGTAGCGGCTGCGAGCCTGCTTGCGGTTCTTCACGCCCTGCGTGTCGAGCGAACCGCGGATGATCTTGTAACGCACACCGGGCAGGTCCTTCACACGACCGCCGCGGACGAGCACGATGGAGTGCTCCTGCAGGTTGTGGCCGACACCGGGGATGTACGCGGTGACCTCGATGCCGCTGGTGAGGCGGACGCGGGCCACCTTGCGCAGCGCCGAGTTCGGCTTCTTCGGGGTGGTCGTGTAGACGCGGGTGCACACGCCGCGCCGTTGCGGGCATGCCTTGAGCGCGGGCGTCTTGGTCTTGACGACCTTGTCCTCCCGGCCCTTGCGGACCAGCTGCTGGATCGTGGGCACCCTGTCTCCGTGTTCTTCGTTCTGGATCTTCGGCCGGCGATTCCCGTCCTGAGAATTCGCCCCGGTAGGCATCGCCGACCCACGAGGTCGGGCGTGTCGCTGGGTCCTACCCGCTCCGTTGCATCGTCCTGATGAACGCAGCAGGCATGGCGGTCCCAAGCACGATCGAGGCTACCCGTTGTGGTGGAGGGGGTCAAAACGGCTCCCCTCCCCCACACACGGCGGCGGGAGCCCCGCAGGGGCCCCCGCCGCGTGCACGTGCGTCAGCGGTAGTCGTTGCCGCCGTAGTCGAACTCCTCCAGCGGGACGGCCTGGCCGCTGCCGATCCCGAACTGCGCGTAGTCGACGTCGTCGTAGCCGGGCACCGAGTACATCGTCGCCTTGGCCTCCTCGGTCGGCTCCACCCGGATGTTGCGGTACTGGGCGAGGCCCGTGCCGGCCGGGATGAGCTTGCCGATGATGACGTTCTCCTTCAGGCCCAGCAGCGGGTCGCTGCGGCCCTCCATGGCGGCGTTCGTGAGCACCCGCGTCGTCTCCTGGAAGGAGGCGGCGGAGAGCCACGAGTCCGTCGCCAACGACGCCTTGGTGATCCCCATGAGCTCGGGCCGCCCCGAGGCGGGGCTCCCGCCCTCGGCGACCACGCGACGGTTCTCCTCCTCGAAGCGGGCCCGCTCGGCGAGCTCGCCGGGCAGGAGGTCCGCATCGTTGGACTCGATGATCGTCACGCGCTTGAGCATCTGGCGCACGATGACCTCGATGTGCTTGTCGTGGATCGACACGCCCTGGCTGCGGTACACCTCCTGGACCTGGTCCACGAGGTGGATCTGCACCTGGCGCGGGCCGAGGATGCGCAACACCTGCTTGGGGTCGATGGCCCCCTGCACGAGCTGCGTGCCCACCTCGACGTGCTGGCCGTCGGCGACCAGCAGGCGCGAGCGCTTGCTGACCGGGTAGGCCAGCTCCTCCGCGCCGTCGTCGGGGGTGATCAGCAGGCGCCGTCCCTTGTCGCTCTCCTCGATCGTGATCCGCCCGGAGGCCTCCGCGATCGGCGAGAAGCCCTTGGGCGTGCGGGCCTCGAAGAGCTCCACCACACGCGGCAGACCGTGCGTGATGTCACCCGACTCGCTCGCCGCACCACCGGTGTGGAAGGTGCGCATCGTCAGCTGCGTCCCCGGCTCACCGATGGACTGGGCCGCGACGATGCCGACCGCCTCGCCGATGTCGACGAGCTTGCCCGTCGCGAGCGAGCGGCCGTAGCACTTGGCGCAGGTCCCCACGCGCGATTCGCAGGTGAGCACGGAGCGCACCTTGATCGACTCCACGCCGAGGGAGACGAGGCGGTCGATGACCAGGTCCCCGAGGTCCTCCCCCGCCGCCAGCACGACCTGGCCGTCGGCCGAGACGTCGGCGGCCAGCACGCGTGCGTAGACGCTGGTCTCGACGTCGTCGTGGCGGCGCAGGGAGCCGTCGGCGCCCTTGACGGCGATCGGCATGAGCAGGCCGCGCTCGGTGCCGCAGTCCTCCTCGCGCACGATGACGTCCTGCGAGACGTCGACGAGGCGCCGGGTGAGGTAGCCGGAGTCCGCGGTCCGCAGTGCGGTGTCCGCCAGACCCTTGCGGGCGCCGTGCGTGGTGATGAAGAACTCCAGCACGGTCAGCCCCTCGCGGAAGCTGGCCTTGACCGGGCGCGGGATGATCTCGCCCTTCGGGTTGGCCATCAGGCCGCGCATGCCGGCGAGCTGACGCATCTGCATCCAGTTGCCTCGCGCACCCGAGGACACCATCCGGGCGATGGTGTTGTGGATGGGCATGGCCGCCTCGAGGTCGCGGGCGACCTCGTTGGTGGCCTGCGTCCAGATCTCGATGAGTTCCTGACGGCGCTCGTCGTCGGTGATCAGACCGCGCTCGTACTGCTGCTGGACCTTCTCGGCCTTGGCCTCGAACCGCTCCAGGATCTCCTGCTTGTTCGGCGGGGAGACCACGTCGGCGATCGAGACCGTCGTGCCAGAGCGGGTGGCCCAGTAGAAGCCGGCCTCCTTCAGTGCGTCGAGCGTCGCCGCCACCTGCACCTTCGGGTACTCCTCCGCCAGCTTGTTGACGATGGCGGAGAGCCGCTTCTTGTCCACGACGGCGTTGACGTACTCGTAGTCCGCCGGCAGCGCCTCGTTGAACAGGGCGCGACCGAGGGTGGTCTCCACGATGAGGTCGTCACCGGACTGCCAGCCCTCCGGCAGGGTCGCCGACATCGCCTCGTCCGGCACGACCTGCGACAGCTTGATCCGGACCTTGGCGCTCAGGCTCAGCACCCGTGCGTCGAAGGCCATGATCGCCTCGGCCACCGAGGAGAAGGTGCGCCCCGTCCCGGCGGCGTCCTCGCGCTCGGTCGTCAGGTGGTAGATGCCGATGATCATGTCCTGGGTGGGCATGGTCACCGGACGACCGTCGGCCGGCTTGAGGATGTTGTTGCTGGACAGCATGAGGATGCGGGCCTCGGCCTGCGCCTCCGCCGACAGCGGCACGTGCACGGCCATCTGGTCGCCGTCGAAGTCCGCGTTGAACGCGGTGCAGACGAGCGGGTGGATCTGGATGGCCTTGCCCTCGACGAGCTGGGGCTCGAACGCCTGGATGCCGAGGCGGTGCAGCGTGGGCGCACGGTTGAGCAGCACCGGGTGCTCCGTGATCACCTCGGACAGGACGTCCCAGACGACGGGGCGGGCGCGCTCGACCATGCGCTTGGCGGACTTGATGTTCTGCGCGTGGCTGAGGTCCACGAGCCGCTTCATGACGAAGGGCTTGAACAGCTCCAGCGCCATCTGCTTGGGCAGACCGCACTGGTGCAGCTTCAGCTGCGGGCCGACGACGATGACCGAACGACCGGAGTAGTCGACGCGCTTGCCGAGCAGGTTCTGCCGGAAGCGGCCCTGCTTGCCCTTGAGCATGTCCGAGAGCGACTTCAGCGGGCGGTTGCCCGGCCCGGTGACCGGGCGACCACGACGGCCGTTGTCGAACAGCGCGTCGACGGCCTCCTGCAGCATCCGCTTCTCGTTGTTCACGATGATCTCGGGAGCCCCGAGGTCGAGGAGGCGCTTGAGCCGGTTGTTGCGGTTGATGACGCGGCGGTACAGGTCGTTCAGGTCGCTCGTCGCGAACCGGCCACCGTCGAGCTGCACCATCGGGCGCAGGTCCGGCGGGATGACCGGGACGCAGTCGAGCACCATGCCCTGCGGGGAGTTCCGCGTGGTCAGGAACGCCGAGACGACCTTCAGCCGCTTCAGCGCCCGCGTCTTCCGCTGGCCCTTGCCCGTCGCGATGATCTCGCGCAGGCTCTCCGCCTCCGCCTCCAGGTCGAAGCTCTGCAGGCGCTTCTGCAGGGCGGCGGCACCCATGCCGCCCTCGAAGTACATGCCGAAGCGCTCGCGCATGGCGCGGTAGAGCACCTCGTCACCCTCGAGGTCCTGGACCTTGAGGGTGCGGAAGCGGTCCCAGACCGTCGTCAGACGGTCGATCTCCGTGTCGGCGCGCCGGCGGATCTGCGCCATCTCGCGCTCCGCGGACTCGCGCACCTTGCGGCGCACGTCCGACTTCGCGCCCTCGGCCTCGAGCTCCGCGAGGTCACCCTCGAGCTGCTTGGCCCGGGCGTCGACGTCCGCGTCGCGCCGGTTCTCGATCTCCTTCTTCTCGACCTCGATCTGGGCCTCCAGCGACGACATGTCGCGGTGGCGGGCCTCCTCGTCGACCCAGGTGATCATGTAGGCGGCGAAGTAGATGACCTTCTCGAGGTCCTTCGGCGCCAGGTCGAGCAGGTACCCGAGGCGGCTCGGGACACCCTTGAAGTACCAGATGTGCGTCACGGGGGCGGCGAGCTCGATGTGGCCCATCCGCTCACGACGCACCTTCGCCCGGGTCACCTCGACGCCGCAGCGCTCGCAGATGATGCCCTTGAACCGGACGCGCTTGTACTTCCCGCAGTAGCACTCCCAGTCCCGGGTGGGGCCGAAGATCTTCTCGCAGAAGAGCCCGTCCTTCTCCGGCTTCAGGGTGCGGTAGTTGATGGTCTCGGGCTTCTTGACCTCACCGTGCGACCAGGTGCGGATGTCCTCCGCCGTGGCCAGCCCGATGCGCAGCTCGTCGAAGAAGTTGACGTCGAGCAACGTGCCCTTCTCTCTCTTCAGTGTCCGTGGTCTGACGGGATCGACTCGTTGGCCGGCGGTGCGGGGGCTGCGCTCGGCGCAGCCCCCGCGGTCCGTCAGACCTCTTCGACGCTGCTCGGCTCGCGCCGCGACAGGTCGATGCCCAGCTCCTCGGCCGCCCGGAAGACGTCCTCGTCGCTGTCACGCATCTCGATGGACATGCCGTCGCTGGAGAGCACCTCGACGTTCAGGCACAGCGACTGCATCTCCTTGATGAGCACCTTGAAGGACTCCGGGATTCCGGGCTCGGGGATGTTCTCGCCCTTGACGATGGCCTCGTAGACCTTCACCCGGCCCAGCACGTCGTCCGACTTGATGGTGAGCAGTTCCTGCAGGGCGTAGGCGGCGCCGTACGCCTCCAGTGCCCAGACCTCCATCTCGCCGAAGCGCTGACCACCGAACTGCGCCTTACCACCGAGCGGCTGCTGGGTGATCATGGAGTACGGACCGGTCGAGCGAGCGTGGATCTTGTCGTCGACCAGGTGGTGCAGCTTCAGGATGTACATGTAGCCCACGGACACAGGGTCCGGGAACGGCTCGCCGCTGCGGCCGTCGAACAGCCGCGCCTTGCCGTCGCCGCCGACGAGGCGCTGCCCGTCGCGCGTCTGGCGCGTCGACGACAGCAGCCCGGTGATCTCGTGCTCACGGGCACCGTCGAAGACGGGCGAGGCCACGCGCGTCCCGGCGGGACCGGTGCGGATCTCCTCGGGGATGAGGCTCGCCCAGTCGGGCTGACCCTCGATCTCCCAGCCCTGTGCGGCCACCCAGCCCAGGTGCAGCTCCAGCACCTGGCCGACGTTCATCCGGCTCGGCACGCCGAGGGGGTTCAGGATGACGTCGACCGGCGTGCCGTCCTCGAGGAACGGCATGTCCTCCACGGGGAGGATCTTGGAGATGACGCCCTTGTTGCCGTGGCGGCCGGCGAGCTTGTCACCGTCGGTGATCTTGCGCTTCTGGGCCACGTAGACACGCACGAGCTGGTTGACGCCCGGCGGCAGCTCGTCGCCCTCGTCGCGGTCGAAGACCTTCACGCCGATGACCGTGCCGGTCTCGCCGTGGGGCACCTTCAGCGAGGTGTCGCGCACCTCGCGCGCCTTCTCGCCGAAGATCGCACGCAGGAGCCGCTCCTCGGGGGTCAGCTCGGTCTCGCCCTTGGGGGTGACCTTGCCGACGAGGATGTCGCCCGGGACGACCTCGGCGCCGATGCGGATGATGCCCCGCTCGTCGAGGTCGGCGAGGACCTCCTCCGCGACGTTGGGGATGTCGCGGGTGATCTCCTCGGGACCCAGCTTCGTGTCGCGGGCGTCGACCTCGTGCTCCTCGATGTGGATCGAGGAGAGGACGTCGTCCTGCACGAGGCGCTGCGACAGGATGATCGCGTCCTCGTAGTTGTGGCCCTCCCACGGCATGAAGGCCACGAGCAGGTTGCGCCCCAGCGCCATCTCGCCACCGTCGGTGGAGGGGCCGTCGGCGATCACCGTGCCGACCTCGACGCGCTGCCCCTCGTCCAGCAGGACCCGCTGGTTGTACGCGGTGCCCTGGTTGGAGCGGCGGAACTTCGCGACGCGGTAGACCGAGGTGGTGCCGTCGTCGTTGGAGACCGTCACCAGGTCGGCGGAGACCTCGGTCGCCACGCCCGCCTTGGTGGCGGTGATCACGTCGCCGGCGTCGACGGCCGCGCGGAACTCCATGCCGGTGCCGACGAGCGGCGCCTCCGAGCGCACCAGCGGCACGGCCTGGCGCTGCATGTTGGAGCCCATGAGCGCGCGGTTGGCGTCGTCGTGCTCGAGGAACGGGATCATCGCGGTGGCGACGGAGACCATCTGCCGGGCTGCGACGTCCATGTAGTCGACCTCGTCGCGCGGGACGAACTCCGCCTCGCCGCCCTTGCCTCGCACCAGGACGCGGGCCTCGGCGAAGGTGCCGTCGGCCGCCAGCGGCGCGTTGGCCTGGGCGATGACGAAGCCGTCCTCCTCGTCGGCGGTGAGGTAGTCCACCTCGTCGCTGACGTGGCCGTCGACGACCCGGCGGTACGGGGTCTCGATGAACCCGAACGGGTTGATCCGCCCGTACGACGACAGGGAGCCGATGAGGCCGATGTTCGGGCCTTCCGGCGTCTCGATCGGGCACATGCGGCCGTAGTGCGAGGGGTGGACGTCACGGACCTCCATGCCGGCCCGCTCACGGGAGAGACCACCCGGGCCCAGCGCCGACAGGCGGCGCTTGTGGGTCAGGCCCGCGAGCGGGTTGGTCTGGTCCATGAACTGCGACAGCTGCGAGGTCCCGAAGAACTCCTTGATGGAGGCCACGACGGGACGGATGTTGATCAGCGTCTGCGGCGTGATGGCCTCGACGTCCTGGGTGGTCATGCGCTCGCGCACGACGCGCTCCATCCGGGACAGGCCGGTGCGGACCTGGTTCTGGATGAGCTCGCCGACGCTGCGCAGACGGCGGTTGCCGAAGTGGTCGATGTCGTCGACCTCGACGCGCACCTCGATCGACTCGCCGTTGCGGGTGCCGGGCATCGACGTCTCGCCGGCGTGCAGGCGCACGAGGAACTTGATCGTGGAGACGATGTCGTCCACGGAGAGCACGCTGTCGCTCAGCGGCTGCTCCTGCCCCAACTTCTTGTTCACCTTGTAGCGCCCGACCTTGGCGAGGTCGTAGCGCTTGGGGTTGAAGTAGAGGTTGTCGAGCAGGTTGCGCGCGGCCTCCTGGGTCGGCGGCTCACCCGGGCGCAGCTTGCGGTAGATGTCGAGCAGGGCGTCCTCGACGCCGGCGGTGTGGTCCTTCTCCAGCGTGGAGATCATGGACTCGTAGTCCGCGAACTCCTCGCGGATCTGCGACTCGCTCCAGCCCAGCGCCTTCAGCAGCACCGTGACCGACTGCTTGCGCTTGCGGTCGATGCGCACGCCGACCATGTCGCGCTTGTCGATCTCGAACTCGAGCCAGGCGCCGCGCGAGGGGATGATCTTCGCGGTGTAGACGTCGCGGTCGGACGTCTTGTCCGCCACCCGCTCGAAGTAGATGCCGGGCGAGCGCACCAGCTGGGAGACGACGACACGCTCGGTACCGTTGATCACGAAGGTGCCGCGCTCGGTCATGAGCGGGAAGTCGCCCATGAACACGGTCTGGCTCTTGATCTCACCGGTGGTGGTGTTCATGAACTCCGCGGTGACGAACAGCGGAGCCGCGTACGTCATGTCCCGCTCCTTGCACTCGTCGAGCGAGTACTTGGGCGGCTCGAACCGGTGGTCGCGGAACGAGAGGGACATGGAGCCGGAGAAGTCCTCGATCGGGGAGATCTCCTCGAAGATCTCCTCGAGACCGGAGGTCGTCGGCACGTCCAGCCCACCGGAGCGCGCGGCCTCGACCCGCTGCTGCCAGCGCTGGTTGCCGAGGAGCCAGTCGAAGCTCTCCGTCTGCAGCGCGAGCAGGTCGGGGACCTCAAGGGGCTCGCGGATCTTTCCGAAGGAATAGCGACCGGATGCGGTCAGGGCCGAAGTGGTGCCAGGTGCGGACGCTGTGCGCGAGGCGGCCAAAGAGGGGTCCTTCCACGGGCCTGCGAACATTTGGGCACTGTCCCGGCCCCACTCGGTCGAAGGCGACCGGCCATATGGCTCTGGGCAGCGCAAAACAGCAGCATAGCCGCGGAAGGCAAGACTGTCCACACCCCCTCGAGGGGTGGCGATGCGGTCCCGACCGGCCGAGCGGCGGCGCTGCCGCGGGCGGACGATCCAACCGGTGATGAGGATGACCGCCCCGCGCCCCGGCGTCAAGGCGGCCCGCCGGACTGTGGACCGGGCCGGGCCGAGGCCGGCCGGGGCTCAGCCGTGACGGCTCCCCCGCTCCCCCTCGCCGATCCGGCTCCGGGAACGCCGACGGGGGCGCACGAGCAGTTCGCTCGTGCGCCCCCGCGGGCGGTCGCGACGCGGCCGGAGGGCCGCGTCAGCGGGTCACTTGAGGGTGACGGTGGCGCCAGCGCCCTCGAGGGCCGCCTTCGCCTTCTCGGCAGCGTCCTTGTTGACCTTCTCGAGGACGGGCTTGGGGGCGCCGTCGACCAGGTCCTTGGCCTCCTTCAGGCCGAGGCTGGTGAGGGCGCGCACCTCCTTGATGACGCCGATCTTCTTGTCACCGGCGGACTCGAGGATGACGTCGAACTCGTCCTTCTCCTCCTCGGCCTCGGCAGCAGCGCCACCGCCACCGCCACCGGGGGCGGCAGCCGCCACGGCCACGGCCGCGGTGACGTCGAAGGTCTCCTCGAACTGCTTCACGAACTCCGAGAGCTCGATCAGCGTCATCTCCTTGAACGCGTCGAGCAGCTCGGCGGTGCTGAGCTTCGCCATGGTGGCGGTCCTTCCTCATCGTCGGACGCGGCGCCGCGCCGCGGTCCAGTCCTGGTCAGGGGACGGCTCGGTCGAGCAGCCCCGTGCGGTCGCCGTCAGGCGTCCGCGGGCTCCTCGGCGGCCGGCGCGGGCGCACCCGCACCCACCTTCTCGCGCAGGGCGTCCACGGTGCGGACGGCCTTGGAGAGCGGAGCGTTGAACAGCGCTGCGGCCTTGCTCTGCGACGCCTTGAGGACGCCTGCGACCTTGGCGAGCAGCACCTCGCGCGACTCGAGATCGGCGAGCGCGGCGACGTCGGAGGCGCTGATGGCGCGCCCCTCGAGCATGCCGCCCTTGATGATCAGCTGGGGGTTGGTCTTCGCGAAGTCACGCAGACCCTTGGCGGCCTCGACCGGGTCGCCCTTGACGAAGGCGATGGCGGTCGGGCCGACGAGCTGGCCCTCGAAGGCCGACACGCCGGCTTCCTTGGCAGCGATGGTGGTCAGCGTGTTCTTGAGCACCGCGTAGGTGGTGGTGCCACCCAGCGAGCGCCGCAGCGTGGTGAGCTGCGAGACGGTCAACCCCCGGTACTCGGTGAGCACCGCCGCGTTGGAGGCGCGCAGCAGGTCTGCGATCTCCTTGACGGCGGCTGCCTTGTCGGGCCGTGCCATGGGCCCTCCTTCCACGGTCGGGGGAAACCGGCCGGGCCCGGACACGGAAAACGCCCCGGCGCAGGCGCACGGGGCGTGGGGCCGATCACGGGGATCTGCCTGGAGCATCGTGCCTGCGCGGGTCGTCCTGAGGAACGGGACCTTCTGCCACCCGGAGGCGGCGACCGGCGGTCTTCGGCGAGTTCAGCATGCCACACGGGGCGGCGCTGGGAGAAATCGCCCGGCAGGACGGGGCCGGGTACGACGGAGGGCGCGGACCGGTGCGGTCCGCGCCCTCCGTGCAGGGCTTGCTGGCGCCGGCGGCCTCAGGCCGTGGCGGACGCCTCGAGCAGGTTGCGGGTGGCGGTCGGGTCCACCGGGATGCCGGGGCCCATGGTCGTCGCCATCGTCGCCTTGCGCAGGTAGCGGCCCTTCGCCGCGGACGGCTTGAGGCGCAGCACCTCGTCCAGCGCGGCGGCGTAGTTCTCCACCAGCTGCTCCGCGGAGAAGGAGGACTTCCCGATGATGAAGTGCAGGTTGGCGTGCTTGTCGGTGCGGAACTCGATCTTTCCGCCCTTGATCTCCGAGACGGCCTTCGCGACGTCCATGGTCACGGTGCCGGTCTTGGGGTTGGGCATGAGGCCACGGGGGCCGAGCACCTTGCCCAGGCGGCCGACCTTGCCCATGAGGTCGGGCGTGGCGACCGCGGCGTCGAAGTCCAGGCGGCCCTTGGCGACCTCGTCGATGAGCTCGTCGCCACCGACGATGTCGGCGCCGGCGGCCTCGGCCTGCGCGGCGCGCTCACCCACGGCGAAGACCAGCACGCGGGCCGTCTTGCCGGTGCCGTGCGGCAGGTTCACGGTGCCGCGGACCATCTGGTCGGCCTTGCGGGGGTCGACACCGAGGCGGAAGGCCACCTCGACCGTCGCGTCGTACTTCGTGGTGGAGGTGTCCTTCGCCAGGCGGACGGCCTCCAGGGGCGCGTAGAGGGCGTCCCGGTCGAACTTCTCCGCTGCGGCGCGGTAGGCCTTGCTGCGCTTCACTGCTGCTCCTCTGATGGGTGGAGTCGTGGTCATCGGGTCGCGCGACCCTGCCACCGGGCCCGCGGCGCGGGCCCGTCCTGCTGCGGGCTCAGCCCTCGACGGTGATGCCCATGGAACGGGCGGTGCCGGCGATGATCTTCGCCGCCTGGTCGATGTCGATGGCGTTGAGGTCCGTCATCTTGGTCTCGGCGATCTCGCGCACCTGGGCGGCGGTGAGCTTGCCGACCTTCGTGGTGTGCGGGACGCCCGAGCCCTTCTCGACACCGGCGGCCTTCTTGATGAGCTCGGAGGCCGGCGGGGTCTTCGTGATGAAGGTGAAGGAGCGGTCCTCCCGCACCGTGATCTCGACGGGCACGATGCTGCCGCGCTGACCTTCGGTGAGGGCGTTGTACGCCTTGCAGAACTCCATGATGTTCACGCCGTGCTGGCCCAGCGCGGGGCCGATCGGCGGAGCCGGAGTCGCCTGGCCGGCCTTGATCTGCAGCTTGATGATCGCTGTGATCTTCTTCTTGGGGGGCATGACGGGTGTCCTTCCAGGCGAGGCGGCTCTGTCGGTGCCCGCGGATCGGGCGACGAGGGGTTGTGGCCGCAGCGTTCGATTCTACGGGAGCCGAGCGGGGCGTTCAGACGCGGAGCGAGCGCAGCGCGGGCCGGGCCCTCGCTGCGCTCGCACGCTCCGTCGTCAGATCTTGGCGACCTGGTTGAAGTTGAGCTCGACCGGCGTCTCGCGGCCGAAGATGGAGACCAGGACCGTCAGCTTCTGCCGGTCGCCGTTGATCTCGGAGATGGTGGCCGGGAGCGTCTCGAACGGACCCTCCATCACGGTCACCGACTCCCCGACCTCGAAGTCGACGACCTTGACCTCGGCCGGCGTGGCCTTGGTGGTCGGCTTCTCCTTCGGCTGCAGGGTCGGAGCCAGCATGGAGAAGACCTCGTCGTTCGACAGCGGCACCGGCTGGTGGGTGTTGCCCACGAAGCCCGTCACGCCCGGGGTGTGCCGCACGGCGCCCCACGACTCGTCGGTCAGCTCCATCCGGACGAGGACGTAGCCAGGGATGCGCACGCGGCGGACCTGCTTGCGCTGGCCGTTCTTGACCTCGACGACCTCCTCCATGGGGACCTCCACCTGGTAGATGAAGTCCTCCATGTTGAGGCTGGTCATGCGGGTCTCGAGGTTCGCCTTGACCCGGTTCTCGTAGCCCGCGTAGGAGTGGATGACGTACCAGTCACCGGGCATGCGCCGCAGCTTGGTCCGGAACTCCTCCACCTCGTCGACGTCGTCGTCGAGGGCCGCGGCGGTGTCCCCGTCCTCGGGGGCCTCACCCTCCCCGGACTCGTCGACCTCGTCCTCGGAGGTCTCCTCGTCCGACGCCTCGTCCTCGAAGGACTGCTCCCCGGAAGACTCGTCCTCGGAGGTCTCGTCCTCGGGAGCGTCCAGGAGAGGGGGCTCGCTGGGAGCGTCCTCGCCGGTACCTCCCTCGAACGCAGCCTCGCCGGCCGCCTCCGCGTCCGCCTCGACGTCGGCGGTCACGTCCTCGGCGTCGAACGTCTGCGCGACGGCGAAGGGGTCGTCGCTCGGCCGGGGGCGCTCGCCGGACGGAGCCCACTGCTCGGACACGGTGCTGACCTGCTTCCTTCGGATCGGGGAGGGGGCGTCAGGAGCCCGAGCCGAAGACGAGCAGGACCAGCTTGCCGAGGCCGTAGTCCAAACCGGCCACGAGCAGCATCATCACCAGCACGAACACGAGGACGACCCCCGTGTACGAGAGGAGCTCGCTCCTCGTCGGCCAGACGACCTTGCGGAGCTCCGCGATCACCTGACGCAGGAACAGGCCGAGGCCGGGCCGGCGCGCGGGGGTGTCGGGCTCCGCGGTGGTCGACGTCTCGCTCAACTCGTCCTCGATCCCGGCCGGTGCTCGTCAGTTCCCTCGGGTGTTCTCGCAGGGCAGGAGGGACTCGAACCCCCAACCACCGGTTTTGGAGACCGGAGCGCTACCAATTGCGCCACTGCCCTGTGCGCTTCAGCACACCGGAGGCGCGCGTCAGCATGGCGGAGTCAACCGCCTGGGCCAGTGTAGGCGTACGACGGTGGCGGCGTCGAACCCGCCCCCCGGGAGGGCCGCGCAGGCCTCCCCCGGGCCCCCGGCCCGCCACGGGCGTCCGCTCCCCCGGCCGGGGCCCGCAGTGCCACGATGGGGCCCGTGAGCCAGCACCCCGCAGCCCCCGCCCGCCCTCGCGTCTCGACCCGCGTCGGGAGCATCGCCGAGTCCGCGACCCTCGCCGTCGACGCGAAGGCCAAGGCCCTCAAGGCCGCCGGGCGCCCCGTCATCGGCTTCGGCGCCGGGGAGCCGGACTTCCCCACCCCCGCGCCGATCGTGGAGGCGGCCGCGGCCGCGTGCTCCGACCCGGCCAACCACCGCTACTCCCCCGCCGGCGGCCTGCCCGCGCTGCGGACGGCCATCGCCGAGAAGACCCTGCGGGACTCCGGCTACGCGGTGCGGCCCGAGCAGGTGCTCGTGACCAACGGGGGAAAGCAGGCCGTCTACGAGGCGTTCGCCACACTGCTGGACCCGGGCGACGAGGTCATCGTCCCGAGCCCGTACTGGACGACGTACCCGGAGGCCATCCGGCTCGCCGGGGGCGTCCCGGTGGAGGTCTTCGCCGGCGAGGAGGCCGGATACCGGGTGAGCGTCGAGCAGCTCGAGGCCGCCCGCACCGAGCGCACAAAGGTCCTCCTCTTCTGCTCCCCGTCCAACCCCACGGGCGCCGTCTACGCACCGGAGGAGGTGCGCGCCATCGGGCGGTGGGCCCACGCGCACGGCCTCTGGGTCGTCAGCGACGAGATCTACGAGCACCTCACCTACGACGGCGTGCGCGCCGCGTCGATGCCCGTCGAGGTCCCCGAGCTCGCCGACACCTGCGTCGTGCTCAACGGGGTCGCCAAGACCTACGCGATGACCGGCTGGCGGGTCGGCTGGCTCGTCGGCCCCCTCGACGTGGTCAAGGCGGCCACCAACCTGCAGTCGCACCTGTCCTCGAACGTCTCCAACGTGTCCCAGCGTGCAGCCGTCGCCGCCCTGACCGGCGGGCTCGAGGCCGTCGCCTCGATGCGGGAGGCCTTCGACCGTCGCCGCCGCACCATGGTCGGGATGCTCAACGAGATCGACGGCGTGGAGTGCCCGATGCCCGAGGGCGCCTTCTACGCCTACGCGAGTGTGAAGGGCCTGCTCGGGCGCACCCTGCGCGGCCGCACGATCGGCTCCTCCGCCGACCTGGCGGCCATCGCCCTCGACGAGGCGGAGGTCGCCGTCGTGCCGGGTGAGGCCTTCGGCCCCAGCGGGTACGTGCGGCTCTCCTACGCCCTCGGCGACGAGGACCTCGCCGAGGGCGTCGGGCGCCTGCAGCGGCTGCTCGCCGAGGCCGAGTAGGACTCCGGCACGGGGCCCGGCCGCCGCATCCGCCGGGCCCCGTCGCAGCGGCGCGGGGCGTGCCGCCTCCCTCCCGCAGGGCGAGCGCCCGGCCCGGCGCGCACGCGCAGGCACTGGCACACTCCAGAGGGTGACTGCGGTGGTGGAGCACGCCCCTGACCGAGCACCCGGCACGCGGCCGGTGGAGACGCTGCCCAAGGCGCACCTGCACCTGCACTTCACCGGCTCGATGCGCCCCTCGACGCTGCTGGACCTCGCCGAGCGCCACGGCGTGCGCCTGCCCACCGCGCTGCGCAGCTCGCAGATGGTCAGCCTCTCCCCCGATGCGCGCGGCTGGTTCCGGTTCCAGCGCCTCTACGACGCCGCCCGCAGCTGCGTCCGCACGGCCGAGGACATGCAGCGCATCGTGCTGGAGGCCGCCGCCGACGACGCCGCGGAGGGCTCGCGATGGCTGGAGCTGCAGGTGGACCCCACCTCCTACGCCGTCCACGTCGGCGGGATCACCCCGGCGCTGGAGATCGTCCTGGACGCCGCCCGCACGGCGTCGGCGGTGACGGGGACGCAGGTGGCGGTCGTCGTGGCCGCCAGCCGCATCCGCCACCCCCTGGACGCCCGCGCACTGGCCCGGCTGGCGGCTCGCTACGCCGGGGAGGGGCCGGGCACGGTGGTCGGCTTCGGGCTGTCCAACGACGAACGGCGCGGCAGCACCGCGGACTTCGCCCCCGCCTTCGCCCTCGCCCGGCGCGCAGGACTGGCTTCCCTGCCGCACAGCGGTGAGCTCCTCGGCCCTGAGCACGTGCGGGAGACCCTGCGCACGCTCGCGCCGGACCGACTGGGCCACGGGGTGCGCAGCGGCGAGGACCCGGAGCTGCTGGCCGCGCTGGTCGAGGCGGAGGTGGCGCTGGAGGTGTGCCCGGCGAGCAACGTCGCCCTCGGCGTCTACCCCGACCTGGCGGACGTGCCGCTGGAGCGGCTGGTCGCCGCGGGCGCGCGGGTGGCGCTCGGGGCGGACGACCCGCTGCTGTTCGGGCCGAGGCTGGCGGCGCAGTACCGCAGCGCGCGGGAGGACCACGGCTTCGACGACGAGCGGCTTGCCGGCCTTGCGCGCTCCTCGATCGCGGCGTCGCGGGCGCCGGAGGAGGTGAAGCGGCAGCTGCTGGCGGAGGTCGACGACTGGCTGCGGGCTCCCGTCCGGAGCAGCACCACGACGGGCCCTTGACGGGTCGACCACCACCTGATTGAGTCAATGAGCTGATTCATTGATTCATCGGAGGCACCGTGTTCGCCCCCCTGGCCGTCGCAGGCCCCGCCCTCCTGCTGCTCCTCACCGCGGGCATCGCCGCCCTCGCGGTGCTGGCCGCGCGCCCCGCCGACCGGGACCTGGTGCAGACCGTGGCCGCCGCCCGCCGCCACGGCACGGTGTTCGCGGCCCTGGCCGTGCTGGCCGGCCTCGGCGTCACCCTGGCTGCGGCGATGACCGAGCTCGGCGGCCTGCGCACCGGCCAGCTCCTCGCGGTTGCCCCGCTGGGCGCCGCCCTCGGCCACACCCTCGTCCTCGCGGTCGGGGAGCTGACCTGGCCGAGGCCCCGGGCGCGCCGGCGCAGCGCCCGGCTGCGCACGCGGCGCCTGCACGACGTGGCACCTCGGTGGCTCTCCCGGTCAGCGCTCGCCTCCGCCGCGGCACTCGCGCTGACCTGCGCCGCGGGAGCCCTCCTGGCCGACGCCGACGGGCGCAGCGTCAGCTACAGCTGGCCCGACCTGGCCACATCAGGCGGCGGACCCTTCCCCGGCTGGTTCTACGGCGGGCCGGTGCTGCTGGCGGGCGCGATCGTCACCGCCGCCGTGCTCGCCGCGCTCCGGCTCGTGCTGCACCGCCCGGCGGTCGAGGGCGCCGACGCCGCCACGGACGAGGCGCTGCGCCGGGCGAGCGGGCACCGGCTCCTGCGCGGGGCCACGGCCGCCGCACTCCTCACCACCGGCGCCCTGCTGTGGTCCGGCGGGCACGCGGCCCAGGGCCTCGGCGTCGACCACCAGATCGGCGACGAAGCCCCTGTGCACCTGAGCGTCCCCCCGCCGGTGCCGATGCTCGCGTCGGTGGCGCAGGGCGCGGGGAGCCTTCTGGTGCTCGCCGCTCCCGCGCTCCTCGCCGTGCCGCCGCGGCCGCTGCGGCGGGCCGGGCGGGAGCCGGCCGCACCTCTCGCGGTCCCCACCCCGTGAGCGGCGACGACCTCGCCCTCGTCCTCGACCTGGACGCACCGATCCCGCCCTACGAGCAGATCCGGCAGCAGGTCAGCGCGCACGTCAGCGCGGGCAGCCTGAGCGCGGGCGACCGCCTGCCCAGTGCCCGGGCGCTCGCCGCCGACCTCGGGGTGGCGGTGGGCACCGTCAACCGGGCGTACCGCGAGCTGGAGGCGGGCGGCCTCGTCGTCTCCCGACGCCGCACCGGCACGGTCGTCACGGGCGCCCCCACCGTCCCGGACTCGGTGCAGCGCGCCGCGGAGGAGCTCGCCGCGCGCGGGCGCGCCGCCGGACTCGGCGACGGGGCGCTCCTCGACGTGCTGCGCGGCGCCCTCCTCGCGGCCCCCGCAGCGCACCCCGTCAGAGCGAGCAGCCCACCAGCACCGGCTCGTTGACGATCCGCACCCCGAAGCGCTCCTCCACCCCGTCGGCGACCTCACGGGCCAGCGCCAGCAGGTCTGCCGCGCGGGCGCCACCGCGGTTGGTGAGGGCGAGGGTGTGCTTCGTGGACAGCGCCGCCGGCCCGGGCGTCCCGTGCCCCTTGCCGAAGCCCGCCCGTTCGATCAGCCACGCCGCGCTCGTCTTCACGAGGCCCTCCCCCGCCGGGTAGCGCGGGGCGTCGGACGGCAGCCGCTCGGCGTCCGCCACGGGCAGCACCGGGTTGGTGAAGAAGGACCCCGCGCTCCAGGTGTCGCGGTCGTCCTCCTCGAGGACCATGCCCTTGCGGGCGCGCAGGGCCAGCACGGCGGCGCGGACGTCGGCGAGCGGGGCGCGCCCGCCGAGCTCGACGCCGAGTTCCCGCGCCAGCTCCGGGTAGGCCACGGGCGCCGAGAGCGCGCCCGGACGCAACTGGAAGGTCACGTCGAGCACCACGTAGCGGCTCTCGGGGTGGTCGCCGGCGAGGGCGGTCCGGCTGCGCTTCAGCAGCGAGGTGCGGTAGCCGAACTGCAGGTCGGCCGAGGCGAGGGTCCGGACGCGGGCGTCGACGCGGTCGAAGACCCGGACGGTCGCGATCGTCTGGGAGACCTCCTGGCCGTAGGCCCCGACGTTCTGCACGGGGGTGGCCCCCACGGTGCCGGGGATGCCCGACATGGCCTCGATGCCGGTGAAGCCGCGCTCCACGGCCAGCGCGACGAGCGCGTCCCAGGACTCCCCCGCCGCCGCGGTGACGACCGCGCCCCCGCACAGGTCCTCGGAGACGACCCGGACGCCGGAGGTCGCGACCCTCACGACCGTGCCGGGGAACCCGTCGTCGGCGACCAGGACGTTCGAGCCGCCGGCGAGCAGCAGCAGCGGCTCGCCCGCGGCGTCCGCCGCGCGCACCGCGGCGACGAGCTCCGCCTCCGTCGCGGCCGTGGCGAGGCGGCGGGCGGGGCCACCGACCCGCAGCGTGGTCAGCGGGGCCAGCGGGGCGTCCGGAACGGACTCGGCAGGCGGGCTCGCGGGAGCGTTCGCGGCGGAGGACACCGGGCGACCCTAACCGGGCCGCGGTGCAGGAGCGGGACGAGCGCGGGAGCTCAGGGCAGGCGGACGACGGCGCGGGCGCGCCCGAGGACCTTGGCGCCGGCACAGGTGACGGTGAGGTCCACCTGGACGGTGCGGGCGTCCTCGTCGCGGGCGGCGACCACGCCACCGATCTCGACGAGGGCGCCGTGCTCGGCGTCGACGACCACGGGGTTGGTGAAGCGCGTGGTGTAGGAGACGACGGCGCCCGGGTCCCCCGCCCAGTCGGCGACGAGCTGGCCGGCGAGGGCCATCGTGTACATCCCGTGGGCGATGACGTCGGGCAGGCCGACGGAGCGGGCGAAGCGCTCGTCCCAGTGGATCGGGTTGCGGTCCCCGCTGGCACCGGCGTAGCGCACGAGGTCGGCGCGGGTGACGGGGACGCTGCGGGCAGGCAGGGCCGCGCCGACCTCGACGTCGGCGAAGGCGGGGCGGCCGGGGGCCGCGGACGGGGCGCTCATGCCTGCTCCCTGGGTCGGCGGCACGGACTCGTTCGGCGGCACGTCAGCCGGCTGCGCGGACGACGAGCATCGACACGACGGTGCTCACCGGCTCACCGGCGACGGTCCGGATCTCGTTGCGCGTCGTGACCATGGCGGTGCCGCGGACCTCGCGGACGCTGTCGACGTGCAGCACCGCCTCGAGCCGGTCGCCGGCCACGATGGGGCGGTGGTGGGTGAAGGACTGCTCGCCGTGCACGACGCGGGAGTAGTCGATGCCCGCGGCCGGGTCGGTGACGAACTGCCGGTCCGCCATCTGGGCGATCTTGACCGCGAAGGTGGGGGGCGCGATGACGTCGGGGTAGCCGAGGGCGCGTGCCGCATCCGGATCGCTGTGCGCGGGGTGAGCGGCGCCGACCGTCTCGGCGAACTCGCGCAGCTCCTCGCGGCCGACCTCGTAGGGCCGGGTCGCGGGGTACGCGCGACCGGCGAAGGACGCGTCGATGCCGCTGGACGTGCTCACGACAGCGCCCTCCGCCTGGACGGACCCGGTCAGCGGGTCTCGCGGTGCTCGCGGTGGGTGCTGCAGTTGGGGCAGAACTTCTTCAGCTCAAGGCGGTCGGGGTCGTTGCGCCGGTTCTTCTTGGTGATGTAGTTCCGGTGCTTGCACTCCGTGCACGCCAGGGTGATCTTGGGGCGGACGTCCTGGCTCTTCGCGGCCACAGCTGGTGCCTTCTCTCAACTGGTCGGTCTGATGGGCGGCGTCGGACGACGCGACTGAGCCCAGGGTACGCGACGCGCCCCCCTCCATGCGGTCACCCCGAGGGGCGCCGCCCTGGTAGCGGAGGCCGGACTTGAACCGACGACACAGCGATTATGAGCCGCTTGCTCTACCAACTGAGCTACTCCGCCACAGCGCCGCCGGCAGGAACCGGAAGTGCTGAGAGCCCCGATCGAGGATTGAACTCGAGACCTCTTCCTTACCAAGGAAGTGCTCTACCACTGAGCTATCGGGGCGGTGCGACACCGAGCGTACACGGTCGCTGGGAAGGACTCCCACCTGGCCGCGGACCCGGCTGACGCGCAGGATCCCGGCGCCGTCTCGGCACCGGGACCCTCAGCGTGGCGGGTGAAGGATTCGAACCTCCGTAGTCTTACGACGACTGATTTACAGTCAGCTCCCATTGGCCGCTCGGGCAACCCGCCAGGGACGCTCAGCACACCCTCCCAAGCCCACCCTGAGAGGGGCAGGCCCGTGAAGTGCGCCGGACGCAGGTGACACGATAGCAAGCAGTCGGCGGCCCGCGCGCACCCCCTCGGGGTGCCCGTCGCCGCCCCGTCCCGCCGCACCCGTCCAGGAGGAGCACCCCGTGCCCAGCGAGTCGTCGTTCGACGTCGTCAGCAAGGTCGACCGCCAGGAGGTCGACAACGCGCTCAACCAGGCCGCCAAGGAGATCTCGCAGCGGTACGACTTCAAGGGCACCGACGCGGAGGTCCGCTGGAGCGGGGAGACCATCCTCATGAGGGCCAACTCCGAGGACCGCGTCAACGCCGTCCTCGACGTCCTGCAGACCAAGCTCATCAAGCGGGGCATCTCGCTGAAGGCCCTCGACGCCTGCGAGCCCCGCCCCTCCGGCAAGGAGTACCGCATCGAGGCCTCCCTCAAGGAGGGGCTGAGCCAGGAGCTCGCCAAGAAGATCGGCAAGATCATCCGCGACGAGGGCCCGAAGGGCGTGAAGACCCAGGTCACCGGCGAGGAGATGCGCGTCTCCTCCAAGAGCCGCGACGACCTGCAGGACGTGATCGCCCTGCTGAAGGGCGCCGACCTCGACGCCGCCCTGCAGTTCGTCAACTACCGCTGAGCACCGGCCGGCGCGGGGGTCCGCACGTCCGGGCGGACCCCCGCGCCGGGACTCAGCGGCCCAGCGCCCGGTCCAGGTTGAGGGCGGCGCTGATGAGGGCCAGGTGCGTGAAGGCCTGCGGGAAGTTGCCCAGCGCCTCCCCCGAGGGACCGATCTCCTCGGCGTAGAGGCCGACGTGGTTGGCGTAGGTCAGCATCTTGTCGAAGACCAGGCGCGCCTCCTCGACCCGCCCGGCACCCGTCAGGGCGTCGACGTACCAGAACGAGCACAGGTTGAACGTGCCCTCGTCGCCCGTGAGGCCGTCGTGGCCGGTACGGGCGTAGCGGTGCACGAGGCTGTCGGAGACCAGCTCCGCACGGATGCGGTCCAGGGTGCTCAGGAAGCGCGGGTCCGTCGGCCCGGCGAACTTCACCAGCGGCATGCACAGCACCGAGGCGTCGAGCAGGTGGCTGCCGGGCGCCATCATGAACGCCCCCGCCTGCGGGTCCCAGCACTCCTCCTGCACGAAGCGGTACGCCTTCGCGGCCAGCTTGCGCCACCTGCCCTCCGGCGCCGGCAGCCCCCGGTCCCGCGCCACCCGCAGGCCCCGGTCGAAGGCCACCCACGTCATCAGCCCCGAGTACGTGAAGCGCTGCCGGGGGCCGCGGATCTCCCAGATGCCCTCGTCGGGCTCCTCCCAGTGGTCCGCCAGCCAGTCCAGGCGCCGCGACAGGCCCGCCCACAGGTCGTAGGAGATCGGCACCTCGCGGTTGTAGAGGTAGACCGAGTCCATCAGCTCGCCGTAGATGTCGTGCTGGCGCTGCCCCACCGCGTCGTTGCCGATGCGGACCGGCCCGGAGCCGCAGTAGCCCTCCAGGTGCCCCAGCTCCACCTCCGGGATGTGGGCGCTGCCGTCCACCGAGTACATGATCCGCAGGTCCTGCTGGGGATCGGCCTCCTCGCAGCGGGCCTGCACCCACGTCATGAAGGCCGCCGCCTCCTCCAGGAAGCCGAGGCTCATGAGGGCGTAGACGGTGAAGGCGGCGTCGCGCAGCCAGGCGTAGCGGTAGTCCCAGTTGCGGACGCCACCCAGCTCCTCCGGCAGCGACGTCGTCGGCGCCGCCACCAGCGCCCCCGTCGGGTGGTAGACGAGCAGCTTCAGCGCCAGCGCGGAGCGGTGGACCATCTCCCGCCAGCGGCCCTGGTAGCGCGACTGCCCGAGCCAGCGCTGCCAGTAGGCCGACGTCGCCCGGAACTGCCGCTCCGTCTCCCCGGGCGCCAGCGCCCGGACCTCCCCCTGCCAGTCCAGCACCGCCTCCGCGTGCTCGCCCTCGGCGAGGTCGAGGGTGGACTCCACGGCGAGCCCGTCGGCGCTCAGGCGCAGCGGGAAGTTCGTGCGCAGCACCGCCCGCCCCAGCGCCGACTCGAACACCGCGCCGACGCCGTCCACCAGCGCGGTCGTGTGCGGGGCGCGGCCGTAGTCGAAGGCCGGGCGGCACTCCAGCTCGAACGTGGCGGTCCCCCGCACGGCCGACGCCTGCCGCACCAGGGACCCGCCCGGGGACCGGAACTCGCGGATCCTGGGCACCATGAAGTCCGTGACCTCCCCGACGGCCTCGGCGGCGAGGAAGCGGGTCAGCAGGATGTTCGTGTCGGGCAGGTAGAGCTGCTTCTGCTGGGTGGCCGTGCGGCAGCGCAGGGAGAACCAGCCGCCCTTCTCCGCGTCGAGGAGGCAGCCGAACAGGGACGGGGCGTCGAAGCGGCCGGGGCAGTACCAGTCGACGTTGCCGTCGGTGCCGATCAGGGCGACGGTGCGCAGGTCGCCGACCACCCCGTGCTCCGCGATGGGCAGGTAAGGACGCGGCACGCTGGACCTCCCCGACGACGGCGTCGGACGACCCGATGTCGGGCCGCCGCTCCCACTCTGCACCCTCCGGCGCTCCATGGTCACGGCGAGCGACGAGCGGGCCGCCCGGTCCTCAGCGGCGGTAGCCGGCCAGCGCCTCCAGGCGGGCGATGCGCTCCGCCATCGGTGGGTGCGTGGCGAACAGCCTCGCCACGCCCTGCCCGCGGAAGGGGTTGGCGATCATCATGTGGCTGGCGTTGACGAGCTCCCGCTCCGGCGGCAGCGGCAGGGCGCGCGTGCCCATCTCGAGCTTGTGCAGGGCGGAGGCCAGCGCCAGCGGATCCCCGGTGAGGCGGGCGCCGTCCTCGTCCGCGTCGTACTCGCGGGTGCGGCTGATGGCGAGCCGGACGAGGCTCGCGGCCAACGGCGCCATCAGGGACAGCAGGAGCACCGCCAGCGGGTTGGAGCGGCCGGAGTGGTCGCGCCCGCCCATCGCGCCGAAGAGCATCCCGAACTGGGCGATCGACGTGATGAGGCCGGCCAGCGCGGCGGCCACGGAGGAGGTGAGGATGTCGCGGTTGTAGACGTGCATCAGCTCGTGGCCCAGGACCCCGCGCAGCTCCCGCTCGTCGAGCATCTGCAGGATGCCCTCGGTGCAGCAGACCGCGGCGTTGGCCGGGTCGCGGCCGGTGGCGAAGGCGTTCGGGGCCATCGTCGGGGACACGTACAGCCGGGGCATCGGCTGGTGGGCCGCCGTGGACAGCTCCCGCACGATGCGGTGCATGGCCGGCTGCTCCGCCTCTGAGACCGGCCGCGCCCGCATGGCGCGCAGGGCGATCTTGTCGCTGTACCAGTAGCCGTAGAGGGTGCTGCCGAGACCGAGGAGGGCGAAGACGAGGACCAGGCCCGGGATGCGCAGGGAGGCGGCGAGGAGGTAGCCGACGAGCAGCAGCACCCCCCAGATGGCGCCGAAGAGCGCGGCGGTCTTCAGGCCGTTGTGGTGGCGGTGCCCCATGGACCTGCTCCCTCCCGACGGGGCGCCCACGCGTCCCGCCCGCAGCGTTACCCGGCACCGGCACTCCCGCAACGCACGCCGTCCCCGCCCGGTTCCGCCCGGGCCGCGCCGCGGCGAGCCCACAAGGACGGCTTGTGCGCTCACAGAGTGAGACCCCGGTCTCAGGAGGGCCCGCAGCGGGAAGGATCGGGGGCAGCCTCGCCTTACAGTTGCGGAAGCCCCGAGTGAAGGACGGCCACACCCCTCATGAGCGTCAAGCAGGTCCAGCGCGTCGACCGCGTCGTCATCCGCTTCGCTGGTGACTCCGGCGACGGCATGCAGCTCACCGGCGACCGCTTCACCGCGGAGACCGCCGCGCTGGGCAACGACCTCGCCACGCTGCCCAACTTCCCCGCGGAGATCCGCGCCCCTGCCGGGACCGTGCTGGGGGTGTCGAGCTTCCAGCTGCACTTCGCCGACCACGACGTCATGACGCCCGGCGACCACCCGGACGTGCTCGTGGCCATGAACCCGGCGGCGCTGCGCTCCAACCTGGGCGACGTGCGCCGCGGCGGCACGCTCATCGTGGACTCCGACGAGTTCACCAAGCGCAACCTCGCCCGGGTCGGCTACGACGCCAACCCGCTGGAGGACGGCAGCCTGGAGGCCTACCAGCTGCACGCCCTGCCGCTGACCTCGCGCACCGTGGAGGCGCTGGCCGAGTTCGGCCTGACCCGCAAGGACGCCGAGCGCAGCAAGAACATGTACGCCCTCGGGCTCGTCTCGTGGCTGTACAACCGGCCCACCGAGGGCACCGAGCGCTTCCTGCGGACGAAGTTCGGCAAGCGCCCGCAGATCCTGGAGGCCAACCTCGCGGCCTTCCGCGCCGGGTACAACTACGGCGAGACGGTCGAGGGCTTCGCGGTCACCTACGAGATCGCCCCCGCGCCGGCCCCCACGGGCACGTACCGCAACGTCACCGGCAACACCGCCACCGCCTACGGGCTGGTGGCCGCCGCGCACCGCGCCGGCCTGCCGCTGGTGCTGGGGTCGTACCCGATCACCCCGGCCTCCGACATCCTGCACGCGCTGTCGGGCATGAAGCGCTTCGGCGTCACCACCATCCAGGCCGAGGACGAGATCGCCGGCATCGGCGCCGCCCTGGGCGCCTCGTACGGCGGCGCGCTCGGCGTCACGACGACCTCCGGCCCCGGTCTCGCGCTGAAGGCGGAGACCATCGGCCTGGCCGTCATGCTGGAGCTGCCGCTGGTGATCATCGACGTGCAGCGCGGCGGTCCCTCGACCGGCCTGCCCACCAAGACCGAGCAGGCGGACCTGCTGCAGGCGATGTACGGGCGCAACGGCGAGGCGCCCCTGCCCGTCGTCGCGCCCCGCTCCCCCGCCGACTGCTTCGACGCCGCGGTGGAGGCCTGCCGGATCGCGCTGAAGTACCGCACGCCCGTGATGCTGCTCTCCGACGGCTACCTCGCCAACGGCTCCGAGCCGTGGCTGCTGCCGGCGGTGTCCTCGCTGCCGGACCTGACGGTGGAGTTCACCACCCAGCCCAACGCGACCGCCGAGGACGGCACCCCCGTCTTCCGGCCCTACCTGCGCGACCCCGAGACCCTGGCCCGCCCCTGGGCGGTGCCGGGCACGCCGGGGCTGGAGCACCGCATCGGCGGCCTGGAGAAGGCCGACGGCAGCGGGGAGATCTCCTACGACCCCGACAACCACGAGAAGATGGTGCTGCTCCGGCAGGCCAAGGTGGACGGCGTGGACGTCCCCGACGTGGAGGTCGACGACCCCGGTGCCGCCACCGGCGAGCGCGCCGACGTGCTGGTGCTGGGCTGGGGCTCCACGTACGGCCCCATCGCCGCGGCGGCCCGCGCGGTGCGGGCGGGCGGCCAGCGGGTGGCCACCGCGCACCTGCGCCACGTCAACCCCTTCCCCGCCAACCTCGGGCAGGTCCTGCGCTCCTACAGGCGCGTGGTCGTCCCCGAGATGAACCTGGGGCAGCTGCGGATGCTGCTGCGCGCCCAGTACCTGGTGGACGTCATCGGCTACAACCGGGTGCGCGGCCTGCCGTTCACCTCCTCCGAGCTGGCCGAGGTCATCTCCGCCCACCTCGGCGGGCCGTCCGACGAGCCCACCGACCAGACCCTCCGCGACCTGAGCGCGGACACCACCGACGACCTGACGGGAGCGGGCCGGTGACCTCCATCCCCCTGCAGATCCCCACCTACCGCGGGTCCACCGAGGGCCTGCGCGACGTGCCGCACCTCGACGAGGGCGTGGCGCTGAAGAAGAAGGACTTCACCTCCGCCTCGGAGGTGCGCTGGTGCCCGGGCTGCGGCGACTACGCGATCCTCGCCGCCGTGCAGGGCTTCCTCCCGGAGCTGGGCATCCGCCGGGAGAACATCGTCTGCATCTCCGGGATCGGCTGCGCCTCCCGCTTCCCGTACTACCTCGAGTCCTACGGGATGCACTCCATCCACGGGCGCGCCCCGACGATCGCGACGGGGCTGGCGACCTCCCGGCCCGACCTGTCCGTGTGGATCGTGACCGGCGACGGGGACTCCCTCTCCATCGGCGGCAACCACCTCATCCACGCGCTGCGCCGCAACGTGAACCTGACGATCCTGCTGTTCAACAACCGGATCTACGGCCTCACGAAGGGGCAGTACTCCCCCACCTCGGAGATCGGCAAGGTCACCAAGTCGACCCCGGCGGGCAGCGTGGACGCCCCCTTCGACCCGGTGTCGCTGGCCCTGGGTGCGGAGGCGACCTTCGTGGCGCGGACCACCGACTCCGACCGCAAGCAGCTCACCTCCGTGCTGCGGGCGGCGGCGGAGCACCGCGGCGCGGCCCTGGTGGAGATCTTCCAGAACTGCCCGATCTTCAACGACGGCGCGTTCGACGTGCTCAAGGACCGCGAGCAGGCCGAGGCCCGCATCGTGCGCCTCGTCGACGGCGAGGTCATCCGCAGCGGCGACCGGGTGGCGGTGCGCGCGGCGGGCGGCGGCGTGGAGATGGTGCCCGAGGCCGAGCTGGGCGGGCGCGAGCCGCTCGTCCACGACGTCGCGGCGACCGACCCGTCGCAGGCGTTCGCCCTCGCGCGGCTGTCCGAGCCGGGCATGGGCAGCGTGCCGATGGGCGTGTTCCGCTCCGTGGCCCGGCCCACCTACGACGACCTGGCCCGCGAGCAGGTGGCAGCGGCGCAGGAGAAGGCCGGTGGTCCCGCCACCGACGCGGACCTCGAGGCGCTGCTGGCGGGGAACGACACCTGGTCCGTGGCGTGAGCCGCACCGCTGCGGAGCGGTGGTGAGGCGCGGGGGCGCTCCTTCGGGAGCCGCCTCCGCGCCTTCGCGCGTCACCGCCCTCGGCGATCGCACCGGTGTCCTCGCGGGCGCCGGTGCGTACGCGCTCTGGGGGGTCTTCCCGCTCTTCTTCGTCCTCCTGCAGCCCGCCGGCCCGATCGAGGTCCTCGCCCACCGCGTCGTGTGGTCCCTGGCCGTCTGCGCGGTGGTGGTGACGCTGCTGCGCGGCTGGCCGGTGCTGCTGCGGGTGCTGCGCAACCCCGCCCAGCTGGCGCTGCTGGCGGTGGCGGCGGTCGTCATCGCCGTCAACTGGGGCGTCTACATCTACGCCGTCCACATCGGCCACGTCCTCGAGGCGTCGCTGGGCTACTTCATCAACCCCCTCGTCACCGTCCTCTTCGGCGTGCTGCTGCTGGGCGAGCGGCTGCGGCCGTGGCAGTGGGCGGCGGTGGGCACGGGGGCGGTGGCGGTGGTGGTGCTCACCGTCGCCCACGGGCGGCTGCCGTGGATCGCGCTCGTCCTGGCGTTCTCCTTCGCCGTCTACGGCCTCGTGAAGAACCGGGTGGGCCGCCGCGGCGGGGGCGTGGACGCCCTCTCCAGCCTCAGCGTGGAGACCATGCTGCTCTTCCTGCCCGCCGCGGTGACCCTCGCGGTGCTCGGCGCGAGCGGGCAGGCCACCTTCACCGGCCACGGCGCCGGGCACGGCGCACTGCTGGCGGCCACCGGCCTGGTGACCGCGGTGCCGCTGCTGCTGTTCGCCGTGGCGGCGCGGCGGGTTCCGCTGACGACCATCGGGCTGCTGCAGTACGGCGCGCCGGTGCTGCAGTTCGTGTGCGGGCTGCTGCTCGGGGAGACGATGCCGGCGGCCCGCTGGGCGGGCTTCGGCCTGGTGTGGGTGGCGCTCGTGGTGCTGACGGTGGACACCGTGCGGGGTTCCCGGCAGGGGCGGGGGATGTCGCAGGCGGCGGTGCGGCCCGTCGAGCCGGTCGTGGAGTAGCCCGGAACAGCACCGGCTCCCCCGAAGTTGTTGAAGGCAGGACATCTTCGGGAGGAGTGCTGTGAAGGTCGAGATCTGGTCCGACGTCGTCTGCCCCTGGTGCTACATCGGCAAGCGCCGCTTCGAGGCCGCGCTGGCGCGCTTCGAGCACCGCGACGACGTCGAGGTGGAGTGGAAGGCGTTCGAGCTGGACCCCTCTGCGGAGTCCGCGGACGCCTCCGCCGGCGGTGACGACTACGCCCGGCGCCTCGCCGCCAAGTACGGCACGAGCGTGGAGCAGGCCCGGCAGATGCTGGACTCCATGACCGCGGCCGCCGCCGAGGAGGGCCTCGACTTCCACTTCGAGAGGGCGGTGCGCGCCAACACCGCCGACGCCCACCAGGTGATCCTGCTCGCTGCCGGGCACGGACTGCAGGACGCGGTGAAGGAGCGCCTGCTGCGGGCGTACTTCACGGAGGGTGCGGCCGTGGGCGTGCGCGACGTGCTCGTGGACCTGGCGGCCGAGGCGGGTCTCGACCGGGAGGAGGTGCGCGCCGCCCTGGCCGAGGACCGCCACCTGGCCGAGGTGCGCGCGGAGGAGGCCGAGGCCGCCGCCCTGGGCGTGCGCGGGGTGCCGTTCTTCGTCGTGGACCGCAGGTACGGCGTCTCGGGCGCCCAGCCCGCGGAGCACCTGCTCGCGGTGCTGCAGCGGGCGTGGGAGGAGAGCCGGCCGCTCACCGTCGTCGGGGCCGACACCGCGGCAGGAGCCTGCGGCCCGGACGGCTGCTCGATCTGACCGCCGGCCCTCGCGCACGGTCCACCCGCTCCCGGCCGTCCCGCCGGAGCGGAGAGCGGACGGACCGCGTGCGGGGGCTCAGCCCATCGTCCTCGCGCCGTCGAGGGACTCGCGGATGATGTCGGCGTGCCCGGCGTGCTGGGCGGTCTCGGCGATGACGTGCAGCAGCACCCGCCGCGCCGACCAGCGCGCGCCCGGCTCGAACCACGGCGCCTCCGGCAGCGGGTGGGCGACGTCCAGGCTGGGCAGGCTCGCCACCAGCTCGTCGGTGCGCGCTGCCACCTCCTCGTAGCGCTCCAGCAGCCCGGCGAGGGTCTCCTGCGCGCCCATGACGTGCTCGTCCGCCCAGGCGGCCGCCTCCTCGTCGGCGTCGGCCCCGTCGGGGAACGCGGAGGGGCCCACCTGGACGAACCGGGCCCAGACCGCCTCGGTGCCGCCGACGTGCTTGATGAGCCCGCCGAGGTGCAGCTCGCTCACGGTGGTCCGCTCCCGCGCCTGCTCGTCGGTGAGGTCGCGGACGGTGTGGCGCAGGAAGTGCCGGGCGGTCCGCAGGCTCTGCAGCAGCTCCGCCCGCTCGCCGGTGAGGGCGCTCGTGGTCTCGACGGCCGTGGTCTCGACGCTCATGATCGGATCCTTTCCTCGCTGGCCTGATGGGACGAGGCTAGGAACGACAGGTGCCAGTTCCTGTCCTCAATTCCGGGCAGACTTCCGGCATGGGCGACACCGGCTCCCGCACCCTGCGCCTGCTGTCCCTGCTCCAGGGGCGGCGCTGGTGGCCCGGGGCGGAGCTGGCCGAGCGCCTCGGGGTGTCGGTGCGGACCCTGCGCCGCGACATGGACCGGCTGCGGGAGCTCGGCTACCCCGTCGAGGCGCAGCGCGGGGTGGACGGCGGCTACCAGCTGGCCCCCGGCGCCGCCCTGCCCCCGCTCGTCCTCGACGACGAGGAGGCCGTGGCGCTGGCCGTGGGCCTGCAGTCCGCCGCCCAGGCCCCCGTGGCCGGCACCGCGGAGGCGTCCCTGCGGGCCCTGTCCAAGGTCGTGCAGGTGATGCCCGCCCGGCTGCGGCGGCAGGTGGAGGCCCTGCGCGCGGCCACCGTCTCGGCGCCATGGCAGCAGGCAGCGGAACCACTGCCGGTCGGGCCGCTGACGGCGGTGGCGGTGGCCTGCCGCGACGCCGAGCGGCTGCGCTTCGACTACGTCACCGCCGACGGCCGCAGCGGCGCCCGCCACGTCGAGCCGCACCGGCTCGTGCCGCTGGGGCGGCGCTGGTACCTCGTGGCGTACGACCTCGAGCGCCACGACTGGCGCAGCTTCCGCCTCGACCGGGTGGAGGCGCCCCGCGGGACGGGGGCCCGCTTCGCCCCGCGGCAGCCGCCCGCCGCGGACGCCGCCGCGTTCGTCCGCGCCGGCATCGCGGCGCTCGCCCGCCCGATCGAGGTGGAGGCCGTCGTCCGCGCCCCGGCCGCCGTCGTCCGGCAGCGCATCGGCCGGTGGGCGGAGGCGGAGGACGTGGCCGGGGAGGCGGGCCCGGCGTGCCGGGTGCGGATGCAGGCCGACGACGAGGGCTGGGCCGTGATGGCCCTGGGCAGCCTCGGGGTGGAGTTCACCGTCGTGGAGCCGCCGGAGCTGCGGGCGCGCCTGCGGGAGGTCGCTGCGCGGTTGGAGCGGGCGGCGGGGTTGAGCGCCGCGCCTCAGCGCACCCCCACGGGGCGGTAGCCGCGGAAGGAGTCCACGACGAACTCCTTCGGGTACGGGTGCGGCTCGTCGCCGGCGGGCTGGTCGCGGAACTCGAAGACGTCGAGCATGAACTGCATGGGGTAGTCCGGCGCCTGGTGCACGACCTTGACGGGCCGGCCGTCCACGGCGAACTCCACCCGGCCCGGCAGCCAGTCCACGGCGTAGGTGTGGAACTCCCGCGCGTCGAGGTCGAGGGGCACCGCCTCGAACTCGTCGCTGATCCGGGGGTCCCCGAAGGGGTGGACGCCCATCCCCACCCGGGCGCGGTGCGGCTCGACGTCGCGGCCGAAGACCTCCATCACGCAGATCTCCGCGGAGTGCTCCGACACGTCCTCGACGCCGATCATCCAGAGCGCGACCATGCAGCGGGGGTCGGCGAGCGCCTTCGCACGCAGCTCGAAGCGGCCGTAGTGCGGGGTGTAGAGCAGCCGCGGCGCCTGGGCCTCGCGGACCACGACGTCGGGGTTGAACCGGTGCTGCCCCTCGCGGCTGCCGAGGGGCCCGGCGAGCACGCCCGTCTGCAGGTTGGAGACCCGCAGCTGCCCGTCGAACTCGGGGCACCAGGGCTGCTGGTCCTCCTCGATGCACAGGCGCAGCGTGCCGTCGCCGAGGACGTAGCGGGCACGGGACGCCTCCCGGCTGCTCCACTGGGGCAGGTAGTGCGGGATCCACAGGGAGGAGTCCAGCTCCGCCCCCTCGAAGAGGTCCTCCCGCTCCAGCTCGAAGCGCACCGCTCCCACCGCCGCCGTTCCCACGACCACCCCGCCCTCCCCGTTCCGAGGCGGCACAGCATGCGGCACGGCTCCGACACGACCGCCGCCGCCCCGAGCGGATGCCCGTGTCGGGGGGCTGGGGCAGCATGCGGCCATGGACCTGCCCGTGCAGCCACCCGTCACGCCGATGCTCGCCCGCGCCGCGAAGGCCCTGCCGGAGCAGCCGGCCGAGGCGCCGGGCTGGTCCTACGAGCCGAAGTGGGACGGCTTCCGCTGCCTGGTCTTCCGCGACGGCGACGAGGTGGTGCTGGGCTCGCGCGGCTCCAAGCCCCTGACCCGCTACTTCCCCGAGGTCGTCGCGGCGGCGCTGGCTGAGCTGCCGCCGCGGGTCGTCGTGGACGGGGAGCTGTTCGTGCCGGCGGCGGACGGGCGGCGCCTGGACTGGGACGCGCTGTCGCAGCGGATCCACCCCGCCGCCAGCCGGATCGCGATGCTCTCCGAGCAGACGCCGGCGCGCTTCGTCGCCTTCGACCTGCTCGCGTGCGGCGAGGAGGACCTGACCGCCGCCCCGTTCGCACAGCGCCGGGCACGGCTGGTGGGGGCGCTGGCCGGAGCCGGGGCCACCTTCTCGGTGACCAGCGCCACCACCGACCGCGACCGCGCGATCGAGTGGTTCACCCGCTTCGAGGGCGCGGGCCTGGACGGGGTGGTCGCCAAGCCGCTCGCAGGCCCGTACTCCCCCGGCGAGCGCACGATGACGAAGGTGAAGCACTCCCGCACCGCCGAGTGCGTCGTGATGGGCTACCGGCCCCACAAGAGCATCGACGACGGGATCGGCTCGATGCTGCTGGGCCTCCACGACGACGGGGAGCTGCACATGGTGGGCGGCGCGTCCGCCTTCACCACCGCCCGGCGCAGGGAGCTGCTGGAGCAGTTCCAGGAGCTGCGGGTGGGCGCGGACGTCACCACGGCGGGCGAGCCGAACCGCTGGCAGCGGCGGGAGGACGACTCCTGGGTCCCGCTGCGCCCGGAGCTGGTCGCCGAGGTCCGTTACGACCAGATGGAGGGCCAGCGGTTCCGGCACGCGGTGCAGTTCCTGCGCTGGCGCCCGGACAAGGAGCCGGCCCAGTGCACGCGCGACCAGCTCGACGCCCCGGCCGACTACGACCTGGCCGACGTGCTCTCGGGCGCGGCGCCGCGGGGCGCGGGCACCGGGCAGGAGGGCTGAGATGGCGAGGTCGGCCGCGGAGGAGATCGACGTCGACGGCGTCGCGGTGCGCGTGACGAGCCCGGACAAGCAGTATTTCGCCGCCCTCGGCGAGGCGGGGACGAAGCGCGCGGTGCTGGAGTACTACCGGGCCGTGGCGCCCACGCTGCTCGCCGCCGTGCGCGACCGCCCCACCTACCTGCAGCGCTTCCCCGACGGGATCGAGGGCGAGGAGGTCTACCAGAAGCGGATCCCCGCCCACGCCCCCGAGTTCGTCCGGACCTGCCGGGTCACGTTCCCCTCCGGGCGCAGCGCCGAGGCCCTGCGCCCGGACTCCACCGCGGCGCTGGTGTGGGCGGCCCAGCAGTCCTGCATCACCTTCCACCCGTGGCACGCCCGCTGCCCCGACGTGGACTCCCCCGACGAGCTGCGCATCGACCTCGACCCGCAGCCGGGCACGGGCTTCGATGAGGCCCGCACCGTCGCCCTGGAGCACCTGCGCCCGCTGCTGGAGGAGCTGGGCTACGCGGGCCACCCCAAGACCAGCGGCGGGCGCGGCCTCCACGTGTTCGTGCGCATCGAGCCGCGGTGGACGTTCACGGAGCTGCGCCGCGCGGCCATCGCGCTGGCACGGGAGGTGGAGCGGCGCGCCGGGAACCTCGTGACGACGGCGTGGTGGAAGGAGGAGCGGGGCGCGCAGATCTTCGTCGACTACAACCAGAACGCCCGCGACCGCACGATCGCGAGCGCGTACTCGCTGCGCCGCACCCCCCGCGCCACCGTGTCCACCCCGGTGACGTGGGAGGAGCTGGTGGACGTCGACCCGGACGACCTGACGATCTCGACGGTTCCCGCGCGCCTGGCGGCGGTGGGCGACCCGTGGGCGGGGCCCTGGGCCGCGCACGGCCTGGAGCCGCTGCTTGAGCTCGCCGAGCGGGACGAGGCCGGCGGGCTCGGCGACCTGCCCTACCCGCCGAACTACCCGAAGATGCCGGGCGAGCCGAAGCGGGTGCAGCCGTCGAAGGCGAAGCGCTGAGCGCCCACCCCCCGGAGGCGGCCCCCCGCGCGGATCCCCCCGTTCGGCCCCGGGGCGGGCGATCCCGGTCGTACGGTGGCCGTGCCGTGCCGGTCCGGGCACCGCGGTCGCGGATCCGGACGGCAGCACGGGGACGGAGGGGTCATGGCCGCTGACCAGTGCCGCTGCGGGGACCAGCCGGACGCGGCAGGTCCTGCGGGGCCGGCGCCCTGCCGGCGGTGCCGCCCCGCTCGCTCCCCGCTGCGCCGGACCCTGGCCGACGCCCGGCGCGCCGTCGCCGGTGCCCTGCGGCGCACGGCCCGGGACGGGGACGGGGCCGGACCGCGGGACGGGGACCTGCTGGTGCAGGAGCTGACGCGGCTGGCCGGGGACCCGTCCGTGGGCACCGACTGGCGCAGCCGCCTCACCACCCTGCTCCTGCAGCACGAGCGGGGCGAGCTCGGCTCCGCCGCCCCGGCCGCGGCCGGACCGGTCATCCCGCTACCGGCGCCCCGGACGGGTCCCGCGGAGCAGGTGCGGCTGGACCTGCGCGCCGACGCCGCCGGGAACCGCTGACCCGAGCCCCGGAGGCACCGCGCCCGGCGGTCAGCACCAGCCACACGCAGGTGCCCGTCAGCAGCCCCCAGAAGGCGCTGCCCACGCCGGCCGCCGTCAGGCCGGAGGCGGTCACGACGAGCGTCACGAGCGCCGCGGTGCCCGTGGGCCCGTCGGCCTCCATCGAGGAGCGCAGCGCCGCCAGGAGCGGGGCGAGCAGCGCCGTGCCGGCCAGCGCCGCGACGAGCTCGGCGGGCAGGGCGGCGAAGACGGAGACCAGGCCGGTGCTGAACAGCGCGACGAGCAGGTTGCCCACCCCGCAGACGAGACCCGCGACGTAGCGGCGGCCGGGATCGGGGTGGGCGTCGGGGCCGGTGCAGATCGCCGCGGACAGGGCGGCGAGGTTCGTGGCGTGGCCGCCGAAGGGGGTCAGCACCGCCGAGACGGCCGACACCGAGCCGACGAGCAGCCGGTCGTCGGGTGCGTACCCGCTGGAGCGCAGCACCGCGAGACCGGGGGCGTTCTGCGAGGCCATCGTCACCAGGAGCAGCGGCAGGCCGATGGCCAGCAGGGCCGAGGGGTCGAGCGTCGGCGTCGTCCACACCGGCCGCGTCGGGGAGAGGTCGAGCGAGAGGCCGGCGAAGCCCCCCGTGAGGGCGGCCGCCGAGGCGCCCGCGAGCAGGGCGAGGGGCACGGCGTAGCGCTCGGCGAGGCGCCGGCCCAGCAGGAAGGCCCCGACCGTGGAGCCGGCGATCAGCGGCGCGGTGGCGACGGCGCCGGCCGCGCGGATGACGAAGGGCAGCAGGGCCCCGGCGAGCAGCGCCGTGAGCAGGGGCTGCGGCAGCGCGGCCAGGACCCGCCCGAACCAGCCGGTGAAGCCGAGGACGGCGGCGAGGAGGCTGGCGAGGAGGAAGGCACCGACGGCGTCGGAGAACCGGTACCCGCCGAGCACCCCGAGCAGGAGGGCGGCGCCGGGCGTGGAGAAGGCCACCACCACGGGGGTGCGGGTGAACAGGCTGAGCAGGACGCCGGACACGCCGCTGCCGAGCGCCAGCGCCCACACCCAGGAGGCGGTGTGCGCCGCGTCGAGCCCCGCCCGCTGCGCGGCCTCGACCACGAGGGCGAAGGGGCCGGCGTAGGAGACGACGACGGCGACCACCCCCGCGACCACGGCGGACAGCGACGCGTCACGCAGTACCGCGACTCCCCCAAAGCGAGTACCACTACTCTGTTTCTTCATGAACGACGGTAGCAGAGCCGCCGAGGTTGCCGACGAGCTCCGACAGCGCATCCACACCGCCCCGCCCGGGCACCTGCTGCCACCCACCCGCGTGCTCTGCGCGGAGTTCGCCGCCAGCCCCGTCACGGTCGGCCGCGCCCTCGCGCAGCTGGCGGCCGCGGGCCTCGTCCGCACCGACCCGGGCCGCGGCACGTTCGTCCTGCCCCGCCGCGAACGGCGCGAGCCCGACCTGTCCTGGCAGGCCGTGGCGCTCAGCGCCCCCCGCATCGACGCCGCCATCACCGCCCCCCTCGACCCCGGCAACGCACCCGGCGCCGTCCCCCTGTCCTGGGGCTACCTCGCCCCCGAGCTGCAGCCCCGCCAGGCCCTGCAGGCCGCCTTCGCGCGCACCAGCCGCCGCGGCGGGGTCTGGGACACCGCCCCCACCGCAGGCATCCCGGAGCTGCGCCGCGTCCTCGCCGCCCCCGTCGGCGTCGACCCCGCCGACGTGCTCGTCGTCCCCGGCGGCCAGGCCGCGCTGGCCGTGGTGCTGCGCACCGTCGGCACCCCCGGCGCGCCCCTCCTCGTGGAGGACCCCACCTACCCCGGCGCGATCGCCGCCGCCCAGGCCGCCGGCATGACCCCCGTCCCCGTCCCCACCGACGCCGACGGCGTGCGGACCGACCTCCTCGACGACCTCTTCGCCCGCACCGGCGCCGCCCTCGCCTACCTGCAGCCCACCTACGCCAACCCCACGGGCACCGTCACCTCCCCCCAGCGGCGCGCCGAGATCCTGCAGGTGGCCGCCCGCCGCAACGCCTTCGTGCTGGAGGACGACTGGGCCCGCCACCTCTCCCTCGACGGCCAGGCACCGCGCCCCCTCGTCGCCGACGACCCCGACGGGCACGTCGTCCACATCACGTCGTTGTCCAAGCCCGCCTCCCCCAGCCTGCGCATCGGGGCCCTCGTCGCCCGCGGGCCCGCCCTGGAGCGGCTGCGCAGCGCCCGGGTCGCCGACGACCTCTTCGTGGCGCGGCCCCTGCAGGAGACCGCCGCCGAGCTGCTGGCCTCGCCGGAGTGGAGCCGGCACCTCAAGCGGCTGCGCACCGCGCTCGAGCGGCGCCGCGACGTCCTGCACGCCGGCCTGCGGGCGGCGCTGCCGCAGCTGTCCCCGGCCCCACCGCCGCGCGGCGGCCTGCACCTGTGGGTGCGCCTGCCCGCGGGCAGCGACTCCACGGCCGTCACCCGCGCCACCCGCGAGGCCGGCGTCCTGGTGGGCGACGGGCGCGGCTACTTCGCCCGCGAGGCCCCCGCCCCCTACCTCCGGCTCAGCTTCGGCGCCCTCGGCGAGGACCAGGTGCCCGCCGCGGTCGACGTGCTGGCCCGCCACCTGCCCGGCTGACCCGATCGGGTGACCTGTCCGACACGCCCCCGCTCCAGGTGTCGATCCGGCCCCGACGGGGGAACATGAAGACGTGACCTCGGCGACCAGGACGCCGGCCCCTCGTCCCCGGAGGCTCGCGCCATGACCGCCACGACCGGCCCCACGCCCACGGGGGCGCACCGCAGCAGGGCGGTGGAGCGCGCCGTGCGCCGGCGCTCCCTGGCGCAGCTGGTGCGCGAGTCGGCGGGCTTCGTCTTCGTGGGGGCCGTCACGACCGGCGCCTACCTCGTGCTGCTGTTCGCGCTGGAGCCCTACCTCGGCAGCTACCCGGCCAACATCCTGTCGGTGCTCATCACCTCGGTGGCGAACACGGCCTGGAACCGCAGCCTGAGCTTCGGCGTCCACGGCAACGACGACGTCGGGCGCCACCACCTCCAGGGGCTGTTCACCTGCCTGCTGTCGATGGCCCTCACCAGCGCCTGCATCGCGCTGCTGGCCGCCGCGGGCACCACCGACACCGCCGTGCGCAGCGTCGTGCTGGTCGTGGCCAACGCGGGCGCCGGGATCCTGCACTTCCTGCTGCTGAAGGTCTGGGTCTTCGGCCGCTGAGCGACGCCGGGCGGCGGCCGGGGCGCCTGCCGACCCCGGCGGCAGCCCCGCCACCCCGGCCCGGCACCGGCCCCGTGGCGCGGCACCGGGCGCCGGACCTCGATAGGTTCCCTGCGCGACAGGGCGCCACCGCGGTGGCGGCGCCCGGAACCGACGGGAGAGTGCGTGACGACGGCCCTGCTGGCGGCGCTGGGCGCCTCCACCGGATACGCACTCGCCGCCGTCCTGCAGGCCCTGGCGGTGCGCCGCAGCGGCATCGGCGCCGCCGCCCTGGCCCGCTCCCCCTGGTACCTGCTGGCGCTGCTGGGCGACGGCACGGCGTGGCTGCTGTCGCTGATGGCGCTGCGCCGCCTGCCCCTGTTCACCGTGCAGTCCATCCTCGCCGGCTCCCTCGCCCTCACGGTGGTGCTGGCACGGCTGTTCCTCGGGGCGCGGCTGCGCCGGGTGGACACCGTGGCCATCGTCGTCATGGTGTGCTCGCTCGCGGCCGTGGGCGGCGCCGGGCAGGAGTCGCGCGCCACCGCCCTCGGCCCGCACGCCACCGCGGGGCTGCTGGCGGTCGTGGCCGCGCTCCTGCTGACCTACGTCACGGCCGGGCTGGTGGAGCGCCGCCCCCGCGGGCGCGCCCTGCCCGGGTGGGCGTTCGCGGCGCTGGCCGGGCTGTCCTTCTCCTGCGCGGCCGTGGCCGCCCGCGCCATCCACGCCCCCGGCCCGCCGCACCTGCCCGGCGGTGAGGGCCCACCCGGCTCCCACGACCCGCCCCTGGACCTGGTGCAGCTGCTCACCGAACCGCTGGCGTGGACGGTGGTCGTCGCCGGCGTGCTCGGCATCCGCGCCTACGCCGCCGCGATGCACCACGGGGGCATCGGCAAGGCCGCTGCGCTGCTGTGGGGCATGGAGGTCGTCGCCTCGGCGCTGGCCGGCCTGCACCTGCTGGGCGACGACGTGCGGCCGGGCTGGGAGCTGACGGCGACCCTCGGGGTGACCGGGGTGCTCGTCTCCGCCGTCGTGCTCGCCCTCTCCCCCGGTGAGCGCGCCGCGGAGGAGGGCCACCCGCTGCCCCCGCCCCTGTGACGGGGCGTCCCGCGCCGCGGGCGGACCTGCGGGGCGGGGACGCCCGTCAGCCGACGCGGTCGGCGACCGAGGCCGCGTAGGTCGCCAGCGCCTGCGCCGCCGGGCCCTGCGGAAGCGGCACGAGGGCGCGCTGGGCCCGCTCGGCCCACTCCCGCGCCGTCGCCCGCGCCGCCTCGGTGACCGGGTGCGCCCGCAGCAGCGCCACCGCCTCGGCGAGGACCTCGTCGTCGTCGAGGCGGCCCGAGTCGAGGAGGTCCACGACGGCCCTCGCCCTCGCGTCGCCGTCGGCGGCGGCCCGCCGCGCCAGCAGCACCGGCAGGGTGGGCACCCCCTCGCGCAGGTCGGTGCCCGGCCGCTTGCCGGACTCCCCGACGTCGCTGGTCAGGTCGAGGACGTCGTCGGCGAGCTGGAAGGCCACCCCGACGTCCTCGCCGTAGCGGATCATCACCTCCACCGTGGCGTCGTCGCAGCCGCCGAACATGGCGCCGAAGCGGCCGGCGGTGGCGATGAGGGAGGCCGTCTTGTCCGAGAGCACCCCCAGGTAGTGCGCCACCGGGTCCTCCTCGGGGCCCGGCCCGACCGTCTCGTGCAGCTGCCCGAGGCAGAGCCGCTCGAACGTGGTGGCCTGGATGCGCACCGCCTCGGGCCCCAGGCCGGCGACGAGGTTGGAGGCGCGGGCGAAGAGCAGGTCCCCGGTGAGGATGGCGACGTTGTTGCCCCACACCTGGTGCGCGGCGGGCGCCCCGCGCCGCGTGGGCGCGGAGTCCATGACGTCGTCGTGGTACAGCGACGCCAGGTGCGTCAGCTCCACGACGACGGCCGCCTCCACCACCCGGGGGTCGGCGGGGTCGCCCAGGTGCGCGCCCAGCAGCGTCAGCATCGGCCGGACCCGCTTGCCGCCCGCCTCCACGAGGTGGCGGGAGGCGGAGTCGGCGAGGGCGTCGGTGCTCGTCACCGCCTCCCGCAGGCGCGCCTCCACCTCCTCCAGGCCGCGGCGCAGCGAGGGCTCCAGGCCCGCGTCGGAAGTGGGCAGCCCGCCGGGAGCGGCCGCGACGGGCTCGTTGGACAGCAGCGGCCGGCTCATGCGGACGGCGCCAGACGCGTCAGGGCGGCGATCACCCGGTCGGAGGCGTCGCCGCCGCGGGGCTCGCCGAGGTTGGCGAGCAGCTTCACGACGAGCCGCATGAGGCCGGGGCGGGGTAGGCCGTAGCGGGTCGCCACGCGCATGACCTCCGGATGGCCGATGAGGGACACGAACACACGTCCCAGGGTGTAGTACCCGCCCAGTTCGGCGCGAACCGCCTCGGGGTAGGTGTGCAGCACGCGCTCGCGGGAGCGCTCGTCGCGGGCGTCCAGCGCGGCGTCCACGACCTGCGCGGCCAGCCGCCCCGACTGCATCGCATAGGCGATGCCCTCCCCGTTGAACGGGTTGACCATGCCGCCGCAGTCGCCGACCAGGACGAGGCCGCGGCTGTAGTGCGGGGTGCGGTTGAACGCCATCGGCAGGGCGGCGCCGCGGATGGGCCCCACCTGCTGCTCCGGGGTGAAGCCCCACTCCGGCGGCATGCTGCTCAGCCAGCGGCGCAGCAGGTCCCGGTAGTCGATGCGGCCGGTGCCGGCGGTGGAGTCCAGCACGCCCAGGCCGACGTTGCTGCTGCCGTCGCCCACGCCGAAGACCCAGCCGTAGCCGGGCAGGAGGTCGGCGCTGCCGCTCTCGCGCAGCTCCAGCCAGCTCTCCATCCAGTCGTCGTCGGAGCGGGGGCTGCGGAAGTAGGTGCGCACGGCGATGCCGAGGGGGCGGTCCTCCCGCTTGCGCAGCCCGAGGGCGAGCGCCATCCGCCCGGAGACGCCGTCGGCGGCGACCACCACGGGGGCGCGCAGCACCCGCTCCTCCCCGGCGCGGCGGCCCTCGGCGTCGACCTCGCGCACGCGCACGCCCACGACGTGACCGGTGCGCTCGTCGAGGACGGGCGCGGTGACGGCGGTGCGCTCGCAGACGACGGCACCGGCGCGGCGGGCGTGGGCGGCGAGGGCGGCGTCGAAGCCCATCCGGGTGTGGACGAGGCCGTGGCCGGGGAAGGCGGACAGCTCCGGCCACGGCACCTGCATCCGCAGGCCCCCGCCGACGAGGCGCAGCCCCCGGTTCGGCATCCAGCCCTCTTCCCGGGGGGTGGGGACGCCGAGCAGGTCGAGCTCGCGCACGGCCCGGGGGGTGAGCCCGTCACCGCAGACCTTCTCGCGGGGGAAGGCGGTCTTCTCGCAGACCACGACGCGTCGGCCGGTGGCGGCCAGGTGGGCGGCGAAGGCGCTGCCGGCCGGGCCGGCGCCCACGACGACGACGTCCGCGTCGCGCCCGCCGTGCGCGTCGGCGCGGGTTCCCGCGTCCAGCAGCTCCGCCGGCGCTGCAGCCTGCACGACGTCCTCCGTCCGGGCGCCCGTCCGCGGGCAGTTCGTGAATTCCTTCACGAGCGAGTCTAGGACTCCCACGGACCCGGCGCGGCGGGACGAGGGGTGAGGAGGGCCACTCGGCCCCCCGCCCCGGCCGGGTCCACTCCTAGCGGGAGGGGTCGAACACGGCCCGCACGCAGCCGTCCTCCTTCTCCTTGAAGAGGCGGAAACCCTCCGGCGCCTGCTCCAGCGGCATGACGTGGGTGGCCAGGTGCTCGGTCGGCAGCTCCCCCGCCGCGATCCGCTCCAGCAGCATCGGCGTCCAGCGCTGCCCGTGCTGCTGCGCACCGCGCAGGGTGAGGCCCTTGTTCATCACGGCCCCGAGGGGGAACTTGTCGACCAGCGCGGCGAAGACCCCGAGGACGAACACGCTGCCGCCCTTGCGGCAGGCCATCACCGCCTCCCGCACGGCCGAGGGGCGGTCGGTCTGCAGGAACAGCTGCTGCTTGACCTTGTCGTAGGCGTGCTGCAGGCCCGGGGTGTGGGCCTCCATGCCGACGGCCTCGATGCAGACGTCGGGACCGCGCCCGCCGCTGAGCTCGCGCAGCTCCCCCACCACGTCGGTGGCGGTGTAGTCGAGCACGTCGGCGCCGATGCGGTCACGGGCCTGCCCGAGGCGCTCCGGCAGCCGGTCGATGACGACCACGCGTTCCGCGCCGAGGAGGATCGCGGCGCGCGCGGCCATCTGGCCCACGCCGCCGGCGCCCCAGACGGCCACCACGTCACCGGGCCGCACGCCGCCCAGCTCCGCGCCCATCCAGCCGGTGGGGGCCGCGTCGGAGGCGAACAGCGCGGCGGTGTCGGAGAGGCCCTCGGGGACGGGGAAGGCGCCGACGTCGGCGAAGGGCACCCGGACGTACTCGGCGTGGCTGCCGGCGAAGCCGCCGGTGGCGTGGGTGTACCCGAAGCAGCCGCCGATCGACTGTCCCCAGGTCGTCTCGGTGATGCCGGGGTTGGGGTTGCTGTTGTCGCAGAGGGTGTACTCCTGCTGCGTGCAGTACCAGCAGCTCCCGCAGGCGATGAAGGAGTTCACGACGACGCGGTCGCCGACCCGGTGCCGGCGCACGGCGCTGCCCACCTCGACGACCTCGCCGAGGAACTCGTGCCCGAGGACGTCACCGGAGCGCGCGAAGGGGACGTAGCCCCCGACCAGGTGCAGGTCGGAGCCGCAGGCGGTGCTGAGGCGGATCCTGAGGATGACGTCGTGGTCGTTGAGGATCTGCGGGTCCGGCACGGTCTCCACGCGCAGGTCGTTGACCCCGTTCCAGCACAGCGCCCTCACAGCGCCCCCTCCCCCGGTGCGCGGCGGACGACGGCGTCGAGCAGGGCCCCCGTGGGTGTGGCCTTCCGCCTCCCGGCGGGACGGGGGTCGACGCGGAGCACCGAGCCCGCCTCCAGCAGTTGCTTCGACTCGCGCAGCGCGGTGCGCAGCACGCGGCGGGGGTCCTGCCCGTCGCGCGGCGGTGGCGCGCTCGGCCGCATCCGGACGGCGAGCTCCGTGCCGCGGTCGCCGGGGGCGGGCTGCACCCGCACCTCCACGGCGTCGCCGAGATCGGCGAGCGGCTGCGGGGGCGTGCCGTCGACGAGGACCTCCTCGGGGGCGCGCAGCACGGTGACGACGTGCCAGCGCAGCGCGCCGGCGCCGGCTTCCGCCCCGGCGCGGAAGCGCCGGGCGACGGCGGCTCCGGCGCCCGCACCTGCTCCCGCCAGGGCTATCGACGCGAGGACGCTGCGCTTCACGGGTACCTCCGGATGCTGTGCGCCCGGACCGGGCGCTGGACCCGACCACCCTGACCCCGCCCCCAGGAGGCGGCAACCGGGGACGGGTGCCGCCGGGGACCGTCAGCGCGACGCGGGCGGCGAGAGCATCCGGCGCAGGGAGGCGGCGGGCATGGGGTGGGCGAGGTGGAAGCCCTGCGCCTCGTCGACCCCGAGGCCCCGCAGCGCCTCCAGCTGCCCGGCGTTCTCCACGCCCTCGCCCACGACGCGCAGCCCCAGCGCGTGCCCGAGGTCGACGACGGCGCGGATGATGGCGGCGCTGCCCGGGGCGGTGGTGAGGTCGCTGAGGAAGGCCCGGTCGAGCTTGAGCGTGGTCACGGGCAGCCGCTGCAGCCAGGCGAGGGAGGAGTAGCCGCTGCCGAAGTCGTCCAGCGCCACCCCCACACCCAGGTCGCGCACGTCCTGCAGCACCGCGACGGCGGCCCGCATGTTCGTGAGGACCTGCCCCTCGGTGACCTCCAGCTCCAGGCGCGCCGGCGGCAGCCCCGTGACCGCCAGCACGTCGCGCACCAGCTCGACCAGCAGCGGGGACGTCACCTGGCGGGCGGAGAGGTTGACCTGCACCAGGGGGGTCTCCGCCGCGCTCCCCCACCGCGCGGCCTCCTCGCAGGCACGGCGCAGCACCCACTCACCCACCGGCAGCACGAGGCCGCCGTCGTCCACCACGTCGAGGAACTCCACCGGCAGCAGCAGCCCCTCGTCGGGGTGCTGCCAGCGCAGCAGGGCCTCCACGCCGCTGATCCGCCCGGAGGTGATGTGCACCTTGGGCTGGTAGTGCAGCAGGAACTCCTCGCGCTCCAGCGCCCCGTACAGGCCCGACTCGACGTGGTAGCGGCGCCGGGAGGCCGCGCGCATCTCCTCGCCGAAGACGTGCACCCGGCGCCGGCCCGCGCGCTTGGCGGCGTAGAGGGCGGTGTCCGCCTCGCTGAGCACGCGCTCCACGGGCGCCGGCCTGTCGGTGGTGCTGACCCCCACCGACAGGCCCACCTGGACGTCGCGGTCCTCGATGCGCAGCGCGGGGGGCACGGCGGCGCGCAGCCGTTCGGCCAGGTCGTGCGCAGCGTCGGTGCTCTCGAGGTCCTCGCACAGCACGACGAACTCGTCGCCGCCGAAGCGGGCGAGGGTGTCGGCGGGACGCAGCGCCCCGCGCAGGGCGGTGGCCACCTGCTGCAGGAGCCGGTCGCCGACGCCGTGGCCGAGGGTGTCGTTGACCTGCTTGAAGTGGTCGAGGTCGCAGTACAGGACGGCGAGCGTGGCGGGGTGCCGCTCGAGGCGGGCCATCGCCACGTCGAGGCGGTCCAGGAAGAGCCTGCGGTTGGGCAGGCCGGTGAGGACGTCGTGGGTGGCCTGCTCCTGCAGCAGGGCCTCGGCGCGGCGCAGCCCGGTGATGTCGCGGTACTGGGCCACGACGAGGTCGGGGCCGGCGGCACGGGCGTAGACGGCGAAGGTGCGCCCGTGCAGCGCCGGGTCGGAGGTGGGGCCGGAGCCGTCGTACTCGCTGAGCAGGCAGCCGCCGTCCTCGAGCATGGCCGTGAAGACGTCGAGGAAGGGGCTGTCCTCCCGCGACCAGGCCTCCAGCATCGAGCGCCCGGCGAGCGGCCGTCCCGCGTTGAGCTCCGCGGTGTCGTTGGTCAGCGCGTAGGTGAAGTCGACGACCCGGCCGTCCTCGTCGCGGACGGCGCGCATGACGAGGAGCGCGTCGTGCGGGTGCAGCATCAGCGCCTCGACCAGCGCCCGCCCCAGCTCCGGCTCGTCCCCCATGGCGGGGATGGTGCCAACAGGGCGGGGGTACGGCATCCGCAGCCCGCCCGTGGCGGCGGCCTCAGCCCCGGCGGGGGATCCGGCCGCGGTGCAGGGCGACGACGCCGCCGGAGAGGTTGCGCCACGCCACGTCGGACCAGCCGGCGCCCTGGATGCGGGCGGCGAGCGCGGGCTGGTCGGGCCAGGCGCGGATGGACTCGGCGAGGTAGTCGTAGGCGTCGGGGTGGGAGCTGAAGCGGCGGGCGACGGCGGGCAGTGCGCGCACGAGGTACTCGCCGTAGACGGTGGCGAAGGGCCGCCAGGTGGGCGTGGAGAACTCGCACACGACCAGGCGCCCGCCCGGCTTGGTCACGCGAGCCGTCTCACGCAGGGCGGCGTCGGGGTCGACGACGTTGCGCAGGCCGAAGGAGATCGTGACGGCGTCGAACGTGGCGTCGGCGAACGGCAGCCGGGTGGCGTCGCCGGCGGTGAAGGGCAGGTCGGGGCGGCGGCGCTTGCCGACGCGGAGCATGCCGAGGGAGAAGTCGCAGGGGACGGCGTGCACGCCGGCGTCGGCGAACGGCTCGGTGGAGGTGCCCGTGCCGGCGGCGAGGTCGAGGACGTGCTCGCCGGGGCGGGCGTCGACGGCGCGGACCACGGCGCGGCGCCAGCGGCGGTCCTGCCCGAGGGAGAGCAGGTCGTTGGTGAGGTCGTAGCGCTCGGCGACGTCGTCGAACATGGCCGAGACCTCGGCGGGGCGCTTGCCGAGGTCGGCGCGGACGGGCTCGGGGCTGCTCACCCCCCGATGGTGGCAGGCCACCGCCGGGGCCCGCGCAGCGACTCCGGCGGCCCCCAGACCACGGTCCTCAGGCCACGGTCCTCAGGCCACGGCCTCCCGCACGGCCGCGGCGATGCGCTGCTGCACCGGCCGCACCCGGGCCCGGTCGAGGCGGACCTCCACCACGCTCGTGCCCGCCGGCGGCGCCGCCAGCGCCGCGCGCAGGCCGGCCAGGTCGGGCACCAGCCGGTGCGCCACGCCGTAGCCGCGGCACAGCGCCGCCACGTCCGCACCGTGCGGGGTGCCGAACACCCGCTCGAACACCGCCCGGTCCACGGCGTCGGCGTGCTCCAGCAACTCGAAGATGCCGCCGCCGTCGTCGTTGACCAGCACCACCTGCAGGTCCGGGCGCACCTCCCCCGGGCCGACGAGCAGGCCGTTGACGTCGTGCAGGAACGCCAGGTCCCCCACCAGCAGCCGGGTCGGCGCGCCCCCCGCCGCTGCGGGCGCGGCCAGCGCGACCCCCGACGCCGTGGACACCGTGCCGTCGATGCCCGCCAGGCCCCGGCTCGCGAACACCGGCGCGGGGCCCGGCGCCCCCGCCAGGTCCAGGTCCCGCACCGCGTTGCTCGCCGCCACCACCAGCGCCCCGGGCCCCGCGTGCGCGGCCGCGGCCACCTCCCGCGCCACCAGCGGCCCCGTCAGCACCCCCTCGACCGCGAGGCCGTCCAGCACCGAGTCCACCGCGGCCGCCGCCGCCCGCCCCGCACCCGCCCAGGCGTCGAGCCACCCGCCGTCGCCGGTGCGCGCCGGCGCGGCCACCCCCGCCAGGACCCGGCGGGCGCGGAACCCCGCATCCGGCCACGCCCCGCCCGGCGACACCACCACGACCTCCACGTCCGCGCGCGCCAGCAGCCGCGACACCGGCCGCGACAGCGTCGGCCTGCCCACCACCACCACCCGCTCGATGCGCCGGCCCAGCCGCTCCTCCTCCAGCAGCAGCCGGTACGGACCGACCGCCGCACCGCAGCGCGCCCCCGAGGAGGGCTCCGCCAGCAGCGGCCAGCCCGCCTCCGCCGCCAGCCGCCCCGCGGCCGCACCCGCACCGTCGCCCGCCACGACGACCGTGCGCGGGCCGGGCTCCAGCGGCACGGCGGCCGGCGCCGCCCCCGGCACGACCTCCGTCAGTCCCGCGGTGCCCTCGACGTCCTCGGGCCGGCGCAGGTCGCCGTCCGGGGTCAGCGGCTCCCGGAAGCCGAGGTTCGCGTGCACCGGCCCCGGATCCCCGCCGCGGGTGCCGCGAGCCGCCGCCACCAGCCGGCTCAGCGCCGAGCGCCACCCCGGCGCCTGCCCCGCGCGCTCCTCCGCCGCCGGCACGTCCACGGCCAGCCGCACCGCCGCGCCGAACAGCGCCGCCTGCAGGTCGCTCGTCTGGTTCGCGCCGCTGCCGCGGACCTCGTGCGGGCGGTCGGCCGTCAGCACCAGCAGCGGCACCCGGGCGTGGTGGGCCTCCAGCACCGCCGGGTGCAGGTTCGCCACGGCGGTGCCGCTCGTCGTCACGACCGCCGCCAGCCCGTCCGGCAGGGCCTTGGCCAGCCCCAGGGCGCAGAACGCGGCGCTGCGCTCGTCGATGCGCACGTGCAGGTGCAGCCGCCCCGCCGCCTCCGCCGCGGCCAGCGCATAGGCGAGGGGGGCGCTGCGGGAGCCGGGGCAGAGGACGACGTGGCGCAGGCCCAGGCGCACCAGGGAGTCGACGACGACCGCGGCCAGCGCCGTGGAGGGGTTCACGTCCCGAGTCTCGCCCCTGACCGGGCGGGGCGTCGGCGCGGGTGGCCTCAGTGCGGGGAGTAGCCGCCGTCGGTGAGGCCGGCCTCCACCTCGAAGCGGTTGCGCTGCGCCCGCCGCCCCGCCAGCACGTAGAGCAGCGCGAACAGGCAGCCGTGGCGGCGCCACTGCTCGACGTGGACGCGCTCGTGGCGCAGCCGGCGCGCCGAGCGGGCGACGGGCGCGGAGCCGGTGAGGTAGGTGTCGCCGAAGGTCACGCCGCCGCGGGGGAAGGCCCAGCGGGGCAGGCCCCAGCAGACGTGCAGGTCGCCGTGCTGCTCGTGCCGCGCGCCGAGCAGCCGCGCGTAGGCCCGCGCCAGCAGCCCCACCGCGGCCGCCTGCCGCACCCTGCCGACCCCCCTCACCACCCCAGTGTCGCGCCCCCCGCGCTCCCTCCACCTCCGGAAAGGGTCCTCTCCGTGCCCCGGGAGGGGCCCCTCCCCCGGAAAGGACCCTTTCCGGGGCCCAGGAGGGGTCTCGGGCAACGGAAAGGGTCCTTTCCGGGGGTGGGCGGGGCCGGGGCGGGGCCGGGGCAGGGGCTGGGGCAGGGGCTGGGGCTGGGGCGCCAGACTGGGCGCCGTGCTGGACGAGGCGTGGGCCGCGCTCGGGGGCGATCCGGAACTCGCGGCGCGGGTCGCCGTCACGGGGTCCTGCGCCCTGCGCTCGCCGCTGCCCGTGGGAGACCTCGCCGTCGCGACCGTCGCCGCGCAGCGCCTCGCCGCGGAGGAGGCGCGCGCCGCCGCCACCGGCGCTCCCGTGGCCGCGGTGGCGCTGGACGCCGCGCACGTGGGCCTCGCCTTCCGCAGCGAGCGCCACGTCCGCCTCGACGGCCGGCCGGCCGGTGCGGGGTTCCACCCCTCCTCCCGCTTCGCCGCCTGCCGCGACGGCTGGGTGCGCCTGCACGCGAACTACCCGCACCACCGGGTCGCCGCGGAGGGCGTCCTCGGCACCGACGTCGCGGCGGGCGCGCGGTCGTGGGCGGCGGCGGAGCTGGAGGAGGCCGTGGTCGCCGCGGGGGGCGTGGCCGCGGCCGTGCGGACCCCGGCGCAGTGGCGCGCGACCCCGCAGGGCGCCGCCCTGACCGCGCAGCCGCTGGTGGCGCTGCGGCGGGTGGGGGACGCGCCGCCCCGGCCGGCGCGGCTGGCGGGCCTGCGGGTGCTGGACCTCACGCGCGTCATCGCCGGGCCGGTGGCGACGCGCACGCTGGCCTCCTACGGCGCGGACGTGCTGCGGGTGGACTGCCCCCGCCTGCCGGAGGACCCCGCCGCCCTCCTGGACACCGGCCCGGGCAAGCGCAGCACCCTGCTGGACCTGGCCGTCGCGGGCGAGCGGGCGGAGTTCGACCGGCTGGCGGGCGCGGCGGACGTCGTGGTGCTGGGGTACCGGCCCGGTGCCCTGGCGGCGCTGGGGGTGGACGCCGCGAGCCTGACCGGCGCGCACCCCGGGCTGGTGGTGCTGGAGCTGTCGGCGTGGGGCGCGGCGGGGCCGTGGGCGCTGCGGCGGGGCTTCGACTCGGTGGTGCAGGCGGCCTGCGGCATCGCGTCGGTGTGCGCAGCGGAGGACGGCACGCCCGGGGCGCTGCCCGCGCAGGCGCTGGACCACGGCACGGGGCACCTGCTGGCCGCGGCGGCGCTGCGTGCGGTCACGGAGCGGTCCCGGCACGGCGGCGGCTGGACGGGGGCGCTGTCGCTGGCGCGGACGGCGAGCTGGCTGCTGGAGCGGCCCCGCGCGGAGACCGACCCCGAGCCGGACCCCGGGCCGGACCCAGGGCCCTACCTCGCGGACCTCGGCTCCCCGTGGGGCACGGTGACGCTGGTGCGCCCGCCGGGGTCGCCGCTCTGGCGCCGCGGGCCGGTCCGGGCCGGTTCCGACGCCCCGGGGTGGCTCCCCCGCTGAGGGCGCCGCGGCGGCTGTGGCATCGTGCCGGAGTGAGCGACGACGCCCCCACCCGGACCCCCGCGAGGCCCCTCGACCTGCCCTTCGCGATGTCGGACTTCATCCTCCGGATGGGCATCGAGTTCGTGGAGGCCAGTCCCGAGCGGCTGGTGGCGACGATGCCGGTGGAGCCGAACACGCAGGTGATGGGCCTGCTGCACGGCGGGGCGAGCTGCGTGCTGGCGGAGACGATGGGCTCGGTCGGGGCGATGCTGCACGTGTGGCCGGACGCCGTGGCCGTCGGCACGGACATCAACGCCACCCACCACCGCAGCGCCCGCAGCGGGATCGTGACGGGGACGGCCACCGCGCTGAGCCTGGGCCGCTCGCTGTGCAGCCACGAGATCGTCATCACCGACGAGGAGGGCCGGCGCGTCTGCACGGCGCGGATCACGAACCTGGTGCGGCCGGTGCCGCCGGGCTGGGAGCCGGGCGGGAAGGCCTCCTGAGGCCCGGTGCGCCGCCGCGTACGGTGGGCGGTGGCTGCGCCGCGCAGCGGGAGGTCAACGCGCACCACGACGCGCACGGAGGAGAAGCACTGTGAGCACGCCACCCAGCGCACCGGGAGCACCGTCGCCCGCCGAGGCGGCCCTGGAGGCGGCGCGCGGACGCGGCACCGTGGACGAGGAGCTGCTCGCGGTGCTGCGCGTGGAGCCGCTGCTGTGCGCCGCCGAGGAGGTCGCGGACGAGGTCCACTTCAGCATCCAGGACGTGCGGGGCTTCCCCGCCGCCCTGGCGTGGACGAGCAGCGATCAGGTCCGGGCCGCGGGCTGGGACGGCCCCGTGCTGCGCCGCACGGGCCGGGAGGTCGCCACCCTGCTGCTCCGCTCCCCGGTGGCCCTGGTCCTGAACCCGGCCGTGGGCACCAGCCTGGTGCTGCAGCCGCCGCTGGTCTCCAAGCTGGCCCGCGGCTGACCCCTCCGCGGGAGCGGGCGCGGGTCAGAAGTCGGACAGTCCCCGCTCGCGCAGGGCTGCGGCGTTGCCCGCGAGGAGCTCGAACTCGTCGAGGTCAGTGGAGTCGATCTCGGCGACGTGCCAGCGCGCCTGCGTGGCGGCGACCGCGGCCTCCACGTCGACCCGGCCCTGCCCGAGGGGGAGTTGCGGCTCGTCGGGGCGCGCGGGCCCGTCCTTGAGGTGCAGGGAGACGGCGCGCTCCCCGAGCATGCCCAGCACCCGGGCGGGGTCCTGCCCGGCGGCGGTGGCCCAGTAGACGTCGAGTTCGGCGACGAGGGCGTCCCCGACCCGGTTCCAGAACCGGTCGTAGCCGGTGGTGCCGTCGCCGAGGTCGGCCCACTCCCACCAGTGGTTGTGGTACCCGAGCGCGATGCCGTTGCCGCGCAGCGCTTCCGCGACCTCGAGCATGCGGTCGGCGAAGGCGTCCACCGTGGTGGCGGCAGCGAAGGCCTCGTTCTCGAACCCGGCGACCATGCCCGGGGTGGGGGCGAAGACGGTGGTGGCCCCGAGCGCGTCGAGCTCGGCGAGGAGGGTGTCGACGTCGGCGGGGACGGCGGCGTGGGTGCCGCTGACGGCGAGTCCCTCGGCGTCGAGGGCGGCGCGCAGGTCCGTCGCCCGCCGGAGAGCGGCAGGGGCGTCGGCGGGGTCGAGGGCGCCGAGGCCGAAGGGCTCGACGTGGCGGAAGCCGATCTCGCGGAGCCGGGCGAGGGTGGCGCCGAGGTCGGCCGCGTAGTGCTCTCGGACGCTGTACAGCTGCACCGAGAGCTTTCCGGGGTGACTCACGGGACCTCCTGCGCCTGGGCCTGCGGGGTGGGCTGCGGGTGTCCGGCGCGGTGCGCCGTCCCGCCCGAGCACCGTACGCCGGGCACTTGTGTCTGACAAGCGACAAAAATAGGCTGCCTGTCGACCGAAAAGCGCCGGCCCGTCACCGACCCGGAGAGGAGGAGGCGATGCCCCCCGCAGCCTCCCTCCCTCCCGGCCCGCTGCGGCTGACCGCGCCCGCCCTCGCGGGGCGCAGCGACGAGGAGGCGGTGCGCAGCGCCCTGCTGCGCCTCGTCGCCTGCGGGGCGGCCACCAGCAGGGCCGAGCTCGCCCGCACCACCGGCCTGGCCCGCTCCACCGTCACCACCCACGTCCAGGCCCTCCTCGCCGGCGGCGCCCTGCGCCCCGCGCCGCAGCCCGCCGGGGCCCGCGGCGGACGCGGGCGCCCCACCGAGCGGCTGGAACTGGTCGGCGACGCCGGCACGGTCCTCGTCCTCGACGTCGGCACCGCCCGCAGCGGCCTCGCCGTCGCCGACCTCGGGCAGCGCCGCCTCGCCACCGCCGAGGTCGCCCTGCCCGTCGAGGCCGGGCCCCGCGAGCACCTCGACGCCCTCGCCGGGCACGCCCGCGCCCTGCTGCGCGAGGCCGGCGGCGGGCCCCTGCGGGCGGTGGTCGCCGGGCTCCCCTCCCCCGTCGACGTCTCCCGCGGAGTTCCCGTCCGCCCGCCGATCATGCCCGGCTGGGACGGGCACCCCGTCGCCGCGGACCTCGCCGAACGGCTCGGCGTGCGACCCGTCGTGGACAACGACGCCAACCTCCGGGCACTGGGAGCCGCGCGCGCCCTGCCCGCGGAGCAGAGCCCCCTGCTGCACGTCGAGGTGGGGACCGGCATCGGCGCCGGCCTGGTCACCGCCGAGGGCGTCCTGCACCGCGGCGCGGACGGGGCAGCGGGCGACATCGGCCACGTCCGCGTCCCCGGCGCCGACGACGTCCGCTGCCGTTGCGGGAGCACCGGATGCGTCGAGGCGGTGGCCTCCGCCGCGGCGCTCGCCGCACGGCTGGTCGGAACGGGCGGCGCTCAGGGCGTGGCGGCACTCGTCGCCCGGCTGCGCGCCTGCGACCCCGACGCGGTCCGGCTCGCGCGGGAGGCCGCCCGGACGCTGGGCGAGGTCCTCGCCACCGCGGTGCACCTGTACAACCCGCGCCGGATCGTGCTCGGCGGCCCCCTCGCCGAGGCCGGCGACGACCTGCTGGCCGGCGTGCGCGAGGTCGTCTACTCCCGCGCGCTGCCCCTGGCCACCCGCAACCTGCACCTGTCCACCAGCCCGCTGGGCGAGGGCGCCGGGCTCGCCGGCGGCGTCGTCGCGGCCGTCGAGCAGGCCCTGTCCCCGCGGGGGGTGCGGGAACTGCTCGCCGGCCCCTGAGAACCCCACCGGACACCCCGACCCGAGATCCACCCCCGAGAAACCACCGCCACCGGAGGAGCCCCCATGACGACCAGCGGCACGACGAGTTCCGAGACCGGCGGCACCACCCGCACCCGGCGCGGTGTGGGCATCCTCGGCACCGGCGTCATCTTCCGCGCCTACGCCCGCGGCCTGTCGACGCAGCCCCACCTGCCGGTGCTGCGGGTCGCCGACCTCGACGAGGACCGGGCCAGGGCCGCCGCCGCGGAGTGGGACATCCCCCGCATCGGCACCGCGGAGGACCTGCTCGCCGATCCGGAGATCGAGATCGTCGTGAACATCACCCCGCCCGGCGCGCACGCGGCCCTCACCGACGCCGCCCTGCGCGCCGGCAAGCACGTCTACGTGGAGAAGCCGCTGGCCGCCACCGTCGCCGACGCGGAGCGCAACGTCGCCACCGCCCGGGAGACGGGCCGCCTGCTGGGCGGGGCGCCGGACACGTTCCTGGGCACCGCGGGGCAGACCGCCCGCACCGCAGTGGATTCCGGGCTCATCGGCCGCCCGTTCGCCGCGACGTCGTTCGTGCGCTCCTCGCGGGCGGAGACGTGGCACCCCGAGCCGTCGTTCCTGTTCCGCGCCGGCGGCGGGCCCGTGCTGGACATGGGGCCGTACCACGTCGCGGCGCTGGTGAACCTGCTCGGCCCGGTGGAGCGGGTCGTCAGCGCCAGCAGCCGCCCGGAGCAGCAGCTGCTCGTCACGGCCGCCGACAAGCGGATCGACCGGGTGGACGTGGAGATCGACACCCACTCCACCGCGATCCTGCAGTTCGCCTCCGGTGCCCTGGCCACGACGATGTACTCGTTCGACGTGTGGGACACCGAACTCCCCCACATCGAGGTGTACGGCACGGAGGGGACCCTCGCGGTGCCGGACCCGAACTACTTCGACGAGCCGGTCCGGATCCGCCGCCGCGGGGAGCGGGAGTGGCGGGAGCTCCCGGCCGCCATCGCCCGCACCACCCCCGAGCCGCCGCACCCGTTCCGCGGCCTGGGGGTGGCCGACCTCGCCGCCGCCCTGGACGGCGAACCGCACCGCACGTCGGCGGAGTTCGCGCTGCACGTCCTGCACGTGCTGGCCGCGGTCCAGGAGGGCAGCCTCGACGACGGGGTGGTGGCGATCCCCAGCCGCCCGCGGCGCCCCGCCGCCGTCGCGCCGCAGGCCTGACGCGGCGGGCTCAACGCCGCGGGAGGAACTCCCAGCAGTCGGCGATCCGCCGCCGCCACCAGTCGGCGCGCTCGCCGGGGGCCGCGTGCGCCGCGAGGAGCGCCCCGTCCACCTCCACCGCCCCGACGGGCAGGCGCCCCGCCACCGGAACCCACGGGCGGGGCGTCACGTCGGCGGCCAGCAGCGCCGCCGTGCCCAGGCCGCACGCGAACGGCAGCTCCGGCAGGGCCGCGGCCAGCGCCACCCCGGCGGCGATGCCCACGGAGGTGTCCAGGGCGCTGGAGACGACGACGGGCAGGCCGCACGCCTGCGCCACGGCCAGCGCCGGGCGGATCCCGCCCAGCGGCGCCACCTTCAGCACCACGACGTCCGCGGCCCCGGCGGCCGCCACCCGCAGGGGGTCCTCCGCCTTGCGGATGCTCTCGTCGGCGGCCAGCAGCACGTCCACCCCGGCCGCGGCCAGCCGCACCCGCAGCCGGGCCAGGTCGGCGAGGTCGGCGCAGGGCTGCTCGGCGTACTCCAGGCCCACCGGCGCCAGCGCCCGCAGCGCACGCTCCGCCTCGTCCAGGGACCACGCGGCGTTGGCGTCGACGCGGATCCGCCCCGCCGGGCCGAGCACCTCCCGCACCGCCCGCACCCGGTCGACGTCGTCGGCGAGCCCCTGCCCCGGCTCGGCGACCTTCACCTTCACCGTCGTGCAGCCGTCGTAGCGGGCCAGCACCTGCCGCACCTGCGCGGCGGGCACGGCGGGCACGGTGGCGTTGACCTCGACCCAGTCGCGGACCGCCGGCGGGGAGCCGGTCCAGGCCGACTCCAGCGCCGCGGCCAGCCAGCGGGCGGCCTCGGTGGGGCCGTACTCCAGGAACGGCGCGAACTCCCCCCATCCCGCGGGGCCGCGCAGCAGCACCGCCTCGCGCTCGGCGACGCCGCGGAAGCGGGTGCGCAGCGGGAGCCGGACCACCGCGGCGCGCTCCAGCACGTCGCTCAGGGCGACCTCGGGCGGCCGGACGTCGGGCGAGGAGGGCGTCACGCCCCGATCCTCGCCCCATGGCAGCGGTCAGCCGGTGGGCGGGGTCCCGGCGGGGCCGGGGCCCTCTGCGGCGGGCCCGGCCCCGTAGGCGGCGGTGAAGTCGTCGACGGCACCCACCACCGCCCGACCCAGGTCCGGAGCGAGACCCGCCTCCGCCAGCGCCTCGTGCGCGTCCCGGCCGGCGCACCGCGCCGACCACGCCAGCTGCGCGGCACGGGCGATCTCCACCCGGTCGCCGGCGCCCGCACCGAGCCGGTCCAGCACCAGGCCCGCCGCCCAGTCGGCGTCGAACACCCCCGACGGCGGGCCGAAGACGCGCTCGCCCTCGACGTAGCGTCCACTGCCCCCGGTGTGACCCATGCCGCGACGCTACTCCGCGCTGCCGCCGCGACCCGCCCGCCGCGACCCTCTACCCTCGGCGGACGTGCCTGCCCTCGACGGAGTGAGCGAGACGTTCGACCCCAGCGCCTGGGCGGAGGTGGCGGGGTTCACCGCGGCCGACGGGGTCACGGACATCACCTACCACCGCTGCACCCTCGACGGCTCGGCGCGCGGCACCGTCCGCATCGCCTTCGACCGCCCCGAGGTGCGCAACGCCTTCCGCCCGCAGACGGTCGACGAGCTGTTCCGGGCCCTGGACCACGCCCGCCGCTCCCCCGACGTGGGCTGCGTGCTGCTGACCGGGAACGGCCCCAGCCCGCGCGACGGGGGCTGGGCGTTCTGCTCCGGCGGCGACCAGCGCATCCGCGGCCGCTCCGGGTACCAGTACGCCGCCGGGGACACCGCCGACACCGTCGACACCGCCCGCACGAGGGCCGAGGGCGGGCGCCTGCACATCCTCGAGGTGCAGCGCCTCATCCGGTTCATGCCCAAGGTCGTCCTCGCCGTCGTCCCCGGCTGGGCCGCGGGCGGCGGGCACAGCCTCCACGTCGTCTGCGACCTCACCCTCGCCAGCGCCGAGCACGCCCGCTTCAAGCAGACCGACGCGGACGTGGGCTCCTTCGACGCCGGCTACGGCTCCGCCTACCTGGCCCGGCAGGTCGGGCAGAAGTTCGCCCGCGAGATCTTCTTCCTCGGCCGTCCCTACTCCGCCGCCGACGCCCACCGGATGGGGATGGTCAACGAGGTCGTCCCCCACGCCGACCTGGAGCGCACCGCGCTGGAGTGGGCCGCGGCCATCAACGGCAAGTCGCCCACCGCGCAGCGGATGCTGAAGTTCGCGTTCAACGCCGTGGACGACGGCATGGTCGGGCAGCAGGTGTTCGCCGGGGAGGCCACCCGCCTGGCGTACATGACGGACGAGGCCGTCGAGGGGCGCGACGCGTTCCTCGAGAAGCGGGAACCGGATTGGTCGGAGTTCCCCTGGTACTTCTGAGAGCCCGGTGTTGTCACAGGTCGAGCGCCTGCGGTGACTGGCCGGGGCACATCCGGGGCACATCAAGCCCGCCGACTCCCTTCGTGGGCGAGCACCGCACTCGAGCTGGCCTACCGTTGCGGACGTGATGGACGAGCAGGTCTGCCGGCGGTGCTCACGTCCCGTGAGTGCCCCGGCACGGGACTACGAGATCTTCGAGCAGATGCACTACGTCTGCTTCCACTACGAGTTCGAGCACGACATGGGCTCCGGCGCGACTGACGTCGACTCGGACTGCGGCATCCCAGGCTGCCCGTCCGGCTTGATGCCGCCGGTGTCGCCCAGTTCAGACGCACAGCAGGCGCTGAGGGACATCACGGAGGCGTTGCGCGATCCCTACTCGCCGGACGCGTGGCGGGTCGAGCCTCATGGACCCGCAGAGCTGACGATGATCCGACACGGCCGGTCGATCCGCGTCATCGTCGCGGATGTGCCCCCGGAGCAGTCGTAGACATGCGTCGGCACGCTCCGCAAGGAGCGTGCGAAGGACGATCCTTGCCAGCCCAGGCCGCATCCACGGCCCGGCGGGTGCGGTCGTCGGACCCCGGCATGAGGTGCCCGTAGGTGCTCAGCACCAGGGAGGCGTCCTCGTGCCCCAGCCGCTCGGCCACGGCTACGACGGACTCCCCCGCGGCCAGCAGGAGGCTGGCGCAGTGGTGGCGCAGTGCTGCCACGGCAGGAAGCCTCCGACTCACCCAGGCCCGGCGCGCTCGGGCAGCACTCGTGGCACGGGCTTGCCCACTCAGCCGGGGAGGGCCTGGAGGAGGGGGCGGTCTGGGTGCGGGGCTGGCTGCCGTGTCCTCGTCGCTGCCGCCGACGGCCGCATCGTGACGTCGGCTCACGGCCCCGGCTCGTGGCCCAAGCCGTTCGCCCCGGCAGGCCACCCGAGATCTCATCTCAGCGGCGGCGCCCACCCGGGTTGGGCGCGAGCGCCGGCACTGGTCGATAGCCGGGCTCGGCGGCCGAGGAGGGATTCTCGCCCAGGCCGTGGAGGCGACGCCGCACATCGGCGACACGGGTGTGATCGCGGACCAAGACGCAGACTTGCGGATGTCCGTCCTGCAGTCCGGTGAGGTTCGGCGCGGCGAAGACGGCGGTGTCAGCGCCCAGCCAGGAGCGCCCTAAGCGCCCGGAGGCCTGTGGCTGGATGGCCAGGTCCTCAACCATGGAGCCCGTCACCGCCTCCGGAGCCGCTGTGTCGATCCAGGCGTAGTGCCAGCGCTGCACGGCCGCCCACAGGGCGCAGTGCTCCAGCAGCATGGCGAAGGAGTCCAGCAGTGCGGTGAACTCCCGAGACCACGCCGCGGCGAAGACGCCTTCGGTGGACAGGGTGAACGCGCACTGAGCTTCGTCATGCTCGGCCGCACGGAAAACCACCTCGCCGCTCGAGGTCTGCCAGATCGGTCGCCCGCGGAAGACCCCCAGGAGCAGGCCGGGCCACAGGGGACCGCCCGCGATCGGCAGCATCAAGCCTCCGTAGCGGTCGTGGAAGGCATGGGCCAGCGGCACCGCGGCGGCCAGCTCCCGCGGCAAGCTCTGCCCGTCCCCATCGCGTGTCCCCAGGTCGGCAGATCGTGGGGCGTCTGACCTGACGGCGTACTCGCGGAGGTACCGCTCCACGCGCTCTGAAGGCGTCATCTCCGTCAGCCACGCTGCCACGTCTCCACGTTAGGGACTTGACCGCGACACTTCCCGCTAGGAAGTCGATCCGACCCGAGCCGCGAGTGCCACGCCGGTGCAGCAGCGACCCCACCGCTTGATGACGCGCACCACCGCTCGACGTGCCACCAGCTGCACCAATGCGACCCAGCGACACCACCGCGCGTCGTTCGGGACGAAGAGGACGCTCTCCGCTCAGCCCTCGGCCCCTTGCACCCGGGGGTGCGTCAGGAAGTAGAGCGCGACCTGGTGGTTGTGATCACGATGTCCAGCGACTTCGAAGCGCAGGTGGGTGCCCTTGGCCGGCAATTCGAAGTCTCTGGGCATGCCAACGATCTCGGCGAGACCCATCGCGTCCGGAAAACCATCGATCCTGATGAAGCAACCGAACGGGAGAGTGGCAACCACCATTCCTGTCACCGGCGTCCTTGGCGGCAATGCGGCCACGGTGGCTGTCCACGTCTCACTGGTGCGAGGTCGCCAGCCACTCTCCTCGAGGTCCTGCCAACCCTGGTCGCAACTACTCATGTGTCCACCTCGCCGACCGAGTCCTCGGACGCCCGCCTCGCCATCCTCGCCTACCTACGGCCGTGCCCGCTGCGCGCCCGTAGCAGCAGCACTGAGGCCCCTCCCCCGGTCTTCCACGGCGCCTCGCGGACACTCCGCTGAGCACGGACGCCCGCGATCCGCACCCCCGCCCCAAACCTTCCCGAGCCGATGACCTCGGGGCACGTGTGGGGCACAAACGCCCACCGACCGACGCAGCCCTGCACGAGGGGGGCCACGCGATCGCCGCTCACCCGGCCACCGGGGACCGGAGGAACCCCGCCACGACGACCACGGCGGCGAAGACCGCCCACCAGGCCCACCTGGCCGCGCCGCGCGACGTGGCCTGAACCGCACCCGGGGCCACCTGCGGGGTGAGCGCCCGTTCCCGCAGCACGGCCATGGCCGCCCCCACCTGGGTGGCCTCCTCCGCCCCGCGGAAGGGCCCTACGGAAACCGGCTCCTCGCGCCCCGCCCAGGCGAGCAGGAGCCGCCGGCCGTCCCGGCGGGCCCCGTGCAGCCGTCCCCAGGGCAGCCGCTCGACCTCCCCCAGGTGCAGCACCTCCAAGTGGGTGGGGTGCAACCGGACCGCCGACGCCAGCAGCACCGCGCCGGCGCGCAGGACCTGCGCCGGGATCAGGAGGAGACCGGCCACCACGAACCAGTCCTGCACGAGGAGGACCACCGCCGCCGCGCCCGCGAGGGCGACCGCGACCAGAACCGCACCCAGGACGCGTCGCGGCCCGCGCGGCCGGACCAGCAGCGGCAGTTCCGGTTCCGCGCGCAGCACGCCGGCGGGAACCGGCTCCCCCGGTGGCTCGAACCCCTCCGGCGGCTCCATCCCCTCCGGCGGCTCCATCCCCTCCGACGACGGCGACGCCGGCGCGCTCGGCCGGTCCTCCGACGCGGGTCGCAGGGGACCGCGCTCCTCCCCCCGGGGGGCCCGCAACCTGCCCGCGGGGACGAGGGCACCGGAGGCTGTGACCACGGCGACCCAGCCGCCGTCGTGCAGCGATCCGGCCAGCACCGCAGGCTCCGGACCTGCGTCCCGCTCCTCGTCGTCGTCCTCGTCGTCGGCCAGGACCGGGTCGTCGGGGAAGTCGATCTCCCCGCGCCACCACCGCCCGAACAGCTCCTCCTCGGCGCCGTCGAACCCCCGACCGCCCGAGACGCCGTCCCCGGCCGGTGGCGCACCCCACCCGAGCGGCACCACCGCCACGGGCCGGTCGTCGGCCCCGTCCGGCGGCGGGTCGGCCGCCAGCACGAGCAGGCGGTCCCCCTCGTCGAGCACGCGCACCCGCAGGCCGGGCCGGCCCCCCGCCCGGATGCGGTCGACGGCGCGACGACGGGACGCCTCCTCCCACAGCAGGGCGGCCGCCCCGCCGAGGGCCGCCAGGACCGCGGCCAGCCACATCGTGGGATCGTGCGGCTCCGCCACCAGCCGCCCCCACCCCGGGTCGGCCGGGTCGACCAGCAGGGGCACCTCCTGCCCCACCCGGTACGGCAGGGTCTCCAGGACCTCCAGGTCGAGGCGCTGCCCCGTGTCCCGCACCTCCACGACGACGGTGAACTCGTCGCGGACGTCCAGCACCGTCGCGCGGACCTCCACGGCCCGCGCGACGTGCGCCTGCTCGCGGTGGACCTCGTACCCGTACCAGCCCGCAGCGGCCACGGATGCGGCGGCGAGCAGGGCGGCTGCGCCCACCCGCGTGGGGCGCCAGGGAGCGCGCGCGAGCTGCGGCACGGTGAGGGGGATCCCTCCGGCGGCGTCGGTGGCGATGCGCGCCTGCGCAGCCCGCGCACCCCGGTGCCACAGCGCGGCGGCGACGCAGGCGAGCGCGAACCCGGCGGTGACCGCGGGCTCGGTGGTCTGGTGGGCGAGCAGCTCGAGGACCGCGGCGGCGGCCCCGAGCACGCACCCGGCCACGGGCCGGCGCGGCAGCAGCGCCGGTGTCCCCAGCAGCAGCACGAACCACACGGGGAACATCGGGTCCGGACCGCAGTACGACGGGTCCTCCGGGGTGCAGGGAGCGGTGTCGGCCTCGAGACCCACGACGAGCTGGACGATCCAGAGGGCGAGGATGCACCAGCGCACCCAGATCGGCGCGCGGGCGTCGCGCCAGCGAGCGGCAGTCCCGGGTGCCAGCGGCAGGACCGGCGGGAGCGGGACGGGTGGGAGCGGGGCGGGTGGGACAGGAGGCACGGGCGGTCCGTCGGTCGAGGTGGGCAGCGGCTCCGCCCGGCGAGGAGGGCATCGGGGCACGCCCCCTCGTCGTTACCCGCGGGCGGCCGACGCGTGGGCCCGGCCGCTGAGCCGGTCCCGGTCACCACCGCCGGCACGGGTGGGCTTCGACCGGAGCGCGCGAGCGGCCACCCCCTCGCGGAACCGGACGCGCACGGCCTGCTCGACGGCGGCGCGGGGTTGACCGGGCACGTCGCCCGCGCGACTGGGCCTGTCCTGCGGATCTTGGCGAGGGCTGGATGATCTTCCGTTCTCGTCGATGTGCGCGCGGCGCTGGGGACTCCTGGCCGGCGCGTGGTTCAGGGCAGCGGTGGCAGCTCGCCCTTGGTGAAGCGGGCGGCGGTGGCCTCGAAGACGCCCTGCAGGTCCTGCCGCACCCACTGCGCGACCTGGGCGTCGTCGCCTCGCCAGCCGCCGGCGGGTGCCTGGCGTGGCTGGCGCTGCTGCCGCTCAGCGTGCCGTGGATGCTCGTGACCCGGCGCCTGCGGCACACGCCGCGCAACTACTGGCGCTACGCCGCGGAGTGGCTGGACGTCGCCCTCCTCACGATCCTCTTCCTGCCCTGGGCTCCCTCCGTGCCGCGGCCCTCGTGGCCACCCCGGGGCTACAGCGGCAGCCACCTCCTCGACGAGCTGTTCTGAACGACTGATCTCAGAGGGTGCGGGTGAGTCGTCGCAGCATCATTCGTGAGTGGGCGATCTGCACCATCGAAACCGCCGAGGTGATCGTGCGCTCGTGGTCGCGGGCCAGGCGGCGTGCCCGGCTGGGGGCACCTCCCGCGCGGAGCGTGCGGGAATCCGGGCGAGGAAGCGCTCCACGACCCAGCGCCGGGGCGGCACGGTGAACCCGGCGCTGCCCGGATGGCGGCGGATCACCACGACGTCGATCCCCAGGCGGCGGGCATGGTCGGTGAAGGCCTTCTTGAAGCCTCGATCGCGCGAGGGCGCCCGGGCTTCTCGTCCGGGGCCGGTGCGCCCGACGTGCCCGGCACCCCGGCCGAGTCGCCGTCGAGTTCCTCCTTGCCGGAAACCCCCGTCCGGGCGGTGGCTCTCTGCCAGGATCCTCCCGCCGATCCAGGCACCAGAGGGGGGAACTCATGAGGACCATCATCAAGATCGCCGCCGCAGCGGTCACGCTGCCGCTGGCCCTGCTCACCGCTCCGGCCGCTACCGCGGCCAGTCCGGCGGCGAAGCAGGTCACGTGCGGCTCGGAGGTGCAGGGCCGGGTCGTGCTGACGCGGGACCTGAACTGCACCGGCCCGGGCCTGATCGTGAAGACCTCGGGCACGACCATCGACCTGAACGGGCACACGCTCCGCCACGCCGGGGGGACGGCGGAGTGGAACGTCCCCGGCATCACGGTCGGCTACTACAGCGACGACTACACGCGCACCGACGACGTCACCATCCGCAACGGCCGGATCGAGGGGTACGTCTACGCGGTCGAGGCCGTCTTCACCGAGCGGCTGACCGTGGAGGGCCTGGGGACCCCGAACGCGATCTCCAGCGGGTACAGCGGCGGACTCACCGTCCGCAACTCCCGCATCGACGGCGGGGTGGGCCTCGACTACCACGGCGCCGCTCTGATCGAGAAGAACCACCTCGGCTCCGCGGGTGGCCGGGGCGGCGGCATCACCATCCGGAACAACGTCTTCACCGACCGCGGAGTCAACCTCTACGAGGGTGGCGACTCGCAGGTGACGGGCAACCGCTTCACCGGCAGCGGCGGCATCGCGCTCGGTGACAGCATCCGGAAGGTCACCGTCGAGGGCAACTCCGTGCAGGGCGCCCTCACCGGCATCACGCTGTACGGCATCTGGCTGGAGGACATCGAGATCCGCAACAACCGGATCCGCAACAGCGGCTGGAGCGGGATCCTCGTGGCGGACGATGCGCAGAGCGTGCACGATGTGCTCATCGAGGGCAACAAGGTCACGCACAGCGGGTTCGGGCCGTACGGGGACTGGGAGGGCGCAGCGCCCACGCCCCCCGGCATCCGCGTGGCCGCGTCCTCGGTCGAGGGCGACGCGCGCGACGTCACCCTGCGCGGCAACCGGGTCCGGAGCAGCGCCGGACACGGCATCTTCGCCCCCGGTGGCACCGACGGCGGCGGCAACCGCGCCAGCGGCAGCAAGGTCCAGCCGGACTGCGTCGGCGTCACCTGCCGCAGGTGAGCCGGACCCCGGGTCCGCTCGCACCGGAGCGGGTCCGGAACCGGTGAGCGCGCTGCGGGTGGGGTTCGTCGTGACGGGCCCCACCCGCGGCGCCGTCCCCCGCGCGACGCGGGGAGCATCGGCAGCAGTGCGTTCGACCGCCACCGCACGCATGAAAGCGGCGATGCCGTAGAACACCACGTCGGCGAGGACCTTGCCCAGGACGAGTCCCACCACGGCGGAGGACGTCGCCACCGCCGCCAGCCAGATCAGCAGGGGACGCAGCAGGACGGTGTCCAGCACCTCCCCGGGCCCGAACTCCACGACCACCGCGCGGGCCGACGCGGCGCGTGCCCGGAACCGCTGGGCGCCTCCCCGGCACGGTGCGGCTGGCGAGGAACGGCCCGCCCGCAGCAGTGCGTGCGCGTAGAACCCCAGGGACTCCGCCCAGGAGGCGACTGCGGCGGTGGCGGCCAGGCTTCCCGTCAGCCACAGGGTGCCCAGCCCGGCCAGCAGCGCGCTGGAGGTGGCCGTGACCTCCAGCGGCAGGTACCGGCGCAGCGCCGCACGCAACCTCGGCGCCCTGCCGGGCGCCGGGAAACCCCGCGGGTGGAACCACCACATGGACGCCACCCCCCGGGTGCGACGCTGCACCGGTCGGCGGATCCCCGGCGGCCGCCGCGCTGCTGGACGGGCCGCCGTCGCCGAGCGCCCTGCGGGGCGCGCGTCCGCCGGTGCAACGGTAGGCAGCGGCGCCCGGCCGCCTCCATGCGTACTTCCACGTACGACCTCCAGCGGAGGGCTCCACCGGACGAGCCGCCCTCAGGGCGCCGCGGCCCCGCCCGTGCCCCGCGGGCTCCACCGCTGCACCGCCTCCACGCGGTTCGTGACACGGAGCTTGGCGTACACGTGCTCCAGGTGCTTCTCCACCGTCCGGGCGCTGCAGCCCACCGCGCGGCCGATCTGCCCGGACGTGCACCCGCGGGCCAGCAGGGCCATCACCTCGTCCTCCCGCGCAGTCAGCTCCGATCCGGCCGGCGCGGCGGGGAGGGCCGGCGCCGCACCGGTACCCGGACGGGGGCGGCCGGGCGGGAGCAGTCGCCGCAGCCCGGCGCGCAACTGCGGGCGGAGGAGGGCGAGCAGGTCGCGCTCGCGCTCGGTGAAGGGCGTTCCGGCCCGGTAGCACGTCACCGTCCGCCAGCGGTCCCCGGAGCGCTCCAGGACGCTCGTCACCTGGTCGTCGACGCCCTCGGCCCGCAGGGCCTCCCCGTACAGCCGCGAGGACCGCCACGACGAGGCGGTCTCCACGTCGCTGAGTCGCAACGCGCCCCGCTGGAGCACGTCGTCGGCGCGGCGCACCAGCGGGTGCTCGCACATGAGGTCCTCGTGGCCCGGGAACGGGGGCGTCGGCAGCGCCGAGGCGACCCGCCAGCGGAGGACCTCGCCGCCCCGCCGGACCACCTCGGAGTCGTGGTAGAGGAAACCGTCCGCGTGCAGCAGGCCGGTCAGCGCGGGCGCCACCGCCGAGGCCACGTCCTCGGGCCGCTCCGCTCCGGCCAGGACGGTGACCACGTCCAGGGCTGCACGCAGGTCGCGCGCACGCAGCGACGCCACCCGTCGAGTCTGGAACCGGCCCGGCAGCCCGTCAAGGACGCCGACCGCTCACCGCCGGCCCCGCGCTGCGCGACACTGCCCGGGTGCCAGCCCTGCGCGAGACCGTCACCGAGCGCCTCCTCCTCACCGCCGTCGGCGCCGGGGACGTCGAGGAACTGCACGCCCTGCACGCCGACCCCGCCGTCTGGGAGCACCTGCCCTCGGGCCGGCACACCGAGCGCGCGCAGACGGAGGCGATGGTGCGGCGGGCGGTGCAGGGCTGGGAGCACCACGGGCTGGACATCTGGGCGCTGCGCCCGCGTGCGGGTGAGGGTCCCCGTCCGCTGCTCGGCGTCGGCGGCTGCACCCTGCGCTTCGGCGCCGCCTGGAACGTCGCCGCCTGGAACCTGTACTACCGCCTCGCGCGCGGGCAGTGGGGCCGCGGCTACGCCCAGGAGCTCATCGCGGCCGCCCGCGACGCCGCGACCGCACTGGAGCCGGGGATCCCGGTCGTCGCCTACCTCCTGGAGCACAACGAGGGGTCGCGGCGGGCGGCGGAGCGGGCGGGGCTGGACCTCGTCTGGCGCGGCCCGGACGCGGGCAACCCGGACCCGGCCGCGGTGCGCCTGGTCTACGCCGACCGGCCGCTCGGCCGCTCGACGCTGGCGCTGTTCACCGAGACCTGAGCACCGGAGGCGCGGCCGTACGTCAGCCGGCGCAGCAGGGCCTCCGCGGGGCCCCGGCGCCCGCTGCCCGCCAGGACGTTGGCCGCCACCAGCAGCCCCGCCCACGTCAGCAGCGCGATCCCCGAGGCGGCGGCCGTGCCCACCCACGTGCCCAGCCCACCGCCCCACGCCGCGAGCACGGCGCAGAACACCACGGACTGCGCGAGGTAGCTGCTCATCGACCACTGGCCGCCCACCGCGAGCCCCCGCAGGACCGGGCCGGGGGAACCGGCCGCCCGCGCCGCCAGCAGCCCGAACACCGCCGCGTAGCCGAACGCACCCGCGTAGCCGCTGACGGAGTGCGCAGTCATCGCCAGACCGAGCTGCCAGCCCGCCTCCGCCTGCCAGGTCCCCGCGCTGACCAGCGCCAGGGGCAGGCCGCCGACGACCGCCAGGGCCAGCCCGGCGACGGCGACCCACCGCAGCAGCGGCAGGTGGCGTGCCGGCTCGTCGAGGAGGCCCCGGCTCGCGGCCCAGGCGCCCAGCGCCACCGCCGCGGTGATCAGCAGGGGGGTCAGCAGGGTGCCGCTGGTCCACTCCACGAGCCGCAGCAGTGCGGCCCAGCCCGCGGACTCCTGCCCCAGCGACGGCATCATGGCCGTCGTCTCCAGGTGGAACAGCCCGCGCAGGAACGCGAAGCCCGCCAGCAGCAGCACGCCCACCACGACGAGGACCGCGCGGCCGCGGCGGTGCCCGACGAGCACGCCCGCGAAGAGCACCGCGACGAGGCCGTAGGCGCCGATGATGTCGCCGGACCACAGCAGGATCCCGTGCAGGGCGCCGATGAGGATCATCCAGCCGCCGCGGCGGCGCACGAGGCCGCGCACCGAGGCCGGGTCGCCCCCGGCCTGCTGCCGGCGGCGGGCGAGCTGCACGAGGCCGTAGCCGAAGAGGAGGCTGAACATCGGGTAGGCGCGGCCGTCGACGAGCAGCGTCTGCGCGAAGGCCACCCAGCGGTCGAGGGCGCTGCCCGCCTCGGCGACCGGGTAGGCGGTCGGCGTGACGGCGCGGCCGACGAGGTAGATGTGGGCGTTGGCCAGGGCGATCAGCAGCAGCATCGCCCCGCGGGCCACGTCGGGGGCCAGGGAGCGCTGGCTCAGCGGCACCGCCCGCGCCGCGGGCACGGGCGCGGCGGGCACCGGAGGTGCGGGTGGAGCGGGGCGGGGTGCGAAGACGGGTCCCCCGGCGGCTGTGTCCATGTCGTGAACGCTACGGAGAGGCGCCGTGCAGGGCGTCGGCCCATCGGATGCGCCGGCTCCGACCATCGGGTGGGGCCGAGCACCCGATCGGTGCGCGCACGGTGGGAGAGTGACGACGTGAGCGCCGCCCGGCTCCTGCAGCCGCTCCCCCTGCCCACCGGGGCGGCCGTGCTCGCAGCGCTGCCCCGGCTGCGCGCTGCCCTCGACGGCACCGGGCCGGCGCTCCTCCCCCACCCGGCCGGCTCCCCGCCCCCCGCCGACCTGCTGCCCGGGGAGCCCCTGGCGGCCGCCGAGGACGACCCGGACGACCCCACGGCCGTCGTCGTCTCCACCTCCGGGTCCACCGGCACCGCGAAGGGCGCGCTGCTCAGCGCCGCCGCGCTGCGGGCCTCCGCGACCGCCACCCGCACCCGGCTCGGCGCCCCCGGCCCGCCGGGCGGGGAGCAGTGGCTGCTCGCCCTGCCCGCGCACCACGTCGCCGGCCTGCAGGTGCTGCTGCGCTCGCTGCTGGCCGGGACGGAACCCGTCGTCGTCGACCTCGCCGGCGGGTTCACCCCCGCCGCGTTCACCGCCGCCGCGGCCGCCTGCACCGGCGCGCTGCGCCGCACCTCCCTCGTGCCCACCCAGCTCCTGCGGCTCCTCGACGCCGGCGCGGAGGCCACCGCGGCCCTCGCCTCCTTCGACGCCGTCCTCGTCGGCGCCGCCGCCACCCCGCCCGCCCTGCTGGAACGCGCCGCCGCGGCGGGCGTGCGCGTCGTCACCACCTACGGCTCCAGCGAGACCTGCGGCGGCTGCGTCTACGACGGCCTCCCCCTCGACGGGGTGCACGCCGACGTGGAGCCCGCGACGTCGCGGGTGCTGCTGTCCGGGGACGTCGTGGCCCGCGGCTACCGCGCACGCCCGGACGCGCCCGCCTTCGACCGCGACCCGGCGGGGCGGCGCCGCTTCCGCACCGACGACGCGGGCGTCCTGCGCGCCGGCCCGGGCGGATCCGGCCAGCGCCCGCGACTGGAGGTCCTCGGCCGCCTCGACGACCTGGTCACCACCGGCGGCCTGAAGGTTGCGCCGGCGCTGGTGGAGGGCGTGCTCGTGCAGCACCCCGCCGTGGCCGAGGCCGCGGTCGTCGGCGTCGAGGACGAGCGGTGGGGCCAGCGCCTCGTCGCCGCCGTGGTGGCGCGGGAGGCCGCGGGCGGCGTGGACCTCGCGCAGCTTCGGGCCTTCGTCACCGCCCGCCTCGCCGCGCACGCCGCCCCCCGTCAGCTCGTGCTGCTGCGGGAGCTGCCGCTGCGGGGGCCGGGCAAGCCGGACCGGCTGCTGCTGCAGCGCCTCGCGCGGGAGTCGGCGGTGGCACCGGAGCGGGCGGACGGCTAGGGCCGGTCCTGCGGATCGGGGAAGCGCTCCGAGCGGTCGTGAGGGGCGGTCCTCTGGCGCAGCACGAGGACCTTGCGGCGCGCACCGAGCCCTCGTCCGCAGCGACCAGCCGTTGCTGACGAGGACTCACCCAGCGTCCGGGACCACCCGTGAGTGCACACGTCGACGGGGGTCACTCGGACGGGGCAGCGCCGGTCAAGTGCGCGGGCCCGGTCGCCGATGGCTCCAGGTGGGGCGGGGTCCGCCCCGGACCGGGGAGGGGACCGAGTGGGCGCTGGAGCGGGACCGACGACGCCCCGTCCCGCGACCACGAGCACCCGGGCGACGGGAGCGCATCCCGTGGTGGCGGGCGCCCTGACAGCGGTCCTCGTGCTGCCCCTCGGATGGCTGCTGGCGCAGCACGGGCTGATGGTCCTGCCGCTGTGGGTGTTCGTCCTCGCCTGCGCGCTGCTGGGGGTGGGGTCGCAGAGCCGCTACCACCGCTGGCTGGGCGGGCCAGGGATGGACCGGCGCCACACCCTGCGCGTCGCCGTCTCGTTGTCGCTGACCGCAGTGGTCAACGCCGCGGTCGGCACCGGGTTCCTGCTGCCGCTGTCGGCGGTCATCACCGGCGCGGTCCACATCGGCTGGTCCAGCGGACGCACGTGGCGACCCGTCGCCGTCACCACCGGGGTGCTCCTGGTGGTGCAGGCGGCTCTCCTGGAGAGCGGAGTGCTGCACTCGCCGCTGCCGGTGGCCACGGCGCACGTCCTCACGGCGCTCACCGCCGCGACGGGCCTGCAGGCGCTGCTGCACGTCGCCCGCACCGCGGACCAGCGCCTCGCCGCGCTGGCCGAGCTGGGCACGGCGCTGACCGAGCTGCGCTCCGCGGAGGCGTGGTTCCGCGCCCTCGTGCAGGACTCCCACGAGGTCCTGGCCACGATCCGCCCCGACGGGACGCTGTCCTACGTCAGCCCCTCCGCCTCCACCGCGTGGGGAACCGACGCGCAAGCCCTGCGGGGCACCGACTTCCTGGACCTGCTGCACCCCGAGGACGTGCTGGAAGCCCACGCCCGCTTCTCCCAGTGCCTGGAAGCAGGCGGTGCGGAGCCGGTGCGGGCCGAGGTGCGGCTGCGGGTCGCCGCCGGCGAGCACCGGTGGATG